>JAFEEQ010000016.1 GCA_018241025.1 Pseudomonadota bacterium
GCGAAGCGGCGTTCGGCCGGGGATGACAATCGAGTTCGGTGGCGAGAACTACCCCCGCTTCGGCCGCGCCGCTTCCGCGATCTGTTCGGCCTTTGCGAACAGTGCCGGATCGACTTTCGCGCCGACGGCGCCGCAATTGTCGTCGAGCTGATCGGGGCGGCTGGCGCCCACGATCGCCGAGGCGACGTTCGGTTCGCGCAGCACCCAGGCGAGCGCGAACTGCGCCATCGACAGACCGGCTTCCTTCGCCAGCGGCTTCATCTTCTGCACGCCTTCAAGCCAGCTCTTGTCCATCCAGCCCTTGATCGCGTTGCCCATATTGTCCGATGTGGCACGCGAGCCGGCGGGCGGCGGGGAGTTGGGATCGTATTTGCCGGTGAGCACGCCCTGCGCCAGCGGCGACCAGACGATCTGCGAGATGCCGTTGGCTTTCGAGATCGGGATGACCTTGGCTTCTGGCCGGCGCCAGAGCAGCGAATATTGCGGCTGGCTGGAGACGAAGTGTTCGACACCCGTCATGGCGATGGAGGCTTCGATCTGCTCCGGTGACCATTCGGAGAATCCGAGCCAGCGCACCTTGCCGCTCTTCACCGCGCGGGTGAGCGCTTCCATCGTTTCCGCGAGCGGCGTGTTGGTGTCGTAGCGGTGACACTGATAGAGGTCGACGAAATCGGTGCGCAGACGCTTCAGCGAGTCGTCGAGCTGCTTTTCGATCTGCTTTGCCGACAGGCCCTGATTGCCGCCGCCCATGTCGCCGAAGACCTTGGTGGCGAGGATATAGCTGTCGCGCCTGCGCCCGGCGAGCGCCTCGCCGAGCACTGTCTCCGATGCGCCGCGGCCATAAACGTTGGCGGTGTCGATGAAATTGATGCCGAGTTCGAAGGCGCGGTTCACGCAGGCAATTGCGGCATCCTTCTCCACACCGACGCCATAGGTCAGCCACGATCCGAGGGAAATCTCCGAAACGTTGAGATCGCTGGCGCCGAGTTTGCGGTACTTCATGGGTTTCTCCTTGTTCTGGGTCCAATGGCTTCGCATTGGCAAGGAAGCGCAGGACTGCCATCCTTCGACAGGCTCAGGATGAGGGTTGAGCTTGGACTTCATCCTGAGCTTGTCGAAGGATGGGGCTCGTGCATTCACTTGAACCCCGCTGGGCAAAAAGTAAAGCAAGCGACAGGTGAGGGAGCGAAGCGATGACCGTCAATCGCCAATGGATTTATGCGCGCAAGCCGAATGGACAGATCGGCGCAGGCAATTTCGACCTGAAGGAAGCAGCGGTACCGAAAGCAGCCGAAGGCGAGGTCGTGGTGCGTTCCACGATGCTCCAGTTCGATGCCGCGAGCCGCGCCTGGATGCAGGGGCAGACCTATCGCTCGCAGCTCAACCCCGGCGACGTGATGGCGGGACGCGGGATCGGCGAGGTGATCGAATCGAAAGCGGACGGCTTCGCGGCCGGCGATATGGTGATGAGCGATATCGGCTGGCAGACTCATGCCGCCCTGCCCGCGCGCCAGGTGCAGAAGCTCGACAAGTCGGTCGCGCCGGAGCTGCATCTCAGCGTTTACGGCATCACGGGCCTCACTGCCTATTTCGGCTTGCTCGATGTCGGGCGGCCGCGGCCGGGCGAGACGGTGCTGGTGTCGGCGGCGGCGGGCGCGGTCGGCGTGCTGGTCGGACAGATCGCCAAGTTGATGGGCTGCCGCGCCGTCGGCACCGCGAGCGACGATGCGAAGTGCAAATGGCTGGTCGATGACGTCGGCTTCGATGCGGCGGTGAATTACCGGCAGGGCAATCTCAACGCCAATCTGAAAGCAGCCTGTCCGCGCGGCGTCGATGTCTACTTCGACAATACCGGTGGCGATGTGCTCGGCGCGGCACTGTCGCGGATGAACATGTGGGGCCGTGTGGCGTGCTGCGGCGCGGTGGCCAACTACGACACCGCGACGCCATCGCCGGGACCGGCGGGCGTGCCAGGATTTCTCGTCACCAAGCGCATCCGCATGGAGGGCTTCGTGGTGATGGATTTCTTCAATCGCCAGCGCGAGGCACTGTTGCAGATCAAGAGCTGGGTGGACGACGGTAAGCTGAAGCCGGTGGTCGATATCGTCGAGGGCTTCGAGAAGATGCCGGAGACGCTGGTCGGCATGTTCGCGGGGAAGAACCGCGGGAAGCTGCTGGTGCGGGTGTAGGGCGTGCGCGTTCCTCCCCCGCCGTTGCGGGGGAGGGGGAACATCGCGAAGCGATGGTGGAAGGGGCAGCCGCCCCGCGCCATCGCCCGTATTTGCGTTCGGAGCTGGCCCCCCTCCGTCTTGCATCGCTTCGCGATGCAATCCACCTCCCCCGAAACGACGGGGGAGGAACAGTGCGGTGCAGGTTGAAGTAGACAGGAGCTTTGATGCCCCAACCGTTTCAACTCTTCGGCACCTCGCATCTGATCGGTCTTGTCCTGCCGTTTGTGCTGCCGCCGCTCGTTGCGGCGCTCGTGCAACCGAAGAAGCGGCCGGAGCTGGACAAGTGGATCCGCTGGGTCCTCGGCGTATCCATGGCGATGAACTGGGCGGCGTGGATGCTGCTGCTGCACGGCAAAGGCTGGCTCGGCGTCGACAACGAGTTTCCACTCAACCTCTGCGACTGGGCGACGGTGGCGACGGTGGTCACGCTTTTCTCGCCGAACCAGCGAACCTATGAGCTCGCCTATTTCTGGGCGCTGGCGGGGACGCTGCAAGGCATGCTGACGCCCGATGTGCAGCTCGACTATCCGGACATCCAGTTCATCCTGTTCTTCATCTTCCATGGCGGGATTATCGCCAGCGTTCTCTACATGACCTTCGGGCTGAAGCTCCGGCCTTACCCGATCTCGATTCTGCGGGCGATCGAATGGACGCTGGTCTATGCCGGCGTCGCCGGGCTGTTCGATTGGGTGAGCGGCGCGAATTACGGGATGCTGCGGATGAAGCCGCCCTACCCCACCGTCCTCGACTGGATGCCGCCCTGGCCGTGGTATATCGGCGTGCTGGTGCTGATGGGCGCGGCGTCGACGCTGATCTATTATGCGCCGTTCTTCGTGCTCGACCGCGTGCGCGGACGGAACGAACCAGCCAGGGACGCCGTTGCAACGCCATGAGTGTCATCGACAACAAGAGCCGGAACCGCTTCGAACTCGAAGAGAACGGCGAAACCGCCTTCGCGAACTATCACCGCAACGGGCTGCATGTCGTGATCCCGCATGTCGAGTCACCAGTGGCGCTACGCGGCAAGGGGACGGCGGGACGGCTGATGGAGGGGATCGTGGAGATCGCCCGTGCCGAAGGCTTGAGGATCACGCCGACCTGTTCCTATGCCTTCACCTGGTTCCACCGCCACCCGCAAGCGCAGGACGTGATGGGCTGAGCCTCAGTGCGCGGTGGAGATATGCAGGCCGAATTTCAGGATCAGCTTCTTGAGCTGCGGCTCGTCGACCAGATTCGCGGCCTCGGCGGGCGGGAGCCAGCGGAGCTCCCGGGCATCCTTCTCGGGCCAGGTCTTGCGCTGGCGGGTGACGCGCAACGGGAAGACATCGACCTTGCACGGCACCTGAACACCGTGGCGCAATTCCTTGAAATAATGGAAAAATCCGATTGGTTCGCCGGCGATATCGCCGGTGATGCCGGCTTCCTCGAAGGCTTCGCGGGCGGCAGAGGCTGACGGCGCGAGGCCCTCGATCGGCCAGCCTTTGGGCACGATCCAGCGCTTGGTGCGGCGCGAGGTGATGAGCAGGACCTCGAGGCCCGTGGGCGTATGGCGATAGGGCAGCGCCGCGTATTGCGTGCCGGTCGCCTTTCCGGTCGCGGTGCGCGGCGAAGCGATGTTCGCTCTCATGCCAGGGCTCCGTACAGCCAGTAGAACGCGGCACCGACGAGGCCCGCAGCCGGCATGGTAACGATCCAGGCGATAACAATGTCTTGCGCCACGTTCCAGCGCACGGCCGAGGCGCGGCGAGCGGCGCCGACACCGACGATGGCGCCCGTGATCGTGTGTGTTGTCGAGACCGGTATTCCCAAGCCTGTCGCCAGGAACAATGTGATGGACCCCGCGGTTTCGGCGCAGACGCCCTGGAACGGCGTCAGGCGCGTGATTCTCGAACCCATTGTACGCACGATGCGCCAACCGCCGAACAGCGTGCCGAGCGCCATCGCGGTCTGGCATGCGAGGACGACCCAGAAGGGAATGTAGAACTCGCCCTGGATCGCGCCATGGGCGACGAGGAGCGCAGCGATGATGCCCATGGTCTTCTGGGCGTCGTTGCCGCCATGGCCGAGCGAATACAGCGAGGCCGAGACGAACTGGACATGGCGGAAGAGACCGTCGACGCGCGCCGGGGTCTGGCGCACAAAGGCCCAGGAGAGGATCAGAACCAGCAGCAGCGCGAGCACCATGCCGAGGCCGGGCGACAGCACGATGGCGCCGATGGTTTTGCCGAGACCGCTCCAGACGATCGCGCCCATGCCGACATGGGCGACGCCAGCACCGACGAGGCCGCCGACAAGCGCATGGCTCGATGACGACGGGATGCCGGCCAGCCAGGTGATCACGTTCCAGACGATCGCGCCCATCAGCGCGCCGAAGACGACCTGGTCGGTGATCACATTGGGCGCGACGATGCCGGTGCCGATGGTTTTGGCGACGTGGAGGCCGAAGACCAGGAAGGCGATGAAGTTGAAGAACGCGGCCCAGAACACCGCCCAGCGCGGGCTGAGGACCCGGGTCGAGACGATGGTCGCGATCGAATTGGCGGCGTCGTGCAGGCCGTTCAGGAAATCGAAGATCAGCGCGACGGCGATCAGGCCGATGAGCAGCAGGGTCACGGATCAGCCCTGCTCGATGACGATGCCGCTGATGCGGTTCGCGACATCCTCGAAGCGGTCCATGACCTTTTCCAGATGGTCGAAGATCTCGATGCCGACGATGTAGTCCATCGCGTTGCCGGCGCGGTGCAGGGTGTAGAGCGCCTTGATGCCGAGATCGTGCAGGCCGTCGGCATGGTCCTCGAGGCGGATGATCTCCTCCGTCAGCGTGTTGAGGCGGGAAGCGTGCTGGCGCACATCGCCGAGCAAGCTCACGGCCTCGACGGTGAGCTTGGCAGCATCGACGATGGTGTCGCCCATCTGCGTCATCTCGGGCTGGAAGCCCGCGACCTCGAACAGCATGATCGCCTTGGCGGTCTTCTGCATCTGGTCGATGGAATCGTCGAGCGAAGAGATCAGTTCCTTGATGTCGCTGCGGTCGAAGGGCGTGATGAAGGAGCGCCGGGTGAGAAGCAGCACCTCGCGCGCGAGGTTGTCGGCCTCGGTCTCGTACTCCATCACCTTGCGGCAGGCTGCCGTCACCCCGTCGCCGCCATTCAACGCCGCGCGCAGGGACTGGCTTCCGGCGATGATGGTCTGGGCGTGCGAATTGAACAGGCCAAAGAAGCGCTCTTCCCGCGGCATGAGCGCCTGAAACCAGCGGAGCATCACAAAACCTTCACAGAATCGTCACGGGGAGTTGTGCGCCTCGAACCCCGGCAACGTCCAGCCGAAGGCGAGCGCCCCGGCCCGCAGACCGAAGCCTGCGACAAAGCCGCCAAGCGCCGCGAGAAGCGGGTCGAGTCCGAAGGACACGGCGGCGGCGTAAACACCGGCCGCGAGGACGGCGGCGGTGATGTAGATCTCGCGGCGGAGCAGGACCGAAGGCTCCCCGGCAAAGGTGTCGCGCAGGACGCCACCGAAGGTGGCGGTCAACGTGCCCATGAGCACGGCGACAGGCGGCGAGACGCCGGCCGAGAGCGCCTTGGCCGCGCCGAGGACACCATAGGCCGCGAGCCCCACGGCATCGAACCAGTCCAGCGCTCGGCTGCGCCAAGGCCGTTCGCCGACGATCCAGACCGCGAGCGCCGCGGCCAGACAGACATAGAGATAGCCGCTGGCGTGGACCCAGAAGACGGGCCTGCCGATGAGGAGATCGCGCAGCGTGCCGCCGCCGATGCCGGTGAGGATCGCGAAGGCAGCGAAGGTGACGATGTCGTGGCGCCGGCGCGCGGCGGCAAGCGCGCCGGTGATCGCGAAGACGGCGACGCCGAGGTAGTCGAGCGGGATGGGCAGTTCGGGCATGGCGCGCTTCCTGACCCGCTATCGATAGCGGCGCTTTGACAAATCGCAAGGACGGCCTTTGCGGGCCGGCGCAGACTCCCAGAGTATTTCCTTGGGCGCGAGCCATGAGCAGGAACCTTCTCGTCGTCAATGGCCATCCCGATCCGCGGCCCGAACGGTTCTGCGCCGCCTTGTGCGAAGCCTTTAGCAGCGGCGCGCAAGCGCGTGGCTGCGCCATACGGCGGCTCGACGTCGGTGCGCTGGACCTTGCATCGCTGGCGTCGACCGGCGAGCAGTCCGCATGGCAAGGAATGGAAGAGGCTTTCCGGCTGGTGCGCGCGGCCGACCGCTTGGCGATCTTCTATCCGCTCTGGGCCGATGCGCCGCCGGCCGGGCTGACGCAGATGTTCGCCTATCTGGCGCGACTGGAAGGCCTGCTCCATCCGAAGCGCGCGGCAGCCAAGAGCGCCAGCATCGTGGTGACCACCGCCCTGCCCGCCCTCGTCTATCGCAACAAGCTCGAGCCGGTGGCGCTGACCGGTATCCGGACCGAAGCGCCGCTGTTCATCGGCAGCGTCGAGGCGATCACCTGCGCGCAGCGCTTGCGCTGGATCGAACAGGTGCGCGAGCTGGGCAAGACCTTGCATTGAGCGCGCCATTCGTGTGCGCAGGACGGCCATCCTTCGACAAGCTCAGGATGAGGATTGAGTTTGAACCTCATCCCGAGCTTGTCGAAGGATGGGGTTAGCGTTTTCTGGGGCTCGGCTTCTTCTTTGCCGTGTTCGCCGCGACGGCGGCGCGGATGAGCGCCTTGAAAGCCTTTTCGTCGATCTTCGCGCCTTCCGGGATGTCGATCGCGCGGCGGACATTGCCGTCGAGGCTCGAATTGAACAGCTTCGCCGGATCGGCCAGTGACGCGCCCCTGGCGAAGGTGAGCTTGACGACGGCCTTGTAGGTCTCACCGGTGCAGATGATGCCATCATGCTCCCAGACGGGGACGCCGCGCCATTTCCAGGCCTCCTCTACATCGGGATCGGCCTGATGGATCAGGGCGCGTATGCGGGCCAGCGTCTTGCCGCGCCAGTCGCCGAGCTCGGCGATGCGGGCGTCGATCATTTTCGATGGTGTCGTCGTCATGGGCACCTTGCCGGTCATGCCGCCTTTGCGCGCTGGCGGAGCGCGTAAGGCAGGACAAAGAGATAAAGGCCGGAGAACAATAGCAGGAATAGCGGCAGAAGCGGCGTGAGGAAGACCCATTGTGCGGGCGTGATGCCGAAACCCTGGACGGCGAACAAGGCTGCGACCATCAACGCGAAGACGATCGAGACCCAGCGGTGGAATTGGCGGATCCAATTGTTCCAGTTCATATCGATGTCTTCCCAAAATTTGTTGCGCCAGGCGGCCGTCAGGTATCGGCTCGAGACAAAATCTCTTCGAGCCTGGTGAAGTTCTTTTGCCAGCCGAGATGGGCGCCGCCGAAGGCCTGGCGCTGATCGGGGCGGAAACCGACCTGCTCCATGCGCAGATGCGTTCCCGACGCGGTCGGCGACATGGTGAAGGTCACAACGCTCGCAAGATTGAACGCCGCCTCCTGATGGGCGTGGTTCCAGGTGTAAGACAGCACGCGGTTCGGCTCGACGGTCAGGACTTCGCAATCGAGCGTGCCGCCCCATTCGCCGGTGAGATGAAAGCGATGGCCGACCGAAGGAACGAAGTCGTTCTTCATCAGCCACTCCGCGATCAGGTGCGGCTGCGTGAGGGCGCGCCAGAGTTTTTCCGGCGGATGGGGGAATTCGCGTTCAACGACGACGGATTTGGTGGTCATTGTCAGACCAGTCCGCCGGCGATGGTCTCCAGCTTCGCGACGATGCGCGGCCAGCCGCCGCCCATGCCGCGATAGCCGCCCTCGTCCTGCGGGCGGAAGCCGGACTGCTCCATCCGAACATGGGTGCCGCCATCGGCGGGCGTCAGCGTCCAGGTCACGACCGTCTTGAGACCGCTGTCGGACTCGGTGCCGTCGCCCCAACTATAGACGAGACGGCGTGGCGGCTGGACTTCGAGAACGACGCAGTTCGTGACGCCGGACCATCCGGGAACGGGCGTGGCGCGGAAGGTGAAATGGTGGCCGGCCACCGGCTCGAAATCGTTCTGCATCAGCCATTCGGCGATCAGTGGCGCACTGGTGAGCGCGCGCCAGATCTTCTCCGCCGGATGCGGCATGAGGCGTTCGACGACGATCGAACGGGTCGCGGGCATGCTCATTGATCCATCCTTTTGAGCAGGTCTTCGAGGGCATCGAAACGATTTTGCCAGAAGCCGGTCATGCGGCTGGTCCAATCGATCAGTGGCGCCAACGCGCCGAGCTGGGCGCTGTAATGGGTCTGGCGGCCCTCGTGACGGTCGCGCACGAGACCGGCGTCTTTAAGCAGGCCGAGATGCTTCGAGACGGCGGGCTGCGAGACCTTCGCGCGCTTGGTAAGCGCACCGACGGTCTGCTCGCCCTCGCGACAGAGGCGCTCGAAGATCGCGCGACGCGTCGGGTCGGCGAGGGTGCGGAAGAGAATGTCGTGTTCGGTCGTCATTGAGTTCCATAACCGTTTGGTTATGGATTTACGTATAATCGACGAGTTATGAATTGGTCAAGCGGGCTGAGTCTAAACGTTGAAAAAGGAATTTCCGTCATGGGAGGGTTCAGCCCGCCCCGGACGCGTGTCGGCGCGCTGGAGCACTGATTTCCAAACCCGCTAACGCGATGGATGGGCGGCTCAAGGCCGCCCATGACGGATGAAATGAAACTGAAAAAGTAGCGCCCGGCCCTAGTACAAGCCGATCCAGCTTGCCGTGGTGAGCAGCATGTCGGCGAGCGATGCGAAGAGAATGACGCCGATCAGCACGAGATGCGGGACGAAGGCCGGGTTGAGGCGGAACGGCATTGACACGACCGTTCGCTGATCGACGATCTCAATCCTGGTTGAGGCTTTCATGGCAGGCTCCCGGCATGACGACCACCGCACGATGCGGCATGTGCCATCGCGTCGAGCCCGGACGCTGCGCCTGGGCGACCTGACGGCGCGTGCCGCGCCGCCACACGCCGAAACAGGCGATGTGGTTGGTGCCCATCTCGGTCCTGCGCCACACGGCGACACGCGCCATGTTGCGGCTGCGACGGCCGTTCGGGCCGCCCTGCCGGATGTCGCCACAGAAGAAAGGCCGTGCCGCAACGCGTGCGCGCGCGCTGCGCGAGGCGGTGAGCGATCCGAGTTCCTGCATTCTGCGGGTCCTTCGCGATGATTGGCGAACGGCGTGTGCCTTTCGCGAATCACAGGAAACCGCAGCTAGATTCTCACTGCCTTGCGGATTGTCAAAATGGGACAGTCGGTAGAACTACGTGCGGTCTCTCCCGCATACGCGGGAGAGGCACACCCTTTCGATCAACCGGCCGTGCACATCTGACCGGCATTCTGTTCGTCGAGCCACTTCGACAGCGGCGCGAAATACTCGACGATGGCCGAGGCATCGATGTCGTGCTCGCCGGTAAAGGCGGCGAGCGCTTCGGGCCAGGGCTTCGACTGCCCCATCTTCAGCATCGCCTGGAATTTGTCGCCGACGTCCTTGTCCTGATAGACGCTGCAGCGATTGAGCGGGCCCTGCCAATGGGCGATGCGGCAGGCGGCACGATAGAACTGGAACTCGTAGATGCCGGCGAGGAAGTAGCGCATGTAGGGCGTGTTGTCGGCGATGTGGAATTTCGCGCCGGGATCGAAGGCATCGGCCGGACGGTCGCCGGGCGGCATCAGGCCCTGATATTCGCGCACCAGATCCCACCACGCCTTGTTGTAGTCCTTGGGCTGGACCTTTCCGGAGAAGACTTCCCAGCGCCACTTGTCGACGATCAGACCGAAGGGCAGGAATGCGACCTTGTCGAGCGCCATGCGCAGCAGATAGGGGATGTCGGCTTCCGGACCCGGCACCGTGTCGATCAGGCCGATCTGCTTCAGGTATTCCGGCGTCAGCGCGTTCAGTCCGGCGAAATCGCCGATCGCTTCGTGGAAGCCGTCGTTGGCGCCGCCCTGGAAGAGATAGGGCTGAATCGAATAGGCGCGCTGGTACATGTTGTGACCGAGCTCGTGATGCGCGGTGTAGAAATCGTCCGCCGTCACGGTGAAACATGCCTTCACGCGCAGATCGTCCTTGCCGTCGAGATCCCAGGCCGAAGCGTGGCACACGACCTCGCGGTCGCGCGGGCGGGTGATCATCGAGCGGGTCCAGAACGTCGCCGGCTCCGGCGGCAGGCCGATGGACTGGTACCAGTTGTCGGCGGTGTGGACGATCTTCAGTGCGTCGTAGCCATGATCGACGAGCTGCTTCGTCAGATCGTAGCCGAGGCCGGGGCCGCCGCTGGGCGCGACGATGTCGTAGATGTTGCCCCACTCCTGGCCCCACATATTTCCGAGGAGATCGGCGCGGATCGGACCCGTCGCGGGCTGGACGGCATCGCCGTATTTCTTGTTGAGCTTGGCGCGGACATAGCAGTGGAGCTTGTTGTAGAGCGGCTCGACCTGGTGCCAGAGAGAATCGGTCTTGGCCGCGAAGGCATCCGGCGGCATGTCGTACCACGAGCGCCAAAGTGCACCGGTGTCGGCATAGCCGAGTTCGTGCGCGCCGTCGTTGGCGAGCTTCACCAGCTTGACGTAGTCGCCGACCATCTGGGGCGAGGACACCGCGCGCCAGCCTTCCCAAAGCGTTTTGGTCTCGTTGGGATCGCGCGAGGTGCGGAGGATGTCCTCCATATCGTCGAGGGTGAGGGTCTTGCCCTGATACTGGAACTTGGCCGTCGAGTAGTCGCTGTCGAGACGCGCGGCGATGTCGGCAAGCTCCTGGCTGGCGCCGGGCTTGGACGAGGCGGGCAGGACGAGGCCCTGCTTGAGCAGATAGAGCTTGCGGCGGGTGACGTCGTCGACCTTTACGCGATCGAAGCGCGCCGCTTCCTTGGCGTATTTCACCGCCATGTCGGTGCCTTCGGCGTTCGCCTTGGCGACCAGCCAGTTGGTGTCGACGTTGATGTAGGTCGCCTGGACCCAGGCCGCGTGGTTGCCGAAGAGGGATTCCTTGGCGAGGTCGGCTTCGGCCTTGGCCACGAACGCTACGGCCTCGGCGGCGGTCGGCGGCTTGGCCGGCTTGGGCGTGGCGGCGAAGCTGATGGTCGCCGCCAGAACCAGTCCGACGGCGGTGGCCGAGAGATAGTGTGTTTTCATGATCGATCCCCTCTATGTTTTGCCGAGCCCCGGCGCTGTTCGCGTTAACCGCCTTGGCCGGCCGAATGTGACATACGGTGGCGGGCAAATTCCAGTTGCGTTACAATCACATAATCGATCAATAGTGGTGCGCCGGACAATGGTTCGGCGAGGCCATGCGCGCGCACAAACGCGTGAGCGCAATTTGGGGGCGTGATGAGGCGGGGGATAGCAGCCATCATGGCGGCTATTTGGGTCTTCGGCAGCTGGCCGGCGGCCGCCGACATCCTAACGCTCAAACAGGCTCTGGCCGTCGCCTATGACAGCAATCCCGACCTCGAAGGCGCGCGCGCCGGGCTACGCGCCGTCGATGAAGGGGTGGCCCAAGCGAATTCGGGCTGGCGGCCGCAGATCAACGCGACCGGAAGCTATGGCGTGCAGCACGGCCAGGTGACCGGTTTCGCCAGTGCCTTCAACAGCCATCCGCTCACCGGCGCGATCTCGGTCACCGAGCCGATCTTCCGCGGCGGGCGCACCGTGGCGCAGATCGGCCGCGCCATCGCGCTGGTGCATTCGGCGCGTGCGGAACTCGCGGATACCGAACGCACGGTGCTGTTGCAGGCGGTGACGGCCTATCTCGATGTCGTGCGCGACGAGCGCATCCTCGCCATCAACCAGGACAATGTGCGGACGCTGCAGAGCGAAGTCGATGCGGTGCACACGCAGAAGAACGCCGGTGCGGTGACGCGGACCGATGTCGACCAGGCCGAGGCCCGGCTTGCGCGGGCGCAGGCCGACCTTGCGGCGGCACGGCGCGATCTGGTGTCGAGCCGCGAAGCTTTCGTGCGGCTCATCGGACGTCCAGCGCCGACGCTCGAAGCGACGCCGCCGATGCCGCCCATGCCCGCTTCGCTCGAGACGGCGCGTGCCATCGGCGACAAGTGGAGCCCGCGGGTTCTGCAGGCGCGCGCGGACTGGAAGGCGGCGGACTATGCGGTGGCCGACGCGGTGGGCGCGATGCTGCCGCAGGTATCGGTATCGGGACAGGCGCAGTATCTGCGCGATGCGGCGGGGACGAACATCTTCGCGACCAAGAACCCGCAGACGATCCTCACCATCACCGGCCAGGTGACCGTGCCGATCTATCAGGGCGGCGCCGAGGAGGCGACGGTGCGGCGGGCGAAGGAGCTTCGCGGGCAATCGCAGCTTGCCATCGTTTCGGCGCAGCGCGCGGTGCAGGAAGATGTCGGCAATGCCTGGGAGGCGCTGAGCGCGGCGCAGGCGCAGATCGTCGCCAACGACGCGCAGGTCGCGTCCGACCAGCATGCGCTCGACGGCGTGAAACAGGAGCAGGAAGCGGGCGAGCGGCAGGTGCTCGATATCCTGAATGCGCAACAGGAGCTGCTGAGCGCGGAAGTCGCCGCCGCGACGGCGCGGCACGATGCGGCGGTCGCGGCCTATCGCCTGCTCTGGGCGACCGGACAGCTCAACGCCAGAACGCTGGGGTTGCCGGTGACATATTACGATCCGAAGGTGCATTACGACGAAGATGCAAATGCATGGTTCGGGCTTGGTGAATCCGATGGCGAATGAAACAAAGCCCGATCCAGTGCGCGCGGCGATCGAAGCCAACCGGCCGCTGTTCGCGACGGCCTTCGGCTTCAGTCTGGTCATGAGCGTGCTGGCGCTCACGACGTCGTTCTACATGCTGCAGGTCTACGACCGGGTTCTGTCGAGCCGGAGCGTCGAGACCCTGCTGCTGCTCACGATCATCGCGGTCGGCGCAATCAGCGTGTTCGCGGCGCTCGACACGCTGCGCCTGCGGTTGCTGATGCGGATCGGGCTTCGCGTCGGCGAGAGCCTGTCGGGCAGCGTGCTGCGGGCCATGGTGGCGGCGACCTCGCAAACCGGCGGCAGCGCGATCCGCACTGGGCTGCGCGACGTCGAGACCATCCGCACCTTCGTCGGCAGTCCGATGCTGGGCGCGCTGATGGATGCGCCTTTCGTGCTGATCTATCTGATCGTTCTGACGCTTCTCGATCCGCTGTTCCTGGTCGTCGTGCTGATCGGCGGCGCGATCCTGATCGGGATCGCCGTGCTGACGCAGCGCACGACGAGCGACGGCACGGTGCGCTCCATCGGTCTTTCGATGCGGGCGCAGCAATTTGCCGATGACGGGCTGCGCAATTCCGATGTGCTCGAAGGCATGGGCATGTCGGCGACCTTCGTCGGAGGCTGGCGCAAGCGCTGGATCGAGGCACAGCGCAGCGCGACGGAGACGGCGGACCGCGACAGCCGGCTGGGATCGCTGTCGCGCGGCGTGCGGCTTCTGATCCAGATATTCCTGCTCGGCGTCGGCGCGCTGCTGATCCTCGACTTCCATGCCACCGGCGGCGTCATGATCGGCGCCTCGATCATCGGCGCGCGGGCGCTGGCGCCGATCGAGACGACGGTCGGAAGCTGGAAGTCGATCATCGCCTTCCGCCTCGCCTGGACGCGCGTGGTGGAACTGCTGGAGAAGGCGCCGAAACGCGACGAAGGCATGCGCCTTCCCGCGCCACGCGGACACCTGACCGTGGTCAGCGCGAGCTTCGCATCGCGCGCGGCGGGACGGACGGTGTTGTCGAACATCTCGTTCGAAGTCCTGCCCGGCGAGGCCCTCGGCGTGATCGGCCCGTCGGCGAGCGGCAAGTCGACCCTGCTGCGCCTGATGATCGGGGCATGGCCCTGCACCGGCGGCATCGTGCGGCTCGACGGTGCGAACATCTATGACTGGCCGCGGGCCGAACTCAGCCGCCATATCGGCTACCTGCCGCAGGACGTCGAGCTGTTCGAGGGCACCGTGCGCGAGAACATCGCGCGGATGGAAGACGGCGATCCCGAAGCCGTGGTGCGCGCGGCGATGCGGGCCAAGGCGCACGACATGATCCTGGCACTGCCGAAGGGCTACGATACCGAGGTGGGCGCCGCCGGACATCGCCTGTCGGGCGGACAGAGCCAGCGCATCGGCTTCGCCCGCGCGCTCTATGGCGATCCGCGCTTCGTGGTGCTCGACGAACCCAACTCCAATCTCGACGGGGCCGGAGAACAGGCGCTTCTGACGGCGCTCGGCGAGTTGCGGCAGGAGGGTGTGACGCTGGTCGTGGTTGCGCACCGGCCGAGCATCCTGAACGGCGTCGACAAACTCCTCGTCTTGCGCGCCAACGGCACGGTCGACGATTTCGGACCGCGCGGCGAAGTCCTCGCCAAGATGGCGAAACAGGCGCAGGCGGCACAGCAGCGGGCACAGCAGAACGTCGTGGCGCTGGCGCCGGTGGCGGACGGCCAGCCGGGTGGCAAGGCATGAGCATGTCCTGGCGCGAAAATCTCGGACGTCACCATCTGTGGCAGAACCTGCGCGAATTCGCCGGTGTCGCGGCGTACTGGACGCGCGAGGTGATCTATCCGACGCCCGTGACCGAACATGAGGAACTCGATTTCCTCGACACGCGGCGGATCATCGGACGCGGAAGACTGATCATCCTCGTCTTCGTGATCGGGTTCTTCGGCTGGGCGGCGCTGGCGCCGCTCGACAGCGCAATCCTGGCGCCGGGCACGATCGTGGTCGAAACCCACCGCAAGGCGATCCAGCATCTCGAAGGCGGCATCGTGCGCGACATCCGCGTGACCGACGGCCAGTATGTGAAATCCGGACAGGTTCTCATCCAGCTCGACGACGCTTTGGCGAATTCCAATCTCGACATGCTGCGCGGCGAAGCCGACGCGCTGGCGGCGCAGGAAGCGCGCCTGATTGCCGAGCGCGACAACAAGGATGCGATCGCGTTCCCCGCCGATCTTCTCGCCCGCGCCACCGATCCCCATGTCGCCGATGCGATGCGCGGCGAGCAGAGCACCTTCGATACCTGGCGCCAGACGGTGGCGAAGCAGGTCGACATCCTGACCCAGCGCAACACGCAGAACGACCGCATCATCTCGGGCCTGCGCTTCGAGGCGAAATCGCTGGACGACCAGATCACGCTTATCAACCAGGAGACAGAGAGCGTGCAGGCGCTCTATGCCAAGGGCCTGTCCACCCTGCCCCGCCTGCTGGCCTTGCAGCGGCAGGCAGCCGATCTCGGCGGCCAGCGCGGCCAGATCGCGGAGAAGATCGCACAGACGCAGCTCGCCTCGGGCGAGAACGAACTGCAGATCGTCAATCTGAAGAACCAGCAGCTCAGCGACATCGTGAAGGATCTGCGCGACGTGCAAACCAAGCGCTTCGATCTGCTCGACCGCCTCAAGGGCGCGCGCGACGTCAAATCGCGCCTCACGATCACGGCGCCGGTCTCGGGCAAGATCGTCGAGCTCACGGTTCACACCAAGGGTGCGGTGATCAAGCCGGGCGAGACGGTGATGGAGATCGTGCCCGCCAAGGATGCTCTCCAGGTGGAGGCCAAGGTCCGTCCGGAAGATGCCGACGGCATCTATGCCGGCATGACGGCGAAGGTGAGCTTCAGCGCCTATCAGCAGCGCCGCCTGCCGGTGATCACCGGCGTGGTGACGAATGTCTCGGCCGACCGCATCGTGGATCAGCGCACCGGGCAGGCCTATTTCACCGTGGAACTCAACGTCGACCGCACGCCGCTCAAGGACTATCCCGATGCGCGGCTCATTCCTGGCATGCCTGTCGAAGTGGCGATCGACACCGGGCAGCGCACGGCGCTCGACTATTTCGTCGAGCCGCTGACCGACGTGTTCCGCAAGGGGATGCGCGAGAAATAGCGCGCTTGCAATGGACCGGCGCCGGTCTTACGCAGAAGCGCCATTCCAGAGCCGCTTCCGCCATGCAGGGTCCGACATCGCATCTCTACTATTCGCAGCGCTTGCGCCTGCACTATGTCGACTGGGGCAGCGACGACAAACCGGCGATGCTGCTGGTCCATGGCGGGCGCGACCACTGCCGCAACTGGGATTGGGTCGCGGAACGGCTAAAGGACCGCTATCACATCATCGCCCCGGATCTGCGCGGCCATGGCGACAGCGAGTGGGCGCTGGGCGGCAGCTATAACGAGGTCAACTACGTCTACGACATTGCGCAGCTTGTCCTGCAGAAGCGCATGGCACCGGTGACGATCGTGGCGCACTCGCTGGGCGGCTCCATCGCCCTGCTCTATTCGGGCCTCTTTCCCGAGACGGTTGCGAAGATCGTCGCGATCGAAGGTCTCGGCCCTTCGCCCGACATGATGGAGCGGATGCGCGCGACGCCGATCGAGCAGCGCGTGCGCGGCTGGATCGAACACAAGCGCGAGAGTGCCGGGCGACTGCCGAAGAAATACGCGACGCTGGAAGACGCGCTGGCGCGGATGAAGGACGAGAACAAGCATCTTAGCGACGAGCAGGCGCGGCACCTCACGCTGCATGGCGCAATTCAGAACGAGGACGGCACCTATTCCTGGAAGTTCGACAACGCGGTGCGGATGGGCGGCGGGCCGGGCGGGTTATCGACCGAAGACCAGCGGCGGATCTGGGAGAAGATAACGGCGCCGGTGCTTCTGGTGCGCGGCACGGAGAGCTGGGCTTCCGACCCCGAGAAAGACGGGCGCATCACGCATTTTAAGAACGCCCGGCTGGCAAATATCGAACAGGCCGGCCACTGGTCGCATCACGACCAGCTCGACGTGTTCATGGGGCATATCGAAGACTTCCTCGCGACCTAGCTCAACGCACCTTCAAAACCAGCGTCACGAGAAGCGCCGACAGCCCGATGTGGAGCAGCAGGAAGCGTACGAGCACCTGACTGTTCGACCAGCCGAGATTCTTGCGGCAATGATCGTGGAGCGGAAAGCGGATCGACGACAGGATACGGATGCCGAAGAAACGCGTAACCGCGACCTTCACTAGGCCGGTGGCGCCGTTGACCAGAATCACCGTGCCGACGAGAAGCAGAAACAGCGGATTGCCGGTCGCCACGACGAGCATGCCGATCAGGAGGCCGAGCGGCCGCGAGCCGGCATCGCCCATCAGCACGAGGCTCGGCGGCGCGTTGTACCAGAGATATCCCGATACGGCGCCGACCATGACGAAGGCCATGATGGCCCAGTTCGCGCCGGCGACGTTGACCGGTATCGCGAGGTGCGCGGCCACCGTGTCGCTGCCGATCACCGCATAGAGCAGCACGCCCAGAAGCGCGATGGCGATGGCGGTGAGACTGCCGGAGACGCCGTCGACGCCGTCGGAACAGTTGGTGGCGTTGATCGAAAGCCAGATCACGCCGGTGGCGAGCGGAAGCGACGCCCAGGCCGGCAGCATGATCGTGTCCTTCCAGCCCGGAAGCCATATCGCCGAGTCGCCGAAGCCAAGGATCACCGCCGCCGAAGCGAATGCGATGACGAGATCGAGCCCACCGAGCGTGTACTCGCTCAGGCCACCGGGCGTGCGGTCATCGACGAAGCCGACGAGCATCGCAACCACCATGAGCGGCAGGGTGCGCATCGCCCGCGCCTCGAATGGCAGGAAGAGGATGCAAATGATGCAGAAGATCGAGATGAAGATCAGGCCGGCGCTGAGCGGCTTGCCGACGCTATGTTCGGCATTGACGGCATGGGCGCGGCCGCGGTCCTGGGGCAGCAGGTGCCAAAGTCTGGGTAGCGCGATCCAAGTCGCAAGCGCAGCGGCGCCATAACCGACCCCGGCCAGAAAGAAGAACGAGCCGAGCAGCCGAAGCGGGCCCCAAGCCTCGCCATACGCGGAAACGATCCAGTTCAGCATGCGCTCGGGCCCCAAATCACCACATTCGAACCATGATCCTGCGGCCCTGCGCGCAGATTGCAAACGCCGTCAACCACAGTCGGTTAGCGGGGCGTTTCCGGCTGCAGCACACCCAGGCCAGGCTGATGGATGGAGCGGATGGAATCCGGCTGTTCGGAGATGGAGAAGATACGCTTCCGGCCCCGATGCGGCATTGCAGTGTCAATTCGGCTGGTCAGCAACGGCGAATTTCATCGCTCCCTGAACAATATTCGTACACGGATTTTGAGCTTTGCCGGCTCTCGCGCGTTGTCGTTTGAGATGCGTTTACAAAGAAAGAGTTCCGATGAAATCGATAGCGAAAGTCGTGCCTTTGATTGGACTAGCTGCGATCGCCCTGAGCGGGTGCGCCTATGACCGTCATGGTCATGGCTATGACGGCGGGGTCCGGGTCGACTACTACGATGGCTACTATGACGGCGCCTACGGCCCGTTCTATGACGGTTACTGGGGTAACGACGGCACGTTCTGGTACATGGATTCGGGGCATCAATGGCGCCGCGATGACGGCCACCACTTCCGCCACGACCGGCCGGGCGACCACTGGCAGCATGTTCACGGGCACGGTTCGCACCGCGATCATTAGGCAGGGCCAGCCCCCTGAGCAATCGCTCGCCGTCTGAATGATTGCGAATTTGTAGAGGTATTGGTCGGAGCGGCGGGATTTGAACCCACGACCCCCAGTCCCCCAGACTGGTGCGCTAACCAGGCTGCGCCACGCTCCGTGCCAATCAAGTTTCGCCGGTTTGGGGGACGGCCAGAGGCCGGTCGGCGAAGGGCGCGGACTATAGTCAGGCGCCCGCCAAAGGCAAATCTCTTGTCTTCGCTGGCAAAAATGCCGCTTAGGCGCGGCGGCTCCGCAGCCGGGCCCTGAGTTCGAGCAGCTCAGCCAGAAGCGCTTCAAGCCGGACGTCACTAGCGTCGGCACTGGCCATGTCTTCAGGCATCGACGGCGGTTCGGCCGCCGCGGCTTCGGGCGTCGACTCTACAAGGGCGATATCTTCGATGGGCGCTTCGGCGGCAACCGGTTCGGGCTGGAGCGCGATTTCCAGTGCCGACTCGGTTTCCTCGATTGCGGTTTCGAGTTCCTGAGGTGCGGACGTGTCGTCCTCGATCGGAGGCTCGGCAACCGGTTCCGGCGCGAAGGCGCGTTCGATTTCGGCGATGGGATCGCGCGGCTTGCGCGGTGCGGGACGCGGCTGGGCGCGGGCCGGTGCCGAGGCGAGTGCGAGCGGAAGTTCGGGCTCGCGATCGAGACCGCGTTCGAGACTGATGACGTTGGAGCGCGGCTTCGGCTTCGCCTTGACCTCGGCACGACCGACATCGGCGACGTGGCGCAGGCCCTTCTCGCGCAGGATCTTCTGCACGCCTTTGATCGTGAAACCGTCGACGTAGAGCAATGCGCGGATGCCGCGCAGCAGGTCGACATCTTCGGGACGATAGTAGCGGCGACCGCCGGCACGCTTTACCGGCTTGATCTGCGAGAACCGCCCTTCCCAGAAGCGCAGGACGTGCTGCGGCACGTCGAGCTCGTCCGCGACCTCGCTGATGGTGCGGAAGGCGTCGGGTGATTTGACTCGCGCGGCTCCGAGCACGCGTCAGTCCTTCTTGTTGGGATCGGGCGTCTGGCCGTTGATGATCGCCTTGAGGACATGGCTCGGGCGGAACACGAGCACGCGGCGCGGTGCGATCGGCACCTCGTCGCCCGTCTTCGGGTTGCGGCCCATGCGCTGGCTCTTCTGGCGGACCGCGAAGGTGCCGAACGACGACAACTTCACCGTCTCGCCGCGCGTGAGAGCGGCGCAAACTTCCTCAAGCATATCCTCGACCATCTGCGCCGATTCATTGCGCGACAGGCCGACGGCCTGGAACACGGATTCGGTCAGATCGGCTCGCGTGAGCGTATTTGTGCTCATCGGCGACTCTCCTATGGCTAACGGAAACCTAGGCGCGGGAAGAATGGCCGTCAACTCAAAGACTTGCCGGGCATGGCTGAGACGGCATGCCAAGCGCCAGCGGCCGGCGTGAGTCGCCCTACCAGCGAATCAGGCTGGCACCCCAGGTGAAGCCACCACCCATGGCCTCGAGGAGGACGAGGTCGCCCCGCTTGATCCGGCCATCGGCGACCGCCGTGCAGAGGGCCAAGGGGACCGAGGCGGCGGAGGTGTTGCCGTGCTGGGCAACGGTCGTAACGACCTTGGCCGGGTCGATGTGCAGCTTGCGGGCGGTGCCGTCGAGGATGCGCTGGTTGGCCTGGTGGGGCACGAACCAGTCGATCTCGGAAATGGGGATGCCGGCAGCCTCGGCCGATGCGACGATGGAGGCCGAGATGTTGGTCACGGCGTGGCGGAAGACTTCCTTGCCCTCCATGCGGAGGTGGCCGGTGGTCTGGGTCGAGGACGGTCCGCCATCGACATAGAGCAGATGGCTGAGGCGGCCATCGGAGTAGATCTTGGTGTTGAGCACGCCGCGGTCGGCGTTGGTGCCCTCGCCTTCATGGGCCTGGAGAACCACCGCGCCGGCACCGTCGCCGAAGAGCACACAGGTCGTACGGTCGTTCCAGTCCATCAGCCGCGACATAGTTTCGGCGCCGACGAGAAGGACGGTCTTGGCCATGCCGGTCTTGATGAAGTTGTCGGCCACAGCCATGCCGAAGATGAAGCCGGAGCACACCGCCTGGACGTCGAAGGCGGCGCCGTGGGTCATGCCGAGGCGGGCCTGGATCGCTGTCGCGGTCGCGGGAAATGTCTGATCGGGTGTCGTCGTCGCGCAGATGATGAGATCGAGCTCATTGGCATCGACGCCGGCATCGCGCAGCGCGCGACGCGAGGCTTCGACGGCGAGGTCGGACGTTTTTTCGCCGTCCTTGACGATGTGGCGCTGATGGATTCCGGTCCGCTCGCGGATCCACTCGTCGGAGGTGTCGACGCGGGTGGCGAGTTCGGCGTTGGTGACGACGGTTTCCGGCAGATACGCGCCACAACCGATAATCTGGGAACGGATCACGAGGCGGCGGCCTCCGGTACTGTGCTTTGAACGCCCTGACGGTCGGCGACGATGCGCGCGATCACGCCCGACCGCGCCATGTCGATCGCCATATCGAGGGCCGAGGCGAAGCCGAGCTCGTCAGTGCCGCCGTGGCTCTTCACCACGACGCCATCGAGCCCGAGGAAGATGCCGCCATTGGCGGCGCGCGGATCGAGCTTGCGGCGCAGGGCTTTCAGCGCGCCGCTGGCGATGAGGGCGCCGAGGCGTCCGGTGAGGGAATTGGTGAGCGCACCACGCAGGAAGTGGGTGACGAGCTTCGCCGTGCCCTCGGCTGTCTTGAGCGCGACATTGCCCGTGAAGCCGTCAGTCACGACCACGTCGACGGTGCCTTCGGCGATGTCGTCGCCTTCGACGAAGCCGGCATATTCGATGGGCAAATCCTTGCTGCCGCGCAGGATATGGGCGGCGCCCTTCACGGCGTCGTGGCCCTTCATGTCCTCGGTGCCGACGTTGAGGATACCGACGCTGGGACGCTCGATGCCGAGGATGGCGCGGGCGAAAGCCTGGCCCATAACGGCGAAATCGACGAGCTGCTCGGCATCGACGCTGACATTGGCGCCGCAGTCGAGCACGACGCTCTGGCCGCGCTTCGTCGGCCACAGCGCGGCGATGGCCGGGCGCGAGATGCCTTCGATGGTGCCGAGCTGGAACATCGACATCGCCATCAGCGCGCCGGTATTGCCGGCGGAGACGGCGACTTCGGCGTCCTTGTTCTTCACCGAGTCGAGGGCGCGCCACATCGAGGTGTTGCGGCCGCGGCGAAGGGCGAGCGAGGGCTTCTCTTCCATGCGCACGCGCTCGGGCGCGTGCCGGATGGTGACGAACTCCAGCAGCTTGGCGCGCTTCTGCGTGAACAGCGCCTTCAGCTCGGTCTCGTCGCCGTGAACGATGTATTTGACACCGGGATGACGAAGCACCGCGCGCGCGAGCGCGTCGACGACCACGCCCGGGCCGGCATCGCCGCCCATGGCGTCAATCGAGACGGTCAGTTCGCGGGAGCCGCGCGTACCTTCTCGAGTTTCGGTTGCCACGATCGCCTCGCTACCGGGCGTACCGGCGTTATTCCGCGACCTTCGTCACTTCGCGGCCGTCGTAGTGGCCGCACTTGCCACAGACGTGATGCGGACGCTTCTGCTCACCGCAGTTCGGGCACTCGTTGTGCGCCGGGGTGGCGAGGCGGTGATGGGCCCGGCGCATGTTGCGCTTGGAGGGCGAGGTTTTTCTTTTGGGAACCGCCATCGCGGGTCACTCCTGATTGCGCCGCAAACCGACGCGGGGCGGCAAAACGAGCGGCGTGGGTAGCAGGAAACACCTGCCCGGTTCAAGCCGGATTTAGCCGTGGCGTTTGCGGCGCAAATTCCTTGGGAATCAAGGAGATCGGCGCGCCAACATTGCCGGTAGGGCCGCCCTAGCCACGATCCTTCAGGGCCTTGAGCACGGCAAAGGGGCTTTCCGGCTTCGGTTGCGCCTCTTCTGGGGCGGCGAATTCCACACCTGATGCCCGGGGATAGGGGTCGATGGCGAGGGCGAATTCTTCGAGCAGGGGCGCCGCGAGGTCGTAGTCGAGACTGTCAATCTCCTCGGGCGCGTCGTCATCTCCTGCCCCGTCAGCCAGCTCGATGACCTCGCCGCGGTGACGCAGATTCTGGGTCAGGTGCATCTGGCGGTGGATCGGAAGCGCGATCCGGCTTTCGACCGGCGCCAGGGTCACGACGCATTGCTGGACGATCTCGGCCACCAAGTCTGCGTCGAGTGAAAAATTGCTCGCCGAATGCCGGCGCAGCGTGACGTCGGCGGCAAAGGATTTGACGGCAGCGATATCGGCCCAGGCGGCGATGCGCGCCCGCTGGGCCTCGTCGGCCTCGATGCGCAATTCGGCGCCGGCACGGCCGAGATCCCGGAGATCGAACAGCCGCTCAAAGGGAACATCTTCGTCCGTCATGCCGCTTCGCCTGGCGATGGAATAGGCGGAAATGCAAGATGTCCGTCCGACAGATCGCATTGGGCCAATGCCGCCTGCGCCGCGCGGGCGTATCGGGCCAATGACGCGGCGGCGCGTTCGTTGCCCTCGGCACCGCGATAGATGTTGCGCTGGATGGCCTCGGCCAGTGCGGCATCGCCGGTCGCGGCCTCATAGGCGAGCAGCCTGCCGTTTATGGCGTTGCCGAGCTTCTTCATCCGCGGACCCATACCCATGTCGCCGGCGCCGAGGTCGCGCAATGCCTCGTCGAACGCGACGAAGAGCGCTGTCGAAAGATCCTGCGCTACCTCGCGTTGCCCCACAGCCTGAAGGCGCTCGAAAACCAGCCAGGCGTGGAACGCGACCATATCGAAGCGGCCGTCGATGGTGTCCGGAACACCATATTCGCGGAAAAACACCGGCTGCCGCGCCTGGGCGACCAGGGCGGCGTGGAGGGTCCGGACCAGCTTGGCGCGTCCGGAGGAACGGCGCAGGACATTCAGCATGACCAAAGTCTCATGGGGCGGCGGTCTTGCCAGCGCGCGCGCCGGAGGCTAGCACGTTGGCCCGAATAGGATTTATCCGGTCTGGACGCGAAACGCATGCGAAAAACAGCGCTTATCCTGGCCACAGCCATCCTTGTGGCGGGCTGCACCCCGGTGGTCAACAATCGCGGCTACCTGCCCGATCCCGACGCGGAAAAGAACATCACCGTCGGTAAAGACACCAAGACGACCATCCAGCAGGCGCTGGGCTTTCCGTCGACAGAGGCGACCTTCACCCAGGCGGGCGATGCCTGGTACTACATTTCCAGCGTCGAAAAGCAGATCGCGTTCTTCCGGCCGAGCGTGCAGTCGCGCGCGATCCTGGCGATCTACTTCGACAAGGACGGCAAGGTCACCGACCTGAAGCACTACTCGCTGAAGGACGGGCACGTGGTGGCGTTCGAAACCCGCGAGACGCCGACCAACGGTCGCGAAATGACCTTCCTGCAGCAGCTGTTCAACGCAACGCCGGGCGTGCCCCTGGGCAACAACAATGACAACCGCAACCCGGGCGGCGGCAACGGCCCGCCGGGCGGCTGACGCAAACCCAATCTTTCTAAAAGCCGGCTAACAGCGCTGCGCGCGGGCGACCGCTCGCGGAGGAGCGAAGTCGCGAATGCCATGTCGCCGAAGCGGCACCCGCCCGCGGGTGCCCGGATGGCGCGACAAAGAAGAAAGGCGCGGAGCCTGCGCCCCGCGCCTTTCCTGAAGTGATGGCTGCCGGTTTCTGTTCCGGCGGCCCGATCAGCCGTTGTGGGCCAGCACCGCGAGAAGCAGCAGGGCCACGATGTTGGTGATCTTGATCATCGGGTTCACGGCCGGACCGGCGGTATCCTTGTAGGGGTCGCCGACGGTATCGCCGGTCACCGCGGCCTTGTGGGCGTCAGAGCCCTTGCCGCCGAAGTGGCCGTCTTCGATGTACTTCTTGGCGTTGTCCCATGCGCCGCCGCCCGAGGTCATCGAGATCGCGACGAAGAGGCCCGTCACGATCACGCCCATCAGCATGGCGCCGAGAGCATTAAACGCCTCGGTCTTGCCGGCGATGAGGTCGACGACCACGAAGAGGACGATCGGCGAGAACACCGGCAGCATCGACGGGACAATCATCTCGCGAATGGCCGCCTTGGTCAGGAGGTCCACGGCGCGGGCATAGTTGGGCTTCTGCGTGCCCTGCATGATGCCCGGCATCTCGCGGAACTGCTTGCGCACTTCCTCGACCACGGCTCCTGCCGCACGGCCCACCGCCGTCATCGCCCAGCCGCCGAAGAGGTAGGGCAGAAGACCGCCGATGAAGAGACCGACAACGACCCACGGATTGTCGAGACCGAAGGTCAGCTGGGACAGGTCAAGATCGCTGAAGAAGGTGTTGTTCGAGTTCTGCGCGAAGTAGTGCAGATCCGCGGTGTAGGCGGCGAACAGCACCAGGGCGCCGAGACCGGCCGAACCGATCGCGTAGCCCTTGGTGACGGCCTTGGTGGTGTTGCCGACGGCGTCGAGCGCGTCGGTGGTCTTGCGCACATCGCCTTCGAGACCGCTCATCTCCGCGATGCCGCCTGCGTTGTCCGTGACCGGACCGAAGGCGTCGAGCGCGACGACGATGCCCGCGAGCGACAGCATGGTCGACACCGCGACGGCGATGCCGAACAGGCCGGCCGAAAGGTAAGTCGCAACGATGCCGGCGCAGATCACGAGGGCCGGAAGCGCGGTGGCTTCCATCGAGACCGCCAGACCCTGGATCACGTTGGTGCCGTGGCCGGTAACCGAGGCCTGGGCGATGACGCGAACCGGACGATGCTCGGTACCGGTGTAGTACTCGGTGATCCAGATGATCAGGCCGGTGACCGCCAGACCGACGACGCCGCAGAAGAACAGCGTCGAGCCGGTGTAGCTCACGCCGCCGCTGGTCAGCTCGGTGTCCAGGCCGACGATGTACATCGTGAGCGGATAGAGACCGATCAGCGAGAGCACCATTGTGGCGATCACGCCCTTGTAGAGCGCGCCCATGATGTTGTTCGAGGCGCCGAGGCGGACGAAGAAGGTGCCGAGGATCGACGTCACGATGCTCATGGCGGCGATCGCCAGCGGATAGAGCATCAGCGCGGCCTTCTGCTCGCCGGTGAAGTAGATCGAGGCGAGGACCATGGTCGCGACCGTGGTCACGGCGAAGGTCTCGAACAGGTCGGCGGCCATGCCGGCGCAGTCGCCGACGTTGTCGCCAACGTTGTCGGCGATCGTCGCCGGGTTGCGCGGATCATCTTCCGGAATACCGGCTTCGACCTTGCCGACCATGTCGCCGCCGACGTCCGCACCCTTGGTGAAGATGCCGCCGCCGAGACGGGCGAAGATCGAGATCAGCGAGGCGCCGAACCCGAGGCCGACGAGGCTGTCGACGATGACGCGGCTCTGCTCCGGATCGTCGATCGAGAGGCCGAGCACCATGGTCAGGATGGTGTAGTAGCCGGCGACCGCGAGCAGGCCGAGGCCGACGACGAGCATGCCGGTAACGGCGCCCGAGCGGAACGCCACCGACAGACCCGAAGCGAGGCCCTGGCGCGCAGCTTCGGCAGTGCGGACGTTGGCCCGCACCGACACGTACATGCCGATGTAGCCGGCCGCGCCCGACAGCGCCGAACCGATCAGGAAGCCGACGGCGACCTGCCAGCCGAGGAAGATGAACGCGAGTATGAAGATCACCACGCCGACCGCGGCGATGGTGGTGTACTGGCGGTTCAGATAGGCGCTGGCGCCTTCCTGGATCGCCGCGGCGATTTCCTGCATGCGCGCGTTACCGGCGCTGAGGCTCATGACCGAACTGATGGTCCAAAGACCATAGAGGAGCGCGAGGACGCCCGCGCCGAGAACGATTGCCAAATCCATGGCTGATCCCCTGTGTTTTATTAGTCCCGAAGCAACCGGCCTTTCGCCGGTCCCCATGGCCGGCCGGAGTGAATCCACCGTTTCCGCTTCAAGGGCGCGGCACATATGCCAAATGCGCCTCTAAGAGGCAACAACACAGAAATGTCGCAGTGGAGGGCTGGTTTCGCCTGTCAACCGGCGGGTTCGGCGGTCTGATCCGGGTCGGCGGGGGTCATATCGCCGGGATGGATCGGCGTGATTTTCACCTGAATCAGCAGAATCCTGGCGACCGTCTTGGCGCCCAGGACCTTGCGGGCGTCGGCAAGCAGGCGATTCGCGAGCGCGGGCTCGTCGACGCTCTTGGGGTCGTCGGACTTGCCGATGGGGGCGGCGTTGACGTCACGGACGAAGGCATCCTGGACGAATGCGATTTTGTCGCGCAAGCGCAGGGCATCCGTCGGCGAGGCGGTGACAGCCTTCAGCGAGATATAGGCATAGCCGTAGAGTTTTCCGTCGACCGACAGCGGCGCGATCAGGAACGGCATTTCGACATTGGTGCCCGGATCGCCGGGCTTTTCCTCAGCCATGGCCGCGCTGCCCGCGAGAACGGCGAAGGTCAGGGCGATGAGGGCTAGCAGGCGGCGCATGGCGCATCGTCGCCCGGCGAGGGTTAAAGGCGGTTTACCGGCCGGCGCTAGAAATGGGTCCAGCCGCGCCGGACAAGATCGACGGCCTTGCCGTCCGGTCCGATCAGAGCAACGCCCCTGCCCGGCATGACCCAGCCGATTTCCGTGACGGGCGTCCGCGCCACCCTGGCTGCAGCCAGAACCCGTGCCCTCAGCCGGCGGGGCGCGGTGAAGGCGATCTCGTAATCGTCGCCCGCCGTGGCGGCCCGCACCGCATCGCCGTTCCAGAACCTGCACAATTCTGGCGACAACGGAATGCGCGCGGCTTCAACGGCGATATGGACCTTCGAGACCTCGGCGATGTGACCGAGATCGGCAATCAGTCCGTCGGAGACATCGAGCGCAGCACTCGCGAGGCCGCGCAGCTTTCGGCCCAGAGCGATGCGCGGTTGCGGGATGCGATACCGGTCGATGAGGAACGCATGCCGCTTGCGCGCCTTCAAGGCTGCGAGACCACCGCCGCTGTCGCCGACAGTGCCGGAGACGAAGACGATGTCGCCGGGCTTGGCGCCGCGACGGAGGATTGGCTTATCGGCGATGCCGAAGGCGGTGATCGAAATCGTCAGCGGACCGGGCGTTCCGGACATGTCACCGCCGAGAAGCGCGATGCCGAATTCCTTCTGATCGGCGGCAAGGCCGCGGGCGAAGGCGCGCAGCCATTGCGGCGTGACCGATTTCGGCAAGGCGAGGGTGAGCAGATAGGCTTCGGGTTTCGCCCCCTTGGCGGCGAGGTCGGAGAGGTTCACCCGCAAGGCTTTGCGCGCGATATCGGCCGGCGGATCGTTGGCGAAGAAATCGACGCCCGCAATGAGCGCGTCGGTGGTGACGACGCGATTCTTGCGGCCCTTCAGAAGGGCAACGTCGTCCTTGAGGCCGAGCGCAGCCGGCGTGCGCGCCAGCGGGGCGAAGATGTCGGCGATGACAGCGAATTCGGACTGCGGCATCGAACGCCACTCAGCCAACGCCCAATTTCAACTTCTGCCGCGCTGCCTCCGCGATAAACGCCGAACGGGTCTTTCCAGAGCGCTCCGCCGACTTGTCGATCGCAGAAAGCAGCCGATCCTCGATCGAAATATTTACACGGACCTGCCGGCTTGGAAGTTCGAGGGGAACTTCTACGACGCAAACATGCTTCACATCTGCCGCTTCCTCGGCAAAATCGCGATCGTTGCGCAATGCCGTCAGCGATCGGACTTCGGGGATATCGTCGCCATCCTCGACCATCCCGGCCACGTGAAACGCCAGCAGCTTTCTGCCGCGCTCGACTGCGTCGTCAACGGACGAACCTGCGGAAACAACACCGGGAAAATCCGGGAACGAAATTCCGTAGCTAAGGCGATTCTTCGCCTTGGCTTCGTGGATCAGAGCCCAGACAGTTTTAGCCATATGACCTCCTCGGATCACCGAGCCGACAAAACATCCTTCACCAATCCCAGCCGGCCTGACGAAAGACGCTCCGCAAAGTCCCCATCGGGATATCGCGAGCCCCCATGTCGACTGTCACCTTTCCAGGTTTGACCGGGTGTACGTATTGAACATGGTCACCGGGACCTCTGCGCTTTACGACCAAGCCATCATCTTTCAGCCGCCGGACGAGATCCCTTGGACTCAACGTCCCGCGCTTCGGCATCTCAGTCTCCCGTGTGTACCTATACACAAAAAGCAGAGCGGGCGCAACTAAACTGTGTAAGTGTGTGTAGACCTGACTCAGAACTGCAATTCGTCGTCCGGCGGCGTCAGGCCGAACTCGATGGCGCGTTTGCGGCGGGCGAGCTTGTCGAGGGCGGCGTTGACGAATTTGGGTTCGTCGCCCTGAAAGAAGGCGTGGGTCAGTTCGACGTATTCGTCGATCACCGCCTTTGCCGGAACGTCGCGGCGGTCGATCAGTTCGTAGGCGGCGGCGCGCAGAATGGCGCGCAGGATCGAGTCCACGCGTTCGAGGCGCCAGTCGCTCGACAGGCATTTGGCGATGGAGCCGTCGATCTCGACCTGGTATTGCGGCACGCCGTTGACGAGGGCGCGGAAGAAGTCTTCGTCGGCCTCGCCGCCGGAAATCTCGGGCTCGCGTCCCAGGCGATGGTCGACGAATTCCTGCGCGACGCTCTCGGCGTCGTCGCCGGAAAGCTCCATCTGATAGAGCGCCTGCACGGCGCCGAGCCGGGCGGCGCGGCGCGCGTCGAAGGCAGCGCTCATCGGTGGACGCCGAGGCGGTTGCGGGCGTTCAGCAGCGCGAGGCAGGCACGCGCGGCATCGCCGCCCTTGTCACCTTCGTCGACCCGGGCGCGGACCAGCGCCTGTTCCTCGTTTTCCACGGTGAGGATGCCGTTGCCGATGCACAGACCGTGTTCGATGCCGAGGGTCATGAGGCCACGGGCGGATTCGCCGGCGACGATCTCGAAATGATAGGTCTCGCCGCGGATGACGCAGCCGAGCGCGATGAAGCCGTCGAAGCCGCGGCCACCGCGCTCGCCGGCACGGGCGGCGATGGAAATCGCGGTCGGGATTTCGAGGGCGCCCGGAACGGCGAGGCGTTCGAAATGCGCACCGCCCTTGTCCAGCGCCGCCGTGGCGCCATCGAGCAGCATATCGGAGATGTGCGAGTAGAATCGCGCCTCGACGATGAGGATGTTGGGTTTGTCGGTCATGCGCCGTCCTTCTGCTTGCCGCGGATCGCGCGGGTGCCGACGATGTTGAGATCGTAGCCTTCGAGCGCGACGATGCGCTTCTCCGGCGTGTCGGTGAGAAGAAGCATGTCGCGGATGCCGAGGTCGAGCAGGATCTGCGCCCCGACGCCATATTCCTTGACCCGGCGGCGGTCGATGTCCTCGTCGACGCGGCGGGTGACGACGTCGGAGACGAAGGTCGGACGCGTCGTGCGCAGGAGGACGACGACGCCCCTGCCCTCCCTGGCGATGATGCGCATCGACTCGCCGAGCACGTCGCGCTCGAACGGTTTCCATTCGAGCATGTCGGAGAAGATGTTCACGGCATGCATGCGGACGAGGACGGGATCGGGCGTGGTGATGTCGCCCTTCACCAACGCGATGTGCTCTGCATATTCGAGTTCGTTGACATAGACGATCATCTTCCAGTCGCCGCCATTGTGGCTCTGGAACGGGGTCTCGACCTTGCGCTTGACGAAGTGATCGTATTTCCGGCGATAGGCGATCAGGTCGGCGATGGTGCCGATCTTGAGATTGTGCAGCTGGGCGAAAGGCACGAGGTCCGGCAGGCGCGCCATCGTGCCGTCGTCGTTCATGATCTCGCAGATCACGCCGGCCGGGTTGAGGCCGGCGAGGCGAGCAATGTCCACGGCCGCTTCGGTGTGGCCGGCACGGACCAGCGTGCCGCCGTGGCGGGCGACAAGCGGGAAGACGTGGCCGGGCGAGGTGATGTCTTTTGCCCCCTTGGTCGGGTCGATCGCGACCGAAATCGTGTGGGCGCGGTCATGGGCCGAGATGCCGGTCGAAATGCCTTCGCGGGCCTCGATCGAGATCGTGAAAGCGGTCTGGTTCGGCGTGCCGTTGACGGCAGTCATCGGCGGGATCGCGAGCTGATCGGCGCGGTCCTGGGTCAGCGCGAGGCAGATGAGGCCGCGGCCGTTCTTGGCCATGAAGTTCACCGCCGCCGGCGTGCACATCTGGGCCGGGATAACGAGATCGCCTTCGTTCTCGCGGTCGTCGGCATCCATGAGGATGAACATCTTGCCGTTGCGCGCGTCTTCGATGACGTCTTCGATCTTGGCGATGTAGTCGTGGTAGACGGAAACGGTCATTTGCCGACGATCCTTGCGACGTAGCGCGCCAGAAGGTCGACCTCGAGGTTGACCCTGGTGCCCGGTCGCGCCTTCCCGAAGGTCGTGACCTTGAATGTGTGCGGAATGATGTTCACGCCGAAGCGATTGCCTTCGACTTCGTTGACGGTCAGCGAGACGCCGTCAAGCGCGACCGAGCCCTTGGGCGCGATGTAGCGCGCAAGCGCGACCGGCACTTCGAAGACGATACGGGTGGACTCGCCTTCCGGGAGGACCGACTTGATCTCGGCGACGCCATCGACATGACCGCTGACGATATGCCCGCCGAACTCGTCGCCGACGCGCATCGGCCGTTCGAGATTGACCGGGTCGCCGGTCTTCCAGCTTCCGATGGTCGTCTTCGAGAGCGTCTCGCCGGAGGCGGTGACCGCGAACCAGCTGTCCTTGCCAGTGCCCTTGTCGACAACCGTCATGCAGACGCCCGAGCAGGCGATCGATGCGCCCATATCGACATGAGTCAGATCGAAGGCGGTGGAGATGACGATATGCGTGTCGCCGCGCTTCTCGACATGGCGCACGCGTCCGACATCGGTGACGATTCCGGTGAACATGGGTTCCTTTTAGGCCCTCGGAACGTAGCTTTCCAGAAGGTCCGGTCCGATACGGCGCGACGCCACGCGGGTGAAGCGCGGCGCCGAAGACAATGCCTGTGCGGAGAGTGCGGCTATTGCGCCGCGCCCCGCATCGCCGAGCGCCAGCGGTGCGGTGAAAATCTCCAGCCGATCCGCCATTCCGGCATCGAGAAACGCGGCGTGGATCGTCGCGCCACCTTCCACCAACAGTCGCGTAACCCCGCGCACCGACAGCTCCGTCAGCAATGCGGCGATATCCACCCTGCCCTGCGCGTTCGGCGCGGCCCGTACGATCTCGACGCCTTTTGCTTCGAGCGCCGTGCCACCGTTCGACGTGGTAAAGAGGAGCGTGCCGGACCTGGCCAGCCTGGCCGACTCCGGCATGCGCAGGCGGCTGTCGAGCACGATCCGCAGCGGCGATGCCGCTTCCAACCCGGCAATACGGCAATCGAGCGCCGGATCGTCGGCAAGCACGGTTTCGCTTCCGACCAAGATAGCGTCGCTCCGCGCCCGCATCAGATGGCCGAAGCGGCGCGCCTGCGGACCGGTGATCCATTTGCTTTCGCCCGTGGCGGTCGCAGTCCTGCCGTCGAAGCTCTGCGCGATCTTCAGCGTGACATGCGGGCGTTTCGCCTGCTGATGAAGAAAGAAACCGGCGAGTTGTTCCTTCGTCTCGCCTTCGAGGACGCCGGTCGTCACTGCGATTCCAGCGGCGCGCAGCTTTTCAATGCCCTTGCCATTGGTGCGCGGATCGGGATCGACGCAGGCGATCACCACCCGCGCGACACCCGCAGCGATGAGCGCATCGGCGCAGGGTCCGCCGCTCGCACCCTGGTGTGCGCAGGGCTCCAGGGTGACGTATGCGGTGGCACCGCCTGCCGCAGCGCCTGCCGCGGCAAGAGCCGCCGCTTCGGCATGCGGCCGGCCTCGCGGATCTGTACGGCCGCGGCCGACGATGCGGCCATCGGGCGAGACCAGCACGCAGCCGATCGATGGAACACGTCCGGTGCGGCCGAGGCCGCGCGCGCCGAGCATCAACGCGTGGCGCATATGATCGGCGTCACCGCTCATTGCAGGAACAGCGGTAACGCCAGTGCGACCGCATTGAAGGCGGCATGCGCGGCAAACGAGGTCCGAAGCGATCCGGTGCGGGCCACCCAGAAGGCGAGCAGAAGGCCGGCGGCGAACAGCTCGGCCGTCATCACCCAGCCGCCGAGGCCGGGATGCATCATCGGCTGGCCATGCACGAGGGCGAAGACGATGGAGGTGACGAGGATCCCAATCCAGACGCTCCAGCGCTTTCGAAGCCAGGTGAAGAACAGGCCGCGGAAGAAATATTCCTCCGCGAAAGGCGCCATCCCGGCGATCACCGCGAGCGCGACGGCGTATTGCTGCGGGCCATGAGGCACCATCAGCCTGTCGACGCTGGTCTCATGGACGTCGATCCAGTTCGCGGCCTGCATGACATTATTGCCGATATTCATGACCGCCGACAAAACCGCGCCACTGAGCGCGGCAAGAAGCACGGATACGAACGAGGCGGGCGCGAAGAAGTGCGCCACCGGCCGCTCGAAGCGCCATCGGGCGACGAGATAGACCATGCCGATGAGGCCGATCTCGCCCGCCGCCAGCATGATCTGGAACACTGCAAAATTGGAATTCAACGCAAGCGTGATCGCCTCGGGGGTCGGCCGGAAGCCCTGCGCCATCGCAATGCAGAGGACGGCCACGAGCGCAACGAGACCGAGCACGGCTCCGGCAGCATTGCCGCCGAAGAAGGCGATCACCAGGTCGAAGGAATGGACCGTGCCGTCGCGACGGGAAGAAGCGCTATTCGCGTCCATGGCCATCGCGGCGCCGCATCATTCCTTGTCGCCGTCGCGATCGTCGCCTTCGAGCTCGCCGATCAGCATCTCGAAATCCTTGGTCTCGCGGAAATTCTTGTAGACCGAGGCGAAGCGGACATAAGCGACCTTATCGAGGCTCTGCAGCGCCTGCATGATGAGTTCGCCGATCACCGGCGACGGGATCTCGTTCTCGCCCATGCTTTCGAGACGTCGGACGATGCCGGTGATGGTGCGATCGATCCGGTCGCGCTCGACCGGGCGCTTGCGCAGCGCATGGATCATGGAGCGCTCGAGCTTGTCGCGTTCGAACGGCTCGCGGCGGCCGTTCTTCTTGACCACGATCAGTTCGCGGAGCTGGACGCGCTCGAAGGTGGTGAAGCGGCCACCGCATTCGGGACAGTGCCGGCGGCGCCGGATCGCCGAATTGTCCTCGCTCGGACGGCTGTCCTTCACCTGGGTATCGTCATGACCGCAAAACGGGCAGCGCATGGAATGGGCTTTCCAAATTTATGGGTAGATCGGGAAACGCTTGCACAAATCGGAGACGCGCGAGGCGACCGACGCCTCGACCGCAGGATCGCCTGCCTCGCCGCTGCGGGCAACGGCGTCGACGACCTCGACGATCAGCTTGCCGATGAGGCGGAATTCTTCGACGCCGAAACCGCGCGTGGTGCCGGCGGGTGAGCCCAGGCGAATGCCGGAGGTGATCGCAGGTTTCTCGGTATCGAACGGCACCGCATTCTTGTTGGTGGTGATCGATGCGCGATCGAGCGCGCGCTCGGTGTCGCGGCCCTTGGCGCCCTTGGGACGAAGATCGACCAGCATCAGATGCGTGTCGGTACCGCCGGAGACGATATCGAGGCCGGCATCCTTGAGCGTCTGCGCCAGGGCCTGGGCATTCTCGACCACGGCCTTCGCGTAGGCCTTGAATTCGGGCCGCAACGCCTCGCCGAACGCAACCGCCTTGGCGGCGATGACGTGCATGAGCGGGCCGCCCTGCAACCCGGGGAACACCGCCGAGTTGATCTTCTTTCCGAGATCGGCATCGCGCGAGAGGATCATGCCGCCGCGCGGGCCGCGCAACGTCTTGTGCGTCGTCGTGGTGACGACATGGGCATGGTCGAGCGGATTGGGATGGACGCCGCCGGCGACGAGGCCGGCAAAATGGGCCATGTCGACCATCAGGAAGGCACCGACCTCGTCGGCGATCTCACGGAAGCGCTTGAAGTCGAAAATCCGGGCATAGGCCGAGCCGCCGGCGACGATGACCTTCGGCTTGTGCTGGCGGGCGAGTGCGGCGACCTCGTCCATGTCGATGCGCTGATCCTGGCGGCGCACGGTGTAGGAGACCGGCTTGAACCATTTGCCGGACTGGTTGGCCGGACTGCCATGGGTGAGATGGCCGCCGGCGGCAAGATCCAGGCCCAGAAAAGTGTCACCCGGTTGCATAAGTGCAAAAAACACGCTCTGGTTGGCCTGAGCACCCGAATGGGGTTGCACATTTGCGAAGTCGCAATTGAAGAGTCGCTTGGCGCGATCGATCGCGAGCTCTTCGGCGATGTCGACATATTCACAGCCGCCATAGTAACGGCGGCCCGGATAACCCTCTGCATATTTGTTCGTGAGCACCGAGCCCTGCGCTTCGAGCACCGCGCGCGACACGATGTTCTCCGAAGCGATCAGCTCGATCTTGTCGCGCTGGCGCCCGAGTTCGAGCGCGATCGCGCGCGCGATCTCGGGATCGTGCTCGCTCAGGCTCTGGGTGAAAAATCCCTGTGAATCCTTGTTTACCGCGCTAGCTGCCGACACCTTACGCTTCCCTTTGCATCGCCTGTCGCCGGCGAAAGCCGCCGCCGGGGGCTACCCCTACAGCTTTACCAAATCTAGCGCCAGACCGCTCTTGGCATCCCACAGGTGCGACACCCGAAGGCATTCTGCCCACAGGCTGTGCACGCGGGCCGACAAGGAATGACAAGAATTCCGACAACTCCGGGGAAGTGATCAATGTACAATTAAGCAATAAATCAAGGGCACCCGAATCGAGTTCAAGAGTTCACTGCAAAGACTGGGAAGAAGGGAAATTTTGCCGCACGCCTTAACTCGACATTTGCGCGCGGCCGGTTGTCCTTGATTTATGCGGCAAGCCAAGCAATAGGAGTGTGGTTTGGATTCCTCAAATCTGGATTCCTCAATTTCCAACCCACGAGTAGAGGGTGTGTACCATGAGTAACGACATGTCTCTCGGACGTCCCGAGGACTTGCTGAAGCTGGCCAGCGACATCGTCGCCGCCTATGTCAGCAACAACCCCGTCGCCGTCGGCGATCTCCCCGCAATGATCAAGAGCGTCCATGCAACGCTTGGCGGTCTGTCGGGCATCGAAGGCGTGGATTTCGTGACCTCGCAGAAGCCTGCGGTACCGGTCAAGAAATCGATCACGCCGGATTACCTGATCTGTCTCGAGGACGGAAAGAAGCTGAAGATGCTCAAGCGCTACCTGCGCTCGCGCTTCGGGCTTTCGCCGGACCAGTATCGCGCAAAATGGGGTCTTCCCGTGGACTATCCGATGGTCGCCGCCAACTACGCCGCGCGCCGTTCGGAGTTCGCGAAGAAGATCGGACTCGGCCGCACAGCCGCTCCGAAGCACCGCAAGCGCCGCTGATCGCGACGGCGGCGTGGTCCGATGGACCCGCCGCCGCTCGACAAGCTGCACGGATTAGACTGGCCGGAATTTTGCCCGGCGGCGGATACGCGTCTGCCGTCAGCCTTTGGCGCGCTTTTCGACGATGTATTTCAGTTTGCGGATGGCGGCGTCGCTGAGCGCCGCGCGCGAAGCTCCCGCAGGACCCATGATGACGGCCTCGCAACCGGTCGTTGGATCGATGGCCGTGACCCTGACATAGCTACCCTGGACGAGAAACTCGACGTAGATCTCGCCGCCCGCCATCAGGCGGCGCGGCTGAGCCGGTGCGCCGTCCAGACCTGGTCGAGGGCAGAGACCAGCTCGTCCATCATCTCGTCCGTATGCATCGGCGACGGCGTGAAGCGCAGGCGCTCCTTGCCACGCGGCACGGTCGGGAAGTTGATCGGCTGAACGTAGATCGCGTGGTCGCGCAGAAGCGCGTCCGACACCGACTTGCAGAGCGCCGCGTCGCCGACAAAGACCGGAACGATATGGCTCGGTGACTCCATGACCGGGAGACCGGCATCCTTGAACAGGCGCTTCAGCCGCGCAGCGCGCTCATGAAGGCGATTGCGCTCGACCTCGCTGGTCTTGAGGTGACGGATGCTGGCGAGCACGCCCGCGGCGAGCGCGGGCGCGAGCGAGGTGGTGAAGATGAAGCCCGGCGCGAAGGAGCGGATGCAGTCGATGATCTCATCCCTCGCGGCGATGTAGCCGCCCATGACGCCGAAAGCCTTGGCGAGCGTGCCTTCAACGATGTCGATCCGGTCCATCACGCCGTCGCGGGCGGCGACGCCGGCGCCACGCGGCCCATAGAGGCCGACGCCGTGGACTTCGTCGAGATAGGTCAGCGCGCCATATTTGTCGGCGAGATCGCAGAAATCCTTCATCCGGCCGAAATCGCCGTCCATCGAATAGACGGACTCGAAGGCGATGATCTTCGGCGCCTTGGGGTCGGCGGCGGAGAGCAGCGATTCGAGATGCTGGGTGTCGTTGTGGCGGAAGAGATGCTTCTCGACGCCGGCATGCTTGATGCCCTCGATCATCGAGGCGTGGTTGAGCTCGTCGGAATAGACGATGAGACCGGGCAGGATCTTGCCGAGCGTCGCGAGCGTCGCGTCATTCGAGACATAGCCGGAGGTGAAGAGCAGCGCACCTTCCTTGCCGTGGAGATCGGCGATCTCGCGCTCAAGCTCGACATGGTAATGCGTCGTGCCGGAGATGTTGCGCGTGCCGCCCGCGCCGGCGCCGGTCGCGTCGATCGCCTCGTGCATGGCCTGGATCACGACGGGATGCTGGCCCATGCAGAGATAGTCGTTGGAACACCAGACTGTGATCGGGCGCTTGTCGGCGTCGACGTAGAAATCGGCGCGCGGATAGCCGCCGCGCTGGCGGACGATATCGGCGAACACACGATACCGGCCTTCGCGCCGAAGCCCGTCGAGGGCACCCCTGAAGCGGTCTTGGTAGTCGAATGACATCGTTCCAGTCCCTGGTTCCCGAATTTGGGAACCGGCCGGCAGTTTTACAACCGCGGCGGAAGATACCCCAGGCTGGGGCTCTGTTCCTACGCCTTTTGTCACATGAGACCTCCGCGCCTGTTGCGAAAACGCTAGCCGGGCCGGGCGGTTATTTCCTTGATCCAGGTCAGCCGGCGGCGGAAACCGCGGCGTTGACCGCCATGGCGATCAGGACGGTGGTGAAGAAGAACGAGACCACCGCGTGGATGGTGACCGCCCGGCGAAACGCCGTGGTCCGGATGTCGGTATCCGAGACCTGGGCAGTCATCCCGATGACGCTGGCGAGATAGGCAAATTCCCACATTCCCGGCCGATCGCAGCCTGGAAAGTCGACCGGTGCGACGTGATGTTTGCCGCCGAAGCCCCGGTAGAAGAGGCGCGCATAGTGGAAGGCCATGACGACCTGGAGCATGAGCCAGCTGAGCGGCGCACCAGCCAGCGTAAAAGCGAATGCGAGCGTCGGCAGGGTCTGCTTGTCGTTCAGCGCGACAAAGATCGCAAAGCTCGTGTAGCCGACGGCCGACAGCGCGAGCAGCGTCACGACAAAGCCGCCCTCATCGGCAATGGCGGCGCGGCGCGCAAGTTCCTTTGGCGTCAGGCCCGCCGCGAGCATGGCGCAGGCGATCAAATAGGCGACGAAGAAGGTGTCGGAGGCGATGGCGCCGGCGGCCGGCCAGCCCTGCTCCGCGGCCAGACCGTAAACGGCAGCACCCAGAACGAGCGCCAGATAGAAGCGTCCGTGATGCGTGGCGTGGCGGGCGAAAAAGGACGGCAGCGGAACCTCCCGGTTGCTGCCGTTCTTTGTAGCAGGAATTGCGCCTCAGAGGCGGAAGCGGACCTGGTCGATCCAGAAACGCTCGATGCGCTTCAGCGACACGTTCATGCCCTCGAGATCGGCCGAGGTGACGTTGCCGACGGCGTTCAGGGAACCCAGATGACGTTCGAAGAGTTCGCGGAGCATATCGCGCACCGCTTCGCCCTTGCGCGTCAGCCGGACCAGCACGGAGCGGCGATCGGCTTCCGACCGCTCGTGATGGATATAACCGGACTCGACCAGCTTCTTCAGATTGTAGGAGACGTTCGAACCGAGATAATGGCCACGGGTCCTGAGCTCGCCGGCGGTCAGTTCCTGATCGCCGACATTGAAGAGCAGCAGAGCCTGGACCGAGTTGATCTCGCGCTCGTCGCGCCGGTCGAGCTCGTCCTTGATCACGTCAAGGAGCTGCCGGTGCAATCGCTCAACGAGGTTGAGCGTTTCGAGATAGTACTTCGCTTCAACGCGCGTGCCTTCGAGCACCGCGGTCTGCGGTTTCGCAAAAGCTGTCATCACCATTCCCCGCTTTTTGCGGGGCCCACCTGTTGTTATGTAGGCAAGTTAGGCGCTGTTTCTTAAAAGGCCGTAAAACCGGTTCCGCGTCGACAGCATTGGTTTACGAACGCTTTCCATATCCGTTCGAATACGCAGGGCGCGACAACGATCTATTGCCGCGACAGCTCGCGCGCCACGATCACGCGCATGATCTCGTTGGTGCCTTCGAGGATCTGGTGAACGCGCAGATCGCGCACATGGCGCTCCGCCGGGAAATCCTTGAGATAGCCATAGCCGCCATGAAGCTGGAGCGCGTCGTTGGCGATCTTGAAGCCGGTGTCCGTCGCGAAGCGTTTGGCCATGGCGCAGAGCATTGTGGCGCGCGGGTCGCGGCGGTCGAGCGCGGCGGCGGCGCTACGGATCATCAGGCGCGAGGCCTCGAGTTCCGTCGCCATGTCGGCGAGCTTGAACTGGTTGGCCTGGAAATCGCCGATGGCGCGGCCGAACTGCTTGCGATCCCGGGCATAGGCCATCGCTTCGTCGAGCGCGGCGCGCGCCGTGCCGACCGAACAGGCGCCGATGTTGATCCGGCCGCCGTCGAGGCCCGCCATGGCGATGCGAAAGCCTTCGCCTTCCGCGCCGATGCGGTTGGCGACCGGGACACGGCAATTGTCGAACAGGACTTGCGCTGTCGGCTGGCTGTTCCAGCCCATCTTGCGCTCCTTCTTGCCGAAAGAGAGACCCGGCGTGCCTTTCTCGACGACGATGCAGGAGACGCCCTTAGGACCGTCCTCGCCCGTGCGCACCATGCAGACATAGAGATCGGAAACGCCGGCGCCGGAGATGAATGCCTTGCCGCCGTTCAGGACGTAGCGATCGCCGTCCTTCACCGCCTTCGTCTTGAGCGACGCGGCGTCCGAGCCCGAACCGGGTTCGGTCAGGCAATAGCTCGCGATCTTCGCCATGCTTGTCATTTGCGGCAGGAACCGCTTGCGCTGCTCCTCGTTGCCGAAGCGATCGATCATCCATGACGCCATGTTGTGGATGGATATGAAGGCAGCGGTGGACGTGCAGCCGGCCGAAAGCTCTTCCATGACGATCGCGGCATCGAGCCGGCTCATCTCCGAGCCGCCGACGTCGCTCTTCACATAGATGCCGGCGAAGCCCAGGCCGGCGGCTTCGCGCAGGGCGTCGACGGGAAAGTGCTCGGTCGCATCCCACTCCGCGGCGTTTGGTGCCAGCCGGTCGCGAGCAAAGCGGCGTGCGGCATCTTCGATGGCGCGTTGATCTTCGTTAAGCTCGAAATCCATGGCCGCTGCCCGATAGTGTCGGGCGCAGGTTTACTATCCCCGGCCGCTGAGGCAATACACCCGCATGACCGATGCCAGCTTTCCCGCCACCCGCATGCGCCGCTTGCGCCGGCACGACTGGACACGAAAGCTTGTTGCGGAAAGCACGCTTACACCGGCCGATCTGATCTGGCCGCTGTTCCCGATCGACGGGACGAATGCGCGCGAGCCGGTCGCGTCGATGCCCGGCGCGGAACGGCTGTCGATCGACAATATCGTACGGGCGGCCGAAGAAGCCGCCGGACTGGGCATTCCGGCCGTCGCGCTGTTCCCCTACACCGACCCGGCGCTCAAGACCGAAGACGGGCGCGAAGCCGCCAACCCCCAGAACGTGATCTGCCGCGCCGTGCGCGCGATCAAGAAGGCCGTGCCCGAGATCGGGGTGATGTGCGACGTCGCACTCGATCTCTATACGAGCCATGGCCATGACGGCATCGTCGTCGACGACTACGTCGCCAACGATGAAAGTGTCGAGATGCTGGTCCGCCAGGCGCTCGTCCAGGCCGAAGCCGGCTGCGATATCATCGCGCCGTCGGACATGATGGACGGCCGCGTGGGCGCAATCCGCTCGGCGCTCGAAGGTGCCGGCTTCAAGAACACGATGATCATGTCCTACGCCGCAAAGTACGCGAGCGCGTTCTACGGCCCCTATCGCGACGCCGTCGGCTCGGCCAAGGCGCTGAAAGGCGACAAGCGGACCTATCAGATGGATTCGGCGAATTCGGACGAGGCGATGCGCGAAGTCGCGCTCGACCTCGCCGAAGGCGCCGACATGGTGATGGTGAAGCCCGGCATGCCTTATCTCGACATCGTGCGCCGGGTTTCGGAAACCTTCCGTGTACCGACTTTCGTCTATCAGGTGTCGGGCGAGTATTCGATGCTGATGGCCGCGATCGAGCGCGGCTGGCTCGACCGCGAGCGCGCGATCCTGGAGAGCCTGACGGGATTCAAACGCGCAGGCGCCAGCGGCGTGCTGACCTATTTCGCACTTGATGCGGCAAAGCTGCTGCGGCGGGCCTGAGGCTCGGTCCCGCCGCGCAGCGTAGGCCCGCCAGTCGGTGCGGCGCCCCTTACAGGAATCTAGTCGCGCTTGGTCGAGAACAGGCTGCGCAGGACGATTTCCGCCCGGGACGGGAGGACATCCAGACCCGACTTGCGCTGACCGAGATCCACGACATTGCGCAGGATCAGCATCGCCAGTCCGTGGACGGCGGCCCAGACCGCAAGGCCAAGGGCGGAATCGTGCAGCGCATTGCCGATCTCGTTGCCGATGGCATCCGCCGCTTCGCCCAGATCCGGAAACGAGTCGCGATTGGGAAGCTGCGGCCCGAACATCAGGCTGGCCATCTCGGGCCGGCGGGCGATGAAGCGCATGTAGGCCGCGCCTATTTTGGCGATGCGATCCGACTCGGCTCCCGGAATCGCGGCTGCTTCCAGGATGTCCTTTCGCAGCTCCGTGAACCCTTCGCGCGCCATTTCGACGAGCAACGCTTCGTGGTTCGGAAAATGCCGATAGGGCGCCGCGTGGCTCACGCCAGCCCTGCGCGCAACAGCGCGCAAACTCAGCTCTGCAAGGGATTTTTCTTCGAGAATCTGACGCGCAGCGTCGAGAAGTGCGTTGCGCAGATCACCATGATGATAGGGACGCGAACGAAGCGACGCGCCAATTGGCTCCTGATTATCCATTACTAGTTCCGCAAATTCTCCTGTCGGGCAATTAGGCTGGACGTATCCCAACGCTTTCCGCCCATCTTTTCAACCTCAGCATAGAACTGATCCACCAAAGCCGTCACCGGAAGTGAAGTTCCATTCCGCCGCGCCTCCTCCAGGCAGATCGCAAGATCCTTGCGCATCCACTCTACGGCGAAACCATGTCGAAATTGTCCCGACAACATACTTTGATGCCGATTCTCCATCTGCCAGGACTGCGCCGCGCCTTTGGAAATAACCTCCACGACGGCCAGCGGATCGAGTCCGGCCGAGCGCGCGAAGCTCAAACCCTCGGATAAAGCCTGAATAAGCCCGGCAATGCAGATCTGATTGACCATTTTTGTGAGCTGCCCGGAACCGGCATCGCCCATGAGGCGGCATTGCCGCGCGTACACTGTCATCACTGGCTCGGCCTTCGCATATGCGGCAGGCGTCCCACCACACATTATCGTGAGCTGGCCATTCTTGGCCCCCTGCTCGCCGCCCGAAACCGGTGCATCGACAAAATGCATGCCACGGCGATTCGCATCCTCAGCGAGTTCCCGTGCCAGACCGGCCGAAGCGGTGGTGTGATCGACGAAGACCGCGTCGCGGCGCATGGTGACGAAGGCGCCGTGGCGACCTATCGCGACTTCGCGCACATCGTCATCGCGGCCGACGCAGGCGAATACCAGATCGGCGTTGGCTGCTGCCTCGGCCGGCGTCGGCGCCGAGTCGCCGCCATACTCGGCGACCCAGCGCTGTGCCTTTTCCCGCGTGCGATTGTAGACGACAAGGTCGTGCCCGGCGCGTTCGAGGTGGCCCGCCATCGGATAACCCATGACACCCAGGCCGAGAAACGCGATGCGCATCGTGTCTACTCCATGACTTCCATTTCCGGCTTCGGGACGCCCGGCGCGAAAACCGGACGCTTCATCATCCAAATGACCAGCAAAGCCGGCAGGCTGGCGTAGAACATGAACAGGAAGTCGTTCTGATAAGCAAATACCTGCGCGCGGTACATGATCTGCCCGTCCAGGTTTTGCAGCCCGAACGGCAGCTGCGGATTCATCATCATCGAGGGTGCGTTGACTGTGAGCGCGCGGTTGAAGGATGTCGCATGACCGATCATCAGCGCATGCGCGGTCTGGATTCCGCCACCCAGCAAAGCCGTGGTGACGCTGACGCCGATCGCGCTGCCGATGTTTCGCATCAAGTTGGTCATCGCCGTGCCGTCGGTGCGCAGATGGCCCGGCAATGTGGCGAAGGCGGTGAGATTCATGGGCACGAAGACGAGCCCCATTCCGACGCCCTGGACGAAGGTCACGGTGGTGAGCCACTGATCGCTGATCTGCGGCGTCCAGGTCGACATATCCCACATCGACCACAACATCATAGAGCAGCCCGCAGTCATCAGAACGCGCGGATCGAAGCGCAGTGCCATGCGGCCCGCGAACATCATCGCGAACATCGTTCCGAAACCGCGCGGTGCCATCAGCAGGCCGGTATCGAACACGCTGAGGCCCGCGAGATTCTGGAGGTAGGGCGGCAATAGCGCCGAGCTGGCGAGCAGAACCGCGCCGATCACGAACATCAGGATGAGACCGGAAACGAAATTTCGATCCTCGAACATCTCCATCTGAATGAACGGATTTTTTCCGAGGATGATGTGGACCAGGAAGATGTAGATCGCGACTCCGGCGATGATCGCCTCGGCGACGATCTCGGTCGAGCCGAACCAGCCCTGCCCCGTTCCGCGGTCGAGCATCAACTGAAACGTGGCCAGACCGAGAGCAAGCGCGAGGAAGCCGAACCAGTCGAAGCGCATGCCTTCGGTGCGGCCCGAGTCCTTGAAGAACAGCCAGATGCCGGCGACGGCGGCGATGCCGAACGGAACGTTGACGTAGAACACCCAGCGCCAGCTATAGGCATCGGTGAGATAGCCGCCCAGCGTGGGCCCCAGGATCGGGCCCAGCATCACGCCCATGCCCCAGATCGCCATGATGTTTCCGCGCTTGTGCGGCGGATAGAGGTCGAGCATCACCGCCTGACTGAGCGGCGACAGCGCGGCGCCAAAGCAACCCTGCAGCAGGCGGAACAGGATCATCTGTTCGAGCGACTGCGCCGCGCCGCACATCATCGAGGTGATGGTGAAGCCGGCGAGCGAGACGAGCAGAAAGTTGCGCTTGCCGAACCGCGAGGCGATCCAGCCCACAGGCGCCGTCATGATCGCGGCGGCAACGATGTAGGAGGTCAGGACCCAGGTGATCTGGTCGCGCGAGGCAGACAGCTCGCCCTGCATGTAGGGCAGCGCCACGTTTGCGATCGTGGAGTCGAGCGCCTGCATGAGCGTGCCGGCCATCGACGCGCCGAGCACGATCCAGAGCTCGAGCTTGCTCTCGTAGGAGTCGGCCGTGTGAACGATGGCCTGCGCGCGCAAGGCGATATTCCTTCGCTATTCGCCGCTCAGCATGCGATTCCAGCGGCGCTTGCCCGTGTCGATCGAGATGCTCGCGCTCATGCCGGCGCGCAGCGTCGCCTTCGGACAATTCCCGCCGGTGATCTTCACGCGCGTCGGAATGCGCTGCACGACCTTGACCCAGTTGCCGCTCGCATTCTCGGACGGCAGCGGCGAGAAGGCAGAGTCGCTGGCCGCAGCGACCGCATCGACAGTTCCGGTCCATGTGCAGCTTGGATAGGTGTCGACGGTGATTTCGACGGGGTTGCCATCGCGGACATAGGTGAGATCGGTTTCCTTCATGTTGGCCGAGACCCAGACATCCGTGTTCGAGACGAGACCCACCGCGCTGGTGGTCGAGAAGGCACTCATCGCGGAGATCACGAGCGTTCCCGGCTGCAGCGAGTCGACTTCACCGACGGTGCCGTCGAACGGCGCGCGCACGACGGTGTGCGCGAGCTGCCGTTCCGCTTCATCGAGATTGGCCTGCGCCTGGAGATAGGCAGGCGTCTTTTCCGCCGGCAGGTTGGGATCGCCGTTCAGCTTGGCGAGCGTGGTCGCGGCAGACGATTTCAGCGAGTTCAGCGTGGCCTGTGCCGCGGCGAGATCGAGGCGGGCCTGATCGGCCTGCGAGCGCGAGATCGCGTTCTGGCGGGCCAGCGCGGCCATGCGGTTGTTGGTAAGGGCCGCAAGATTGACCTGTGCCTGCTGCGCGGCGACCTGGCCGAGGATGGTGTGATACGTCGCACGTGTCGATTCCGCGTCCTGCACGGCCTGCGCCAAGGCTGCGCGCGCATTGGCGACGGCAATCTGGAAGGGATGCGGATCGAGGCGGAAGAGGATATCGCCCTTCTTCACGACCTGGCCCTCGCGGACATTGACCTCTTTCACCAGGCCCGAAACGTCGGTCGAGACCATCAGTTTGGCGGCATGGACATAGGCGTCGTCGGTCGACACATAGCGTCCTCCGGTCAGCCAGAAGAAAGCGACGAGGGCCGCGACGATGCCGGCGCCCCAGATCATCAGTACACGGCGCAGACGCGCCTTGTCGGACCAAAGACCCGTGGCCCAGTCGCGGATGCGGGTGCCCAGCCCCGGCACGGGGTAATCGACGGAATCGGTGCGTGTCGCGGACATGTTCTGAACTACTCCCCGGCTTGAACGAACTGGTCGCCGGTTGTTGCTTCGTTGGTGAGATTTTCTTTCATCGTGAGCAGCGCATCGATGACGATGTCGCGCGTCTTCTGGTCCAGACCCTCGGTGATACGCTCGTTCATCGACTCGCGTTCCAGGGTGATGGCTTCGAGAATGGGTTTTGCCGCCGGCAGAAGATGCAGGCGGCGGATGCGGCGGTCGGAGGGGTCGTTGCGCCGCTCGACCAGACCGCGGGCCTCCAGACGGTCGACCAGCCGGCCCACCGTGATCGGCTCGACTTCGCAGATCGCCGCCATCTCGTTCTGCGACATGCCGGGCTGGCGATCGAGGCGGGAGAGAATGACCCACTGGGCGCGCGTCATGGCGTGGCTCGCCCGCGCCTTCTGGTCGAAGCGGGTGCGAAGCATGCGTGCCACATCGTGCAGGACGATCAGCAGGTCGCGGTCGAGTGATTGCTGCATTGCGGCAGCCCTGTCTCCTAAGCCCCGATAACATAAGCAGCGTTATATTATCAGACAAGACCTTAAGCTGGCTTCCTAATCGGTTTTTTGCGGACCGTGCGCGCGGGGGGGGGGCGCCAGATGCCCCGTCAGGGCCGCTAGATGGCGGCCGGAAGCCTTGGTTGCCGCCGCTTCCAGGCCTCGATAGGCACCAATAACCGCTCGCCCAGACGGGGTCAGGATCGCCCCTCCACCAGCCTTACCGCCGGTCGCTGTTGTCACAAGCGCTTCCCCAAAGGTCTCGGAGAGGGATTTGAGCAGGAGCCAGGCCTGGCGGTAGCTCATCTTCATGCCGGTGGCGGCTTTGCGGATCGATCCGGTTTCGGCAATCAGTTCCAGGAGGCGCACCTTGCCGGGGCCGAGCGCGGCGCCGTTGCCGAAGTCCACGCGAATCGTAAGCCGAGCCATGCGGCGACTTTGCGCCCCTGCCCCAAAGCAACAAGGGCGGAGTTGCCTCCGCCCTTGCGCTTGAAGGCATTCAAGGGTGGGGAATTACATTCCCGAGCCCTGTATCTGATGCCAGCTGCCTTCGATCGCCTTCACGGCAACCTCGGGAAGCGGGACATAGTCGAGGCCGAGGGCAAGGCTGTCGCCGTTGGCGTAGGCCCACTTGAAGAACTTCAACACCTCGGCAGTCGCCGCCGGATCGACCGGCTGCTTGTAGACGAGGATGTAGGTCGTCGCCGAGATCGGCCACGACGCGTCGCCCGGCTGGTCGACGAGGATGATGTAGAAGCCATTGCCGGCGGCGGCGGACCAATCGGCACCGGCGGCGGCGGCCTTGAAGGCATCCGCGGTCGGCGACACGGTCTTGCCCGCCTTGTTGATCATGCGCACATAGGTCAGGTGGTTCTGCTTGGCATAAGCGTATTCGACATAGCCGATCGAACCACCGGTCTGCGCAACGTTGCCGGCGACGCCTTCGTTGCCCTTGGCGCCGATGCCGACGGGCCAGTCGACGGCCGTAGCAGCACCGACATTGGACTTCCAGTCGCCGCCGATGCGCGAGAGGAAGGTGGTGAAGATGAAGGTGGTGCCCGATCCGTCCGAGCGATGGACGACCGCGATCGCCTGGCTCGGCAGATTGACGCCGGGGTTGAGCTTCTTGATGGCCGGATCGTCCCAGCGCGAGATCTTGCCCTGGTAGATCGCGGCCAGCGTCGCACCGTCGAGCACCATCTGGCCCGGCGCGATGCCCTTCACGTTGATCACCGGCACGACGCCGCCGATCACGGTGGGGAATTGCGCAAGTCCGGCGGCGTCGAGTTGCGCCTTGGTGAGCGGGGCATCGGTCGCGCCGAAGGTGACAGTCTTGGCCTTGATCTGGGCGATACCGCCGCCCGAACCGATGGCCTGGTAGTTCAGGCCGACGCCGGATTGTCCCTTATAGGTCGTCGCCCACTTGGCGTAGACCGGAGCCGGGAATGTAGCGCCGGCGCCCGAGATGTCGGCTGCGATCGCTGCCGAAGCGGCGAGAGCGAGACCGGCGAGCGCGCCAGCGATCGTCTTCATGGAAAAGTTCATATCGTCCTCTTTACACTTGGGAAGCTGCGCTTCCCGGGTTGTGCCCCAATCGGAAGCGAAGGATCAGTTCGCGAACTGCACCCGGACGCCGACGATGTTGATGTCCTGGCGATCGCGGTGCGGCAGGGCGAAGGTGCCCTTGTCGACATGCACGATATTGTCGTCGAGCATGACGCGCACATTGCGGTTCAGGTACCAGTTGAGCGCGATGGCGACGATGCTTTCGCGGCCACCGAAGACGCCATTCGCGGCGCTTCCGGTGTTCCAGTTGAGGTTGGTGTCGCTGTAACGCACCGCCAGTTCCCAGGCGCCCCACGAATCGCCATCGAGCGAGAAGGGCCGTGACGGGACCGGAGCCTGGAAGCCGCCAGTCTCGTTGTTGAGTGCCGAGGTCGTGTAGGACTTCGTCTCGCCCGTAATGATCCACGAGCCTTCGACGTACCAACCCGAAAAGCTCGGATGATCTTTCACGATCGGGCTGCCGGCCGCGATCGCACGATCGACCGAGAAGCTGGCGTATTCGCCGCCGAGGAAGAAGTTCTCCCAGTTGCCGCCGAGATCGATGGCCCACATGTCGGCCGTCTTGGCATTGATGCCGCCGGTCGAGATCAGGCGGGTGCCGTCGACGCGGATTTCGGGACGGTCCTGGAGGTTGATGTTCTGGCCGCCGCCGTTCACCGCCGGAGTCGAGCCAGTGTAGAAGACATGCGCACCGCTGGCGCCCAACGAGACGTTGGAGATGCCGTTGGTCCAGAGGCGCTGCGAGACGCGGCCGAGGAGCTGGCTCTTCTCGTCACCGCCATTGCCGTGGTTCGCGGCCGAACCGGTCTTGTCGCCGGTATACATGACCGTGAGGGCGAGATTGTCGCCGGCCCAGAGGGTGTCGGTGCGGGCCCAACCGATCTCAATGCCGCGGCGCGAGTCGCCGGCGCCGAAGGCGTCGGCCGCGATGTTGTCGATTTCCGGACGCTCCAGGAAGATCAGCGCCGCCGAGGAGGTCGTGCCTTCGAACATGAAGGCCGGCTCGATGATGCCGACATTGATGTGCGTATTGGCGATGCCGGTGTACGAGATCACGGCCTTGTTCAGCAGCGGATCGCCTTCACCCGAAGCCGGGACGCCGCCGGCATTTGCGCTGCCGCCGTTCGAGCCGCCGAGGTTCAGACGGAGTTCATAGGAGAAATCCTTGTAAGCCTTGCCTTCGATGCCGAGATAGGCGCGGCGGACGACGGCGCCGCTCGACAGGTCGCGCGGACCCGCGAAGCCGGCGGGATGCGTCGAGTCCTGCATGAAGTTCGCGAAGTCGCTCTGGAAGCGTGCGCGGATCGACATGGTGAAGCGACCGTCGCCCGACTTGATCGTCGGACGGCCGTTGTCGAACGACCATGTGACGTCGTTGAAGCTTTGCTCCAAACCCGACAGGCGATTGTGATCGGCGACGCGGCGATCCTGCTCGGCAGCCAGTTCGGCTTCGAGCGCATCGATGCGCGCGGCGAGTTCGGCGTTGGACGGACCCGACGCGGATGGCGACGGATCGGACGGCGTCGATTTTGCGAAGCCCGCACCGGTGGACGCGAACAAGGCGACGGCAGCAACCGTCGCCAGCAGATATGTCTTCCCCTTCATGGAACCCTCTTTGCAAATGGCCTGCGAAGGGTTCGCCGGAAACGCCGCGCCCTATCGCCGGCGCGATGAATCCCAGTCGGTCACGAAGGACGCGTGACACAATCACGAAGCTATTGTGACAGTGTAATCATCCAATTGAATCAGATATCTATGAGTTGCCGACGTGCAACTGAGCCTGAAAATGCACGTGATCGACACTCAGGGGAACCGCCATCAGCCCTTGGGATCGAAAATCGAGAACAGATCGCGCGCACCAAGCTCCGCATTGCGGCGGCGCTCGAGTTCCTGGTTGTAGCGTCTGAGGGCATAGGCTTCGGTGATATATCCGACAATCGTGCGGTTCGACGCCGAGGCGAGAACGGGCAGCGACTCGATCTGTGTCTCTTCGAAGCGCTGCAGAGCGACACGGACGTTCTGGCCGGGCAGGAGGAAGTCGTCACTGTGCCGGGCGATTTCGCCCGCGGTCAGCGAACCAGCCTTGCTGTCCTGCCGGCTGTCGTGGAGCGCTGCGACGTCGATGCCGCCGGCGTAGCGACCATCGAGATCGACGACGAGGACGCGCTTGGCGCCCCCCAACGGATATTTCTCGCGCATCTCGGCCAGCGGCATTCCGGACGGTACGACTTTCGGATCGGTGCGCATGAGCTTGGAAACGGTCAGATCGGCCAGCCATCCGACATCGTGCGCGCTGCGGATACCGATGCCGCGCTGGTGGAAGCGCCAGGTGGAGAAGGAATAGCCGAAGGTCAGGCGGACAATGGTCGACGCGATCACCACTCCGACCATGACCGCGATGGTCATCGGGAAGTCGCCCGTGCCCTCGAGCACGAGAAACACCATCGTGAGCGGCGCACCGATGATCGATGCCGCTACCGATGCCATGCCGACCATCATCAACGCGGCATGCTGTTCGCCGAGGCGCGGGACGAGAAACTCGCTGACATCGGCGAAGACCGCGCCGAACAGGCAGCCGAGGAACAGCGACGAGCTGAACATGCCGCCGCGAAACCCGGCACCGATCGAAATCGCCGACGCAACGAGCTTGCAGATCAGGATGATGAGCAGCGCCTCGAAAGCGACGCTGTGATCGAAGTGGAACTGGATCGCGCCGTGTCCGCTGCCAAGCACCTGCGGCGCATAGAGGGCGATGGCGGTCAGGAGCACACCGCCGAGCGCGGGCCGCAGCCACTGCGGCAGCGGCAGGCGCTTGAGCGTGCGTTCGGCCCAGGTCGTCGCCTGCATCGCCAGAATGCCGAAGCCCGCGGAAAAGACGCCGAGCAGCGCAAACAGGAGATAGACGGACTCCTTGAAATGAAAGGCCTGACCGACGACGAAGACCGGCTCGGGCCGGATCAGGTCGCGCTCGGTCATCACTGCGGCGAGACAGGCGGCTGCGACCGGGGCGAGCGCGCGCACGGTGTAATTTCCGAGGATCAACTCGAACGCATAGAACGCGCCCGCAAACGGCGCGTTAAAGGCCGCGGCAATGGCCGCGCCCGCGCCGGAGGCGAGGAAGACGCGCAGATCCGCGCGGCGGAACTGGATGAACTGGCCGACGCTCGAGAACACGCTGGCGCCGAACTGGCTGTAGCCCGCCTCCATGCCGACCGATGCGCCGGAAGCGTTCGAGACGATGGTGGCAAGCACGAGCCGGAGGCTGTCCCCCAGCGACATGCGTCCGCCGTGGAGTGCGTTGGCTTCGATGGGGTCGACTGTCTCAGAAAAGCGGAAACGGCGCGAAACAAGTGCCGCAAGTCCGATCAGAAGCCCGCCGCAAAGCGGCACGATCAGGATTCGTATCGGATCGGAACCGACGCCCGTGCTGAGCGCCATGCCGTCCGGCAAGTTGAAGCTGATACGGTGCAGGAAATCGACGAGCTTGTGCATGCCTGCGACAAGTGCGCCGATCAGCGATCCGAGCGCCGCACTGAGCACAAGCTGCGCCGGCTCGCTGGAGCGAAGTTCGCGCTGGATGAAGGCACCCACACGACGCGCCAGCCGAAGCGGGAACGCGACGCCGGGCCTCGATGCAATGGCGCCATCCGGATTCATGGCTGCTTGTCGCGCCATGCAGCTGGCCGGTCAATGTCGGCAAACTTACAGTTTGTTCAATATCGCCATAGCGTTTCTCAATCCGGCGCGTTCGATGCCAGAGCGCCGTAGCGGCCGCGGAAGAACACCAGCGGCGCACCATGCTCTTGCCGGGCAAAGCGGATGACGCGGCCGATCAGGATCGTATGGTCGCCGGCATCGTGGATAGTCTCTGCCTCGCACTCGAAGACCGCGAGCGCATCCTCAAGGGCCGGCGGGCCGAGATCGGTGTCGCGCAAGGCGATGCCTTCGAGGCTGTGGCTGCCCTGCTTGGCGAGGCGCGACGACACCTCCTGATGATCGGTGCCGAGGATGCTGACGGTGTAGCAGGTCGCGTTGGTGAAGACGTGGTGGCGGTCGGATTTCTTGTCCATGCACCAAAGGACGAGCGGCGGGTCGAGCGAGACCGAGGCGAAGGAATTTACCGTGATGCCGAGATGCCGCTCGGCGCTGGCCTGGGTCGTGATCACGGCTACGCCCGTCGGGAAGCTGCCCAGTGCGGACCGGAAGGCGCGGGTATCGAAGGTCATGGCGTTTCACACTCGGTTAACAGGCGATGGGGCATTCTGCGCCACACGTTAGGCGAGGCATGGGGCGGCGAAAAGACTGCTTCACCCGGCTGACGACGGGTAGTCGGAGCGGGATGAACGGCCATGGCTGACGGCGCCATCGTCATCAAGAAGATCAAGAAAGGCGGTCACGGCGGCCATCACGGCGGCGCGTGGAAAGTGGCCTATGCCGACTTCGTGACGGCGATGATGGCGTTCTTCCTCCTGATGTGGCTGATCAACACCACGACCCCCGAACAGAAGCGCGGCATTGCCGACTACTTCGCGCCCCAGAGCATCGCCGAGACCGTCAGCGGTGCCGGCGGCATCCTGGGCGGAAGGGTCATGGGCGAGGACAGCGCCAAGGCAGGCGGCGCGGCTTCCGTTTTCCAGAAGAACAGTCCGACCTCGCCGGCGACGCCGACCAAGTCGACCGAGACCGGCACCGCGCATGGCGGTGCTACCGATGCCAATGGAGCAGGTTCGGGCGGCGCGGCCGATGGCAGCGGTACGGCCTCGAATCAGGACGGTGACTTCGCACACGCCGCAGAGGCCATTCACCAGGCGATCCAGGACAATCCCGACATCGCGATGCTGTCGAAGCAGGTGATGATCGAGAACACGCCGCAGGGCCTGCGAATCCAGCTCGTCGACCAGGATGGCCGCCCGATGTTTCAGCAGGGCACGTCAGAGCTGATGCCTTACGCCAAGAAGCTACTGGCGGCGATCGGCAATATCGTGGATGGCCTGCCGAACCGGGTGTCGATCAGCGGTCACACCGACTCGAAAGCGTTCGAAGGCCCGGGCGGGGTGACCAATTGGGAACTTTCGGCGGCCCGTGCCAATGCCGCGCGCGCGCTGCTGGCGTCCGGCGGTTTGTCGCAGGACCGAATCTATGAGGTCGCCGGCAAGGCCGGATCGGAGCCGCTGCTGCCCGAGGATCCCAATGCCTCGGCGAATCGGCGGCTGAGCATCGTGCTCCTGCGCGAGGCGCCGCCGGTGCCGCCGGGTCATGCACTCTAATTCACGATAGAACGCCTTCGGGCTGGCGTCGCCCGCGTGAGTTTTGTCATAGTCGAGTCTCAAGGGCTCCGGATCGACACGTGACCGATCAGCACAACGCACGCGTACCGCAATTCTTCCTGACACCGGGCGGCCCCTGCCCTTACCTGCCCGGACGCGTGGAGCGGAAGGTCTTTGCCCGGCTATCGGGAACCTATGCCCAGCCGCTGAGTGAGGCTCTCACCCATTCCGGATTTCGCCGCAGCCAGGCAATTGCGTATCGCCCGGCCTGCGAAGGCTGCAACGCCTGTGTCTCGGTACGCATCCTCGCCGACGCATTCGAGCCGTCGCGGAATTTCCGCCGCGTGCTCCAGCGCAACGACGACCTGATCCGCTCCGAAGTCGTGCCCGAGGCGACGCGCGAGCAGTTTGCGCTGCTGCGCACCTATCTCGATGCGCGCCATGCCGGCGGCGGCATGTCGGATATGGGTCTGTTCGACTATGTCGCGATGGTCGAGGAAACGCCGGTCGATACGCAGATCGTCGAATACCGCCGCGCGGGCGCGGACGGGCGACCGGGCGCGCTGATCGCCTGCGCACTGACCGATGTGCTGCGCGACGGCGTCTCGATGGTCTACAGCTTCTTCCATCCCGGCGAGGATGCGCGCAGCCTCGGTACCTACATGATCCTGGATCATATCGGCGATGCGAAGAGCCGGAACATGCCGCATGTCTATCTCGGCTACTGGGTCGAAGGCAGCGACAAGATGGCCTATAAGACGCGCTTCCGGCCGATGGAGGCCCTCACGCGCGACGGATGGCAGCAGCTATGAAAAGCTGGATCGCAGGTGCGGCGCTTCTTCTTGCCATTCCGGCGGCGAATGCCGGACCGCAACCGACGGCGCGACAGTTCATGGATGCACACTGCAAGTCGCTGACCGACGCGTGCACGGGACCGATCATCCAGGCGCTCAATGACGCCGCGAAGGCCGGCAAGATCAGCGCAAAATGCGATGCGGGCCGGCCGCCCAAACCGCCAATGGCGCTCGACATCGCACTGTGGTGGGTTGGCCATCATGACTACGACAACAAGCCGATGCCTGAGGCCGCAATTGAAACAGCCGAGAAACTCTGGCCGTGCAGCCGCGCAGGCTAACGAGTCCGATCTAGCGGCGGCGTATCGGAACCCGCCGTAAAATGGGCACAGACGGCATAAGCACAGCCACGATTGCCTCTTCGATGTTCATAGAGATGCGCCGGGCGTTTTCCGAAACGGTGCTCGCCGATCTCTGCAGGCTGCGTGAAGCACGACCGAGGCGCGGGGATTCGAGGAGTCGCTCGAGCGCATGAATCAGTGCTTCGAACAGGCTCCTCCCCGGCGACGACCTGTCGTCCAGGGCACGCCGGGCCGCCGCGAGCAGGATCGCATCCTTGTCCGGGAAATACTGGTAGAGCGTGCCGATCGAAACGCCTGCGCGCTCGGCGATGGCGTTGGTGTTCAGCGCATCGGCACCGTTGCGTGCGATAAGCTGAAGCGCCGCTTCCAGAATTGAGTCATGCGTTGCGCGGGCACGAGCCTGCCGTGGTTTACGGCGTTGACGGAACTGGTTTTCTTCCATCGCGGCATCCTTCCGTAAAGCGAGTACCGTCACTCAGACTAGCGGCCTAGCATGAGACGTCAACTTCGATGGATGTCCCTGATGCGCGATGAAGCCTGGCATGGCCGCATGACCGGAAACGCCTTCGACGACGAAGATGTAGTGCGCTGCTACGTTTGCCGGCCGCCCTATGCGCCCGATTTGTTTACGTGTCTGGCCGAGATGGTGCCGGAACCGCGATGCCTCGTCGATCTCGGTTGCGGTCCCGGAAAGGTCACCTTGGGGCTCGCGGACAAATTCACGGAGGTGCTGGCGATCGATCCGTCTGGTCCGATGATAGCCGAAGCGCGCCGACACAATCGCCAGCCGAACATCCGCTGGACAGTGGGACGTGCCGAGGACGTCGACTTGCCGGAACATATCGACCTCGTAACCGCGGGAGCGGCGATCCACTGGATGAGCCACGAACAGTTGTTTCCGAGGCTTGCGGGGCGGGCCGCGCTGTTCGGCGCAATCAACAGCAAGCGAGGCTCAGATCCGGCCTGGGTCGAGGACCAGCGTGCCTTCATGCGTGATTGGCTCTCGCGCATCGACCAGATCTACGACGAGACGGCGTTCGCCGCAAAGGGGCGACAGTATGAACGCTGGATCGACCTGGATGGGCGCGCTGAATTCCCGATGTGGTTTCGACAGAGCATCGACGACTACGTCACGGCGATGCACGCGACCGCCACGTTCAGTCGCAACCGCATGGGCACTGAACTCTCCGGAGAGTTCGACAAGGAGTTCACGGCGGCTCTCGAGCCGTTTGCCTCTGACGGGATGCTGGCGTTCGAGGTCGTGTCGGAGCTTACCTGGGGCGTGCCGCGCGCAACGCCGACGGCCTAGTCGCTCGCCGCGACCCGGCGGTGCATCGACAGCTCGTCATGATCGGCGCCATCGACGCGGATCGAGGCCGGAATGCGGCCGACCACTTCGAATCCGTGACGTTTGTAGAGACGTATCGCACCCTCGTTTGAAGCGGTGACGGTCAGCGAGACATGCTCGACCTGGCGCGCAGCTTCTTCGATCGCGGCCGTCATCAATGCATCGGCGACGCCCCGTCCACGCCAGGCTGGACGAACATAAAAAGAGCCGATCGAACCCTGGTGACGATGCTTCTTCTGCGTTTCGGCCGAAAAACTGATGATCCCGACCAGCTCGACATCGACGAAGGCCCCGAAGCCGCCGCCGCGCTCGATCCATTTGGTCCAGCGTTCGAGCGGATAAGATGCCTCATCGTCCGCGTCAGAGCCGAAGTTTTCCGGATGATTGCGCAAGCCTTCGAGACGGACAGTGCGGAACGCGTCGACATCCGCCGGTTCGAGACGGCGAACGATCACAGGCCGGTGCCGGAGAAGCGCGCGCGCCATTCGGCGACCTGCTCGTCGGCGATTTTCGCGAACAGCACATCGGGCGGCGCGATCTTCTGGCCGGGCTCGAGCTGACCGAGGAATTCGGCCATCGGCTTCGAGGGCCACGGAATGATTTCGGGCGCATTCTGGATTGCGTGATGGATCGCCCGGGCCGCTGTCGGCATCACCGGCCAGCAGAGATGGCCGAAGAGATGGATCAGGTTGAGGCCCATGCGGATGCCGACGGCGGCCTTGGCGCGGTCGGCCTTGAAATGAGTCCAGGGTGCGGCAACCGTAATGTACTCGTTGGCCGCGACCCAGATGGCGCGCAGCTCGGCAAGCGCTTTGCGGAACTCGCAGGCTTCGAGATGCTCCGTATACTGTGCAACAAGCGTATCGAGACGCGCAGCCAGCGCCTTCTCGTCGTCGCCGTACTCGCCTTCCGACGGCACCGCGCCGTCGAAGCGCGCGACGCAGAATTTTGTTACGCGGTTGACGAAGTTGCCGAGCACGTCGGCGAGATCCTTGTTGATCACGCCCTGGAAATGCTCCCAGGTGAACATGCTGTCCGACGATTCCGGCGAGTTCGCCATCAGGTAGTAGCGCCAGTAGTCCGCCGGCAGGATATCGAGCGCGCCATCCATGAAGATGCCGCGCTTGGACGACGTCGAGAATTTCGCGCCGTCGTAATTGATGTAGTTGAAGCCCTTGAGGCGATCGACTTTCTTCCACGGCTCGCCGGTGCCAAGGATCATCGCGGGGAAGATGATGGTGTGGAACGGGACGTTGTCCTTGCCCATGAATTCGACATAGGTCACATCCTTGGCGCGGTCGCCATGCCACCAGTCGCGCCAGGCATCGTCGCCGAGATTGTTCTTGTCGGCCCATTCCTTTGTTGCACCGATATATTCGATGGGCGCGTCGAACCAGACGTAGAACACCTTGCCTGCGAGTTGGCCGTCGGCGATGTCGTCCGGCACCGGGAAACCCCATTCGAGGTCGCGGGTGATGCCGCGGTCCTGCAGACCCTCGTCGAGCCATTTGTTGGCGATAGAGGTCACGATCACCGGCCAATCGTTCTTGTGGCTTGCGATCCAGGCGCGCAACTGGTCGACGAAGTTCGTCTGCTTGAGGAAGAGGTGGCGGCTGTCGCGGATCTCGATGTCCTTGGCGCCGGAGACGGCCGAGCGCGGCTCGATCAGGTCGATAGGGTCGAGCACGCGGGTGCAGACCTCGCACTGATCGCCGCGCGCATTGATATTGCCGCAATGCGGGCAGGTGCCGATCACGTAGCGGTCGGGCAGGAAGCGGCCGTCGGTCGCCGAATAGGCCTGTTTGGTGGTGCGGACGTCGAGATGGCCGTTCTTCCAGAGCTGGCGGGCGAAGTGCCAGGTCATTTCGCGGTTTTGATCGGACGATGAACGGCCGAAATGATCCCAGGAAAGCCCGAAGCGGGCGCCGAGGTCGGCCTGCACCGCATGCCACTTGTCGCAATATTCCGAGACCGGAATGCCCTCCTCCGCGGCGGCGAGTTCGATCGGCGCGCCGTGCTCGTCGGTGGCGCATATCGCCAGCGTCTCGTAACCCCGCGCCCGGCAGAAGCGCGCGTAGACGTCGGCCGGCAGCATCGAGCCGACCAGGTTGCCCAGGTGCTTGACGCCGTTGACGCTCGGGATCGCGGAGGTGATGAGGATGCGCTTCATGGACCGGTTCATTTGAGGGGCGCGCAGATTAACTTCTGCGCCGAATCCGTCCACCCTTAAGCAGGTCCGGGCAGCATTGCAAAGGGAGGGCGCCAATGAGCGAGGCAACCGCGCGGAGCCGCCTTTTCCATGCGAATTTCCAGTCCAATCTGATTGCCGGCCTGCTGACGGTGACGCCGCTGATCATCGTCTGGCTGGTGTTCGATTTCTTCCTGACCACGCTGTCGGAATGGGGCCGGCCGCTGGCGACCCAACTGACGATCTTTCTCGAAGACAGGATTCCGGGCCTGCATCCGATCCTCGACGATCCCGGCGTGCGCTGGGTGATCGCCGTGGTCGTGGCCCTGCTCGCGCTCTATTCCATCGGCGCGGTGGCGAGCCGGATGATCGGCCAGCGGCTGATCCACTGGGCCGAACAGGTGATTGTGCGGATTCCTCTGGTCGAGACGATCTATTCGGCGGCGAAGAAGCTCGTCGACGTTCTGCGCCAGAAGCCCGGCAACAATACCGAGCGCGTCGTGCTGATCGATTTTCCGAGCCCGGGACTGAAAGCCATCGGCTTCGTGATGCGGACGTTTTCCGATGCGGTGACGGGACAGGAACTGGCGGCGGTCTATGTCCCGACGGCGCCGAACCCGACCTCGGGCTATCTGCAGGTCGTTCCGCTCGCCACGCTGACGCCAACGGCGCTGCAGGGCGACGAGGCGATGACCATGATCCTGTCGGGCGGAGCGGTGACGCCGGATCATGTCTCGATCGCACCACGGGGGCCGCGGACACCCGATAGCGGGAGAAAAGTCGCATGAGCGCCGAGACCGTCTTCAACTTCGCCAACAACGGCATCATCCCGTTCTGGGTGCTGTTGGCGCTGGCGCCGCGGTGGAAGGGAACGCAGATCGCGGTGCATTCGATCGCCCTGCCCCTGATCCTGGGTGCGACCTATGCCTGGCTGCTGTGGCGGGCCGTGTTCGGCGGCGAGGGTACGCCGGGAACCAGCTTCACCTCCCTCCCGGGTGTGATGGCACTGTTCGACGCGCCGGTCGGCGCAACGCTCGGCTGGATCCACTATCTCGTCTTCGATCTGTTCATCGGTGCCTGGGAAACCCGCGACGCCGGGCGGCGCGGAATCGCCCATTGGATGGTGGTGCCGTGCCTGGTGGTGACACTGCTCGTCGGGCCGATCGGGCTTGGCTGCTATCTGCTGCTGCGACTGGCACTTGGAAAAGGCGGCTGGAGCCTCGCCGAAGCCTGACGGTTTGCGTTGCGCGGGCGTTGCCAGTATTTCAGCGCGGGCGGCCGGCTTAGCTCAGTTGGTAGAGCACCTGATTTGTAATCAGGGGGTCACAGGTTCGAGTCCTGTAGCCGGCACCAGATGGCCGCATCCGCAGAACCATGGCACGACGCACCCGCGAACTTGACGCATTCCGGTCCGGGGCGAAAATGGCAATGCACTCAGTCGGGCTTGCCTCTTGATCTCGCGCTTTCAGGAATTCGTTGCGCCGTTCTCGCCGGATCAGTTCTTCGAGATTCTGCGTGAGCGCAAACTCGTGTTTCGGCGCGGAACGCATCTTGGGCGCATGGACGGGCTGCTGAGCTGGGATGCGATGCTGCAGTTGGTCGAGAGCGGCAAGGTTCCGGCGGACAAGGTGCGGCTTCTGCGCAATTCTTCCCGCTCGCCGACCGTCTTCTTCACCGATGGCGGCAAAACCAACCCGGAAAAACTTCGCCAACTATTCGAGAAAGGCGTCAGCCTGGTGATCGAGCCGGTGGAACGCTATGTCCCGGAAATTCAAAAGCTGTGCGACGACATCGCAGCAGCCTGCGGCGAACACATCATGGCCGGCGCTGTCGCGACAACGGGCGGCGGCGGTGCCTTTGTCCAACACTACGATCCCGAGGACTTTGCGATCGTCCAACTGGAAGGCAGCAAACGTTGGCGCGTCTACGATACGCCGGTGCCCGATCCCGTCAGGGATATGCCGCCGCAGCTTGCGCCCGCGGGCGAGCCGATCTTCGACGAGATGCTGCAGCCGGGGGACTTCCTGTTTCTTCCCGCGGGATATTGGCATTGCTGCGAAAACGGACCGGGCCGCTCGCTGCACATCAGTATGGTGTTCCGGCCGCCGACCGGAATTCAAGGCGTGCAGACATTGCTGACGGATGCCATGGACGATCCGATCTTCCGCCGTCCGCTTACCAGGCTGCATGATCCAACCGAGAGGGCCGCTCACTTGGCGGCCTTGAAAGCGCGGCTCCTGAAAATGATCGATCGACTCTAGCGACTCCGCCGCAAGCGCAAGCGTTCAGCGCAGGAAGAACGGACGGATGCCGATCGCGCTACACGACGCCCATGGACGACAGGTAGACGGCAAGGTTGCGGAAACATCGCTTTCTGTGCCGCACAACCAGGAATGGATCCATGACGCTTGCGCGCGTTACCAGCACGCGATCAAGAAAGGATCAAGACTATTTCGGGACCGAGATTGATGCCTGTTTCGATATCTTCCGCATAAACCTTGTGGAATCGCGGCTTTTGCCACGCCGCCTTCAAGGGTGTGATGGCCAGGTCGTCTTTTTCAACCAAAGCAATTTCAGGCATATGCTTCAACTTTCAAAATGATTTGCGGCCCTGTGTCAGAGCCGTAGTTAGCATCGGATCAGTACCTAACATCAATTGTGACATCCGGCATCAAGAAGATGTGCCCGCCCCCTTCACCCGTCGCCGCAGTCAAGCGGCGGCATCGTGAATACCAGAAGTGGCAGTCGTCTCAAGAGGCCAACGCAACGCCGATCTTCTGCAGGCACCGATCGGGCGGAAACCAGACCGTGAAAGTCGAGCCGCGCCCGACTGCGCTCTCAAGGCGGACATGCCCGCCATGGGCTTCGGTAAGCCCCCTGACGATGGGAAGGCCCAGCCCCGTTCCCTTCTCCACGCCGGCAATGTCGTGGCCCACCTGACCGAAACGTTCGAAGACTTTGTCCAAGTCGCCTTCCGCAATACCGATGCCTGCGTCCGTCACCGCGAGCACGAAGCCACCGTCAGGCGATCTGGCGGCGGTAACGTCGATAGCGCCGCCCGGATGGCCGAACTTCACAGCGTTGGTCAGCAGGTTGAGCAAGATCTGCTTCAGCGCGCGCCGATCGGCGTCGAGCAGCGGCAAGTCCGGCGCGATCTCCGTGCGCAAGACCTGTTGGCGTTCGCGCACACGCTGAGCGACGAGGCCGCAGCACTCTGCGATCAGAGCATCGAGCGCAATTGGCTCGCAATTGAGCTCGATCTTGCCCGCTTCGATGCGCGACAGGTCCAGGAGATCGTTCACGAGGCTGAGAAGATGCTTGCCTGAGCTGTTGATCAGTTGTGCGTATTCGACACGCCGTGCAGCAAAAACATCGAGGGCGATCAGATCGGAAAAGCCGATGATGGCATTGAGCGGTGTCCGAAGCTCATGCGTCATATTCGAAAAGAACTGCGTACGCGTGTTGCTGGCCTCGATGGCGGCATCGCGCGCAACCGCCAACGCGTCACGAGCCTTGCGCAACTCAAGACGGCCGCTGACCAGCGCATAGGTCGTCGGCAATGCAATGAGCGTCGCAATCGACGCAGTGATGGCAGGCGTGTAGCCGGCAATATCGTTGAGCAAGACGATCGTGATCAGGTAGTCAGCCAGCATCGCGCCGGCAACGCAGATCGCCGTCCATACCAGAGTCGTGATCAGCTTCTCGCGGAGCATCGCGGCCTCTCAGGCAGCCTGCTGCCTCACCATGCCCCATATTGTGTCCTGCGTGCTTTACGCGTGGTTTACGTGTGCAACCCATGGCCTACGTAGGAGTCGACAAGAAAGCCGCTAAACCGCCGTCTGGCCGCCATCGACGATCAATATCTGTCCCGTCGTGTAGCCACCACGCATCAAATACAGATAGGCTTCTGCAACTTCGGCAGGTTCGCCGATGCGCTTGACGAGCTGGCGCTCGGTCATTTTCGCGAACCGCGCCTCGCGTTGATCCGCCGGAATGGAGTTCCAGATATCGGTGCGCACGGCGCCCGGACAAACCCCATTGACGCGAATCGGCGCCAATTCAACAGCCAGTGAATGAACCAGATGTTCGATCGCACCCGCCATCGCCGTGCTGACCGGCGAGCCACGGCGCGGACGATGCGCGACTGTCCCGTTCGTCAGCACGACCGATCCGCCAGCGCGCATTTGTTTGCGCGCATGCTTCACGCAGGCAAGCGCGCCCCAGAAGCGGACGTTGAAGAGATCGCGAGCCTTGTCGACGTCGATGTCGTCAACGGCACTCCCGGCGCCGAACTGCCCCCAGTCGCCCGCCGTGAACACGAGATGATCGAAGGCCCCAACACGGTCGAAGAAGGTCGCGACGCTGTCTTCGCTCGTGACATCGATGGTGTGCGCATGAGCGCCCGGTATGCGCGCAGCGGATTGCGCGACCTTCGCCTCGCTGCTCGAGCCGACGATGACGCTGGCGCCATCCGCCTGCGCAGCCAGTGCGACAGCCAGACCAATGCCCGATGTTCCTCCGATCACCACAACGCGCTTTTGCCGCAGGCTCATGTTTTCCGGTTCTCCAGGGACCTTCGAAGTCTAGGTCGGTCTTGACGCTTCGGCCATGGGCCGCAAGGCTTGGCGCAAACGATATCAGGGGAAAACGCCATGGTCTCATTCACCTGCGAACGCAGCGAAGACGGAGTCGCCGAGCGGCTGTTCGATCTGACCGTCGACGGCGAACGTGTTCCTGCCGTGATCTGGTCGCCCGAAGGTGCGAAGGGATCGAGGCCGCTGGTGCTGATGGGACACGGTGGCTCGCAGCACAAGAAGATCGGAACGCTGGCGGCACGCGCGCGGCAGTATGCGCAGCGCCTCGGCTACGCGACCTTGGCGATCGATGCGCCCGGACATGGCGACCGTATCAGCCGTGAACAAGCCGAAGCCCTTTCGCGCGAAGTCGGCGCCCGGGTGCGTGGTGAAGCGGGCAGCAATCCGACCTTCACGGCAGAAATGCTGAAGGCGATGGCGGAACGGACGCGGCGTGCGGTGCCGGAGTGGAAGGCCGCGCTCGACGCGGTGCAGGCGCTCGATTTCGTCGGCAGCGGCGGTCCCGTGGGCTATTGGGGCGTTTCGATGGGCACGGCGATCGGTGTGCCCTTCGTTGCCAGCGAGCCGCGGATCAAATGCGCGGTGTTCGGCCTTGCCGGGCTGCGCACCGGACAGACCGCCTTCGAAGAAGCAGCCAAGGCAATCAGCATTCCGCTCGAATACGTGTTCCAGTGGGAAGACGCGGTGGCGCCGCGCGAGAGCGGCATTGCGCTGTTCAACATGTTTGCGTCGAAAGAAAAGACGATGCACATCAACCCCGGCGCCCATGTCGAGATTCCGAATTTCGAGGGCGCGTCGTGGGAGCGGTTTTTTGTCCGGCATCTCGGGCTGGCGTCCGACAAGGCGCGCATGGCAGCCTGAGATCGACCAACAACAAATCCGGTGACATTCAGCATGCATGAGATCGTGATCGCGCGGCAGTTCCGCGGGCCGCCGAATTCGGGCAATGGCGGCTATGTCTGCGGCGTGATCGGCCGCGCATTCCAAGGGCCTTCGACGGTTGCGCTGCGCGCCCTCATCCCGCTCGATGTCGCGCTCGATTTTTCGCAAAGCGCGGAAAATGCGCGGCTTCTCGGCAAGGACGGGACGCTCATCGCGGAAGGTGTTCCGGCGAGCGAACCCCTGCCCGAACCGCCTGCGCCGCCGTCGCTCCTGGAGGCACGTGCCGCGGGCGAACGCTGCCAGTGGACTGCGAAGCCGTTTCATCCGCCCTGCTTCACCTGCAGCTCGATCCGCGAGGATGGCGACGGGCTTCGTATCCTGCCGGGTCAGATCGAGGGCGCCGATCCGGGACATATTGCCTGCGTATGGACTCCACATGCGAACTTCGCCGGACCGGATGGAACTGTGCCCGAGGAAATCGTCTGGGCAGCGCTCGATTGCCCAGGTTCGCTTGCCTGGATCGTCAAGAGCGGAATGGGCGGCGGATTGCTGGGCACGATGACGGGCGAAGTGCTTAGGCGACCGAAGGCCGGCGAGAACACAATTGTCACGGCCTGGCCGATCTCCCAGAGCGGGCGGAAGTTCGTCGCTGGCGTGGCGTTGTTCGACGAGCATGGCGCGCTGATGGCGCGTGGATCGCAGATCTGGATTTCGCGCACGGCGCCGACGCCGGCCCGCAGTTGACGCGCGTCAGGGCATCTCGTTCGCAGCGATGTTGAAGGCAACCGGCTTGAAGCTTCCGGCGGCGCGCTGCGCGGCCGCAAGATCGTCGGCGCCGAGCTGGGTCTTGAGCGCGTCCATACGGGCGATCGCCTCGGAGTCACCCTGGCGGGCGGCGACGGCGTACCACTTGTACGCATCAAGCAAGCTCTGCGGCACGCCCATGCCGCGCTCGTAGAGCACCGCAAGATTAAACTGGGAGTCGAGGAGGCCGAAGCTTGCGGCACGACTGAACCAGCGCGCGGCTTCCTCCGGATTCCTGGTAGTGCCTTCGCCTTCCGCATAAGCAATGGCAAGGGCGTGCATCGCCTTTCGATTGCCCTGCAAGGCGGAGGCTTCGTACCACTGAAGGGCGTGGGCAGCATCCGTGGCAGTGCCGTCGCCGCGGGCATACATGGAGCCCAGCAGATACTGACCGATAGCCTGGCCGTGAACCGCGGCAAGCGACATCCAGTGGAAGGCGTCGGCCGGGTCCTTGCGATCGCGATAGCGTAGCGCCACTGCGAGTTCCGCATTCGCATCGCCGGTCTGCGCCTTGGCCGTGAGGCGATCCAGCGGTGTCACCGCCAGGTTTGCGACCGGCTTGACGATGCGTGTGATATGGGCGAGCGCGTCGCGACGGCCGTCATCGATACCTTTGCTGAACGCGATGCCGGCGGCTGCGATGAAGACGATCAGGATACCGATGCCGGCAAGAAGATAGCGCGTCGTGCCGCGACGGCCCTTGCGCGCGTCGACCGCGGCTTTGGCGGCTTCTTCGGCAGCGGCGGCCGCGCCGGCCGCAACCATCGATTTGCGCGCCTCGGCAATGAAAGATTTGGGGGCGTCGTCCTGCGGGGCTTCGGCAATTGCTTCCGGCGCCGGCTCGGGAACGGACGGCTCGAGGACCGGTTCGGCAACCGACTCGGCAAGCGACGGTTGAACTGCATCGGCTGCAGGTGAGGGATGGGCTTCGGCCAGTGCCGCGTGCGCAACGCCTTCGACGGTCTGGATCCGCAGCGTCGCTTCGTTGAGCGCCATGCGCAGCTCGTTCGCCGCGGCTTTGGCTTTGGCTTCAGCGGCCTCGGCACGCTCCTGAAGGGCGTCGACCGTTGCCTGCATCGTCTTGATGTTCTCTTCGACAGCGGCAGCAGCGGCGCGGGCGTTCTTCTCGACGTCCGCCTGACGGCTTTCGATAGCGGCCATCGAACGCTCGAAGGTGCGCAGGCGGCGTTCCAACCACGCGTCGGGGGCGCGTGGCGCGCCTTCTTTGGCGTCGCCACCTTCGGCTGACGATTTGAGATCCAGAATATTCGCGAGGTCGCCCTTGCGCACCAGACGGGGGCGCGCCGCCGCAGGCTGGTCGGCAGGTTCGGGCGCCGCTTCGGCGAGGGTTGCGGCCACCGGTGTGGCGGTCTCCGGGGTGTCGCCGCCTTCTGGCCAGCCGGCTTCGTCCATATTGCGCTGGAGCGTCGCCAGATCGTCCGAGGCAATCGACATCAGGATGTCCTCCTTGCGGGGGAAGAAACGCATCACCTGGGCGCGCGAAAGCCCGGCCTCGCCGGCCACTTTGCCGACGGTCACGGCCTCGATGCCGTCGCGCTCGGCGACGCTGCGGGCAGCCGCGAGGACGCTGTCGCGAAGCTGATCGCGTTCCGCCGGCGCAGCCTCTGGCTGCGGTTCTTGAGCCGATGCCTCTCCCATGCCGCGAGGATGGCAGCCACCGCCTTACCAAAGGTGCAAGCCGATCGTTCGGTTTCTAAGGAATTACCCGGAGCGTCCGATATAGTTTCCAAAAGACAATGCAGGTGCGTGCAATGCCTACCATCTCCGGACAGTGCGATGCGCGGTTCACGGCCGTCCGCGATGAATTTCTGCGGAACTTCGCCGATCGCAGCGAGCGCGGCGGGGCTGTCGCGATCTGGCACGACGGCGCGCTGGTAGCCGATCTCTGGGGCGGCTGGTCCGACGTCGCGCGCGAAAAGCCCTGGCAGGGCGACACCATCGTCAACGTTTTCTCAGTGAGCAAGGCGCTCTGCGCAGTGGCCTGCATGCGGCTCGTCGAGCGCGAACGTCTCGATCTCGATCTCCCTGTGGCCCGCTATTGGCCCGAATTCGCGCAGGGCGGCAAGGAGGCCGTGACGGTGCGCCAGTTGCTGTCACATCAGGCCGGGCTGCCGGCGGTCCGCAAGCCGCTGCCGGACGGGGCCGCACTCGACTGGAAGGTCATGACCGATGCGCTGGCCGAGCAGACGCCGTGGTGGGCGCCTGGATCGGCCCATGGCTATCACGTCAACAGCTTCGGATTTCTGGCGGGCGAACTGGTCCGCAGGATCGATGGACGCACGATTGGAACCCTGCTCCGCGAGGACGTGCTGGGACCGCTGGGGGCCGATCTTCACATCGGCCTGCCGGAGAGCGAGCACCACCGGGTGAGCGACTTCCAGTGGCCGGGAAATCCACCGGTGCCGGATCTACCGGATGACGACGCGTTGATGCGCTGGAATACCTATTGGAACCCGCCGGGTTTCTCCGGAGCCCGTTGGGTGAACGATCCGCGCTGGCGCATGGCGGAAGTGCCTTCAACCAATGGGCACGGCAATGCCCGCGGGATCGCGAGGCTCTATGCAGCGTTGGCCAATGGCGGAAGCATCGACCGCATTTCGGTGCTGAGCCCTGCCGCCATCGCGGCCGCGACGCGGGAACAGGTGAATGGCCAGGATCGCATCAACAACCGGCCGAGCCGGTTCGGGATCGGGTTTCAGTTGACCCAGCCGGAACGGCCGCTCGGACCGAATGCCGCTGCGTTTGGGCACTTCGGGGCCGGCGGCTCACTGGGCTATTGCGATCCCGAGGCCCGCATCGCTTTCGGCTATGTCACCAACGATATGGGGCCGCGCTGGCAAAACCCGCGCAACCGCGCCCTGCTGGACGCGCTCTACGCCTCGCTCTGACTACTCAGCCGGGGCCGGCGCCGCGGCGGGGACCGGCATCGGCCGGTTAACGATCCGCATCAGCGCGTTGATCGCGACGATGGTGCCGAGATAGGCCGCAAGCTGTAGCCCGTTGGGCTGGTCGCTGTAGCCGATCAGGGTATGGAGCATGCGGCCGACGATGCCGAGGACACCCTCGCCGCCTTCGGGCAGCAGCCAGGAGGTGTCCCAGAGTGGCATCATCCAGAACTGGAGATAGCCACCGTTCTGGAACGACAGGACGGCCTGAGAAGCCATGCCGGCTGCGAGCAGTGTGATCAGCCAGCCGGTGACCGAGAACAGGCGATGGGCCGGGATGGTGAGAAGGCCGAAATACATCGCGGCCGATACCGCCGCGCCCGCGGCGAGGCCGAGCAATCCACCGGTCAGCACCGCGCCGGCGGTCAGACCGCCCTGTGCAGCGACGCCATAGAGGAACAGGACGACCTCGGATCCTTCGCGCAGAACCGCAACACCGACGACAATGGCGAGCGCCGTCAGGGTGCGCTGGCCGGCCGTGACCTGGGCGCCAAGGGTACGCATCTCGCGCGCCATCTGGCGGCCGTGCCCGGCCATCCAGACGTTGTGCCATGTCAGCATGCCGACGGCGAGGATCAGGATGGTGGCGTTGAAGAGTTCCTGTCCCGAGCCCTCGAACAGGGCGGAGATCTCGCCGGCGAATCCGGCGACGACGCAGGCGCCCAGCACGCCCGCACCAATGCCCGCCGAGACCCAGAGGCTGCGGCGCGCAACGCCCTGGGTGGCCGCCAGCACGATGCCGACGATCAGGCCGGCTTCGATGACTTCACGAAAGACGATGATGAGGGCGGCGAGCATGGGCTACTCCGCAATGACGACGCCTTGCGCCGTCTGGGCGTGATACTCACCCATGAAGGGATAACGGCCCGGCGACAGCGGGCGAAGCCGGATGCTGCCGCTGCTGTGGCCGGGAACGACCTTCTCCACCTTCAGCGAAGTGGAGTCGAATTCTTCTGCCGTGTCGTCGTTATTGGTCATCACGATGACGTTCGGGATGCCGGCCTTCACGTGGATCTGGGCCGGCGTGAAACGATGGTTCTTCAGCGTGAGCTGATAGGTCGGGCTCGCCAGGGCGGGCGACGCGATAACGAGGAGAGCAGCAGCGAAAAGCGAGTTCTTGAGCATGGGCACCGATGGCTTGCCGGAATCTATCGCTTATGTAAGCGCAACTCATTCGCAAGTACAGTGCGACATGCCGCCTGACACTACTTTAGATTGAGTCAAATTGTGTTGCTCAATCTTCGCCTCACCACCCAGACTTGCGCCAGCGTGCGTCACTTGCGCGAGTTCCAGCACTTTTCGCGTTGCACAGCGCGGGTGTTTTCACCGCGAGATTAACAAAAATTACTGTGTGGTGGGGGCCTTCATGGGGAAGACGGGCCGTCCTGTCCCGCATGGCGACATGCGGGAGGCGGGGGCGTTGCAACTCGCCGACGAGGCATCGTTCGGCCTGGCGCGGCGAATGCCGGAACTTTCAGCGCACATCGTCGTCAGCCCACGTCAGGCCGCAACCTTGATCGCCGCGGTCGCGCTGGGGACCGGTGTCTCGTTCCTCGCGCCTCACATGGCCTGGCGGGCGGCCATTGCGCTCACAACCGTCGCCTTTGTAGCCGGTACCCTGTTTCGCCTGCTGCTCGCAGCTGTAAGTGGGCGCAAAGCCGAGCCCGGCGCGCCCGCAGCAGATGCTCTCCCCACCTACACGGTTCTCGTTCCGCTCTACCGCGAAGCCAATATCGTACCCCGCCTGACCGGTGCCTTGCTTGCCATCGATTATCCGCGGGAAGCGCTCGACATAAAATTGATCGTCGAGGAGGACGACGCCGAAACCGTCGCCGCGGTCGAGCAGGTTCGAGCGCGTGGACCGTTCGAAGTCGTCAAAGTGCCGAACATTGGGCCGCGCACCAAGCCGAAGGCCTGCAACTATGCACTCAACTTTGCGCGCGGCGCCTACACGGTCATCTTCGATGCCGAGGATCGGCCGGAGCCGGACCAGTTGCGCAAGGCGGTGTCCGCGTTCCGTGCGCTGCCGGAAACGACGGCGTGTCTTCAGGCCCGGCTCGCCTTCTACAATGCCGATGAGTGCTGGCTGACCTATCTGTTCGCGCTCGACTACATGCTCTGGTTCGAGGTGCTGCTGCCGGGGCTGGACAAGCTCGGCGTTCCGATGCCGCTCGGCGGGACGTCCAATCACTTCCGCACCGATGCCTTGCAGCGCCTTGGCGGCTGGGATGCCTTCAACGTCACCGAGGATGCCGATCTCGGCATCCGCATTACACAGCTCGGTCTGAAGGTCGCCATGCTGGATTCGACGACCTTCGAGGAGGCGCCAACCTCTCTCCGGGTCTGGTTGAAGCAGCGGACACGCTGGCTCAAGGGCTATATGCAGACCTGGCTGGTGCACACGCGGACGCCGTTCGGGCTTCTGCGTCGCGCGGGGCTCAAGAGCTTTCTCGCATTCCATTTCTTCATCGGGGGCTCGGTCGCGACCGCGCTTGCCAATCCCCTGCTCTGGCTGCTGCTCGCGATCAATCTGACGGGCCTGAAGGATGGCGACGGTCTCATGATCGGCGGCCTCGCCGGCGGCAATGCGCTGCTGGTCCTGCTGGCATCGTTGGTTCCCTTGAAGCGGGGGCTTCGCGACGTCCTGCCCTACGCGCTGATGGTCACGCTCTATTGGGGACTGGTGTCGGTCGCGGCGTGGCGCGGACTGGTGCAACTCTTCACCAAGCCTTTCCTCTGGGAGAAAACCGCGCACGGCCTGTCGCGGCAGGCGACGTGAAGAAGGGCGCGGTGCTCGCATGCGCGCTGACGCTGACTTCGACAGCGGCGCACGGAGGTGCCTGGACGCTCACCCATGGGCACTGGCAGAGCTTCAGTTCGACGACACTCAGCAGCGCCAGCCTCAGTTTCGACGCACACGGCCGGGCGAGCATCGCCACGACGTTCAACAAAACGCTGTCGCAAAACACCTTCGAGTATGGACTAACGAACGCGATCACGCTGCTCGCGACACCGGCCTTCGTCTCGGCACGGGTCAGTACGCCCACGGTTCCACATACCGTTGCGAACAATCTGTCGATCGAGGCCGGCGTAAGGCTGTCGCTCTATGCCGCGCATGGCCGGTTGTCGCTCCAAGGATCCTACAAGACTGCCGGTGCGTTCGACTTTTCGGTCTCGGCCAATCGCGCGTCGGGCCGTCAGATCGAGTTGCGGCTGCTCTACGGCACGAGCTTCAAGCTGTTCGGCCGCGACGGCTTCGCGGATTTCCAGGTCGCACAGCGCTGGATCGACCATCCCCGGCCCAATGAAACACCATTCGATGTCACGCTCGGCTTGTGGCTGACCAAGCGCACCATGGTGATGGCGCAGAGCTTCAATATCGTCAGCGCAGGCGACGCAGCAGCGCCCTATACTTTCTACCGGACGCACAAGCTCGAGTTTTCGGTCGTGCGGCGGGTGACCCGGCACTGGTCGATACAACTCGGTGCGTTCTATTCGCCCGCCGGGCAGAACGCGCTCGTCGAGCGCGGCTTCAGCTTCTCGTTCTGGACACAGGTCTAATTTGCGTCGAGCGCGGGCGTCGCCCAGTTCTTCACCTGGGCCAGAGCGGGACTGGCCGCAGCCTTGTCGAACGCCGCCATGATCGCGCCGAAGCGCGCCTGGACGAAGTCTTTGAAGTGCGGATGGGTGAAGATGTAGAGGTCGCCGTCGCGTACGGCTTCAAGCACGCGCTGGCCGACGATGTCGGGATCGATGCCGTTGAGGACATTCGACGCCGCTTCCTCGCGCGTCGCGCCGACGCCGGGATCGACATCGCCGGTGCCGCCGTATTTGTCCTGACGCGCGCGGCCGCTCTCATGGATTCGGGTCTTCACGAAGCCGGGACACAGCACGGACACGCCGATGTTCTGCGGCGCGAGCTGGGCGGCCCAGCCTTCGCTCATCGCGACAACGGCGAATTTTGTGGCGCAATATGGTTCGAGGCCCGGCGGCGAGATCATACCCGCCATCGACGCTGTGTTGACGAGATGACCGCCTTCGCCATGGCTCTTGATCAGCGGCACGAAGGTTTCGGTGCCGTAGACCACACCCTTGAGATTGACGTCGATGATCCAGTCCCAGTCGCGCTCGCGCACCGTGCCGATCTGGCCGCCGACGGCGACGCCGGCATTGTTGCAAACGAGATGGACCTTGCCGAAGGCGGCAAGCGCGTCGAGCGCCGCGCTCTTCACGCTGGCGCGGTCCGTGACGTCGATATAGACCGGCGCGGCCTTGATTTGCTCCGAGGCGAGACGCTCTGCCGCGTTCTTGGCGGCGGAAAGATCGATGTCGGCGAGCACGACGTTCATGCCGGCGCGGCCGAAGGCGCGCGCCATGGAGAGGCCGATGCCGCTGGCACCGCCGGTGATGAAGGCGGTACGCCCCTTGAAGTCTTTCATGATGATTATTCCGCTGCTTGCTGAAATTCGAGACTGTCGAACGCGGCGGCGAGCGCCGGTCCATTCGGTTTGGCGGTGAGACGCGCGATGATGGCATCGCGCGACTGGGCCTTCGAGAAGTCGGCCTGCGTCACCGCATGCCATTCGATCATCTGGTTCCAGACCGGATCGATCAGCTTCGCGCCCGAAACGGTCGAGCCGTCCTCGCATTTGATAGTGAAGCTGCGCAGTTCCGATGTCGCCGTCGCGAGATAGGCGACATGGATCGCCTCGTCGGTGCGGATGCGCTCGACGAGATCGGCGGCATGATCGGCGGCCGTGCGGCGATCGGTGAAATTCGTCGGATCGCGCATGATCGACTGGCAGAAGGAGAAGAAGCTCTCCGCCCGCACTTCGATCATCAAAACGTTCATCAGCATCAGGATCCAACCTTCGTACTCCGCAGGGACCTGCGGGATGCGGCGGCCGGTCTCGGGACGGCCGATGCTCGCCGGCACTTCGGGGATCGGGTAGGCGTTCTTGCCGAACAAGGCGTCGCGCACCGCGAACCACATGTCGTCGTGGCCGCCGATGCCTTTGTCCTTCTGGCCGGCTTCGTCATAGCCGTGCGCCGCGAGCAGGCCCTTGTTGAGATGACCGAGGCAGGTGTTCGAGATGTCCTCGACGATGATGTTCTGGAAGTCGGGGGCCACGGCCTGAGCGAGCATGCCGCCGCGCGCTTCGATGATCCCGGTGGTGGTTAGCGAGTTCCACAAAGTTTCGCCGAAGCCTTTGCCGAGCAGGAATTTCTGCTGATCGACTGTCGGATAGGGGCCGCGCTTCAGAAGGCGCGTCGTGGCATCGATGATGTCGTGGCCGCGCTTCTTCAACTCCGCCTGCCAGGCTTCTACCGCTGGCCAGCGATTGCGAGTGCGCGGCGAGATATAGGCGCCGGAGGAGTCGAACCCGCCATGCAGCCGGTAACCTGCCTCGACCTGCGGCTGCGCGTAATCATGATCGGCCATGATCTCGTCGCGCGTGAAATTCAGCTTCGCCATCGGTTCCTCCAGGAGCGCTCTGCGGCGCTTCGATCCAGCCTGATAGTTTGTCAGTTGGGAACCCAAGTCAACGCCGCGGTTACGACGGATACATCTTCCAGACAGCAAGCAACGAAACAAATTGTGCAGCGTTCATAAGGCGTTGCGACACACTTTCGCGACAGGCGCGACCCAGGTTGGGCGCATGCGGATGGCCCTTTGGAGCCACCGCCCCCTTCGAAACAAAGGAGTACAGCATGAGACGACAAATCGTGTTTGCCGCCGCATTGGGAATCGCGTTCGGTGTCGGGATCGGCGCCGCCCTGGCCGACGACGGCGGCTATTACGTGAGTGCCGAGGGCGGCGTGTCGCTGCCGCCGGATCTGCATCTCGACTCTCCGACATTGGGCCGTAACCAGGACAGCTTCGGCACCGGCTTCGCGGTCGGGGGCGCGCTTGGCTACGACACCGGCAATGGCTGGCGCGTCGAGTTGAACACGCTGCATCAGAATGCCGATGTCAGCCGTCTCAACGGGACGCCGGCGACGGGGCACATCTCGTCGACCGCGGTGATGGCGAACGCGACCTACGACCTGATGACCGGTGAGAAGGTGACGCCCTATGTCGGCGCCGGCCTCGGCTTCGTGAATGTCGGCGGCCAGGTCAACGGCCTGTCGGGACGCGACTGGAAGCCGGCCTACCAGGCGGAGGCGGGTCTTCGGACCGATATCGGTCACGACACGTCGCTGTTCGGCGAGTACCGCTTCACGCAGAGCGAATCCGTGGCGCTGAGCGACAGTACCGACACTGCGCATCAGCACTTCTCGGATCACGCCTTGCTGGCCGGGGTGAGCCTGAAGCTGAACTGACAACGCTCCGTCCGAGGCATCCCGTGCGCAATGCGCACGATTCATCTGAATGACGCGCTACGCGCGTCGGGGGGCGGGTGTCTCGGCGGGAGCGGGGGGATGAATTCAGGTCAGGGCTTCAGCGCCTTCACCAGGAAGCGCGTGAGGTTGTCGAGCACTTCCTCGCGACCGCGCAGGCTGCGGGCGCCTTCGCTGGCGGTCTGGTGGATCGCACCAAGAATAGCCTGGCCGACGATCTCGGGATTATAGGTCGTGCAGGCATGGCCGGTGCTCTGGGCAATGCGCACGATCTCGCCCCAGTCGAAGCCCCAGCGGACGAGGAGCGGCGTCGCCTGCGCGCCTTCCGCATCGATGATGATCTCGTCGGTCATCGCCGCGGCGAGAACGCCGGGATGCTCGGCGGAATATTCGTAGACCGCCTTCAGGTTGGCGGCGATCGTGCTCTCGAGCGTCGGCTGGGACGGCTGGCGCGCCTTCATGTACTCGTGGAGTTCTTCGCGGGCATCGTCCACGAAGGCCAGGAAGCAGGCCTTCTTGTCGGGGTAATGCAGATAGAAGGTGCCGTGACCGAGACCGGCCTCGCGGGCGATGTCCTGCGGGCGGGTGGCGTGATAGCCGCGCTCGACAAACAGCTTGCGCGCGGCGCGCTTGAGCTTGGCGAGACTTTCCGGCTTGCGGCGCGCGGGGCGGGTCTCGTCGGCTGTTTTCTCGAGTGCTTCCTGATCCATTCCTGCAAAGTCCCCTGCGGTTTGTGCCCAAGCATCTGCGCGGCATCTGGCGGCCGCTTCGATCCGCAAAGATAACCCAATTCTACCGGAAAGCGCGATGCGCAATGCAATGCACGCTTTGGGTAAGGCCGTGACGATCCCGTCACCTTCGAGACCGCAGAGGGTTTGACATGCGCTTCCAGCGCCTCGCTAAGTCTTGCTCATAGACGGATAGTCCGGCGACGCAGGGTCAACTTCGTCCGCACAATGAACGAGGAGCAATGGAACATGCAGCGCATGGCAATGTGCATCCGGCTGAAGGACGACAAGGTCGAGGAATATCTGCGGCTGCATGCGGCGGCGTGGCCGGAGGTGCTGGCGCGAATCGCGGCATGCAACATCCACAACTATTCGATCTATCTGAAGCGGCCCGAGAACATCCTGTTCGGCTATTGGGAATATCACGGCAGCGACTTCGCCGCCGACAGCGCCGCAATGGCTGCGGATGCCAAGACGCGCGAATGGTGGGCGCTGACCGATCCCTGCCAGCAGCCATTCGAGACCCGCAAAGAGGGCGAATGGTGGTCTATGCTGGATGAAGTGTTCCATACGGATTGAATCATGACCGCCAAGACGCAGATCCGCCGCGCCCGCTGCTTCATGGTGGAGCTGGTGCCCGAGACGCCGCGCACCGATGCGATCCAGGCTTTCGTCAAGCAGCAGACGATCTTCGTCGAGATCGAGACGGCGGATGGTGCGACCGGGCTCGGCTATTCGTACACGATCGGCACCGGCGGGCATGCGGTGATGGCGCTGCTGACGCATGACCTGCTGCCGGTCCTCGAAGGGCTCGATGCGGCGGAGATCGAGACGGTGTGGCAGCGGCTGTTCTGGCATACGCATGCGACGGCGGTGGGCGCGATCACAAGTCTCGCGCTCGCGGCGGTCGATCTGGCGTTGTGGGATCTGCGCTGCAAGAACGCGCGACTGCCTCTGTGGCAGATGGCCGGCGGCGCGCGGCGCGCGGTTCCGGTCTACGACACCGAAGGCGGCTGGCTGCATCTCAGCGCCGATGAACTGATCGCGGGTGCGCTGCGGGCGAAGGCAGCCGGCTGGAGCGGGGTGAAGATCAAGATCGGCAAGCCCGACCCGCATGAAGATCGCGCCCGGCTCGGCGCGTTGCGCGAGGCGGTGGGGCCGGCGTTCAACATCATGCTCGACGCCAACCAGTCGCTGACCGCCGCCGATGCGATCCGGCGTGCGCGGCTGCTGGAAGCGTTCGATCCCTATTGGCTTGAGGAGCCGCTACCCGCCGAGGATATCGAAGGCCATGTCCAGCTGGCGCGCGCGACCTCGATCCCGGTTGCGATCGGCGAGAGCATCTATGCGGTGTCGCATTTCCGCGAGTATCTGCAACGCGGCGGCGCGGGAATTGTGCAGCCGGACGTCGCGCGGATCGGCGGCATCACGCCGTGGCTCAAGACCGCGCATCTCGCCGAGGCGTTCAACGTGAAAGTGGCGCCGCACTTCCTGATGGAGATCCATGTCAGCCTGAGCGCGGCGGTGCCGAACGCGATCTATGTCGAGCACATCCCGCAATTGCGGGCGCTGACGCATTCAGGCCTCGCGATCGTGAACGGCATGGCGCAGGCGCCGATGACGCCCGGGCTGGGGATCGATTGGGATTTTGAGGTGCTGCGGGAGCGGCGTGTAGCGATTTAGAGTTCGCGTTCCATCAAAAGAAAAAAATGTCATGGCCCGCCGGAGAGCGGGCCATCAATGTAGTGCGCCCATGCTTTCGCCAGTTGTAGCGCGTCGCATGGATGGCCCGCTCTCCGGCGGGCCATGACAGGTTTGGTTATTGGGTGCGGGGATTACCTTAAGCCGCCGCCTTCTTCTCGCGTAGCGCCCGCCAGATGCGTTCGGGCGTCGCCGGCATGTCGACGTGGAGGACGCCGAGGGCGTCGGCCACCGCGCTCATCATCGCCGGTAGTGCGCCGACGGTGCCGGCTTCGCCGCAGCCCTTGGCGCCGAGATCGTTGGTCACGCAGGGGATCTCTTCGTATTTGAAGTCGATGTCCGGCATGTCGGAGGCGCGCGGCATGGCGTAGTCGGTGAAGCTCGCGGTCAGGAGCTGGCCGCTCGTTTCGTCGTAGACCATGTTCTCGAGCAGTGCCTGGCCGAGGCCCTGCACGACGCCGCCATGAACCTGGCCGGCGACGAGCATCGGATTGATGATGCGGCCGAAATCGTCGAGCACGGTGTAGGACACGATCTCGGTCTTGCCGGTGTCGGGATCGACCTCGACTTCGCAGACATGGCAACCGTTCGGGAAGGTCGAGGCCTTGCCCTGGTACATCGCATCGCTATCGAGACCGTCTTCGAAGCCCGGAAGCTTGTCGCGCTTCAGCGTCATGGCGAGCTCGCCGACGGTGATCGCCTGGCCGGTGCCGGCGACGGCGAACTTGCCGACGCCTTCGACGACCTCGAAGCCGACATCCTTGCCGCCGGCCTGGAGCACCTGCCCGGCTGCGGCCTTGCCCTTGCGGATGACCTCATCGGAGGAGAGCATCAGCGCGCCGCCCGACATGTTGAGCGAACGCGAGCCGCCGGTGCCGCCGCCATTCACCCATTCGGTGTCGCCCTGCTTCACCTGGATTGACTCGAAAGGCACGCCGAGCTTCTCGGCGACGAGCTGGGCGAAGGAGGTTTCGTGGCCCTGCCCGTTCGACTGCGTGCCGCACCACAGCTCGATTCCACCATTGTCGGTGAACTTGATCGCCGCCGGTTCCTGACCAGCGGCACCGGTGATTTCGACGTAGTAAGCGAAGCCGAAGCCACGCAGCTTGCCGCGCTTTGCGGCATCAGCCTTGCGCTTGGCGAAACCGTCGCGGTCGCCGCGCTTCAGGCCTTCGACGAGAAGGCGCGGATAATCGCCGGAGTCGTATTTGAGACCCCAGGCGTTGGCGAAAGGCAACTCCGCCGGCGCGGGGAGATTGCGCAGGCGGATCTCGGCGCGATCGATGCCGGTCTTGGCCGCGGCGGCATCCATCAGCCGCTCCATCAGATAGGCGGCTTCGGGACGGCCGGCGCCACGATAGGCATCGACCGGCGCGGAATTGGAGAAGTAGCCCTTCACGTTGGCGTAGGCCTTGGGCACGCGATAGACGCCGCCGAAGATGCGGCTGCCGGCCAGCGTCGGGATGAATGGTGCGTACACGGACAGATAGCCGCCCATGTTCGCAGTGCCGGTGATGCGCAAAGCGAGGATCTTGCCGTCCTTGTCGAGCGCCAGTTCGCCGGTGGTGATCATGTCGCGGCCGTGGTCGTCGGCGAGGAAGCTCTCTGTGCGCTCGGCGCTCCAGCGCACCGGGCGGCCGACTTTTTTGGCGGCGATCAGCACGGCGGGCTGTTCGGGATAGAGGAAGCCTTTCATGCCGAAGCCGCCGCCGACATCCTTGGTGATGACCCGAAGCTTTTCCTGCGGGATGTTGAGCACCATGCGCGCGAGGCCGCCGCGGATGTTTCCGGCGCCCTGCGAGGTCACATAAATCGTGTAGGCGTCGGCCGACGCATCGTAGACGCCGATGGCGTTGCGGGTTTCCATCGGCATGGCGCTGACGCGGTTCTCGACGACGTCGAGCGAGACGGTGTGGGCGGCCTTGGCGAAGGCGTCCTTGACGCCGGCTTCGTCGCCATCTTGCCAGTCGAAGGACAGGTTGTTCGGCGCGCTCTCCCAGATCTGCGGACCGCGCGGCGCGGCTTCCAGCGTGCCAACGGCATCGAGCGGATCGTAATCGACCATCACCAGCTCGGCGGCGTCCTTGGCCTGGGCATAGGTCTCCGCGACCACCATGGCGACGGCTTCGCCGATGAAGGTGACGCGGCCGTGGGCGAGAACCTGCTTCGGCGAGGTCTTGGTGTCGGAACCGTCGCGGCTCTTCACGCCAGCCATCAGCGGCATCGGATTCGCACCGAAGGCCCTGATGTCGTCATAGGTCAGCACATCGACGACGCCGGGCGCGTCCTTCGCGGCACTGATGTCGATGGAATTGATCTTCGCGTGGCCATGCGGCGAGCGGACGAAACAGGCGAAGGTCTCGCCGTCAAAATGCAGGTCGTCCGTGTACTGGCCCTGGCCAGTGACGAAACGGATGTCTTCGGTACGCTTCACGGATTGGCCGACGCCGAACTTCATGGGGGGTGCTCCGATAGTCATTCCTGGAGTTTGCGATAATTTCAAACTACCTGGCTTATTCGACAACTTAATTGTTCGTAGCGTCTCGAGCGGGACTGCCGCCCCCTCCACCGCCGCTGTGCGGCGGTCCCCCTCCCCCGTAACAACGGGGGAGGAACAGGTCGGAGCTTAGTTCTTGTAGCTCGGGTCCACTCTATCACATTTGCGGCGGAGTGCGGGCCAGGCGAGCGAGCCGACCATGCCGTTGAAGGCGGCGGCGCCCTGCCCCGCGGTCTTCTCCGGCACGCCCTGGTTCGGCCAGTTCGGCGCGGCGCCTCCGGCCAGCGCGCGAACCTGCATCGAGCAGGCGCGTTCGAGCCAGAACATGCGCATGAAGGCGTCGGCACAGGTTTTGCCAAGCGCCAGCGTGCCGTGATTGCGCAGCATCATCGCATTCTTTTCGCCGATATCCTTCACGAGACGTTCGCGCTCGTCGAGATCGAGGGCGACACCTTCATAGTCGTGATAGGCGAGTTCGCCCGAGATCATCATCGCATGCTGGTCGAGCGGCAGGAGGCCGTCCTTCTGCGCCGAGACGGCGACGCCATCGGTGGTGTGGAGATGGATCACGCAGCCCGCATCCTCGCGGTGCATGTGCAGCGCGGAGTGGATGGTGAAGCCAGCGGCGTTCACCGGGAAGGGCGACTCGACGACCTTGTTGCCGTCGACGTCGATCTTCACAAGGCTCGACGCGGTGATCTCGTCGAACAGGAGGCCGTAGGGATTGATGAGGAAGTGATGCTCCGGCCCCGGCACGCGGGCGGAAATGTGCGTGAAGATCATGTCGTCCCAGCCGTGCATCGCGACGAGGCGGTAGAGGGCGGCAAGATCCTCGCGGATCGCCCACTCCTCTTCGGAGACCTTGCCCTTCAGCGAGGGGGCGTCATCGGGTGTCGGCATCTTGCGGGCGGCGGCGCTCATGGGGGACTCCGGCGGGAATGGCGATGCCTGCGATTTTGGACCCGGGCGGGCGGGGCGTCAAACGCAACGCTGGCGCTCAAAAGCTCACTTGTTATCCCCGGCCGAACGCAGCGAAGCGGAGTGAGGGGAAGGGGACCCAGGTGTTTGCTACCGTGACGGTTTTTCCTGCCTGGGTCCCCTTCCCTTCGCTCCCTTCGGTCGCTCAGCCGGGGATGACAGGTATTGTTTTATCGAACCCGCTTCACCGCAGTCTTCCAACCCTCATAGAGACCGTTCCGCAATGAGGGTTTCATCTCGGGTTTGAAGCGGCGGTCCAGGGCCCAGCGGCGGGCGATGTCTTTGGTGTCCTTGAAGAGCCCCGCAGCCAAGCCCGCGAGATAGGCGGCGCCGAGCGCGGTCGTCTCTGTCACCTGCGGGCGGTCGACCGGCAGGCCGGTGAGATCGGCGAGGCGCTGGCAGAACCAGTCGTTGCGGACCATGCCGCCATCGACCTTGATCGCCCTGGGCGCGCGCAGGCCCGAACGCTTCATGTCCTTGGCCATGGCTTCGAGAAGGTCGCGGGTCTGGAAGCAGACGGCGTCGAGCGCGGCGCGGGCGATTTCGGCGGCGCCCATGTCGCGCGTGAGGCCGACGATGGCGGCGCGGGCGTCGGGGTCCCAGTAAGGCGCGCCGAGACCGGTGAAGGCGGGGACGAAGTAGAGACCCTCCGCATCCTTCGCCGTGCGGGCGAGCGCTTCGATCTCTTCGGCGCTGCGGATCACGCCGAGCGCGTCACGCAGCCATTGCACCACGGCGCCAGCGATGAAGATGCTGCCTTCGATGGCATAGGCGGGCGCCTTGCCGGCGATGCGGTAACCGCTCGTGGCGAGGAGCTTGTTCTTCGAGGCCGGGACTTTGCTGCCTGTGTTCACGAGGGCGAAGCAGCCGGTGCCGTACGTCGACTTCACATCGCCAGGACTGAAGCAGGCCTGGCCGAACGATGCGGCCTGTTGATCGCCGGCGACGCCGAGGATCGGAATGGCGGCGCCGAGCAGACCCTCATCGGTTGCGCCGAAATCGCCGGAGCTGTCGCGGACTTCCGGCAGCGCGGCGCGGGGAATGTTGAAGAGCTTGAGCAGCTCATTGTCCCAGGCCAGCGTCTTCAGATTGAGAAGCATGGTGCGTGAGGCGTTGGTGACGTCGGTCGCGAAAACCTTTCGACCCGTGAGCTTCCAGATCAGCCAGGCATCGATTGTGCCGAGCGCGATCTCGCCAGCCGCGGCGCGGCGGCGGCTTCCAGGGATTCGGTCGAGCAGCCATTCCATCTTGGTGCCCGAGAAATAGGGATCGAGCAGCAGGCCGGTTTTCGACGCGATCTTCGGTTCGAGCTTCTTTGCTTTCAGGGCGCGGCAGCGATCGGCCGTGCGACGGTCCTGCCAGACGATGGCGTTGTGTAGAGGGGCGCCGGATTTGCGGTCCCAGGCAACGGTAGTTTCCCTCTGGTTAGTAATCCCTATCGCCGCGACGTCGGCGGCGGGAATGCCCTTCAGGACGACGCGGCAGCACGCCAGAGTCGCATCCCAGATTTCGTTGGCATCGTGCTCGACCCAACCGTTCGCCGGATAAATCTGCCGTAATTCAATGGCATGCGACACGAGCGGGCGCGCGGCGGCATCGAAGAGGATCGCACGTGTGGACGTCGTGCCCTGATCGATGGCGAGGATGTAGGGCGGTTCGGTGTTCGGCATCTGGCTCGTTCCGGGACAGTTGGAAGTCACGCAAGAATCTTAGCTTAATATGCTGTTAACACCGTTTTGCTACCCGTTACAGCGGCTCACAACGAGCCGGTGCAGAACGCATTTTTGGGGCAGAACGTGGGTCTTACCGCGCACGATATGAGCGATATGGGCAGGTTGGCCCAGCTCTCCGTGAATCCCCAGGGCACCAGCCGCGAGGAGATATTCCTCGCCGTCGCATCGCTCTATCGCATCCAGGGCACCGGACTGAACGAGCGCGAGCGCGCGCTGATGCATGACATCCTGCGCCGCCTGACCCGCGACGTCGAAATGGCGATCCGCATTGCGCTGGCCGAGCGGCTGGCCGAAGACACCACGGCGCCGCACGACCTCATTCTCCTTCTGGCCGACGACAGTATCGAAGTCGCGCGGCCGCTGCTGCTGCGCAGTCCGCTGCTCAGCGACGAGGACATTCTCAAGCTGATCGCCGCCGGCAGCGTTGCCCATAGCGAGGCGGTCGCCGCGCGCCCCAATATCTCGGAGCCGGTCACCGAAGAGCTGGTGAAGAGCCAGGCCGAGTCGGTGCTTGTGGCGCTGGTGCGCAACGTGACGGCGAAGATCTCGTCTCACGCCTTCGAAACCCTGGTCGAGAAGTCGCGTCAGATCGAAGGCCTGCAGGAACCGCTGACCAGACGCGGCGACCTTCCGCCGGTGCTCGCCAACCGGATGTGCGAATGGGTCGCCGACGCGCTCAAGAGCTACATCGTCAAGCACTATCCGATCGCGCCCGAGCGCCTGAACGCGGCGGTCGACGAAGCACAGAACCAGCTCAAGAGCGAACCGCAGCCGCCGCGCAATCCGCCGGCCGAAAGTGCGCAGAAGCTGATCGACAAGCTGGCCTCCTCCGGACAACTCAAGGCCGGCTTCCTGCTGCGTGTCCTGCATCAGGGCCAGTCGGACCTGTTCGACCTCGCGCTCGCCAAGCTGGTCGGGCTGCCGCTGCCGGAGCTGCGCGCCAAGTTCTATGACGGGGGGCCGCGCGCCGTCGCCCTCGCCTGCCGCGGCGTGGGCATCGACCGCTGCGTCTTCAACACGGTCTACAATCTCTCGCGCCAGGCGCGCGACCTGCGCGTGACGCTTACCCCTATCGACCTTGCGGATGTCGACCGCGTCTTCAAAACCGTCTCGAAGGCAGGGGCACTGACCGAACTGGCGAGCCTGCAGTTCGCCTGACACGGGTTTTGCCGGACCCGAGCCCTGCCTGCTATGTTGCGGCGCATGATCGACCCCTTCGGCCGGCACATCTCCTATCTGCGCATCTCCGTCACCGACCGGTGCGATTTCCGCTGCGTGTACTGCATGGCGGAACACATGACGTTCCTGCCCAAGGCGGAGGTGCTGTCGCTCGAAGAGATCGAGCGGCTGGCGATGGCGTTCGTGCGCAATGGCGTGGAACGGCTGCGGATCACCGGCGGTGAGCCGCTCGTGCGGCGGAACGTCATCAGCCTGTTCGAGGGGCTGGGCAGCCAGATCGGCCGTTCGAACCTGAAAGAATTGACGCTGACGACGAACGGCAGCCAGCTTTCGCGCTTTGCGCGGGATCTGGCGGCGGCGGGCGTGAAGCGGATAAACGTCTCGCTCGACACGCGCGATCCGGATCGCTTCAAGACGATCACGCGCTGGGGCGATCTCGGCAAGGTGCTGGACGGGATCGACGCCGCCGATGCTGCGGGTCTCAAGATCAAGATCAACACCGTCGCGCTCAAGGATGTGAACGAGAACGAGATCGAAGAGCTGATGCTATGGGCGCATGGCCGCGGCTTCGATTTCACGCTGATCGAGACCATGCCGCTGGGCGAGATCGACGGCGACCGTGTCGAGCAATACCTGCCGCTGTCGCTGGTGCGCGCACGGCTGGCGAAGAACTTCCATCTCGAAGACACCGATTATCGCACCGGCGGACCGGCGCGCTATGTCCGGGTGGCGGAGACCGGCGGGCGACTCGGCTTCATCACGCCGCTGACGCATAATTTCTGCGAGAGTTGCAATCGCGTGCGGCTGACCTGTACCGGACAGCTCTATATGTGCCTCGGTCAGGACGACAACGCCGATCTGCGCGCGCCGCTGCGCGCATCGCAGGACGATGCGGTGCTCGACAAGGCGATCGCCGACGCCATCGCGCGCAAGCCCAAGGGCCACGACTTCATCATCGACCGGCAGCACAGGGCGCCCGCCCTCGCCCGCCCGATGTCCCTGACGGGCGGCTGACATGAAACTTCACTTCGTCGCCTCTCCCGCACCGGACGCGCAGGCCGCGCTCACCATGATGCGCCGGCGCCATGCCGACGCCGGGGCCGACGCCGCCGAGGTGATCGTCGCGCTCGGCGGCGACGGCTTCATGCTGCAGACGCTGCACAGTTTCCTGACGAGCAAGAAGCCGATCTACGGCATGAACCTGGGCTCCGTCGGTTTCCTGATGAACGAGTATCGCGAGGACGATCTCGAGGAACGTCTGGCGGCGGCCGAGTCGGCGCAGCTTCATCCGTTGCGGATGCGCGCGGAGAGCCGGCACGGTACGACCGAGGCGTTGGCGTTCAACGAAGTCTCGCTGCTGCGCCAGACCCGGCAGGCGGCGAAGATCCGCATCCTGGTCGACGAGAAGATCCGAATCTCGGAGCTGATCTGCGACGGCATCCTGGTTTCGACGCCGGCCGGCAGCACCGCCTACAATCTGTCGGCGCACGGCCCGATCCTGCCGATCGACGCCGATCTGCTGGCGTTGACCCCGATCAGCGCGTTCCGCCCGCGGCGCTGGCGCGGCGCCCTGCTCCCGCATCGGGCGCGTGTGCGGTTCGAACTGCTGGAGGCGGAGAAGCGGCCGGTCAGCGCCGTGGCAGACGATCTTGAGGTGCGCGACATCACGGCCGTCGATGTCGCCGAGGACCGCTCGATCAGCATGACCATGCTGTTCGACGCCGGACACAGCCTCGATGAACGAATCCTTGCCGAACAGTTCGTCGATTAACCAAACCGGCCTTCACAGCGCGTTAACGGGCACCCCGTAATTTTGCGTAGTAGGGGTTTGCGACCGTCGGGTTGGCGATGAGTGGTTATCGCTTCGAAAGGCTGAAGGTTCTGGTCGTCGACGACAACCAGCACATGCGCAAGCTCGTGCTGACGATCCTGCAGGCCTTCGGCGTGATCCAGATCTACGAAGCCGCGGACGGCAATCGCGCCTGGGCGATGCTGCGCGAGGCCAATCCCGACGTCGTGATCCTCGACTGGATGATGGACGGCATGACGGGCCTCGACCTGGTGAAGCTCGTCCGGACCTCGCCGGCAACGCCCAATCCCTTTGTGCCGATCATCATGCTGACCGGCTACACCCAGATCGACCATGTGAGGCTGGCGCGCGACGCGGGCGTAAACGAATTCCTCGCCAAACCCGTGTCGGTGAAGTCGCTCATGTCGCGGCTTGTCGCGGTGATCGAACAGCCGCGGCCCTATGTGCGCACCAAATCCTATTTCGGGCCGTGCCGCCGCCGCCGCGGCAAGGACGAGTATCGCGGCCCGGAGCGCCGCGTGACGGCGACCGAGACGTTCGTGACGGAGGACGCCGCCTGAGCGCGGTGGAGGGGGAACCATGGCACGCCAGCTGCCCATCGAAATCTTCATGCCGCCGAACATCCTGAAGGCCAAGGTCGGCAGTGCCGTGGGTGGCATCGACATGGCCGCGATCCGTCGCGCCGAAGCGGCCGTCGAGACCCTGCGTTCCGAATTTCAGGACTGGGTGGCGGTGGATGTCGGCAAGCTCGGTGAATGTCGCGACCGTTTTGCCGCGAAGCCGACGGCGGAAGGCCGCGCGGACCTGTTCCGTGCGGCACATGACCTGAAGGGCCAGGCCGAGACCTTCGAATTCCCGATCATTGCGCGCATCGCCAATTCGCTGACACGGCTGATCGACGGCCACCCCAAGGCGGCTGCCGTGCCGCTGGCGCTGGTCGATGCGCATGTGACAGCGATCCGCGTCGTCTTCCGCGACAAGATCAAGGTCACGAACGATCCGGTCGCCGTCGCGCTGATCGGCGAACTCGACGCGCGGGTCTCCGAATCGCTCGCCGGCTAGGCTTCGCGCATGCTCGCGGTGGTCTGCGTGTAGCCTGCGTCGTCGCGGATGCGCAGGATCTGGCCATCCGGGCCATTCTCGACCCATGGCACCACCGGCAGAACCTTGTCGCCGCGCGCTGCCGCAAGCGCGGAGGAGACCGTGCTCGAATTGTCCAGCTTCATGAGATTGAGCTTGGTCGGGAAGATCACGTTCCACTTCTTGGGGTCCGCGATCGCAGCCTTGGGCGTGATCCAGATCGAATCCACCGACTCGCGGCCGTCATGGCTGCCGGCATGGCCGACGGGTGACACCGCGAGGAAGAAATGCGTGTCGAAGCGCTTCGGCATGTTGGCCGGCGTGATCCAGTGCGCGAAGTGCACGAGCTGATCGAGCGCGAGACGCAGCTTCTCCTTCTCGAGCACTTCGGCGAGGACGGCTTCGCGTTTGTCGAGCAGCGGACGGTAGTGCTGAAGCTCCTCCAGACGCTCGGCGGCGACGAAGTCTCCGGTGCGCGCATCGCGGGCGAGCAGGATTCCAGACTCCTCGAAGGCTTCACGGATCGCGCCGGCACCGAGCGCGCGCATGTCGGCATTCCAGGCGTCACCGCCGTCGAGATGCGCAGCCAGCGAAGGATCGCTGTCGCCCTTCTCGAGCTTGCCGCCGGGAAACACCAGCGCACCCGCGACGAAATCGATCTGGTGATGGCGCTTGACCATGAAGACTTCGAGGCCTTCGGTGCCGTCGCGCAGGAGAAGGATCGTGGCGGCCGGCACGGGCACGGCTTCGGGTTTGTCGGACATGTTTCCTCGTTCTCTTTTCTGGAAGTCTAACGAGTGGCCGCGGCGGCCGCCAAGCTCAGCGCGGAGGCAATCGCCAGGACCGCGTAGAAGCCGGGATTTCCGAAGGCCGTGACGGCGCCGCCGCTGACCAAGGGTCCGAAGATCGAACCGACTCCGAAGAGCAGCACCAATCCTGCCGCTGCGGAAACGCGGTTGCGCGGCTCGATCGAGTCGTTGGTGTGCGCGGTCGAGACGGCATACATCGGGAAGATCAGGCCGCCGGCGAGCAGCGCCGCGACATATTTGGCGAAGAGGCCCTGCCCGTCCGCCCATACGCCGAGCAGCGACACGGCAATGCCGCCCGCCGACATCAGCGCGATGGTGACGCGCCGGCCGATGGCATCGGAGAGCCAGCCCATCGGGAATTGAACGATCGCGCCGCCGATCATGGTGAGCGCCATGAACAGGCTGACCTGTGAGATCGTGAAGCCGTGACGCTGGGCGTAGACCGGGCCGAAGGTGAAGACGATCGACCATGTGACGCCGGCAAGCACCGTCGCGATGGCGCCGAGCGGCGAGACGCGAAACAGCTTGACGATGCCGAAGGGCTCGGGAGGCGCGCGATGCGGGGCCGAGCTGCGCGCGGTGAGGATCGGGACGATACCGATGAGAAAGACCACGCCGGCTGCGACGAAGGGAATCGTGCTGCGCGGGCTGGCAATGCCGAGAAGGAACTCGGCCACTGTCATCGCCGCGAGCTGCACCACCATGTAGATACTAAAGACGCGGCCGCGATGGACATTGGCGACGCGGTCATGGATCCAGCTTTCGGCGCCGACATAGAGGCTCGACAAGGCGAAGCCCGAGACAAAGCGCAGGGCCGCCCAACTCAACGGTGCCACGAGGAAGGCATGGGCGACGATGACGAGCGCCGCGACGAAGGCCCCTAGCCACATCGTGTCGACATGACCGAGCCGCCCGATGACGAAGCGGCTGGCGAGCGATGCCGAGGAATAGCCGACATAGTAGCTCGCCATGACGATGCCGATCGTCCAGGCCGGAAAATCCTCCATGACGGACCGCACGCTGAGCAGACTGGTCTGCCAGCCATTGGCGGTCTGAACGAAGAAGATCGTGACGATGACCGCCCAGACGGCGGCGACGGCGGCCCGCATGTTGTCCCCTGCTTGGGGCGAAGCGTTTAGTGGGTGGTGTCGCTGTCCGCAACGGGCGACATCGAGGACAGGACGTCCATCACCGCCGGCGTCAGGATGAACGGCGTCGAAGGCAGCGCGCCGTCGGTCGTGAAGTCGTTCGAGAAGAAGCCCTTGCGGGGACGCCACGAGGTCAAGCCGGCCAGGACGTCCGAGCTGTCGGACAGGCCCGCCGGTGCGGCGGCGATGTTGAGCGGCGGCGCGGTCGTCTTTTCGTCGAGGCCGGCGGCCGAACCCGGCTGTTTCAGCGCCCAGTTGTAGACCTCGCGCACGGTCTTCGGGGTGCCGTCGCGATGATAGAAAACGTTGCGGTTGGCATGCGCCGCAGCCGGGAAGGCGTCGGCGGCCGAAGAGTCGGGCTGGTTCTCGCTCAGCTTGATCAAGCGGCAAGCGGCATCGGGGCCGAGGAAGTGGGCGGCGTAGAGCTCGCCGCCACAGACGTCGCGGCCGAGGCTGTTTTCGAGGGTGGAACGGGTGGCCTGGGCGAACTCGCCGGCCATCAGGGACGAGACGCCGGGGTCGTTGCGCAGGGCAAGAATTGCCGAGCGGTCGGCCGAATTTGTCGTGTGGTAGCGGCCATCATTGCCGCGCGAGATCGCGTCGGCGTAGCTGCCGAGGCCGTATTTGGCGCCATAGTTCTTGACCATGCCGAGCCAGGTCTGATCGACGAACTGGAACAGGCCGGATGCCGAAGACGTGCCCGCCTGGGCCGTTGGTTTCAGGCCGGATTCGCGCATCGCGGTACCGAGGAGATAGTCGAAATCGGCGCCCGTCGCCTGTGCGGCGCGCTGCAAGGCACCCAGAATATGGGTCCGGTCGGAAGTGGCGATTGCGGCTTCTGCGCGCATGGCTACGGGTTCTCCTGCGCAATCAGGAGCAACAGCCGTGCCAGTCTGGTTAACGCGCGTTTACGAGTTGGGTGATGAAGGCGTCGCGGTCGGTGTCCCTATAGGGCTCGGCAGGACTATGACCCCAGACCGGGCCCGGCCAAGCCGGATCTCCGGGATTGCGGGCGAGGACATGGACGTGAAGCTGCGGCACCATGTTGCCGAGCGCGCCGGTGTTGATCTTCGCGGCGCCGGTCAGCGCCTTGAGCATGCGCCCGGCGCGCGCAATCTCCTCGACGAGCTCCGCGCGATCGTCTGCGGACAGGTCGTACAGTTCGACGAGGCCGGCGCGGCACGGCACCAGGATCAGCCAGCGATAGCGCGCATCGTTCATCAGCAAGACGCGCGAAAGCGTCCAGTCGGCGACGAACGCCGTGTCGGCTTCAAGCCTGGGATGAAGGGCGAAGGCGGACATCGCGTCCTAACCGAGAAGTCCCGGCGGAAGAAGCTGCAGATGCCAGGCGGTGTAGCCGAGGAAGCCGAAATAGGCCAGCGCGAGCACGGCACCTTCGAGACGCGTCAGGCGCCAGCTGGTCGAGACCATCACAAGCAGAAGCGCCACGGCCACGAACACGGCGATGGCAGCTGGAAGCGCGAGGGAGGTCGTCAGGACCAGCGGGTGGGCAATGGCGGCGATGCCGAGCGCGCCGAAGACGTTGAAGACGCTCGACGTGATCAGGTGGCCGATGGCGATCTGGGTGTGGCCGCGAGCCGCCGCGATCCAGGTGATGAGCAGCACCGGCAGCGAGCAGACGAGCGAAAGCGCGCCGGTTGCCACGGCGACGGGCGGGAACCCGAACTGCTGGCCAATGTGGAGCGCGCTGCCGACGGCGAAATGCGCCCCGAGCAGAAGACAGACCGCGCCGACGATCAGGGCGAACAGGCCGCCCGTGACCGATGGCGTGTCGCCGAAGGAGCGCTTCTCCGCTTCGGCGCAGGCGACGGAATGCTCGGCCGAGCGGCGCCAGTCGGTGATCGCGGCGACGACGGAATAAGCCGCGAAGGCGCCGACCAGGATCACGCCTTCACGGCGGCCGACACCGCCCAGGACTGCGAGTGCGCCGAGCGCGACCGCCGCGGCGAGCATGGCACCGCCGTCGCGGATGACGACCTTCGGAGCGCTCGGCATCGGACGGATCAGGGCGCCGAAGCCGAGGATGAGAAGCAGGTTGATCATGGTCGCGCCGACGACTGTGCCGAAGACGACATCGGACATGTTCCAGGTCGCCGCCCTGAGCGCGACGGCAAGCGTCGGCGAGGCGGTGCCGATCGAGATGGCGAAGAGGCCGACGATGACGGGCGAGAAGCCGAGAGCGCGTTTCAGATTGACCCCGCCGCGGATCACGCCTTCGCCGCCAATCGCCAGAAGCAATACGCCGGCGCCAAACAGCAGATACACGTAACTCGGATTCACGGCAGCTCCAGGATCAGTCGAATCGCCGGGGAGAGAACGCGGAAATCTCGGCGGTCTGTTTCAAAATGAGACGGGACAGGTGTTCTGCGATTGCCGGTGCAAACAAGATGCCGTTGCGATACTGGCCGGAAGCGATGAACAGGTTCTGGACGGCGCTCTCACCCAGGATCGGCAGGCTGTCGGGCGAACCCGGCCGCAGACCCGACCAGCGCTCGACCACATTCCAGTCGGACAAACCCGGGAGCAGCGATATGGCGCGCGCCGACAGATCTGCGGCAGCAGCGTCGGTCACGCTTGTGTCGAAACCGGCTTCCGAGACGGTGGCGCCGATGAGCAGGCGGTCGTGGCGCGGAACGAGATAGACCCGGTCGTCGCGGATGACATGCTGCGGCAGGCCCGATCCACCGGGCGGCGCGACCGCGATCATCTCGCCCTTGACCGGACGGACCGGCGGCGAGGCTTCGCGCGGCAGGCTGTCGAAGGCGCCGGTCCATGCACCGGCGGCGAGGACATAGGCATCGGCTTCGATGTGGCGGAAGGGGGTGACGATGGACGACATCCTGCCGTCCCAGTTTTCCAGACGCGCTACCGCTTCGTTCGGCACCAACTCGCCGCCGGCTTTCACGAAGGCGACCGCGAGGGCGTCGCCAAGGGCGCGGTTGTCGACCTGGGCATCGTCTGGAGACCAGAGGGCACCTTTGATGTCAGGTGCCAACATCGGATCTTTGAGTCTGGCCGCGGCGGGGTCGAGCGGAACGCCATCGACGCGATTCCGAAAGCGGTCCCAGGCGGCATCGGTCCGCGCGACAAGCAGCGCGCCATCCGTCCTATAGGCGATCTTTCGTCCGGAAGCCGCCTCAATGTCTTTCGCAAAGTCAGGCCACAAGCCGCTGGATCGCTTTGCAAAAGTGGCTTCGTCTGAGACTTCGTCTTCCATCTCTCCGGCGACGGAGATCATGCCGGCGGATGCCCATGTGGCGGCGCGCGCCGGCTGTGCCCGGTCGAGAACCGTGACCTCTGCGCCCGACTGGCGAAGGCGCCAGCCGATCGACAATCCGGCGACGCCAGCACCGACGATCGCGACCTTCATGCCGGCTCCTTGGCGAAAAGGCCCGACAGACGGATGCCGGTCGAGACAAAGCACAGAATGCCAACGGCATAGGCGATGAGGCTGAACCAGCCTGGAAAGGCGCAGGCGAGCCCGAGGGCGCAGTAGAGTTCCGACTTGCCGAGAAGGGACTGACTGGCCGGCCCGCGTGCGACCAATCCGAGCATCAGGAACATCGCGGCCAGGGCGCGTTCCGGCTCGGCGAGGCCGAAGGCGAAGACGAGCGCGCCGCTTGCGACCAGGTCCAAGGTCTGGTCGAGCGCAGCACCGGCAAGTGTCGCGCCCTGCAGGCGGGCGACAGGGCCGTCCAGCGCATCGAGCACCCTGCCCGCAACCAGGATGGCGAGCGCCGGTAGATAGAACCGGTGGGCGATATCGTAGACCGCGAGCGCGTTCAGGACGGCTGCTGACAGTGTCAGGGAGCCTGCGCCGATCCGCAGAGCGATAAGGCGCCCGGCCAGCGGCGCCAGGATCGGCGCCGCGCGACGGATGAGAAGTTCGTCGAGCATGGCGTCCGGCTTATTTGTTTGCACCGGCACCGTCAAACCGCAAAACCATGACCGATATACGGCGTAACGCCGGCGTGAAAAGGGTATCAAGCCTGTGCGGCCATCGTATAGTCGCGGCAATTCTGCGGAGCTCGGTCCCATGAAAACGGCGCTAGCCTGTGTGACGACGGTCGAAGGTGAAGCACAATGAAGTTCTCGAGGGGATTGGCGGGGGCACTGATCGTCATGTCGATGGGAATGGTTGGGACGACCGCGTTCGGTGAAATCGGGCGCGGCGATCGTTATTCGGGCGCGCCCTGGGCGACGCGATCGCCGGTGCTGGGGCAGCACGGCATGGCGGCGACGGCGGTTCCCCTGGCGACCGAGGTCGCGATCGACATCCTGAAAAAAGGCGGCAGCGCGGTGGATGCGGCGATTGCCGCCAACGCCACGCTCGGCCTGATGGAGCCCGTTTCGAACGGCATCGGCGGCGACCTGTTCGCCATCGTCTGGGATCCGAAGACCAAGAAGCTCTACGGCTATAACGGTTCTGGCCGGGCCGCGAAGGGCCGCGATCTCGCGAAGATGATCGACGAGGTCAAGGCGGTCGCTGCCAAGACCGGCCAGCCTTACGTGCCGCATATCCCGAAATTCGGCTCGCTGGCGGTGACCGTGCCCGGCACCGTCGACGCCTGGGGCGCGCTGCATGCCAAGTTCGGCAAGCTGACGCTGGCGCAGGATCTGGCGCCCGCCATCGGCTATGCCACCAACGGCTTTCCGGTGACGCAGCTGATCGCGATGTACTGGCGCGGCAACATGAAGGCGTTCGAGCGCGCCGGCGCGCTGATCGAAGAGACCGGCAATGCACGCCACACCTATCTCATCGACGGCCACACGCCGGCGGAAGGCGAGATCTTCAGGAACCCTGACCTGGCGCACACGCTGAGCCTGATCGCCAAGGGCGGGCGCGATGCTTATTACAAGGGCGAGATCGCCCATGTCATCGACCGATATTTCCGCCGTATCGGCGGCGATCTGCGCTACGAGGATTTCGCCGCGCATCACGGCGAATGGGTCGAGCCGCTGAGCGTGAATTATCACGGCTACGACGTCTACGAATTGCCGCCCAACGGCCAGGGCGCGGCGGTTCTTCAGATGCTGCAAATCCTGAAGGGCTTCGACCTGAAGAAGATGGGTGCAGGCTCGGCCGATGCGATCACCGCGATGCTGGAAGCCAAGCGGCTGACCTATGAAGACCTCGCCAAGTGGTATGCCGATCCGGCCTTCGTGAACGTGCCGATGAAAGGCCTGCTCTCGGACGCCTATGCCGATGCGCGGCGCAAATTGATCAATCTGGCGCATGCCAATCCGGATGTCGGGCCGGGCGATCCGCGCCTCAGCCAGGGCGACACGACCTATTTCACCACGGCCGACAGCAGCGGGATGATGGTCTCGATCATCCAGTCGAATTATCGCGGCATGGGATCGGGACTGGTAGCGGACGGGCTCGGCTTCATGTTCCAGGACCGCGGCGAATTGTTCTCGCTCGATCCCCATGCGGCGAACGTCTATGCGCCCGGCAAGCGGCCGTTCCAGACCATCATTCCGGGCTTCGTGATGAAGGACGGGCAGCCTTTCATGTCCTTCGGCCTGATGGGCGGCGATATGCAGCCCCAGGGGCACGTCCAGGTGCTGACCGACATCATCGACTTCGGCATGAACGTGCAGGAGGCGGGCGACGCGGCGCGCTGGTATCACCATGGCGGCAGCGAAGTCACCGGCGAAGGGCCGACGGGCAACATCGTCGAGATGGAAAGCGGCTTCGATCCTGCGGTGAAGGCGGCGCTCGCTGCGCGCGGCTATGATGTGCGGCCAGGCACCGGCGCCTTCGGCGGCTATCAGGCGATCATGCGCATGCCGAACGGCGTCTACTGGGGCGCGAGCGAGATGCGCAAGGACGGAATGGCGCTGGGGTATTAGAGGAAGCGCGCGCGTTCTCCGGCAGCGGCGAGAATTTTCACGGCCCGTTGATCGAACGAAACGAATGTTTCGCCGCCAAGCGCACGGCCTTCGAACGCAACTGCGCCGTCGGCGAAGTCACCACCAGCCTCGAGCGTTGCCAATCCGAATTCGACCGCGGGGACATCGACGGCGACATTGGCGCCGCCGATCAACTTGCGGATCGCGGCTGCAATATCCCTGCGGTCCACCTTGTAGATACGGCGCAAGACCCATACGAGTTCGCAAAGCGTCGACGTGCCGATCGCGACCACCTCGGCCCGGTCGAGAAGCTCCTGGGCGATCTTGCTCTGGCGAGGCTCGTCTTCGGTGATGATCCGGGCGAGGACGTTGGTGTCGGCCGTAACTCTCAACGCTTTCCAGCCCAGCCTTCGGCGATTGCCTGGTTCATCTCTTCAATCGAGATGGCGCGCTGGCCGGGCCTTTTGAGCATGCCGAACACATCGGAAATCTTGCCCGTGGGTTTTGCACGCAACTGTACGACGCCGTTCGGCAGCATTTCCACGCTGACCTTCTTGCCATTCGTCACGCCAAGATGCCGGAGAACTTCCTTGCGGAGAGTCACCTGCCCTTTGGTTGTTATCGTGAGATCGTTCTGAGCCATAACAGAAAAGTAAGGCATTATTGCCTTACCGTCAAGATTGCTGCGCCGCTTCGGCCTTCTCCTCGTTCACCCGCATCGTCCAGAGCACGACGATCATCGCGGCGAAACTGGTGAGCGTGCCGGGGAGCCAGATGATCAGTCCGCCGTAATGCTGATCGTTCAGCGCGGTCATCGGCAGGATGCGGCCGCAGATGTTGTAGACAGGGTAGTAGTCGCGGGTCGAAAGCGAGAGGATCGCGCCCAGCAGCATCTGCGGCAGCTCGATGATCAGGATCATCGCGCCGCGCAGCAGATGCGACAGTCGCGCCGGGGGCTTCGGCCGCGAGTCCAAGACCAGCGACCAGAACATCACGCCGTTGATCGTCATCGTCCAGTTCATCAGGTCGTAGAGATGGACGTCGAGCATTACGCGGGTGTGGATCGACGGCAGGAGCCAGAAATAGAGCAGCCCAACGAAGAGGAAGGGCGCGACGGCGGGATGCTGGAGCACGTCCATCGTACGGCGAACCGGCCTGGCATCGATCAGCGGCAGCAGGAATTCGGGCATGCCGGCGCGCAACACCGGACCGGCCATGCCGAGTGCGACGAAGAAGGCGCCGGCGTGATGCAGCACGAAATGCGCCCAGCGATGGGCGAAGAACATGTGCTGGGCGTAATAATCGATGTGGGTCTGCAACACGGCATAGAGCGAGAGCACGCCGAAAAGGAAGCAGGCGGCACGCCAGCGCGCGGGACGCTGCGCGACACGCAACCAGCCGCGTGCGAACCAAAGCAGCGTCAGGGCGGTTGCGAGATAGGCCGGCCAACTGAATTCCCACGGCATCCAGAACGGCATGCGCGAGGGATAAAGCACGCACAGCGCGTCGATCGCCGCGCCGAGCGCGAAGATTGCAGCGTAAGGTGGCCAGCCGGTACGGGGCCGCGCGAGAGCGAGCGTCGTCATCCCCGCGTCTTATACGGCGCGGCACGCACCGTTTGCGAGGCGATTGGTCACAGCGGCGCGAGGGCCACATCGCGTGATAGTCCGGCGCCATGAAACTCGCACGCATCGCTGCCTTCGCGCTCGCCCTGTTCGTGGCCGCCTGCGGCCAGGACAAGGGCCCCTGGCATCTCGAGGATATTTCGGGCGCGCTGCCGCCGCTCGATTTCTCGATGGTACGTGTCAATGAAGGCAAGACGGTGAGCGGTGCGGATTATCGCGGCAAGATCACCCTGCTCTATTTCGGCTACACCCAGTGTCCGGACATCTGCCCGACGACCATGGCCAATCTCGCCGACGTATTGCATCAGCTCGGCGGCAAGGCGGATCAGGTGCGTGTGCTGTTCGTCACCGTCGATCCCAATCGCGATACGCCGGATGTCCTCAAGGGCTATGTCCAGGCCTTTGCACCGCAAATCGACGGCTTGCGCGGAACGCCGGATCAGATTGCGGCGCTGGCACGGCGCTATCGCGTCGCCTACAGCGTGACGCCGGACTCGCCCGGGCATCCCTATGAAGTGATGCACTCCAACGCGATGTTCGTCTTCGACCGCGACGGCAAGGTGCGGCTCGTCGGGACCGACAACAAGGATATCGACGGGATCGAGAAGGATCTGCGGCGGCTTATCGATTAGATGTGCAGCGCCATCCCGTCCGCGGCGAGCACCGCTTCGTGGAGCATTTCCGACAGTGTCGGATGCGGGAAGATGGTGTGGGCGAGATCGGCATCGGTGAGCTCGCCACTGCGTGCCACGGTGTAGCTGTTGATCAGCTCGGTGACTTCGGCGCCGATCATATGGGCGCCCAAGAGCTCGCCGGTTTCGGCATCGAACACAGTCTTGATCAGACCTTCCGCATCGCCCAGCGCAATGGCCTTGCCGTTGCCGATGAAGGGGAAGCGGCCGACCTTGATCTTGCGGCCCGTAGCCTTTGCCTTCGCTTCGGTGAGACCGACGCTGGCGACCTGCGGCCAGCAATAGGTGCAGCCGGGCACCTTCGACGCGTCGAGCGGATGGGCGCCCTTGTGTCCAGCGATGCGCTCCGCGACGATCACGCCTTCATGCATCGCCTTGTGCGCGAGCCAGGGCGCGCCGGCGAGATCACCGATGGCCCAGATGCCCGGAACACCGGTCGCGCCCCACGCGTCGATCACGACATGGGTGCGGTCGACCTTCACGCCCGCTTCTTCAAGGCCGAGATTTTCGACATTGCCGACGATGCCAACGGCAAGGATCACGCGTTCGGCTGTGATGGTTTCGGTTTTCCCGTCTTTCGCCTTGAGCGTGGCAGTGACGCTGTCCTTGCCCTTCTCCAACTTCTCGACCGTGGTGCCGGTCTTCAGCTTCATGCCCTGCTTGACGAACGCCTTGGCGGCCATGCCCGAAATTTCCTCGTCCTCGACGGGGAGGACGCGGTCGAGCACTTCGACCACGGTCACCTCGGCACCGAGCGTGCGGTAGAAGCTCGCGAACTCGATGCCGATGGCGCCGGAGCCGACGATGAGCAGCGACTTTGGAAAGCTGGGCGGAACCATCGCCTCGCGATAAGTCCAGATCAGCTTGCCGTCGGGCTCCATTCCGGGAAACGTGCGCGCACGCGCGCCGGTGGCGAGAACAATGTTCTTCGCCACGACCTCTTCGGTCTTGCCGTCTTTCGTGACGACGAGCTTTCCCTTGCCGACGAGTTTGGCTTCGCCGGCGATCACGGCGATCTTGTGCTTCTTCATCAGGAAGGCGACGCCGTTCGAGAGCTGCTGTGCCACCTTGCGTGAGCGCTCGACGATCTTTGCGATATCGAATTTGACATTGTCCGCGCTGAAGCCGAACTCGTTCAGCCGGTGCATCAGGTGCCAGATCTCCGAGGAGCGCAGCAGCGCCTTGGTCGGGATGCAGCCCCAGTTCAGGCAAATCCCACCGAGCCGGTCGCGCTCCACGATGGCGGTCTTGAGCCCGAGCTGGGCGGCGCGGATGGCGCAGACATAGCCCCCGGGGCCGCCGCCGACGACAACGACATCGAATTCAGAAGCCAAGCGAATCTCCGAACATGCTGAGAAGGAAGACGCATCCGATCGCGGGCGACAGGATGAATATCGTGTAGAGGCCCGAGATGACGACGAATTTGACCGAGGTCATGAACCAGCTCTGTTCGTAGAAGTTCCTCATCGCCAGGAAGATATAGGCCGAAATCAGGAAGAAGAGACCGGTCGCGACCAATCCGCCGTCCAGGATCTGGGACAATCCGACCGCGAGCATCACGGCGACGAATGTGAAACTGTGGATGCTGAGCGAAAAGACCAGATGATCGACGAGGAAGAAGTCCTTGCGGCGGCGGATGTGGAAGAGCGCCAGCACCAGGGCATAAAGCGGTAGGAGCACGAACAGCACCCGCGGGATCCACGCCGTCAGCGGCTCATTGAGCGCCGCCGGATCGAGCGCAAGACGGTTCATCGAGCTGTAGATGTTGCGCGCGACCCAATCGACCTCCTTCTTGTTCGGCACATCCATTTGAATGAGCGGCTTCTCGAGAAGATGGGCGCGCTGCGCCTTGGTCAGGGTGCTGTGCACGCTTCCGAGCGGGGCAAAGAAATGCGCCGTGGTCGAATAGGTGTTGACGCCACCCGGCTGGGAGACACGCGACTTGTCGATCGGAATGAGCGGTTTGATGTACTTCTTAGTGTCGGGGTCGTTGTCGTCGGCGTCGTAGGCCGGGTTCGGGATGAAGGCGACGCCGTTCTGGTAGACGACTTTGATCGGCTTGGCGTTCACCTGGATCTGCACGATAGCGATCTTGGTAAGGCTGAGCAGCACGAAGAAGACAAGCGAGACGAAGAGATACAGCCGGATCGAAGGCACATAAGGCTGCATGCGGCCTTCGCGGAAGGCCTTCGGCAATTCGCCCGGACGAAGCAGAAGAGCCCGCGCGGTGCGCAGGATGCGGCTGTCGAAATTGACGATGTCGACGAAGAAATCGTGCAGCAGGTTGCGGATGGATCGGCGGCGCGTCTTGGTCGGCTGGCCGCAGACCGCGCAATAGGCGCCGAGCAGCGGATGCGCGCAATTCTTGCAGGCGCCGGGTTTCTCGCCGCGCTCGGCGAGCGCCGAGGCCGCGATCTCGATCGCGGCGAGACTGCCCGTCTCGATAATGGCTTCGATGTCGTCTGACATGCCCTGCCCCTACAAGAGCATCGATGCCGGCTCTTCGATGAATTGTTTGAACACCTGGAGGAAACGCGCGCCGGTCGCGCCGTCTATGACGCGGTGGTCGCAGGACATCGTGACCGTCATCAACGTGGCGATCTCGACCTTGTCGCCGTTGACGACCGGCCGCTTCTCGCCCGCGCCGATGGCGAGTATCGCGGCATGCGGCGGGTTGATCACGGCGGTGAAGTTCCTGATCCCGAACATGCCGAGATTGGAGATCGCGAAACTGCCGCCTTCGAATTCCGATGGCTTGAGCTTCTTGTTGCGGGCGCGTTCGGCGAGGGATTTGACCTCGTTGGAAATCGCGGCGAGTCCCTTCTCTTCCGCCCGCGCGACGATGGGCGTGATCAGGCCGAAATCGAGCGCGACGGCGACGCCGACATCGGCGTGCCTGTGGCGCAGCATGGCGTTGTCGGTCCAGCTAGCGTTGACCTCGGGCACGCGGATCAGGGCGAGCGCCGATGCCTTGACGACGAAATCGTTGACCGAGAGCTTGAAGCTGTTCTCTTTCGGCGACTGCGCGTTCAGGCGCGCGCGGAGTTCCATCAGATTGTCGATGCGGCAATCGATGGTGAGGTAGTAGTGCGGAATGAGCGTCTTGGCCGAAGACAAGCGGCGCGCGATCGACTTGCGCATCGAGTCGTGCGGGATCTCGTCGTAGTCTTCGGGCTTGAAGTAGGCATGCGCGTCGGGGAGCGGTGCGATGCCCGTGATGGACGCGGCGGCGGATGGCGCTGCGGGAGATTTCGCAGCGGGCGCGGCTGCCGGCGCCGTGGCGGGCTTGGCGATCGTCGGCTGCGCGGATTCGACATCGGCTTTCACGATGCGGCCGCGTGGGCCGGTGCCAGCGACGGCAGAGAGATCGATGCCCTTCTGTTCGGCGATGCGGCGGGCGAGCGGCGAGGCGAAAATGCGTTGCTCTTGTCCTCCCCCTGAGAGGGGGAGGACGCGCGCCTCAGCCGCGCGGGTCGGTGACGGACCCCTCCCAGCAGCGGCGTTGCCGCTGCTGCCCTCCCCTTTCAGGGGAGGGACTGGAGTTGCTTCGGCCTGGACTGCGGCCTTGATCGACTTCATCGCACCGGCGATGTCCGGCGAAGCATCAGCGCCTTCACCATCGGCCAGCAGGGTCGCGATGGGCTCGTTGACCTTCACGCCTTCGGCGCCTTCGGCGACGAGCAGCTTGCCGATCTTGCCTTCGTCGACGGCCTCGAACTCCATTGTCGCCTTGTCGGTCTCGATCTCGGCGAGGATGTCGCCAGACTTCACCACGTCGCCTTCCTTCACCAGCCATTTGGCCAGCTTGCCCTCTTCCATCGTGGGCGAAAGCGCGGGCATGAGGATCTGCGTGGCCACTAGTTGCTCTCCAGCCGCGCCAGTTCGCCGGCGTGCATCTCCCAATGCTTGCCGTCGAACTCGGTGGTCATGATCGAGGTGAACTCGTTCGCGTCGAGGCAGCGGAAGTTCACGCTGTAGTCGTTCGGATGGCTGCGCGGCACGTAGAACGACTTGATCCCGCAAACCGAGCAAAACAGGTGCTGTGCCGCGCCGGTGTTGAAGGTGTAGGTCGTCAGCACCTTGTCGCCGCGCAGGAGCTTGAAGTCCTTCTTGGCGACGATGAGGTGGAGATAGCCGGTCTTGGCGCACATCGAGCAGTTGCAGTCGATCAGCTCGACTTCGGGCGCGGTGCGCACTTCATAGGCGACGGCGCCGCAATGGCAGCCGCCCTTGTGCCAGCTCTTGCGGCGGGATTTCGGCATCGCGCTTCTCAAGACTTCACCAGCAATCGATTCAAGGGTAAGAAAATTGCGGTCATGACCGTGGCTCGAAACGCGACATAAAACGCTCCAAGCACGACCCGGTTGTTCCAAGTCGCGTCCGAAACCGCCGCTGCCATCTTAGGAAGACGGTCCGGATGCTCTATCGCATCTACGCCTTTCCAGAAGGGCAGCTTCCCAACCCAAAGCGAGAGGGGGATCCAAAGCATCGCCATCAGAACAATCGATACCAGATTACTGGCAAGCAGCAGAACTACACGAAGCGCATCCCGCCACCATTCCTCATACGGATTGGAAAGGCCAAAAAAAAGCATCAGGATGATCATCGGCACCAGAGCAATGGCTTCGAGCTTCTTGCGAAGTTCAAGATCCTCTTCCGCATACTTGGCTGGATCGATCGGTTTCAGCATGTGATTACCGATAGCAGACGGCCTTGGCCGCGTTGACGACGTCCTCGACATGCGGGAGCGCCAGCTTTTCGAGATTGGCGGCATAGGGCATCGGCACGTCCTTGCCGGTGACCTTGATCGGTGGCGCGTCGAGCCAGTCGAAGGCTTCGAGCGCGACGACGCTGGCGATCTCCGAACCGATGGAGCAAATGGGCCAGCCCTGCTCAACCGTGACGATGCGGTTGGTCTTGCGCACAGAGGCGAGCACGGATTCGGTGTCGAGCGGGCGCAGCGTGCGCAGGTCGATCAACTCGGCGTCGATGCCCTCGGAAGCCAGCGCCTCGGCGGCCTCGAGGATGAGGCCGACGCAGATCGAATGGGCGACGAGCGTGACATCCTTGCCCGGCTTGATGACACGCGCCTTGCCTATGGGGACGATGTGATCGTCGAGCTTCGGCACCGGGAAGGAGCGGCCGTAACAGATCTCGTTTTCGAGGAAGATCACCGGATTGGGATCGCGGATCGCCGCTTTGAGAAGGCCCTTGGCGTCGGCGGCGAAGTAAGGCGCGACGACCTTGATGCCCGGGATATGCGCGTACCAGGAGGAGTAGTCCTGGCTGTGCTGGGCGCCGACGCGTGCTGCCGGGCCGTTGGGGCCGCGGAACACGATCGGGCAATGCATCTGGCCGCCGGACATGTAGCGCGTCTTGGCGGCGGAATTGATGATCTGGTCGATCGCCTGCATGGCGAAATTCCAGGTCATGAACTCGACGACGGGGCGCAGATCGGCGAAGGCGGCGCCGACGCCGAGACCGGTAAAACCGTGCTCGGTGATCGGCGTGTCGATGACGCGGCGGGCGCCGAACTCTTCGAGCAGGCCTTGGGAGACTTTGTAGGCGCCCTGGTATTGCGCGACTTCCTCGCCCATCAGGAAGACGCGATCGTCGCGGCGCATCTCTTCGGCCATGGCGTCACGCAGGGCTTCGCGCACGGTCATGGTCACCATTTCGGTGCCGGCGGGGTATTCATCCTTCGGGGCCGCCTGCGGCGGCACCTCAGGATGACGCGCCACGGGGGCTGGCTCGGCTTTCGCTGCCGGCCTGGGTTTCGTTTCGGGCTTGGCTTTGGTCTCGTCATCCCGAGGAGCAGCCGAAGGCCGCGTCCCGAGGGAGGGTTCACCATCGGCCAGCAACGTCGCAATTGGTTCGTTGACTTTTACGCCTTCGGTACCTTCGGCGACCAGCAGCTTGCCGATCTTGCCTTCATCGACGGCCTCGAACTCCATCGTCGCCTTGTCGGTCTCGATCTCGGCGAGGATATCGCCGGACTTCACCACGTCGCCTTCCTTTACCAGCCACTTGGCAAGCTTGCCCTCTTCCATCGTGGGCGAAAGCGCGGGCATCAGTATCTCGATGGACATGGATCAGGCCATCACATCGGTGAAGAGCTCCGACGGATCGGGCTCGGGGCTTTCGGTGGCGAATTCGGCGGCGGTGTTCACGATGGAGCGGATGTCCTTGTCGATCGCCTTGAGGTCGTCTTCGGTAACGAGTTTGTCTTTCAATAGCCGCTGACCGAGATGGTCGATCGGGTCGCGCTTCTCGCGCACCGCCTGGACCTCGTCGCGGGTGCGGTACTTGCCGGGATCCGACATCGAGTGGCCGCGATAGCGGTAGGTCTTCATTTCGAGAATGATCGGGCCGTTGCCCGCGCGGCACCAGTCGAGCGCCTTGGCCGCGGCGGCGTGCACGGCTTCGACATCCATGCCGTCGACCTGCTCGCCCGGAATGTTGAACGAGGCGCCACGCTTGAAGAAATGTGTTTCGGCGCTGGCGCGGTCGACCGCGGTGCCCATGGCGTACTGATTGTTCTCGATCACGTAAACGACCGGCAGCTTCCAGAGCTCGGCCATATTGAAGGATTCGTAGACCTGGCCCTGATTCGCGGCGCCGTCGCCGAAATAGGTCACACTGACCTGGCCGTTGTTGCGATACTTGTTGGCGAAGGCGAGGCCGGTGCCGAGCGGCACCTGCGCGCCGACGATGCCATGACCGCCGTAGAACTTCTTCTCGGCCGAAAACATGTGCATCGAGCCGCCCTTGCCCTTGGAGTAGCCGGAGGCGCGGCCGGTGAGCTCGGACATGACGTTCTTCGGGTCCATGCCACAGGCGAGCATGTGGCCATGGTCGCGATAGGCGGTGATGACCTGATCGCCCTCTTTCTGCGCCGCCTGGACGCCGACGACCACCGCTTCCTGGCCGATATAGAGGTGGCAGAAGCCGCCGATCAGGCCCATGCCGTAAAGCTGGCCGGCTTTCTCTTCGAAGCGGCGGATCAGCAGCATGTCGCGATAGAACTGCTTCAATGCGGGGGTATTCGACCCCGAACCGGCATTTGCGACACCGGTTTCCGGAACCTTGCTCGGCTCGTTCATCGGGCTGCGACCTTTGCGTGCACAGGCATGGGGCGAGACATGGCGCGTTTTGGCAAGCAGCGCCCGAAATGGCAAGCGTTGACGCGCTGTCAGTGCTTGTCGGTTGGCCGGCGAACCGAGAAGGTTCCGGGGGCGCCCATCAGGAACTCGCGGCGCGCCAGTTCTTCGATCAGGTCGGCATCGGGATGGCCCGAGCGCATGAGGGCTATCCGATGTTGCAGGCGGATGCGGCGATCCTGGGCCTGCGCAAGCTGCTCGTGCTCGACCCCGAGGCGCGCCTCGGTGTTCGACAGAGCCAGCATGCCGCGCTCGCCCCAGATCGCGTAGTAGCCAAAATAGCAGACCACCGCGAGGCTGATCGCGGGGATCACCGACATGCCGAAAAGACGGGTCACGCTACGCCTGATTCGCATGACCTGAACGAATCACGGACTGATTCGCACGGTCAAGCGATTTATCGTTAAATCGACTCACTCGGACTTTAACACTTTCACGACGCAGCGCGGAAATCGGCGGCGTCTTCCTGGAGCGCGGGACGACGGCGGGCGCCATGGCGGACGGAGCGGATGCAAAGCTCGTCGCGCCCAGGATAGTAGCGAAAGAAAATCACGCAGGGATATGGCGTGACGGCATACATGCGCAGGCCGTTGCGAACCGTCCTGCGTCCCAGATTCGGATTTCTCAGCAGCAGATCGATCGTCTCATGGATGCGACGGATGACATTCGCAGCACCGAAGCGATCTTCCTGCGCGATGTAATCGTGGATGCGTTCGATCTGCCGCAGCACGTCGCCGCTGATCCGCAGCCGTGTCATTTTCCGAGCCGGAAAACGCGAGCAACCTCTTCCTCCGAAGCGAACTCCCCCCGCGCCTCGGCTGCCTCCGCCGCTTCGATATCGGCGATCTCTTCCGGGCCGAGCTCATAAGGCTTCTCGAAATCGGCGATGAGCCTCCTGAGTTGCCAGAGGGCGTCTTCTTGCAGTTCTTCGTCTCCCGCGCGGACGCGGGCAAAGATAGCTTCGAGCTCGTCGGCCAGGGCGGGCTTGGCTACGGTGGGTATGGTAGACTTCGTCCGGGTCGTCATGGGCAAAACATACACCCATTCACAACCCCGCGTTAGCCCTTCAGGACGGACTTACCCGCGTAGATTGCCTGGTCGCCAAGCTGCTCCTCGATGCGCAGGAGCTGGTTGTACTTTGCCAGCCGGTCTGAGCGCGCCAGCGATCCGGTCTTGATCTGCCCGCAATTCGTCGCGACCGCGAGGTCGGCGATGGTGCTGTCCTCCGTCTCACCGGAGCGGTGGGACATCACCGCGCGATAGGCGTTGCGATGCGCCAAATCGACGGCGTCGAGAGTCTCGGTCAGAGAACCGATCTGGTTGACCTTGACCAGGATCGCATTGGCGACGCCCTTGGCGATGCCTTCGGCGAGGCGCTTCGAGTTGGTGACGAAAAGATCGTCGCCGACGAGCTGGACCTTCTTGCCGATCGCCGCGGTGATGCCGGCCCAACCATCCCAGTCGTCTTCCGCCATGCCGTCCTCGATCGAGATGATCGGGTAGCGGGCGCTGAGGTCCGCGTAGACCTTGACCATCTGATCCGGCGACAGGGATTTGCCTTCGCCTTCCAGCTCATACTTGCCGTTCTTGAAGAATTCGGTCGAAGCCGGATCGAGTGCAAAATAGATGTCTTCGCCGAGCTTGTAGCCGGCCTTCTCCACCGCTTTGGAAATGAAGCCGAGTGCCTCGTCCGGGCTCTTCAGGTTCGGGGCAAAGCCGCCCTCATCGCCGACATTGGTGTTGTGGCCGGCATCGTGCAGCGCCTTCTTCAGGGTGTGGAAGACTTCGGCGCCCATCCGCAGGCCTTCGCGGAAACTCTCCGCGCCGACCGGCATGATCATGAATTCCTGGAAGTCGATCGGATTGTCGGCATGGGCGCCGCCATTGATGATGTTCATCATCGGCACCGGCAGGGTCTGCGCCTTGGCGCCGCCGACATATTTGTAGAGCGGCAGGTTCGCGGCCTGCGCGGCCGCCTTGGCGATGGCGAGCGAGACGCCAAGGATCGCATTGGCGCCGAGGCGCGACTTGTTCGCCGTGCCGTCGAGTGTGATCATCGTTCGGTCGAGACGGATCTGGTCCTCGGCCTCCATGCCGCACAGGACATCGAAGATCTCGCCATTGACCGCGGCCACCGCCTTTTCGACGCCCTTGCCGCCATAACGCTTGCCGCCATCACGCAGCTCGACCGCCTCATGCGCGCCGGTCGAAGCGCCGGAGGGAACCGCCGCGCGGCCGAAGGAGCCGTCTTCAAGACGGACGTCGACTTCGACGGTCGGGTTGCCGCGGCTGTCGAGGATCTCGCGGCCGGTGATGTCGAGAATGGCGGTCATGGCAGCTCCGGAATTGGCGGCCCTCCCTCTACAGGCCGGGCAGGCGGATGGAAAGGCGGCAGGTTCCCGCGCCCGAGACGGGGGAACCCCGCGCTACAATTTCAGACAGTTTGGGCAAAGCCCTGACCGACGGATGGAGCAGATTGGATCCGTTCTATCGGCTCCCCACTTGGAGATTCCGCATGCGCCTCACACGGTACGCCCTTGCCGCCCTGCTGCTCTCCGCCACGCCGGTCCTGGCCGATCCGCCCCCGGCGGGCGGCGGCATGATGGGCGGCCACGGTAGTGCGATGCATGGCATGTTCACCCCGGAAGAGCGGATGATGATGTTCGTCGACGGCATGAAGGCGACCGCCGGCATGACGGACGACCAGAAGAAGGCCTATCGCGACAAGCGCCGCACGGACATCATGGCGATGTCGGACAGCGACCGGGCCAAGTTCAAGGCCGATCTCGACACCCGCTGGAACGCCCTGCCCGACGACAAGAAGGCCGAGATCAAATCCAAGATCATGGCCTTCATGGCGGCCCACCACCACGACGGCGGCCAGTAACCGTCCGGCGCCGAATCCTTATAGGCTGACCACAAAGACGCCCGCGCAGTCTCGCGCGGGCGCTCAGCCTGCAGGGGGTTCAACGCCATGCTCATGACACCGGATACGCTGCTGACCGCAGCGGTCACCATTCTGTCCGTCCTGTTCGTATTCTACACCGGCATTGTCGTCGCGCAGATGCGCGGGAAGCACAGCATCACCGCGCCGGCGGTCACCGGTCATCCCGAGTTCGAGCGCGCCTATCGCGTGCAGGTCAACACGCTGGAGCAGTTCGTGATCTTCCTGCCGCTGCTGTGGCTGGCGACGATCTATTTCAAGCTGCTGCCCTGGCTGCCGGCTCTGCTCGGTCTGGTGTGGATCATCGGCCGCTTCCTATACATGCGCGGCTATCTGGCGGCGGCAGAGAAGCGCAGCAACGGGTTCCTGATTACCGCGCTCGCCACGCTCGGCCTTCTGATCCTGTCGGTCTGGGGGCTGATCACGACCTGGATGGCCGTGACCGCGGTCTAGGGTCCGGACTCAATTAGGTCCACCAGATTAGTGTTGCGGCGATGAGGACTGCAGACAGAAAGGTGTCTGCCCGCTTGTCGTATCGGGTTGCGATGCGTCGGAAGTCCTTGAGCCGGCAGA
>JAFEEQ010000017.1 GCA_018241025.1 Pseudomonadota bacterium
ACTCGTCGCTCGGATACCGCCCCCCGGCGCCGCAAACTTTTGCGCCGCTGTTGTCCCATCTAGATGGGACAACAGCTATGCAGTAGTCTCCATCACGCTGGTACAAAATATCCGTCAGGCCAGAAGGCATGGCGGGCAAGCGCTTTGGTGTGGCCACCGCGCAGGAATTGCTCGTCCGGGATGCTCAGGCAGAACTCGAAGAGCCGGCGGTCACAGGTCGGATCGCGCTGGTCGAACCCCCAGCCGCCGAGGTGACCTTTGTTGACCGTGCCGAGATCGACTCGGTTGAGAACCCAGAGCCGGGACTCGAAGCTGTCCGTGCGCGGGCGATAGTCCGTGTCGAGGCCGCGCGCCTTGGCGATCTGCTCCAAGCCGAGTTCCTTAAATCGGGTACGCCGGATTGCGGTATAAGCCGTTACGTCGCTCGACGTACCGCGGAAGACTCGATTGATCGCGCGCCAGACCGGGAGTGGCATGTGCGGACCGAATGTCTGGTTCAGAACGCCGAGTATCCGCAAATGCCCGTTGCGGACCAGACCGATGCTCTCGCGCAGCCATCGGACTATCTGGCCCTTCATCATCATCGTCGGTAGGGAAGTCGAGCCGTCATAGCTGATCGTCATGTTGCCCATCTGGCCGGTCAGCATGACACGAAGATCGCGTGCCTTGGCCGCGTCGGAGATCCCGTGCGACCAAACCATGTTGCACAGGTTGAGCATCGGCCGCTCGAATACGAAAAACGAGTAGTCGAGCCGATCGAGCGGCGTCCGGTCCTCGGGGCGAATTAGGACATGCTCGATGTTGGGGTACATCGCGACGGTCTTGGCCGCGATCGGACCTTCGTTGCCGGTACGCAGGCGCGGGACCTTGCCGTCGAAGCCCTCGCGCGGAACCGACGTGAACGCGACGACCTTGCCATTGTGTTTTGCCATTTCCGCGGCTGCGCTGGTCGTGACCGCCGAACTGTCGAATCCGGCGCTCAGATGCGAGCCGATGGCGTCGCCGCTTCCGCGCAACCGGTCGCGCACCGCGATGTCGAAGTGGTGCAGCAGGCCCTCGGCATACGCGTCGGTGTTGGCGAGGCGAAGCTCGCGGCGCTGCGGGTTCCAGTATCGTCTGGATGTGACGCCGTCGCGCGTGACGGTGGTAAGCGAGCCGGGTTCGACCCGGCAAATGTCCTTAAAGTAAGTTCGCGTTCCTGCTTCGGGAATAAGCGCGATCAATTCGGTGAGGCGCTGTTCGTCCGGCGCGCGCGGAATCTCCGGCAATCGATGAAGCCCTTTCGGCATCGAGGCGAAGGCGAAGAAATCGCGGCCGATATGGTAGTGCAGAGGGCGCTGTCCGGCGTGGTCGCGGGCAAGGACCAGTTTCCGTTCGGCACTGTCGAACACCGCAAACGCAAAGTCGCCGGCGAGGCGGTCGAGCACGTTCTCCCGCCAGCGTTCCCATCCCGCCAGCGCGACATCGGCGTCGGCGAACTGACCTTTGAGGCCGAGTTCGCCGGACAGCTCGTCGCGATTGTCGACGCGAATATCTCCGACCAGGGTGAAGCGTCCATCGCCGCCACTAAGCGGCTGACGATCGAAGACATCTTCGGGAAGGACGCGAAACAGCGTACGACCGACACTGATGCCGGCAAGGTCGCTTTGTGCGGCACCGTGGGGTCCGTAGATCGATTGCGCAGCGAGCATCTCGGCGCAACGGCGGTCGACATCCGGACGTCCGTCAAAACTCCAAAATCCGGCCAGTGCTGTCATGTCACGCAATCATCCGTAGGATGCCTTCGGCCATTTCGGCCACCGGCCTTGTCCGGTCGCCTTTGACGCGCCACATCCGGCAGACACCGACCGTGCGCGCGACGATCCGGACATGTTCGTGCTCCATGCCGAGCGCCCCGATCTGTGCTGGCCGGTAGGTATTGCGGCTGACAAGGGCCATCATGTCGCCCAGGGACAGCTGGTCGGCTTCAACGTCTGGCGTGAGTTCAATGATCGAGCCGAGCGGGACTGGGCGATCGACGGCCTTGACCTGGAGATAGAACTTATCGGCGTCGCGCAGGACACGTTCCAAACCGCTGGGATCGACGCCGGCGCTGTCGAGCGCATCCTTCCAGAGTTTGATGCTGTCGCGGCTAGGCCAGGCGAGGGCAGCGCCGCCGTCCCAGGTGACGCGCGTCGTATCGTCGGCGACCAGGTTCCAGCCCCGCCGGGTAAGTTCGGCCGCCAGGGTAGATTTGCCCGCACCGGAGCGGCCGCAGATCGCCAGCGCCTTGCCACCATCCTGCGGGACGAGGGTGGCAGCATGGAGAGGCAGCTCGCCGCGCTGATGAATGAGGGCGCCGCGGGCCGTGCCGTTCAGGATCAGCGAAACCATGCCCTGATCGGCGTCCTCGTCGACGGTAAATTCGATGGTTTCGCCGGACCGGGCAAAGAACCGGCCAGTCCCTGGAACCACAGCCAAAAGTTGCCCGGGCTTGGCGAAAGCATGTGGGCCGGCCGCGACGCTGTCGGGCAGTTCCGAGGGCAGGGACGCGACACGTCTGATGGTTGCGCCGGGCAAACCGGGTACGGGTTCAATGGTTTCCACTTTATCTGATTACCGGTGTTGCCAAAGGCTGCAAAGCTGATGTGTCGATTCCATCCGGCACACCACATTGCCCCGGCTATCGACGCAGTATAGCCTCGCCGCAAACATTTCACATGGTTATCACAGGCATGAATTCCGGAACATATGTCCGCACCAAATATGTCATCGAGGCCGACGTTGGCGGTGAGCTGGTACTCCTACACACGCTAAATTGGAGGTATGTCGAATTCGACAAGGTCGGGGCCGCGATCTGGGCCCTCCTGGAAGAGCCGACGAACCTCGACGCCATGGTTACCGCCTTGCAAGCGAAGTTCGAAGTTGGCACCGAGCAGTGCCGCGAGGAAACAAAAGAGCTCCTCGACGAGATGATCGCACAAGGCCTGGTGGTCGCAGCCGATGGCTGAGGTGCCGACCGCTATCCAGCGTCGCCGACCGCTGGTTTATCGCCTGACCCGCCGCTTCATTCGCGTCTCAGGGCGCCAGCGCGGCGCGGTGGTCGAGGCGGTCGCGGCCCTCGCCTTGGCGCGGCTTGCGCTCATGTTCCTGCCATTCCACCGCATCGCGGCGTGGTTCGGCACGGCCGTGTCGCCAAAGGGCGATGAAGGTGCGCAGTTACAATGTCTGGACGAGGCTCAGATTGAGCGTGTGCGCGTCGTAAGCTGGGCGGTAACCCGTGCGGCGCGCTATGTGCCGTTCCGAGCAGTCTGCCTACCGCAGGCGATTGCGGCGATGGCGCTGCTCAAGCGGCGCGGGATCGCCAGCGTGATGCATTTCGGCGTACGCAAGGAGCCTGGCAAGGCGCTCGATGCGCATGCCTGGCTTGATGCGGGCGGGATTGAGGTGACGGGCTATCCAGTGTCCGATGGTTTCGTCGAAGTTGTGCGCTTCCTGTGAAATTGTCCGACGAATTTCGCCTTGTTGCCGCGTGCTGCATCTGGCCGCCATCGGAGCGCCGGACAGCCGCAATCCGCCAAGCGGCGCAGGTTCCGATCAATTGGGCCGCGGTCCAGCACCAGACCAAGCGGCATCGCGTTGCTGGTTTGGTGCGCGATGGACTAGAACGCGCCAAGATCGATCTGCCCGAAGATGTGCGCGGTTGGATAGCGTGCCAGGCCGCTGTGGTTGCCCGCCAATCGCTGCGTCTTGCCGGTGAGGCGCTGTACTTGCAGAGGTCGCTTGACGGGGCGGGGCTACCGGTGACTTTCCTGAAGGGAACGGCGCTCGGGGTATTGGCGTACGGAAAATTCAGCATCAAACAGGCGTGGGACATCGACATGCTGGTGTTGCCTGAAGACCTGCGTCAGGTGCGTGGGTTGCTCATGGCGCTCGGCTATGAGCGCGTGATGCCGCCGCCCAGCATGGCGGAAGAGCGGTTCCAGTCTTGGATCGCGTTTGCCAATGAGAGCTGGTTCTACCACCGAGGACGCGACATCAACCTCGAGCTGCATTGGCGGCTTTCCGGCAATCGCGCCTTACTTTCCCGAATCGATGCACTAAGCGGTGTGCGCAGTGTAGCTATCGGCTCGCAGCTTTCATTGCGCACGCTGAACGACGTCGATCTCTTCGCCTATCTTTGCTTGCATGGAGCCCACCATGGTTGGGCGCGGTTGAAGTGGCTCGCCGATCTCGCCGCACTGCTCGCGCAGTGGAGCGGCGACATGATTGAACAACTCTATCGCAGGGCCAAGGCAGACGGCGTCGGCCATGCTGCGGCGCAAGGACTGCTTTTGTGCGAAGAGCTCTTCGGTACGGTGCTGCCCGGCAATCTTGGCACGGAACTGCGCTCGGACCGCGCGACGCGCTGGTTGGTTTGGGTCGCGCGCGGTGCGATGGCGGGCGACAGCGTGTTGGGCAATTTTCGAGTCGCGGCGTCGCATTTTCTGCTGTCGCGGGACTTGCGTGGTTGGTTGAGTGAACTGAACAGCAAGATCGTCGGCTGGACAGACTTCCAGATCTTCGCGCTGCCGCGCCCGCTCTATTTCCTCTATCCGCTGCTTCGGTTGCCATCTTGGGTCTGGCGCAAGCTTAACCGTCAACCCGGCAACTAAGCCGCGCGCAGCATACCGTCGGTCATCGTCAGTACGCGGTCACAGAGCGCCAGGCTTTCGGCGCGATGGGCGATCATCACGATCGTCATGCGCGGCTCGATGGCGAGAAGACGCTCCACCAGGACCTTTTCGCCGTCGACGTCGATGGCGTTCGTCGCCTCGTCGAGAACCAGCAGGGACGGCTTGCGCAGCAGGGCGCGGGCAAGGGCGATGCGCTGACGCTCGCCGCCGGAGACGAGGGAGCCGCGTTCGCCGACGATCGCGTCGAGACCGCCTTCCATGCGCCGCACGATGCCGTCGGCGCCGGCGAGCGCGAGCGCGTCCCACATCTGCGCTTCGGTTGCCTGCGGCCGGACCCAGGCGAGATTGCGCCGGACCGTGTCGTGGAACAGGAAGGGGTCCTGCGAGACGTAGCTCAATCCGGCGCGCCAAGCAGGAAGCACGGACTCGTCAAGCGGCACGCCGCCGATGCTGATGCTTCCGGATTGCGGACTGGTGAGGCCGACAAGGAGATCGGCGAAGGTCGTCTTGCCGGCGCCGGAACTTCCGGCGACGCCGACAAAACTTCCCGGCGCGATCGTGAGACTGACATCGCGCACGCCCTTGGGCCCGTCGCCGTCGTCGGCGGCATGTAGGCGGCTCACACCCGAGAAGACGATCGGGCCACGCGGAACGGCCTTGCGTTCCGGCAGCGCCGCGAGCGTACCGGTATTGAGTTCCGACATCAGTGTGGTCACAGATTCGAACGCCGGCAAGCCCTGGGCGAGCTGCTGAAAGCCCTGCTGAACCATCGTGGCCGGTCCGGCCATGCGGCCGATCACGATGAGGAAGGTGATCAGGATGGGCGCGGGAATGTGGAACTCCGCAAAACCGATCAGCACGACGCTGGCACCGACGATGGCGGTGAGGGTTGTCGCCCAGGTGCGCCAGCGGGTCTGAAGGTGGAAGTAGCGCCGCTGCTGACGCCTCAGGCCCAGCATGGTCTCGCGATATTCGGCGACGAAGGTTCCCTGCAGGTCCTGGCTGAGTGCGAGCTTGAGACCGCCGAGGAACTGCGACGCGGATTCGGTCATGCCGAGATTGGCGATGACGAGGTAGTGTCCCATCGCACGGGCGCGGCGCAGGGCCGGGATCAGAGCGAGAGCAGAGAAGGCAAGTAGGGCGAGCGCTATCAGCGCAAGGCCGGGCGCCAGAATGAACGACAGCGCCACCTGCACGGCCAGCACGACGAGGGCAATGCCCGCCACCAGCACGTAGTGCGCCGCACCGCCGACGCGCTGGATATCGCTACTGAGGACATTCAGCACGCGCGCATGGCGCAGGCGCATCACGCGATCCCAGCCGGCATCGGCCAGCCGGTTCGAGACCCGGCCGCGCAGATCCTCGATCCAGTCGTTCTGAAGATCCTGCACGGCATTGTCGCGCAGCGAGACGATGATCGCGCGCAGCACCATGATCACGGCGAACCCGGCCAGCAGGACGATCATGCGCCCGACCGGCGTGGTCACGCCGAAAGAGGCAAAGGCCGCGTTCGACAGGTTCTGAAGCCTGCCGCCGTCGCCCGAGCCCATCACCACCGCGAGGAGGGGCACGACAAGGACGAGGCCGACGCTCTCGAAAACCGCGCCCAGGGCGATGTAGATCGCCGCGAAGATGCCGCGGCTGCCGGCGAACCCCGCGATGTCCCGAAGGAAGACACGGAAGGCCGCAAGCCCGCTGCGGGGCGCCGACACTTCGGGTTCTGGGGACATTTCGGGAGAGGGTTTCGGGTGCTTCGCGATCATCTTAGCAGGGGGCTGACGGATAGCGAGCCTCAGCGTTGTGCCGCACCCCGCAAGGCTCTGAAAATCCGATGTTTTATCGGCGCCGGCCGGCGAGGTTTCGCTGGCGGAATCGGCTGCCGAAATGCTAGGTAACAGGCCCATATCCGGGCCGAATCTTGGCCTCAGATCAGGACGTCCGATTTGACCGATTCCTCACCGCCTGGCAGCTCCGGCGGCACCAATGTCAGCCCGATCGCCATCGAAGACGAGCTGAAGAAATCCTATCTCGACTACGCGATGAGCGTGATCGTGCAGCGTGCGCTGCCCGATGTGCGTGACGGCCTGAAACCCGTACACCGCCGCATCCTGTTCGCCATGGGGCAGATGGGCGTCGACTGGAACAAGAAATACATCAAATGCGCCCGCGTCACCGGCGACGTGATGGGCAAGTACCATCCGCATGGCAACCTCGCGATCTACGACGCGCTGGTGCGCCTCGCGCAGGATTTCTCCATGCGCGTGCCGTTGATCGACGGGCAGGGCAATTTCGGCTCGGTCGACGGCGATCCGCCGGCCGCCGAACGCTACACCGAATGCCGCCTTGCCAAGATCGCGCACCAACTGCTCGAGGATCTCGACAAGGACACGGTCGATTTCAAGGACAACTACGACGGCTCGGAACGTGAGCCGCATGTCCTGCCGGCGCGTTTTCCGAACATCCTCGTCAACGGTGCGGGCGGCATCGCCGTCGGCATGGCGACCAATATCCCGCCGCACAATCTGAACGAAGTCATCGATGCCTGCCTTGCTTTCATCGACGATCCGTCGATCACGATGGATGCACTGACCGAGATGGTGCCCGGTCCGGACTTCCCGACCGGCGCGCTGATCATCGGCAAGCAGGCGGCGCGCGGTGCGCTGGCGCGCGGCCGCGGATCCGTTCTGATGCGCGCGCGCTGCCATGTCGAGGAAATCCGCAAGGACCGCGAGGCGATCATCGTCACCGAGCTGCCCTATCAGGTGAACAAGGCGCGGCTGCAGGAAAAGATCGGCGAGATGGTGCGCGACAAGCGCATCGAAGGCATCAGCGACATCCGTGACGAGAGCGACCGTCACGGCATGCGCGTGGTGATCGAGATCAAGCGCGATGCGTCCTCGGACGTCGTGCTCAACCAGCTCTATCGTTACAGCGAGCTGCAGACCACCTTCGGCGTGAACATGCTGGCGCTGAACGGCGGCCGGCCGGAGCTGATGAATCTCCGGTCGATGATTGCCGCCTTCACGGCATTCCGCGAGGAGGTCGTGACCCGGCGGACCCGCTTCGAACTCTCCAAGGCGCGCGACCGCGGCCATGTGCTGGTGGGTCTCGCCATCGCGGTGGCGAATATTGACGAAGTCATCGCGCTGATCCGCGCCGCTCCGGATGCTTCGACGGCGCGCGAGCAGCTGATGGCACGCGCCTGGCCGGCGAAAGATGTCGGCCCACTGGTCGAGCTGATCGCCGATCCGCGCCATGTGATGGAGGACGACGGCACCATACGGCTCTCGGAAGAGCAGGCGCGGGCGATCCTCGATCTGCGCCTGCAGCGCCTCACCGCGCTCGGCCGCGACGAGATCGGCGACGAGGTGAAGAAGCTCGCCGAGGCGATCCAGGACTATCTCGACATCCTGCGGTCGCGCGGCCGGGTGCTGCAGATGGTCAAGGACGAGATGATCGCGATCCGCGACGAATTCGGCACGCCGCGCAAGACCGAGCTGGTCGATGCGGAGATCGAGGTCGAGGACGAGGCGCTGATCGAGCGGGAAGAGGTTGCCGTCACGGTGACTCATGCCGGCTATATCAAGCGCACGCCGCTCGATGAGTACCGAGTGCAGGGCCGCGGCGGCAAGGGCCGCTCCGGCATGTCGACCCGCGACGAGGATTTCGTCACCTCGCTGTTCGCCGCAAACAGCCATGCCTGGCTGGTGTTCTTTTCCTCGACTGGCATGGCCTACAAGCTGAAGGTGTGGCGCCTGCCGGAGGCGCGCATCCAGGGCAAGGGCAAGGCGATGGTGAACCTGCTGCCGCTGGCCGAGGGCGAGCGCATCACCACCATCCTGCCGCTGCCCGAAGACGATACGAAGTGGGACACGCTCAACATCGTGTTCGCGACCAAGTCGGGCAACGTCCGGCGCAATCAACTGTCCGATTTCGCCAGCATCAACCGCAACGGCAAGATTGCGATGAAGCTCGACGAGGGCGACGGCATCGTCGACGTGAAGGTCTGCACCGACAAGGACGATGTGCTGCTGACCACCAAGCTCGGCAAGTGTATCCGTTTCGCGCTTGGCGATGTCCGCGTGTTCAAGGGCCGGGATTCGACCGGTGTGCGCGGCGTCAAGCTGGCCGAGGGCGACGAGGTGGTGAGCCTGTCGCTGCTGCATCACAGCGATGCCTCGACTGCGGAGGCGCGCGAATATCTCAAGCAGTCGCGCGCCGCGCGCCGCGCCGCCGACGGCGAAGAGGCGCCGATCGAGGATGCGGCCGATGACGGCGAGGACACGAAGGAAGACGTCGCGCTGTCGCCGGAACGCTATGCCCAGCTCGGCGCGGCGGAGCAGTTCGTGCTCGCGATCTCGGAGAGCGGATTCGGCAAGCGGTCCTCGTCCTATGAGTATCGCGTCACCGGCCGCGGCGGTTCCGGCATTGTGGCGATGGACCTGACCCGCAAGAGCAGCGCCATCGTCGCCGGCTTCCCGGTCGAGGAGAGCGACGATCTGATGCTGATCTCGAATCAGGGCCAGACGATCCGCGTGCCGGTGGCGAGCATCTCGGTCCAGGGCCGCGGCTCGGGCGGCGTGACGGTGTTCCGGGTGGATGAGGGCGAGCGCGTGGTCTCGGTGGAGCGCATCGAGGACGTCTCGGATGAGGGGAGTGCGTAAGGTGTCGGAGAACGGCAAATACCGGGTTGGGCTTTATCCCGGCACCTTCGATCCCGTAACCCTCGGACATATCGACATCGCCAAGCGCGCGATCAATCTGGTGGACAAGCTGGTGATTGGCCTCGCCACCGGCACGGGTAAGACGCCGCTGTTCACCCTCGAAGAGCGCACCGAAATGTGGATGCACGAGGCCAGGAACATCACCGGCGGCGCCGCGATCATCGAGGTTGTGCCGTTCGAGAACGAGCTGCAGGTGGAACTCGCGCGCAAGGTCGGCGCCGCGGTGGTGATCCGCGGCCTGCGCGCGATGTCGGATTTCGAATATGAGTTTCAGATCGCCGGCATGAACCAGCGCCTGGCGCCGGAGATCGAGACCACCTTCCTGATGGCCGATCCGCGCAACCAGGTGATCGCCTCGAAGCTGGTGAAGGAAATCGCGATGCTGGGCGGCGACGTGAAGCCGTTCACGACGCCCAACGTCGCAGAACTACTCGTGAAACGCTGCAAGGAACGGACAGGCAGATAATGGCCCGCGACAAGGAAAATACCCTCATCCTCGAACTCAAGAGCGGCAAGGTGGTGATCGCGCTGCGCCCCGATCTGGCGCCCAATCATGTCGCGCGGATCAAGGAACTCGCACGCCAGGGCTTCTATGACGGCATCGTGTTCCATCGGGTGATCCCGGGCTTCATGGCGCAGACCGGCGACCCGACCGGCACCGGCTCGGGCGGTTCCGATCTGCCCGATCTGAAGGCCGAGTTCTCGAACGAGAAGCACGTCAAGGGCACCGCCTCGATGGCGCGCACCAACAACCCGAACAGCGCCAACAGCCAGTTCTTCATCTGCTTCGAAGACGCCCCCTGGCTCGACCGCCAGTATTCCGTCTGGGGCCAGGTCGTCGAAGGCATGGAGCATGTCGACGCGATCAAGAAGGGCGACGGCTCCAGCGGCATGGTGAGCGGCGCGCCCGACAAGATCGTCAGCATGAAGATCGAGGCCGACGCCTAGCCCTCGATCGCTGCGCCGGTCATACAGAACACGAATGTGACCTTGAGCAACCGGTCTTGCGCCGGATAGCTCGCGCCTTTGGCTTTCGCATCCAGGGCGCGCATCGCTGCGAGATTGGCGCAGGACAGGACCCGACCATGCGGCGTGCGGCCGTGCAGTGCGACTGGCACGGCCCGGGCGGTGCGGGCCGGATGTGGCGCGGGTGCGGCGGCCCGGGCCTCGTCGCAGGCCATCGTGCATAGTGCGAGCACGGCGACAAATTTCCATGCGACCATGTCGGACACTCCCTTCGACGTTCGCATGATTGCGCCAATCGGCTGGCGCTGAAGTGGAACCCGAAACGACGGAGAAGAGCGGGTTACCGCGATCGCGACAGTTCGCATCGAGTCTCCTGCGAGATTTGAGTCAATTCATGCCGCTGCAATGCTCCGTGCACGGCGCAGAGTTCCGTACCCGGAACATGAACGGCAAGTCGAGCGATACCGGTAAGTCTCCGTTTGCGACCCAGCGGGCAAAGCGTTGCCACATGCGGCCCGCAGCGCTCTGTTCGCAGCGGGCAATGCGAAGAGGACCGGCGCGTTCCGCCGGCAGCAGGCGATGCGAATGGGCGTCCTGGCCGCAGCTGCGGCACTTCTCACCTTTCAGGCGGCAATGGCCGGCGATGCGCCACCGCAGCGCTTCTATGATCGCGATGCCGATTGCGCGGTGTTTGCCGTCAAGGGCGTGCCGGCCGTCGCTGTGAACTGGGACGGGCCCTGCGTAGGCGGGCTCGCGTCCGGCGATGGCACGGCGACCTTCATCGACCGCAACGGCGGCACGCTCGTGATCGCAACGAATTTCCGCGATGGCATCCCGCTCGACGGCAAGGGCGAACTCGATTGGAGCGATGGCGCGCATTTCGTGGGCATGCTTGCCGGCGGCCAGTCGAACGGGGTCGGCGTGTTCACCGACCGCGACGGCAATCGCTTCGACGGGCATTGGCAGAACGGTGCCATGACCGGCCATGGCAGCATCGTCTGGCGCAATGGCGATCGTTTCGAGGGCGAACTCGTCAACGGCAAAGCCGAGGGCCATGGCGTGCAGATCTGGGCCGACGGCCACAAATATGATGGTCCCTGGCACAACGATCAGCCCGATGGACAGGGCACGGTCACGCGCCGCGACGGCACGACGTTTATCGCGAACTTCGTCGCCGGTGCGATGCAGCCGGCTTCGGCGCCAACGCCTCCGGCGAAAGTAGAGGCCGTGCGGCCCGCGCATGCCGCGCCGGCCAACCACGTGCTCGCCGGCTTTGCCGGCCGCACTTTCTATGGCGTCGACCGCTCCAGCGTCAGCCTCGCGCCGGAAGGCGGCGCTATGCAGGTCACGATCACCTCGCCCGAGGGCGAAGTGCGGCGCCTGTTGTTCACGGCCTTTGGTAACGGCATGGGAACCATCGCCGATGCCGCCGCACCGGCTGTGGTGACAGGCATGTTCCGCGTCGTCGACTCTGGCATTCGCGCCGAATATGCCGACGGCCACAGCGAGCTCATCGCAGCGGATGGCGACGGCCTGCGTCTGATCCTGACGGGTGGCGACGGGAAGACCTACTGCGCCTCATGGTTCCCGCGCGGCCACGCGTTTAGCGACGCCGAGCGCCAGGCGGCAGTGGCGGCCTATGCGCGCCGGCTGGGGTTGAACGAACGCGGTGCGCCGATGACGACCTGTGCCGCTTCGGCGCCGGCGACAGTGACGCCCCAGCCCAAGCCCGTCGCGAGCGTGGCGCCCGGCACGCCTCTGCCGCCGCCGGAAGAAGGTATGTTCAAACCCTCGATGGTGCACGCGATCGATACCGAAGTCGCGCCGGTCGACGAAACCGTGGCGTCGAAATGCCTGAAGGTCGATAGCGACGGCAGTTATTGGGGCTTCCGCAACCATTGCAGCTACAGCGTCCAATTCGCCTTCTGTCTTCTTGAGGGCAACGATCCGATGACCGCCTGCGGTAGCGATGGCGGCGTCGCCGGCAGTGCGCCGGCCAACGGCTTCGGCGCGCTCTTCGCCGACAACAGCCTTGCGGAGCGCGGGGTCGAACGGAAATTCCGCTGGGTCGGATGCCGCGGCGGCGCCGGCGAGGTCGTGGCCCATCTCGACCGCGCCGATCCGGCGAGCGGGCGTTGCAGCCACACGACGCGCACGCTGGCCCGCGTACCTTGAAGAGCTCGTCGTTCGACGATGGGTGCCAAGGGCCGGGCGGATGCTTTATATCGCGTTCGGCGTCTGCTATTGCGCGCACCATGACCGAATTCGGCTTGGAAATTGCGGCGACGGATGGCGCCGCCCGCACGGGTGTCATCCATACCGCGCATGGCGACATTCGCACGCCGGCTTTCATGCCTGTGGGGACGGCAGGGACCGTCAAGGCCATGCTTCCCCAATCCGTGCGGGAAACAGGTGCGGATATCGTTCTTGGCAACACCTACCATTTGATGCTGCGCCCCGGGGCCGAACGGGTGGCACAGCTTGGCGGATTGCACAAATTCATGGACTGGCAACGCCCGATCTTGACCGATTCCGGTGGCTTCCAGGTCATGTCGCTGGCGAAGCTGCGGAAGATCACCGAAGAGGGTGTGCGCTTTCGTTCGCATATCGACGGTAGCGAAGTGTTTCTGTCGCCCGAGCGGGCGATGGCCATTCAGGGCTTGCTCGGTTCGGACATCCAGATGGTGCTCGACGAGTGCCCGGCCTTTCCGGCAAGCGAGCGCGATATCGAAACCTCGCTTGCGCTGTCGATGCGCTGGGCGCGGCGCTCGCGGGCGGCATTCGCAGGCAAACCGGGGCAGGCGTGTTTTGGAATCGTGCAGGGCGGGGTCTATCCGCATTTGCGTCGCCGCTCGGCTGAGGCGCTGCAGGAGATCGGGTTTCATGGCTATGCCGTCGGAGGCCTCGCCGTCGGTGAGGGGCAGGCGGCGATGTTTGAGGTGCTGGAGGCGACGGTGCCGTCGCTGCCTGCGGACAAGCCTCGCTATCTGATGGGTGTCGGAAAGCCAGAGGATATTATCGGCGCGGTCAAGCGGGGCATCGATATGTTCGACTGTGTGCTGCCGACACGCTCGGGGCGCAATGGCCAGGCCTTCACGCGGCAGGGGACGCTCAATCTGCGCAACGCCCGCCATGCCGAAGACCTAGGTCCGCTCGATCCCGGCTGCGCGTGCCCCGCCTGCCGGCAGTTCAGCCGCGCCTATCTGCATCATGTGGTGAAGGCCGGCGAGATCATCGCCGCCATGCTGCTGACCTGGCACAACCTGACCTTCTACCAGGACCTCATGGCCGGGCTGCGCGAGATGATAGCGCAAGGAAGACTTAGTGCGGATAGCGGCTCGCCTTTTGCACCATAGGTCGGGCAAACCCGAGCCGGATGGCAGACTGGGCGGCCGCCGCACGTCGTTCGAGATCAGCAGGCGACGTATTTCTGGTCGACGCCATCGACACCCGTCGGGCGCACGAAATCGCATTCGCCTATGCGAACCTGAACGGCCCGTAAAAAGTTGAAAATTCAACCCTATCGTAGATCATTGAAATAGAACCAAATCCCAGGACGCCGTCGCGGAGTTCTGTCCGAGATCAAAAACCCATGAAAATCAAATGGCGAACGAACTGAGCAGATTCTTTTTGCCATCGCTGCAACTAGAATCGTGGCGCAGAGGTGATTTGGAGGTCAGGTTGAACGACCAGAATTTTGGACACTGCGAGGCAAGCTCGTCAGACGGTCTACATGATCGCGCCGAAGAGATCGGTGTCGAATTGGATCGCAGCGACGCTACGGTGCCCGATTGGCAGACGCCGGAGATCGTCGAACCGTTCTTGGAAGATGGATCTCAAAGCGAGCGGAAAGTTGTCGAACGCTTTTTGCATTCGCGGTACCTTATGCATGGTGCTCTTGATCGCTTGGTTCGGCTCGACTCCTCAGCGGAGAGTGCGGTCGAGGTAGCCAGCCTGGCCTTCAATCACCTTGATGTCTGCCTTAAGCTTGCTCGATCGTTGGCCGAGTGGCGCGCGCGACGACTGGGTAAGACAATCAAAATCTCGATAAGCGGTCCATCGGTTGCGCTCGGCGCAAAGATCGAGGACATGTTGCGGCCAGGCGGATCGCCGGCTCGGCATTTGATTGTGGGCCTTCAGGATATTTCGGAAGACTTGGAAGATGTAGCGGCCCGTCTTACGCGAAAAGCGAGAGGCTTGCGGGCGCATATTGGAGATTACGCCTATTGCGAGCGTGCCAAGATATTCGGTCAAAGTGTTCCGTCTTCGCAGGAATGCATGCGCTGGGAACGGCTTGCTACGAAGGTGCATTCTAAGTCTGCGGAGGTGACCTGCCTGGCGCTGGACCTCGAGGCAGCGAAGGTCAATGTCGTCGTGGTATGTAGGCCCGAGCGGGTGCGCCAGCGTCCGACAATGAGCGACAGCGGGTTCGTCGCAGATCGGCGTCATGATGCTGCATGAGATGGCGGCGAGCCTAGCGATTTGTGGCGCCAAGTGCCGGGAAGGCTTGTGCGAGCGACCACCGGAACGAGGCAAGAGACGGTGCTTCGCGCATGGTGGCGCGCCTCGCTCAGGTGCACCAAAAGGAAATGCCAACGGCCTGAAACATGGATTTTGTAGTGGCGCTCGCTGGCGGGATGCGCCGGACATAGATCAACTGCTGAACGACCTGGTCTTGACTGACAGAACCCGGCTCAGGAGGCTGCGCCATGTTGCACGCGCACATATTCGGGGCGATCAGAACCCGCCGTTGCACACGCACCAGCCTGTCGCAACGCCGTGGGACGGCCGTCAGATATATAGCTCGCTGCTAAGGGTATTGGAGGTCGACGCGGCAATTGCAGCGGGCAGCGAGGCACGTTCGCTTACAGTCGAGATGATAGCCGAGCATGACGTGATACGAGCACTTTGCAAAAACCCGCGTGCATTCGACTCAAATTCTACTCTGGTCGATGAGATTTTGCGGCTCGTTGTGGTAGGTGACACGCTACGGCGACCGATCGAATATCGCGTCGCGTGGTGGCGTACGTGCGATTCTATGTTGGCCAGCCAATTATTTTTCTGACTAAGAAACACGACGGAAAGGTCTTTGGGTCACAAAATTCGGTTTCGTCTGCAGTGCACGCCAACATAGAACGGCCGCTACTGAAAATGCTGGAGCGGCGTATTCGACGGGCATCGCACAAACGTGTGTCGGATCTGTTCGAAATTCTGCACGATCTAAGATGGCGGCCAGACGATGATCTGCCCAGCGGTGCATCCGCTCATGACTGACGCGATCTGTGTCTACAGTGCGTGGCTGCCCTAAAGAGCGCCGAAGGAAGGGCGCTTATTGCTGGTGACTGGGCGAAGAATAGGCCAGCCGCACGGGGGTGAGGCGATCGGCGTCGTGCGGACACAAGAAGTAACGGCCCAAGACCGCCAGTAACATGACCCTTCGTCAGTCGTTTGTCACTGTCAGAGGCAGGTCGCCGCGCCGCTTTGCGTGGGAAGCCACGTTGGCGTCAGGACGCTGTCATGAGCCAGTGTTGAAAGCTTCAAAGGATATGCGCTTACATGGCTGCCGTCATTTTGGGGGCGCAATATGGGCAAGACCGGATGGGCGCGCGCCTGCGCCTTGCTTGCGACAGTGGCCCTTATCGCGGCATCCACACAGGTGGCTCGCGGCCAGGATGACGGGCGGCTAGGTCCGCTTGGTCCTGTCAAAGAGGCTTGCCTTTCAAGCGGCGGCGACATGGACAGGGTCGAAGCTGCGGTTCCCGACGGCTATATTCAGGCACCGGCGTCGGGTACCGGGAGCGCGGCACTCGGGCGCATCAGTCTCGCCTTGTTTTGTGCAGGTCTGCTCAGCCTCGACGGCCAGTACGATAAGGCTGAGCGGGTGTTCGAGGCGGCTCATCGACAGGCGCGAAGTAGCAGCGACCTGGCAGTCCAATTCTATCTTCCCAGGATCGATCTTATGGCGGCGCAGCGCGGGCTTTCGGCTGGCGACCTTGGCGAAGCGCGCCGCCAAGCTGAGGCAGCGTTGGACCATGCGCACGGCCTCTCGGCGATATTTGATAAATATCTGCGGGCGATGAAGAGGCAGAGCGAAGATGAGACTGGCTATGGCGACGAGGAAGGCAGCGCTAGACGCGACGCGGACGTGGCCGAATCTCGCGCCGTTCTGGCCGGTATCGTCGCGTCCCTCGACGTCGCGGCGCATGGTTTGCTGGCAAACATCTATGAGCAGAGCAGGCCACCGGATTGGGCGAGAGCCGAGCGCGAGGCTGCAGCTGCCGAGGACGCTGCCGCGAGCCTGCCGCCGGCGCTCTCACTTTTTGGCAGCGCGCTGGCAGCGGCACAGGTGCAGCACGCCTATACCCTTGAGGGTCTTAAGCGCTACGATGCGGCGCTTCAGCTCATTCGCAAGGCGATGCACCAAAGCGCCGGCCCACCGCAAGGACTTGGCAGCGGCGATGCCGCACTATTTGCCACGATGCAGACCCTGATAGCCAAAGCCTCGGGCAACACGATCTCGGCCGATGTAATCCGAGCCGTCGCACTATTTGGCGTCGGCGGCGCTGCGCCGTCGCCCGATATCGCTGCCGAGCTGTTTGAAACGATCCAGGTGCTCCACGAAAACAACGTCGGGGATATTGCTCGGACGCTGACCGCAAAGCTCGCGACGGGTTCCGACGCGTTTGCAGCGCTGCTTCGCGAGCGCGAAGATCGCCTTGCCAAGGTTACTGGCGCCCTTACCAACGGCAATGCCATCGACCTAATGAATGATGTGGCGAGCGGCGGTTCTGCGGGTGTTGTCCCGGACATTCAGCGTATCGCCGACATTGACCGGGTGCTCCAGGAATCGTACGCGAACTATGCCGATTTCATCCAGCCCGCTCCGCTCAGTGTTGCGGAGGCGCAGAGCATCCTAAAGTCGGACGAGCACATCGTCATCTATTTTGAGACCTTTAATGTGCTCAATGCCGCGGTGATCGGAAAAACTGGAGCGCCCGTTATTCTCCAATCGATTGCTTGGACGGCGGATGCGACGAGGCTTGCAACGGCGCTACGCCAATCGCTGACGGCTCCGGGGCGCGGCGATACTGCACCGTTCGATGCCAAATCGGCGCAACAACTCGAAGGTCTCGTCTTCGCACCGGTGGCAAAATTCATCCCCAAAGGCGACAAGGTTCTCCTCATGCCCGATGCGGCACTTGCGAGCGTACCGTTCGAGACCTTCCTTGAAGGTCCGCCGGTGGATTTGTCCGACCGCGGCCTCGCCCGTGCGCCATGGCTCGGCAACGACTACCGGTTTGCGACCTTGCCCTCGATTGCAGCGCTTCGGGCCTTGCGCCGCTATGCACCACGATCTGAGGGGCGCCAACCCTTTCTTGGCTTCGGCGATCCGCAACTTTTGGATCATGGCGGACGGGACTTGCGCGGCGGCTTTTCGGCGCTACCGGGAACGCGGCGCGAGCTCGAAACCGATGCAAAGATCGAGGGGGCGGGATCGGATGCGCTTTATCTTGGTGACAAGTTCACCAAGGCCGTGTTGCGCGATCTCGATAGTCGCGGGGTCTTGCGCGACGCGCGCATTGTGGCCTTTGCGAGCCATACCGGGTGGTTTGAGACGCCGCAGTCGACCGCATCAGCGGCGCCTCTCCCTGGTGGCGGCGAAGCGCGTGCGCCGACACGTTCATTGGCCATCGTGCTGACGCCGGTTGGGACGGAGGCTGCAAATGACGAGGGCTATTTGACCATCGGCGACATTGCGAAACTGTCGCTCGATGCAGACTGGGTCGTGCTTTCAGCCTGCAACACGGCGGCAGACGACGGGTCGCCGAATGCGCTGCCGCTGAGCGGCTTGGCCAGGGCATTTTTCCATGCCAAGGCGCGCGCACTTTTGGTCAGTCATTGGGAGCTGGATGACAACGCTGCTGCGGCACTGACACCCGTCGTCCTCAAAGACTACGCTGCCAGCCATTCGCGCGCCGGGGCGCTGGCGCAGGCAGAGGCGAGCATTCGCGCCGAACCGGGCTTTGGCCATCCCTATTTCTGGGCGCCTTTTGTCGTTGTCGGCGATCCGGGCGATTGAGGGCAGCATGCTGAGAAAAGTCGGGCAAATCCTGCGCAGCCGGCTGGCGGCGGCGATTGGGGTCTCGGTGCTGGTTGCGATAGTGGTCTTCACGGTCGCGTGGGTCTTTCGGGACCTTCCGTTTTTCGGCGATCAAATTGCCGAGTCGCGCGGTGTGGCCATGGCGATCCGCGCCGACACCGAGGCGCCGCAGGTGCTGCAGGCGCCCCTTCTGCTGATCGCGATCGACGAAGACGCCTATGTGGCGCTTGGTCGGCCTGACCATACGCCGCATGACCGCATCGGATTGCTGCTGCGCCGGCTGGCCACCGTGCATCCGCTCCTTGTTATCCTCGATCTTGATATAAACGGAACGGCGGGCTCGGCGGAAAATGCTGTGCTCGATGCCGCGCTGGATAGGGTGGGTGAGGAGGGGTTGCCGCTACTACTCTTGCGCCAGCCGGTTGCGGGCGCGACGCCGGAGATGCCGTATCGCCTGTTGCGCTCACCCTTCGACGCGACGGTCGAGCGCCATGCATCGCTGCGTTGGATGATCGCCAATGCGCCGGCAAGCGAGCATGGCGAGTTTCGCCGGATGTTGTCCTTCATGCGTCTGTGCGCGGCTGGGCGGCCGGTCTTTGTCGCAGGGGTCGCGGTCAGGGCGGCCAACGCGTACCAAGCGGCGATCACTGGGCGCCCGGCGCGGCTCGCGTTTCCCGCGCCCGATTGGTCGTGTACGCCAGGCGCTGCGCGGACGGCAGGTCCCGTCACTTTGGCCGCACCGCTCATCTTGGGTGGTCGTTCTGTTTGGGGGCTCGCACCGTCAGAAACCGTTCGCTACACGATGAAATGGCCCGGTGGCATGACACTGTCGGAGCAGACGGTCAGCGATCGCACTGGCCGGGCCCGTCCGCTCTACACCGTGCTTCCCGCGGCGCCTTATCTCGCTGTCTCAAATAGCGGGTCTGGCGATTTGGTGAGCTGGGCGCGCGATGCGATCGTCGTGATCGGTGCTACCCATGATGCAGCCCGCGACGTGCACCCGACACCGCTTGGCGAAATGCCGGGCTCGTTCATCATCGTCAACCATTTGCGCGGGATGATCGATCTTGGCCCGGAGGGCGATACGGGCTGGTGGCCGGCTTTAGTTTTGACTCTGTTTCTGTCGCTGGTCAGTGCGGTTGCCACAGTCACACTCGAACGCTATCTCGCAAGCTGGGTTGAAGTCCTTCTGCCCATTGTCATCACGGCGGTCTGGTGGATTGTGCTGACCTTGGTATCGGGCGGGCCTGGCTATTTTGCGCTCGCCTTGACCCAGCTTATAGTCGTCTTCGTCGTACGGTTGGTGCCGAAGGACAGGAACCAGCCTTTGCGTGGGGGTAGGGCATGACGGCAAAGCTGTTGCCTGGCATCCTCGGCGCGGCGTTGTGCGCGGCTTCCACATTTGCTGCGCCGCTGCCTGGTCCCACGGGATTTGTGGTCAGCTTTTCTGGTCGCGGTACCGACTATGTCATCCATCACGGCAATCGTGATGAACCTGTCGAATTTGGCCGGCCGCTCTATCCGGGCGATGTTGTGGCGCTGAAGGGCGCCGGCGGCCATATCGTGCTCAGCGTTGGCGGTAGCTTGCCGGTGGTCGATGGCGCGAGCGGGCCTTACGTCGTGCACAAAGGGTGGCGTGTTCTTCCCACGCGTCTGCGCAACCTGCTTGCGATGATCGGTAGCGCCTTTGCGCGCGACGCGGCAGCCGACGAGTTGCCCGGTGCGCCGGCTGGCGCACGCGGTCCCGATGCTCTGCCGCCGCCGCTTGCGCTTGGCATCGATGGTATTGCCGACGGCAGCGCGCACATTGCTGCCGGTCCAAGGCGCTTTGGCGTTGCCTGGAGAGGCGGCGTTGCGCCCTATGCCGTTGCTGTTCGCGCGCCTGACGGGCGAACCGTGGTCAACGTGATGGATCTAAAGCATTGCGAATTGGCGATCGCTAGCCATCCCATCAGCTTCGTGCCGGGCGCTTATACTGTTGAGATTCGCGATGCCACAGGTCGAAGTGTTGTGGGGCACTTCAAGGTAGACGATAGCCTTCCTGCGGTGCCAGAAGATCTCTTTCCGCCCGACACGGATGATGACGTCAAGACCCTGCTTGCCGCGATGTGGCGTGCGCATGAGGGGCCAAGGGCTCTTCGCTATGAAGCCTATCTCGAATTGCTCGCTTTGATCGGTGATCCGAAATTGGACGATACCGTCGAGAACCAGATCGGGTACCTCAAACACGTCTCCCATTGACCGCAATTTCCAACGGAAAATGGCGGAATTGCGAATGCTGCCCACCTAGGACGATAGCTGTCCATCGTTGTTACGGTTTGAACGCGCGATCGGGCACCTTGGCCAATCGAACGCCGCCCCGCCTTACCCGAGGACGAACATCGGTATTGACCTGAACCCCTGATCTCATCCAATCGCGTGGAGAGTCCGTTCTTCGACGTTGCCGGCGCATTTGAGTTGCGGCAAGTGATCGCGGATATCGAGCGCAGACGGTTGCGTTCTAGGGGCCCCGTGTCGATCTTGAATCGCCTACTGGATTGTACCCGGACCACTTGTGGCAGTCCTGCAGAGTGGCCTCGTAAACCTTTCTTTGCGTGTCGGCGTCAAATCCTTGCACGTTGACATCGCTAGCGCGCTCGCGGGCCGACCGCTCACATTCATCGATGGGGGTAGTTTGTGAGAGCGATCGTATATTGCCGCTTGGTAGATGATCGCCACCTAATTCGGTCGACGGTTCAAACGTATCGTGAAGGATGCTGCCGAAGGTTCCGCCGATATCACGCGTGACGAAGCCTTGGTCGGGAAGACCAAGACTTTCGCAGCCGGAAAGCAGCATCGAAATGATTGCAAGATGCGCAATATGCCGAGCGCCCCCCATGTTTCTCACCAATTCATCGATACTCGGACGCCAACACTGTCGCCGTCGGAGATGGCGGATACACTGTAGCGGTCGTTTTCATGATAGCGAGTTACTAGGGCATAGTTGATGCCAATTGCGAGCACACTGCTGGCGGCTACGTCGTACCAATGGTGCTGCTTCGCCTCGACACGGGAATAGCCGACGAATGCCGCCGCTGCGAAAGCTGGTGCGCCGTATTGCCAGCCATATCGATCCCAAAGATAGGCGGCCGGAGAGAAGGCCAAGGCGGCGGTATCCGAAGGAAACGACTGATAGTCCGAGAAATCGGGCCTCCGTTCGTGCACAATCTGTTTGAGCAGGAGCGAAGTGCCAACCGTCAAGGCGGTAGACTCGACCAATTCCGCCACGCCATTCCAGTCGCGGTGATGAAGGAGCGAGATGCCACCAGCTACGATGGGTAAGCCAATGGCTACGATTGTGCCGGCTTTCTCGATCTTATCGCCGGTCTTCGTACTGGCAGCGCATGGAAGACTCATAAGCCCAGCACAAACCAGTGACATGGCAATTGATGAGGAAATATTCATCTGTGCTCCAATCGAACCAGAAGACCCATTGCTTAGAAATCCGTCATGAGTCCTCGTTGACCCAATTCAGGAGAAAGCCGTGCAATCTCAAACTTTTGGCTGCTCCGCGATCTTGTGCCTGCCCTCGACAGCCTGGGCGGAAGAAGGCTCATCCGCGCCAGTTTACACGCTGATCGCAAGCGTTCCAATGGGGCCGGCGAACGGTGGGAATATGTAACCTTCGATCCATCGCAGCACCACGCGGTTAAGGTTCGAACGCGTGTTCGAGTGCTTCGGCCAATCGAACGCCGGCCCACTTGACCTGAGGACGAACATCGGTATCGGACAGCGTCATATAGGCATTGCTATTCAATACATAGCATCTCACGCGACTTCCTAGCTGCTAGGTCTTTCAAGAATGGCGCTAGAAGAATTCGTGTTCTTTAAGAACCGTCGCGATTGCTGACTAAAACTGCTTTTTGTGATTATTGATCATAGGGCTCAAAAAAATTCTTGCATAGTGCGCTTTTTTCTTTGCCGCAGTGGGTCATCAGCTATCGTTACTTCATGTGCTTTTCCTCTCATCAGCTTGCGCCACTGGATCACTATCGGGATCGTGTGGCGGCGGCGATTGAAGTGAGAGGAACATGGGCCGATCGAGACGCGCGCGACTTACGTGACGTACATATCGCGAGTTCTTGCCTTCAAAAGGCCTTGCGTCGGGCCGATCGAGAACACGCGCAGGCAGCGGCAGCCATGCTGTTGCAACAGGATCCGGAACGACTGTGGCGCCGCTTGTGCGTCTGCGCCTTCGAGGATTTCGGCCAGAGCGACCTTCATGTCACGGCGGAGGTTGTTGCCGTTGTGGCGGGACGCAATTTTCGCAAGACCCAAGGTGAAGCGAGAATCCTTCGCTATTTAATCGATCGGCTTTGCGAAACTCCGAAAGATCGACGGCTTGATGATCTCTATGCGATCGCCGCGGCGCTCATCGCCGAGCCGAAGCGGCATCCAGATATTGCGCGTATGGGCGGCTCGTTGTCCGAAACGGTTGTCCCGCTTGTTCTAGATACTCGCAAGCTGCTGGTGACCTGCGAGCGGCCGGTGCCACGGCGAAGCTTTCGCGCGCTCGTGCTGGACGCCTGCGAGCGCGCGCTGGACGATATGGCAGGTCGCGGCTTGGCCGATGCGGCTCTTGTCGAATTGTGCTGGCAGGGTGCGCGGCTTTCCAAATGCCTGTTGCCTGTGTTGTTACCACTAGGGATCGCCGCGACGGAAGCCTGCGGTGGGCTCGGTGAGGTCTTTGCCGAGCCCGCCGCGGAGGTGCCATCAGTTGGCGACATTCCGGGCTATGCGATCGACGGGTTTACACGTAGCGGCCGGATGGCTTTGACCAAGCTGGCGGCGCAAGAGCCCAGACTTCAGGCAATCCTGACAGGCATTCCGCGGGCCGATCGGCTCGATGTTCTGCACCACATGTTGTTCTTCGTCGAAGGGGGACGCTGCGCATCCTGGCATCGCGACGAGCTGTCGGATGCGCTGTGGTGTGAGGCGTTGGCGTGCGGAACGCGCATGCCGATCTTTGAAGCCCGTGCTGCGCTCGCGGTTTTTGTCGAGCATCTGCCTGCGCTGCATGACCTGCGCAGGGTCGAGCTCAAATTGCAAATCGAACAAACAGAAAACCCAGAGAAGGATGGTGACCCATGACGGCACAACAAATTGCCAGACCCGTTAGCACGCAATCTCGCGCCCTCGACCTCGTTGTGGCGATGGCGGCGTGGTTGCCTCAAGCCGAGGTGCTGCCCGGATGGGAAAGGGCTTGTTCGGTGGAAGACACGCAGAGGACGCCGCACGATGAACACTGATCTTTTGCGTCAAGAGGCGGCGCACTACCAGCTTCTCATGGAGCAATTGCGGTCTGACTACGGCCCGCTCGACGATGAGACATTGGCTGATACGCTGGAGGGCATGTCCGATCTTCCGGAGATGATTGAAGAGATCGTGCGCTCAAGCTTGGACGACGACGCGCTCATCACCGGGCTTAAAGTGCGGGTCGACGCAATGGCTGCGCGCATGGCGCGGCTCAAAGAACGCCATCAGAAGAAACGCCAATTGGCGGCATGGGCGATGGGTGCGGCGGGGCTGTCGAGGCTGAAGGCGGTGGACTTTACCGTCTCGCTTTCGGAAGGGGCAATTCGGCTCCAGATTGGCGATGAACGGGATTTGCCGGAACGCTTCTTGGTGCCCCAACCGCCGAAAGTCGACCGTGCTGCCGTCGCTGAAGCGCTCAAAGCAGGTGATGCGGTGGCCGGCGCAAGCCTTGTGCAGGGCCAGCCCTATATCACGGTGTCGAGCCGATGAAAGGGTTTAGCCACAGACAGCTCAAGAAGCTCGCGACACCTTTGGATGAAACCCGTGTGCAGCGTCGGGTTCAGGGCGAGCGGAGCTTTTCTTATATCGAGGGATGGTTTGCTGTTTCGGAGGCCAACCGGATATTCGGCTATGACGGTTGGGACCGCGAGACCGCAGATGTCGACTGCGTCTTCGACAATCGGCGCAACGATATCACGCAGTGCGGCTATGCGGTGCGGGTTCGGTTGCGCGTTCGGGCGCAAGGCCAAACCATAACGCGCGAAGGCACGGGGTTCGGCCAAGCGAGCGCTGCTGCGCCAGGCGATGCCCACGAACGTGCGCTCAAAGCCGCTGAAACCGACGCAACGAAGCGAGCGCTTGCGACGTTTGGCGGTCGGTTTGGTTTGCTGCTGCATGACAAGGAGCGCGCGGGGGATCCTTTGCGCGGCGCCTCCGCCGAGCATCGGGTGACCGAGCAGAAAGATTTGATCGAAAACGGCGCGACGTTTGAACTTGCGACCGGAGACGGCAAGGCCATTGCGGTGCGATCGGCCGAAGCGTTTTGTTCGGCGTTTCGGCAACTTTGCGCGGCGGCGAGCGACACTGCGGCGGTCCGGCAGCTGCGTGATCTCAACGCGGCGACGCTGCGCCAATTGCGGACCCAAAGTGGCCTTCGTACCCTTAAGGGTGTGCACTATGTCGATATTTTGGAACGCCTCGTTGCACAGCGCATGCAGGCACTGGAAGAATGTACTCGGCTAGCGCCGACATTTGACGCACCGGCAAAGGGCGAAGCGCCGGTGTCTTTGGCCGAGGTCGATCTGTCCGATCCGCCGCGGGGTGCCGATGGGGCGGCAGGAGACGCCGCGGCGCCAGTTCGCGATGGGGCCGAGGAGGGTCCTTCCCGAGACGCCAACGCGATCGCTGGGACCCTACCGGCGGCGTCGGGCGGTGCAATTAGGCCCTTTGTATCGGTCCCGCCTTACCCGTTGGCGCAAGTCCAGGCGAGATTTGGCAGCGCCGGGCAGGGGACTGTGGTCGCGCAACCAGCGAGCTTGGCCTCTGCGGCCGGCGACGACGGTCGTGCGCGGCACGCTGCACCTGCGACACCAACCCGGCGCTCGCAGATCTCGGGCGGATTTTCGGTCGACAAGAGCGTGTTGCTGGTTCCGAGCGAGCGGCGCCTGCGTAGCAAAAAGCATCTCGCCATGGTGGCCGCTCGACCGTGTGTGATCTGCGAGGATGGGCCGTGTCACGCCCATCACGTCACCTTCGCGCAGCCGCGTGGGTTATCGCAGAAGGTTAGTGACGAGTTCGCCGTTCCGCTTTGCGTGCCGCATCACAATGCATTGCATGCCTCGCACAACGAGGCCAGCTGGTGGCGTGCGCAGGGCGTGGATCCGCTACCAGTTGCCCAGCACCTCTGGGCGGAGACGATGGCGGGCGGAGGCAATGGCCGATGATGGCGCATTTGTTGGAAGTTTGGGTCGGCGAGATCGCCGACCATCTGCGCAATGGCGCCCGTGGTGCCGAGGTGGCAGAGAGCCTTGTCGCGCAGCGGCGCTATGGCGAAGCCGCCGAAGCACTGAACGACCAGCTCCTAGCCTTGCAAACCGCACAAACGCTTATTCGGGTCATCGCGAGCGATGGGCGCGCAACCGCCCCAACAATTCGTTAGCGTTCGACTGCCGCCAGAGCTTCGGCCTGGACGACAAGGGTTTCGAGATGGGCCCGGCTCAGGGTGCGTGCTGCCGACACGAGACGTGTTTCGAGTTTTTCGTGGGGGTTGAGGCGGCGGGTGTGACCGTCCCAATTGAGCAAGTCGTTGGGCGAACAGCCAAGCGCGCGACAGATACGCAGCAGCGCATCGAGGTTTGGCTCCCGCAGGCCCGTGACGTAGTGCCCGAAGCGGCGTTCTGCCAGACCGGCGCGTCGAGCGACTTCGGCATCAGACAATCCAAGATCGCGGGCAAAGGCGCACAGATTCTGACCGAATAAAACCATACGAACATTTTGTTCCTATGGTTTGGCATGTGATATGTACATTATGGTCGTATAGATATCTACAGAACGTAGTGACTGGGGGCGAGCATGCGCAAAGTGAAGTATGTCTTTCTGGCCCTGGCTTGGTTTTTTGCGGTCAGCATTTGTGCTGGACCGTGGTTTTTTCCATCTACATCGCAACTACAGATGCTGTTGAGCCACGGCGCGAGCATCGTCCTCGCTCTTGGACTTGTTATGTGGCTGTTTCGTCGGCGGGGCTTGGGCAGTCTGGTCGAAAGAGTCGCTGGTGTTGCGCTGAACACGTGGACCACTGCGCTCCTTTTTGGCGCGATTGTCGTGCTTGGTTTCGGTACAATGGCGTTGTCAATGTCGGTGAGGGACAGTGATCTGCGCGCCAAAGGGTTTGTGAGCTATGATGCCTTCTTGGCCGCTGCTGCTGTCGGTGCGAATTCGCGCGATGAGTACCAGCGCTATTTGGAAAAGGTAGCGGCAGCAGCAGAGCAGGCGCGCCGGCGAAAGCTTGCTGCCGCGGCGGCGGAACAGGCGCGACGGGACGCTGCGGCGAGCAGGGACGCGGCGTTGGAAAGACTGGTGATTGGTCGCTGGGTTTTACCGATCGATAAGGCTGGTGAAGTCGTCACAATTCGCAAGACGGGCAGTGGCTACGAAGCGCTGGTGCAGTTCGAGGGTGGCAGTTCGATGACGTATCGGCTCAAGAGAGTTGGCCAGCGTTTTTCGACGAACGACGATTTTGGATCCCATTTTAGGATTCTCAAGGATGGGCGGCTACAGCTCGGCGATCGCGAGGGTCCGGGCGACACGCTTGAGATTTTAAAAGGTCGTCCGCGCAGCCAGAGCGAAGTCGACGCCGCCATTCAAGCGGCCTTCACACACGCGCAAGACGTCCGCGAAGAAGAGCGCTGTCGGAAAGATGCAATTTGTTGGGGCGATCGGTTTCGGCTAGAGGCCATTCCGTTGTGTGTCGCTGCCATCGAAAATAGCGCCAGATACGACTACCGCTGGACCAACGGTTGGCTCGAGGAAAAGTTCGTTCCAGGCGCACTTTGGCATGGCCGCCATGGCCAGAAGCTTGGGCAGGTCGACTACATTGGCGACAAACTTATGCTGCAAAATGGCTTCGGCGCCTGGCAGAACGTCATCTACGCCTGCAGTTTCGATACGCGGTTGGGCCTGCCCATCGATTTGTCATCGCGGCCGGGCCATTTGCCGGGCCCCTAGCGGGAAGTCGGACCTGCCGCCGAAGGGAGCCCGTGGCGTTGACGCAAAGATTCCTGGCTCGGCTGGTCTGGCCAAGTTCTAACACCGGCAATATGTGCCAAATGTCTCGGGATAATGGATCAATGTGATCTGGTGTCGGCGGTCATCAAACCGTCCGAGTCGTATCAATCGCCGATTGACGCGGTCTGACCTGATCCCTATGTTCCGCGCCTCTTTGGGGCCCGTAGCTCAGCGGCAGAGCATCTGACTTTTAATCAGAGGGTCGATGGTTCGATCCCATCCGGGCTCACCACCTATCGCCGCACGATGCCGACCGGCGGACGCACGCAACGGTCATGGACACGTCGCTTTTCGACTTCGAATTGCCGTCCGAGCTGATCGCGTTGCGCCCGGCCGAACCGCGCGGCACGAGCCGCATGCTCGTCGTCGATCCGGCGGGCGAGCGTCACCATGCCTTTGTCGCGGACTTGCCCGGATTTCTTCGCCGTGGCGACTGCCTCGTCGTGAACGACACGAAGGTCATGGCGGCGCGGCTTCATGGGCGCCGCAGGGCACGGGATGCCGGGCCGTCGACGATGCCAAAGATCGAGGTGATGCTGCACAAGCGCCTTGCGCCCGACCGGTTTCTCGGCTTCGCGCGCCCGGCACGCAAGCTCGCTGCCGGAGATCGGCTCATTCTCGGAACGACGCTCGAAGCCACCGTCGTCGAGCGCAGTGAAGGTGGAGAGATCGCGCTTGTTTTCGCGCAGTCCGGCGCCGCGCTCGACGCGGCGATCGCGCGCGAAGGAGAGTTGCCGCTGCCGCCTTATATCGCCGGCAAACGCCCGGTCGACGCGCGCGATGCGGTCGACTACCAGACGACGTTTGCCGACAAGCTCGGCTCGGTCGCCGCACCGACCGCCGGACTACATCTTACCGACACGCTCTTCAGGGCGCTTGGCGATGCCGGCATCGGCTGCGAACGCCTGACCCTCCATGTCGGAGCGGGGACATTTCTGCCGGTGACGGCGGCGGACACCGGGGCGCACCGCATGCATGGGGAGTGGGCCTTCCTCCCGGCGCAAACGGCAGAGTGCCTCAATGCCGTCCGCGCGTCGGGCGGCCGTATCGTCGCCGTCGGGACGACATCCTTGCGGACCCTGGAAACGGCGGCGGACGCCGATGGACGTCTGCATGCCTTCGAAGGCGAGACCGATATTTTCATCACGCCTGGTTATCGCTTTCGCGCCGTGGACGTTCTGCTGACCAACTTTCACCTGCCGCGCTCCACCTTGTTCATGCTGGTGAGTGCGTTCTGCGGCCTGGAGCGGATGCACGCGACCTATGCCGAGGCGATACGGAACAAGTACCGCTTTTACTCCTATGGCGATGCTTGCCTCTTGTTCCGTCCGTCCTGACGCAATCCGCAACATATCTTGTGTCGCGCGCGCGGTGCCCTGCCGCTTAAAAGCCGTTCGCCCTGCATTCGGAGCCTACCTTGGCAGACGACATCCCGTTCATCGATCTTCAGGCCCAGCGCAAGCGCCTGGGCGAACCGCTCAATCAGGCGATCCTGGCGGCCGTCGAAAGTGGGCAGTGGGTGATGGGGCCGCAGGTCAGGCAGCTTGAACGCCAACTTGCCGACTTTTGTGGCGCCAAACATTGCGTCAGCTGTGCCAATGGTACGGATGCTTTAGTCCTTGTTCTGCGCGCTTGGAACATCGGACCGGGCGATGCAGTGTTCGTTCCAGCCTTTACCTTTGCTGCGACGGCAGAGGTGGTGGCCCTGGTCGGGGCTTCGCCGGTCTTTGTCGACGTGCTGCCCGACACCTACAACATGGATCCGGCCAGCCTGGAATCTGCGATCGCGATGATCAAGCGCGAGGCCGCGATTGTTCCGCGCGCCGTCATCCCGGTCGATCTGTTCGGCCAGCCCGCCAATTATCGCGCGCTGGAGCCGATCATCCGCCGTGCCGGCCTGAAGATGCTGTGCGACACCGCGCAGGGGTTCGGTGCGAGCTTGGATGGCAAGGTCACCGGATCGATTGGCGATGCGGCGACGACAAGCTTTTTTCCGGCCAAGCCCCTTGGGTGCTATGGCGACGGCGGCGCGGTCTTCACCGATGACGACGAATTGGCCGATCTTCTGCGCTCGATCCGAAACCACGGTGAAGGTAGCCATCGATATGAGAACGTTCGGATCGGTTTGAACTCCAGGCTCGATACGATTCAAGCCGCGGTGCTGCTACAGAAGCTTTCGATCTTTTCCGACGAGATCGAGAGGCGCGAGGGGATCGCCAGGCGCTACAACTCTGCACTCGGTCAATCGAACCGCATCCAAACACCGCATGTGATAGCCGGCGCGCAGTCAACCTGGGCGCAATATACAATCCAGGTGTCGAACCGCGCTGCGATGCAAGCCGATCTCAAGGCGAAGGGCATACTGACGGCTGTCTATTATCCCATCCCGCTCTCGAAGCAGGCAGGCTACCGGCGCTATCCAAGCGCCCCAACACCGGTTAGCGAGCGCGTGGGTGAGACTGTCGTCAGCTTGCCAATGCACCCCTATCTCGACGAAGCTACGCAGGACCGCATTGTCGAGGCTGTGCTCGCATCGGCCGGTTGACGCTGAGCGCGGGTTGTTATTCCTCGAACGGTCGAAGGAGGGGCGCGCGATGATGTTGTTGGTCGGGCTGGGTGTTAACGTGGTCGTCGTGGTGATGCTATTTGGCATCTATTCGCGATTGGATCAGGTCACACGCGAGCTAAAGCGACTGGAAGGATTGGTGCGTGGTTTGAGGAACGGAGAGCCGGGCGCCGAGCCGTCCACGGCCGTGAGCGAGGAGACATCCTCAGACGAGCGCATAGCAACTTGAACTCAGGGCCCGCCAACACGTTTTAGAAGTGCGCGCGCTCAACCCAGGTGTTTCGTGAGCTATGCCCAACGGCTGCGCGTAAGCGCATGCCGCTTGGAATGCAAATCGGACTGCGTGTGGCCACGATTTGCGACTGTCTCAGCGCACTCAAGCATAGGGAAGTGGTCGTTTGGGCAGGCTTGCTTTCAGTTGAAATTACCCATAACGGGTATATCTTCGCTGAATTCCCTCGCCGCACGTTGATTTCTGACGGGTGCGATGTTTCAAAGTCTTCGGTGAGCCTGTGAGTCCGCCCCCTACTTGGCTTGATCTACCCCCTAACGGGATGCGGTCAGGCTCGCCACTCTTTTTTGGAGCCGCAAATGTGGAACGGCTGGAGCTGAGCTAAGCGCGACGCGGATCCACGATGCAACGTCCGCGTCTAGTCGCAGCCCTCGCTCAAGGCTTCGGCCTCGATGACAAGGACCTCCAGATGGGCGCGGCTGAGAAGACGGGCCGCCGACAGGAGGCGGCCTTTGTGCTCCTGTTGGGGCGACAGGTCGCGCAGTTGGCTGCTCTAGGCCTGATCGGTTATTTACGTTTCCGGAGGATCGTTGCGAGGGGCCTACCGAAGGAGGCATTTTATGTCTCTTCACGATCTCTCTCACACCGCACTGCCGCTTCATGCCCAACAGAGCCGGCCCTCCCGATTGTTGGAATGGCTCGCGACCAACGCGAGTCGTCTTGTGCTTGACGTTGCCCCCAGCTCTTATCCAAGGCCTTCCGGAGTCTGGCGGTTATCATCATGCACAGTCGGAGCAATGGGCCAAGGCGCGGAGCCCCTCGATCAGCGCAGCGCGTTGGCCCATTGCGGTGAGATTTGCGGCATAGACGGCTGGCGCCAGCCAGCCGATGCGAGAGTGGGGCCGTACGGTATTGTAATCGCGCCGCCAATCTTCGAGGGCGAGGCGCGTCTGCATCAGGGACGTGAACAGGGTCTCGTTCAAGAACTCGTCGCGGAGCCGGCCATTGAAGCTCTCGACGAAAGCGTTCTGTGTCGGCTTGCCGGGAGCGATGTAGTGCCAGCCGACCTGAGCCTGGTCGGCCCAAGTCAGGATGGCATTGCTGGTTAGCTCAGTGCCGTTGTCGCTGACGATCGTCGCAGGCTTGCCGCGGGTGATGAGCAGCACGTCCAGCTCGCGGGCGACGCGTTGACCGGAGAGCGAGGTATCGGCGACGGCGCACAGACACTCCCGCGTTCAGTCGTCGAAGATCGCCAGGATGCGAAAGCGCCGGCCGCTCGCCAGCTGATTGGAGACGAAGTCGAGCGACCAGCGGTCGTTGGGCTTGAGCGGCACCGGCATCGGCGCCCGCGTTCCCAGGGCTCTTTTGCGGCCACCACGCTTCCTCACCATCAGCCGTTCCTCCCGATAGATGCGGAACAGCCGCTTGTGGTTCACGACGAAGCCCTCCCGGCGCAGGAAGACGTGGAGCCGGCGATAGCCGAAGCGACGCCGCTCCTTGGCCAGAGCCCGCAGCCGCTCGCGAAGCGCCACATCATCCACCCGGCGCGAGCGGTAGCGGATGGTCATCCGCACGCAGCCGATCACCCGGCACGCCCGCCGCTCGCTCATCTCATGGACGGTCTTGAGATGGGCGACCGCTTCTCGCTCCACGGCGGGAGTCACCATTTTTTTGACAGCAGATCCTTCAGCGCCGCGTTGTCCAGCATGGAGTCGGCTAGCAGCCGCTTCAGCTTGGCGTTCTCGCCTTCGAGCTGCTTCAGACGGCGGGCCTCGGACACATCCATGCCACCGAACTTGCTCTTCCAGCTGTAGAACGTCGCGGCGCTGATCCCATGCTTGCGGCACAGATCGGCCGTCGCCGCTCCCGCTTCGTGCTCCTTCAGCACCCCAGTGATCTGCTCTTCCGTGAACCTCTTGCGCTTCATCGTCTGGTCCTCCTTCAAGGGCCAGACTCCAGTTCAACCCGGATAAATCCTCGGGGGCAACGTCATGCTCAGCGGATGCGGGGGATTTGGGCGGTCATCGGAATTGCTGTGTACCGCTGGCTATAGAGCCAAGTGTAAATCGGAATTGGATTGAGCCCCTGCATCGAACATTTATTGGTGTGTCGGCTGGACTCTTGGCCCGGGAGCTCTGGGCGGTTCATTCGAAATAGCGGGATCACACAATTGCGCGGATAAATGGGGCTCAGATGGCGAGCGCCTATGGAATCGAAACATATCCTACATCGCGCCCCAGCACCCTGTCGTGGGCTGGCAGAGACGGTCCGTCAGTGGCGGGTCGAAGTTGCAAAGGGCGCCACGTAGGCGACGAACCCGGTAGTCGATACGTTGACGACTTCGCCAACATGTTCGGGACGTCATTTGTCATTTGCGTTGTGAGACTTGCGGGACGTGTACGGTCGCGCCTGCGGGTCCGGACATATGATTGGATTTCGCCCGAGCGTTGCGGTGGCGCCCGCCAAGCCATTCGAGAAATCCGTGCACGCGGCCACCTTCACGTGCAAAGTATACGACTCCAAACCAAGTTGCGACGGCCAGCACCAGCGCAATGAGGACATCCTCGTACGGGTTGGGGCTAGAGGGCCGCGCGGGTGCGTAAGGCGGATCAATATATGTCGACGCGTATCGATGATCGGACGAGATAATCATCATCTTTTGGTCCTGATCCGACAATGTCTGGATCAATGCGTCCCTCTCATTCGTTACGGCGAGATTCCCCAATGCACTGTGGAGGTAAGCAATACGCGCCGCGACGTCGCGTCTCTTATCCTCGCGGATGATGTCATCGGCGGTCTTAAGAATCTGAGTTAGCAACTGGGTGGTTTCTTCCCGACCCTGAAACGTCAGCGAGATTGTTGCGTACCCAGTGTCAAGTGACGTGCTAGTCACCATTCGAGATTCCAGAAACTTCAATAGGTCGTCTTGATCGGGTTCGGCTTTGACTGGGCGCCCAATGAGTCTCTTTATGGCATCGATTGACTCGGCCAGATAGCCGCTTCGCGACTTCCATCGATTGTTATCGCTGTCCCACTGCGTGTCGAACACGACGTGCATCACGGCGGGGTTTCGCGCGAGTGCGCCACTGAGTCTGTTCGAATCCAGCAGTGCCGTAAATTCGCTGAACGTATCGCTCATACCAGCGCCGCCCAACAGTCCGCCGCCAAATCTCCGCGCGAGATTTTGAATATTGTTGCCTCCGGTCGTGTCCGAAAGCGTGACGGTCGGGCCGAGTACTGCCGTGGCTGTATAGGTTGGCTTTGCCGTGGCAATGAGCAAAAGTGCCCCGCAAAAGAAAAATGGGAAAAGCAACAACAACAGCCGGTAGTTAAGCCGAAACTGTCGCCAAATTGGAACTACGGTTTTCAGCAGATCAAGAACGCCGCCGCTGGATTTTTCGAGTTCGTCGTCCAGAAGATCAGACATCAGCGCGCATCCGCCGCAGGCTTAAGATTTAGGAGGCACCAACGACCGTACCCTCCGGCGATTCCTCTCGCTGGGCGACACCTTCTCGAAACACAGATTCGCCCTACCACAGTGTGAACGTCCCACTCTAGCCGGGAAAGGCGGCCACTGGAGATCATTTTTGGCAACTTTTCCCCGATTTGACGGTTCTTACCATAGTCAATCGACCGCGCAAGGACGCCTGACCAATCGGCTCGTGCAGCCGCTAGACTGCATAGTAGTTGCGATACCACGAAACAAACCGCGGAATGCCCACGGAGATGGGGGTCATGGGCTCGAAGCCCAAGTCGCGCCGGCTCGCCTCGATGTCCGCATAGGTGGACGGCACGTCGCCGGGTTGAAGCGGTTCGAGTTGAATCTGAGCCTTCTTGCCGAGCGACGTCTCGATCAGCCCGATAAAGTCAGTGAGTTTTTCCGACTTATGGTTACCCAGATTATACACGCGATTCGGCGGGGTTCCGTCAGCCGGCCGATCAAGCACGCGGACGACGCCGTTAACGATATCGTCGATATAGGTGAAGTCACGCCACATCTCGCCGTAATTGAACACCCGGATGGGCTCGCCGGCCAGGATGGCGCGCGTGAAGATGAACGCGGCCATGTCAGGGCGGCCCCAGGGACCGTAGACGGTGAAGAAGCGCAGGCCCGTCGATGGGATATTGAAGAGGTGAGCGTAGGTGTAGCCGATCAGCTCGTCGGTGCGCTTGGTCGCGGCATAGAGCGAGTTCGGCTTCTCGACCGGGTCGTCCACCGAGAAGGGGAGTTTGTCGTTTCCGCCATAGACGGAGGATGAGCTTGCATAGACGAAGTGCCTCAGCTGCGGCAGCTTCCTGCCGAGCTCGAGCATCACCACCTGTCCCATGACGTTCGACTGCACATAGGCATAGGGATCGATGAGCGAGTAGCGTACGCCGGCTTGCGCCGCGAGATGGACGATTCCTGTAATTTCCGGAAACTCCTCGGCCAGCTTCAGGATCGTTTCTCGATCGGAAATGTCGGCCTTGCGGAAGGTGAAACTGTTCTGTGTGAAGCGAGCAAGACGCGCGCGTTTCAGGTTCACATCGTAGTAATTGTTCAGATTATCGACTCCGATGACGATGTCGCCGCGCGCGAGCAGAGCTTGGGCCACGTTGGAGCCAATGAAACCGGCGGCGCCGGTCACCAAAACGACTTGTCGGGTCACGCTTCTCACAAGCTCCAATAGCGCAGGCCGGCGGGGAGCCCCGCAGGTGCAAGCGCGGATTTCACATCGACTAGCACGCCACCCGCAGAGAGCATTCCGAACAATCCGTCCAGATTGGACAGGTAATGCAGGTGCGGAACCGCAAGCACAAGGGCGTCCAGATCGCGGAAGCGCGACAAATCGGCGATTTCCAGGTCATAATCGTGGCGGATTTCGGCCGGATCCGCCAACGGGTCGTGCAGGAGCGCGGTGACGCCGAAGGCGCGCAGTTCCGCGACGATGTCGGGGACGCGACTGTTGCGGATGTCGGGCACGTTCTCCTTGAACGTCAGCCCCAGCACGCCAATCCGAACATCGCGCAAAGGCCGCGTACAGTCGCCGAGGAGCCGCACGGTGCGGCGCGCAATATACCCCCCCATGGAGTCGTTGATGCGCCGACCAGCGAGGATCACTTCCGGATGATGCCCCAGTTCCTCCGCCTTCGAGGTCAGATAGTAGGGATCGACGCCGATGCAGTGGCCGCCGACGAGGCCCGGTGTGAAATTCAGAAAATTCCACTTCGTGCCGGCGGCCTGCAACACGTCCTTAGTGCGGATGCCCATCAGATCGCAGATCAGCGCCAACTCGTTCATCAGCGCGATGTTTACGTCGCGCTGCGTATTTTCGAGCACCTTCGCGGCTTCCGCCACCTTGATCGACGGCGCGACATGGATGCCCGCCGGGACTACTGCGCCGTAAAGGCGCGCCAGGGTTGCGGCCGTCTCGGGGTCCTCGCCGGCAACGACCTTTTGGATGGTTTCGAAACGGTGTTCCTTGTCGCCCGGATTAATGCGCTCGGGCGAATAGCCGAGTTTGAAATCGACTCCCTGCCGCAGGCCCGACGCCTTGGCCAGGATCGGCCCGCAGAACTCATCGGTCACGCCTGGATAGACTGTGGACTCGAAAACCACAATCGCGCCTTTGCGTAAGTGCTTACCCACCGTTTCCGAAGCCGAGCGCAACGGTCCGAGATCGGGGCGCCGGTCCCTGTGAATGGGTGTCGGCACGCACACGATGAAGACGTCCGCGTCGCGCAGATCCCGCGGATCGGAAGTCAGCGAAAGCCCGACGCGCTTCAAGCGGTCGCCTTCTATCTCCTGGGTGAGGTCCACGCCCTTCTTCAAGGACGCGATACGCTTGGCGGAAATGTCGAACCCAATCGTGTCCGGAAAGGCCTCGGCGAAAGCCACCGCTACGGGCAGGCCCACATAGCCAAGTCCCACAATTGCAATGCGCATTGACACGGCGAGATCAGCTCCTGCTCAGGCTACCGCGATTTCGGGTATACATTGCGGATCGATTGGCCGTTGTCGAGAGATTAACTCAATGTGATGGCACAAGGGGTAAAGAATTCCAGGCGCGCAATCCCCGACGGCGGGGCACGGGCAACACGCTTCAGGCTGTTTCGGCTGCGCCGCCCCTTGGCAGCTCCGGGTGTTGGCAAAAGGGCGCGCGCGTGGTGAGTTCTCCCATGGTCTTATCGCGACGGAAAGTGTTATCAGCCGCAGCCGCGCTGTTACCAGGTTGCAGTGGAACGGCCGTACGCGCGGTCGAACAGCGTTGGATATCGCGGAACGGTGCCGTCGATGGCGGTCCGGGCTCCGGATTCACCTTTGGGGTGCTGGATAGTAAGGCCCAGGCCTGGACGGCACACAATGCGGGCCGGCCCTGTTCCTGTCAGGTCTGGCCATCCGCGGACCAAGCCCAGATGGTACGGCTGGAGTTGCGTGCCGGTGATCAATGGCCGGTCGAGGCGAAAAATGGCATAAGCGTCGAACGGACTATGATCCAGGCTACGACCAAGCTCTATGGCGCCACATCTGAGCCCTTGCCGCTGTCGAGGGAAGTATGGTGGGCATTCTCCTTCCTACTCGAGCCGGGGGCAGCTTTCACTGGCCTTGCACCTGGCTACGACTGGCTGATCTTTGCGGACATTCACAGCGATTGGAATGCGAGCCACGCGCGCGCCGTGCCCATCCAGTTCGAATTGCGGCCGGACGACTTCGTCACGATTGAGATCCATGGCACGAAGCTCTTTCCCAATAACGCGCCGCATCTCGTGTACCGGTCGGAACAGCCTCTTCAGCGCGGCATTTGGCACGACATGGTCGTGCGATTGGTCATGGACCCGCTCAACAGGATTGGCGGACATGCGGACGCCTATATGGATGGCGCGCAAGTCCTCCGCTATTTAGGGCCGTTAGGGTTCATCGGAGACCTACCCTACGCGCAGTACCAAATCTACCGTGATAGTCCCGATCCGCACCGGATTCACCATGAGGTCGTCTCCATCCGGTACGCAAACCATCAAATCGTAACCTCTGGCCGCCTTTGGGATCGCGTCGGCAGCCCGCCGTCCGTGCCCCGCTCACCTTGACGGGCGCGGCTCCGGGCGCTTGCGCCGTAGCGGCCCGGGAAACCGCTTGAAGGCAGCCATCCTGCGTGCCAAGTATTTCCCGGCCAAGTGGAGCTACGGTATTTCATGTCGAATTTGTTGCAATTGGATCAACACTTCGCTTTCGGCGAGAACTGGCAGTCGTTTGCGCAGGTGGTAAATGAGGACAGGGTTGCGCAGTCCGAAGCGGGAATGCGCAAACTTTTCCCCGGCGATGAGTTGAAGGGGGCCACGTTTCTGGACATTGGCTGCGGCTCCGGGCTTTCGTCGGTGGCGGCGAGCCGCCTTGGCGTGTCGGAAATCGAGGCGACGGACATCGATCCTAACTCGGTCACGGCGACCACGGGCATGCTGTCGCGCTTTGCGCCGGGATTGAAATGGAATGCGCGGGTGTGCAGCGTGTTCGATCTACCCCAAAGCACGCTGCGGCAGTTCGACGTGGTCTACAGCTGGGGCGTGCTGCACCACACGGGCGACATGTGGCGTGCGGTCGGTATCGCGGCTTCGATGGTCAAGCCAGGTGGATACTTTGCGCTGGCGCTCTACAAGAAGACGCCACTTTGTGGATTCTGGAAGCGCGAAAAGCATTTTTATGCGCATGCCCCGCGCGTCGTTCAAGCCATGATCTCGGGCATCTTCAAGTTTTTGAATTGCGCGAATATACTGCGGCACGGACGCAATCCGTTTGCCTATATCCGCAACTATCGCGCCCGCGGCATGAGTTGGTCGCATGATGTCCATGATTGGTTGGGCGGGTATCCCTACGAATCCGCCTCGCCCGACGAAGTCACGCAGTTTCTGAAGGGGCTGGGGTTTGAGATCGTGCGCGAGTGCGTCCAGCCCCCGTCGATCGGGATATGGGGCAGCGGCTGCGACGAGTTTGTTGCGGTCCGCACACCGAAGTAGAATGCGGGCGGAGCGGGGATGGACGTCGCGGAGCCCGCGAGACGTTGCAAGCGGATGTGAACGTGCGATGCGGGGCGTCTCTCCGCCGGTGGGCTCATGTGCGGCATTGTAGGTTTTCTGGACAAGTCCGGCGCGATGGGCTCAGACAAGCTCGGCGCCCTCATAAAGAGTATGACGGACAAGGTGGCGCATCGCGGCCCCGACGGAGATGGCACCTTCGTTGACGCCGAAAGCGGACTGGCCCTTGGTCATCGCCGCCTTGCCATCATCGACACCTCCCCCACGGGCGCGCAGCCGATGACTTCCGCCGATGGACGATGGGTCATTTCGTTCAATGGCGAAATCTACAACTACTTGGAAATGCGGCGACGGCTCGACGATAGGGCAACGCCCCCCCATTGGCGCGGTAGCTCGGACACTGAGGTGCTGGTCGAAGCCGCCTCGGCATACGGCTTCGAGGAGATGCTCAAGCAGGCCAACGGTATGTTCGCGCTTTCGGTCTGGGACCGGCGGGAACGCACACTGTATCTCGCGCGCGATAGGATGGGAGAAAAGCCGCTCTATTACGGCTGGCAAGGTTCGACGTTCCTTTTCGCATCGGAGTTGAAGGCGCTGGTCGCGCACCCCGCGTTCGAACGGCGCATCGAACCGTCAGCGGTCTCACTTTACCTGGCGCATGGCTACGTTCCCAATCCGCTCTGCATATATCGGGGGATGGCGCAGCTGGAGCCGGGCCACTATCTCAAGGTGCGCGCCGCTGCACCGGCCGGCACGGCCCCCGAGAAGCGGGCGTATTGGATCTTGCCGCGGCCAGCACCGCAGCCGATGGAGGAGGCGGAGGCCATCGACGAGTTGGACGCGCTCCTGCGCAACGCGGTAAAGCTGCGGATGCGCGCGGACGTGCCGATGGGTGCATTCCTGTCAGGCGGAATCGATTCGTCGACGATCGTGGCGATGATGCAGGATCAGTCGACGGATCGCGTCCGCAGCTTCTCGATCGGCTTTGCGGAAGACCAATACGATGAATCCCGTCATGCGGGCGAGGTGGCGCGCCACATCGGCACGGCCCACACCGAAATGCACGTGACCGCACAGGACGCGCTCAACGTCGTGCCGATGCTGCCGACCATGTACGACGAGCCATTCGCCGACTCGTCGCAGATTCCGACATATCTCCTGTCCAAGCTGACGCGGCAGCATGTCACCGTGGCGCTGTCGGGCGACGGAGGCGACGAGCTCTTCGGCGGATACGACCGCTATTTCAAGTTCGAGCGGATCTGGGCACGCCGCAACCACGCACTCGACGTGCTGTGGGGACCAATATCGGCGATCGTGCATACGATTCCGCAATACGCATGGCCACTGATGGCAAGGTCTGCGTCGTTGCCGATGGGCCGCAAGGTCAGCGCCTTGAAGGCGCGGGAAATCGCCATCCGCATTGCGACGCGCAACAAGCATGGCCTGTATACCCGCATGGTGCAGCTATGGCCGGACATGATCATACGCCGGCCGCCGCTGCCTGAGAATCCGACATTTCTCTATGGCGGGAATCTCGACGCGGCGGCGGATTCGTTCGCGGGGATGGGGTTCCTCGACACGGGCAGTTATCTGCCGGACGACGTCCTTGCAAAGGTCGATCGTGCGTCCATGGCCGTCAGTCTGGAAGGCCGCATTCCGCTGCTCGATCACCGCATCGTGGAATTTGCCGCCCGCGCTCCCGTCGAGCTGAAGCGACGCGGCGCCACAGGCAAGTGGCTATTGCGCAAGGTGCTGGATCGGTACGTGCCGCGACCTCTTGTCGCGCGGCCTAAACAAGGCTTCGGAATTCCGCTGGAGGCATGGTTGCGCGGGCCGCTCAAGGAATGGGGTGAGAGCCTTTTGTATGACGACTCGACGATCGTGGGCGATTTGATCGACGTACCGACCGCCCGCATGGCGTGGCGCGAGCATCAGCAAGACTATGCGGATCACAGTTACAAGCTGTGGATCGTGATGATGCTCGTGTCGTGGGCGAAAGCGTGGCAGCCGGTTTGACGTCTGGTCCAGCTTCAGCGATTTGGGTTGGAATTCCGGGGGGCGCCGTGCAATATCCGGCCCACGCAACCGTGCGGCCGCTCGCAGGATTGAAGTGTTCCGGCTACAAGCGGTCCAGGAAACTGGGAGCGGGTCTCGGTGCCCGTTGCGTCGTGAGCGACCGACGGGGCGGCTCAATCGTAGCGCCAGGCGAATCGGTCGATTTGTCGGGCGGAGGTGTCGCGGATGTGTGCTTCGATCGCTTTGCTGGGTCGCAAGGTCCGGCTGGCGGCTTCCCGGAGATCGCGCCGTGGCAGGTAGCGCGGTCCGGGACGTGTCCAAGGTGCTTGTCGGTTCGCTGCTGGCGAAATCGTTCGGCATTGCGTCGATCGTCCTGTTTACGCGGTTCCTGACAAAGCAGGAGCTGGCGGTGTTTCCCGTCTTTCTCATGCTGGCCGGGCTCTGCGATCTGATCCTCACGCTCGGAATGTTCTCGCAATTCCTGCGCGAACTCCCGTCCCTTCTGCGCGAGGACTACGATCGGGCGCGCAGCCTCGTCGTCACGACCTCGGCTCTGATCCTGCTGGGAACCATAGTGCCCGCTCTGGCGGCGGTCCTGGCGCACCGTGAGATCGCGATCGTCGTCTTCGGAGATCCGTCGCAGGGATGGATCGTCACCATGATGGTTCCGGGGTTCCTGGCCTATGTGATCTCGCGCATCGCCGATCAGATTTTGTGGGGATGCGGACAATATTCGCAGACGGCGATCGTCCAGACTCTTGAACCCGTCGTCCGGTCGGTGTTGACGATCGGGAGTTACTTCGCGCTCGGGTTCTGGGGCGTCGTTGCAGGCGTCGTGGTCGCGCAATTCGTCATGGCCGCGATCAGCTTCTACTTTGTGCGGAAGATTTTTCTCGGGCCGCTGCCGGCCCTTTATCCCATTCGCAAGCTCGTGATGGATTCGCTTCCCTATTATATCGGGAATTATCTCTCCTATTTGCGCGGGGATGGCGACAGTATCCTGATATCCCTTCTTCTGGGGCCAGCCGCGCTAGCCGAATACTTTGTGGCCAAGACCATTTTCGCAAACGTCATGATTGTGTTTGCGGCCGTCGACCGTGTTGCGGTGGAGAGACTGGCGCGCTCGGTCAATGCACAGTTCTTCTTCGACAAGGTCACGGAATTGCACGAAAAGGTCGCCCAATCGATGGTGCCATTCGTCCTGCTGATTGCCGCGATAACCCCTTCTGCAGTGATAGTCCTGGCTGGGCCGCGCTATGCGGGCACTACCTGGACTGCCGTCGTGCTGCTCATGATTGCGCTGGTGCGATTTGCTTCGGTCGCGACCGATCGAACGGTTTACGTCTTTGTTCCGGGCAAAGTTCGGATATGGTACGCGGTCGTGGAGACGGTGACCATATTCGGCCTCGCGTTGTGGCTTGCGCCGCTGCTTGGAATCATCGGCGTGGCCATATCCCGGGTCATTTCCTGCGCCGTCAGCACCTCATTCGGGGTTGTTATGATCTACCGGCAGGCCAAGACGATAATTTCGTTCCGCACCACCCTGGTTAACCTGGTCATGGCGGCGCCGGGTACGTTGCTGGCCCTGTTCGCGATGCCCCACGGCAGCGACACGGTCAGTGCAATCGCCTGGTCGGCGGCCGCGGCGACGGTATGGTGCGTTTCGTTCGCCGTTCTGAGTTATATATTCAACCGTCCGGGCTTTGAATTTCTTCTGGCGAGCCTCCTGCGAAGGATCGGCCGGCCCATGGCGGTTTTCGGTGCCTCGAGAAGCAGCGGTTCGGGATATTGAACATGGCGTATGCGGATCGAGAGATGCGGGCCAACGCGGTAACCAAAAATTCGGCGTCGCCCATCCATTCTGGGACGGTCGCCTTGAGCGAAATTTGCCTGCTGCTCCTTGTGGCCGCGATACCCTTTGCAGCCTTGCCCTTGATGAACTTCGCACCTCTGCTGTCGGGGCTCACGCTACCGGTCCTGCTCGGACTGATCATGATGGGCGGGTTCGCGCTGGATCGCCGGTCCTACAAGTTTGTAGATCCACTGGAGCGTGGGGCGATACTGGCTTTCTTGGTTTTCGCCGGGTTCAGTGCGATCTGCTTCCTGCGTTCGATCCCGCATCTGGCGACGTTTAACGCCGTATTTCCGAAGTTTTTCTCCACTGACGTCGCTTCCTACGTGAAGAATTCTCTGATTGGCCCTTTTCTCTATGCGTCGACCTTCCTATTCGTTGTGAAAAACATGAGTAGACCTGCCGCGATGACCCGGCTGTTCGATGCGGTTGTCCTGGCCATGGGTTTGCTATCCATTATTTTGCTGGCCATGGCGATCTTGAACCCGCAATACCTGTTGACCACCAATCGGGTGGGCATGGTTGTGCTCTGTGAGAACGCGGTAAACATGCACTACACCGACGTCGGCACGATGTTTGAATTGTCGTGCCCGGCACTGGTCTACATGTCCATCAAGCGAGGCGGCTGGTACCAGATCGTATATCTTCTGGCGCTGATTGCCGTTATAATCGTTCAAGCTCGCACGGCGCTCTACATCTTTATATTGGTCAGCGTATTGGCGTTGTTGGCTACGGGCCGGGCAGGCACCTTGTTCAAGTGGGCGCCTGTGATCGGCGTGGCGGCCTTCATCTTTCTTGGCTCGCTACTTTTTCGACTTCTCTTCAAGGGATTCGCAGCTCACTCAGAGTTCTCGCTCGCGCAGTTCCTGTCCGGGCGAAACACTTTGATTTGGCTGCCCCTGGCTGTCGAATGGCTCTCCAATCCGTCGCGACTATTTTGGGGCGTGGGACTTCACGGTATGTTGATTTCTTCCTTTCTTCAGCGCGGGATGACGCTGCAGGTGGCGGAAGCACATAATGCCTTTCTGGAGTTTTTCCTCGACAATGGCATCATTATGACCGGAATGTTGCTTTGCCTTCTCTTCGCATGGTTCATTTGGGCCGTCCGTCTCGGTCGGAAACTCCACAGCGGACTCTACTGGGTCATGCTCCTGGGTCCCATCGGCTTCTTGATAAGTTGCATTACGGGCCGACACTTCTATCCGAATGTTGAGAACATGATGCTGTTCCCGATGTTGGGGGCGTATGTGAATGCAGCCCGGCTTGCGCTTTATTCCAACGCACCGTCTAAAGCCGCCGCCCCGACCAAAGGGCGAGGGGGAGCGCGGCCTTCGGCATGAGAATCGTGTTCATGGACTTCGATTTGCCCCAATACCTTCGCGATGCCCAGCATCCCGCCGGTGGTTCGTGCATCCAGCTCGACTTGCTGCTTCGGGTGCTTTCGCGAAATGGGCAGAGCGTGGGTGTGCTGACCTGGCGCGGCGCAAACGAATATGTCGGGCCGCAGGCCGTCTGCGATTTAGTCGAAACGTACGATCCGTCGGGAGGAACGCCGAGAATTCAATTCGTGACTCAACGGGTGCCGAGGGTTCTTGCCGCCGCGCGGTCCTACGCGCCCGATGTCCTGATTCAGTCCTGCGCCGGCATCCCCACTGGCATGATGGCGTATGTCGCCTGGCGGCTGGGCGTTCCCTTCGTATATCGTGCGGCGGCCGACAGCGACGCCGACGGCGGATATGCGGGCTACCTGACGGTCCTCGAACAATGGGGATATCGTTACGGTTTGAACCGGGCGGACCTGGTCATCTGTCAGAACGACCGTCAGCGGGATGAATTTCATCGCCGGTATCCGCGCAAACCACTCTTGCGGCTCGACAATGCGATCGACGTACCGCAGGTTCCCGGCGGACCGAAGCCGAGGGTGCAGCGGGGTTATGTGTCTTGGCTGGGCAATTTCCGATACATCAAGAATGTTGGAATGCTCTTTCGGGTCGCACGCCAGCTCCCGCATATCGAATTTCATGTGGCCGGCGGAATGGGGAAATGTCCGGATCCCGAAACCGCCGCCGCGCTTGAAGGCCTAAAATCCCTGGCCAATGTTCGCCTGCTGGGTTACGTCAAGCGTAAGGATGTCTTTGCGCTCCTTGCGGGATCCGCCGCAACGCTTTGCACCTCGTACGCGGAAGGCTTCCCCAACACCTTTCTTGAGTCACTCGCGATGGGCACGCCAGTGATCACGCGGATGGGCGTGGATCCGAATTCGATGGTGGCGCGCAACAAGCTGGGCTTCGTTTCCAGCGACGAGGCAGACATGGTTGCGAATGTGCGACGCATCTGGGATATGGAAGCGGCCGATTTCGACGACCTCGCCGCCCGGTGTCGCGACTACGTTACGACTCATCATAGCCCCGAGATCGTCGCCAACAAGCTGATTCCCGCCTTGGAGCGCCTGACGCTGGAACGGGCGCGCAAGCGTTAATTGGATTGCGCGGATCGTTTGGGCGCGATGGGGCTGGCGATCTGGTTGAGATTGGGTTTGATGAGCTGAAGGCAGGTGCGAACGTGCGGATCTTGCAGATCATCGATTCCCTTCGCGCCGGCGGCAAGGAGCGCCAGCTGATCGAGTTGCTGAGGGTACTCGCTCCACTGCCCGAGTTTGCGTGCGAACTCGTGGTGATGTCCGACGACATGCACTACGAATTGCCGCCGAAACTCGAACTGTCGCCGTACAGACTTGTCCGCCACCGAAGGCTCGATGCCGGTATTTATCGGCACCTCGATCGCATTCTGCAGTCCGTGAAACCCGATATCGTTCATTCCTGGAGCTCGATGTGTACCGTGTACGCCGCACCCATGGCGTGGTGGCGCGGCGCCCGGTTCATCAACGGTCAAATCCGCGATGCCCGGCCTGGAATCGATCTCCGCGATCCGGATTATCTGCGCGCAAGGTTGATGCTTCCCTTCACCGACGTGGTGGTTGCCAATAGTCAGGCGGGCCTACGCGCCTATCGCATACCTCAACGCAAGGGAGTGGTGATTCACAACGGCTATCGTGCCGATCGCTTCACGGGATTGCCGAGCGTGCAAGGCGTGCGCGCCGAACTGGGCATCGGCACGCGCTTCGTCGTCGGAATGGTGGGCTCCTTCTCCCATTTGAAGGACTATGAAAGCTTCTTTTCGGCAGCACTTCGTCTGATCGAACTTCGGGACGATGTCACGTTCGTGGCGATGGGAGACGGGCCCGATTTGCCGAAGTTCCAGAGCCGCTTCAGCGTACATCCGCGGATGCGGCTACTAGGGCGCCGCGCGGACATCGAGCGAATCGTCAATGCGTTCGATGTCGGGGTATTGCTTTCGACGGCTGGCGAAGGGAGTCCGAATGCGGTCGCCGAATATATGATGCTTAGCAAGCCGGTGGTGGCTACCGATGAAGGGGGCACGCCGGAGTTGGTGATCGATGGGGTGACAGGATACCTGGTGCGCAATCGCGACACCGCGTCCATCGTAGATTGGATTTCAGCGCTCCTGGGCGACTCCGCCCTTGCCAACCGCCTTGGCGCGCGCGGCCGCCTTCGGATCACGGACGAGTATTCCATCGAACGGATGCAGGAGGCCTATGCAGGGCTATATCGTCGCCTCGAGCGCGGCCGGTCATGATCGAGCGGGAGCGGCCGCTCCGGCGAGTGGGCGGACGACAGCGGCGCGGTTTGAAGCTCGTGCAAAAGCATGTTCCGCGTGCCGGTTCGTCGGCTCCCGGTGGAAGTGGTCTGGGTTGGTAAAGTGAGCCATGGTGAAACCGCGAAATGAATCGTAAACCCGTCATCTTGCTGGTCGGTCCGTGGCCTCCCAATATCGGAGGGCCCACAACGTTCATGGTCAACCTCGCCCAGTCCGCGCTCCAACAACGATATGCGTTCGTCCCATTCACAACTTCGCGCCCACGCAGGAGGACGTCCGCGGGACAATACGGCTATGGCACGATCTTCACCGGCGGTTTGCGGCGGCTGGTCGTCGTCGTTGCCGTGACGCTGTGGCACATGGCGATATATCCGTTCGTCCTAGTGCTGCGGCAGCCCAGCGTCGTTCAGGTACAGGCTTCCGATTTTCAGGCGTTCTGGGAAGCGGCTTACTATGCCGGCATGGCGAAGCGATTCCGGATACCGGTTTCGTTTCGCCTGGGTGGCTCCTTCGACCATTTTTACGATTCCTCGAGCGAGTGGGTCCGGCGCATGATCCGCGCCGTGCTGCGCTGGCCCGGGCTGGTGGTCGTCCAATCCGAAAATTGGAGGCGCTACCTCTCCGGGCTCGGCCGCAAGAACGCGGTCGCGGTCCTGCCGAATGCCATCGCTGACTCGCTGCCCGGCCCACGTCGCGAATATCGCGAATCGAGCCCGGCCTGCCTTTTCATCGCTGGACCTGAGGCGGAATGGAAAGGCATGGAGGAAGTCATCGTCGCGATGGCGGCGCTCAAGCAGCGCGGGATCGACGTGCGATTCCGGCTGGTCGCAATTCTACCGCACTTGCAGGCGCGCATCTTGGAACAGGGCTTCGGCGACTTTGCGCAGATCGAAGGTATACTGACGCATGATCGCATGCTCGATGCGATGCGGTCCTGCGACATATTCCTCATGCCGTCGCACGGCGAGGGCTTCCCGAACTCGCTGATCGAAGCCATGGCATGCGGCCAAGCTTGCATCGTTACGGCCGTGGGTGCAATTCCGGAGATCGTCGACGACGGTGGCGCACTGGTCATCCCGGTGGGCGACGGCCAGGCCCTCGCGACCGCTATCGAAACGCTGATATGTTCACCTGCGAAGCTCCGCGAACTGGGCGAGCGTGGCCGCCAAATCGTCCAGGCGCGCTATACTCAAAGTACCGTCCTGCCGATCCTCGACCGCGCATGGCAAGAATTGCTGTCCAGTTCCGCGGTCGGGCGGCCGATTGCAAAATGACCCGGTCGATGACGTCGAGTCCCGAATGGGCCGAGTTGGATCCGCGGCATTCTTTGACGGGTTGGCTCGCATTTGGCATGCGTTTTGTCCCCGCCTTGGCATGTTTCGTGCTTACGCTCCATCGTTTAAAGGACTGGTGATGATACCCGACCACATCGGCTTTCTCCGCTGCCCAAAGACTGGCGAACGTCTCGTCCTCGCCGACACCACCTTGATCGATGGGCGCGTCGAAAGCGGAGTCCTGCGTTCGGATCGGTCGGGAAATGAATATCCGATCATCAATTTCATCCCGCGTTTTGTGCCGATGCAAAACTACACGTCCAACTTTGGCCTCGAGTGGAATGTTCATTCTCGCACCCAATATGACGGCACGAGTGGGCATGATCTTTCCCGTCAGCGTTTCTTCGACGAGACCGGGTGGCCGGAGAATCTGAGCGGTGAGACGATTCTGGAAGTCGGGTCTGGATCCGGTCGATTTACCGAGCATGCGCTCAAGACCGGAGCAACGATTTGTTCCTTCGATTTTTCGAACGCGGTCGACGCGAACTACAGGTCAAACGGAACGTATCGCAATCTCTGTCTTGTGCAGGCGAGCGTCTTCGAAATGCCGTTCGTGGCGGGGAGCTTTGACCGAGCGTATTGCTTCGGCGTTTTGCAGCATACCCCGGCGCCGCGCCGGGCGTTCGACGCTATCGCGACGATGGTAAAGCCCGGCGGACAGGTCGTCGCCGACATCTATGAATTCTACCGATGGGTTCTCTTGAATCCGCTGAAGTACGCCGTGCGCGCGTTTACGCGCAAAGTTGAGCCGCAACGGCTCTATTCCGGCGTCAAGCGTCACGTCGACCGCATGTGGCCGCTTGCAAGGCAGATACGTCGTGTTCCCGGAATTGGAGCGTCGCTGAATTGGCATCTGCTACTGGTGGCGGATTATTCGCGGGAATTGCCCGACGTGGACGAAGAGTCCCTGAAGTCCTGGTCCTATTTGGACACGTTCGACATGCTCTCGCCCATGTACGACAGCCCCAAATCGATCCGCACGTTCCGCCGCTGGTTCCGGGAGGGCGGTTATGTCGAGATCGACGTTCGCAAGGGTTGGAATGGCGTCCAGGGACGCGGCAGGCGTCCGTCGGCGTAGGCGAAGGCTGGGGGCTCCGTTTCGCTCATGCGGCATCCAGGCAAAGTTCTCGCGCGCCCTGCGGCCGGTACAGCCGCAAGAACATCTCGAGATTCATCAGCGACCAAAGCACCTTTTCGTTGTTGCGCCGGCCTTCGATGTGATCGGCGACAAGTAGCTCCAATTGCGGCCTGCTGCATATCTGGCGTAAAGATGACGCATCCGAGGTCAGCAAGTCGCGCACCAGCGGCGCATATTCGCCTCGGAACCATTCGCTGAACGGCACCCGGAATCCCACCTTGGGGCGGTTGAGGATCGCGGCTGGAAGCACGGACATCATCGTTTCGCGCAGCACGGCTTTTCCGCCGGGCCGGCCGATGAGGAAGCGATCGGAAAAGCGCGCGACGGTCGCGGCGAGCGCTGTGTCCATGAACGGCATGCGTCCCTCGATCGAGGCTGCCATCGTCATCCGGTCGCCGCGTTCCAGCAGGTTGTCCGGCAGCCAGGAGGTCTGGTCGAAAAACAAGGTGCGCCGGGTCGTGGATCCGAGCGCGGCCGAGAAGGGAAAGCCGTCCGGCGGCTCCGTCGAAGCAGGGCGGCCGAGAATGGTGTCACGGTCGGCCCTGGACATGTCGCCGAACCAGATGCGCATGCGATTCGTCAAGTCCCGTTCCCCGGCCGCCGCGCCGGCGATTTTGACGCGGCGGAGCCGGTACGGCAGGATCCGAAGCGCGGGAGAAACGATCGCGCGGTGGACGAATCCCGGTATCAGCCGCTGATAGATTTCGATCCACGGCTCGGCGCGATGTTTCGGATAGCCGCCCAACAATTCATCCGATCCTTCCCCCGTTAGCACCATTTTGACCGTCCGCGATGCCATGCGGGACAGCAGCATGATCGGAATGTCGCTAGCCTCGGAAACCGGCGCGCCGCGGCGCTGAACCGCTTGCGACCAGTTGTCGAAGAAGTCCTTGCTGGTGACCGTCAACTCGTGATGGTCGGTTCCAAAGAAGTTCGAGACCGTCCTGGCGTAACCCAGTTCGGAATAGGCCGCTTCGTCGAAGCCGACGGAAAAGGTGCGCACTTTGCCGCTGCAGTGCCGAACCATCGCCGCGACGACGGCGGACGAATCGATTCCGCCGGAGAGATAGGCGCCATATGGCGCGTCGCTGCGCATGCGGATGTGAACGGATTCGTCGAAGTCGCGCCGGAAGAGTTCGACTGCTTCATCGAGCCGGTCCACGTCCGGCACGATTGTTGCGAAAGGCGGCGTGTAATAGCGCTCGATCGACAGGCGGCCGTCTTTCCACAGCCCGTAGCTGCCCGGTTGCAGCTTCACGATACCTTTGAAGAATGTCAGCGGTCCGGGAACGTAGCGATTGAGAAGGTAGTGATCGAGCGCCGATGGATCCAACGACACATCCACGCCGGGCGTCCTGGTCAGTGGTTCGATCTCCGAGGCGAACGCCAGCCGCCCCGGCGACGACGCCAGAAACAGTGGCTTTTTGCCAAACTGGTCGCGGGCCAGAAGCAGGATCTCGGTGCGCGTGTCCCACAGCGCGAAGGCGAACATGCCGCGCAGGCGCTTCAGGGCCTCGAGGCCCCATTGCAAATAGGCGGCGGTCAGGACCTCCGTGTCCGACTGCGTTCGGAACCTGTGCCCGAGCGTGCGCAGCTCTTCGCGCAGCTCGATATAGTTGTAAATCTCGCCGTTGAAGATTAAAGCGACATTACGGCCGGCATCCCACATCGGCTGGATGCCGCCCTCGATATCTATGATCGACAAGCGCCGGTGGCCGAGCCCGATCTGGAACTTGCCGTCGCGTGTGCGCTCCAGGTCGTAGCCTGAGCCGTCAGGCCCGCGATGCCGCAGGAGATCGGTCAGACGCGCCAATTCCTCGCAGCTCTGCGCGAGCCGCTCGGAAACCGCCCAACCGAAGACTCCGCACAAGCAAACCTCCTTCGCGCCGCCCGTTCGCGGCATCTAAGCGGGACCAGTGTCCGGTCGCAAGGTTGTCGCGGCAGCGGTGGGCGATTGGGACGACGCGTGCCGGCGGCAATTGCGCGCGCCAACAATTTCGGTTAAGAAAATCCCGATCCACGAGGTGCCCCACGGGAGGGGTTGCGACGCGCCCGATGGCGGCGCAGGTGAGGCGCGTTCGCGTAGAAGACCGGAAGTACCTCATCTAAGAAAGTGCGTCGAGCATGTGCGGGTTTATCCTAGCGTACGCCAAGCACAGCGCAACGCCACTCTCCGACGGCACCCTGAACCTCATGAGCGCGGTGCTGCGCCATCGCGGCCCTGACGAACACGGCATACTCTCCAATGGCCCGCTCGCCGGCGCGCATCGCCGACTGTCCATCATCGACCTAGCCGGCGGCAAGCAGCCGATGGTCTCGCCCGACGGACGCTTCACACTGCTTTACAACGGAGAGATCTACAACTTCATGGACGTCCGCTCCGAACTTGAGAGCCACGGTGTGGCGTTTCGAGAGCATTCGGATAGCGAGGTGCTGCTGCAGGCATGGCAACGCTGGGGCGCGGACTGTCTTTCGCGCCTCGACGGTATGTTCGCGTTCGCCATTCACGATGCGCGGACGAGCACGCTCCATGCCGCGCGCGACCGCTTCGGCGAGAAGCCCGTCTACTACGTTCAGACAGACGATGCGCTGATCCTGGCTTCGGAGCTGAAGGCTCTGGTCGCCGCGGGCCTCGTTGAAAAGCGCATCAATCCTTCGGCGCTCTATTCTTATCTAACGCTTGGCTATGTTGTCGGCGAGGAAACCATCTTCAAGGGCGTGCGCAAGCTCGGGCCCGCCGGGCTTCTGCGCTACGCGCCGGTCACCGGACTCAAGGTCGAGCGCTGGTGGCGCCCGCCCATGCCGAGCGATGAGATCGAGGATGCGGATTACGCTGCGTCGGAGACGTTGCGGATTCTGCGCCAATCGGTGTCGCGCCGGATGATCGCCGACGTGCCGGTAGGCTTCTTCTTGTCCGGCGGGGTCGATTCCAGCGCCATCGTCGCGCTCGCGGCGGAGGCGAGTTCGTCGCCACTGGAGACGTTCTCGATCGGGTTCGACGATGCCCGGTTGGACGAACGGCCGTTTGCGAAATTCGTCGCCGACCGGTTCGGTACGCGCCACACCGAGCTCGTCGTCGAGCCGCAGCATTTGGACGTGCTGGAGCGGATCGCGTGGCACGCGGACGAGCCGTTCGCCGACAGCGCGGCGCTGCCGACTTGGTTTCTTTCCGAAATGACTTCTCAGCGAGTGAAGGTCGCGCTATCGGGCGACGGCGCCGACGAGCTTTTCGCCGGCTACGACGTCTATCGCGGGCACATGCTTAGCGAGCGAGTGCGCAGGCTGCCATGGGCGCTGCGCCGCGCCGCGACTGCGGCGCTGAGGGCCTCCGCACGTCTGATCCGGGACAACGAGCCGCGCTTGCGGCTCGCCCAGAACATTTCCGACGCCTCTCTGCCCGCCGTTGCCCGATTCATCGCCAAGCAGCAGACCATTTTCCGCAACGACTTCGTGCGCCGATACTTTCCGAGGCTGGCGCCGTGGGCGACCGAGGAGGCCGATCTAGAACTCTTCGCCGATATGAGCGCCAACACGCCCGACGTTCTGGGCCGCATCGCGCTGTGGCACCAATGCGTCAGCCTGCCCGACGACATGCTTCACAAGGTCGACCGGATGAGCATGGCCCATTCGCTCGAGGTCCGCGCGCCTTTCCTCGACCACCGACTGGTCGAACTAATGAACCGCACTTCCTTTGGAGCGAAGCTTCCACAAGGGCGGCAGAAATTCATCCTTCGCAAGGCGATGGCGGCGTATTATCCCGAGGAATTCCTGTGGCGGCCGAAGCAGGGATTTCGCGTCCCGCTATCGCGCTGGTTCAAGGGCAATCTCGCTGGATTCGCGGCGGATAGGCTGTCGCGGCCCGATTCCTGTTCCGGCAGAATCCTCGCGCCGGGGACGCTCGATACCATACTCGCCGATCACAAGAGCGGCGCCAAGAACTGGCAGGCCGCCATCTGGGCGCTGTTAATGCTCGAGGAGTGGGCGCGCGCCTACGACATTCCGGCGGATGCGTTCGAATTCGGAGACCCAGCAGCGCCGGCTAAGGAGGCTGTCATGGCCTGACGCGGGGGCCGGAACGTCAGCCGGCGATGCCAAATCGTTGCGATTGGTCTAAACAGCATTCCGCTGCGGCCTGGATTCTTGACATGGATGTTGCCTGGTACATACGCCGGTTTCGCGCGATGGGGCCGCGTGAAATCGGCAGGCGGGCGGCGGATGCGCTCAAGCGCCAAGCCTGGCGGCGGCGCTATTTCGCACGCGGTGCGATGCCTGAGCCGTGCGCCCTGGACGGCGAGCGCCGCTTCATCGGCGGCCTCGGCCGAGCGATGGCGCCTGGCGCGCCCGGGTCGGCGCGTCAGGCCCTGCTCGAAACCGCCGATGCTCTGCTGGAGGGCCGGTGGCAGACTTTTGCCATACCGCGTACCGACGTTACGCCGGACGTCGACTGGCAACTGGATCCCAAGAGCGGCGCTTCGCTGGGCGCGGGTCGCTACACCTTCGCCATACGCATCCATGGCGAGGGGCTCGGCTTGGACACCAAGTATGTCTGGGAGCTCTCACGCCATCACCACACGACGGTGCTGGCGATGGCCTACTGGCTCAGCGGCGAGCCGCGCTACGCCGAAGCCGCGGCGGCGCACGTCAGCGCCTGGTGCGCCGCGAATCCGTTCCTCCATGGCGTACACTGGTCAAGCGGAATCGAGCTCGGCATGCGGCTTGTTGCGTTCGTCTGGACCCGCCGGCTGCTGGCGGACTGGCCCCGCGCCACCTCGCAATTCGAGGGCAATCCGCTCTTCGTGCGCAGCGTCCACGCGCATCAATGGCTGCTCGCGCGACGACCGAGCCTCGGCTCCTCCGCCAACAACCACCGGATCTACGAGCTCCTCGGTCTCTATGAGGCGTCGGCGGCGATGCCGTGGTTCGCCGAGAGCGCGGGCTGGAGGCGCGCGGCGCGCGCGGCGCTCGAGCGGGAATTCCACTTGCAGACTTTCCCCTCCGGCCTCAATCGCGAACTCGCCAGCGGCTACAACATCTTCAGCTTCGAAGCTCTCGCGCTTTGCCTGGTCGAGAGCAGGCTCACTGGCGAGGCGTGGGCGCCGGCGGACTGGAATCTCGCAGCGGATATCCTCTTCCGCCTCGCCAGCATGGCCGATTGCAAGGGCCATCCGGCCCGGCAGGGCGATAGTGACGACGCGCAGGCGCTGCTCCTGGATGCGCCGGGATTCGATCAGGCCGTCGACCTTCTCCGACTCGGTGCAGCCTGGTTCGGAGCCGCGGATTGGTGGCCGGTGCTCGCGGAGCAGCCGCTCCGTTCCTGGCTTTGGAGCCGCATCGCCGCGCCGCCTGTCGGGCGGCTGCCGCCGCCGGTCCGTTCGCCCGTGGCGGAGTATGCGGGGCTCGTCGTCTTGCGCGCCGCCAGCAACACGCCGGACGAAATCTACTGCGCCTTTGATGCGGGCCCGCTCGGATATCTGTCGATCGCGGCCCATGGCCATGCCGATGCGCTCGCGGTCGAATTGCGGGTCGGCGGCCAACCAATTTTGGTTGACCCGGGCACGTTCAACTATGTCGCGGAGCGGCGCTGGCGCGACTACTTCCGCTCGACCGCTGCGCACAACACACTGGAATTGGGCGGCGAAGATCAATCGGTTAGCGGTGGACCGTTCCTGTGGACACGCCATGCGAAGGCGCGCCTGCTGTCCGCCGAAGGCTTGGCGGAAGACACACCGGTTGCACGCGTGTCGGCGGACCATGACGGCTATGGCGAGCGCCCTTTTGCCGGATCGCACCGGCGCGAGGTGCGCCTTGACCGGAATGATCGCACCGTCGAAATCCGAGACGCTGTGTGCGTCAACCGATCCACGATGGCACGATTGCATTTCCACTTGCATCCGTCGGTCCGGTGCAATCTCGCCGGCACCACGGCGACACTGCGTTGGATGGCGGAGGGCGCGGAACGCTCCGCCGTCATGGAACTGCCCTCGGCCTTCGCATGGCGTGCCATATCGGGTTCGGATGATCCGATCCTGGGTTGGTACTCGCCGTCCTATGATGTCAAGTTGCCGACAGTCACCCTGGCGGGCGAAGCGCTTATCGACGGGGCCATATCGTTCCAGACATCGATCCGCGTGGCTTGACCGCACGGCGCGGAATGCGGTCCGCCGAACGAGGCTTGCGATCCCAATGCAACTTGCCTAAGAGGGCCATGAGAACGGTCGGGATAGGGGCGATTCAACATAAGCCCCTGAGCGTTTTGTCAAATTGAGCGCAATGATGAATTCTTGTGGGGCCGTCGGTCCGGCGGATATCCGGTGGTGCGGGAAATGGGGAAGCAGCGTTTAAGCGTGTTTGGTCTCGGCTATGTCGGGACAGTATCGGCGGCCTGCTTCGCCAAGACCGGCTGCACGGTCATTGGCGTGGATCTCAATCCCGTTAAGCTCGAGCTGATTCAGGCCGGGCAAGCGCCGATTGTGGAAAAGGACTTGCCGGAGCTGATCTCGGCCGCGGTTACGCAAGGTTCCTTGCGCGCGACAGGCGACGTTGGCGATGCCATCTCATCAAGCGACATTTCGCTTGTTTGCGTCGGCACGCCCAGCCATCGCGACGGTAGTCTCGATGTCTCGGCGGTCGAGCGCGTGTGCCTGGAAATCGGCGAGGCGATTGCGCGGAAGAAGGGGCCGCACATCGTCGTCATACGGTCGACGATTTTGCCCGGGACCATTCGGGGCATGGTGATCCCGGCTTTGGAGCATGCCAGTAACGAAAAGATTGGCCAGCGGATTTCGGTGTGCAACAATCCGGAATTTCTGCGCGAAGGAACCGCGGTCCACGATTTCTTCAACCCACCCAAAACAGTCATCGGCAGCGACGCGGCCGATGCGGTCGATGCCGTCGCGGCTCTCTACGACGGAATCGACGCTCCATTGATAAAAACCACGCTCGAAGTTGCCGAGATGGTGAAGTACGCCGACAATTGCTGGCATGCGGTCAAAGTCGGTTTCGGCAACGAGATCGGCAACATCTGCAAGGCGGCCGGCATCGACAGCCACGCCGTGATGGATATCTTCGTCCAGGATACGAAATTGAACATTTCGCCTTACTATCTCAAACCGGGCTTCGCCTTTGGCGGTTCGTGTCTGCCGAAGGACCTTCGGGCGTTGACGTCGAAAGGCCGCGCATTGGGGCTCGAGCTTCCTCTTCTGAACAGCGTCATGCCGAGCAATCGCGTGCAGATCGAGCGCGCGGTGGAGCGGATCCTGTCTTACCGCCGCAAGGCAGTCGCCTTTCTCGGCTTCAGTTTCAAGGCGGGGACAGACGACATGCGGGAGAGCCCACAGGTCGAACTGATCGAGCGCTTGATTGGAAAGGGCTGCGATATGCGCCTCTACGATCGCAACGTGAATCTCGCGCGGCTTACCGGAGCCAACAAGGCCTACATTCTGGAGACACTGCCGCACATCGCGTCGCTGATGACGGAATCGCTCGAGGACGCCGTTGCCCATGGCGCGATTGTCGTCGTCGGCAATGGCGCGCCGGAATTTGCGCGCGTACCGGCGCTGCTTCGACCAGATCAGATACTGATCGACTTCGTGCGTCTCGCAGGGGCCGAGGCGCTGGGGGAGCGGTATGACGGCATCAACTGGTGAGGGTCAGCGGAAGGTCCTCATCATTGTCGAGAATCTGCCTGTCCCCTTCGATCGTCGCGTCTGGCATGAAGCAACCACGCTTGCAGCTGCCGGCTATGAGGTCGCGGTGATCTGCCCCAAAGGGTTCGCCGCGGCGGAGGACTATGTCTGCCTCGACGGCGTGCACATCTATCGGCACCCACTTCCACTGGAGGCCCGCGGCTGGGCAGCCTATTTCATCGAATATCCGGTCGCGCTCTTCTACCAGTTTCGCCTCGCCTTCAAGGTTCGCCGCGAGCGCGGATTCGATGTCGTGCATGCGTGCAATCCGCCGGACTTGATCTTCCTCGTCGGCGCCTTCTTCAAGCTGCTGTTCGGGACGCGATTCGTATTCGACCACCACGACCTCAACCCCGAGCTTTTCGAGGCGAAGTTCGGCCGTCGCGGGCCGCTGTATTGGGTGCTACGCCTTTGCGAACGCTTGACCTTCGCACTCGCCGACATCTCGATCGCGACCAACGAATCCTACCGCAGGATTGCGATCGATCGAGGGCATATGTCACCCGAACGGGTCTATGTAGTCCGCTCCGGACCGAATCTCGCGCGGTTGAAAGAGCTTCCCCCGGACGCCGTTCATCGCAACGGCCGCACCTATCTGGTGGGCTACATCGGCGTGATAGGCGGCCAGGAGGGGATCGATCTTCTGATCGATGCGGTCGACTATCTGGTTCATGAGCGCGGTCGCAAGGATATTCAGTTCACAATCATGGGCAGCGGACCCGAACTCGAAACCATGCGCGCGCTCGCGGCGCGGAAGGGCGTCGGAGACTATACCCGGTTCGCCGGGCGGGTGTCCGACCAGGAGTTTCTCGCGATCCTCAATACGGCGGATGTCTGTGTGAATCCGGACCGCGTTAACGAAATGAACGACAAGTCGACCATGAACAAGATCATGGAATACATGGCGCTCAGGAAGCCGATCGTCCAGTTCGATATGACCGAAGGCCGCGTCTCCGCTCAGGAAGCGTCGCTCTATGCCAAGCCCAACGACTCGCGGGACTTCGCCGATAAGATCGCCGAATTGCTCGACAGTCCGGATCGACGCGCTCGTATGGGCGCCTACGGCCAGCGCCGGGTCGCCAATGAGCTATCCTGGGATCACGAGGCACCGAAGCTCCTGCACGCATACGCGCAGCTTTTCGGTGCAGCTCCGGCTGAGCCAACGGTTCACGCGTCGAAGTAATCTACGGCAGTCAGGCTTCCGCACCGCTTTTCGCGGCGCGTAGGCGCCATTGCTGCAGCAGCCAGATGGGCAGCCGCAGCAGCGGGTAAAATGGGACGAGACGGTCCGGCAGCTCGATCCGCGCGGCTTCTTCCGGGTTCGCGACAGCCAACACAATCTCGCGCCACTTAAAGCGCCAGGAGCGCGTCAACGACAATCGCGACAACGCAGGACCGAGGCTCGCGAACCCCGTCTGTGCGCGCTCCCGTGCGCCGTCGCGGTAAAGCGCCGTCAATGATCCGTTGGTCAGGCGCTGGACTGCAGAGTCGGCCGACAGCTTCTGCAGCAGGTCGTCCGGGACCTCCGACCCGAGGAGTTGGCGACACAGGAGCAAGGCCTGACCAACGGCCCGCCCGGCACCGTGGCACTCCGCATATTGCAAGAGGTCTCGGATCGAATCCGCGGTCTCCTGCGCCAGCAGGGCACCGACATCGGCGAGCCACTTCAGTCGATGCCATCCCGTCACCGCACCATGGATGCACAAGTACGAAAAGAACACTCTGCGGTCGGGAACGGCGAGCGCACACACCGGTCCGATCGGAACGCTGCGCCAGGATGCCGGATCCCAGGCGATGTCGAACAGATACGGATTTTCCGAGGCCCGCCAGTGCAGTTCGACGAGGACCTGACCGCGACGGAAGGTCTGATCCTTTCGCAAGCTGTTCCACAGAGCCATGAGGCTTGGACCTGCGCTTCCGGCTGGGGTCGTTCGTTGGAAACCTGATTCATGAAGACAGGAAATGGCGAAATCGCGATCTTCCGGACGGATCAGAATGTCGATATCCCGCAATTGGCGCATCGCCACGGAGCCGAAGGCGAGGGCCCCCAATGGCGCCCCCTTCAGGGCGATCGACCGGATGCCGCGCTTAAGCAACGCGGCCTGGAGTTCGCAACTCGCTGCCGCCAGCAGGAGACTCTTCCGCCGCTGTATCGTTGCCCGTTCCGCAATGAGCGAGCGAACACGCTCGGGCGCCGGATGGGGTATGCGACTTAGGGCATGCTCAACCAGAAGCTCGACGCGATGACGCATTGTCAGTGCAAGGAACAAATCCCAGTCGGTGACCTCGCCGGCCAGCGCGGCAACCTTCCCGTCGGTCTCGTCGCTGGGCGGCCAGTGCAAGCAGACGCACAAGAGCGCAAATGCGGCTCTCTGAGCATCCGAATCGACTTGGCCCGGCTCAGCGGAAGGCATTGAGAGGCCTTGGCTTTGGTTCGCCCCGATTGGGACAAAACGTGAAAATGACTAGACGCATCCACGCTGGAACGTAGTCTTTGACACTGGATCATCAAATTGTGGATGTCTACACAGCCGCACACGCAAGGCCTGGGAAGGGCCGGCAAGATCGGGGAAGGAGATGTACGGAACCGCCCTCTCTTACCGATGAGTTGGCTGCTTGGGGTGGAAGCCAGCAACAACGCGATGCAACTTAGTTCGCCACCGGGTGTTTGACGTCTGCGGGCATAGGGGCTGTCGGCAGCGGCGGCCAAAATTGGCCCATTAACCAATTCGGGTGCGTGAACCGGCCGCACAAATTTGGATGGACCCTGTTTGCAGGCGCAAAAAAGTGTAACGTAAGGGAAGTCGGTGTTTTTTGTCACAAATTTGCGGCCTATTGTCGGCCATATGAATTGATTGGGTATCGGACTGCTACCGGCAAATTCTCGGATGTCCTGCCGTTTGATCTTGTACGCTGTTGAGAGTTGAGAAGACAAAATTTGCCGGAGACGGTCGGGGGATTGATGAGCGAACGTTGGAGCTTAGCGGAAACCGCAGATTACGCCGCCGCGCACGGCGCGTCGTTACAGGTCCGCCGTACGAGGAATTGGGTCGTAACCGTCGTGCTGGCGCTCGCGGACGTCGCGACCTTTGCCGTCGCCGGAACGCTCTTCCGCCGTATCGTCGACGTCCCGCATATCCCGCTCAAGTTTGAGTTTCTTGCGATCGACAGGCCCGTCGACGTCTTCTACGTGATGTGCGCGATATTTGTCGTCGCCCGGTATCTCTCGGGCGACTATAGCCGTCGGCTGCCGTTCTGGGAGGGCGCGAGGCTGACCACGATCAGCGTCGTCATTGTCGCCTTTCCCATCGCACTCTTCACGTTTTTCAGCGGCCACTACTATTCCACATTCGCGCAAGTCAGCAGCTGGATCTTCGTCATATTCGGGCTTCCATTGTCGCGACAACTTGCGCGGTATCTTCTCGATCAGGTGTCGCTCTGGTGGTTGCCGTCGGCCTTGATCGTGGAAGGGCTCGATGCGACCGAAGTAATCCGCGCTTTCAGCGGTTCGCTTTCCCTTGGGTTCGACGTCCGGTTTCACGTTCCACTGGGCGATCAGCCGGTCGACCGGATGGCGTTTCCGAATGTCTCCAGCATAGCGCTCAGCGATCCCGGTCAGATCGTGGCGCGGCTCGTCGAGGCGGGATGCTCCGAAATATTGGTAGCGACGGACCATCAGCAAAACGCGATGGTCGAAGACCTCGTTCAGCACGCGCTGGCAGCGCGCATGGGCGTCGCCTTCATCGCACCGGCGCGCCATCGATCGTTCCCGGGGGTCTCGGTAAACTATTTCTTCGACCGCGACTTCGTGCCGATGCCGGCGCGAAGCAGTTTGAGCTGGGCCTTGAAGCGGCTGGTGGATGTGATTGGCTCGATTGTGCTGTTGACCGTGTTCTCGCCAATTCTGCTTTTGTTCGGTTATCTCATCCGGCGCGACGGCGGTCAGGCACTGTTCGTGCAGCCGCGCGTAGGTCTGAACGGCGAGGAGTTTCCCTGCATCAAGTTCCGCACAATGGCGCAGGATGCCGAAGCGCAGCTGGCGGAGTGGCGGCGTACGAACTCGCCGCTATACCAGGAATACCTTACGTCCAATTTCAAGCTGAAGGACGATCCGCGGGTCACCTCGTTCGGCAAGTGGCTGCGCAGAACGAGTCTCGACGAACTCCCCCAACTCATCAACGTTCTGCAGGGCCATATGAGCCTGGTCGGACCACGCCCGCTCATCGCGCGTGAGATCAGCTCCTACGGTGTGACGTTTAAGCTCTACCGCCAGATCCGCCCCGGCTTGACCGGCCTTTGGCAGGTCAGCGGACGCAGCCGGACGACGTTCTCCGACCGTGTCTCGCTCGACTATTGGTACATTCGCAACTGGTCGTTGTTGTTCGATGTGATCATACTCTTCAAGACGGTCGGGGTCCTCATCTCGAAAGACGGTGCCTATTAGGGTGGAGCGGAAAACGGCCTTCCGATGCCGCGGCCTGGAACTCTTGTCTTCCCGGCGGAAGGGCCCCCGGTGCAGCTTCCATGTAACACCGCGCAATATTTTGAATTTGGGCGCGCAACGCCACTCGAGACGCTTGGCCGAGCTGCGTGTCCCCGATGCCACGCTATGGCACTTTCCACGCCGTCTGGCGTTCAGTGGTACGGCGCAAGTCATTGACATCGCCGCGACTATCGCGTTATCTCATGATAAGTATACGAGGAGATTCCTTCATGAAGAAGATGTGTGCCACAGCTGCGGCGTTCGCTATGCTGCTTTCGACAACGGCTACGTTCGCTGCTTCAGAGCAGGCCGCGCTCCCTCCTGGTAAGGCGGCTGGTATTCATGAAGCTGCTCTTCGTGCACCGACGTGGGTTTGGGTTGCTGGCGTGGGCTTCGTGGCACTTGGCGCGGGACTGGTTGCTTCCGGCAACGGAAACGGCTCGTCTGCTGGTACGACGACGTCGACGCATATATAGAGTATCTCGACGGTTTACTGTCAAAGCGCCGGCCAAAAATTCATGGCCGGCGTTGCTGTTTGCATTTTGCTATTGTGTGCCGATCGGTGGTCGGAGGTATTCGATCTCCAATTGTGGGCCGTTGGGATGGGCCTGCTGGATCGAACGCCAAACGCGCTGCGTCGCGCGGCTAACCCAATAGGTGTTCTCAAATGACCAATCGAGATCGGGGCAGCGACATGTTTCGTTGACGCGCACGGTGTCAAATCGCTGTCCCAGTATCGCAATCGGATCCAGACCGGCGGGCCGAACATCGCACTTCACCTGAACCGAATAGCGGCCCAGATCGGCAAAGTCGGCAATCCAGTTGCGGGTGTGTGGCATAAGCCACGGTTCTTCGCCCGTGGAATCTGACAGGCGCGCCGACAGATCTGCACCGAAACCTGACGTTGCTAGTATACGGCCGTCGCCGATAAGCAAACTCACGTGGCCCGCCGAGGACCAGAGTCTCTGGTGTCCATTGTCCATCGCGAGGATCAGAATCTGTTGGGGCCCTCCACTGACACGCAATCCGATAGTCGCGTAGGGAATAGCGCCCGCGCGGGCGACGGATACTGAGTTGTCGTCGTCATTCCAGTAGTGATCCGCCGCCGCCAGAATCTGGCTCCAGTCACCACCCGAAGAACTGCAACCCGCGAGGAGCAGAATGATAATGAACGAGCGCGCGCGACGGACCGCTATTTCAAGGTGATACAATGTCATCGAGATGGTCAACCAATTCGCCGTAGCTGGAAGACTTTGTTTCATCATAGAGGAAGTCGTCGCCGTCGAGTCTCGCACCGCCGTCGCGCGTCAGGGACCTGAGCAAAAAATCGTACGATGAATGGGTATAGAAGGGAAGTCCCCACTCCAGTGGAATTCGCACAACGATGCCTTTGTCGAAGCTTCCTTCTCCGAACTTCGAGAAAGGTACATTCGTAAATGTTGCAAAGGCACCGATCTCGACGCCAGTCGAGAAGCGTCGGCTCACTTCGAACGTCGCACCATAGTCGCCGGCTAGGTAGCGCCCGATGTGAACGTTGAAATTGAGGCCGTAGTACGGTGACGTGTAGTAAAGCGAAACGTGCCCGGTCAGCACATGGTAGTTCTGGAGTCCGAATATCCTGTCGAAATTGCGCTGCCAGACCTCGTAAGCATCTACGCCGATAGCCAGGCGTTCGCCATCCGGTCGCCACAGAATCTGACCGCCAAGGCCGGCGAACATGCTCTCCAAATAGCCTGCGCGTACTGCATAAAACACATCCGGCGCAAGCTTATCGAAATAAGTCGCTCTCAGGCTCGTGATGCCGTTTGCACCGTGCTGAAAGTACTCCAACGCGTCGCTACGAACGTGGGGGAGTACGCTGTCGGACAGGCGCGCGAAGTTGAAGTTGTTGTAGATATTTGCCTCGATACGTCCGTCGATCGAAAAATTCGGCGTCAAAGAAACAGAGGCATCGGCGGAAGCAAACAATTGGATTTCCAAAGGTCGATCAGGGTCAAAGAGACCTTGCCGTACGCCTGGCGAAAAGGACCAACTAACGCGCGGGTAGCTTTCGGTCTGCGCTGCGTCAAGGATCGGATTGAAGAGGGGCACCGAATACAGTGCGATGCCGCCTTCAAGTTCTCGCGCGGTGCCCGTGACGGTAGCGGCACGCTCCATGGCGGAGCGCGATATCCGAAACTCGCGGGCTGGCAGGCCGTTTTTCAACGCCACCAAGTGGAACACTTCGACGGTTGGCGGCGCATCTGCCATCAATACACGCACGATGCGCCCGGCAGCCTCAGCGTCAGACCAATATGCGTCATTGGAAAAGTAGAGCCACGTGAAAGCACCATCGATCGACAGTGCTTCGGTTTGAATGCGCTGCTTGTCCAAGTCGGTCATGATTCGCGACCGGATATCCTCCGCGCCTGCCAACGTCGAATTGTCAGGTGACGCGAGGCTCCCTGAAACCGTCTCGTCTCTGGTTCGGCAGAAATAGACCATCCCAGATTGGTCGAGAGGGTCTGAAAGGGCGATGGTACGTAGGTCTCGATCTATTCCTGCCGCGAGTTTTGCGTAAGAACCACACTGGCCTTCGCCCGAATTCGACACATGTGCTTCGACCAGGAGTGTATGGCCGACCGTTTCGACGCTTCGTACGCCAATGCCTTCTGAAAGCAGAGCGCTTCGCAATTCTCCCTCAATAGTTGCCTGACCGGGCGCCAAACGAACCCACGGCTTTATTAAACCTGCATCGCGCGTGGCCGCCCCCTCGAGCAGCTCGTTCAGCGACTGCATTTGCGCAAGCGCAGGGCGAATATTCGGAGCAGGAAGCTCGGGCCCAACGTGTTCTGGCACGGCATCGCGCGAGGGATCTGCCGTCAGAGACAATGTCAGACCAAAGCTGGTTCCATAGTACCAGCCTGCGGTCATCGTCAAAACATTGGGCAGACTATATGTGAGACCGATATCGATGGGGCTGCGAACTGTAAAGCTGCCCCTTAGGTGCTCAAGCTCGTATCTGTCGGAGCTGTATTCCGTGATGAGGGCAAGGTTTTCGATCGGGGTGCGCCAAATGACTCCGCCAAACAGACCGATATTTGGTCCGTGAAAGTACTGCCCAAAATTTGCCGACCCAACTCGTTCGTTCAATAGGCTCCGATTATTGAACGACGGAAAGATCGAGACCAAAGGGTTGGGCAGGGCATGGCTCTGTGCAAATCGGCCCCATCCGAACCCCGTAGTGAGATCGAAGTCGTAGATATGCTTCGAGGCTACAAGATATTCGCCGGCATAGACGCCAGTTCCCAGTACGTCGCGAAGGCCGAGCGATATATCAGGTATGTGCTCCGTTTCCTTCGACAGCCTTATCTTCAATCCGAAGCTTCGGTCGAAATAATTTTTGACGTAAAAATGAGAAATCTGCGCATAGCGAAAAGAAGTTTCTAGCCACGGCAGGGCTTGAAAACTCCCGCTAAATCGACGTGCATTTGGTAGCAGCGCGACGGTGAAACCGAGTGTTCCGTCGGGGGCCATGTGGGCGCTCGGCATGTCTAAGAGGCCTACCTCGCCATAGGTCGTTCGGTTCCTATAGAGAGTGTCGTCTCCGATAGCAGGCGATGGAAAGCAGAGCAGGTAGGTAAAACAGCAAACAACGCAGAACCCGACATCTCGTGAGACCGGCCTGGTTCGAAGCAAAGCCTTCGTACGCTGGCACGCCGAACCTTTCGGCTGTTTGCTAGTCCGAACCCGTCGCATTTCGGTCCTTGGCGATTAAAGCTCAGACGATTTGAACGGGCAGGGACATGGCTTAGGATACATTTTGATACTCCACTAGTCGAAAAGTGATGGCAAGGGGGAGCCGATAGGCAACTCTGCCGCGGCTATTGCCGTGTACGGACCTCGACTTCGTGTGCAACCATTAAACCAGTGCAAGGTCAATAGTTCCTGTTTGGCCGTGGCCAGCCTGCCATCGCCCCCGGGCGAGCGAGCGGCTATTGTCATTGGTGATTCCGCTTGCGGGTGCTCGGCACGGAAGCTAACAATCCGGTCACGGCGGCATTGGCGATTGGGCATTACAAAGAGGGGGTGTCGTCTTTTCGATGATGGCAAGATTCTACAAAAATCGACGTCTTTGGACATTGGGCGCAGTTCTATTCGTCCTTGCTGCGGTGTTCTTGAGTTCGCTCATCGCCATGTCGCGTGCCGATGCGCAGACATCGCCCGCGGATGTCCTGAAATCGTTGCCGCCCGGGACGTTGCAAAATCTGCCACCGGACTTGCTTCAGAAACTGCCGCCAGACGTCCTGGACAAGCTCAAAAAAGGCAATAACCCTGGAACTGGTGATAATTCAGGTGCCTCAACTCAGGGCGTCGAGACGCTTCAACCTGCGCCGTCTCCGACAGTTCCCAAGGGGGACAAGAATGCTTCAAGGCTCGAGGACATCTACTCGACGAGAGCCGGTGAGCCGCTTGAACAGTTCGGATACTCGGTACTAGGGGTGCCCGCGGCTGTTACGATTCTTCAGAGCGGCGGCGTTCAAGACGACTATGTGCTCGGTATCGGAGATCAGTTGCAGTTCGATCTTCGCGGGCAGGAAAACTCATCCTATACGCAGACGGTCGACACAAGTGGCCGTATAGTGCTGCCGAAGATCGCGCCAATACTCGCTGCGGGACGGACATTTGCGGAATTTCGCCGCGATCTCGAGCAGCGTGTAGCGGAAGCGTACGTTTCTACGAAGGTTTTTATCTCGCTCACCACAATCCGACAGGCGTCGGTTTTGGTAAGCGGCGCGGTGCGCACGCCTGGTGTGCGCATCGTAAGCGGGTTGTCGACGGCGTTGGACGCCATTCTTCTTTCTGGGGGCATTTCTAAGACCGGCAGCTTGCGCAACGTGAAGTTGATCCGTGGCGGTACCGTGCAGACCATCGATCTCTATTCGGTGATTGCACAGGGCACAGAATCGAACCTTGGCCGTCTGCGTGATGGCGACCGGATTTTCGTCTCGCAGCTCGGCGCGACTGTGGCCATTTCGGGCAGCGTTCGCCGGCCTGCCATCTACGAGCTTGCTGCAGGCACGAGAGCGATACCGGTGCGTTCGCTTCTGGCGCTGGCTGGCGGCGTGGAGATCAAGGGTTCCTACCGTATTCTGTTGTTGAGAACCCGGCCCGACGGTAGGCAGCAATTCGACGACGTGACGTCTTCCCCTGGAGCCGTGGTCGGGGATGGCGAGCTCTTGATCGTCAATAGTTCGGCCAATGATACGCTTGGCGGTGTGACACTTCTGGGCGACGTCAAGGTCCCCGGACTATATGCGCTCGGTCACGTCAAGACTCTCCATGATCTTTTGCCGTCCGCGCAAGCGCTCGGGCAGGACGCTTACCTTCTCCTTGGGATTATCGTCAGGGAAGATCCGGCGACGCTGCACCGTATCGTCGTTCCGTTCTCACCGCTTCATGTCATTCAGGGAACTGAAAATCTCGACCTGATTTCAAAGGACGAAGTTCACATTCTGACAGTCACGGACATGCGATATGTTGCAAGCTCCATTTTGTCGCCCGCCGAAGCGGCCAGCGCAGCGGCAGCGCAGTCGACCGCGACGAATCCACTGTCGAGCGGAAGCGCGGCTTCTTTTCCCTCCGCCGCCAATGGGCAAAGCGGGCCCAGCCTGCCGAGTACACTGACACCGGGTGCGTCCTCTTCTGGTGCGCCAGCCACGTCCACGCTCCCGTCTTCGGACGGCGCGATCTCACTGGCCTCGCCTGGAACAATGGCTACTGGGGCGTCTGCGGCCGGTGGTATGTCGCAATTTTCTGTGACAGACCAAAATTTCATCGGGCAAGTTATCGGTGAGTATTCGGTAATCCTTAGTGGAGCAGTTCGCGACCCTGGGATCTACCTTGTTATGCCGGGTACCACTCTTGATGAACTGGTATTGGCTGCAAATGGACTGGATCGAGACGTCGATCTTAGCTCGGTGGAGATTACCTCACGCGAAGTCGACAATGTCACCGGCAGGTCCGTGACGTCTCGCCGAACAATTTCTGCAACGCCCGAAGGCCTTCGAGATACCAAGCTCGGCAAATACGACCAGATTGTCTTCAGACATGTCTACTCGGACCTTCAAGGCGGTCAGGTCACGCTTCGTGGTGAATTCCGATACCCTGGCACGTATGGAATCATTAAGGGAGAACGTCTTTCGTCGATAATTGCCCGCGCCGGCGGACTGACGGAGGTTGCCTATCCTCTCGGTGCTGTCTACTCGAGACCCTCGGTAGCTGATCTAGAGCGCAAAGGTTACGCCCGAGCCGCGCGCGAAGTGCAGGAACAGCTTGCGACGTTGGTCGCTACACCGACGCAGGGTAAGGCTATTGATCCGCAAAGCCTAGAGTTTCTCGCTGGGCTAGCTGTGCAACTGCAAAATCCCCCCACCATCGGTCGCATGGCTGTTGTGGCGGATCCAGTCGTGCTCGCAGTCAACCCGTCGGTCGATCCGATCCTCGAAAGTGGGGATTCGCTCTACATGCCCAGGCGACCATCGAGTGTCACAGTTTCGGGAGAGGTCCTGAATCCGGGTTCATTCCTTTTTCGCAGCGAATTGGGATACCGTGACTATATACGCATGGCCGGTGGCGAATCCGAGTTCGCCAACGATGGCTCCACTTTCGTTGTATACCCCGATGGAACGGCCGTTCCGGTAGACGCAGACTGGCTATCATTCGGCAATGGCGGTGCGATTCCGCCAGGCTCCACAATTGTCGTGCCGCGCGATCTGAGGCCGTTTAGCTTTGACGTCTTTCTCAGGGACGCTGTCCAAACATTCAGCATTCTTGCGATTGCGGCAGCTACCGTGGCGAACGTCGCCAGGTCCAACTGACTGTAGACGTGAGCTCAGTGCTCTCAGGCCTTTTGCAATAGTTGCAAAGTTCCTAGCCTGAAGTCTTGCGCAAGGCTTCCCTAAGCCCTGGTGCGATGTCAGCTCGACTTAGGCCTACTGCCAGATTGGCATGCAGGAAGCCGACCTTGTCGCCGCAGTCGAAGCGCACGCAATCGGTCATTGCGGCGTGGAACGGCATCTTCCCAATCAGTCTTGCGAGCGAATCGGTGAGTTGGATCTCGCCGCCGGCGCCTTTATCCTTGCGATCGAGTTCGGCAAAGATTTCCGGCTGTATGATATAGCGGCCGATTGCCGTCAGGCACGAGGGGGCTTGAGCCGGTTTGGGTTTCTCGACCATGCCGGTGACTTCGATCGCCTTGCCATTGGTCCGGCCGGTCGCAAAGACGCCGTAACGGTGTAGTTCCGATTTTGGCTTCTCTTCGGCAGCCACCACAACGCCGCCGCCGATCTCGTTGTAAACATCCATCATCTGCGCCAGGGCACCGCGCTTGCCGACCATCAAATCGTCGGGCAGCAGAACAGCGAACGGCTGGTCACCGACGAGGTGGCGAGCGCACCAGACCGCATGGCCGAGGCCGAGGGGTTTTTGCTGGCGGGTGAAGAACACCGAGCCGCTTTTGGGCAAGCTCTCCAGCAAACTGGCTAGCTCGGCCTTCTTGCCGCGACCTTCGAGCTGCGATTCGAGTTCATAGGCGTGGTCGAAATGGTCTTCGATAATGTGCTTGCCGCGACCGGTCACGAAGACGAATTGCTCGATTCCTGCTTCCCTGGCTTCCTCGACCGCGTATTGGACGACCGGCTTGTCGACGACGGTCAGCATCTCCTTCGGAACGGCTTTGGTTGCAGGTAGGAAACGGGTGCCGAGGCCCGCGACAGGGAAAACGGCGATGCGAACGGGTTTGGGCTTTACCATGGATGACCGGACTTTTTTTTGCAGGGGCCTTCTTGGCATGGACACGGCTTGAGGTCCACATTCGGTTGCAGGCAGCCTGTCAGGACAATTAGAGATGCGCGTTCTTCTCACCGGCGGTGCCGGGTTCATCGGCTTCCACGCGACGCAAGCACTGCTCGCACGCGATCATGCTGTGACCGCGGTGGATGAGGTAAATGCCTACTACGATCCGGCACTGAAGCGGGCGCGACTGGCCGAGACCGGAACATCGCCGGCCTATCGCTTCGTCGAGGCCGATATCGCGGCACCGGGCGCATTGAACGCAGCGGCCGGCGGCGAGCGCTACGACGTGATCCTGCATCTCGCAGCGCAGGCCGGCGTCCGCTATGCGGTGACCAATCCTGCGGCCTACACCCATGCCAATCTCGTTGGTCATGCCGCGATCCTGGAGTTTGCACGCCATCACGACAGGCTGAAGCATCTCGTGTATGCATCGTCGAGTTCGGTCTACGGCAACGACACTGCGCCGCCCTTCCGCGAAGATGCGCGCGCCGACCGGCCGGTATCGTACTATGGCGCGACCAAGCGATCCTGCGAACTGCTCTCGCATTCCTATGCCGAGCTTTATGGCTTGCCGCAGACCGGATTGCGCTTCTTCACTGTCTATGGGCCCTGGGGCCGGCCCGACATGGCCTATTGGTCCTTCACCGAAGCGATACTCGGCGGACGTGCCATTCCGGTGTTCGGCGAAGGCAAACTGCTGCGCGACTTCACCTATGTCGACGACATCGTCGCGGCGCTGGTTCGCATCGTCGAAACGCCGTTCGCGGGGAAGGGCGCGCCGGCGCGGATATACAATCTCGGCAACAGCCATCCGGAGAGCGTGCTCGACCTTATAGGCCATATCGAGCGCAACACGAATACCAAAGCCGTGCTCGAATTCCGCGACGGTCCGCCGGGCGACGTCCGCGAGACCTACGCGGACACTTCCCGGGCGGCGCGCGATTTCGGTTTTGCACCGAAGATTTCACTCGACGAAGGCATTTCCCGTTTCGTCGACTGGTTCCGGCGCTATCATCGCGTGTGACAGGCGCAAGACAGGCCAGGGTTGTGCACAGGTTCATATTGAGCGCCGTGATGGCAGCCCTGGCATGCGGCCTTGCCTTCGCAAATCCCGCACCCCTCGACGCAGTGAGCGCCGCGCTTCGCTCCGGCAATGCATCGGGCGCCGCCACACTTGCGACGCAGGCACTCGCCGACAGCAGTCTCAATCCGCGCGACCGCGCGCGCCTGCTGGTGGGGCGTGGCCTGGCGCAAGACATGCTGGGCGCGCGCGATGCGGCGCTGGCCGATTTCACCGAGGCGATCGAAGCCCATATTCTGCCCGGCGCGGAAGAGGCGAAGGCGCTCTACGATCGCGGCGTGGTGCTCGACGAACTTGGCCGCACCGCCGATGCCGCCGTGGACTATTCGGGGGCGTTGAAGCTCTCGCCGAAATTCGCGGCCGCCTACAACAACCGCGGCAATGCCTATCGCCGGCTGGGCAGGTTGAGTGAAGCGCGGGCCGACTATCTCGCCTCGATCGCCGCCGGAAACGCGCATCTCGAATATCCGAACTATGGTCTCGGCCAGATCGCCGAGGCGGATCGCCAGATCGACGATGCCCGCGGCTACTATCGTGCCGCGCTGGCCGCCAATCCGAATTTCTCGCTGGCCGACGACCGCCTGCATGCACTCGGCAATGCGGTTCAGCCGGTTGTACTGAAGCCGCCGTCCGGCGGCATCCATCTGAAGCCGCCCGCAGGCATGGTGACGCTGAAAGCGCCGGGTGCCGTGCACCTGAAGCCGCCCGGCAGCGCGCCGTCACCGGCCCGCACCGCCAAGCCGGATCTCAAACCAGCCCTGAGCGATACCGGCGGCACCTTGATACAGCTTGGCGCGTGGCGCGAAGAGAAGGATGCCGTCGCGGCGTGGAACCGGTTGACCGTTTCGGGCGGCAATCTGCTGGCGGGTCTCACGCCGCAGGTCGTGAGCGCAGACGTGCCGGGTCAGGGCCGCTTCTATCGTTTGCGAGCCGGGCCGGTGGCGCAAGATCGCGCATCGGGACTTTGCGCTGCGCTGACTCGGCAGGGCCTCGCCTGCATCGTCGTCCGGGACTAGCCGCACAGCCGCGAAACTGATTTGCTTGCGCAAAATACGATGGATGGGAGAAATGGTCGGGATCACCGCGTACGGCGCTTACATTCCGCGCCGCCGGTTGCAGCGCAAGGCTGTCGCTGAGGCGAACGCCTGGTTCGCACCCAATCTCGCCGGTGGCGCCAAAGGCGAGCGCGCCATGGCGAACTGGGACGAAGATGCCGTGACGATGGCGTTCGAAGCGGCGCGCGATTGCCTGCCCGCGTCCGATCCGGCGAAGGATCGCGCCCATGTCGACGCGATCACGTTCGCGTCGACCACATTGCCTTTCGCCGATCGTCTCAATGCCGGAATCGTTGCCGCGGCGCTCGGACTGCCGAAGGCGATCACGTCGCTCGATGTGTCGTCATCGTTGCGCTGCGGAACCTCGGCCATGATCGCGGTTCTGGATTCGGTAACGTCCGGGCGTGCGGCATCGCCATTGCTCGTCGCGTCGGACAAGCGCAAGGCGCGCGTCGCCTCTGCGCAGGAGCTGGCCTATGGCGACGCCGCGGCGGCCTTCGCCTTCGGCGGTGACAAGGTCATCGCCGAATTCCTCGGCGCCCATACCGTCACGCTCGACTTTGTCGATCACTTCCGCGGTGAGGGCGAGGATTTCGACTACGGTTGGGAGGAGCGCTGGATCCGCGACGAGGGCTACAGCAAGATCGTGCCCGCTGCGGTGAAGACGCTTCTGGAAAAGACCGGGACCGCGCCGGGCGACATCGCGCATCTCATTCTTCCCTGTCCCTTTGCGAAGCTCGACCAGACCTTGGCGAAGCAATGCGGCATCGATCCGGCGCGCGTGCGCGACAATCTGGCCGGTACGGTCGGCGATTCCGGCGCCGCGCACGCGCTGTTGATGCTCTCGCAGGTGCTGGAGACCGCGAAGCCGGGTGACAAGATCCTCGTCGTGCAGTTTGCGCAAGGCGCGGATGTGATCCTGTTCGAGGTCACCCCGTCCATAGCCAGTCTTCCGAAGCGTAGTGGCGTGAGCGGCTCGCTCGCGCGGCGCAAGGAAGAAACGAACTACTTGAAGTATCTCGGCTTCAACGGGCTGATCGAACTCGAGAAAGGGATGCGCGCGGAGGTCGACAAGCGGACGGCGTTGACCGTGCTTTACCGCAAGGGCGACATGCTCACGAGCCTGGAAGGCGGCAAGTGCCGGGTCTGCGGTACGGCTCAGTATCCGCTGAGCCGGATCTGCGTGAATCCGAACTGCAAGGCGGTCGACAGCCAGGATCCCTACGGCTTTTCCGAAAGCAAGGGCACGGTGTTGAGCTGGTCGGCGGATTTCCTCACCTATGCGCTCGATCCGCCCAACCATTACGGCATGATCACCTTCGCCGAAGGCGGCCGGCTGATGGCCGACATCACCGATGTCGAGCAGGGCCAGATCGACACGGGGGCGAAGGTCCGCATGGCGTTCCGGATCAAGGATTTCGATCCGAAGCGCGGATTCATCCGCTATTTCTGGAAGGCTGTGCCGGTCTGAAACGCCCCTTTTCGAACCGGCGGTATGGGCGCAAACTGCGGCCAGAACAGAATATTGGGAGAGCGCCATGGCCTATGTCGAGAACCGCATCATCCACGATGCCGATTCCCATCTGATGGAGCTGACGGACTGCCTTGATGCGTTTCTCGATCCGAAATTCCGCGCCGTCTATGACGACCTGCCGAAGCTGAAGGCGTGGCCGCGCGACGGCAAACTGGTCAGGCACGCCAATGCCCAGCACGACGATCCGGAATTCCGGGCCGGGGCCGAGGCGAACATCCTGCTGCGCAAGAACTACGAGGCGCTGGGCGCATTCCGCAAACAGGATCGCCCGGCGGCGCTGAACCATCTCGGCTTCGCCAGCCAGCTTATCTTCACCACCTGGTGCCTCGGCAATTTCGGCCTCGAGGAAAAAGGCGAGATCGATCTCGCCTATGCGACGGCCCAGGCGCACAACCGCATGATGGTCGATTTCTGCGCGGTCGATCGGAGGTTTCTCGGCACGGGCTATGTCCCGCTTGCTGATTTCGACAAGGCGGTCGCCTGCGCGCGCGAGGCGATCGATCTCGGCTGCAAGGCGCTGATGATCCCGTCGAAGACCCAGGGCCACTCGGCCAGCCACATCGCGCACGATCCGATCTGGGCGATGGCGCAGGAGGCCGGTCTGCCGGTCGTGTTCCATGTCGGCGGCGAGGAGAAACTGAAGCCGGATTATTTCGAGAACGGCCTGCCGCGGGTGAAGGATTTCCACGGTGGTGAAGAGAATTTCACCTCGATCTCCTATATGCCGATCCCTCACTCCGTCGAGTTGACGCTGGCGGCGATGATCTTCGATGGCGTGCTCGATCGCTTCCCGAAGTTGAAATTCGGCGCGATCGAACTTGGCGCCTCCTGGGTGCCGGGCTGGATGCGCAACATGGACTCCGCCGCCCTGGCCTTCATCAAGAACGAGGACCGGCTGAAGAAGCTCTCCCTGAAGCCGAGTGAATTCGTCCGCCGCCAGGTGCGTGTGACGCCCTATCCGCACGAGGATACCGGCTGGATCATCCGGAACTCTGGCGACGAGGTGTGCCTGTTCTCCTCCGACTTCCCGCATGTCGAAGGCGGCCGCAATCCGCTCAAGCGCTTCGGTGATGCGCTTGCGGGATGCACCCAGCAGCAGATAGACCGCTTCTACTGCGACAATTTCATCGATCTGATGGGCGAGGGTCTCGCATCAGACCTGCGGCGGCCGAAACATCTCGCGGCGGCGTGAGCACCTGTCGCACAACCGAGGTTTGAGCGCGCGCGGTCTTCGTCTACTGTGCCTTGTGCACTCTTGGAAGATCGCGCATGCGCTCCGGCCGTTGTTTTGCGACCATCGCCCTCCTGTTCGCCTTGACCAGCGGCGCCCAGGCATCACCCTGGGCCGAAGTGGGCGATCCGTCGCTGCGCTCCGATATCGAGGTTCTGGCGGCCGCCCATGTCATCGATGGCATCACCACGCAGTGGCCGCTGCCCTGGGCCAGTCTGGTCACGCGGCTGAATGCGGATGGCGCGCTCGCCGGACAGCCGACCGTGGTGCGCGATGCCGCAGCCCATGTGCTGGCGGCGGCGCAGGATGCGCTCGGCTATGGCGAATTGAAGGCCACGGTCAGTCTCGACGCGGCCAGCGCACCGAGCGTCGTGCGCGGCTTCGACGGGCTTGGCCGGGAAACGATACAGGGTCAGGTTTCGGCGGAATACATGACGCCGACCACGGCGATCCGGGTTTCGCTCGGCGGCGAGAGCGCCTATCACGGCGGCCGTACCAAGATTTTGCTCGACAACAGCTACATCGCCCAGCGGGTCGGAAGCGCGGTGGTTTATGCCGGGTACCTTCCGCATTGGTGGGGCCCGGGCTGGATATCGGCCTTGTCGCTCTCCAACAACGCACGGCCCATGCCGCAGATCGGTATCGCCCGTGGCGAGACCGAAGCATTCGAATCGCCCTGGCTGTCCTGGATCGGCCCTTGGCAGGGCGAATTCTTCGTCGGCGTGCTCGATGATCCGCGCATCGCCAAGAACACGATCTATAGCGGCCTTCGGTTCACCTTCAATCCGTTTCCGGGCTTAGAGATCGGGCTCGCCCGCACCGATGAAGTCTGCGGCACCGGACATCCCTGCAAGCCGCTGGCCTACTACTTCGAATTCTCGAACGATCCGTCGCATGTCAATCACACCAATGACGAGGGCGTGATCGACGTCAAATATACGACGCTACTGGGGAACTATCCGTTCGAAGCCTATCTGCAGCTGATGAACGAGGATTCGAGCCCGATCAGCCATTCCGGTACGAGCCATCTGTTCGGCACAAGTATCTGGCTGCCCATGGACGAGGGACGGTTGCGGCTCACGCTCGAGTACTCCGATAGTGTTCCCACGGTGGACATCTTCAGCTTTGGTGACGTCCTTCATGGCTTCGCTTACAACAACGGTGGTTACCCCGACGGCATGCGCTACCGCGGCCGTTCGCTTGGCTTCAGCCTCGACAGCGACTCGACACTATTGACCCTGCAGGCTGGGCTCCAAGGCTCGAACGGCTGGTTCTACGAGCTATCCTTCCACCATGCCGCTTTGTCCAATCCGAACAACACTGTCGGAAATGTAGTCACGACGGCACCCGTCCATGTCAACATGGCCGAGGCTAGGGTTTCCTTTCCGTGGGAGCGCTGGCACGTCGACCTGGCGGGCCGGCTTGCCGATGATCAGCCGAGGCCGTGGCACGGCTTCCAAGCCGCCATCGAAGCCTCCCTGAACTATGCGCTTTAAGGCTGCCGATATCGCCTGTCCCATAGTTCGCGGAGCCAGGTTATAGTGCTGCCGAATGGTCTTGGACGGCGGCACAGGTTGCTCAACATAGACAACGCGAAAACAGTTCGATGTGGTCGCGCGGCGTAGGGATACAATCAGTAGTGGTATGGGGCGCTGAGGCGAGGTAGACCATGGCAACAGGCATCAAGGACAAGGTCGCGATCCTCGGGATGGGCTGCTCGAAATTCGGCGAGCGCTGGGAGTCCGGGGCCGAGGAACTGATGGTCGAGGCCTATTTGGAGGCTCTGCAGGACGCCGGGGTCGAGACCAGCCAGATCCAGGCTGCCTGGCTCGGGACCGCCATCGAAGAGCAGCATGTCGGCAAGGGCGGAACCCCGCTATCGGTTGCGCTGCGCCTCCCCAACATCCCGGTCACCCGGGTGGAAAACTTCTGCGCCTCGGGCTCTGAGGCCTTCCGTGGCGCGGTCTATGCCGTGGCCGCCGGGGCCTGCGACATCGCTCTGGCGCTCGGCGTCGAGAAGCTCAAGGACACCGGCTACGGAGGCCTGCCGCAGCGCGAGCAGGGCACGCTCAGCCCGCTTTGGAGCGCCAACGGTTCGGCGCCCGGCAACTTCGCCCAGCTCGCCTCCGCCTACCGCGCCAAGCATGGGGTCTCGAAAGAGGATCTCAAGCGCGCCATCGCCCATGTCTCGGTCAAGAGCCACGCCAACGGCGCCAAGAACCCGAAGGCCCATTTGCAGAAGCCGATCACCGAGGAGCAGTGCCTCAAGGCGCCGATGATCGCCGAGCCACTCGGCCTGTTCGACTGCTGTGGCGTATCGGATGGGGCGGCCTGTGCGATCGTAACGACGCCGGAGATCGCGCGCGCAATGGGCAAGAAGAACGTCGTCACGGTGAAGTCGCTTCAGCTCTCGCTGTCGAACGGTCTGGAGAGCCAGCACAATTCCTGGGACGGTTCCTATTTCCACACCGCCCGCATCGCCTCGAAGCGCGCCTATCAGGAGGCTGGCATCCGCGATCCCCGCGAAGAGATCTCGATGATCGAGGTCCATGACTGCTTCTCGGTGACCGAGCTGGTGACGATGGAAGACCTGCATATCAGCCGCGAAGGCGAGGGCTGGAGGGACGTAATGAACGGCTTCTACGACGCCGACGGCCAAGTCCCGTGCCAGATCGACGGCGGGCTCAAATGCTTTGGCCATCCCATCGGCGCCAGCGGTTTGCGCATGCTTTACGAGATGTATCTCCAGCTCAACGGTCGCGCCGGTGCGCGCCAGCTCAAGGACCCGAATCTCGGTCTGACCCACAATCTCGGCGGCGCTCCGGCGATGAATGTCTGCTCGGTCGCAATCATCGGGGCGGAAGGGATCTGAGGTCATGATGGCCCGCGGCCGCATTTTCCCCGTCATTCTCTCGGGCGGCAGCGGTACGCGGCTGTGGCCAATGTCGCGCGCGGCGTTGCCCAAGCAGCTCCTGCCGCTGAACGGCGCCCGGACGATGATCCAGGACACCGTGTTGCGCGCGCAATTGCCCGGTGCCGAGCCGCCGCTGCTCCTGTGCAGCGAGGGCCATCGCTTCCTCGTTGCCGAGCAGATGCAGCAGATCGGCGTTACGCCGAAGGCCATCGTGCTCGAGCCCTTCGGCCGCAATACAGCCCCGGCTGCCGCCATTGCCGCGTTGACCGTTGCTGCCGACAACCCGGATGGCGTGATCCTGCTGCTGTCTTCGGATCACGTCATCGCGGACGAGGCGGCGTTCCACGCGGCGGTCGCCTCAGCCCTGGCGGCGGCGGAGAAGGGTCGCATCGTGACCTTTGGCATGACGCCGGATGCGCCCGAAACCGGCTATGGCTACATCCAGCGCGGTGAAGCGATCGCCGGTGCGCCGGGCGTCGATGCCGTCAAGCGCTTTGCCGAGAAGCCGGACCGCACAACCGCGGAGGGGTATCTCGCTTCGGGCGACTACTTCTGGAACGGCGGCATGTTCATGTTCCGCGCCGAAGTTTTGCTCGACGAGCTGCGCTGTCATGAGCCCGGCCTCGTCGAAGCCTGCGAAGCTGCCCTGACTGCTGCGGCGCGCGATCACGATTTCATCCGCCTCGCGGCAGACGAATTCGAGAAGGCGAACAACATCTCCATCGACTACGCCGTCATGGAGAAGACGGACAAGGCGGCCGTTGTGCCGTGCGCGATCGGCTGGAGCGATGTCGGGGCGTGGTCGGCCCTGTGGTCGCTGCAGAGCCGCGACGGCGACGGTAACGTGATCCAGGGTGATGTGCTGTTGTACGAGGCAAAAGACTCTTTCGTGCGCAGCGAGAAGGGCCTGACCGCGCTGGTTGGCGTGAAGGATATCGTGGTCGTGGTCACCGACGATGCTGTGCTCGTTGCCGACAAGCATCGCGCGCAGGACGTGAAGGCCATTGTCGATCAGCTCAAGCTGGCGGGGCGGCCCGAGCTTCTCGAACACAAGGTCGTGTTCCGGCCCTGGGGAAGTTATCAGGCCATCGATGCCGGCGAAGGTTATCAGGTCAAGCAGATCATGGTGAAACCGGGCGGCAGGCTTTCGTTGCAGAGCCACGCGCATCGGGCCGAGCACTGGATCGTCGTTCAGGGCACGGCGCAGGTCACCTGTGACGACAAGGTCTTCCTGCTCCGCGAGAACGAGTCGACCTTCATTCCGCTCGGTGCGAAGCATCGCCTGGAAAATCCTGGAAAGGTTCCACTGCGCCTAATCGAGGTGCAATCAGGTGGCTATCTCGGCGAGGATGACATCGTGCGCTACGACGACGCCTACGGCCGGGCAGAACACAAATCGGCGGCGGGCTCGTGAGCATCCTGGTTACCGGCGGCGCCGGCTACATCGGCAGTCACACCGTTCACGCACTGGCCGATCGCGGCGACAAGGTGGTCGTCCTCGACAACCTCTCGACCGGACAGCGCTCGCTCGTCGGCGACCGTGCAGATTTCGTCGAGGGCGAGGTTGCCGACCAGGGTCTCGTCGGCCGCGTGATAGGAGAGCATGGCGTCGACTCGGTCATCCATTTTGCCGGCTCGATCGTCGTGCCGGAATCGGTAACCGAACCGCTGCGCTACTACGACAACAACGTCGTCGCCAGTCGTGCACTGCTCGCAGCGTGTGTTGCAGCCGGCGTATCCCGCTTCATTTTCTCGTCGACCGCGACGGTGTTCGCCGAGGACGCGCCGCAGCCGCTGGCCGAAACCTCGCCCAAGGCCCCGATCAGCCCCTACGCACGTTCGAAGCTGATGATGGAATGGATGCTGGAAGATGTGGCGCGGGCGCATCCGATGCGCTACGCCATCCTGCGTTATTTCAATGTCTGCGGCGCCGACCCGGAGGGCCGTGCCGGGCAGGTGTCGCCGATACCGACGCACTTGATCAAGCGCGCAGTGCTTGTGGCTCTGGGCCGCATTCCGTATCTCGATATCTTCGGCACAGACTTTCCGACACCCGACGGCACGGGTGTGCGCGACTATATCCACGTTGCCGATCTCGCCAATGCGCATCTTCTTGCGCTCGATGCATTGCGCGGCGGCGCGGAGTCGACGTCCTACAATTGCGGCTACGGCCGCGGCCTCAGCGTGCGAGAAGTCGTCGCGGCGGTCGAGAGGGTGATCGGGCGGGCCTTGCCAGTGCGCGAAGGTCCGCGCCGGGCGGGCGATCCGCCGACCCTGATTGCCGATCCCTCCCGCATCAAAGCCGAACTGGGCTGGAAGCCGCAGCATGCGGACATCGATGCGATCGTCGCTTCTGCGCTGAGCTGGGAACGCCGCTTCAATCGGTGAGCGCCAGGTGACGGAAGACATAGCCTTCGTCGAGCACACTGGCCCTGGCCGTACGCCGGACGAGTGGCGCGTTGCTTTGGCTGCAGAGCCGCCGCCGAAGGTGTCTGGCGAACGCCTCGCCGCGATAGAGATGCGGCTCTACCGTGCGGTCGATGCCGTCGTCGACGGGCGGTTGGCCGAGGTCAATCCCGAGTCGCGCGGAAAGAAAATCGTCGTCTCGCTGGAGTGGCGCGGCAGGCCACCGGCCGACGTCGTGCATTTGGTCTCGGATTTCGGCCGAGCCTTGCGCCGCATTCCGCGTTATCGCGAAGCCCTGGCCTCGGGGCGTTTCGCGAGTGACATCGTGTTCGAGATCCAAACCGACCGCTCCCGCTTCGCCAGGATGGCGGCAATGCCGATCGAGCGCATCCGCTCCGTCGTGTCGCTGGCCCAGACCTATGAACGCCATCTCTCGGTTGCCTCGATGGTCGGCGGGTTTGCCTTCGACAGCTATACTTTCGGGCGCATCGATCACGCTTCGACCCATATCGTCTTTCTGAGTTATCTCGCGGTCGGCGGCGGTGCGATCGCGACCTCCCATCGCCTGGAATCGCGCGGAGCGGACAGACAGCCGTCGCAGCGCACGCGCACCATCCTGACCGCGGTTACGCAGTTTGCGCTCGGTTGTCTCCTGAGCGGCTTCTGCGTGTTCTATCTGCGCAGCGCGTCGCTCTGGGCCTCCTGGCCTTATCTGCTGCTGCTGGCGGCGATCTTCGTCGGCAACGAGTTCTTCAAGAAGTACACCACCCGCTTCACCTTGAGCGTGCTGCTCTACTTCTTCTCGCTGCTTTCCTACGCGATCCTGGTGATACCGGTCCTGCTCGCGGTCATCGGGACAGGGCCTTTCATCCTGGCGAGCCTGGCAGCCCTCGGCGTCTTTCTAATCTACGCTTATGTGCTCGACCGGCTGGGACATGAGCGGTTTCGGGGGGTGCGTCTGCCGATCATGGCAGGCGTTCTTGCCATCGCCGCCATGGTCAATGCCTTCTACTTCTTGAAAATCCTGCCGCCGCTGCCGCTCGCGCTTGCCGATGCCGGGGTCTATCACACGGTCAAGAAGGATGGCGCGGTCTACGACGCGGTCTACGAGCCGCAATCCTGGACGACCTATCTCGGCACCCCGCCGCTCGAGCACATCGCGCCGGGCGACAAGCTTTATCTCTATGCCGCGGTTTTCGCCCCGGCGCGGATCACCACGACCATTGTCCATCGCTGGGAATGGTTCGATCCGCTGAAGCGCAAATGGCTCCTCAAATCGCGGGTGGCCTTTACCATTCATGGCGGACGGGATGCCGGCTATCGCGGCTATTCGATAAAATCCGAGCCCAAGCCGGGGGATTGGCGGGTGAACATCACCACCGGCGACGGACGGCCGCTCGGCCGGGTGCGCTTCGCCGTGGCGGTGGGCACGGCCGCCGACACGCTGCAGCCGGTCGTTTTGAATTAGGCTATCTCTTGCATAGGCCGCCCGTCCGGCTTATTTCACAGTTGCTTTTCGGGGTCCGGAATTTTGTCCAGTAATCCTCCTGTTATATCGCATCTGAAGCGGCTAGAGGCTGAGAGCATCCACATCATCCGCGAGGTGGCGGCCGAGTTTGCCAATCCGGTGATGCTCTATTCGATCGGCAAGGACAGCAGCGTGATGCTGCACCTGGCGCTCAAGGCGTTTTACCCGGCGAAGCCGCCCTTTCCGCTGCTCCATGTCGATACGACGTGGAAATTCCGCGAGATGGTCCAGTTCCGGGACGAGACGGCGAAACGGCTCGGCCTCAACCTGCTGGTCCATATCAACGAAGACGGCGTGAAGCGTGGGATCAATCCCTTCGATTCCGGTTCGTCTCTGCACACCCAGGTGATGAAGACCGAGAGCCTGAAGCAGGCGCTCGACAAATACGGCTTCGACGCAGCCTTCGGCGGCGCGCGCCGCGACGAGGAGAAAAGCCGCGCGAAGGAGCGCGTCTTCTCCTTCCGCAGCGCCGATCACGCCTGGGATCCGAAGAACCAGCGGCCGGAGCTCTGGCGCGTCTACAACACGCGGATCAACAAGGGCGAGAGCATTCGCGTTTTTCCCCTGTCGAACTGGACCGAGCTCGACATCTGGCAATACATCATGGCGGAGAACATCCCGATCGTGCCGCTCTACTTTGCCAAAAAGCGCCCCATTGTGGAGCGCGACGGCACACTGATCATGGTCGACGACGACCGGATGAAGCTGCAGAAGGGTGAAGAAGTGCAGGATCGCCTGGTGCGCTTCCGTACGCTCGGTTGCTATCCGCTGACCGGCGCCATCGACAGTGATGCGGACACGCTGGAAGGCATCGTGACCGAGATGTTCACGGCGCGGACCTCCGAGCGCCAGGGCCGTCTGATCGACAGTGACGAGAAGTCGTCGATGGAGAAGAAGAAAAAAGAGGGGTATTTCTGATGAACGCCCCGACCGATCTCGCTGCGTTCCTTGCGGAGCAGGAAAAGAAATCGCTGCTGCGCTTCCTGACTTGCGGCAGCGTCGACGACGGCAAATCGACCCTCATCGGCCGGTTGCTCTACGACACAAAACTGCTGTTCGAAGACCATCTTGCGGCGCTGGAGCGCGATTCCAAGAAGTTCGGCACCACCGGCGACGACATCGATTTCGCGCTTCTGGTCGACGGGCTGGAAGCCGAACGCGAGCAGGGCATCACCATCGACGTTGCCTACCGGTTCTTCGCCACCGACAAGCGCAAATTTATCGTCGCCGATACGCCTGGCCATGAGCAGTATACCCGCAACATGGCGACTGGCGCATCGAACTCCGAGCTGGCCGTCATCCTGATCGATGCGCGCAAGGGCGTGCTGGTGCAGACGCGGCGCCATGCCTATATTGCGTCGCTGCTCGGCATCCGCCACCTCGTGCTGGCGGTGAACAAGATCGATCTCGTCGGCTATTCCAAGGATGTGTTCGACGGCATCGTGCGCGAATTCTCGGTCTTTGCCGAGAAGCTCGGCTTCGCGAGCATCGTGCCGATCCCGATCTCGGCGCGCTTCGGCGACAACGTGATCGCGTCCAGCCCGAATATGCCCTGGTATACGGGTCCGGCGCTGCTCAGCCATCTCGAGACCGTCGATGTCGAGACGGCGTTGGCGGACAAGCCGTTCCGGTTTCCGGTGCAGTGGGTCAACCGCCCCAATCTCGACTTCCGCGGCTTCTCAGGCACCATCGCCGGCGGCCGCATCCGGCCGGGCGATGCGATCGCTGTGGCCAAGTCGGGCCGCACCAGCAGCGTCAAACGCATCGTCACGATGGACGGCGACCGCGATGAAGCCGTGGCTGGCGAGGCGGTGACGCTCGTCCTTGCCGACGAGGTCGATATCTCGCGTGGCGACGTTCTTTGTGCGCCCCAGGCCCGGCCGGACGTGTCGGGACAATTTGCTGCCCACCTGCTCTGGATGGCGGAAGACGAACTTTTGCCGGGCCGGCAATATCTGCTCAAGCTTGCCACGACCACGGCGCCGGTACAGGTCACGGCGCTGAAGCACAAGATAGACGTCAACACACTCGACCAGCATGCGGCGAAGACGCTGCAGCTCAACGAGGTGGGCTACGCCAATTTCTCAACCATCCAGCCGCTCGCATTCGATCCCTATCGCGAGAGCCGCGATATGGGTGGGTTCATCCTGATCGATCGGTTCACCAATGCGACGGTCGGTGCCGGCATGGTCGATTTCGGCCTGCGCCGGGCAACTAACGTCCACTGGCAGGCGCTCGACGTCGACAAGCAGGCGCGCGCCCAGCAGAAGGGACAGAAGCCGGTCGTGTTGTGGTTCACCGGACTATCCGGCTCTGGCAAGTCGACCATTGCCAATCTGGTGGAGAAGGCGCTTCTGGCCGAAGGCCGGCACACCTATCTGCTCGATGGCGACAATATCCGCCACGGCCTCAACCGCGATCTCGGCTTCACCGATGCGGACCGGGTCGAGAACATCCGCCGCGTCGGCGAGACGGCAAAGCTGTTCGTCGATGCCGGTCTGATCGTGCTGACCTCGTTCATCTCGCCCTTCCGCTCCGAGCGGCGCATGGCGCGAGATCTCGTCGGCGAAGGCGAATTCGTCGAGGTCTTCGTCGATACGCCGATCGAAATCTGTATGCAGCGCGATCCGAAAGGTCTCTACGAAAAAGCCAAGGCAGGGCAGATCAAGAACTTCACCGGCATCGACAGCCCCTATGAGGCGCCGGATCTGGCCGACCTGCACATCAAGACCGAGGACGCCGATGCGGCGACCCACGCCGCTGCGATCGTCGAGTTCCTGCGTGAGCGCGGCTATATCGGCTGAGAACGGTCAGTACAGCCCTGGCAGAAGCCGCGCGGTATGTGCCGCGTAGCCGGCGTAGTCCGGAAAAGCTGCGCGCATCACGGCTTCTTCGTGGCGCATGCGCTCGAATTGCAGTGCCACACAGGCCAGTGCGATGAGCGCCGCCCAGGGCTGGGCATAGTGCATGGCAATTCCGATGGTGGCGACGATCTCCGTCAGATAGAGCGGGTGCCGGATGTGGCGATATGGTCCACTGGACGTGAATTGCCGCGCCTCCGGCAGGATGCTGAATCCGCGGCCGAGTGATACAAGAACCGCGATGGCGCCCAGGGTTCCGACGATCGTGAGGGCGGTTGCCAGCACGGACCAGATCGGCGGGAGGGCGACGCGCGGAAGCAGCAGCAATCCGAAATTGGCATTTGCGGCGAGGATGGCCGTAGCGCGCGGCAGCACCCCATCGGATTTTGCCAACGGCAGGCGGCGTACCAGGCATAGGCCTGCCTGCATCCCGAAGTATATGAACGTCGAAACCTGACTGGCCACCGCAAGCAGACTGGCTGTCATGCCAAACTTTTCCGCGTGGCGGACAAGCAGGATGGCTGTACCGCCCATCGCGAAGCCATAAGTGAGGATGAGCGGGCTGGCACAAAGAAGATCGTAGACCCGGCTATGCGCGAAACTCAGCTTCACGGCGAGACTGTCTTGCGCCCTACGCTCACATAGGTGAAGCCAGCACCCGCCATCTGTGCCGGCTTGTAGATGTTGCGAAGGTCGACCATCAGTGGACGCTTCAGCAGGCCTTTCACCCGCGTGATGTCGAGGGCGCGGAATTCGTTCCATTCGGTGAGGATCACGACGCCGTCTGCGCCATCGATGGCGTCATAGGCATCCTTGCACAATTCGATGTTGAGCAGTTTGCGTGCTTCGCGCTCGCCTTCCGGATCGAACGCCTTGATCGTTGCGCCCTTATCCTGAAGGTCCGGCACGATAACGAGACTTGGCGCATCGCGCATGTCGTCGGTATTCGGCTTGAAGGTGAGACCGAGGATGGCGACCGTCTTGCCCTTGACCCCGCCGAAAGCCGCATCGATTTTCTGCGCCATCTCGTGTTTGCGCGCCTCGTTCACCTCGATGACGGCCTCGACGATCCTCGTTGGCGCGCCGTGGTTTTGCGCGGTGCGGCGCAGCGCCAGCGTGTCCTTCGGGAAGCACGAACCGCCGAAGCCCGGACCGGCGTGGAGGAATTTGGAGCCGATGCGGCCGTCGAGGCCGATGCCGCGGGCGACGTCCTGCACGTCACCGCCGACCTTTTCGCATAAGCTCGCCATCTCGTTGATGAAGGTGATCTTCGTCGCCAGGAAGGCGTTGGCGGCATATTTGATTAGCTCGGAGCTTTCGCGGCTTGTGAACAGGATCGGCGTCTCGTTGAGATAAAGCGGACGGTAGATCTCCCGCATGACCTCGCGTGCCTTATCTGTGTCGCAGCCCACCACGACGCGGTCCGGACGGCGGAAGTCCTCGATCGCAGAACCCTCGCGCAGGAATTCCGGGTTGGAGGCCACGTCGAACTGCGCGTCGGGCCGTACCCGACGGACGATCTTCTCGACCTCCCGGCCGGTGCCGACCGGCACCGTCGATTTCGTCACGATCACGGTGTAGCCGTCGAGTGCGACGGCGATCTCTTCTGCGGCGGCGAAGACATACTGCAGGTCGGCATCGTCCTCGCCGCGGCGGCTGGGCGTGCCGACGGCGATGAAGACCGCATCCGCGCCCTTGGCGGCGGCGGCGATATCGGTGGAGAATGTCAGACGTCCGGCCTTGACGTTGGTTGCCACCACCTCGTCCAGTCCCGGCTCGAAAATCGGGATTTCGCCGGCTTTGAGCCGCGCGATCTTCTCGGCGACCTTGTCCACGCAGACAACGTGGTGACCGAATTCGGAAAGGCAGGCACCGGAAACCAGGCCGACATAGCCCGTGCCAATCATCGCAATGCGCATCGTTTACCCTTTGCTAACGAAGAAAAAGCATGCCGCGTCGAGATTGCCGATCCGTGAATGCCCCGATGCATGCAATTTGACAGGTCCGATTTAGAGGACATTAACGCTAATTGCCGGAGACTGCGAAGGTCGAAAAGGAACAACCGACCATGAGCAAGCCTGCCGTCGCTTTGGCGCGCACGCAATTCGCCCCGGAGCCTCCGGCCCCGCTGCACCCCGTGCCGCAGTTCCGAGATTTCTCCCAGCCCTGGCTCGATCTGAACGACAAGAGCGTTCTGGTGACCGGCGGGACGGGTTCGTTCGGCAAGCATTTCCTGAAGACCGTGATCGCGCGTTACAAGCCGCGCCGCGTCATCGTCTATTCCCGCGACGAACTCAAGCAGAGCGACATGCAGCTCGAGTTCCCGATGTCGCAGTATCCCTTCATCCGCTATTTCATCGGCGACGTGCGCGACCGCGACCGGCTCGATCTGGCGCTGCGCGATGTGGATTATGTGGTCCATGCTGCCGCGCTGAAGCAGGTGCCGGCCGCCGAGTACAATCCTTTCGAGTGCATCCGCACCAACGTCTTCGGCGCCGAGAACATCGTTTACGCTGCGCTCCGCCGCAACGTGAAGAAGGTGATCGCGCTGTCGACCGACAAGGCCGCGAACCCGGTCAACCTCTACGGTGCCTCCAAGCTGGCGTCCGACAAGATCTTCGTCGCCGCCAACAATCTCTCCGGCGCGGATGGCACGAAATTCGCCGTCGTGCGCTACGGCAATGTGTTCGGCTCGCGCGGCTCAGTGGTTCCCTTCTTCCGCAAGCTGGTCGAAGACGGCGCCGACAGTCTGCCGATCACCGATGAACGCATGACCCGGTTCTGGATCACGCTCAGCCAGGGCGTCAACTTCGTGCTCTCGAGCATGGAGATGATGCGCGGCGGTGAAATCTATGTGCCGAAGATCGCTTCGACCACGGTTACCGACCTTGCCAAGCTCATCAGCCCGAAGCTGCCGCACAAGATCGTCGGCATCCGTCCGGGCGAAAAGCTGCACGAGACCATGATCCCGGCCGATGACAGCCATTGGACCGTCGACATGCAGGACCGTTACGTCATCCTCGCGAGCTTCGCGACGGCGGCGCGCGAAGCCTATCTGGCGCGCGGCGCTGTGCCGGTTCCGGAAGGTTTCTCCTATTCGAGCGACAGCAATCCGGAGGCGCTCGACGTCCGTGGCCTCCAGACCCTGCTGCAGATGTCCTATGCCTGATCGCGATCCGGGCGGCTCGCATGCCCAGAACTTCCTGCCTTACGGCCGCCAGGAAATCGGCGACGCCGACATCAAGGCTGTTGTCGAAGCGCTCTGTTCGGACTGGCTGACCACCGGCCCGCGTGTCGGGCAGTTCGAAAAGGCTTTTGCCCGATTTTGCGGTGCCGCCGAAGGTGTAGCGGTCAACAGCGGCACGGCGGCCTTGCATGCCGCGATGCGTGCGGTCGGCGCCGGTCCGGGCGATGAGGTGATCGTTCCTGCCATCACCTTCGCGGCTTCCGCCAATGCAGCTGTCTATGAGGGTGCGACGCCGGTTTTTGCCGACGTCGAAGAGAGCACGCTGCTGATCGATCCGGCGAAAGTCGAAGCGCTGATCACGGCTAAGACCAAGGCCATTGTCGCCGTCGATTATGGCGGCCAGCCGGCGGACTATGCCACGCTGCGCATGCTGACGAAGGACAAGGGCATTCGCATCGTCGCCGATGCCTGCCATGCGCCGGGCGCGACCTATATGGGTTGCCCGGTCGGAACGCTGGGCGATATCAGCTGTTTCTCGTTCCACCCGGTGAAGCACCTGACGACCTGCGAAGGCGGCATGGCGCTGACCGACGATCCGGAACTCGCGGCGCACATGCGCCGCTTCCGCAATCACGGTATCGACAGCGATCACCGCAAGCGCGAAGCCGAGGGCACCTTCGCCTATGACATGGTCGAGCTCGGCTACAACTACCGTCTGCCGGACGTGCAATGCGCGCTCGGGATGGCGCAACTCGAGCGTTTGCCGCAATGGGTGATGCAGCGCCGCCGCGTCGCCGACTGGTACGAGCAGGCGCTGAATGGCATCGAGCATGTCCGACCGCTCCGGCTGCACGAAGACCGCACACATGCCTATCATCTTTACGTCGTCCGGCTCGATCTCTCGAAGGCCAGGATGAGCCGGGCTCAGGCTTTCGCACATCTGCGGGCGCGCGGGATCGGGGCGAATGTGCATTACGCGCCGGTCTATCTGCACAGCTTCTATCGCGACCGCGGCTATGCGCCGGGCCTCTGTCCTGTGGCCGAACGGGTCTATGAGGAAATCCTCACTCTGCCGATGTTCCCGGCGATGACAAAGGCCGATGTCGAGCGTGTCGCGGACGTTCTGCGCGAACTGGCCGATTGATCACCACAGCGAAGGCGTGAGCACGACCTCGTCGTCGAAGGCGCAGGCCGGCCAATCGAGCGCCGGCGCGGGATGGCGCGCGGCGGAAAGTATCTCTTCGAATTCCGGCGCCGTGGTGACGCCGACCACGGCGACATCGATCTCCGGCTGCGCGAAGGCGTAGGCAAGGGCAGCAGCCAGAGGTGTCGATCCGGCGGCGGCAATCCGCTCTTTCAGGGCGCGCAGATGCGGTGCGGCGCGGGTGAGTTTCGGCGGCAGCTTGTCCTCGGGCAAAAAGAGCAGGCCTTGCAGGAAAAGCGAGCGGGCGTGGATTTCGACGCCTTGTGCCTTCATGTCTGCCAGCGCGCCGCTGCGCACCAATCGTTGATCGAGCAGGCTCAGCGGCACTTGCATTGCCGCAGGGCGGTACTTGCGGGCCAGTGCAGCCGGATCGTCTGCGACATAAGCCGAGATGCCGATGCCGCCGAACAATCCTTCGTCGCGCAGGGCGAGTAGGGCCTTCCACAGGGCCGGGCCGTCGGGCATCGCCAGATCGCCCGCGCCATGTACGAGCAGGAGATCGACGGGCTTGCGCCGCAAGGTCTCGGCAGACCGGCGCGCCCGCTCAAGCACTGCGTCCAGACCGTGTTTGAGCGAAATCGTCTTGGTCACGATGCGGAATGGCCGCGCGGCCTCGTTCAGCGCTCCAAGCACGGTTTCGGCTTCGCCATAGGCGGCGGCGGTGTCGAGTGTGCGCAGGCCGGCTTCGGCCGCGCGGGAAAGGATGGCGCGGACATCGTCCTGCGGCACCTGACCGCGCGCATTGGAAATGCCATAGGCCTGGCCGAACTGGACGGTTCCGATGCCGAGACGCGAAAGCAGGCGAGTCATGACGCTATTCCGTCACATTCGCCCTGAATATGATAGGAAAACCGTGGCCGTCAGGACCGCAGATTCGCGAACATCGATGATCGACGTCGAAGACCTGGTTTACGAGTATCCGGCGTCGCGGGCTTTGAGCGGCGTGTCGCTGCATGTCGCGGCCGGCACGATCACGGCGCTGGTGGGTCCCAATGGCGCCGGCAAGACGACGCTGCTGCGCTGCCTTGCGGCGCTGGATGATCCGTTTTCCGGCCGGGTCTCCATCGATGGTCTCGATACCGTCGCGTCGCCGCGCGAGATCCATGCCCGGCTGGGTTATTTGCCGGACTTCTACGGCCTGTATGACGAATTGAGCGTGCGCCGTTGCCTGACCTATGCGGCGCTTGCGCATGGCATCGCCTCGGGGCTGACCGCAGCCGCCGTCGAAAAAGCGGCGCAGCGTGTCGGGCTGCTTGACCGGCTGGAGACGCGCGCAGGCGAGCTGTCGCGGGGCTCGCGCCAGCGTCTCGCCATCGGCCAGTCCATCGTGCACGAGCCCAAGGTCCTTCTGCTGGACGAGCCGGCCGCCGGTCTCGATCCGCAGGCGCGGCGCGATCTCTCCACGCTGTTGCTGCAATTGCGCGATGCCGGCATGACACTGCTGGTGTCCTCTCACATCCTTGCCGAGCTCGAGGACTACTGCTCGGAGATGATCATCATCGAAGGCGGGCGGATCGCCGGCGGCAAGGCAATCAAGGTCCGCGACGACGGGCGCCCGCGCTATCTGATCGAGCTGGCGACGGCGCGCAGCGATCTGCGCGATTTCCTTGCAGCGCGTGGCGCCGAAGTTGCCGATGCCGACCAGATTCATGCGGTGATCCTCTTCACCCGCAATCCGGGCGCACGCGCCAAGCTGCTGCGCGAATTGATCGCCGCCGGTTTCGAGGTCGCGAGTTTCGGCGAGTCAACCAAGGCGCTCGAAGACGCTTATTTTGCGCAGGTGGGCCGGTCATGAATCCGGAATTCGCGCGCAACCTCTGGCTGGAACTGACGCCGCGTCGCGTCGTGCTGATGCTGGCCATTCTCGGCCTCATCTTCGCGGCCAGCGCCATCGGCGGCGGCGGAGCGGAGCCGGCGGAAACGGCAACATGGATCTACTACCTTATCGTCGTGGTCTGGGGCGCGCGCAGCGCAGCGCTCAGCGTCGTCGGCGAGATTCGTGAGCGCACCTGGGACGGCCAGCGGCTCTCCGCGCTCGGCGCGGCAACGATGGTCTGGGGCAAGCTGTTCGGTGCGACGATATACAATTGGCTTGGCGGGTTGATCTGTCTCGGGCCGATGCTCGTCAACCTGGTCGCCAAGGACGGTATTGCGACTGCGGGGATCGAGATATGCTTCTATATTGGACTGGGCGTGATCGCGCAGTCCGCGGCGCTGCTCGCCAGCCTGATCGCGATCAACCGGCGTTCGCGCCACACCCAGCTCGGCATTGCGCTCTATCAGAGTTTTGGAATTGCCGCGGCCGTCGCGGCCTATCTGGTGTGGAACGTCGCCGATCCGCAGACACTGCTGCGCGGGCATCTCGTCGTCGTCGACGTCATTGCCTGGTGGGGAGTTTCGCTCGATGCCAAGCTCTTCCTCCTGCTGTCGCTCATCGTGTTCGCGGCCTGGCTCCTCGTCGGCTGCGTCCGGACCATGCGGGTCGAGCTGAAGCAGCCGAACGGGCCGTTCGTCTGGCTCGGGTTTCTGGCGTTCATGGGTATCTATGTCGCCGGTTTCGATGCCTGGCTGTCGCCCGATCTCAAGGGCTGGGACGCCGTGAGCCTCCGTCTGCTGCTGGCCGGAACGACCTTCGTGGCGCTGACCTACGTCATGGTCCTGCTCGAACCGAAGGACCGGGTGCTCTATCGCTGGATGGGCGAGCAGGCGCTTGGCGGCCGCATCGGAAGGGCGCTGGGTGCGTTCCAATGCTGGATGATGAGCTATGTCGCGGCGGCGCTCGTCACCGCGGCGCTGTGTTTCTCGCTCACCCATGATGCCCATGCCGCCGCGGGTCAGGCGCTGGCGCTCGCGACGCTCGGTTTCCTCACGCGCGACACCGCGATCTTCGTTCTGATGCAGACCCTGCCGGGGCGCCGGCGAGGCGACTGGCGGGCGATTGCCATCCTGTTCGCGCTCTATCTTCTGATCCCGGCGATCGTCAGCGGAATGAGCGGCCAGGGTGCGATGGTTCTGTTCTATCCGCAGGCCCAGACGCCAAGCTGGCTCGGCGCTGGTGCGGCGTGGGTCGAAGGGCTGCTTGTCGCCGTGCTGGCAACGACGCGATTGGCGCTGAGCGGATCGGCCGGGCGCCGCGTGGCCGTCTAACCTGCGCGGAACCGCTTCAGCCCGCCGTAGTTGGGCTGGTCGATCTCGACCTTCTCGCGGGTCGTCGTCGTCAGGTGATCGACAAGGCCTGGGGTTTCGAGACCCATCTTGCCGTCTCGGATCGCGGTGCAGAGTTCGCGATTCAGGTCGATCAGCGCACCGTCATGGCCGAGAAGCGCGGCGAGGCGCTGGCGTTCTCCATCGGCCGAGGCGGCGCCGAATTCCAGCTCGCGCGCAACGATGCCGAGGGCGTTGGCGGCGACGCGGGCGTGGAAGGCAGTATGGCCCTTGAGCTCGGGCATCGCACGCTGCTCGACGAAGTCGCGCACCGCTTTGACCAGTTCCAGCATGGACGGTTGATCCATCATCGCTCAGATCTTTCCCCGGATGATGAGGTTGATGAGGTCGATTTCGGTTTCCGACGAGCGGCGGCCGATCGCGGCGCGCTCGACCGAATTGTCGCGCAGGAAGCCCTGATACATGCTCATGCACATCACGCCCCATTTGAGCGAGCCGTAGACGATCCAGGTGCGGGCCTCGTCTTCGCTGACATGGCCGCCGCCGGCCGCTTCGTAGCCCGCGAGCAAATCCTTCAGGTCCCCGAAACCGCCGACCACCTTCTCCTGTACGCCGAAGCGCCAGGTGTTGGTGCAGATCCAGCCGATATCTTCCAGCGGATCGCCAATATGGGTCAGCTCCCAGTCGAGCGCCGCTTCGACGCCCTTGGGCGAGATCAGCAGATTGCCGTGCCGGAAATCGCCATGCACGAGTGTCTGGCGCTTCGCCTGCGCCATGCGCGGTTCCAGCCAGCGGAAGGCGATTTCGAACACCGGATGGGGATAGTTGAAGAGGTCGTACATATCGCGGTAGCGGCGCAGCTGAGTCGGTCCATCGACGACGGGCAGGGCCTTGCGCAATTCGGGCGTCAATTCGACGGCATGGATGCGGGCGAGAATCTCGCCGCATTGCCGCGCCAGATCGGGCCGCACGGTGTCGAACTCTGCATCGCGCAGAATCTTGCGGGCGATGGTTTCGCCGGTGAGGCGGTCCATGACATAGCCCTGACCGAGACCGTCATTCTCCGTGAGGACATGGCGCACGCGGGGCGCGGCGACGCCGGCCTTGCGCGAAGCTTCGATAGCGATGGCTTCGGTTTCGAGTGGAACGGAGGTCGAGGTCTCGCTCGCGACACGCGTGCCGCCGGGCGCGCGACGCAGGATGAGAGGAATCGTCTTGCCGTCGCAGAGCGCGTCGAACGACCAGGTCTCCTGGCTGGCGCCGCCGGAGAGGCGTGTCAGCCTCTCGATGCCGGTGATCCCTGGCAGGGCGTTCGTGAGGGCAGCTTGCAATGCCGGGGCAAAATCGCTCATGACCGAATCCTACACGATGTCGTCACGGAACCTGCAACTGTTCCGGCTTGGAGATGTGCTATAGGCCGGTGAGGGGGCTGGATCATGAACCGGAATTCGACGCGCGTGTCTGTGTTCGCGCTTGCGGCACTGCTGGCGGCAATGACGCCGGCCCGCGCGGTTCCCTCCAACGGGCCTTGGTCCGTGACGGCCTATTTCGGCCCGGCGACGACCAAGTTTTTCGGCGCGGTTTTCACCTCGGGCCGGATGCAGCCGAATGCCGCGATGCTCGGCCTCGCGGCGGATGGACGGCTGCTCTATCTGGGCCAGGGCATTTCGCTCGCCGGAGAAGTCGAAGTCACGCAGTATGTCTTCGGTCATCGCAACACGACGTTCTCGGCCGGGCTGGGATTCCAGATCAACGCGCCGTTCGGCCTGAGCCACACGCGGTTCTCGGTCTATGACGGACCGTCCTACGCGCTCGATCCGCCTTACACATCGATCGGCTATCACAGCATCGTCTATCCGGCGCAGCGGAAGAAATTCGAGAACTACGTCACGCTCGAAATCGCGGTCGCGTTGTCGGCGGATTCGAACTGGGACGTCGTGGGGCGGCTGTTTCACCGCTCCGGTGCCTGGGGTCTCTATACGGCGAGCGACGATGACGGGCTGGCGTTCGGTGCCGGGCTGAAATACCGCTTCTGACATTGCGCAATGTGCAGCGCTTTTTTTGAAAACAACCTCGGCAGTTTTGCGCTCAAGCCGTTTTGCCTGTGGAAAAAAGCGCCTCCTTCGCGGCGGGTGCGAAGGCGCGTTTGATGGCTTGCGGAATTTCATCCGGTGCCTCGTTCGCAATTGTGGGGATGTAGCCGAAGTGGCGATTGCAGAGACTCGGTTCAAGTGCGCGCGGAAAATAATTCCCGGGTGGCGTTGTCCGACACTGTTTGCCGGCGGAAGCCGCGGCGTGCGCCGAATTTCTGCGTGGTGACTGTGGGACAAGGTCGATGGACCTGACTGCGCGACGATATTTTATGTCCCGACTTTTTTAGGAGGATGCGCCTGGAGTCGATTGCTCTCAAATCGATCCACAATCGTCATGGCCGGCCCTGTGCCGGCCATCCAAGATCACCCATGCCACATGAGCGATCTTGGATCCCCGGGACAAGCCCGGGGATGACGATATTGGTTTGGTGATTCAAACTGACAACAAGCTGCCCTAGCCGGCGCGCAGATAGCGCACGGCCTCGTCGCGGCCGAACAGGTAGAGCAGCACGCGCAGGGTCTGGCCGCGCGGCGATTGCAGCTCCGGGTCGCGGGCGAGGATAAGCTGGGCGTCGTCGCGCGCGGCGGCGAGCAGATCGGCATGGACGGCCAGATCGGCGAGGCGGAATTCCGGCAGGCCGCTCTGGCGCGTGCCGAGCAGTTCGCCGGCGCCGCGCAGGCGCAGATCTTCCTCGGCGATGACGAAGCCGTCATCGGTTTCGCGCATGGTCTTGAGCCGGGCCTTGGCGGTCTCGCCGAGCTTGCCGTGATAGATCAGCAGGCAGCTCGACTTGCCCGAGCCTCGACCGACGCGGCCGCGGAGCTGATGCAGTTGGGCGAGACCGAAACGCTCGGCATGTTCCACGACCATGATGGTCGCTTCCGGTACATCGACGCCGACTTCGATCACCGTGGTGGCGACCAGCACGGCGGTTTCGCCCGCCTTGAAGCGTGCCATCTCGGCATCGCGCTCGGCACCCTTCATCCGTCCGTGGACGAGACCGACTATCGGACCCAGCATGCGCTTGAGAAGCGCGGCGCGTTCTTCGGCTGCGGCAAGGTCGATCTTCTCGGACTCCTCGACCAGGGGACAGACCCAATAGGCACGGGCGCCGCCGGCGATGGCGCGGCGCAGATGATCGATGACCTCGTCCAGCCGGTCGGCGGACAGAACGCGTGTCGCCACCGGCTTGCGTCCCGGCGGGCGCCCGGTCAGGCGCGAGACATCCATGTCGCCATAGGCCGTGAGCGCCAAGGTGCGCGGGATCGGCGTCGCGGTCATCACCAGCACATCGGCAGGGCGGCCGCCCTTGCCCTGCAACAGCATGCGCTGGTGCACGCCGAAGCGATGCTGTTCGTCGATCACGGCGAGGCCGAGATCGGCGAAGGTCACGTCTTCGGAGAAAAGCGCATGGGTGCCGACGAGAATGTCGATCTCGCCTTTTGCCAGCGCCGAGAGAGTCGCGTCGCGCCCGCTGCGTTCGCGGCCGGTGAGCAGCGCCATGCGCACGCCGGCGGCAGTCGCAAGCGTGGCCAGAGAGGCCATGTGCTGGCGGGCGAGAATTTCGGTCGGCGCCATGAATGCGCCCTGCGCGCCGGCTTCGACGGCATTGAGCAGGGCGAGGAAGGCGACGACCGTCTTGCCCGCGCCGACATCGCCCTGCAACAGGCGGAGCATGCGGTTCGGCGCGGCGATATCGGCCTCGATCTCGGCGATGGCCTGCAGCTGGGCTCCCGTCAGCGCGAAGGGCAGCGCGGCGATGGCCTTGGCTTTCAGCCGTCCGTCGCCGCGCAGCGACCGGCCTTTGGCCGCGGCGCGCATCTGGCGGCGGATGAGCAGGAGCGCGAGCTGGTTGGCGAGAAGCTCGTCGAAGGCGAGGCGCATGCGCACGGGCGTTTCGCTGCGAAGATCGCCCTCGTTTTCCGGCATATGCGCGGCGCGCAGCGCGCTCGCGAATCCGTTCCAGCCGCGCGCGGCGAGAAAGGCTGGATCGTCCCATTCGGGAAGCTCGGGCAGCTTGGCGAGCGCGCCGCGGATTGCCTTGGACAGCGGCTTCAGCGTCAGCCCTTCGGTCAAGGCATAGACCGGCTCGTGCAGCGGCAGGCCGCCTTCGTCTTCCGGCGCCACGATGTGATCCGGATGCGTCATCTGCAGCGCGTCGCGAAAGCGCTCGATCTTGCCGCTGACGATGCGGCGGCTGCCGACCGGAAGCTGCTTGTTCAGGTAGTCGGCATGGGCGTGGAAGAAGACGAGTTCGAGCGTCGAGGTTTCGTCCGAACACAGCACGCGATAGGGCTGGCGCCGGTCGCGCGATGGCGTGTGCTTGAGCACGTTCACGCTCACCGTTGCGATGCGGCCGATCTCGGCCTCGGCCAGTTTCGGGCGATAGGACCGGTCGATCACACCCACCGGAAGGTCGAAGGCGAGGTCGACGAGGCGCGGCCCTGCGATGCCGGAAATGAGCTTTTCCAGCTTCGGACCGACACCGTCCAGCGTGCGGATTTCGGCAAAGAGCGGGTTGAGAATCGTGGGCCGCATGGCCCTGGAAGAATACGAAGCGGCAATGTTGTTCTCAACGCACCGCATGATATATGGGCGCCATGACGAGCGATGAAAACGGTGGGTCTTTCGGGGCCCGCCGCAAACGGCTTTTGTTCCGGGCCCAGAGACGGGGCTTCAAGGAGGTCGATCTGATCTTCGGCGCCTTTGCCGCCGAGGAGCTGGCGACCATGCCGGAATCCGAACTCGATCAGTTCGAGGCGCTGCTGATCGCGCCCGATCAGGAGGTCTATGCCTGGCTGCGCGGCCATGTGCCGCCGCCGGCGGAGTTCGACACGCCGGTCTTCGCGCGCCTCAAAGCGGTGTGCAACCGCAAGGATCCGAAGTGGAACGTGTAGATTACATTGCCAAACATCCGGGACGGCTGACGGTCACGGGCGCCCCGGCCGGATATGACGCCTGGCTCGCGGCCGAAGCGGCGCGGCGCACGGGCGGACTTGTGGTCTTCGTGGCCGCCGACGACGTGCATGCCGCCGCCGTGATTGAGGCGGCGAAGTTCTTTGCCGCCGGGCTGACGGTCCTGTCCTTCCCGGCCTGGGATTGCCTGCCTTACGACCGCGTATCGCCGAAGCCGGATATCGCGAGCGCGCGGCTCGCCACGCTTGCGGCACTGGCACGGCCCGACGGGCCGGAATCGGCGCTGGTGGTGACGACGGTGAACGCGATCACGCAACGCGTGCCGCCGCGCGACTGGATCGCGCAGGCGAGCTTCTTTGCCCGTGCCGGCGAGGATGTCGACCGGGAGCGCATGGTCGCGTTCCTGTCGGGCAACGGCTATGTCCGCGCCTCGACCGTGCGCGAGCCGGGCGATTTCGCGCTCCGCGGCGGCATCGTCGATCTGTGGCCGCCGGGACGGGAGCAGCCGCTGCGTCTCGATTTCTTCGGCGAGACTTTGGAAGCGATCCGCCGCTTCGACGCCGAAACGCAATTGTCGTCGGACACGGTCGCGCAGATCGAGCTTCTGCCCGCGAGCGAAGTGCCGCTGGGCAAGAAGGAGATCAGTCGGTTCCGCACCGGCTATGTCGCCGCCTTCGGTCCGGCGAATGACGACGACGTGCTCTATGAGAGCATCAGCGCCGGGCGCAAGCATCCGGGCATGGAGCACTGGCTGCCGCTGTTCCATGGCTCGCTCGACACGCTGTTCGAATTCATCCCGCGCGCGCTCATCCTGCTCGGCCACGAGACGGACGAGACCCGCAAGGCGCGCGACGAGCTGGTGCGCGACTATTTCGAGACCCGCGAGCAATTCCGCCGTCAGTCGCGCAGCGAAGAGAAGGGCGCGATCAAGGCGCCGCCCTACAAGCCGCTGCCGCCCGAGACGCTCTATATGACGGAGAAGGAGTTGGGCGCGGCGCTCGCCATGCACATTGTGCGCGATCTCTCGCCGTTCCAGGCGCCGGAATCGATGTCGTCGGTCGATGCCGGCGGGCGGCAGGGGCGCGACTTCCAGCCCGAGCGCGCGGTGGCGAAGACCAATGTGTTCGAGGCCGCGGCCGATCACATCGCGGCATTGCAGAAATCCGGCAAGCGGGTGGTGGTGGCGTCGTGGAGCGCCGGATCGTCGGAACGCATGGGCGGCGTTCTGTCGGATCATGGCATCGCGGCGATCCGGACGATCGGCGACTGGTCCGAAGTGGGCAAGCTGCACGATGCGGCGGTCGGCATCGCCGTGCTCGGCATCGAGCGCGGCTTCGAGGCGCCGGACTTCGCCATCCTGTGCGAGCAGGACATTCTGGGCGACCGCATGGTGCGGGCGCAGACCCGGGCGCGGCGGGCACAGAACTTCCTGGCGGAAGCATCGAGCCTGGCGCCCGGCGATCTCGTCACGCATATCGAGCACGGCGTCGGGCGCTATATCGGCCTGAAGACGATCGACGCGCTCGGTGCGCCGCACGATTGCCTCGAACTGCAATATGACGGCGGCAAGCTGTTCCTGCCGGTCGAGAATATCGAGCTGCTCACGCGCTATGGCGCCGACGATTCCAATGCCCAGCTCGACCGTCTGGGCGGCGCCGGCTGGCAGCAGCGCAAGGCGCGCGCCAAGGAGCGGGTGCGCGAGATCGCGGCCGAGCTCATCCGCATCGCCGCGGCGCGCGAACTGAAATCCCTGCCGGCGATCGATCCGCCCGCGGGCCTTTACGACGAGTTCTGCGCCCGGTTTCCGTTCCAGGAGACCGACGATCAGGAAAAGGCCATCGCCGACTCGATGGAGGATTTCGCCAAGGGGCGGCCGATGGACCGGCTGGTCTGCGGCGATGTCGGTTTCGGCAAAACCGAGGTCGCGCTCCGTGCCGCTTTCGTGATGGCGATGAGCGGCCAGCAGGTCGCGGTGGTGGTGCCGACCACGCTTCTGGCGCGCCAGCACTATCGAAACTTCGCCGAGCGCTTCAAGGGCTTTCCGGTGGTGGTGCGGCAGCTCTCACGCTTCGTCGATGCCAAGGAAGCGAAGCAGACCAAGGCCGAGCTGGCGGAGGGCAAGGTCGATATCGTCGTCGGCACCCATGCGCTGCTCGCCAAGGCGATCCAGTTCAAGTCGCTCGGCCTCGTGATCGTCGACGAGGAGCAGCATTTCGGCGTCTCGCACAAGGAGCAGCTCAAATCGCTCAAGGCGGACGTGCATGTGCTGACGCTGACCGCGACGCCGATCCCGCGCACCCTGCAGCTCGCACTGTCGGGCGTGCGCGACCTGTCGCTGATCACCACGCCGCCGATCGACCGCCTCGCGGTGCGCACCTTCGTGACGCCTTTCGATCCGCTGGTGATCCGCGAGGCGCTGTTGCGCGAACATTATCGCGGCGGGCAGAGCTTCTATGTCTGTCCGCGCATCGCCGATCTGCGCGAGGCGGAGGAATTCCTGAAGACCACGGTGCCGGAGGTGAAGGCGGCAGTCGGGCATGGCCAGATGTCGTCTTCGGTGCTCGAAGAGGTGATGACCGCGTTCTACGAACGCAAGATCGATGTCCTGATCGCGACCAACATCGTCGAAAGCGGACTCGATATCCCGACCGCAAATACGATGGTCGTGCACCGCGCCGACATGTTCGGCCTGGCGCAGCTCTATCAGATCCGCGGCCGCATCGGCCGGGCCAAGCAGCGCGCCTATGCCTATCTGACGACGCCGCCGGACCGGAAGCTGACCGATACCGCGGCGCGGCGGCTCGAAGTGCTGCAATCGCTCGACCAGCTTGGCGCCGGCTTCTCGGTCGCAAGCCACGACATGGATATCCGCGGCGCGGGCAATCTGTTGGGCGAGGAACAGTCGGGCCATGTCCGCGAGGTCGGCATCGAGCTCTATCAGGAGATGCTCGAAGACGCGGTGGCGCAGCTGCGCACCGGCGAAGGCGCGACGGAGCTGGCCGATCAGTGGTCGCCGAACATCAATATCGGCGCGGCGGTGCTGATTCCGGAGGAGTATGTCGCCGATCTCAACGTCCGCATGGCGCTTTACCGCCGGCTCGCCGGGCTCGACACACGCGAGGATATCGACCGCTTCGCCGCCGAGCTGATCGACCGCTTCGGGCCCTTGCCGCTGGAGGTGAAGCATCTGCTCGACATCGTCGCGATCAAGCAGCTCTGCCGGATCGCGCTGGTCGAGAAGATCGATGCCGGGCCGAAGGGCGGCACGGTGTCGTTCCGCGGCAACCAGTTCCCCAATCCGCTGGCGCTGGTGAAGTTGATCAACGCGAATCCCAGCTCGATGAAGGTGCGGCCGGACCAGAAGGTGGTCGTCACCCGCGACTGGCCGACGCCGGAGACGCGCCTCAGCGGCGTGAAGAGCCTGATGGGCCAACTCGCCAAGCTGGCGGCGGCGTAGGGGCGCTCAGCCCATCGCCTCGTCGGCGGAATAGGGCTTGATGCTCTCGGCCACGGAATCGGCGACGTGCTCCTTGGTGATGAGGCCGAGCACATTGGCGGCGCGCGGCACACCGCCGGACTTGATCACGAGCGTCATCACCGCCTTGCGGCGCCACATCCGCTGGATGACGCTGAACATGATGTCCTCGGTGCGGGCGATGGTGAAGTCCGTGCTCGCGACATCGCCGAGCGAGACGCCGGTATAGCTGCCTTCCAGGCCGCGGCGCAGCGCGGTGTTCACGCGCAACACGCCGACGATGCGATCCTCGCGCGTGACGACGACATGGCGCAGGCGGCTGCCGAGATCGGGCAGGCGAAGGAAGCCGTCGAAGGACAGGTCGTGCGGCAGGACGAGAAGGTCCTTCTCCATCACATCGCCGGCGCGGCGTACCAGGAACATGTTGGCGTGCAGCGCCTTGGGGATGAAGTGGCGCCGTGCCTGGAGCTTGATGGTGTAGATGTTCTCGCGCGACAGCATGCGGCGCACGCCGATGGCGACGGCGACCGAGATGATCATCGGTACGACGATGGCGTAGTCGAGCGTCATCTCGAAGATCATCGTCACGGCAGTCATCGCCGCGCCGGTGCCGCCGCCGACCATCGCCGCCATGCCGACCATGGCGAAAGCGGGGATGCTGATCCCGGCCTGGGGGAACAGCATCTGTGCCACCGCACCGACCGCACCGCCAAGCGTCGCGCCCATGAACAGCGAGGGCGAGAAGATGCCGCCGGAAGACCCCGAGCCCAGGCTGGTGGAGGTGGCGGCGAGTTTGGCGACGAAGAGCACCGCCAGGAACGGTGCGAGCGTGAGGCCGTTCAGGAGGACATCCTGGATGGTCGCGTAGCCGACGCCCTCGACATAATAGTGCCCAGTGAAAATGAAGAAGGCATACATCAGCGCGCCGACCAGCGTCATGCCGATGGCGTGACGCAGATAAAGGTTCGGGATGCGCTCGAACTGTTCCTCCGCATAGTGCAGTCCGCGGATGAAGCCGGTCGCGCCGATGCCGGCCAGCACGCCGAGACCGGCATAGAGCAGGAGCAGCAACACGCCGAAGGGATGCTCCGGCAGCAGGCCGACGGGCGGGACATTGAACGCGGCGTGCGGCCCGAAGAACCAGCGGCCGATGAAGGTGGCTGTGCCGGTGGCCAACGCGACGGGCAGGAAGGTGCGCGTGCTGACTTCGGGCATCATCAACTCGATGGCGAAGATTACGCCGCCGATGGGCGTGTTGAAGGTGGCGGCGATGCCGGCGCCGGCACCGGCGGCAACGAGGGTGATGCGCTGCCAGGATTCGAGGCGCAGCAGGGTGCCGAGGCTCGAGCCGAGCGACGCGCCGATCTGGATGATCGGGCCCTCACGGCCGACGGCCGAGCCGCTGCCGATGGCGAGCGCCGAGGCGAGCGACTTGATGATCGCGACCACGGGGCGGATGCGGCCTTCCTTGTAGAAGATCGCGTCCATCACTTCGGGCACGCCATGGCCGCGCGCTTCCGGCGCGAAGGTCTTGACCAGGAAGACCACGCCCATTCCGCCGATCACCGGCACGAGGATGACGAACGGGCCCCACGCCGAGGCGGGCGAATGCACATTGGCATCATAGACCGTGGAGAAGACGCCGTAGAACATGCCGTTGTGAATGGCGGATATCAGCGCGCGAAACACGACGGCCCCGAGGCCGGTGACGACACCGACCACGATGGCGATGAGCGAGAACAGGAACAGGTTCACGGGCCGCGCTGCGGCTTGCGGTTCGGCGGGGACGGCAGTCTGGATCGCTGTTTCGGTCACGTTTCGACGATGATTGCTGATGGCGGTGACTACATGAGCGAAGCGCTCATCATCCTTGGCGCCTCGCTTGCACGCTTGTCAAATGCCGCCCCGGCTACCAGCGCAAATAGAGTTTGCCGCCAGCGAAGGAGAAAGATTTCAGCCGGCGCAGAAATGTCATGCCGAGCAGCGAGGTATCCATCGGTGCCTGGTTGACCGAGACCGGGACGTTCGCGAAGCGGATCGGGCCTACCGTAAGGCTGTTCACCGTTTCATCGGCGCTGCGCCCGATGCCGTTGGCGGTCGCCGTTTGATTGTTGAAGTTCAGACCGTCCGGCGCGATTCCGATGCGCCGCGCATCGTCCGGGCTGAGAACGATGGAACTGGCGCCGGTATCGATCTGGAAACGCACGCGCGTGCCGTTCACTTCGCCGGTCACATAGTAGGCGCCTCCGTCGCTCTCGCCGACGACGACCGTGTGATCGCCGGCGTCGACCGGTTCGCCGGGAAGAAGCGCGCTGGAGAAACGGGTACCGATGTCGCTGAAGACATCGCTGTAGACATAACCGACCGCCAGCAGCGCCGCAACGCCGATCCAGATGCCGATATTGCGCAGCGACTCGCGCATGGTGAAGCGCCGCGACATCACGATGCCCGAAGAGACAAGGGCGAGGATTGCGACCATCTGGATCACGCGCGCCTCGTCCCAGTCGGACAGCGTGCGCTCCGGGAAGGCGCGGGCGAGCAGCCAGAGGCCAGCGGTGATGGCGACGAGAAGCGCAAGCCAGGCATAGACCCGGTAGGGCGGCCGGCGCGGCGCGCCCCAGGGATTCTGTCTATCGGTCATGGACTTATCCTACGCCAGGCCGGGCGCGGGCGGGATGGCTTGACATTTCGGCGGTCCGGACTGATATTTCTGTTATGACAGAAACAACGGTCATGAACGATCTTGCCCCCGCCGCCCGGCGCTTCGTCCTGCATTGGGGCGACATGGGTGGGCAGTGGGGCGTCAACCGCTCGGTCAGCCAGATCCATGCGCTGCTCTATCTGGCGGCGCGGCCGCTGACGGCGGAGGAGATCGCCGAGACGCTGGGGCTGGCGCGCTCGAATGTCTCGAACTCGATCCGCGAGCTGCAGAGCTGGGGTCTCGTCCGGCGCGTGCCGGTGGCGGGCGACCGCCGCGACTTCTTCGAAGCCGACGCCGATGTCTGGTCGATCGCCGCCAAGATCGTCGCGGGACGCAAGGAACGCGAGCTCGATCCGGCACTGGCCGCGCTCGACGCCTGCGTCGCAGAGGCGGAGGGCGATGCGAAGCTCGACGCCACGGCGCTCGCACGGCTGAAGGCGATGCAGGAATTCACGCGCACGATGAGCGGCTGGTACGGGCAGATGACCGCTGTGCCGCGTCCCACGTTGATGGCGCTGATCAAGCTCGGTGCGCGGATCGCCGGCTTCCTGCCCGGCAAACGGGCCAAATGAGGGAGATGCGTCATGTTGCGGCCCTTGCTTCACGACGCACACGACATTCCCGAGCCGCTGCGCCTCGGCGATCTGCGCTTCCGCAAACTGCTGAGCAATGACGACTGGCTCGCGTTGCCGCAAGCCGTGCGCAAACGGTTCAGCAAGCGGCTGAGCAACGGCGCCAGCGTCGTCTATGCCGGGCAGGTGGCGGAGATGCGGGCGAGCTTCGCCGGGCGCGTGCTGAGCCAGCTGGCGCGGCTGATCGGTTCGCCGCTGCCCTTGTTCCGCGACATCCATGTGCCGGCCGTGGTCACCGTGACCGAGGACGAGCGCAGCGGCGGGCAGGTCTGGACACGGATCTATGCGCGCCATGGCGGGTTGCCGCAGGTCATTCATTCGGCGAAGCGCTTTGCCGGCCCGACGGGTCTCGAAGAGTGCGTCGGCGGCGGGGTCGGCATGGCGCTGACGGTCGCGGTGGAAGAGGGCGCGCTTCTGTTCCGCAGCGCGGGCTATTTCATCCAGCTCTTCGGGCGCCGGATTGCGCTGCCGCGCTGGCTGACGCCGGGCAATCTCACCGTTTCGCATGTCGAGCTGGGCGAGGGGCGCTTCCAGTTCGGCCTCGACATCGTTCATCCCTGGCTGGGGCAGCTGATGCACCAGACCGCCGTGTTCCGGGAGGTACGGCCATGACCTCGACTCTGCTTTGGACATTGATCGCGTTGCAGATCGCGATGGGGGCGTTCGATACGCTGTTTCACCATGAGCTGACCGAACGCCTGGCGTGGCGGCCGAGCCAGCGGCGGGAGCTTCTGCTGCATGGGCCGCGCAATCTTCTCTATGCCGCGTTGTTCGTGACGTTGGGATGGTTCGAGCCGCACGGTGTCTTCGCGATGGCCGTGATGGCGGTGCTGGCGGTCGAGCTGGTCATCACGCTGACCGATTTCGTTGAGGAGGACCGCACCCGCAAGCTGCCGGCGAGCGAGCGGATCACGCACACGCTGCTGGCGCTGAACTATGGCGCGATCCTGGTGCTGCTGGTGCCGGTGCTGCGCGGATGGGCGGAGCAGGGGACCGACATCGTCGCGGCATGGCATGGCTGGTGGAGCGTGCTGGCGGGCGCGTCGGCCTTCGGCGTGACGCTTTTCGGATTGCGCGACATCGCGGCGGCGGGGCGGAGCGAGCGGTTGGTGCCGAAACCGGCCGGTGCGCTGGTCGCGGCGCTGCCGCGGCATCAGACGATCCTCGTCACCGGCACCGGATTTGTCGGGAGCCGGCTGGTCGAGGCGCTGGCGGCGGAGCGGCATGAGGTGATCGTGCTGACGCGCGATGCGAAGAAGGCCATCGGGCTTGCGGCGCCGCTGACGATCGTCACCGATCTCGATCAGATCGCATCGGACAAGCGGATCGGCGCCATCGTGCATCTTGCCGGCGAGCCGATCAGCGGCGGGCTTTGGACGGCGCGCCGCCGCGCCGCGATCGTCGAGTCGCGTGCGGGGCTGACAGAGCAGCTTGCCGCGCTTGTGGCGCGGCTCGATGTCCGGCCGAAGGTCGTGATGGCGGCGTCGGCGGTCGGCTGGTACGGGATGCGCGGCTGCGAGCCGTTGACGGAAGAAGATGCGGCCGAGGCGGGCAGCTTCAGCCACGCGTCGTGCGAGGCCTGCGAGCGGGCGCTGGCGCGGGTGGCGGCGTATGGCGTGCGGACGGTGGCGCTGCGCATTGGGCTGGTGCTCGGGACCGAGGGCGGGCTGCTCGCGCGGCTGCTGCTGCCCTTCGAGTTCGGAATGGGCGGGCCGGTGGGTTCGGGGGCGCAGTGGATGAGCTGGATCCATCGCGACGATCTCGTCCGGCTGATCGCCCATGCCATCTTGACGCCTTCGCTGAGCGGGCCGCTCAATGCGACGGCGCCGGAGCCGGTGCGCAATCGCGAATTCGGCAAGGCGCTGGGACGGGCGCTGCATCGCCCGGCGATCATGCCGCTGCCGGCAGCGGCGGTGCGGCTGCTGGGCGATTTCGGCAGGGAGCTTCTGCTCGGCGGGCAGCGGGTGCTGCCGCACCGGGCGATGGCGAGCGGGTTCACCTTCCGCTATCCGACGATCGAGCGGGCGTTTGCCGCGATGCTTGGCGGGAAGGCGGTGCGTGAGGCGCGGGCGGAAGCGGCGCATCGGCTCAGGTGGAATTGAGGACCAAACTTTATCAGCCGTCATTGCCGGGCTTGTCCCGGCAATCCATGAACACCTGGATGCAGAATTGAGCGGCCATCGCGTCGCCGAGCAAGCTCGGCGATTGCAGGCTTGGGTGATCCTGGATCGCCGGGACAAGCCCGGCGATGACGGTGGAGAAGATCGCGCTCCGCTAGTCCAATAGACGCGCGATTCATTGCGGCCGGCAAACCGTGATGATTTCAGGACTGGTCGGTGTCACCGGTGAACGGTCCCAGTCGCCGTATTGCGCCTCGATCGCGAGGCCGGCCGTGTCGAGCGCAGCGGCGAGGTCTTCGTAGGAGAGGAAGCGCAGGGTCGAGTGGCTGACGCGCGGCACGGGCCAGGCGTCGCTGGTGAAAGTATGGTGGAAGGCGACGCGGCCATCGGCGACACGGTCGACGGTGCGAGCCATGCGGACGGTCGTGCCATCCGGTGCCGTCACCGTACCGATATGGTCGGGCGTCCACTGCTCCCAGGCGCGCGCCAACGGATTGCGCGTCTCGAACACGAAACGGCCCGACAGCGCGGCGCGGATCGCGGCAAGCGCGGCGGCGATCTGCGCATCCTCGATGAAGACCTGGAAGGCGTGCCCGGTCATCACGACGAGATCGAAGGGCTCGGCGATGTGCGCGGTCGAGAGATCGCCGAGCGTCCATTCGACATCGCCGCGGCGGCGCGCGACCGCGAGCATGCCGGGCGCGGGATCGAGCCCGGCGAGGCGGCCGCGATGCCCGGCCTCTCGCGCCCGGATCAGAAGCTCGCCCGTGCCGCAGCCGATGTCGAGCACCGACGGCGCCGCCATCGCCAGCGGCAGATAGAAATCGAAATCGGCGCGGCCCGCGCACATCGGATCGTAGAGCGCGGCGAGTTCGGGATCGGCGAAAAGATGGTCGGGCATGCGTCCCAATTCCATGCCCGCCGTGCGCTACTTCCCGCTCGGCGGAGCGCTGTCTTCCGGGTCGTCATCGCTCGGATCGTCATGCTCCGCGGGCGCCACGGCCAGCATCTGGTCGCATTGCTCCCTGGTATCGAAGACCATCACCAGAACATTGTCCTTGGAGCGCCGGCCGGTGGTGATGCACCACCAGGCGCGGCCGCGCCCGATCGACATGTTGTTGTTTTCCAGATCGGCGGTCAGCGTGACCTTCTCGCCATTGGCGTCGGTCAGGACGAAGGTGTGTTCTCCGGTACTGAAGTAATAGAAGTTGACCGAATTTTCGTCGATGGTGAACGGCTTGTCGCCGTCGATCTCCAGCGTAGCGCGGGTGTTGAGGATCGAATAGAGCCTGAGATTGTTCGGCGGGCCCGCGAGTGCCGGACCGGCCAGAAGCGATGCCGCGGCGAGCGCAGCCAGAAATACGCGATGCATGTCTTATCCCCCCGGACATAAGTTCCGGGAGAATAGCACGGGCCGGGAACCTGTCTGCAAGACGCCGGCGTCAGTGTTTTCCGCCGCCGAAGGCGCTGCGCTTGAGCGGGCCGGGCATGGCCTTTTCGGCTTTCACCTCCAGCCGCTTTTCGTGCCGGTAGAGGAAGATCGTGAGCGCGACGAAGACCAGCGTCGTGCCGATGCCGATGCCGATCTGGACATTGCGCATGGCGTTTGCGGCGCCGCTGCCCAGGAGATAGGAGCCGGTGCCGTAGAAGATCGCCCAGAAGCTGGCGCCGCAGGCATTGGCGATCAGGAACGGGAGCCAGTGCATGCGATTGGCGCCGGCGAGGAACGACACGCATTCGCGCAGCACCGGGATGAAGCGGCCGGCGAACACCGCGCGGCTGCCATGGCGCCTGAAGAGATACTGGCCGACCTTGATGCGCGCATCGGTCATGCCGATGCGCTTGCCATGACGCAGCAGCAGACGCGCACCGAAGCGGCGCCCGAGCAGGAAGCCGGCATTGTCGCCGGCGATGCCGGCGGCCGCGGCGGTCGCGATCACCAGATAGATGCTCATGTCGTCGGAAGTCGCCGCATATATGGCGGCGGCGATGAGCGCGGTTTCGCCGGGAACCGGAATGCCGAAGCTTTCCACCGCCACGAGGCCGGCCAGCATCCAGTAGCCATAGTGTTCGATGAGCTGGGCTGGATCGTGAATCATCGCTGCTCCCTTTCCGGAACGTTCCCCGCAAGGCCGCGTTGCCCAAGGACCGATCCGTCAAACCGAAATCGCGGCCGTGTCCTTCAAAGAACTCCCCATCTGGGCAAACGGCTCGCTGTTTCTTGCCGCCGCCGTCGCGATCTGGTTCGCAGGCGGCTGGCTCGCGCGGTTGATGGACCGGATTTCCGCGCGCACGGGGCTCGGACAGGCTTTCGTCGGAACCTTGTTTCTGGGAGCAACGACATCGCTGCCGGAGATGACGGCGGTCTCGACGAGTGCTTCGCTGGGCGATGCGGGGCTTGCGCTCAGCACATTGCTCGGCAGCCTGGCGTTCAACGTGTTGACGCTGGTGATCGCCGATGCGGCGATCGGCTCCCGTTCGCTGATGGGCCGGATCGCCGGACGCCCGACGGTGGTGCAGGGCTTGCTGAACATCGTCGCGCTGGCCCTCGCGGTGTGCGCGATCGTTGCGGGCGACCTGCTCGTGTTCGGTGTCGGCGTCTGGACGATCGCGCTGGCGCTGTTCGCGGCGCTGGTGTTCTGGATCGTCAAGTCGCTGTCGGGGCGCGAGCCTTCCGGCGAGACGGCGCCGGCGAAGGACGGCGACGCGTCGCTGGGTGCGATAGCGATCCGCGCGGTGTCCGCGGCGGCGATCATCCTTGCCGGCGGCGTGGTTCTGGCGCGGGCGGGCGGCGGCCTCGCGGACCAGACCGGACTGGGCGGCGGCTTCGGCGGCTTTCTTCTCGTCGGCGTGGCGAGCTCGATGCCCGAACTGGCGACGGTGCTGGCGGCGGCGCGGCTCGGCAATGTGGTGATGGCGGCCGGCGACGTGTTCGGCACGAACATCTTCAACCTCGCGCTGCTTCTGGTGGCGGACGCGTTCTATGCCGGCGGACCGATCCTCGACCGCGCCGGACGGTTCGAGGCGGTGGCGGCGCTGATCGCGCTCGCGATGACGGCGATCCTCCTGATCGGCATCGTCGGCGGGCAGCGGCGGACCTGGCTGCGCCTCGGTGCCAGCGCCTGGGCGACGGCTGCGGTGTATGTGGCGGGGATGGCGATCCTCTATGCGGTGCAGGGGAGATCGGGAGCGATATCTCCGGCGCGAACGTCCCGATAAAAACATCCCTCCACGGCGGCCGCCGCGGAGGGATGTTCCTGATCCGCTCCCGGCAGGCCTGCCGCGCGCGCACGTGAAGCGCGGCGTCAGGCACCGAAACGAAACCACCGATCCGAGTTCTGGGCGGAGTAGGGCCTAAAGCCGCCGGGCGTCCCGGGGCGGCGTCCGCCTTCTTCCGCACGGCGACACGAGCTGGCGCCGGACCTGTTCTCTCGCGTGACGGCTCTCGGGGCTAAAGCCCGCGCAGCCTGCGGAAAATCATCGGAATGCTCCCTTGAAATCGTCAGGAACATATAGCGAACATTGATTGACTTGTCAACTCCCGGTTGCAGATTGTCTGCGCCAGAAGGCCGTGGACTCGGTGCGGGGCGGACCGTCGAATTTCGGGCCGGTCTGCGCGGCATAGCCGGCCTTGATGCAATCCGCGACTTCGGGCGTGACCTCGGGCCATTCGATGCCGGTGACGGCGATACGGCCCGCCGCGCCGTCATATTCGAGATCGAGAAACACCGGCTTGCCGTGCAGCGAGACGCCTCTTAGGCACTGGAACGCGGCCCGCTGGCCGCCCTCGAGCGCAAGCGTCTGTGCGCGGCGTTGTTCGAGCGTGAAGTCGCTATTGACGTTGGCCGCCGACGCGGCGGCGGGCGCCAGGAGCAGGGCGATGGTGAGCAATGAGCGCGATAGGGCCATAGTGGTATTCTGGACCTCATCAGGAATGCTTAGGTCCGAAACGCACAATCTTGACAGAGATTGCTTGTTCGTCGACCGAGTAAATCAATTGTGCTAGGAAAATTCTTCATTCGTTGGGCTTGTGTATGACAGAAATATTTGTGGACGAAAGCATTCATTCGGATGCGGGTATCATTGTCACCGCTCTAGTTTTTGCAAAGCGTCCAATAGATGAATTGGTTTCTGACGCGCTCGTTCACTGCGGCCTTATACCTGGCGTAGATGAATACAAAAGTAGCAGCCCAAAAGCGAATAACGAAAAATCGCGTAAGCTTAGGGGGCTCTTGAAAAATATCATGTGGAGTGAGGGATGCAGATTGGCCATTTGTATAGATCCTATAGAACACAGAGCGACCCTTGCAGATAGCGTGTTCAATTTGCTTGATTCAATTTATTGCGCAGGACGAATTTCAACTGGCGAGGTGCCGCAGCTTTATTTCGATGACGGACTGATTTCCTCAAAAGCGAGGCAGAGGTTTGCCTCAGGGCAACAATCCGGGCCGGTGGAGTTGTCGATCAAGTCAGACTCCAAGGCAGTTTTTGGGCTGCAATTGGCTGACATGTGCGCGCACTCGGTCGCAACGATGCTGCGTTCTCAGATGGGCCTCATTCATAAGGCAACATTGGTTGGCGAAGAAATGGGTTATGATCCCAATTCTATGATTGAGATTGGGTTCGAACTCTGGGCGGGTTTGCGTCACAATTTGAGTTCGGACGAGCGTTTGGTTGATGACGAGCGCCAAGATCAAGAGGCTATTGCAACGATGAAGCCCTTTGGACTTCGTGTTTCTGACGCATGTTCAGATGATGTTCGAGCGGCTGCTCAAATGGCCTTGGGCAGCATTTACGTGGGATGCATACACTAGCCCCCTCACTCAAACTCCATCACGGTCTCACTCCCCGCTTGGATCCTCTCCAGCAGCATCGGGCACTCCGGCACCATGCGTTCCATCCAGTATGTCGCGGCAGTGAGTTTGGATTTGTAGAACGGTGCGTTCGGCAGGTTTGAATCTTGTGCCCAAAGGGGGGAGCTATTCAAACTCCATCGCCGTTCGGCGCCGGCCTGTCTTCTCGAACAGCATCCGGTAATCGGGAATTAGGCTTGTATCCAAATACCTACCGGTTTTTGACTGTCTATGCTGCCGGGCTGACCTCCCATCCCTTGCAGGCGAGCAGGATCGCGCGCGGAACCGGTTTGTCGCCGTTGGAATAATAGGCGACCATTCTGCGGGACAGGCCGAGGGCTTCGGCTGCTTTGGTCAGCGAGAGGCCGTGCCTTAGCCGCCACTCGAGAAACGCGCTCGTATCGCGATGGCCGGTCGCCGATAGCGTTTCCAGCCACAGGGTCTCGGCGCTCAGTTCGGGGCCGGACGGCCATTCGACGGAATGGCCCCACTCGCCAAGACGCGCGCGGGCAAACTCCTGCCGGTCGCGCAGTTTGCGGAACTGCTTGTCGCGCAGAATTTCGGTGAGGTCGATCTCGGCCTGCGTCCCGTTGGACCACTTCAAGACCAGATGCGATGGCGCCTTCGCTTTGACGCTCGCGATCGTGCGCAGCCTGTCTTCGGTACTCATCCGTTCAATTCCCGCCATTTCACCTGCAGCTCACGACGGTTGTTCCGCGCCCAGGCCAACGCCGTCCGCAGGACTGCTGCGGGTACGGCGCCCACAACGACTTCCAATGTCTCGATGCTGACCGAACACCGGAAATCCGGTCCCTCAACATGAAAGTGCGGTACGCCATGCTCGCGACCATAGACGGCGATCTTCCAGCCATCTTCGCGATGCACTGTTACCACGGGCGCCCCTATAGTGCAATAGTTGCACTAGTCGCTGACGAGGAGGCCCTCACTCAAACTCCATCACCGTCTCCGCCCCCGCCTGGATGCGCTCCAGCAGCATCGGGCATTCGGGGACCATGCGTTCCATCCAGTATTTCGCGGCGGTGAGCTTGTTCTTGTAGAACGCGGCGTTCGGCGGGTTGGTCGCTAGCTTCGCCTGCGCGACTTTCGCCATGCGGGCCCACATCCAGGCGAGCATCGTGATGCCCATCATGCGGAGGTAGTCACTCGCGCCGGCGCCGGCGTTGTTCGGGTTGGCGAGGCCGTTCTGGGCGAGCCACAGGGTGGCGGTCTGGAGGGTGTCGAGGCTGCGCTTTGTCGCCTTGGTGAAGGGTTCGAGTGCGGCGTCCTTGCCGTTCTCTTCCAGCCAGCCGTTGATCTGTCCGAAGAGGGCGAAGGGCGCGGCGCCGCCTTTGCGGCCGAGCTTGCGGCCGACGAGGTCCATTGCCTGGACGCCGTTGGCGCCTTCGTAGACCTGGTTGATGCGGCCGTCGCGGACGAACTGCTCCACGCCGTTGTCGCGGATATAGCCGTGGCCGCCATAGACCTGCATCGCGTTGTTCGCCGCTTCGAAGCCCTGATCGGTGCAGAAGGCTTTCAGGACGGGCGTCATCAGGTCGGCGAGAAGGCCGGCCTGTTCGGCCTCGGGGCGCTTCGAGCGCGCGACGGCCATGTTGATCGTCGTCCACATCGCCAGCGCGCGGGCGCCTTCGACGAAGGACTTGGCGTGCAGCAGCAGGCGCTTCACGTCGGGATGGACGATCTCGAGGTCGGCCGGCTTGTCGGGCTCCTTCGGGCCGGTGAGGGCGTGGCCGACGCGGCGCTCATGCACATACTGATAGCCGTTCTGGTAGGCGATCTCGCCGATGGCGATGCCCTGGATGCCGACGCCGAGGCGCGCGCCGTTCATCATGCCGAACATGCCGGCCATGCCGGCGGAGGCGCTGCGCTTCTCGCCGGGCTTCGCGGGCGTGGGTTTCGGGCCGAGGCGCCAGGCTTTCGCTTCGTCGAAGTTGAGCACGCAGGTCGCCTGCGCCTTGATGCCCATCTTCTTCTCGATCCCGCCGGTGGTGACGCCGTTGCGCGCGCCCATCTTGCCGTCTTCGCCGACAAGGAATTTCGGCACCATGAAGAAGTTCACGGTCGAGAGATCGTCGTGGATGTGGCCGTCCGCGTCGGGAATCTTGGCGATGACCATGTGGATGATGTTGTCCGTCAGGTCGTGATCGCCGCCGGAGATGAAGATCTTGGTGCCGCTGAGCTTGTAAGTGCCGTCGGGCTGTTCGACCGCCTTGGTCTTCATCAGGCGCAGGTCGGTGCCGCAGCCGGGCTCGGTCAGGCACATGGTGCCGCACCATTCGCCGGAGATCATGCGCTTGGCGATCTGCTCCTTCATCCAGGGCTCGCCCGTGGCGAGCAGCGCGCCATAGGCGGCGCCGGTGAGGCCGGGATACATCGCGAAGGACTGGTTGGCCGCCATCGCCATCTCGGCGACCGCCATGGTGATCGTGGTCGGCATGCCCGAGCCGCCATATTCGGCCGGCGCCATCAGCGCGCCCCAGCCGGCTTCGCTATAGGCCTTGTAGGCTTCCTTGAAACCCTTCGGCGTGCGCACGACGCCGTTCTCGAAATGCGCGCCTTCCTCGTCGCCGGACTGGTTGATGGGGTGGAGGACTTCCTCGCAGAACTTGCCGGCATTGGTGAGGATGTCTTCCACCAGATCGGGCGTCAGATCTTCGAAGCCGGGGAGGTCGCGCTGCTTGTCGAGCTCGAGCAGTTCGTTGAGGACGAAGCGGTAATCGTCGAGCGGGGCGCGGTAGACGGGCATGGGGCAACCTCTGCGATGTTCGCAGAGGTTTTACGCCGGGGCGCGCGCGAGGGCAAAGGCATGGAACCGGCACCGTCGCGGCGCGTTTCGTCCCTGTGCGGCGCGCGGGATGGCAGGGGACGGAGTTGCGGAGTGCGCTGGCGCGGCTCTGGCGGTTCATGCTGCGCGTGTTCGACGAGTTCTCGCAGGACCACATCCCCACCATCGCCGCCGGGATCACATTCTTCGCGCTGCTTGCGATATTTCCGGCGATCGGCGCGATCGTCTCGCTCTACGGAATGTTTTCCGACCGGGCTTCGATCGCGCACGATCTGGCGCTCATGTCCGGCTTCCTGCCGGGCGGGGCGATCACGATCCTGAATGATGAGCTGGTGCGTCTGGCGGCGCAGCCGCCGCAGACGCTGAGCCTGACCTTCCTCGGCAGTTCGCTGGTTGCGCTGTGGAGCGCGAGCGGCGGGTTCAAGGCGCTGGTCGACGGGCTGAACGTCGCCTATGAGGTGCCGGAGCCGCGCAGCTTCTTGCAGCTGAGCATCGAGGCGCTGATCTTCACGCTGACGGCGATCGTGCTGGCGGCGTGCGCGGTGTTTCTGGGTGTCCTCCTGCCCGAGGGCATCCCGGCGGTCATCGCATGGCCGGTGTCGTTCGTCGTGGGGACGGTCGTCCTGGAAATCGTCTATCGCGTCGGACCCAACCGCCCGAACGCGCCGCGTCGCTGGATCAGCTGGGGCAGCGCGACGGCGTCGCTGCTCTGGCTCGCGGGGACGCAGACCTTCTCGTGGTATGTCGCGAATTACGGCAGCTACAACCGGGTCTATGGCGATCTCGGCGCCGCGGTGGGATTCCTGACCTGGTTGTGGCTGTCGGTCGTGATCCTGCTCCTGGGCGCCGAGATCAATTGCGAACGCGAACGCCTCAGATCTGATCCTTCAGCGTCACCTTGAGCGTGCGGCCGTCCTTGAGCGCGACCGACACGACCGTGCCGGGGGCTTCGTCGCGGAAGCGCTCGCGCAGGTCGGGCAGGACGATGTCGGACGCAGCCTTACCGTCGATCGCGGTGATCACGTCGCCCTGCTTGAGGCCGGCCGCGGCGGCGGGACCGTTGGCGGTGACGGCGACGACGTCGAGGCCGTCCTTGCCGATGTTGATCCAGGCGCCGAAGCGGTCGAAGGTGTCGAGATCGGTGACCGTCTGCGTCACCGGCTTCAGGTACATCGTGTTGTTGGCATAGTCGAAGGTCACGACGAAGCGCTTCAGTACGCCGCCGCCGATATTGCCCGAGAGCGAGGGATCGGCGAAGGCGCCGGCCTTGTCGGTGCCGAATCCGACGACGGTGCTCTGGACCGTAACGTCCTTGCCGATGACGAGCGGACCGCCGCGCACGACATGGGCGCGCGAGGGGCCGCCGACGCCCCAGCCATCGACCGCATCGACGCCCTTGCCGGCCTTGGCGAGGAGATCGTTGGCGGCGACGTAAGGGCCGTTCAGGGTAAGCGCGCTGCGCGCCCCGGTGTCGATCTGGAACTTGCCGGGGACGCCTTCATAGCTGCCCGAGACGATCACCGCATTGCCGGCGAAGGCAATGTGGATCGGCGTGCCGGCGTCCTTCGGATCGAAGAATTTGGGATCGGTGAGCGTGACGGTCTTCGCGCCGTAGTCGATGCGGGTGACGAAGCGGCGGAAGGTCTCGTAGCCGACCATGCCGCGCATGTGCACGCCGTCGGCGGGATAGAGCGCGTCGAGGGCGAGGGCGATGAAGACCTGGTTGTCGATGCGCGCGCCGCCGACGTCGATCCGGTCGACGCGGGCGAGGCTCGCTTCCATCGAAGCGTCGCCGGCGCCGCGCGCTTCGGAGGTGCCTTCGAGCTTGATGCCGAGCTCCTTGGCGAGCTCCGGATTGATCAGGTTCACGCCGCCGGTGTCGAAGATGAAATTGTAGGGGCCTTTGCCGTTGATCGTGACGTCGGCGTAGATGTGGTTGGCGATCAGCTGGAACGGGAAGGTGACCGAATGGGCGCCGCCGGCGATCGAGAAATCGGCCGGTGCGGATTTTGGCGGGGCGTAGGTCGCAGGATCCGACTTGGCGAGGAACTTCGCCGACGTCAGGACGAGGTGCTGGTCGTATTTCGCATCGCCGGTGTTGATGACGGTGTCGACCGGTTGCTCGGTGCCGCTGAAATCCTGGTAGTTGGTGAGCGTGGTGGTGACGGTGACGCCGCCCTGGACCTCGGTGATGCGGTAGATCAGGTGGGTCCTGGTGTCGAACCAGACATTGAAGGGCTTGCCGCCCTTGGGCGTGATCGTCAGCACGTCATAGCTGTTGCCGCCATCGGTCTTCTGACCGGCATCGGTCACGGTGGCGCCGCCATGATCCTTGCGCCACCACAGGTTCGCGTTGCGATAGGCATTGTTGATCGCGACCGGGACCGAGTCGGCGGCTTCCTGGAGCGTGACGATGCCGGCATTGTCCTTGTTCCAGACATGCGTGCCGTCATAGCCGTTGGCGCCGGTCTGCGGGCCGACCTGATAATGCTGCTCGAAGGCGCCGGTGGTGAGGTCGACGGTGCCTTCGGCCTTGCCGGTGAGGCCTCCGCCGGCGTAATCGAACGCGGTATAGAGTGCGGCCTTGCCGTTCCAGGCATCGCCGCCGCTGGCCGCGCGGTTGGCGGCGAGGATGTCGTCGGGCGAACCGGCAAGGGCCGGGACGGCGGCGACGGTTGCGAGTGCGAAGGCGGCAATGGCAAGGCGCATGAAAAATCCCTCCGGTGTCTGGCGGCAGATAGGCGCGCGCGCCGCCCTGCGCAAGGCCGCGATGGGGCTTCTCACGCTATTGTTTTTTCCCACTAGCGCGATTGCCGCGCCGCACCGCATCGTTTCGACGTTTTTGTGCACCGATGAATATGTCTTCCGCCTTGCCGGGCGCGAACGGATTGCGGCGCTGTCATTCGAGGCCGGCGACCGCAACCCGGTGGTTTCGACCATCGCCGACAAGGTTAAGGGCATTCCGCAGATCCGGCCTTCGACGGAGACAGTGCTCACATACAAGCCCGATCTGGTCGTGATGTATGCCGGGACGATGACCCGGTTGAAGGCCAATCTCGACGCGCTGCATGTGAAGGTGCTGGAGGTGCCGTGGGACAATTCGCTGGCCGATATCCGCCGCACCACGCGGATGCTGGGTGGCGTCTTTGGGGCGCCGGACAAGGCCGAGGCGATGCTGCGCGACATGGACGCGAAGCTGGCCGCGGCGGCGCGGCTGGCGCCGCAGCCATCCATCCGTACACTGATCTATGAGCCGAACGGCTATGCCCAGGCGGGTGCGGTGACGCGGGAGTTGATGGCCGCGGCGGGTCTGCGCAATGTCGCCGAGGGCCTGCCGCTGACGCGCACCGGCCGCATTCCGGTCGAGGCGGTGGTCGCGGCGGCGCCGGAGCTGCTCATTCTCAGCGGCCAGCGCTACGTGCCGACGGCGCGGGCCGACCTGCTGCTGCATCATCCGGCGTTGGCGGCCCTCAAGGGAAAGACCACAGCGCTGTGGGATCCGCTGGTGCCGCTGCTATGCCCCGGGCCGTGGTCGGCGGAGGCGGCTGTGACCTTTGCGCGAATGGGGCAAAAGGCGCGGCTGCTTGGCAAACGCCAGGCCCGCAACTAAAACCGGACCTGACGCGAGGAACGAGGGAACGCGGTAGATACCGCGGCTGCCCCCGCAACTGTGAGCGGTGCAATCGGCGCATCCAGGTGCCACTGGGGAAGACCCGGGAAGGCGGATGCGGCGGCCGCGAGCCAGGAAACCTCACTTCGCGTGTCGTCCGTCCGGGCGCCGGGGTTGGCGCGTGGAGTGCGGTGAACCGCAAGCGGCGACGCATCGGGAGCGCCGCGTGGTTGAAGTCCGTTCCGTCGTTTCAGAGAGCCGCCGCGATTTCGCGGTGACGACGACGCTCATTCTCTTTGCCATTCTCGTTGTCGCGTTTGCGGTGTCGTTCTTGCTTGGCGCATCGGATCAGAGCGCGGGCGCGCTGTTTGCCGGATTGTTCGGCGGGCAGGGCATAGCGGGATTGATCGCGCGCGAAATCCGGCTGCCGCGCGCACTGCTCGGATTGATTGTCGGCGCGGGCCTCGGCGCAAGCGGCGCGGCGTTGCAGGGCCTGTTCCGCAATCCGCTGGCGGAGCCGGGCGTGACCGGCGTGACGTCGTCGGCAGGGTTGGGCGCGGTGATCGCGCTCTATTTCGGATTGGCGGCGAGCAATCCCTTCGCGCTGCCGGTGTTCGCCATCGTGGGCGCGCTCGCGTCCGCCGCGGTGCTCTATCTTCTGTCACGCGCGGGCGCAGGCGCCGTCGCGCTGGTGCTGGCCGGCGTCGCGGTGGCGAGCCTGGCGACGGCGCTGACCGCCCTCGCTCTGTCCTTCGCCAAGAACCCCTACGCGATGAGCGAGATGGTCTTGTGGATGATGGGTTCGCTCAAGGACCGCACGATGACCGATGTGGTCTTCGCGCTGCCGTTGACGCTGCTCGGCATCGCCTTGCTGTTGAGCGCAGCGCGCGGACTCGATGCGCTGACACTGGGCGAGGATGCAGCGGAGAGCCTCGGCGTCGCCGTCGGTTCGGTTCGGATGCGCGTCGTCGTCGGCGTGGCGCTGGCGACCGGCGCGGCGACGGCGGCGGCGGGGGCAGTGAGCTTCGTCGGTCTCGTGGTGCCGCATGTGCTGCGGCGGTTCTACGGCTATGCCCCGTCGCGGCTGATCCTGCCTTCGGCGCTGGGCGGCGCGGTGCTGGTGACGGCGGCGGATGTGCTCATCCGCATCGTCGCGCCCGACGGACAGCTTCTGCTCGGTGTGCTGACGGCGATGCTGGGCGCGCCGTTCTTCCTGCTGCTGATCTTCCGTCTACGGAGCGAAGCGTGAGCGCCGCGATCGTCTTTGCCGGCGTGCAGGCCGGATATGGGGCGCGGCAGGTTCTCGACGGTGTCGATGCCAGCTTCGCCTCCGGCAAGGTGACCGGCATCGTCGGGCCGAACGGCGCGGGCAAGACGACGCTGATGCGCGCGGCGCTCGGGCTGATGCCGATCGATAGCGGCGCGGTGACGGTGCTGGACCGGCCGCTCGGTGCGTGGTCGCGTGAGGGGCTGGCGCAGACCATCGCCTACCTGCCGCAAGGCGGCGACGCGCATTGGCCCGTGGAGGCGCGCGAGCTGGTGGCGCTCGGCCGCCTGCCGCATCGCGCGCGCTTCGCGCCGTCGCGCGCGGTCGATCTCGCCGCGGTGGATGAGGCGCTGGCGCGCTGCGATGCGGTGAAGTTCGCGGCGCGGCGGATGAACGAGCTTTCGGCGGGCGAGCGGGCGCGGGTGCTGTTCGCGCGGGCGCTGGCGACGGGCGCGAAGGTTCTGCTGGCCGACGAGCCGGCGGCCTATCTCGATCCGGCGCATCAATTGCGGCTGATGGATCTGTTGCGCGAAGAGGCGGCGCGCGGGACGGCAGTGGCGGTGACGCTGCACGATCTGGCGCTTGCCTCGCGGCATTGCGACGAGATCGTCGTGCTCGACGGCGGGCGGGTGGTGGCGCAGGGCGCGCCCGATGTCGCGCTGCGCGATGCGGTTCTCGCCGAGGTGTTCGCCATCGCCGCAGAGCGCGCGCCGAGCGGCGCGGTGGTGGCGCTCCGGCGGTTGTAGAGTTGGATTTGAACCCCGCAGCCCTTACCGTCATGGGCAGGCTCGATCTGCCCATTCATCGCGCCCGTGGGTGCTGTTTGTCTTTGGCGCGCCGACGCGCCTGATGGATGACCGGCTCAGGGCCGGCCATGACGACCGGGAGGAACCATGCCCAATCACGACGAAGACCACTACGAGCGCGAATTGCGCAAATTGCAGATGCAGCTCGTCTGCCTGCAGCGCCATCTGCTCGAGACCGACCGGCGCGTCCTTGTGATCATCGAAGGCCGCGATGGCGCGGGCAAGGACGGCACGATCAAGCGGCTGACCGAGCATATGAGCCCGCGCGAGACGCGGGTGCATGCACCGGGCAAGCCGTCGGACCGCGAGGAGACGCAGTGGTATTTCCAGCGCTTCGTGCGCTTCCTGCCAAGCGCCGATGAGTTCGTGATCTTCAACCGCTCCTGGTACAACCGCGCCGGCGTCGAGCGCGTGATGGGCTTCGCAAATGGCGATCAGGTCGAAGCCTTCCTCGAAGCGGTGGTGCCGTTCGAGCAGATGCTGGTGCGCGACGGCATTGCCTTGCGCAAATACTATCTCGACATCACGAAGAAGGAACAGAAGAAGCGCCTTGCCGAGCGGGCGAAGGATCCGCTGAAGCAGTGGAAGATCTCACCCATCGACCAGCAGGCGACGAAAAAATGGCACGCTTATTCCAAGGCGCGCGACATCATGCTGGCACGCACCAGCCACCCGGCGGCGCCATGGCATGTGGTGAAGAGCGACGTGAAAAAGATCGCGCGGCTGGAGCTGATCCGCGACCTGCTCGCGAGCTTCGACTATCCGGGCAAGAAGCCCAGGCTGACGCGCGCCGACACCGCAGTGGTTTTCCCCTGCGGAGCCGGCGCGCATCCGGCATTGGCGAAGTGACGCCTTAGCGCGTCCGCGGATCGTCGTCCGTCGTCGTCGCCTTGCTCCCCGGACCTTTCTTGCTGTCATCGTCGGCTGTGGCGCTGACGGAGCCGGAAGCCGAGCCGCTGACCGACGGCGTCATCCTGCCGGCGGTGCTCGCAGCCGACGACGCGGCGCCGCTGGCCTTGTTCTTGACGTCATTGGCGGTGCCGACCGCCTTGCCCGTGGTGTCGCGCGCCGCGCCGACCGCATCGTCGGCCGCATCCGTGCTGGCACCTGCGCCCACTGTCGCGCTGGTGCCGGGGGCGCTGACACCGGTCTGAGCGGTGGCGCCATGCAGGTCGCCGCCGGCCTGTCCGCCGGCCTGGACCGGCAGGTTGACGCCGCCGCCGGCCAAGCCACCGCCGGCCGTCAAGCCGCCGCCGATATTGCCGCCGAGACCCGCGGCAAAGGCCGAGCCGCCAAACGCGATCGCGCCGGTGAGCAGGGTGGCGGCCAGTGTCATACGAATATGCATGGATCTTTCTCCTGTTGGGCTTTCCCCACGACACAACGCGCGTCACGACTGGCGGTGGCACATTAATTTGACTGCTGCGGCCGGAACCAATTCCGGGTTCCCGCAGCGGCGGATGTGCTATGGAGAGGCGAGGGGACCGGAACCATGCGCAGGACGACGCTTGCCCGCTTCGAGATCTATGCCGGTATCGCCGTGCTGCTCGCGGCATTCGGCCTTGCGGGCTATGGCCTGATCGCGGCGTTCTCCGACCGGCTCGATCCGAAGGTGCGGGCCTGCATCGACCGGACGCTCGACGACGCGACCAGGGCCGGCGCGCCGGTCAGCCGCGACTACGCGGCGGCGCTGTGCAAGCACCTGCAGGCGATCGGGGCGTTGCGGTAGGTTGGCTTGAACACTTTCTAACATGGGAATTTGGGGAAAGATCGTATTCGAAATCGAAGTTCGGGCTGCGGCGCGCAGTTCGCGATCTATCGAAGAAATTGGCAGAGCTTATGTGCAGCGGCTCTCTACCCCGGACTTGATTATCCCGGTCAAGATCGAGCTGAGTGATACTTTGCTTGTTTCGGCCGATCCGCAGCCGGGTCGAAGGCGTTCGCCTTCATATTTCTACGGCGCGATCCGCAGGGACAGGGATGGTGAAGTCGAACTCTATGGCGTGATCTCGCTGAACTTATTGTATCGATACTATTTCATGTTTTGGATTTCGGGAGCAGCGGCAATATCAACGATTTCGGCGTTGGGAGGCGCTTGGAAGTTCGCGAGCAGCCTCTTCGGCGCCGGACCAGACTACGACATGCTGACACTATCTCTTGGCGCAATCGCGGTTTTTGGTGCGATGTTCCTGACGCTCAGGGGATTGGCATACCTGAACTACCTAGCTGTACGCGGGCAGCGCGCATATTTCATCGATGCCTTTGAGCAACATCCCAAACGGCCTTGAGCTGTTTCGATGGCGTACTCGGTATCCTGAGCCCGTGAAGGGGAACTGGCGACCCCGACTGGATTCGAACCAGTGGCCTACGGTTTAGGAAACCGTTGCTCTATCCTGCTGAGCTACGGGGTCGTGGCGGCGCTGTATGCCATAGATGCGGCCCTCGAGGCCAGCTTCCGTCACGCCTTGCGGCGCATCAGCGGGTTGGGCGTCGGTTCGGCGATTTTGGTCAGCGTGTTCTTGTCGGTGTGGTGGAAGGGCTCGCGGCCGTGGAGCATCAGGAGCGTGTCCTCGAAATAGCTCCACGTCCCGTCGGCGTTGACGGTCACCTTCATCACGAAGGAATCGGTGCGGAAATGGCGCTCGAGGAATTCGCCCGAGCAGATGCCGAAATCGGTGGCGCCGCGCTGGGCGCGGACTTCGAACTGGCGGGCATCGGGCGCGGCCTTGCCGACGGCGAGCGCGACCTGGGCGCGCGGGATGGCGAGGGCGTGCATGATCGTCTGGGTCGCGGGCTCCCAGTGCCAGTAGCCGACCTGTTCGTGATAGGTCTCGGGCGCATCCGGCTTGAAGATGATGGTGTGGTAGCGCAGGCCATAGAGAAGCTGCGGGCCGTTGGTCTGCGGATCGATCGGCTGGAGCTCGATGCGCTCGATATAGACCTGGTTGTTGGCGCCGCCGGCCTTCGGACTGATGTCCATGCTCTTGCGGCCTTCCCAGATGCCGGCGAGCGGGCCGAGCGGTCCGAGATTGGCGAGGGTGTCGACGTCGAAGCCTTCCGGCTCGGTGAAGATGTCGAATTCCTGAGGTGACATGGGGACCGGGAGGAGTGTTGCCGGCGCCGACTATCCTATGGCGGGGCATGGCCGCGCCAGAGGCCGGTCGTCGCGGGATCAGTCGCCGCGTTCGGGCTTGGTCTTGGGATCGATCCAGAGCCAGCGGCTGCGGTTGAAGTCGCGGACGTTGGGAATCCAGCCCTTCACATAGGGCTCAACGATGTCCTGGGTGAAGAGGAAGCGGGTCGGGGTGACGGGGAAATCGTCGAGCATGAGCTGCTCGGCCCGGGCCAGAATCTCGCCGCGCTTCTTGAGGTCGGCGGTCTGGTCGGCCTGGTTCAACAGCGCATCGTAGCGCGGGTTGCTGTAGCGGCCGTAATTGTTGCCCGAACCCGTGCGCAGCAGGTCGAGGAAGGTGCCGGCATCGTTGAAGTCGCCGACCCAGGAGGCGCCGGCAAGGTCGAACTGGTTCGACTGGAGCTTCGGGTAATAGACCTGTCCGTCGGACACGACGATGTCGACATCGATATAGATGCGGCGGAGCATCGCCTGGAGCGTGGCGGCGGTGCGGCGGGTGTCCGGCGTCGTCGTCGAGTCGTAGGTCGTGCTGAAATGATGGTCCGGGCCGTAGCCCATCTCCGCCATCAGGCGGCGGGCTTCGGCGAGGCGCTTTGCGTAGGGCCAGTTCTCGAAGAAGACATGCGCGCCGCCGGGATAGTTGGCGACGCCGGGCGGGACGAAGTGATAGGCGGCGGGCTCGCCGAGGCGGAGGATCTTGCTGGCGATGGTCTCGCGGTCGATCACCAGCGCGATCGCCTTGCGCATGCGGATGTCCTGGAACGGCTTGCGCTGCACGTTCATCACAAGATAGGCGACGGCGAGCGTTGGGTGGAGCTGGAGCGCGTGCGGGATGTTCTGGCGCATCCAGTTGATCTCCTGCGCCGGGATCAGGTACTCGGTATCGATCTCGCCGGCGCGAAGGGCCTTCAGTGCGGCCAGCGTATCGGTCGTCGGCTTGTAGATGACCGTCTTTATACGGACGTTCTTGGCGTCGTAGAACAGGGGGTTCTTGACGAGGGTGATGTGGTCGTTGGCGATCCACTCCTTCGGCACATAGGGACCGTTGGCGACGTAGTTCCCGGGCTTGGCCCAGGCATTGCCCTTGGCGAGCACGACATGGCGCGGCACCGGGAAGGTCGCCTGATGCAGCAGGTATTCGAGCATGTAGGGCGCCGGATGCTCGAGCGTGACAACGAGGGTGCTGTCGTCGACCGCCTTGACGCCGAGTGCGGAGGGCGGCAGGTCGCCCTTGCTGACCGCCTGGCCGTTCTTGATCAGCCAGAGATAGTAGCCATAGGGCGCGGCGCGCTTGGGATCGAGGATGCGCTGCCAGGCGAAGACGAAGTCATGCGCGGTGACCGGCTGGCCGTCGGACCACAGATGCGGCCGCATGTGGAAGGTCCAGGTCAGGCCGTCGGCCGAGGTCTCCCAACTGAGCGCGGCGCCGGGGATCGGCTCGCCATCCGGCCCATCGGTGGTGAGGCCGATCAGGGCATCGCCGACAACGAAGGCCTCCCACTGGCCCTGGATGTAATGCGGATCGAGGCTCTGGATCTCGAGGCCGTTGCCGCGAACCAGATAGTCCGGGGAGTGGACGCCGTGATGGTCGCCCGACTTCGAGCAGGCGGCGAGCGCGAGCAGGGCGGCGGCGGCGGCGAGGCGCTTGAAAAGCATGGCGGTGTCCCCGGTGTCGATCTCTGTCTAAGACGGGCGGTTCAGCGCTGCAACCAGAGCCAGCGCGAGCGATGCATGTCGCGCGGATTGTCGACCCAGCCTTTGACGTAGGGCTGAACGAGGTTCTGGGTGATGCGGAAGCGCATGGGAATCCAGACATAGTCGTCCAGCGCCATGCGCTCGGCCTTGACGAGAAGCTGGGCGCGCTTCCTGGCGTCGGGTTCGCGCTGGGCGGAATCGAGCAGGCGGTCATAGGCCGGATTGTCGTAGCGGCCGTAATTGTTGCCGGCGTCGGAGCGCAGCAGATCGAGGAAGTTCGAGGCGTCGTTGAAGTCGGCGAACCAGGACGCGGCGCCGAGATCGTAATTGCCCGAGGTCATGTTGCGGCCGTGGACGCCGGCTTCGACCGCGATGATATCGATGTCGACATAGATTGCCCGCATCATCGCCTGGAACACCGCGGCGATGCGCTTGTTGTTTGGTTCGTCATAGGTCTCGTAGACGAGATGGAGGTGGTTGTCGGGGCCGTAGCCCATCTGGTTCATCAGCCAGCGCGCCTTGGCGAGACGTTCGGCGAAGGGGAGCTTGCGGAAGGCGAGGCCGCCGCTGCCGGGATAGTTGGCGACGCCGGGCGGCACCATCGTGTAGGCCGGTGCTTCGCCAAGGCGCAGGACCTTGTCCGTCAGCGTCTCGCGGTCGAGGGCGAGGTTGAGCGCGCGGCGCAGGCGGATGTCGTCGAGCGGCGGGCGGCGCAGGTTGATCGAGATGTAGGAGAGGCCGAGGAACGGCGTCAGATGCAAGGCCTCCGGCATGGTCCGGCGCAGCCAGTCGATCTGGGTGAGCGGGATTGGAGTCTGCGTATCCAGCGCATGCACGCGAAAGCGGCGAAGGCCGGATTGCGAGTCGTCGGTCGGGAAATAGTTCACGACATCGATGCGGACATGCGCGGCATCGTAGAAGCGCGGGTTCTTGACCAGGGTGATGTGGTCGTTGACGACCCATTCCTTCGGCACATAGGCGCCGTTGCCGACGAAATTGCCGGGACGCGACCAGGCATTGCCCTTCGCCGTCACGACATGGCGCGGCAGCGGATAGGCGGTGTCATGGGTCAGGAGCTCCGGCAGATAGGCCGCGGGATGTTCGAGCGTGACGATCAGCGTCGCATCGTCGACGGCCCGGACACCGAGCGCTTCCGGTTTCAGCTTGCCCTGGCTGATCGCGTGGGCGTTTTTCACGACCCAGAGATTGTAGGCATAGGACGCACCGGTTTTCGGATCGAGCAGGCGGCGCCAGGCAAAGACGAAATCGTCCGCCGTCACCGGCCGGCCGTCGGACCAGACATGCTTGCGCAGGTGGAAGGTCCAGGTCAGTCCGTCGGGTGAGGTGCTCCAGCTTGTCGCCGCGCCGGGTATGGGACGGCCGCCGGCATCGACCGTGAGGAGACCGACCAGCATGTCGCCGTCGACGGAGGATTCGTTGATCCCGTCGATGAAATGCGGATCGAGGCTCTTCACCTCGGCGCCGTTGCCGCGGTTGAGCACGGTGAGCGCCAGGGCCGGCGACGCGAGGCAAACGAGAATGAGGCCGGCGAGCGCGAGACGGCGCATCAGACCGTCTTGTCGTTGCGGTCGAGCGCCAGGAAGCGGGTGCGGTGGATGTTCACGTTGTTGTCGGCGAAGCCGCGGATCTGGGGCGAGACGAGATTGCGGGCGACGCCGAAATAAACCGGCGCGATGGCGACGTCGTCCAGCGCGAGCTGTTCGGCGCGGCGCAGGAGCTCCTCACGCGCAGCCGGATCGTGCTCGTTGTCGGAGGCGGCAACCAGCGTGTCGTAGGCCGGGTTCGAATAGCCGCCATAGTTCAGATCGGTCGTCGTCGACTGCAGCAACATCAGATAGTTCTTGGCATCGCGGTAGTCGGCGATCCAGCCGGCGAGCGTCACGGTGAAATCGCGCTTGCGCAGCATGTTGTAGTGGATCTGCGAGTCATAGGGCATCAGGCGGGCCTGGATACCGGCGCCGCTCCACATGCCCTGGAGCGCGACGGAGACCAGACGGCCCTCCGTCGTGTTCGAGGTGTTGAGATCGAAGGTCACGGGATTGGATGGCGTAAAGCCGGCTTCGGCCAGGAGCTTCCGGGCGCGGGCGACCCGGGCCGCCATCGGCAAATGGCGGAAGCGGAGTTCGGCACTGGTGTAGCCGGGCAGGCCCGACGGAACGAAGGCATAGCCCGGCTGCTCACCGGCGCGGGTGACCTTCTCCACCATGATCTCGCGGTCGATGACGAGCGAGATCGCTTCGCGCACCCGCGGATCGTCGAACGGCTTGCGATGGACGTTGAACTGCAGGTACTCGGTCAGGATGTAAGGCGTGACGTGCAGGTCGTGCGGCATGTATTTGCGCAGCCAGTTGATCTGCTGCGGCGGGACGGAATCGGTGACCAGATCGAATTCGCCGGCCCGGTAACGTTTCAGGGCCGCCGACGAGTCCTGTGTCGGGTAGAAATAGACATTGTCGATCGCGACATTCGCGGCATCGAAGAAGCGCGGATTCTTCGTCAACTGGACATGGTCGTTCGATACCCAGTTCTTCAGCACATAGGGCCCGTTGGAGACCATGTTGCCGGGACGGGTCCAGCCTTCGCCGTACTTCTCGACAACATGGCGCGGCACGCCGAAGGATGCGTAATGCGTCAACAGCTCGCGGATATAGGGGACCTGATAGGCGAAGGTGAGTTCGAGCGTGTGGTCGTCGATAGCCCGGGCGCCGACCTGATCCGGCGGGACTTTGCCCGCGGCTGCGGCCTCCATGTTCTTGATCGGATAGAGAATGGAGACGTATTGCGCGGCGGTCTTCGGATCGGCCATCCGGCGATAGGAATAGACGAAGTCGTGCGCCGTCACCGGCACGCCGTCCGACCAGACATGGTTTCGCAGCTTGAAGGTATAGACGAGGCCGTCGGGGCTGGCGGTGAAGCTCTCGGCGGCGCCTTCCATCGCGCTGCCGTCGGCGGCATCGGTCATCAGGCCGATGAACATGTCGCCGATGATGTTGTTCTCCCAGTTGCCGGAAGCCTTGTGGGGATCGAGGGTGTCGGGCTCGGCGCCGTTGCCGCGATTGAGCGTCCTGGCATCGGCGGTGGAGAAGCTGCGTTCGCCGCCACGCGGGCTGCAGGCCGCGAGCGCCAGGGCGGCGCTTCCGCCCATCAATCCGCGTCGTGTCCACCGGTCCAACATTACAATCACGCCTCTCGCCGCCCGCCGGGCGATACCATATCATCCGGCACGTAACCCGCGCCTTAAGGCGCTGAGGCCACCATCTGGCGGATGAACCATCGATGAATTTTGCACGAGTCGCGGCGCTTTGCGCCATCGTCCTGACCCCCGTCCTCGCTTCGGCCGGGCCACGAGACGAGCTTGTGGACGGGATGGCGAAGTGTGCGGCAGTCACGGACAACGCCGAGCGTCTGGCCTGCTACGACGCGCTCAGTCCCACGCTGAAAGCGGCCGAGGCCGCGCCGCCGGCGCCTGTCGCGGCTGCGCCCGCTCCGCCCGCCGCTCCGCCACCGGTGGCAGACAATCGGCCGTGGTACGATATCGACCGGCTTGTCGGGGTTCCGCCCAGCGAGCAACGGACGCCGGATCAGTTCGGCTCGGAAAATCTGAAGGCGCCGCCCCCGCCGGCCGGATCGGCCGAAGCCGCCAATGTGCCGCCGCCCGCACTCGACAGCATCACGGTCGGGGTTACCGAATATTCGTTCACGCCGTTCGGCAAATTCATCGTGATCCTCGAGAACGGCCAGATCTGGCAGCAGCTGCAGAGCGACGGCGGCGAGGCGCGGTTCAAGCGCAGCGGCAAGAACACGGTGACGATCACCCGGGCCCTGTTCGGCTCCTACAGCCTCTCGCTGAACGGCGACAAGACGTTCAAGGTGCAACGGCTGAAATAGGCCGCCCTAGTCGTGCTCGGCGACATAGTGGCCGGGCGTGACTTCGATCAGCGCGGGCCGATATTGCTCCGCATCCGGATCGTCGATCAGCTTGGACTTCAGGAAGTTGAGCTGGGCGCGAGTGTCGAGCGGCGAGGGCAGGTCGCCGGTCAGCTTCACATGGGTCTTGGAACGCTCGAACTTCGGATCGGGAACGGGGACCGCCGAGATCAGCGCCTTGGTGTAGGGGTGGCGCGCATCCTTGTAGATCGTTTCGCGGTCGGCGAGCTCCACGATGCGGCCCAGATAGAGCACCATCACGCGATGGCTGATCTGGCGCACCACCGACAGGTCGTGGCTGATGAACAGCATCGACATGCCGAATTCGGTCTGCAGCTTGAGGATAAGGTCGACGATCTGCGACTGGATGGAAACGTCGAGTGCGCTCACGGCCTCGTCGCAGATCACGAGCTTCGGCTCGACGATCATGGCGCGGGCGATGCCGACGCGCTGGTTCTGGCCGCCGGAGAATTCGTGCGGATAGCGGTTGAGCCAGGCGGGATCGAGGCCGACCTGCTCCATCGTGGCGCGGACCTTGGCGCGCACCGCGTCGCGCGACAGGCCGGGCTGTAGCGTGCGCAACGGCTCGGCGATGGATTCGCCGATCGTGCGGCGCGGATCGAGGCTGGCGAGCGGGTCCTGGAAGACGATCTGCAATTCCTTGCGCAGACGACGCTGATCCGAATCGGAAATCGCGTTCAGATCGCGCGTCATCCAGACGACGGTTCCGTCGGTCTTGGGAAGCAGTTTCAAGACCGCGCGGGCGAGGGTGGACTTGCCGCAGCCGGACTCGCCGACAATGCCGAGCGTCTCGCCTTCGCGCAGATCGAAGCTGACGCCATCGACGGCGCGCAGCGGCTTGGTCTTGGCGAAGAATCCGGTGCCGCGTACGGGGAAATGGACCTTCAGGTCGCGAACTTCGAGAACAGTCTGGTCGCTCTTGGGCGGCGGCAGCCTGGCTTCGCCGTCGCGGTCGGGACGGTCGAGACGCGGCATCGAGTCGAGCAGCATCTTCGTGTAGTCGTGGCGCGGCTTGTAGAAGATGTCGTCGACCGGACCGGTCTCGACGATCTCGCCGCGGCGCATGACGGCGACGCGGTCTGAGACGCCGGCGATCACGCCCATGTCGTGGCTGATGAGGACGATGGCGGTCTTCAGCTCCACCTTGAGGTCGCGCATGATCTCGAGGATCTGGGCCTGGACGGTGACGTCGAGCGCGGTGGTGGGCTCGTCGGCGATGAGCAGGTCGGGGCCGCAGGCGGTCGCCATCGCGATCATCACGCGCTGGCGCATGCCGCCCGAGAGCTCATGCGGATATTGCCTCATGCGCCGTTTGGCTTCGGGAATGCGGACCAGCTCGAGCATTTCGAGGGCGCGTTTCTCGGCCTCGTCGCGCGGCAGCTTGGTATGGACCTGCAGAGCCTCGACGATCTGGGCGCCGGCCGTCATGTGCGGCGTGAGGCAGGTGAGCGGGTCCTGGAAGATCATGGTGATCTTGGAGCCGCGCAGCTTGTTGAGCTGGCGGTCGGTCGCGCCGATCAACTCCTGGCCGCGATACTTGACGCTGCCGCTCGCCTTGCCGTTGCCCGAGAGGATGCCCATCGTGGCGAGGAACATCTGGCTCTTGCCGGAGCCGGATTCGCCGACGACGCCGAGGCATTCGCTTTCGCCGATGGTGAAGCTGGCATCCTTGACGGCATGAACCTCGCCGTCCGGCGTCGAGAAGCGGACGTTGAGATTGGAGACTTCGAGGATCGGAGACGACATGTCAGCGGTCCTTCGGATCGAGGGCGTCGCGCAGGCCGTCGCCGATGAAGTTGAAGCAGAACAGCGTGACGGTCATGAACGCCGCCGGGAACAGCAGCATCCAGGGCGCGGTCTCCATCTGGTTGGCGCCGTCGGAGATCAGCACGCCCCAGGAGGTCAACGGCTCCTGGATGCCGAGGCCGAGGAAGGAGAGGAAGCTTTCCGCGAGGATGGAGGCGGGGACGGTGAGCGTGACGTAGACGACCACTGGGCCGAAGACGTTCGGGATGATGTGCCGGGTGATGATGCCGAAGGCGCCGACGCCGCCGGCGCGCGCCGCCTCGATGAATTCCTTCTGCTTGATGGAGAGGGTCTGTCCTCGGACGATCCGGGCCATGGTCAGCCATTCGACCGCGCCGATGGCGACGAACAGAAGGAAGAAGTTCCGGTTGAAGATCACCATCAGGATGATGACGAGGAAGATATAAGGGATCGAATAGAGCACGTCGACGAAGCGCATCATCAGCTCGTCGATCCGGCCACCGACATAGCCGGCGATGGCGCCATAGGCGACGCCGATCACGAGGCTGACGAGGGTCGCGATCAGGCCGACGGCAAGCGAGACGCGGGCGCCGTAGAGCGTGCGGGCGACGAGGTCGCGGCCGATGGAATCCGTGCCGAACCAGTGCGTGCCGCCGGCATTGCACATGACCGTGGTGTCCGGCCACCAATCGGGGGCGCAGGACACGACCGTGTAGTCCTGGAAGGAGTAGTCGTAGGCGAGGAAGTAGGGTCCGATCACGGCGGCGACCGCGATGACGAAGAGGATGACGACGCTGATCACCGCGGCGCGGTTGCGCATCAGACGGCGAAGGGCATCGTCCCACAGGCTGCGGCCCTGGACGATATCGCCCATGGCAGCTTCGGTGTCGGCAGCGGAAAAGGGAACGCTCACTTGGCGTACCTCACGCGCGGATCGAGAGCCGCATACAGGATGTCGGCCAGGAGATTCAGGAGGATGACGAAGGTCGCGTAATAGATCAGCACGCCCATGACCAGCGTGTAGTCGCGGTTGAGTGCACCCTGAACGAAATAGCGCCCGATGCCGGGGATGCCGAAGATCTGCTCGATGATCAGCGAACCGGTGAGGATGCCGGCGATGGCGGGGCCGAGATAGGAAATGAGCGGCAATACGGCGGCGCGCAAGGCATGGCGCATCACGACCATGGTATTCGACAGGCCCTTGGCACGGGCGGTGCGGACGTAGTTGGAATGCAGCACCTCGATCATGCTGCCGCGGGTGAGCCGCGCGATCACCGCGATGGGGCCGAGCGAGAGCACGGCTACGGGCAGGATCAGATTGCGCAGGGCGCCCCCGTTCCAGCCGCCCACCGGCAGGGACAGGTCGTAGCCGAAGATCTCGACGCCATAGACGCCGAATATCAGGGTCAGGATCGGTGCCATGACGAAGGTCGGTATGGTGATGCCGACCATCGCCACCGACATCACGCCATGGTCGGCGAACTTGTTCTGGTTGAGCGCGGCGAAGGTTCCCAGCGCCATGCCGAAGACGATCGCGATCGACATCGCGAGGGCGCCGAGTTCGGCGCTGACCGGCAGGCCGTCGGCGATCAGCTCGGTGACGGTGAAATCCTTGTTCTTGAAGGACGGTCCGAGGTCGCCATGGGCGAGCTTGCCGAGATAGATGAAGTATTGCTGGTAGAGCGGCTTATCGAGGTCGTAGGCGGCCTCGATATTGTGCTCGATCTCCGGCGGCAAGCGGCGCTGGCTGTCGAACGGGCCGCCGGGCGCGATTCGCATCATGAAGAAGGTGACGGTGACGATGATGAAGAGCGTAGGTATGGCGCCCAGCAAACGCCGGATGGCATAAGAAAGCATCGATTACCCGCTGGCCCCAAGCCGTCGTCGGCAGTGAACGTCAGTGACCCTTAAGGCGATGTCAATGCGCGTTTTAGGCAGCGCGCGTAACATTTCAGATAACCGTCCGTCCACGAAATAATCGCCCGGCGCGACTCACTGGCGTGCGAGCCACATCTGCCAGCGCGGCTCGATGTCGGGGCCGTGGAGCTGCCACCACTCATCGTCGACCGCGAAAGCCGTGGCGAAATGGCCGTCAGCATTGGGCAAGAAGGCCTTCATGTCGGTATGCGTTTCGGGGTTCCGCTGGACCAGGGGCAGGGCCGACCGGCGGGCCGGGCCGTAGGGCACCCAGCTTGCGACCCTTGCGAGCGGGCCGGTGCCGGTCGCGAAGCGGATGAAGTCTTTCGCCGCCTTGGCCTTCGGATTGCCGCGCGGGATGCCGAAGACATCGAGGCCGTAAAGCTGGCGGTCCCAGATCACGCCGACGGCACTGCCCTTCTGGGCGGCATCGTAGACATCGCCGTTGAGCACGGTGGCGAAGGCGGCGCGGCCGTCCTTCAGCATCGCGATGGCGTCGGACGAGTTGTCGTACCAGACGATATTGCCCTTGAGGGTCTCGAGCTTGGCGAGCGCGCGGCCGATGCCGACGGGGGTCAGCAGGGCATCGTAGACATCCTTGGGCGCCATGCCGTCGGCGAGAAGCGCGAGCTCCATGTTGAACTTGGCACTGGTGCGGCGGAGGGCGCGCGGACCGGGAAAGCGCGCGAGGTCGAAGAAATCGGCGGCGGTTTGCGGCTTCTGCGCTGCGAAGCGCGATGGGGCAAAGGCGATGAGCTGGGAATAGACGACGCTTCCGACCCAGCAGGGACCGACGGCATTCTTCACGAAGTCGCCGGCGGCCGGCGTGCCGTCGATGCCGGCGGGCAGCTTGCCCGAGTCGATATGCTCGAGCAGGCCCTCGCGGCAGGCGGTGATCGCATCGGGCAATTCGAAATCCATCACATCCCATTCGTATTGATGCTCGGCGACCATCCGGGTCAGTTCCTTGAGGCCGCCGTCATAGACCGCGAAACGCACGTCGTAATCCTTGGCGTCGCCATAGGGCACGAACATCGCGATCGTCTGGGCGCGGACATAGGTGCCCTGCCAGGTCGCGACGGTCAGGATCGGATGGGTCCGCGACAGCCAGAACAGCGCGCCGAGGATGACGATCAGGCCGGTCAGGACCGAGCCCAGGATGAGCTGCAAACGCCGCGACATGGGTTCCTCAATGCAGACCGAACAGGTCCTTCAGCGTATCGCCGGAAGTCTTACCTTTTTTCTTCGGCTTGGGCTTGTCGCCGCCGGTGAGGCCGTTGAACAGGCCGGTGATCGGCGCCGTGCCGGTCTCGATCGCGCTGCCGACGATGCCGGTGACGGCGCCGGCGAGGTCCGGCTTGTAGCTGACGTGGCTCCAGGGGCCCGTGATCGCGAAGGGCACGCCGACATCGAGCAGATGCAGCTTGCTGCCGCCGAGCGAGGCCGTCGGCTCGATGCGGTAGTTGATGGTCTGGTTGCCGAGGTCGAGATGGCCGGCACCCTTCATGTGGAGGAAAGCGCTTTCGAGCTTCAGATCGCCGTTCCACAGCATGCCGTTCGAGATGCTGAAGCTGCCGCCGAAGCGGTCGAAGGCGGTGGCGGCGTTCTGGCCGGTGGCGCCGGCGCTCAGGATATTGGTGACGGTGCGCGCGACCATGCCGAGATCGACGCCGCGGATATTGCCCTTGACGATGGCGACCGAGCCCTTGCCCGAGAGCGCCCGCATCACGGCATCCGGCGAGCCGCCCTTCGAGGTCACATTCAAAATGATGGTGCCGGTGCCCTCGATGCGATCGATGCCGATGGTGTCTTCGAGGAAGGGTCGTATCGCGATCTTGCTGAAGGTCAGGCTGTTGGCGACGACGGGCGTCGCGCCGCCGGCATCGACGGTGAGCTCGGCCTTGCCGGTGCCGCCATAGAGTGCCATCGGCGACAGCAGCGCGTGCATCTTTCCCTTGTCGAGGGTCAGCGCAATGGTGGTGGCGCCGGTCTTGAGATGCATCACCGAAAGACCGCCCGCGTTGATGATGAGTTGACCGTCGATCAGCTTCAGGAAATCGAGCTTGATCGGTGCCTTGCTCCAGCCACCCTGGGGCGGGCCGCCGGTCTTCGCCGCGCCCGGCTTTGCCGCGACGCTCATGTAGCGGTTGAGATCGAGGCGGTCGGCGTGAAGCGTGCCGGAAACGGCAGGCACATCGCCATGGGTGTCGACCGTCAGGTTGCCGTCGATTGCCATCCCGTCGAGCTTGGCCTGGATTCCGGACAGGACAATGCGGCGGTCCTTGGCCGCAATCGAAGCCAACGCGGTGAGCGCGCCGAGCCCCTGTCCGGCCGACACCGGATGGCCGAGCCAGCCGGCAACATCCTTGAGGGAATTCGTCCGAAGGGAGCCCTGACCCTTGAGCGTTCCGTCGCTGGAAACGAAGCCGATGAAGCCTGCGTGCAGGAAGTCGGCGTTGAGCGCGACATCGACCTTGGTCGCGCGGCCATCGAGCAGCGACTTCGGCGTGGTCGCCGTCACGGTGTATTCGAGATGGCGGCCCTGGAACGTAAAGCCGCCCTTGGCGCTGGTGGGTGCGTCGATCTTCGAGATGTCGACCTCGGCATCGAGATCGGAGAGCGCGCGGTGCACGCCGAGCTTCGCGTTGTCATAGGTGATCCGTGCGCCGCTAACGCTGAGGCCGGAGAAGCTGGCCTCGCTCGGGATATGGGGGCCGCCGGTGGGTTTGCCCGGCTCCGGCTTGAGCTCCCAATTGGCGCTGCCGTCGCGCGCGACTTCGAGCGCGATGACCGGCTGATCGAGCGTGATGGCGTCGGCCTCGATCTTGCCGGAGAAGAGCGGCCAGAGCCGCACCCCGATACGCATCCGGCTGACCCGCAGCATGTCGGGCGCGACGCCGCCGGGCCGGTTGGCCAGCGTCACGTCATGGGCATCGAGACCGACCGACGGGAACAGCGCGAGCGAGAGCGCGCCATGAATGCGGAAGTCGCGGCCGGTGGCACGCGACACTGTCTGTTCGATCTGTCCACGCAGGGCATCGGTGGGAACCAGAAGGTGAATCGCGACGACCAGGGCGGCGATAACGGCCGCGAAGGCACCAAGCGTCAGATAGATGTATTTGCGATTCATCTTCCGATCCTAGCCTTGGTTGCCCGGTCGCCTCAAAACTGGAATGTTATCAAATGGTTGTGACGAGCCCGCGATGCAGGATCGTGCCGGCCAACCGGGCGGTTCCAGGCGGAATCGCCAGGCGCCATGACCTTATATCTATGCCTTGCTTTTGCCCGGACCGGGCCATAGGTTCCGGCCCTTCGCGAGCGTGCAGTTGTAGCTCAGTTGGTTAGAGCGCCGGATTGTGGATCCGGAGGTCGGTGGTTCGAACCCACCCAACTGTACCAGTCCCTTTCCCTAAAACTCCGAACCTCCACTCGCCGGCGCGAATGACGCCGATTGCGGCGGCGTTGGGCGCATCCGCGGTCTCCGGCCCTGCGGCGGAGACTCGACGATCAGGGAATTTTCGCGCCGCCCGGCCGCCAGTCTCCGTCTCCAGTTAGGAGACCTCCACTTCGGCCCGAACTGGAGGTTGGGAGTTTTTGCCCGGCGGGCCGCTCGCGACGAACCATGCTCCCCGCTGACGAAGATCAGGAAAAAATACAGGGAAGATTCTCCGTTGGGCGCAAAATTGGCGCGCCCGCGGGGCTAATAACCCTGATTCCATGGGAATTTACGCGATTTCTGGACCCCTAACCACCTTGGCGTAGCCGGTGTGGTTAACGCGCGGCACGGTTGACTGTCCGTTGCGGCATGGATCAAAGTAGACTGTCGAGGGAGCGGTTGTTATGTACAGCGAGTATCGGCCGGGGGCTGACCGGTTGCTGGAAAGCGGCGACAAATCCGAGGGCGGACCGGCGCGTCAAGTTTGGACCACACCGAGCGTGAACATGTACTTCATTCGCGATTCGCAAGCCGGCATGCAGACCGGCAGCGATGGCAGCTCCGCGAGCAGCTGAAATCATTCGTTCGAAAGTCGGTAGCCAATCCGGCGCATGATGCCGGCATGCGCGGTCTCGATGCGCGCGACCTGCACGGCGCTGAGATCGCGGCGCCAAGCGCCGGATTCGCCGCGATAGAAAAAACCTCCTGCATCCGTCATCTGATTCGGGCGCTCGAGAAATCCGTCCTCTTGTTCCTGAGCCTTCAAATTGGAAAAGGCCGAATGGGCAATCGCGCGCGCGACGAGATCGTCCGGGCGTAGCATGCCCGCGAATTCCAGCGCCGAAGCGAATGTCGTCGCCGGCTCGCCATGAAGGTCCTCGTATCGTACGAGATGAACCGGAATGTCGGTCTGGTCAAGCCAGCTTTCGACGTGACCACTCCAACTCAGCATGCGCTGGCGCAGCTGCTGCGGCTGCCGGTCGCTTCGGGCACTCAGCGACATGTCGGCGTCGCCCATCATTGCTATAGCGCCGTCGACATCCTTGCCCATGTGTCGCGCAAGAGAGATGGCAATATCGCGCGGATCGCGGACGATGACGATGGCGCCATCGGCGCCGCGCGCGCCCGCCAGCAAAGGCTCTCCGTTCGGCAGTCGAACATAGGCATCGTGCACCTTTGCGAAGCTCGGCGCCCTGAGTTCGCGATTGCCCCGCGCGATCGCGGCAAGATTTTCGTATATCCGCGGGCGCAACCTGTCCGCTTCTTCATGGGTCAAAAGGCCGGCCTCGATCAATGTCTCGCGCCCGAACATTTCCCTCGAACTGGCGAGCTGGCTGTCGGGCAACGCGTTGATCCGAACCGGCGCGCCGCCGCCGTTCAACGTGTTGGCAAGCAGCACCCTGAACCAGGTGCTGCCGGACTTGAGATAGGACGCAAGCCATACGCGTCGCATCATGACAACCCGTCCCCAAGCCCGATGGTCGACCAATGCGCGGACAGCTGCGCGATTGCCTGCGTCAAGGAGGAAAACTCATGCGTATGCCCGAGGTGGTAGACGTCACCATGGCTCGCGAGTGCCGCTGCCACCCGCAGATCCGAGCTGTCCGCCACGGGCAGCGACGGCAAATAAGCCCCCGCGACGGCCGCGCGCACCGCCTCGATTGGGGCTGCCGCAACAATGTCTGGCGCGGTCGCCGCACCGGGCCTGCGCAAGAGATAGATCGCTCCCAAGGGCAGTGGGGACGCGGGAACGCCGTCGCCTATCGTCGTATGAAATTTCTCAAGGCCAGGACGAAGAGGAGGGCCTTGACGGCTCGCCACGCCCAGCCCCAGCAGCGCATCGCGCCAGAGCCTCGGCCGGCTGCCGTCGCCATGGACCTCGAGCTCGGACGGCCGGTCGCCGTCGAGCACGCAGATGTCGTCGCCAAGGACGCGCAGACCGTGCGCAGCTAGCGCTGCTGCGAGCGTCGATTTTCCCGATCCCGAGGCGCCGCAGAACAGGATCGCCTTCCCGCCCGATGCGATCGCGCTCGCGCGCAGGACGAGACGACCTCTTTGGCGCAGCAGGGCCGCGAGAATTGTGCTGGACATGAAGGCAGGCAAATGTCGAAGCGCCTCGCCGTCCGCCGACACGCAGGACACTTCACGACCCGACGAGATCATCACGCGGCAAAGACCCGGGATCTCCAGCAACAACCTGTCCGGTGTCGCCTGCCAGTTGGGGCCATGCGCCGTTGCGCCGGCAAGCTCTTCGCCGACCTTGGAGATTGTCACGTGGACGTCGGGCGCCGCACTTGACCTTCCGCATTCTGGAAGGCCAGGCATCGCGAACGGGCTTTCGATCGTGAGCCCACAGCTCTCGTGGAAAAACACCAAGCTCGTCCATCATCGCCGCGCACCATCATTTTGTGCAGCGGAGTGCTCGTCAATTCCGGCCGCCGTGCGCGAGGTGACATCGGCTGGGCTAACGTCAAAACGCTCTTTTCGAGGCACGGATTCGGCTTAGAATTTGTCTATATCTTCGCATTCTTCTCATTCCCCTTTTAGTTTTAGGCGATATGGCTCGGGCTGGAAAGCAACGCGCGTCAAGCATTTTGCCGATGGAATTCCCGCCCTTTCTGGCTGATTTGGCTGATCCGGGACTTTCGTGTTCGCACGACAAAGGTAAGAGCTTAACAGATGGTGTCGCCGGCGCAGCCACAGGAGGTGCTGACCTGACTGGCCCTTTTTGTACCAGGCGGATTGTTAGAAACTGTCTTGGGAAAGGGGTTTTGTCATGGCGAAGAAGCGATTTAGTGCTGAGCAGATCGTGGCACTTCTGCGTCAGATCGA
>JAFEEQ010000018.1 GCA_018241025.1 Pseudomonadota bacterium
CGGCCTGGTGCTGCTTCAATATTCCGATGATCTGTTCTTCCGTGAACCGGCTACGCTTCATCGTCCGTCTCCTCAGTGGAACGGACTCTAGCCTCTAAACGGGGACATTTCCGGGGAGCACGTCATTATCAGTGACGCCAAGCTCATCAATGGCTTTTGTGATGACGGTGGTCTTGCCGATTCCAGAAGGCCCCTCAAGCACCATGCAGCGGCCAGCCGTGCGAACAGACACTTTAATAGCGTCGTATCTCACCGGTTCGACAAAAGTGAACGTAGGTACGCCCGACAACCGAAATACTTGCTCCAGGAGAGGCATTTACTACTCGCGTCAGTGAGAGTACCCCCAAGACAATACTTGTCGTCGGATGTAAAGACTAGTTGCTGCTGCAAGACAGGATTGCCTACCTGCTCCTACTCCCAAACGTCTTCGGCACCCCCGGCCGTCCCGCCCGCTTCATCCGCGTGCGTGAGCCTTTCCCGAGCGCGCTCTTGCCGCCCCGCGCTGTCCGTCCGCCGCCTTCGTCATCCCCCGCCCCGTCCCGCACGGCGGCCAGGAATGCGTCGTCCACGGCGCGGCCCACGTCGCTCTGTCTCGCAAACGGGTCGTCGGCCACGGCCAGCTCGGTTGCCTTCAGGCGCTTGAGTTCGTCGCGCAGGCGGGCGGCTTCTTCGAACTCCAGGTCGGCGGCGGCCTGTTTCATGCGCTTTTCGATGTCCTGGATCGTCGCGCGGATGTTGTGGCCGACATAGGTCTGGCCGTCCTCGGCGAGGCCGCCTTCGACGCCGACCATCACATGGTCGCGCTCGTACATGCTGCCCATGATGTCGGCGATGTTGCGCTTGATGCTGGTCGGCGTGATGCCGTGGGCGGCGTTGTAGGCCTCCTGCTTGGTCCGGCGGCGCGCGGTCTCAGCCATCGCGCGCTCCATCGAGCCGGTGATCTTGTCGGCATAGAGGATCACCTTGCCGTCGACGTTGCGCGCGGCGCGGCCGATGGTCTGGATCAGGCTGGTCTCGCTGCGCAGGAAGCCTTCCTTGTCGGCGTCGAGGATCGCGACGAGGGCGCATTCGGGAATGTCGAGGCCTTCGCGCAAGAGGTTGATGCCGATCAGCACGTCGAAGGCGCCCAGCCGCAGGTCGCGGATGATCTCGATGCGCTCGAGCGTCTCCACGTCCGAGTGCATGTAGCGCACGCGGATGCCCTGCTCGTGCATGTACTCGGTGAGATCCTCGGCCATCTTCTTGGTCAACGTGGTGACGAGGGCGCGATAGCCGCGCTTGGCGATGTCGCGGCATTCGGCGATGAGGTCGTCGACCTGGTGCTCGACCGGGCGGATCTCGACCGGCGGATCGATAAGCCCGGTCGGGCGGATGACCTGCTCGGTGAAGACGCCGCCGGTGCGCTCCAGCTCCCAGGGGCCGGGCGTGGCGCTGACATAGACGGTGGCGGGGCGCATCGCGTCCCACTCCTCGAATTTCAACGGCCGGTTGTCGATGCAGGAGGGCAGGCGGAAGCCGTATTCGGCGAGCACGGATTTGCGGCGGTAGTCGCCGCGATACATCGCGCCGATCTGCGGCACGGTCACATGGCTCTCATCGGCGAAGACGATGGCGTTGTCGGGCAGGTATTCGAACATCGTCGGCGGCGGCTCGCCCGGCTTGCGGCCGGTGAGCCAGCGCGAATAGTTCTCGATGCCGGCGCAGCTGCCGGTCGCCTCGATCATCTCGATGTCGAAATTGGTGCGCTGTTCGAGGCGCTGGGCTTCCAGCAGCTTGCCCTGCTCGCGGAATTCGGCGAGGCGCAGGATCAGCTCCTGCTTGATGCCCTTGATCGCCTGCTGCAGCGTCGGCCGCGGCGTGACGTAGTGCGAGTTGGCGTAGATCTTGATCTGGTCGAGGCCGCCATAGGGCTTGCCGGTGAGCGGATCGAACTCGGTGATGCTGTCGACCTCGTCGCCGAACAGCTCGACGCGCCAGGCGCGGTCTTCCAAGTGAGCGGGGAAGATGTCGACGGTGTCGCCGCGCACCCGGAAGGCGCCGCGGGTGAAGTTGTTGTCGTTGCGGCGGTATTGCAGGGCGGAGAGCTGTTGCTGCATCTCCATGCGGTCGAGGCGCTTGCCCTTGGCGATGGTGACGGCGGTGCCGCTATAGGTCTCGACCGCGCCGATGCCGTAGATGCAGGACACCGAGGCGACGATGATCACGTCGTCGCGCTCCAGGATCGCGCGCGTCGCCGAATGGCGCATGCGGTCGATCTCTTCGTTGATGGAGCTGTCCTTCTCGATATAGGTGTCGGTGCGCGGGATATAGGCCTCGGGCTGGTAGTAGTCGTAATAGCTGACGAAATACTCGACCGCGTTCTCCGGGAAGAACTGCTTGAACTCGCTATAGAGCTGGGCGGCGAGCGTCTTGTTGTGGGCGAGGATGAGGGCCGGCCGCTGCGTCGCCGCGATCACGCTCGCCATGGTGAAGGTCTTGCCCGAGCCGGTGACGCCGAGCAGCACCTGGTCCCGCTCGCCGGTGGCGCCGTGATAGACGATGCCGCCCGGCGCCGTGCCGCCGAGGCCCTCGACGAGATCCTTGATCGCGGTCGGCTGGTCGCCTGCGGGCTGGTATTCGCTCACCAGCTTAAAGCGGATGCCGCCTTCGGACTTCTCCGGCCGCGCGGGGCGGTGGGGCACGAAACCCGCCAGTTCCGCGCCCGTTGCCCCGTGCAGCGGCAAGTCACCGATCGGGGGCGCCGGGTCATAAGCATCGCCCACCGGTGCAATCGGCACGGCGTCCACCGCCGCCTGGAACTTCGCCGCTGCCTCCGAAACGCCCTTCGACGCCTTCGCGCCGCGGGATTTGCGGGGAACCATGCCGTTGTTGTGCGCCATGGCAGCAATATAGAGCGTCCCGCCCGCGAATTCAGCCGCTTGTCTGCCCGATCCTGTCAGCAACCGGCGGGCGGCGGCGGAAATACCAGGTCGCGGCCGCGATGACCGGCAGGCCGAGTGTGATCGGCCATAGCCATACGACGAGCCCTGGCAGGAATTCGCCCAGCACCACAGCGGAAAACGCCGTCAGGATCGCGACATAGCTGGCGAGGAACTTCTGCAAATGAACCCTGATCCAGAAGGCGGGATCGGCGGGACGGCGCAGGAAGCGGCTGAGGTCGCCGCCGGATGCGAGCATGCCCGCGGCGCCCAGCACGATGGAGATCGCGCCGCGCTCGACACCGGCATGCGCCGCGCCGGTTGCTGCCAGCGCGGCACTCGCCGCGAAGGCCGCAAGCGCCGCCAGCCAGTCGAACGCGCCAGGCGAACCGCCACGCGCCAGCGCCTTGAGCGACAGCACGCGGTAGCCGGAGAAAGCGAGATAGAAGCTCAGCACCGCGAGCAAGGCGAGGAACGGGATCCGGCGGTAGAGGGCGGCGGTCAGCGCCGTCGCCGCCACCACCATCATCGACCAGAAATAGATCTTGCCCCAGCGCCGGTGGCGCGGACTGCCCTTGGTCATGGCGAGCGCGACCGGTGCGGCGAGGAGGCAGATGCCGCTAGACGCGACATGCGCCGCGAGCACCGCGTCGAGCCAGAGCGGATCGGATGTCATGGATGGCCTCGCCTGTCTTGTCTGCCTCTCACGCCTCGGCCAGATTGGCCGCGAAGAAAAGCGCGGATGCGCGAGTGAACGGCGGAAATGCGCGAATGACCGGCGCGGCGCTTCACGCAGCGCCAAATGCCATGCGCCGCGGCGTGCCGGAGATGGCCGGGCTGGTGGCGATTGCGGCCCTGTTCCTCACCCTCAGCGAAGCGTTCGGCCTCGATGTGCTGCCTGTGCTGCCGCGGCTTCTCTATTGGCTGGTGCTGCTGGCGAGCGGTCAGCTGCTCGGCACGGTGTTCTGGCGGCTGACGGAGCAAATGCCGCTCGCCGCGTCGCATCCCTATCTCATGGCGTCCCTGAATTGCCTGGCCCTGAGCCTGCCCTGGACGGTGATCGCCTGGGCGGTGACGGCCTATACGCTCGATCAGCCGCTGCGCTGGGCGCGCCTGCCGGGGTTCTTCCTGCCGGTACTCGTGGTGGCGGGCGCGATGGCGGCGCTCAATGCGATGCGCAACCGTCAGCCGGTCGAGACACATGCTGCGAGCCCTTCGGCGGCGCGCCCGGCGATCTTCGCGCGCTTTCCGGCCAAGCTGCGCGGTGCGGCGCTGCATGCGGTGCAGGCCGAGGATCACTACATCCGGCTGCATACCAGCGCGGGCAGCGACCTCATGCTTCTACGGTTCTCCGACGCAATGGCCGAGCTCGACGGCATCGAGGGCGCGCAGATTCATCGGTCCTGGTGGGTGGCGCGCGATGCCGTTGCGGGTGCGTCCCGCGAGGACGGCCGCCTCGTTCTTGTCCTGCCCGGCAATCTGAGGGCGCCGGTCAGCCGAAGCTTTGCCCGTGCCCTCCGGGCCAAAGGCTGGTTCTGAGCATCGGGGTTCCATCTCTACGGTTCGTTGCGCCCACCGGCTGACAATGTAGTCTTGCCGACATGTTGTGGCTGTCGATGCGCGGCCGTTGAGGGTGAGGCATGACAGGTTGCGACATATGTTTTGTCGTTCCGGCGTTCAGTTCGGTTCAGCACACGCCGATCGGCGTTTCGGTCCTGACCGCGGCGTGCCGCGCCAAAGGCCTCCGCGTTGCGACCGTCTATGCCAATCTGATGCTCGCCGCGCGCGTCGGCTACGAGGTCTATGAAGAGATCAGCGCGGTCCTGCCGACCAAGCAGACCGGCGAATACATTTTCAAGCCGCATGCCTATCCGCCCGACGTGCTGGCGCGGATCCCGGCGGGTGTCGACGCACCCCGGAAGGCCGAGCTGACCGCTGCTGTTGCGCCGGCGATCGACGGCCATCTCGACGAGGCCGCTGCCGCCGTCGCCGCGACGCGGCCGCGCATCGTCGCGCTCACCAGCACGTTCCAGCAGAATCTCGGGGCCATTGCCGTCGCGCGGCGGGTGCGGGCGACCTTGCCCGAGGTGCTGATCGTGCTGGGCGGTGGCAATGTCGCCGGCGTGATGGCGGACGGGCTCGCCCGCACCTTCGACTGTGTCGACCACTTCTTCGACGGCGAGGGCGATGTCGTGTTCCCCGTCTTCTGCGCCGATTATCTGCGCGACGGGACGCGGCCGCCGTCGCGTGTCGTGCCCTGCGAGCCGGTTGCCGATCTCGCCGCCGTGCCGTTGCAGGATGACAGCGACTTCGCCGCGGCGCTCGCCGTCTATCAGGCGGATGGAAGGCTGCCGGCGAGCCTGCCGCATTATGCCGATTACGAGTCCTCGCGCGGCTGCTGGTGGGGCGCCAAGCATCACTGCACGTTCTGCGGACTCAACGGCCAGGGCATGACGTTTCGCGAGAAGACGGCGGATCGCGTCGTGGAGGAAATCGACACGGTGGCGCGGCAGTGGCCCGACCGGCTGATCCGCACGACCGACAACATCATGCCGACCAGCTTTTTCGACGGCGTGCTGCCGCGCCTGGCGGCGCGCGAAAAGCGCCCAGCGCTGTTCTACGAGGTCAAGGCCAACCTCAAGGACGAACAGATCGCGGCGATGCGGCGCGCCGGCATCGTCTCGATCCAGCCCGGCATCGAGGCGCTCTCGACGCCGGTGCTCAAGCTGATGCGCAAGGGCGTGTCGGCGCAGCAGAACATCATGCTGCTGCGGATGTGCGCGAAGCACGGCATGCACGTAGGCTGGAACCTGATCTACGGTTTTCCGGGCGAGGAGTTGCAGCACTATCGCGACGTGCTCGCGCTCCTGCCGTCGCTCACGCATCTGCGGCCGCCGGACGGATTCTCGCGCATCATGCTTGATCGCTTCAGCCCCTATCACAGCGATCCCGGGCAGTTCGGGATTTCGGGGGTCCATGCCTTCGAAAGCTATCGCGGGCTCTATCCGCAGGATGCGCCGCTCGACGACATCGCCTATCACTTCCGGGGCCGCTACACGACGCCGCTGCTCGACGACACGGATTTTCTTGCCGAGTTCAGCGGGGCGGTGAAACGCTGGCAGTCGCTGTGGCGCAAGCGCGGTGCCGAGCCCCGGCTCGAGCTCGTGCAGACCGAAGGCGGCCGGACGGTGGTGAGCGACAGCCGCGGGCCGAAACCGGCCATCGCGATGCTGTCGCGCGGCGCGGTCGATGCTCTGGCGTTCTTCGAGCGTCCGCGCCGTCCAGGCGAAGTGCCCGAGGCCGTTGCCGGGCATCTCGACGAGCTGCTCGCGCGCCGCTTCGTGGTCGATCATGAAGGGCTGCTGCTCAGCCTCGTCGTGCGCGAGGCCGTCGTCTCCCGGGTTTTCGAGAGCGCTTAGGCATACCGCGCCAATTCGGTTCGGCGGCCCGGGCCTGACGCGCCGTTCATCCTCTTCACGAATTTGCGCGGGGCGTTGACGGCGGCGGCGATAGGTGCCAATTTTTTGGCATGGTTCGCAAGGCACGCAGCCGCGACGGCGGCACCGACGGTTTCTCGCGCCGCGAGCGCGAGATCATGGACGCGCTCTACAAGCTGGGCAAAGCCACCGCGGCGCAGATTCTCGAGCAGATCCCCGATCCGCCGACCTATACGGCGATCCGCACCCAGCTCACCATTCTCGAGAAGAAGGGCCATGTGCGGCACAAGAGCGACGGCACACGCTATATCTACGAGCCTTCGGTGGCGCGCGAGCAGATGGGCCGGCGCGCGATCGACTCGCTGCTCTCGACCTTCTTCGACAATTCGGTGGAACGCGCCGTCGCCGCGCTGATCACGCGCGACGATGCCGACATCTCGGCCGACGAGCTCGAAAGCCTGTCGCGCCTGATCGAAAAAGCCAAACGGGAGGGACGATGAGCGAGATCGCGATCCTCAATATGCTGCTGTTTTCCGGCGAGCTGTTCGCCGCCTCCAGCCTTGTCGTGGCCGTGGCCTATGCCGCGACGCGGCGCGGACCGGCGGCGCGGCGTCACCTGATCTGGTGCGCCGCTCTCGCATCGCTTCTCCTGCTTCCGCTCCTCGCGGCGGCGATCCCCGGCCGCGCGATCGCCACACTGCCCGCGCCGGCGGTGGCCGCAGACGTTCCGGCCAACCTCGCGCTTGCCGCGCTGCCGGCGGTTCAGGCGCCGCCGGCGACCGAAAGCTTCCACATCGATGCCGCGACGGTGATCGTTGTGTTGGCGGAATTGTGGGCGGCGGGCGCGTTGCTGATCCTGCTGCGGAGCGGGATCGCCACGCTGGTGCTGCGGCTTTTCCTGCGCGACAGCAGCGAGGCGCCGTTCGAACCGGTCGAGTTGCCCGAAGTCGCGCGCCTGTCGCGGGTGCGTCTGCGCGTATCCAATCGCGAGCGCGGACCGATCACCTGGGGCCTGTTCCGGCCGGTGATCCTCCTGCCGCGCCAGTCGCTCTATTGGCCGTGTGAAAGATTGCAGGCGGTGATGCGCCACGAATTCGCGCATGTGCAGCGCCACGATGGCCTCACCCAGGCGCTGTCGCTGCTGGTCTGCGCGCTCTACTGGCCCAATCCGCTGGTCTGGCTCGGCTTCCGCGAGCAGCGCCGCGCAGCCGAGATGGCGGCCGACGACGCGGTGATCGTCTCGGGCATGACGCCGTCCGAATATGCCGGCGAACTGCTCCAGGTCGCGGCTGAATTCAAAGGCCGCGCGCCGGCCGCGGCGCTGCTGATGGCGGCGCCCTCGACGCTCGGCAACCGCGTGCAATCGATCCTGTCTCCATCCCAGAACCGAAGGGGAGTAACCGCCATGGATATCCTGAAGACGGCCGGCATCGCGCTCCTGGCCACGACGGCGCTCGTCGTTGCGCGCCCGTCGTTCGCGCAGGAAGCGCCGCCGCCGGTGCCCAACGTCGCCGCACCGATTCCGCCGGCGCCCGATGCACCGGCCACGCTGCCGGCGCCCGCCGCCATGCCGGAGCCCGCCGCCATGCCGGCGCCCGAAGCGCCGCCCGCGCCGCCGGCACCGCCGGTGATCGACCGCAAGGTGCGTATCATCCGGATCGGCGACGCACCGGATGCGAAGGGCCATCATCACCGGACGATCCGCGTCGAAGTCGATACGCCCGATGCCGATGCGATCCGCGCCGAAATTCAGCCCGACCTCGACCGCGCCATGGCCGACGTCAAGGCGCATCAGGCGGAGATCTATCGCATCAAGCTGGTAATGCCGAAGGTGAAGGCCGATGTCGCCAAGGCGCTCGCCGAGGTCCGCGCGCAGCTGGCGCAGATCGACGACCCGAAGATCCGCGCCAAGGTCGAAGCCGCGCTCGCCCGCGCGCAGAAGAGCATCGAGACCTCAGGCCCGAGCTGGGACTCGCTACCGGATGCGCCCGACGCGCCCGATGCGCCTTAAGCGCCGGGACGTCGGAAGGTCGTCATCATGTCCGATGCGCCGCGCAGCTTGAGCTCCGCCAGCATCCGGCCGATGGCGCCGCGATGCGAGGCGCCGTGGGTGATGAGATGGCCGAGCATGTCGGCCTTGGTCATCCGGCCCGGCTCGCCATCGATGATGTAGGTGAAGTCGACGATCCGCGCGAGTTCGTCCGCCGTCACCTTGCCGGCATAATCGACAAACCAGGCATCGGTCTCCGCCATCGCCGGGATGAGCGAATCGAGATCGGCCATGCGGTCGCCGACCACGGCCGGCAGATCGGGCGCGACGCCTTCGAGACGCGCCTTGAAGGCGCGATCGACGAGATGGGTATGCTCGAAGGTGCCGAGGATTAGGCCGCGGGTTTTCCGGTCGAGATCGGCAGGCAATGCGCGCAACGCCTCGGCCAGCCCGGCATTGCACCAGGCCTTGTGCTCGAAGAGGGAGACGAGGATCGCATTCGACATGGGTGGCAGGGGACACCCGTGGCCCCGCCAAAGCAATGGCCGCCGGCGTTGCCGCCGACGGCCATCTTTCGCGCGGATTCTGGAATCAGAGACCTTCCCCGAACAGGTTGAACGGCCCGCCCGGAGAGTAGCTGAGCGAGATCATCGCCGTCTTGTCGTCGATCGTCGTTCCCGTCCCGCCCGACGAGCCATAGCTGACATTGACCCAGACCCCGTTCTGCGGCGGCTCGCCGGACTTGTCGTCGAGCAGCGCGCCGGTAAGCAGGCCGCCGTTCAACAAGCCTCCGAACAGCTTGTCGGCGCGCAGCGATGCCGTGACCAGCCAGCGCGTGCCGGAACGATTGAACGTCTTGAGCGTCGGATCGTTCGCTTCGACGTCAATGTAGCCGACCTGTGCCGCGATGCGCGAGCTGGCTGAGTAACGCTCGAGTCCGATCCAGGCATCGAATACATCGGCCTTGATTGACGGCGTTGCTGTATTGCCGGTCGTCACCGGCTGGCCGAACGTCGCGCGCAGCGCGCCGCCGAGCATCAGGCTGGCCGTGCTCGAGTCCAGCTTGAGACTGTCCGGATCGAAAATTCCGACCGGCAACCGGCCCGAGATCCAGACCGCGCCATTGGCGTCCGCGAAGTGCTCTGCCTTGCCGGGCGTGCCTGACCAGACCACACCGGCGCCGACATCGAGATCCGCGCCCAGCCGGGCCGCGGCATTGGCCTTGGCCGTGCAGGCGTTGAGCGCCTTGGTGATGCCGAGCTTGTCGGCCAAGGCCGTCGACGAAACCCTGACATCCTGATTGGCGACGCTGTTGAGCTGGTTAAGCGCCGCATCGACGGCATTGACCTTCGTCTCGAGGTCGGAGGTCGCAGCGTCGAAATTCTGCTGCGCGGATGAGTTTCCGGGAGCGGCCTTTTGCGCCGCCCAGGCCGCGCGCCACGCATCCGCAGCCGTCCTGAGTTCGCCTTGTGCCGAGGCCAGCGTCTTGCCCGTATCGTATTTGCTGCATGCGTTGCCGTTGGCGAGACAAGTCGTGATCAGGATGTCTGCGTTCCGCAGGTCGTTATCGAGATAAGTATAGCTGTCGGTCGCTATGTCGGCGATCGCGCCATTGATCGGTGCATTCGCCTTCGTGATCATGCCCGCGACATTCAGGGTCGGATCGTTGTTGAACGTATCGATATATTCCTGGTTCGCTTTGCTCGAAAAGACGCCGTCGACGCAAGTATCCCAGACGTTGTCGCCATCCTTGTCGGTGACCGTGACCGGGTCCGAACTGGACAGGATGGAAGCGCTGAAGCCCAGCGCAAGCCGTGAAGCCTTGGCCTTCGATGGATCGCCGGCGCCGTCATCGCCGAGCTCGAGCGCTCCCTCGAACCGCGTGCGATAGGCGAGGCGCGTCAACTCTCCGGTCTTTGCGTCGTCGATGAAGTCCTCGAACGATACCCGCTGCGAAGCGCCAATTGACTGTGCGAGCCAAGCCACCGACGCATCCGCCGTGAAGGCCTGGGCATCCTTCGACCCGCCGAACGATGCGGGAAGCGAAAAGACATAGGGCTTCATCGCGGCCGACGGCGACGAGATTGCCGTCGACGTGCCGATCAGGGCCAGAGCCGGTGAAGTCGGAATGCCGAAATCGAAGCTGAAGGAATCGGCCTCTTTCGGCAGTGTGCGGTATTTCGCGAGCCAATTGTTGATATCGGTGATGGGCGCATCGTCCGCCAGGGCCGGTCCGGCGATGCAAAGTGCCAGACCGCAGGCGCCGGCAAGGGCCTTCAGGCGCATAATTTTCAGGACCGCGTGTCTCATGACGGGCTCCCGACCTTGTGCGGAGGAGCTGATCGTGCCGCGATGAAGAGCTGGTCCACACTGATGGCGCCATTTGCCGTGCCGGCCGGAATCGTGAAAAGCCAATCCGGATCGGCAGGATTTTTCGGCTTGAAGTTGGGAAGCTTCACGCCGCCCTGCGTGGCGGTGACATAGACGTCTCCAGCCGTCGGATTCATCGCGGTCGATTCCACGTTCACGCGGACCGCGGTTGTGTCACCGTCCTTGCCGGGCGGAATATTGGTCGTCCCGTCTGCGCTTGGTGGGATGTTTTTGTCTGGCGCGCCGACGATGGTGAACCAGACCTTGGCCTTGAACGCCACGCTGTCTTTGCCGATCACTTTCGGTGTCAGCACGACGTCAGGCGTGTTCGGTTTTGCGATGAACAGCATGGCATCTCCTCCAAAGTGCTGCTCGACCGTAGGGAGAGTCGCGAATTCAATAAAATGCTGAGTTCAATTATGCACAGCAAAGTACTGGCATGTGTCGAAGGATAGTTCGAAGAAATATGCAGAAAATTCATCGCCGCGAGAATTTGCGTTATTTGACGATGTCTTTGTGGCCGCACCGCGTGGCGACTCTTCCCCGGCCGCCCTGTCTTGCGTGTCCGAAAGTCGTGCTTTACTCGATCCAGACGATTCGCCGAGGGCCCCATGCACGCACGCAATCCGTTCGAGAAGGCGCTGGAATGGCTGCTGTTCCAGTCGCGCTGGCTGATGGCGCCGGTTTACGTCGGGCTGGTGATCTCGCTCGGCATGCTGCTCTACGCCTTCGTCGGCGAGATCGTCGAAGCGGTGCCGCATGTCCCCGGGATGAAGACCGAGGAAGTGCTGCTCACCGTCCTGTCGCTGATCGACCTGTCGCTCGGGCTCAACCTGGTGTTGATCGTGGTGTTCTCGGGCTATGAGAACTTCGTCTCCAAGATCGACACCGGCGGCAGTGAAGACCGGCCGGACTGGATGGGCACGCTCGATTTCTCGGGCATGAAGATGAAGCTGATCGGCTCCATCGTCGCGATCAGCGCGATCTCGCTGCTGCGCGCCTTCATGACGCTGATCGAGGGCGACAAGACGATCGACGACAATCACCTGCGCTGGATGGTGATCCTGCATGTCACCTTCCTCGCCTCCGGCGTGCTCTTCGCGCTGATGGACTGGATCGCCTCGCTGACCGAAAAGAACGAGCACGCCGGCCATGGCGGCTGAGGTCAGGCCGCCGCGCTGAGGAAATCCGGGTAGTAGCGCGCCATCATGCGGCTCGAATAGGCGCGCAGATTGACGAAGCTCTCGGCGCATTCGCGCAGCGGCGAGGCGAAGAACGGCGTCAGGATGCCGGCAAGCATGGCGAAGGCCGTCGCATCGGTGCCGCAGGGCGCGTCGCCGAAAAGATAGGGGCTGGTCCCGAGCACGGCCGAGAGGCTCTCGAGATCGCGGCGTGCCAGATAGGTTTGTTCGTCGGGGCGGTGGCGGCCGAGACCCTGGCCGTGGACATAACCGCGGGTCCGCTCGCGCGCCGCCTCGCGCACCCCGTCCGGCGCGCCGTCGAAGAAATGCGCCGGGCCCTTGGCGAAATTGGCGTCGTCGAGCCAGCGCGAAGAGAGTAGCGCCCAATAGAGATGATCTTCGAGCATGCGCTCGATGGACCAGGCGAGGGCCTTCTGCTCGCCGCTCAGCCCGGCGTCGAACGCCGCGCCATGGACAGTTTCGAGATGGCGGCGGATGAAGGTGCTGTCCGCGACCACGGCGTCGCCATCGGCGATCCACGGCACCTTGCCCTTGGGCGCCTGGGGCGGGGCGCCGCGCTCGCGGCGGTAGGGGACGTCCGCCATGCGCAGCAGGACTTCGATCTTCATCACGAAGGGGCTGGGATCGGGCAGGCCGAAGGCCGGGCCGAAACCGTAAAGCGTGATCATCGCGGAGCTCCCATGTCCTGGCGGCGCTTCACATAGGGCGACACTCCTGACAGCATGATGTCAGCAGTCTGGCAGCAGGATGGAGGCCCCTAAGACGATGGCGGCCATGCGACGGGCGGAACGGCTCTTTCAGATCATCCAGATTCTCAGGCGCTCGAAGCGCCACCCGATCCGCGCGCACGACATCGCGTCGGAGCTGGAGACTTCGCTGCGCACCGTCTATCGCGACATCTCGCAGCTCCTGGCCGAGCGGGTGCCGATCCGCGGCGAGGCCGGCATCGGCTATGTCCTGGAAGACGGCTTCGACATGCCGCCGCTCATGCTCACCGCCGACGAGATCGAGGCGGCGATGCTGGGCGCGCAATGGGTGATGGGACGCGGCGATCTGGCGCTGGCGCGGGCGGCGCGCGACATGGTCGCCAAGATCGGCCAGGTGGTGCCGCCGCATCTGAAGCCGCTGGCGCTCGACTCGACGCTGGTCTCGCCCAACTGGCGGCGGATCGAAAACGACACGATCGACGTCGCCAAAGTGCGCGCTTCGATCCACGCCCAGACCAAGATCGCCATCGCCTATGGCGACGAGCAGGGCCAGCAGACCGAACGCACGATCTGGCCGATCGCGGTCAGCTATTGGGACATGGTGCGGGTGATCGTGGCGTGGTGCGAGATGCGCAAGTCCTTCCGCAGCTTCCGCACCGATCGTGTGCGCGCGGCCGACTTCCTGCCCGAGCGCTATCCGGTGCCGCGCACGCGGCTGACGGCGCAATGGCGCAAGGAGATGCAGGATGCGGCCGAACGCGGGTCCTATCGCAAGCGCATCGAAGCGCAGCAGAACCGGACGTGATGCTGCCCGTCACGATGGTTTTCCAAGGGATCCGCCGCCCCGTCCCGTTCCACAACGAAGGCGGAACCTACGCGAAGACGCTGTCCGAATTCGCCGCGAAGCTCGAGTTGAAGTCGCGGAAGATCGCCGACAGCTCTTCGGCATCGACGGTCATGCTCTTGCCTTCGGGAAAGCGGTAGCGCCAGAAGCTGACGATGTGCGAGATCACGCCCATCTTCTCGCCGAGATCGACGAAGAGATGCGGCGCACTGAGCAGGAAGTCGCGGAAGGTCTTGGGCGTGCCGTTGCGCACGAGGTCGTCATAGGCCGCGTCGTAGACCTTGAGAATCTTCTGCACCTTCAGGCCGGCATCGCGCACGCGCTCGACGATCTTCTGCTGGCTGTCGCGCAGGAAGCTGCGGGTTTCGCCGTCCATCGCGCCGCTCGGCTGCATGGACCGGATCGCCTTGAGCACGCCGATGATGTCGGGCCAGGTCCGCTCCATGTTCCACTTGTAGTAGAGGAAGCCGCGCCAGCTGAACACGCCTTCGCGGAAGTCGTCGGGCTCGAGCATCAGCGTCTTGCGCAGCGGCTCGAGCCGCTCGCCGATCTCGCTGGAAAGAAGGGCTCCGGCCATGCGCGCAGCGGATGCGAAGCCGCCGTCGCCGGACGCAAGCTGCGTCAGCTTGCGGATCTCCATCTGCACATAGGCGTGCATCTGCTGGCGGTCCGATTGCGAGATCGCGAAATAGCAGTCGGCGCAATCCATGCCGTGGCCGCGCATGTGTTCGCGCAGCAGGAAGGGATCGAGAGAGGGCAGGGCGTCGACGGTGGCAAGAAGCTGAAGGTCGCGCTCCATCGACTTGCTGGTGTAGTTGCCGAGCTCGCGCAGGCTGTCGTGGTAGCCGCGCTGCTGCACGAAGAGCGAACGGCCGCCCGATTTCAGGTCATGGATCGAGAACGGCACGATGATCTTGGTCGCGACCGAGCGCGTGCCGGCGAACATGTAGGATTCGTCGGAGCGGACGCGATGCTTGAGCAGGATCGCGGCGTTCAGGATCGGCGATTCGAAGAACGGCGCCTTGGCGTGCTCCGGATTGTCGGCTTGGGCGAGGGCGATGGCCGCAAGATTGAGAACGCGGCTGGTCGAGGCGCCGGACAGCGCCGTCAGCGGACGGTTGGAACGATCGACGGCCAAAGCGACTCACACCTGAGGGAGCCGCAAGGTGAACCGGCTTACGTAAATATCCCGTATCTGCGCGGGCTTCAGCCGACGAACTGGAGCGTCAGCGCCGCGCCCCAAAGCAGCACGATGAAGCCGATCAGGCCGGGATGGGGCAGCCACAGGGGGCGGCCGGCGAATCTGGTTTCCTGCAGCGACATTGGCCCCTTCTGTGCCCGATAACTTCGATGGCAGCGCGCGAAATCGCTCTTGGTTCCAGATAATACCCTGAATTTTTCATGGCCATGGAACCTGGAATACCCGGCATGGGTAGCGTCGCCGTGGCGCACCCGACGCTAAGTAATACCGCTAGTTGTATTTCTCCCGTAATCTGGCACCTCTTGAGCGCAGACGGGCGAAACACAATCTGGAGCAGGGCATGGGGGCTGACGATGCACGCATCGCCGGCAGGCTGACGATTGCATACCTGATGAGTCTGGCGAGCGCGGTTCTGCGCAGCGTTCCAATCGACCTGCTCGATCTGCTGCTCGTCACCAGCGTGGCCAACTTCAACACCATGGCGCCCGACAATGGCCGGGCGGGCAACGGGCCACCCTACGGCATCAGCCGCAACGCGATCAGCCGGTCGCTCAACATTCCGCTGGAGACGGTTCGCCGCCGCGTCGCGCGGCTGATCGAGCGCGATCTGCTGGACGAGCAGTCCGACGGGCTGGTGTTCAAGGCGAATGAGAGCATCGGGCTGGGCAACAACAGCACGCTCAACGTCCTCAATCTCGAACTGCTGCGCGAGCTGTTCGGGCAGATGAAAGAGGCCGGCATCAAGCTCGACTAGCGCCTGTTCTGCGTTATTGTCGCTCCCCGGCGGAGCGTCGGCGTATCGGGTGGAGCATGACGGTGAAGAAGGCGCGCGCGCGCCGTGTCGCGGTGGAGATTCCGCAGGCGCCGCCGGAGATGCCGGATCCGGGTCCCTCGGCACGCGACCATCCTCATTCCCGCGCCATCGCGCATTTCATCACCGAGTTCATCCTGCGCTGTGCCCACACGATCAGCGGCGCGTTCCAGAACGACTATGAGGCCGCGATCCTCTTCCTCACCATCTCGAACCGGAATTCGGAGAAGGTGATGAGCGACCCGGCGCTGCGTCAGCGCTATGGAAGCTACACCGCGACGATTCCGGACGAGCATGTATTGCTGATCAATCGCATGGCGCTCGCCCGTGCCACCGGTCTGCCGCGCGAGACCGTGCGCCGCAAGGTCGGCAGGCTGGTGGAAAAAGGTTGGGTTATCGAACAGGCAGGCGGATTGCGCATCCGGCCCGACATCAACCGCGACGCCGGCTACATCGCCATCCTGGAACCGCAGGCGCAGAATCTGCGCCGCCTGTTCACGATGCTGGTGACGAGCGGCGCGCTCAATCCGGGCGGATAGAAAAAAGCCTCCCCCGGCAGTGCCCGGGGGAGGCCTTTGACGAATCCGCTTGCGGCTTACTTGATCGCCATCAGCGCCTTGGCCGTGTCCGCGGCGTCCTTCTGGGCGACGGCCAGATCGGCAGCGGCGATACCGGCGCGCGCGGTCGCGGCGGCGGCTTCGAGGGCGGCCTTCTGCATCTTGTCGGTCGAATCCGGAATCGCGCCGGTGCCCGAATTCGCGCAGGGGTTGATGTTCTTAGGATCGAAGCCCTCGCCGCCGGGACCGACGAGGCAGTTCAGCGTGTGATGCAGGTGCATGTGCACGCCGTCGATCGCGCCGGCCTTGGCGGCGAGATCGGCATGGGTCGCCGCCGTCGTGATCTCGTCGGCAGCGCCGGCGGCGAGCACCTGGACCGGCGCGAGCAGGAGTGCGGCAACCGCCGCACCCTTGAGCATGTTGAGTGCCTTCATCTTTGTTTCCTCCTTACCAGACGTTCTTCAGATTGCGCTGAAGCGAGCGCGTGCCGGGATTGCTGAAGCGGCTCGACAGGATGCCCGACACGGTGGCGCGGCGGCCGTAGTAGTCGCTGTTCCAATCGTCGAGCGCCTTGACGATCGAGCCGTTGAAAGTCAGGCCGCCATAGGCACCGGTGCCCGAGCTCCACACCACGATGTCGCCGCCGCGTACGGTGGTGGCGCCTTCGGCACCCGAGGACAGTGTGACGACGGTGATACCGGCGCCGGCGCCGAGCTTGGTCTCACCCTGCTGGATACCGCGCAGCGCCCGGTCGCTCATGATGATGAAGACGAGCTCGGCCTTCTGCAGGCCGATCTGCAGGCCGAACGAAGCGGAGGCGAGACGGAAGAAGGCCGGCGAACTCCAGTTGCGGCCATTGCGCTTCAGCAGCACACCGTCGCCGCCCTCGGCGCCGAAGATGAAGCCGCCCTTGATCAGCCGCGGCACGATCAGCACGGCGCGGGCGCTGTGGATCATGCGCGCGGCCTGGGCAAAGGCCGGATCGCTGCGCAGATGATCGACGGTGCGGTTGGCGCGCGACAGCAGTTCGGATTGATCGCTGGCCTGCGCTGCGGGGGCCGCAAAAAGACCCAGGGCAAGTGCCGCAACAGCGGCAACACGTGCAAATGTGAACATGGAAATCCTCTCTCGGAAGGGACCTTCAGCCTACCCGATTTGGCAGGAGGCGGCGAGGCAAAGGCCGGAGGCAGGCCCGATTTCAGTCCCATGGCCCGCACCCCCGAATCGCGGACCATTTTGCGGCGCCGTGCCTAAGACCGTGTGTCCACTGTCTTGTTTGGCACTACCGCCAGGACAACAACGCGCAACCCGGTACCGGGTTGCGTCCGGCCCCCGTGACTTGAACCACGCGGTTGCCGACCCTACGTAAGAAGGGGATTTCCATGGAGAGAACAGCAATGGCCTCGCAGAGCCTGCCCGGCGTGTCTTCGACCGATACGCGTACCCTCGCGATCGTGGTCTATGGTCTCTACATCGCCGCGGTGTTCACCTGCGGCATCGCCGGGATCGCCGGCGTGATCCTCGCTTATGTGAAGCGCGAGGAGGTGCGCGGCACGATATGGGAAAGCCATTTCGAGAACGCGATCCAGGCCTTCTGGGCCTGGGCGATCATGATGGTGATCGGCGTCGCGACGCTCTGGCTCGTGATCGGCTTCGTCGTGATCGGCGCGGCGTTCCTCTATTTCCTCTATCGCTCGATCAAGGGCTTGGTCGCGGCCGTCGAGAATCGCGCCTATGTCTGATGCCGCGGCCCGGATGGACGAGGACGGCCTGCGCGTTCCGGCGCTGATCGCCTATGGCCTCTATCTGATCGCACCGCTCAACGGCGCGACGGCGATTGCCGGCGTGATCCTCGCCTATATCAAGCGCGGCGAGGCGCGCGGCACGGTGTGGGAAAGCCACTACCGCAACCTGATCCGCGTGTTCTGGATCAGCCTGATCGTGCTCGCGATCGCATTCGGAATCGTGATCGAAGCTTTCGGCGGGATGATCTTCACGCTCGTTACCACCGACGGCAATCCGCCGCCGGCGATGGTCGGATCGCTCTTCCTGTTCCTGCCGGCGCTGTGGATGGGCGGGCTTTTCCTGACCGTCTGGTACTACTACCGCACGGTGCGCGGCTTCATCCGCGCGATCGACGGCAAGGCGTATTGACGCCTCAGTGGCGGTCGAAGCGGTCGTCCGGAATGCGGAAGGGATTGGCGGTGGCGTGGCCCATGGGCTTGGGCCGCGCGAAGAACCAGCCGAGAATGCCGAGCATCAGCGCCAGCGCGAAGGAATAAGGCGCGAAGGACAGGATCTGCCAGTTCACGCTCGCCGCTTCGTGGAAGCTCATGCCCATCTGCGCGCCCCACAGGGTGCAGTCGCCGATACCGGCCTCGCTGATCTGGCAGCCCGGGTAACTCGCCGAGAACACCGCCGCCATCGGCAGCATCAGCGCAGCGAGCGGCAGCAGCAGCAGCGTGGTCGCACCGAGCAGCGGACGGCGCGCGAACAATCCGGCGATGCAGGCGATCAGCGAGACGAGGATCAGCGGCAGCGTGTTGGTGCCGATGGCCCAGGCGAGCGCGAGCGTGTCGCGCAATCCGCCGCCAAGCGTCATGCCGCGGCAGAGATCGGGACCCGGCGCGCATTGCGCCGCCAGCGCGACGCCGCGCACGATCCACACCATTGCGGAAGGACCGAGCAGGAGCACGAGGCACGCGCTCCAAATCAGGAGCGCGGTGCGGTGGTGCGATGCGCTGGGATGATCGTCATCCATCCACCGATGTTAAGCATGGCACGCGGGCGCAGACTTGCACTTTCTGGTGCCTTGCTTAACGGCGGAACCTTTACCGGGTAACGGACGGAACTCCGTTACGCCTTGGTCGAGGAACGGTCCTTCACCCGCGCGAACCAGGCCGTCAGGTTCTTGAACTCCGGATTGAGCGGCTGGCCGACCTGGCCGCCGAACTCGACAAAGGAGAACAGCAGGACATCGGCAATCGTAAAGCGCTTGCCGCAGACATAGTCCTTGCCTTCCATCTGTCCGTCGAGCCACTTCAGCCGGTCCTGCGCGATCTTCTTCAGGCCGTCGGCGGCTTCCGGCACCGTGACGATGCGGTTCTGGAACAGCGGCAGGCCCTGGCTGAAGCGGAAGCCCGCGGCCATCGGTTCGCAGATGTTGAGATCGATGCGGCGGGTCCACATCCGCGCCTCGGCCTTCTCTTCCGCCGTCGCGCCGATCAGCGGCGGGTTCGGGTTCTTGTCTTCGAGATATTCGCAGATCGCGAGAATCTCGGAGACGAACTGGCCGTTGTCGAGCTCGAGGCAGGGCATCTGGCCGTGCGGGTTGCGCTTCAGGTGCTCGTCCTGGCGGTTCTCGCCCGCCATCAGGTTCACGTCCTGGCTCGGGATGGTGACGCCCTTCTCCGCCATGAACATGCGCACCATGCGCGGATTGGGGCCGACGGAATTGTAGAATTTCATGGGGCTTCTCCCGGGTGTCTTTTCTGGCGCGGGACGTTAGGCAAGCGCTCGCGGGCGGTCAAACACGCCGCTGCGGAAACAGCAATGGTGCCGGCGAAGCGCGGGATGCTAAGCTCCGGCGTCGGCGGAATCGGGCGCCTCCCGTTCCGTCACCAAGGGCGGCCCGGTTTTGCGCAAGGTACTTATTCTCACGGCGGGTTGGGTCCTGACCCTGGCGGGCATCCTGATCACCCCGATGCCGATCCCGATTCCGCTGATCGGCATCTTCCCGCTGCTCGCCGGCCTCGCCATCCTGATCAACCATTCGCGGACCATGCGCCGGATGATCCAGCGCATCCGCCACCGCGTGCGCTGGCTTTCCTATATGATCGAGCATGGCGCGCACCGGCTGCCGAAGAAGATCGGCAGGATCCTGCACCGCTCGCATCCGGCTCCGATCGCGCGCCATGAGCGCATCCGTACCCGCGACCGCGACGAACCCTGACGAGGCAGTATGGCCATTCCCTTCATCCGTGAGTTCGAGCCGCGCTATGGCGAGCGCGTTCAGGTGACGCCGCGGATCGCGCGCGTGGTGGCGAACAATCCGGGGCCGTTCACCTTCATGGGCACCGGCGTCTATCTCATCGGCGAAGGCGATGTGGCGGTGATCGATCCGGGCCCGGACATGCCGGAGCATATCGACGCGCTGAAGCGCGCGCTCGAGGGCCGGCGGGTCTCGCACATCCTGGTCACGCACACCCACAGCGACCACTCGCCGGCAGCGAAGCCGCTCAAGGAATGGTCGGGGGCGAAAACCTATGCGCTCGCAGGCCACGGTTCCGGGAGCGACGACGGCCCGAAGGTCGAAGCCGGCGGGGACATGGATTTCGTGCCGGATGTGCGGGTGAAGGACGGCGAGATCATCGCAGGCGACGGCTTCAGCATCGAATGCGTCCACACGCCCGGCCACACCTCCAACCACATGTGCTTCGCGCTCCGCGAAGAGAAGGCGCTGTTCACCGGCGATCACGTGATGGGCTGGTCGACCACGGTGGTGACGCCGCCCGACGGCGACATGGCGTCCTATATGGCCAGCGTGCAGAAGCTTCAGGCGCGCGACGATGCGATCCTCTATCCGACCCATGGCGCGCCGGTGACCGATCCGAAGCCGTTCCTCGCCGAATATCTCGCGCACCGCTACGACCGCGAGAACCAGGTGCTGGCCGCCATCGGTGACGGGCTCGACACGATCCCCACGATGGTCGCGCGGATGTATGCCGCAGTCGACAAGCGCCTGCATCCCGCCGCGGCGCGCTCGGTCGAGGCGCATCTGATCAAGCTGGTGCGGGAGGGGCGCGTGGTGCGCGACGGCACGCGCTACCGGCTGGCGGCGTGAGCCTTGCGCTGCATCCCGCGCGGATCTGGAGCGCCGGCGACGGTGTGCGCGAAGGGCTGTCGCTGCGCATCGAAGGCGCACACATTGCGCAAGTCGCGCCGCGCGCAGAACTGGGCGCGGCGGAGGACGAGATCGACCTGCCGGGCTGCACGCTCCTGCCCGGATTGATGGACCTGCATTCGCATCTGTTTCTCTATCCCTACGACCAGACCCCGTGGGACGATCAGGTGCTGAAGGAAGCCGAGGCCTATCGCACCGTGCGCGCAGTAAATCATGCGCGCGCGACGCTCGCCGCCGGCTTCACGACGCTGCGCGATCTCGGTACCGAGGGTGCGGGCTATGCCGATGTCGCGCTCAAGCGGGCGATAAACGAGGGTCTCACGCCGGGGCCGCGGCTCTTCGTGGCGGCGCGCGCCATCGTCGCGACCGGGTCTTATGGCCCGGCGCGGAAGAACTTCCGGCCCGATTGCTGCTTTCCGCAAGGCGCGGAGGAGGCGAGCGGAATCGACGAGATCGTGCGCGCGGTGCGCCATCAGGCGGCGCATGGTGCCGACTGGATCAAGCTCTATGCCGACTATCGCGCCGGGCCGAATGGCGAGACGGTGCCCACCTTCACCATCGACGAGATGCGCGCCGCGACCGACGTCGCCCACGCGCTCGGCCGGCCCGTCGCGGTGCATGCGACGAGCGACGAGGCGATGCGGCGCGCCATCCTCGCCGGCGTCGACACCATCGAGCACGGCTATGGCGGTTCGCCGGCGACCTTCGAATTGATGAAGCTGAAGGGCATCGCTTTCCTGCCGACGCTGATGGCGGTCGAGTCGATCAGCCGCTATCGCGGCGACTATGTGCCGGGCGGTACGCCCAGCGCGCGCATGGCCGAAGCGGCGCGCGCCTTCGGCTTCGCCCGTGCCGCCGGTACGACCATCGGCCTCGGCAGCGATGTCGGTGTGTTCGCACATGGCACGAACCTCGACGAGCTGAAGGCGATGGTGCGTCTCGGGATGAGCGCCGAAGAGGCGCTGACCGCGGCGACGGCGGTGAACGCCGCGATCCTGCGCCGCGCGAACGATCTCGGCCGCGTGCGCGAGGGCTTTCTCGCCGATCTCGTCGCGGTCCAGGGCGATCCGCTAAACGATCTCTCGGTGCTGGCACGGATGAATCTGGTGATGAAGAGTGGGCAGCCGTACGGTAATTAAATCCAACTTGTCATCCCCTTCTCTCGCCGCTGCGCGGCTCGCCGGGGATGACAATTGTGTTTATGGGCGAAAATCCCCCGGAACCTGCATCCGATCATTCATCCCGTAGTCGCGCACCACGCTCGCAATCCGCAGGCGATAATCCTCGAACACATGTGCGCGCCCGGCCGCCTGCGCGTTCCGGTGTTCCGTGTTGTTGCGCCACGCCGCCACCGCGTCCTCGTCGCGCCAGAAGGAGAGCGAGAGCAGCTTGCCCGGCTCGATGAGACTCTCGAAGCGTTCGATCGAGAGGAAGCCGTCGATGCCGTCGAGCAGCGGGCGCAGGTCGGCGGCGAGACCGAGATAGGCGTCGCGGTCGCGCGGCACCGCTTCGAAGATCACCGCGATCATGCTTCGACCTTGCGCAGGAAGGTCCGCTCTTCGCTGAGGATGAAACGCTCGCTCTGCGCCATGCGGAAATTCGCCATTCCAGCCTCGTCGGCCTTCAGCCGCGCGCGGTATTGCTCGTAGGCGGCAAGTGAGGGGAAGGAGATCAGGGCGAGGGCGATGTTGTCCGTCCCCTCATGCGGCATCCAATAGCCGACGAGATCGCCGCCGCAGGCCGGAATAATGGTCAGCCAGTTCTTGGCATAGGCCTCGAAGCCGTCCCGCTTGTAGGGATCGATTGTATAGCGGATGCAGCAGGTCACGGTCATCTTGCGATCTCCATCGAAATGTCCGCACAGGATAACGCTGGCCGGACGGGCATGTTTCGATTAGGGTCGAAGGATGAAAAGCGGCCCCGACATCGCTCCGCTCGCTGCGCTGATCGGCGATCCCGCCCGCGCCAACATGCTGACGGCGCTGATCGGCGGCGAGGCGCTGACCGCGGGCGAACTGGCGCGCGAGGCGGGCGTGACGGCGCAGACCGCGAGTTCCCATCTCGCCAGGCTGGCGGCCGGCGGGCTGATCGCACCGCGCCGGCAGGGCCGGCACATCTATTATGCGCTGGCGGGCAGCGACATCGCCGCGTTGCTCGAAAAGCTGATGCATCTCGCCGAGCGCACCGGCCATCGCCGCACGCGCACCGGCCCGGCGGAACCGGCGCTGCGCAAGGCGCGGGTCTGCTACGACCACCTTGCGGGCGAGCTCGGCGTCGCGCTGTTCGACGGGCTGATTGCGCGGCGCATCCTGGCGCGGCGCGGCGATGTACTCGTGCTGACGCGCAAGGGCGAAGACTTTGCGCAGAAATTTGGAATCGATCTCGCGGCACTCGGGCGCCGCGCGCTGTGCAAGGATTGCCTCGACTGGAGCGTGCGGCGCAGCCATCTCGCCGGCGCGCTGGGCGCGGCGCTCCTGAACCGGTTCTACGAACTCGGCTGGGCGCGGCGCGAGAAGAATTCGCGGATCGTGCGCTTCACGCCGCCGGGTCTGCGCGCCTTCGAGCGGCTGGTCGCCGCCGCCTGACGTCAAACTGACCATACGGCAGGCGATGTTTGGGCTATTGTCTCGCCCGCGACATCAGGAGACGCCCATGGCCTACAAGGAAATCCTCACCGAGATTTCGGACAACATCCTCACCATCACACTCAATCGCCCGGAAAAGCTCAACGCCTTCACCGGCACGATGATGGCCGAGATGATCGACGCCTTCCGCGAAGCCAACACGAATGACGAGGTCCGCGCGATCATCGTCACCGGCGCGGGCCGCGCCTTCTGCGCCGGCGCCGATCTCTCGGCGGGCGCCGCGACCTTCGACGCGACCAAGCGCACCGACCGGCCGGAGCGCAACGCCGGCTCGATCGACGATCCCGATTTCAACTGGTCGGACGAGCGCGTGCGCGACGGCGGCGGACGCGTGACGCTCGAGATCTACGAAAGCCTGAAGCCGGTGATCTGCGCCGTGAACGGTCCGTCGGTCGGCATCGGCACCACGATGCAGCTCGCGATGGACATCCGCATCGCCTCGGAGGCCGCGAAATTCGGCTTCGTCTTCTCGCGCCGCGGCATCGTGCCGGAAGCGTGCTCGAGCTGGTTCCTGCCGCGCCTCGTCGGCATCCAGCAGGCGCTCGCCTGGTGCTATTCGGGCAAGGTGTTCGACGCGAAGGAAGCCAAGGAGGGCGGGCTTGTGCACGAGGTCGTGGCGCCCGACCAGCTCATCCCGCGCGCCCGCGCCATCGCCAAGGAGATCATCGACAACACCGCGCCGGTCTCGATCGCGCTCATCCGGCAAATGATGTGGCGCGGCCTGGGGATGGATCACCCGATGGAAGCGCACAAGGTCGACTCCAGAGGCATCTATGCCCGGGGCGCGTCGGACGACGTGAAGGAAGGCGTAGTCTCGTTCCTCGAAAAACGTCCGGCGAAATTCCCGCAGAAGGTCTCGAACGGGATGCCGAAGTATTTCCCGTGGTGGAAGGCGCGGAAATATTCGTAGGGGGAGGAACGGCGGCGCTCCACATTGATTTGTGCCCGCGGTTCGGGTCGACTGGCATCGATTTCGATCTGGGGATTTCGATGAAGACCGTTCTGCGGGCGCTATTCTGCGCCGCCGCCCTGGCCGCCGTGCCGGCCGCGCTGGCCGACGATTCCTCGGCGATGATCGGCGCCGGCGGCGTCGTGGTCCTGACCAAAAACAACGACGTCCGCATGGCGTCGGAGGATCTCTACATCAGCCCCAATCAGGTGAAGGTGCGTTATGCCTTCACCAACGACAGCGCGCATGACGTCGATGTCGTCGTCGCCTTTCCGTTGCCCGATATCGACAATTACGAGCTCGCCGAGTCGCCCATCGGCACCACCACCGACACCACGCCCAACTTCGTCGGGTTCAAGCTGACGGTCGACGGCAAGCCGGTGACGCCGGTCGCCGAGGAACGCGCGGTGCTGAACGGCAGGGACGTCACCGACAAGGTCCGCGCCGCGGGCGCGCCGCTCAACGTCGTGATCGGCAGCGGCTACGACAAGATGCAGAAGCTGAGCGCCGGCCAGCGCGCGATGCTGAAGAGGGCCGGGCTCACCGAAGGCGACGGCAGCGATCAGCTCTACGCCAAGTGGACGACGACGACCAAGTTCTGGTGGAAGCAGCACTTCCCGGCTGGCAAGACCGTGATCATCGAGCACAGCTACCAGCCGGTCACCGGGCAGACCTTCTTCACACGCTATTCGCTGACCCAGAAGGAACAGCGGGACGACTACACCAAGACGTTCTGTCTGGACTCGCCGACCGCCGCCGGGATAGCGAAGCGGCTCGACGCGCTCAAAGGCGCGAGCGGCAATGACGGCCTGCTGAACCAGTTCACGACCGAGTTCGTGATCCTGACGGCGAAGAACTGGAAGGGTCCCATCGGCCGATTCCACCTGACGGTCGACAAGCTGAAGCAGGACAGCATCCTCTCGATGTGCTGGCCGGGCGACCTGAAGAAGACGGCGCCGACGCGGTTCGAGTCGACGCTCACCGACTTCATGCCGAAGTCGGACATCCAGTTCATGGTTCTGGAGATGCCGCCGCCCGGCGCCTACTAGAGCGGTTCCAGGAAAAGCGTGTAGCGATTTTCCGTCCGGAACCGGGACAAATCAAAGAGCTGGAGTATTTTCGCGATTCGAAGAAACGTGAAAATGCTCTAGTGTTTGCGGAACAGGGCGACGAGCGCCCGGCGCAGGAAGCCGGGCAGGATCGGCTGCGCGTAATGGACGGGCTGCGGTTCGCCCCGGACGGGAATCAGGTGACCCAGCATCGCAAAACGCTCCCTATAAAGAGCAACTGCAACGTACACGGAATGTGTGACAGTTTGCCCATCGGGCATGGTTGTCAAGGATTCACTGTCCGCTCGCGTGGTTAACGGCGGGTTAACGCGCGCTCACCAGTAATGCGCGATGCGCTCGCCCCAGGAGTCGAGCAGGCCGCCGGCACAGGAAGCAGTCGTCATCTGGCTGGTCTGCATCCGCGCGATGCGCTCGGCGAGCGCGCCGAAATCGCTGCGCCGCGCCTTCTCCACAGCCAGCGCGCGGCAGGGATCGGCCTGGCCATAGGCGAGATAGAGCGATCCGAACACCGCCACCAGAACGGCGAACAGCGTGAGCAGCAGGCCGCGCGGATTGAGAAGGCCCGCGATCATGGATTGCGCCGCTGATCGGGCATGCCGTTGATGTCGGGGCTGAGATTGGGATTGAGCTGGTTGTTGCAGGCCGAATAGCCCGCCGACCATCCCGCGCGATAGGGCTTGGAGGTGGCGAAAAGCTGGTCGTCGCGCACCTGGCCGCCTTCGCGATAGTCGGTGCCGCGCGCATTGGCGGTGGCGCAGCCGTCGGAATAGCCGGCCTGGAAATTCGGATCCTTGCGCATCGCGCGCTCGCGCGGCGACTCGAAGAAGATGCAGCCGGACAGCGCCAGAGCGAGGGCAGCGAAGGCGACGATGCGGGTGAACAGCTTTGTCATGGCCGCGACTGTATCAGGCCGGCACGTCCCGCCCAATGCGCGTGGCGACGGATTAACGCCGGTTTAAGCGCGCAGCCTTAACGTCGGGGGCGGGTTGGCGGTGACATGGAAAAGCAACAGGACCTTCGCAATCTGCGGGTGCTGGTGGTCGGCGGAAAGCCGGGCGGCATCCAGATATTGCGGACGGCATTCGGTCTTCTCTGCATGAAGTACGTTGCCGTCGTGCCGGAATCGGCGCGCGCGATCGATGCGCTGCGCAGCCAGACTTTCGCGGCGATCTTCTGCGACGCCGCGGCCGAGCCCTACAAGTCGATGAGCTTTCCGGTCGCCGCGCGCCGCGCCCATGGCGTGCTCAATCCGATGACGCCGCTCTTCATCGTCTACAACGAGGCGCGCCGGCGCCAGGTCGAACAGGCACGCGATGTCGGCGTCACCGATGTCCTGACCCATCCGGTGAGCGCCGCAGTGATCGCCCGCAAGCTGCAGGGCGCGCTCAGCCAGCCGCGTTCCTTCATCGTGGCGCCGAGCTTCGTCGGCCCGGACCGCAGGACCGAGCGGCCGTCGAACTGGGGCGGGTCCGATCGCCGCCGCCGGGCCGCACGCAAGGCGCGGTTGGCGGTCCCGTCCGATCCCGATGCGGCTTTCGTCTGAGATTATTCTCCGAAGCGGGACTTCGATCCCACAACCTGCAATGACAGTCATGCGACATATGACGATTCGTCAGGATTTCGCCGTGGCAATCGTTAACTCTAGTATTTGAGCAGGCCTCAGTCCGTCCGGCGTGGATAAGATCGCCCGTTTTGGCGAATTTTCACCGCAAATCTCCACTTTGGGTTGCATCCTTATCCGACACCGCTGCAAACTAGGATAGCATTCCTTCAATACGGCAACTTAAAGCTGTATCTGACAAAGGGGTGCTCTCATGGATTTGCCGGAGTGTGTAACCGATAGCGTCTTCCTGCGCGCCGGAATCGCGCAGATCGTCGTCGCCCATGCCTATGGCATCGCGGTCGAGGATATCCGCGCATCGCGGCGCGGCGTGCCGCAGACCGCGCTCGCGCGCCAGGTCGCGATGTATCTCACGCATGTCGTGTTCTCGATCCGGGTCAGCGACGTCGCGCGGAGTTTCCGCCGCGACCGCTCGACCTGCTTCTACGCGATACAGAAGGTCGAGGACCTGCGCGACGATCCCGAACTCAACCGCATGCTCGGCTGGCTCGAAGCCACGCTGCGCGGCGTCGCCGGAGAACGGCCGTGAGCGCGCTCGGCGAACAGGAGATCGCGCGCGAGGCGCGCCGCGTCTTCCGCAGCCTCGACCATGAAGGCGCGTTCCTGATGCCCGACGGCAAGGGCGGACATTGTGTCGTGCGCCGCACGGGAAGGGGCAAGCAGACCGGTGCCGTCGTTGCCGCGCCCTTGATCGAAGCATTCCGGCGGCGCGGCTGGCTGGTGCGGGCCGGCGCCGCCGATTGCTTTGTCCTGAGCGATGCCGGACAGGGCTGGATCCGGCGCGCCTTTGCGCAGGACGACGCCTTCGCGGCCCAGCACCAGCTTCGCCGCCGCCGGCGGCGGGAGATCGAAGGCCGCGAGCAGACCGTGACGCTGAACGAGGGCGAGAGCCCGCTGGCCCGGCTGAAGACGCGCGGGCTGATCGATGGCGTGCAATTCGATGCCGGTGAAAAGCTGCGTGTCGACTTCACGCTGGCCGGATTGACGCCGCGTCTCGGCGTCGACCTGTCGGCGCCGCTGCTCACGGGCAGCCGCGCGGCACCGTCGCGGCAGATGTTGAGCGACACGGTGCTCGCCGCGAAGCAGCGCTTCACCCAGGCGATGCGCGCGGTGGGACCGGGACTGAACACGCTGCTGTTCGACATCTGCTGTCACCTGCGCGGGCTCGAGGAGGCGGAGGCGGCGCGCGCCTGGCCAAGCCGCTCGGCCCGCGTGGTGCTCGCCATCGCGCTCGAAAGGCTGGCACAGCATTACGGCATGCGCGTCACCGGAACGACCCGGCTGCGGGGCTGGCAGATGGAAGGTGGCGAGTAGCAGGAGACAAGCGCCAAATGGTGCAAAATCTCAGAGCGAGAGTCGCCTTAAGGAGTCTCCGTCTGAACCACAGTTTGCGCCCCAGTTCAGAGAGGAGTTAGAGTTTTACTTAGTGGCATAAATGGGGGCGCGGTTGGCGGGCATCGGGCATAGAGCACACTTGCTGACCAGGGTGGCATTCCCTGCTGCGGCCCTAGTTTTCTGCATGACAGCCCATCGTGCATCTGCGGAGACATCGACGACATTCCAACCGCTCTCCAGGCCGGATATTGCTTCCATCACAACACCAAAACTGGAGACGACATCAAGCGACGAGTATTTCTTTTTCAACAAGGTCGGGACGACATACGAAGGGGCATTCTCGGATTTAGACGAATGTCGAATATATTCGCTCCAGGCGCGCGTTGCTACCACCGCTGCAATTCCAAGATTCGTTCCCCTCGGGTCTACTGCGGTTCGGAGCGAAGAAGTGACGCCATCTTCGATGTTCATTGCGACGTTTGGACCGATTGGCCTCTTCGTTGCGGCGCCCTTCGTACATAGCGCCGAACGTGATGCCGCGGATGCAGCTGACAGGCGCTGCATGATGTACAAGGGCTACAAGCGCTTCGGCACGACGCGCAAGATTTGGGAAGAGATTGCGGCGGGCACAGAAACAGAAACGCTGGCGAGGTTGGCGCTCATTGCTTCCGGGCCACAACCGCTTACTGGAGCTGTAGGGCCTTGAATTTGCGTGCGGCAATACTCATCGCGCTCATGTCGCTTTTTGCACCTTTCTTGGCTGACACGAGCCAAGCTGCAGATGGGCCGACTATCAGCTTAAGGTCTGACAGTGCGTACGTTCTTGTCCGCGTCGCCGGAAAAAACTGTGGCTTTCTAAATTGCTTTCCGATCTTTCCGTTTTTCATTCGCACTCTAAATGCCGATGAACTGACGCAGGCGGCCCTCTTGGCTCGAGAGGACCCCGATCATTGGAAGGATAATGTGGGGCCCAACGTTGTGGTGCCGTCAGCTGACCAACCTCTTGAAGAAAATGGCTCCGAAAGACTCTACCTACTGTCGCTAGCACCAGGAACCTACATACTTGGTGGTCTCGCGATCCCCAACCTTGTGATCGCCAGCTTCTGTATGGGTACGGTAAAATTCGAGGCAAAACCCGGAACGATCACTGACCTGGGCACAATCGTAACCACGCGCGACGATCGGCCAACGGCGGTTCCAGAGCTTTCGAATTATGTGACCGGCAAGACCTTGGGCGATGGCATTGCTCCATATGCAGCGGCAATTCTGCGCACGGGGGTAACCGACCTGCCTATAGCGCTTCGGTCTCTGCCAGTCGTTTCAGCCGACTACCGGGCCGTTTCGGCCTTTCCAAATTATGTTGGCGCGCCGCTCATGCGTCTTGCACCGCTTGTGGGCGTTCTGGCCTACGGCAGCGATGGTCGAGTAGTTGACCCCAAACCCTGACAAGCGAGCGCATTTGAGAGGCCAATGAAGTGGGCACTTCCTCAGTGCACTTCGGCGCGCTCATTCATAGTAGCTTGCTTTGAAATCCGATCCCGAATTGGTTCTGACAGTCGACCAAAGGCGTAAAGCTAACACGTCTTATCTTCCGCGATATGTTTCGCCAGTGCGTGTGCCCTACGCAAAATGCCTCAAGACCCTGTGCGGCCTTACGCCCTACGAAGCCATGTGCGACGTATGGACGGACGAACCGAACCGCTTCACACTCGATCTAATCCACTTCGTTTCGGGACTAAACACTTAGATCGCGCCCAGCGCCGTCCACATCGCCATGGCGAGGCCGAGCGCGCGCATGTCGCCGGTCGTCGTCGGTGCCATCTTGTTCATCGCGTAGCCGAAGGTCGTGCGCGCATCCATGTCGATGATCGCGAGCGAACCGCCATAGCCGCCCCAGAAGATGGTGTTCGGATTGGGCAGCGGAAGCAGACCGCCGGCGAGGCCGAAGCCCATGCCGAAACGTGCCGGCACCGCCATCACCAGATCGGGCCCTTCGACCTGGAGCTCGAGTGCCTTGCGCACGCCTTTCTCCGACATGAAGCGCTTGCCCCGGGCGACGCCGCCATTGGCGAGGATGGCGTGAATCTCCGCGACCGAACGTGCATTGCCGGTGCCGCCGGCCGCCGGAATCTCTGCGCCGCGCCAGGCGCGGGTCCTGGTCTCGGCGACATCGATCCCGGGATTGGTCGCCATGTTGCGCATCACCTCGCTCATGCCTTCGAGGTTGTCGCCCACCCCGGCGCCCGGCGGCGGCGGAATCAGTTCGGCGACGCGTTCGTCTTCGGAGGCCGGAAGACCGATCCAGAAATCGGCGCCGAGCGGTTCGGCGATTTCCTTGCGGAACACGGTGCCGACGCTTTGTCCCGCGACGCGGCGGATCACTTCGCCGACGAGATAGCCCTGGGTCAGCGCATGATAGCCGGGCGCGGTACCCGGCTCCCAGAACGGCGCCTGGGCGGCGAGCAGCGCCACGGCCTTGTCCCAGTCGTAGAGCGTCTCCTTGGTGATGGGCTCCTTCCATCCGGAAAGGCCCGCGGAATGGCTCATCAGATGGCTGACCTTGATGTTCGCCTTGCCGTTGGCGGCGAACTCCGGCCAGTACTTCGCGACCGGAGCGTCGAAGTCGATCAGACCGCGGTCGGCGAGCAGCAGCGCGGTCAGCGCCGTCATCGTCTTGGTCGTCGAATAGACGTTGACGATGGTGTCCGTCACCCAGGGCTTCGTCTTCGCCGCGTCGGCATGACCGCCCCAGATGTCGACGACGGTTTCGCCCTCCAGGGTGGCGCAGAACGAAGCGCCGATATCGTCGCCGCTGGCGAGATTGCCGTCGAATGTCTCGCGCACGGACGCGAATTTGTCATGCGTGAAACCTTCGGACATGCCCTCTCCCCTGCGCGCACCGCGCTGTCGTTTTCGCCAGCCTGCCCAAAAAGCGCGTCTTCTGCAAAAGCGCCGGGCGCGGATCAGTATTGCAGCGCGGCTTCCGCAACGGCCGCAGGGTCCGCGATCATGGCGATCTCGGCAATCGCATCGCCGTCGAACACGAAGGTGACCAGCAGGCGCGGAACGCCGTCCGGCAGGAAGACAAGTCCGGCCTCGCCATCGACGGTGGCCGGCCTGGCGGCCCTGGCGCGATTGCGGAAGATCTCGGCCACGGCTTCGCGGCCCCTGAGCTCCGGCGGCAATGCCGGCACGTCCCGGCTTGCCCGCGCGCGGCTGCCCGCAACCGCCGCTGCGTCGGCACGCAGCACGACATCGGGATCGAGCAAAGCGAGAAGCGCCGCGAAATCTCCGCTCTGCGATGCGATCAGGAAAGCTTCGACAAGCTGGCGCTGGCGCGCGCGGTCGGCTTCGGGTTCGGAGGTCGACCCGCGGATCCGCCGCCGGCCCCGGCTGGCAAGCTGGCGCGCGGCGGCGGGCGAGCGGCCGACCACCGGCGCGATGACATCGAAAGACACGTCGAAGAGATCGTGCAGCACGAAGGCAACGCGCTCTGCGGGCGGAAGGGTTTCGAGTACGACCAGCATCGCGACGCCGACGGAATCGGCGATCAGCGTCTCACGCTCGGTATCGCCCGGCGCCACGACACCCTCGGCCTCGCCATCGACCGGAACCTCATGGCGCGAGTTGCGCGCGCGCAGCATGTCGAGACAGACCCGCGCCAGCGCGGTCGTGAGCCAGCCGGTGAGGTTGGCGATGCCCGAGGTGTCGGCGCGCATCAGGCGTAGGAACGTCTCCTGCACGGCGTCGTCGGCGGCGCTGCGCGAACCGAGCATGCGCAAAGCCACCGCGCGCAGATGCGCGCGATCGGCTTCGAACCGTTCCGCCAGAAAATCTCCTGCCGTCATCGTCACATTCCCGAGGCGCAGTCCGTCATACCCATGACGTGTGCGAGCATGCCGATGTGACGGCCGGAGCGGAAGAATGCCGCCGCCGGTCCCGCGAAAAATGGGAGAAGCCTACGATCGACCCCCGTGAGATGGTCAGCGTCCGCTACCTCGTCGACAATGTCGACGACGCGGTCGCCTTCTACACGACGCATCTCGGATTCGAGGTATTGAACCATTTCCCGCCTTTCGCGGATGTCGCCCGCGGCCGACTGCGCCTGCTGTTGAGCGGCCCGACGAGCTCGGCCGGACGGGCCATGCCGGACGGCGCCAGGCCCGGCCCGGGCGGCTGGAACCGCATCCACCTTATTGTCGAGGACATCGGCGCCGAGGTCGCGCGGCTTCGGGCTGCCGGCGTCCAGTTTCGCAACGACATCCTCGAAGGGCCGGGCGGAAAGCAGATCCTGCTCCAGGATCCCTCGGGCAATGTCGTCGAGCTGTTTCAGCCGGCCGTGCTCCAATGACCGCCACAGCGCCGCTGCGCTGGTGGCGCGTCGTCACGGCACTGCTGGCGCTCGCAGTCTTCAGCGAGGCCGTCTTCGCCGGCGCGATGCTGTCGGGCTTCGCAGGGGCCATGAGGGCACATGGTACGACCGCCGCCGTCGTGACCGCCTGCACCCTCATCGCGGCACTGGTTGCGTTCGTTGCGCTGCGCCGTCAGCGGAACGGACGGCGGCTGGCCTGGTGGCTTCTGACCCTGGCCGCGGCACTCATCGTTCAAGCCGTGTTGGGTATCCTGTCGATGAAAGGCGACAATGTCCTCTGGGCGCATGTTCCGCTCGGGGTCGCCTTGTTCGGCTTCGCCGTTCTGGCGGTCGCCGACATCGGCCGGGGATCGTCGCAATGAGCGCGGACCGCCGCCGCGATGTGCTGTTTCTTTGCACCGGCAATTCGGCGCGTTCGATCATCGCCGAGGCGATCCTGAATCACATCGGTGCCTCGCATTTCCGGGCTTTCAGCGCAGGCAGTCACCCGAAGGGTTACATACATCCGGAGGCGCTCCGTCTGCTTGCGGCACACGGGTATGACACGTCGGTCTTGCGCTCGAAGACGTGGGATGCGTTCGCCAAAGACACCGTCTTCGATATCGTCGTCACGGTGTGCGGTGCGCTCTCGGCCTGTCCCAACTTTCCGGGTGCGCCGACGACCATAAGCTGGGACATTCCCGATCCGGCGCAGGGGGAAGTCGATGCATTCGCACGAACGCACGATGCGCTTCGGTCGCGGATCGAGATGCTAATAAGGTGAACGGGCTCCCGCTTTACCGGGAGCCCGGGACCACTATTCCGCCGCGACGCGATGGCTCTCGACCGACGGGGCCGTGAGCTTGCCGTCGGCGATTGCCGAGTCGATGGCGCCGATCGCGCGGCGCAACTCGACCAGCGAGTCCTCTATATCGACCTTCTGGCGCTCGAGCTTGTGGAGCTGTTCTTCGAACTTGCGCCGGGCATGAAGCGTCTGCTTCACGCCGCCATCGTGATGGGTGTCGTAGAGATCGAGGATCTCGCGGATCTCGGCGAGGCTGAAGCCGACGCGGCGGCCGCGCAGGATGAGGATGATGCGGGCGCGGTCGCGGTTCGAATAGATGCGGGTCTGGCCGCGGCGCTCGGGGGCGATCAGGCCCTCGTCTTCATAGAAGCGCAGCGTGCGCGCGGTAACGTCGAACTCCTTGGTGAGCTGACGGATCGTGTAGGTGCGTTGCATTCGTCTTTAACCCGGGTCGCTCGGCTTGATGCCTTGTCGCCCGGCCTCCCTGACAATTTCTCAGTTTGGGAAGAATGCATAACGCTTACGTCAACGTCAAGCGCGATTTGGTCGATCCCGCTGCGACGGCCGCCCGAAATAACATAGTGAATTCAAAGGACTGACACGCTAACCGGCCCAGATCGCGCCTTTTGGGCGGGCTGTCGGTCGAAATCGCCGCCAGGCCGGGACCCCCGTAGCGCAGGCCACGGGGTCCGGCGTGCTTCCAGGGCGGCGCGAAGAGCGACGCCTATTCCGCCGCCGCGCGCACCGTGCCGCCGGCGAGATTGGCTTCGGCGAAGTCCCAGTTCAGCAGGTTGTCGAGCACCGATTTCAGATATTTCGGCCGGGCGTTCTGATAGTCGAGATAGTAGGCGTGTTCCCAGACATCGACGCAGAGCAGGCAGGTCGTGCCTTTGGCCATCGGCGTCATCGCGTTCGCAGTCTTCTCGATCGCGAGCTTGTCGCCGGTGGACACCAGCCACACCCAGCCGGAGCCGAACTGTGCGGCGCCGGCCTCGGCCAGCTTGTCGGTCAGCGTATCGCCGAAATCGCGTTCGATGCGCTTGGCGAGTTCACCGCTGGGCTTGTGCGTCTTCGGCGTCAGCGAGTGCCAGTAAAAATCGTGATTCCAGACCTGGCCGGCGTTGTTGAAGATCTTGCCTTCGTCGCCCGACGCATTTGCCGTCGCGCGCACGATCTCCTCGAGCGGCTGATCGGCAAAGCGCGTGCCGTCGACAAGCTTGTTCAGCGTCTCGACATAGGTTTTGTGATGCTTGCCGTAATGAAAGCCGATGGTGTGGGCCGAGATGTGCGGTTCCAGCGCGTCTTCCTTCCACGGCAGAGGCGCAAGCGTGAACGGACCGGTCATGGGGCGTCCTCCTTCGGGTGGGTTCAATCCGGTAAAGCCCCGGCGCGAATATCGTTCCCGCCATAAATCGTGATCCCACCTTCGTTTTTGTCACTCGACTGGCACAGAGCGGCGGTAGACAAACGGCGTTGCGGGGACATGTTCGGAGGACCCGATGCCGGCCTATGAAATCTGCTACCTGGCTGAAGACGGCGCACTGGTCTGCGCCTTCACCGTGCGCTTCGAAAGCGCGATGCGCGCCAAGATCCTTGCCCATGCGATGAAGCCGGCCGAGTGCCATCGCATGGAAGTGTGGCACGACCGCGAACTCGTCTATCGCCGGCCCGAGCTTGACGTCGACGCCGTCTTGCCGCACACGCGGCGCCATGGCGCTGGAAACTTCGCAATCCCTGCTTGATCGCATCGTCGCGGCCTTTGCGGACGTGGACGGCGTGCGTGCCGTCGCGCTCGGCGGCTCACGCGGACGCGGCAGCCATCATGCCGGCTCGGATTACGACATCGGGCTCTACTATCGCGGTACGCTCGATCTCGAGGCGGTGGAGCGCGCGGCGCAGGCGCTGAACGATCCGGGCGTCTCGCGGGATTACGCCGGCCGCAGCGGCGGACCGCTGACGACGCCGGTCGGCGGCTGGGGCCCCTGGGTGAACGGCGGCGGCTGGCTGACCATCGGCGGCGAGCCGGTCGACATCCTCTATCGCGATCTCGACCGGGTCGATCAGGTCATCGATGAGGCGTGTGCGGGCAAATTCTCCTGCACCTATCACGCCGGCCATCCGCACGCCTTTGTCTCGACGATCTATGCCGGCGAGGTTGCGCTTGGCCGTGCGCTGCACGATCCGAATGGCGAGTTTGCTGCAGCGAAGGCGATGCTCTCGCCCTATCCGGAGACGCTGCGCGCCGCGGCCGTCGCGCGTTTCGCCGACGAAGCGCGCTTCTTCCTTGCCGTGGCGCAGAAGGCGGCAGGTAAAGGCGACGTGGTCTATGTCTCGGGCTGCGCCTTCCGCGCCGCATCCTGTCTTCTGCAGGTGGTGTTCGCGCGCAACGGCGAATGGCTGATCAACGAGAAAGGCGCCGTGGCGCTGGCCGACAAGTTCGCGATCAAGCCGAAGGATCTCCGCCTCGAGCTGGAAGGTGCCTTCGCCGAACTCGCCTCGGGTCCGCAGGGCCTGCTCTCCTGCCTCCGCGCCATCGGCGCGTTGATCGATGAGGCTGTGCCCTAGCCGCGCCTGGCCGGATCGGCCAGCCAGCGGTCGCGATGGGCGTTCAGCAGCGCAGCGATCTCCGTCAGCAGAAGGGCGAAGCGGCCGGAGATGAATGTCTTGCCGACCGTGCCGTCATCCGGATCGCGATAGTCGAAGACGATGCGGCCGCTCTCGACCGTGAAGGGGCCTGCTTCGTCCCAGCGGATGCGATAGGCGCCGTTCCAGCTGTTGCGATGGGTGAAGCTGCCGCGCCCGATGACGAGCTGGTTCGGTCCGCGCATCTGCCAATAGAACAGCGCCGTTGCCGGCGTGAACAGCACGACATCGACCACCGGCCAGAGCCCCGGCGTGTGCGTCATCAACGCATAGACCCCGCCGGCCGTGAGCACGACGCTGATCGACAGCAGCAGGACAAGACGAAAGGGCGGCCGCTCGGCGATGACACTGTTTTCCATGAATTCTTTGTACAGCCTACAGCGCAGAACCGCACGGGCCCGTGCCTCGCGAATGGCCGTCTCGCATCGGTGGTGGGGCCTGATAAACTAAGACATGTTTGCAAGGCTTCTCGACCTGTTTAAACGTCCCGCGCCGCCCGAGCCAGGGCCGGAAAGCTATCACGCCTTCACGACTCGATATGACCGCGTCGTTGGCCCCGATAAGCTGGGCCATCCGCCAGATGATGCCTTCCGCAAGTCCGTGGCCGCGTTCGATGAAGCCATGGAACGCTGGCTGACGGTCACGAGCATTTCGGCGATCGAATCCATCGGCCGGCTCATCGCGCTGCGCGGACAGGATCCGCTGGGCGATACCGTCGTAACCCTGCTGCTCGATCATTCCGGCTCGATGAAAGGACAGCGTGCTATTGTCGCGGCGGCGATGGCAACCTTGATCTGCGAGTATTGCCTAAGGCTCGGCGCCAAGGTCGAAGTCCTCGGCTTCACCACCCTGAGCTGGAAGGGCGGCCATTCACGCGCCCTATGGCTCGAGCGCCGCATGCCGAAGAACCCGGGAAGGCTCTGCGATCTGCTGCACATCGTCTATCGCGAAGCGGATGACTCTACGTCGGGAATGCCGTGGCACATCCGGCAGATGCTGCGCGGCGATATCCTGAAGGAGAACGTCGACGGCGAAGCCATTCTCTGGGCCGCGGACAGACTTCGGGCGCGGTCTGAAAAGCGCAAGGTGATCATTCCGGTCGGCGATGGCGCGCCGGTCGACGATTCCACGCTACTGGCCAATGGCGAGGACTATCTCGACAAGCATCTTCGCGAGACGGCGCAGGCAATAGAACAGGAAGGCGCCATCCAGCTCCTCGCGATCGGGATCGACCACGATCCCAAACGCTACTACCGCCAGAGCGCGACGGTCGCGTCGATCGCGCACTACGCCGAACGGGTATTGCCGTTCCTCGAGCAGGCGTTTGCCGGCTAGATCAGCTTTTCCTTTTTCGCCCAGTCGAGCGATTTTGCCAGGGCGCGCTCCAGCCGGTCGAAGAGTTCGCCGATCTCCGCTTCGGTGATGACGAGCGGCGGGCAGAGCGCGACACGGTCGCCGAGCAGAGCGCGGACGATGAGGCCTTCTTCCTGCGCGAAATTCGCGAGCGTCGCGCCAGCCTGTTTCGCGGGCTCGAAATTCTGCTTGGTCTTCTTGTCGGCGACGAGTTCGATCGCGCCGATCAGGCCGACGCCGGACGCCTCGCCGACCAGCGGATGCTCGCCGAGCGCTTTCAGCCGCTTCTGGAACAGCGGCGCCACATGGCGGACATGGCCGGGCAGGTCGCGGCGCTGATAAATCTCGATGGTGCGCAGCGCGACGGCCGACGCCACCGGATGGCCGGTATAGGTGAAGCCGTGGCCGAAGGTGCCGATCTTGCCGGATTCCTGCTCGACGATGTCGCTGAGCTCGGGCGAGAGCAGCACCGCGCTGATCGGCAGGTAGGCGGAAGACAGCGCCTTGGCGATCGACATGCTCTCCGGCTCGAAGCCGTAGGTCGTGGCGCCGAACCAGTTGCCGGTGCGGCCGAAGCCGGTGATCACCTCGTCGGAGATCAGCGGGATGCCGTGCTTCGACAGCACGCGCGTGATCGCATCGAAATAGCCGTCGGGCGGCAGGATCACGCCGCCGGCCCCCATCACCGGCTCGGCGATCATCGCCGCGATCGTGTCGGCGCCTTCCTTTTCGATCAGCGCGTCGAGGTTCGCGGCCATGCGGGCGGAGAATTGCAGCTCGCTCTCGCCCGGCTCGGCGTTCCGGTAGTAGTGCGGGCAATCGGCATAGCGCGCGAAATCGAAGGGGAGGTCGAAACTGCGGTGGTTGTTGACGAGGCCGGTGAGCGAGGCGCTGGCCAGCGTCACGCCGTGATAGGCCTTGGTGCGCGAGACGATCTTCTTTTTCTTCGCCTGGCCGCGGGCATTGGCGGCATACCAGTAGAGCTTCACCTGGGTGTCGTTGGCCTCCGAGCCGGAATTGGCGAAGAACACCTTGCCGGTCGGAAAGGGTGATATCTCCTTCAGCTTCTCGGCCAGCGCGATCGCCGGCTCATGGCTCTTGCCGCCGAAGATGTGACCGAAGGCGAGCTTCTTCATCTGTTCGGCGGCGACCTCGGCGAGCTCGTTTTCGCCCCAGCCGAGCGCAGTGCACCACAGCCCCGCCATGGCCTCGATGTAATCCTTGCCATGCTCGTCATAGACCCTGACGCCCTGGCCGTGGCTGATGATCATCGGCCCGGTCTCGCGGAATTTCACGAGATTGGTGTAGGGATGCAGAACGCTGGCGACGTCGCGCATCTGGGCATTGGAAAGCGGCATGGCAGGGCTCCCGGGTGAGACCCGCTTATAGCATGCGCGCGGTGCCGGTCAGCTTGCGAAGAATTCGCGCAGCAATTTCTCCGCCCGCTCCGGCTCGTCGCGGTAGATGCCGTGGCCGGCGTTTTCGTAGACTTCGAGACGGCGCAACGCCGGCGGCAGGGCGTCGTAGATCGCGCGGGCGCAGCTCGGCGGGGTCACTGGGTCGTAGCCGCCGGCCAGAACGAGTGCCGGCGTCGTCACCCGCGCCAGCGATCCGAGCATGTCCATCGTCTTGATCTCGCCGAGCGAGAAGTGCCGCATCATGTCGAGCCGGGTGATGGCGCGGCCCCGCGCCGAGGCCTGAAAATCGCCGCCGCCGCCCGGCACGTTGTAGAGCGGAAAGCAGACGCGTTGATATTCGGCGAAGTCGGCGTCTTCCATGACGTTCCAGAAGCGGTCGGCCACCGCGCGCGCCGCGGCCCCGCCGCGTGCCTCGAAGATGTCGAGCGTCTCGTCGAAGCGCATCTTCGCCGCGGTCGAAGAGAACACGATCTTCGCCGCATGTCCGGGATGGCGCACGGCATAAGAGATCGCGACCATGCCGCCGAAGGACTGGCCGAAGACATGCGGCTTCTCGATGCCGAGCGCGTCGCAGAGGCCCTTCACGTCGTCGCCCCATTGCGCGAGGTTCCAGGTCGCGGGCTCGCCGCCGGAGCGGCCGTTGCCGCGATGGTCGATGTAGAGCACCTGATGCGTATCGGCGAAGCGGTCGAAATAGGGCCGCATGGTCGTGTGGTCGAAGCCGGGCCCGCCATGCATGACGATCAGCGTCGGCTTCTCGCGCATGACCGGTCCGTCGATGGCGAGCTTGTCGCCCACCGTGTCGAAGAAGATGCGGGCGCCGTTGACGGTGACGAACATGGCGGATGCTCCCTTCTCAGCCGCCGCAGTGGTCGCGCGGTGCCGCGGCTCCGTCAAGCGCTCTCGAATATCTTTCCAAGCGGGCGCTGTGCCACGAAGGCGAGAATGCCGCCGGCCGCGGCGATGGCGGCGTTCAGCGCCCAGAACGCCTCCGGCGACATCTGCTCGTAGTACCCACCGAGCCAGCCGAGCGTGATGTTGGAGACGAAGAGCGACAGGAATGCCGTGCCCATCAGCGTCGATTTCAATGAAAGTGGCGCCGCGCGGCTGACCAGCGCCAGCAGGGTCGGCCAGTAATAGAGAAACGCCACGCCCAGGATGACGTCGTAGAACACCGGGAACAGCACCGGCACGCGGTCGAAGGCGAGCCCGCCGACAACGAGCAGGAGGTTGGCGCCTGCCGCCATGAAGGCACCGATGGCGATCTTGCCGATCTCGTTCGGCTCGCGCCCGCGCGCCGCCTGGCGCCGCCACAGCACGACCAGCGGCGGTACTGCGAGGATCGAGACCAGGGGATCGATCGAGTTGAACCACGCCACCGGCACGGTCCAGCCGAAGAAGCCGAGATCGACATGGCTGTCGATCCAGACGAGGCCGACATTGCCGTTCTGGTAATAGGCGATGGATTGGAACACCGTCAGCGCCATCATCGCGATCAGCGCCGCGACGACGCGGAGCTGCGCGGCATCGAGCGGCGGCGCCGCGGCGCGAACGGCGCGCGGCGGCTCTTCGGCGAGATGGCGGTAGCCGGCGGCATAGGTCGCCAGCCCGATCAGCATCAGGATGCCGGCGAGGCCGAAGCCGTAATGCCAGCCCCAGGTCGCGGCGAGAAAGCCGCAGGCCAGCGGCCCCGCCGTCGCGCCGACATTGATGCCCATCGAATAGATCGAATAGCCGCGCGTCCGGCCGGCGATGTCGCTGTCGCCATAGAGCGTGCCGACCTGGGCCGAGATGTTGCCCTTCAAAAGTCCGCAGCCGGTGATAAGCAGGAGAAGGGCAAGCAGGAACGAGGTCTCGAACGCCATCGCGAGATGGCCCGCGCTCATCAGCGCCGCGCCCAGCATCACGGCGTTGCGCCTGCCGATGAAGCGGTCGGCGATCATCCCGCCGAACACCGGGGTAAAATAGACGAAGCCGGTATAGAGTCCGAAAATCTGCGAGGCGAAGCCGAGCGTCGACATCCTGCCGAACACGCTTTCGAGCGCGGCGCGGAATCCGGCCAGACCCGCGACATGCTCGGCATGGCCGGGCAGGAGCAATTGCTGGCTCATATAGAGCGTCAGCAGCGCGACCATGCCGTAATAGGAGAAGCGCTCCCAGGTCTCGGTGAAGGAGAGATAGCCGAGCGCCGAAGGCTCGCCGAAGAAGCCGCGGGAACGCACAGCAGCGTCAGACATGCGCAAACCTTCCAAGCTGCGCCTTCTCGGCGGGCGATAGATCGAGACTCGCGGCCAGGGCGAACTGCTTTGCCGCATCGTCCTTGCGGCCGAGCCAAAGCAGCGCCTCGCCCCATTTGAGATGCAGCCGGCCCCAGTTCGGCGCGTCGCGTGCGGCCTCTTCGAACTTCGCCAGCGCGAGGTCGGAACGGTTCTTGACGATCAAGGCCTCGCCCCACATCTCCAGCGGATCGGCGAAGCGCGGACCGGCCTTGTGCGCGGCGTCGAACTTCGCGATGGCGCCGTCGAGATTGCCCTTGCCCAGGAGCATCGCGCCCCAATCGGCAAAGGCGAAGGGGATGGCGGGCGACTGCGCGGCAGCCTTGGCAAACCAGGCGGCGGCTTCCTCCCAATGCCTCCGCATCGCCGCCAATATGCCGCGCACGCGCAGACAATCGTAGCAATCGCGCGGCGTCGCATCGATCAGGGCTTGCGCGCCGGACATGTCGCCGGTTTGCGCTCTGGCCAGCGCCGCGAAGGGCTGGATCTGCACCGCCAGCTCTGCGTCGAGGCCCGGCTTGATCGGAGGGACCTTGGCGGCGAATGCGGCGAAGCCGGTGCGGGTGCGTGCGTCGTCGGCAAGGACGGCGCGCCAGTCGCCGAGGGAAGCATCGGTTTCGATGCGGCTGGAATAATAGCTGAGAGTGTTTAGCGTCACGTCCACGGGTTCGGAGATATTTGCCCAGGCCTCCCTGGCGGCGGACGGGTCGTGCAACCGTGCGAGACAATCGCCCTGCATCATCCGGCTATAGTCGACCATGCCGGCATAGTCCGTCAGTCCGGCGGCCGCGCCATAGCGTGCCGCCGCGCCCTGGCAGTCGCCGAGCAGATAGTCGGCATTGCCCTGGTTGACGGCCCACGAAATCGCGAACGCCCGGGCGGTCAGTTGGCCGTCGGCGCGCTTGTACAGATCCAGCGCGGCGCGAAGGGCGGCGAGCCCGGCACCCGGATGGCCGAGCCCGACCTCCTCGGCAGAGATATTCTGCCAGGCGAGGACGAAGTCCGGCTTGATGGCGAGCGACTTGCGATTCTCGGCCGGCGCATCGTAGGGCCGAGACAGTTCGTATGCGGATGAAATCCCCATATGCGCCCACAGCCTGTCCTCGCGGTCGCCGCCCGAGGCCAGCGCCAAATAGAGCGGCATCGCCTGCGCCATCCGTCCCGTCGAAGCGAGATAGACCGTGTAACGATAGGGCTGGGTGTGCTGGTAGATCGCCTCGGCGCTCTGTTGCAGCAAGGCGTCGAAATCCGCCTCCGTGCCGGTGGCGGTGGTGCCGCCCGCGCCGTTGCTGCGCGCGGTGATCGCAATGCCGGTGGGTGTGCGATAGACCTCGCCCGTGATGTGTGTCTGATGGCCGAGCCAGCCGGCGAGCGTGCGATAGAGATCGCCGATCGAGATGCCGGTGTCCGGGATCATCACCTTGATGCCGTCGTCCCAGTTGTTGGCATAAGACTTCTCCGGCCGGCTCGAATCCGTCGCGTTCTGCATCGAGGCGAGCTTGTCCTGAAGCTGTGCGGCGACGGCCTGACCGGTGAGGCCGCGCGCGGCGAGATCGGGCGGCACGCTGAAGGCTTCGATCACGAGGCTGTCGTCGTGGGTGGCGGCCCACACAACCGAGGTGAGACCGGCGACGATGGCGATGACAAGGATGGCGAGCGCGACCTCGAAGGTCACCTTCACCACGTCGCTGATGTGGCGCACGATGAACGACCAGTGGCGCAGGCTGTCGTCGCGGCGGATATCGTCGGCCTGCAGCCGCGCGACCTCGGCCTGCTCGCGGGCGAGCCGCGTCTGCTCGTCGAGGAAAGCATCGGCCTTCTCGCGAGAGGCATAGGCAAGCGCCGCAAAGGCCGCGGCGGAAGAGGGGGCGGGACCGGCAGAATCGGATTCCGGGCGTTCGCTATCCATGCCGGATCCTTGCCAGTTGCGCCGCCTCGGCGGGCGCGAGGAACAGAGACGATGCGATGGCGAACTGCCGGGCTGCATCCGGTTTGTCGCCGGACCAGAGCAGGGCTTCGCCCCATTTGAGATGCAGACGGCCCCAGTTGGGTGCATAGCGCGCGGCTTCGGCGAATTTCTTTGCCGCGAGATCGGATCGGTTCTTCACGATCAGCGCCTCGCCCCACAGTTCGAGCGGGTCGGCGAAGCTGGGCCCCTTCTGATGCGCGAGGTCGAATTGCGCGATGGCTCCGTCGAAGTTTCCATCGCGCAGCAGCATCGTTCCCCAATTGGTGTAGCCGGAGGGAAGCGACGGCGCGAGGCGAACCCCTCGTGCGTACCACGCCCCGGCGTCGCGCCAATCGTGCCGCAAGGCAGCGACATCGCCGCGCGCCAGCACGCAGTCGAAACAATCCGCCGGCGTTCCGGCAATCGCCTTTTGCGCGCCATTGAAATCGCCCTGCGCCGCCAGGGCGCGCGCGAGAAGCGGCATCGCGCGCGTTTGGATGAGCAGACTCTTCAGCCTTTCGCTATAGGGCGCGAAGACATCCGCGTAGCGTTGGGCGTCTGCGGCCGCCGCGCGCCAGTCGCTGCTGGCCATATCGATGAAATAGGCGACTCGGGCGACACCGGCGGGATCGGTCTGTCCTGCCGCCGCGGCATCGGTCATTCCTGCGCGGGCGCCGCGCACATCGTGCAGCCGCGCCAGGGCCTCGGCATGGAGCACGGCCGCATCGGCGCGTGAACACAGATGCAGGCAAGGAAACACCGACAGGGCAGCGAAATCGCCGGTGAACGCGGCGCGCCACATCGCCCCCACATCCTGCACATAGGCGAAGCCGCTGCTCGTCCGCCACGATGCGATGTTGTCCTCCGGGTGTAGCGTCGCGATGGTGCGCGCCTGGGCCAACACTTCCTCGTCATAGCCGAGCAGGAGCGCCGAACTGATCGCTTCCATATGTTGCGGCGCGGCCTTCGGATCGAGCGCGATCGCATAGTGCATGATGGCGAGCGAGCGCCTTGCTTCACCCGTGGCGGCGCGGATCATGTTGCCTTCAAGCGAATAGGCGCCGGCCAGTTCGCGCGTGCCGCGCGCGATCGTGACGTGGTACGCGGCGGCGGCCACGGCTTCGTCCATGCGCCCCTTGCCGGCGAAGTACAGCACGATATTGACCGGATCGACCGTCGCGAAGACTTGCTCCGCCGCCTTCTGCTCCAGCGCGTCGAGGTCGCCGGCCTTGCCCGTGAAGGTGAAGCTTTGCACACCGTCCAGCGATGCCGTGAGCGCGACGCCGCCGCCCGGCAGGGTCCGGACATTGCCGGTCAGATGCCGTTCGTGGCCCAGCCAGAGCTTCAGGTAACGCCAGGCCTCGGCCAGCGAAACACCGGTCTCGGGAATCTCGACCTTTACGTCCCGCGATCGGTCCTCGCTGACGTTGTTGGATTGGGCAAGTGAGTTGGCGATGGCGAAATCGCGGACGGCGGCGATCTTCGCCGTCATGTCGTCGGCGATCACGTCGCCGGGCGTGCCGGCCTGGGCAAACCCCGGCGGCACGGAGAAGCTGTCGACCACGATGCCGTCGGCCTTGCTCGCATTCCACATCGCCGCGCCGACGCCGATGACGACCACCAGCCCCAGCATCACGACCATGATCTGGAGCGCGCCGCGCATCTGGTCGTTGAAGCGGCGCCAGCGCAGATGGCTGAGCTCGAAGGCGTTCTGCTCGACCATGTTGTCGATCTGCAGGCGGGCGAGGCGGGTCTGCTCTTTCAGATAGTCGGCGGCGCGGGGATCGAGCGGGTTGCCGAGCGCGATGGCGTCTGCGGCGGCCGCGAGGCGCGCTTCGGCGCGGACATCGTCCATATCGTCATCAGACATGCGATACCCGCGTGAGCTCGCCGCGCTCCTGCGGCGTGAGGAAAAGCGCACCGGCAAGCGCGAACTGCTTTGCCGCGCCGGACTTGTCGCCGGACCAGAGCAGGGCTTCGCCCCATTTGAGATGCAGACGGCCCCAGTTGGGTGCATAGCGCGCGGCTTCGGCGAATTTTTTCGTCGCGAGATCGGAGCGGTTCTTCACGATCAGCGCCTCGCCCCACAATTCCAGCGGATCCGCGAAGTGCGGACCTTTGCGATGGGCGATCGCAAGACGGTCGATGGCGGCGTCAGTCCGGCCCTGGAGCAGCAGCATCTGGCCCCAGTCGGTATCGGCATAGGGGATATGGATCGAGCGGTCCGAGACAAGCTTGAACCAGTGGGCCGCGACGGCCCAGTTGCGCGCCACCATCTCGATCCGTCCGCGGGCGCGGGCGCAGAGATCGCATCCCACAGGGGTGGTTGCCACGAGGCTGCGCGCCTCGGCGATGCGCCCGGCGCGCGCCAGGACTTCGGCCTCAAACGGCACGAGGAATATGATGCGGTTCTCCCCGGACCCTGGCACCCGCGCCGCTGCGGCTTCTGCTTCAGGGAGCGCAACGAGGGCCTGCGGGATGTCGTCTGCAGCCAGTGACGCCTGGACGCGCAGGAAGTACCAGTCGAGATGCGGGACGCCGGACGAGTCCGCCGACAGGCCCGCATTCAGGATGCGAAAGGCCGACAGTGTGTCGTGAAGCGTGGCATCCAGGCCTGCAATGCCGGAATCGCTGCAAGCCCCATGATGGCTTTCGCGGTGGGCGGCACCGCCGCAAGCCGCGATCGCATCCAGGAAATTTCCTTCGGCCTGTAATTTTCCTGCGAGAATGGCTACGCGTGTCTCGTGCGCCGCTGCCGGATCCATTTCGGCGTCGTTCGCGGAGGACGGCGCGGCGAGGTAGGCGGCGGAGGCTGTATAGATTCCCTCTTCGTGATCGAGATTGTTCTCGACCGCGATGCGCGTGAAATTCGCGATCGGGTCGGCAGGATTGAGTGCCAGCGCCATCGCGCTCCGCCGTGCGATGCCTTCACTCGAGCCCTGCCAGTATTCGATGAAGCTCCAACTGTCGAAAGCCGCGGCGCGATGCAGATTGTCGCCGCGCGACGCTTCGCGCGTGACGATCCCCAAGGCTTCGCCCGCACGGTGATGGGTGGTCAGGTAATCGGCAAAGCGCAGCGGCTTGACCGCGGCAAACATGTTCTCCGCCGATTTCACGATCAGCGCGTCGAGGTCGCCGCCTTCCGCGGTGACGCCGGGCTCGCCGTCGTAACGCACGGTGAGCGAAAGGCCTTTTGGGGTATGCACCAGCTCGCCCGAAACATGGGTTTCGTGGCCGAGCCAGCGGCGAAGCAACTGGTCGATCTCGCCCAGCGAGATGCCGGTGTCCGGGATCTCCACCCGCACGGCCTCGCCGGCGCGGTGATAGCTGGAAAAATCCTGCGTGAAGGTCGCGACCTGCGTGTCCATCGCGCCGAAGCGGTCGAGCACCCGAGCGGCGAGCACATTTCCCGTCATGCCGGACTGGGCGATGTCGGCCGGAACCGAGAAGGCGTCGACGACAAGATCGTGGTCGCGCGAGGCATCCCATACCATCGTGCCGAGGCCGGCCAGGACGAGGAGCACGACCAGGGCGACCGAAAGCTCGAGCGCGAATTTCGCCCAGTCTCCGAAGCGGCGGAAACGCAGATGGCTGAGCTCGAAGGCGTTCTGCTCGATCAGGCTTTCGGCCTGGAGGCGGGCAAGCCGAGTCTGCTCGTCGAGATAGGCCGCGGCTTTGGGATCGAGCGGGTGGCCGAGCGCAATGCCGGACGCGGCCGGATCGCCCGGCGCGCCCATGCGCGCGCTATCTCTTTCATCGCTCACTGAAAAGCCCCCTTGGCGGCATAGAACCGGAGGATGGACCCGGGTTCAACAGCAAGCCCCTGATCCCAAGCCCGAATTCGATGTAATTCGACGGCCATCTGCGTTGCCCGGCGTGGCGGCCATTCCTATGATGCAGCCCAGCGACAATATAAGGGGAAACGCCATGCTCGGGCTGATGCAGGACTGGCCGCTGCTGGTCCACAAGATCATCGACCACGCCGCACTCTATCACGGCGAACGCGAGATCGTGACCCGTTCGGTCGAAGGGCCGATCCACCGCACCAATTACCGCGAGATCGCGCTGCGCGCCCGCAAAGTGTCTGCGGCGCTCGACCGGCTCGGTATCAAGCCCGGCGAGCGCGTTGCGACGCTGGCGTGGAACACCTGGCGGCACCTCGAGACCTGGTATGGCATCACCGGATGCGGCGCGGTCTATCACACGCTGAACCCGCGCCTCTTTCCCGACCAGCTCGTCTACATCGCAAATCACGCCGAAGACAAAGTCATGTTCTTCGACATCACCTTCGCCGACCTCGTCGCCGAGATCGCGCCGAAGCTGCCCAAGGTCGAACTCTATGTCTGCCTGACCGATGCCGCGCACCTTCCGAAAGCGAAGATCCCGAACCTCGTCGCCTATGAGGAGTTCATCGCCGGCGCCAGCGAGACCTACGAGTGGAAAGAGGTGGAGGAGAACGCAGCCTGCGGCCTCTGCTACACCTCGGGCACCACGGGCAATCCCAAGGGCGTGCTCTATTCCCACCGTTCCAACGTGCTGCACGCGCTGATCGCAGCGCAGAAGGATGCCCAGGGCATATCGAGCTGCGACAGCGTGCTGCCGGTCGTGCCGATGTTCCACGCCAATGCCTGGGCGCTCGCCTTCTCGGCGCCGATGGTCGGCGCCAAGCTGGTGCTGCCGGGCGCCAAGCTCGACGGCGATTCGATCTGCGAGTTGCTCACCAATGAAGACGTCACGCTGTCCGGCGCGGTGCCGACGGTGTGGCTGGCGCTGTTCCAGTATCTCGAGAAGACCGGCAAGACGCTGCCGCACCTGAACCGCGTGCTGATCGGCGGCTCGGCCTGCCCGCGCTCGATGATCGAAAGCTTCGAGACCAAGTACGGCGTCCAGGTGATCCATGCCTGGGGCATGACGGAGATGAGCCCGCTCGGCACCCTCGGCACGCTCAAGCACAACGTCGTCGCGATGCCGTATGAGAAGCAGCTCGACTACAAGGTGAAGCAGGGCCATCCGGTCTTCGGCGTCGAGATGAAGATAACGGACGACGAGAACAACGAATTGCCGCGCGACGGCAAGGCCTTCGGGCGGCTGAAGGTGCGCGGTCCGTCCATCGCCAAGGGTTATTTCCGCGGCGAAGGCGCCGATGCCTTCGACAGCGAGGGCTGGTTCGATACCGGCGACGTCGCCACCATCGACGCCGAAGGTTACATGACGATCACCGACCGCTCGAAAGACGTGATCAAGTCCGGCGGCGAATGGATCAGCTCGATCGAGATCGAGAACATCGCCGTCGGTCATCCCGATGTCGTCGAAGCGGCGGTGATCGGCGTGCGCCATCCCAAATGGGACGAACGGCCGCTCCTGATCGTGGTGCTCAAGCCCGGCAAGACGGCGACGCGCGAGCAGATTCTGGATTACCTGAAAGGCAAGATCGCCAAGTGGTGGATGCCGGACGATGTGCAGTTCGTCGCCGAGATCCCGCACACCGCGACCGGCAAGATCCAGAAGACGGCGTTGCGCGAACAGTTCGGCAGCTACCGCCTGCCGACTGCGGCGGAATAGGCGACTTCTCATCCGGCGGGCCGGCCATAATCTGCCTGACGACTGCTTCGCGCGCACGGTCTGCGGACCGGAATGGCATCAAGTTGACAGTCCGGCCGCCTTATTCCTGACGGCGGGGGCTGGATTTGGCGGCCGCAAAAAACGACAATCGGCCGTCCCCTTGATACCCTTTGGATATGCTCACACAGCGTAACGCCGCCCTGTTCAGCCTTGTTGCCTTCGTTCTCGGCAGCGCCATCGCACTCACCGCGTCTTACGGCACCCGCCTCGGCAGCTGGGCCTACGCCACGGGGCTCGAGATATTGCTGCCGGGCTTCGTGCTCGGCGTCATCGGCGTGGCGCTGGGCGGGCTGTGGCTCGCGCGCGCGCTCAAGATCAACGACAGCGCCGGCTGGAAATTCGGCGCCGCGGGTCTCGCCGGTTCGCTGCTGCTCGCCGGCATTCCGCTCAACCAGGCGCGGCTCTATTTCGTCTCGCCGCCGATCCACGACATCTCGACCGACCCCGAATATCCGCCGCCCTTCATTGCCCTCCTGCCCTTGCGTGCCGGCGCGCAGAACGGCCCCGAATATGACGGCATGAAGCTCGTGCAGTACGAGGGCCGCGAAACCCATACGGCCGCGGCGCAGAAGAAGGCCTATCCCGACATCAAGCCCTATGTCGCGCTGCTCAATCCGAGCCAGGATCCGGCGATCCACCCCGACAAGGTCCTGTTCTGGCGCGCCTTCGAACGCGCCAAGGATGCCGGCTGGGACATCGTCTATTTCGACGAGAAGGAAGGCCGCATCGAAGCGGTCAACACCAGCTTCTGGTTCGGCCTGAAGCAGGACATCTCGATCCGGGTGAAGCTCGCCGGCCGCATCGGCGCCAAGCTCGACATCCGCGCCAAAAGCCGCACCGGCCAGAACGACATGGGCGCGACCGCCGAACTCGTGCGCGACTACATCAAGTCGCTGAAATAGCGCTCACAGCCGCATCAGGTATCTGTGCACGCCGTCGAGCACCAGCTCGCTTTTCTGATTGTGCACCGTGGCGCGCATCGCGACGATGCCGGTGGTGCGCTGGCGCGTGAGCTCGCTGATGGTCAGCGCGGGATAGAGCGTGTCGCCGGGAAAGACCGCCTTGAGGAATTTCGCGTTCACTTCGATGAAGCCGATCAGCTTCTCGCCGATGACATGCGGAAAAAGGCCCGCGCCCGCGGCGGTGAAGCTCAGCACCTGAAGGCCATGGGCAAGCGGTGCCGGATAGCCGAGGCGCTTGCAGTATTCGGCGTCGTAGTGGATCGGGTGGTTGTCCAGGCTCACGGCCTGAAAGGCGGCGAAGTTCGCGTCGCCGATGGTGCGCGAGGGCAGGGCATAGACCTCGCCCAACTGGAGGTCGTCGAAGCCGCGCAGCGGCACGACGCGATGCTGTTCCGGATCGAAGCTCATGCCCCTGTGTAACACCGCTTCACCCGTCCCGCCTCCCCCTGCCGGGGGGCGGCAGGGGGGAGCGAGGGGTGCCACCGGACAGGGGGGACCGGTGTGCGGGTGAAGCGTCAGCGCAGCGGCGTGCGATGGGCCTCGATATCGGCGCGCACCGCATCGAGGCTGCGCACGGCATAGCTCTGGAAGCCGTCGATGATCGACAGCCCGCCCGCGCAGGCATCCTGGTGGGCGCTGCAATCGACATGCGTATCGGGCACGGACGGGATGAGGCTGGCGATCGATGCCGGTGCCGCGCCGGGACGGCCGAAGCCGAGATCGGGCTCATGCGGCATGAAAAACGAGACAAGTGCGATCCAAAACGCGGCACGCAAGATCATGAAGACACCCCTGTTATCGGTCTTGTGACCTCTTATGCAGCGATCATGCGCGCGCTCCTTTGCGAGGGGCTGAAACGAATCGGTAAAGTTCGAAACAATCGGGTTAATTCAGGGGCTTGGCGTTAATCCGCCTAACGAAAAGCTGAACGAAACGCGCCGATTTTCGGCAAACTTTGTGCGCTTTCGAGACGAGTTTTCGCAAAGCTCGATTCAAATTTGAATCGAAGTGTATAGATTTGGGACAATGTTCGGACGCGTCGCAATCGTGCTCTGGCTGCTCGCCGTGCCGGCGCTGGCCGACACGATTCGCGCGCCGGCGGATGGCGACCATCGAGACGCCGCAACAGCGGCCCTCACGCCGGTTCTGCAATCATCGGGGCAGAGCGCCGTCGTGTTCTATCCAGGTACTTGCAGACGGATCAGTAGCGGTCTGACCGTGATCGATTTTCCTTCCGTGGCGTTCGGCCGCGCCGCTAGCGATACAAGCGGGCTCGCCGCGGTCCGGGATGTATTTCGGAACGATCATGCGGTTTCGGTGCAGGAAGACGGCGGAGTCGTTTGGATTTCGGTGCATGGCGGTCCGGTGTCCCTGCTCGATAAGAAAATCCGCGATCTCCACTTCGGCGTCGAAGCTCAATATACCTCTCCCCTCGCCCTTATGGCTGCGTTCGACAACACCGAACTGCGAGCCTCGATCGCCCGTCTTGGTCTTCGTATTATTGTGAAACCGGTGAACATTCTCGTAGCGCCGCCTCAGCCGGATGCGCCGCACATGCCGCCTGACATGCGCAATGTGAGTCTGCGACAGGTCTTGTCCCGCTTGGCGAAGACATTTCGATCCATTGTCTATGTCGGGAGCTGTGGCAATGCGGCGATGATAGATTCGACGCTCGACTGGCTTGGCGACGATACGACCGCCGCAAGAAGCACAGATGAACCGCGGCACCACCCGCTGCCGCACTAGCTTTGCCGGTATTGGCTTAAGGCGCCGGCAATTCCACGGTCGCGGTGAAGCCTTCGCCGGCAGTGCTGGCGATGGCGAGCGTGCCGCCGTGGAGTTCGGCGAAGGCCTTGGCGAGGGTGAGGCCGAGGCCGGTGCCGTGGCTGTGGTCGATCGTCGAGCGGCCGCCCTGCTCGAAGGGTTCGAGGATGCGCTGCAGGTCCTCGGCCGCGACGCCCGGTCCGTCGTCGCAGATCCGCAGGCGCACCCGCGCGCCGGCGCGTTCGACCGAAAGCCGGATCGTGCCGCCTTCGCGCCCATAGGACACTGCGTTGTCGACGAGGTGGTTCACGATCTGCTCGAAGGCGTGCTCGTCGGCATCGACGGTGAAGCCGATCGGGCAGTCGCCGGCATCGATCGTCATGGATTTCGCGGCGGCGCGCTCGTCGAAGACGTCCCGGGCATTCCACAACGCGCTGCCGACATCGATGGCGCGGCGCTGCGGTTCGTATTTGCCGCCGGCGAGCTTGGTGAGATCGAGGATGTGGTTGATCAGCCGCAGCAGGTTGTTGCCGCCGGCATGGATCAGCCCGGCATATTCGCGCACCTGGTCGTGGCTGAAGCGCTCGGCCATCTGACCGAGCAGGTCCGAGAAACCGATGATCGCGTTCAGCGGCGTCTTGAGCTCGTGGCTCATCGTACGCAGCAGCGTCTTCTTGGTCGTGTCGACGCTCTGCGCCGCGGCATCGAGGCGCTGGGCCAGATCGGCGAGATAGGTTGCCTGTTTTTCCGCCGCGTCGCGCGAATGGGCGAGCTCGGCACGGGTCTTTGCCAGGGTCTGGCTCTGTTCGGCCAGCGCCGCTTCGGTGCGGCGCTCGTCGGTGATGTCGGTCAGCACACAGACATGGCCGTCGGCGGTACGGCGGTCGCGCACCAGATAAGCTTCGCCTGAGCGCATCTCCAGCGTCATCGCACCGGCGGTCGAACGGTGCAGGTCGAGGCGGCGCTCGATCCACGCCTCGGTGCCGCTTTCGACACGCACGCGTCCGCTCTGCACCGCCTCGCGCACCAGGGCGGCGAATTCGGCGCCGCGCATCTCCTCGACAGCGCGGCCATGCAGTGCCGCATATTCCTTGTTACAGACGACCAGGCGGTCGCGCGCGTCGAAGAAGGCGAAGGCATCGGCCGACATCTCGATGGCGGCCTCGAGCCGGGCATAGGAGGCGCGCGCATGGGTCACGTCGCTCCACAGCACGATCCATCCGCCATTCGGCGCGCGGCGCGATTTGATCTCGAGGATGCGCCCGTCGGCGAGGTGGATGTCGCGCGGGCGGAAATCGCCGTCGGTCAGCTGGGCCCGGCGTTCCGCGACGAACGCATCGAGGCCGTCGCGCAGCATGTCGTCGGCGAGTTCCGGCGCTTCCAGCGCGACGATCTCGCCATAGGCGCAGCCCATCAGCCTGGCGCGCGCCGGCAGGCCGCGGAACAGATAGTCGAAATGCTGGTTGGCGTAGATCAGCCGCTCGTCCGCGTCATACATCGTGATCGCGGTCCGCAAGCAGTCGAGACCGCCCAGAAGGGCGGCACCGACGATATCTTCGGGTGCCTCCAGGTTGGAGGTGTGCACTTTCTGTGCGGACAGCGACGCCAAAACGCGGTTCCTTTCGCGGGCGCGATCTTTCGCCCAAGGCATTGCCGATTGGTTTCGCCGCGCCCGAATCGCGTCACTATCCCTAACAAATGGTGAATCGGGGCGCCCCAGGTCTTTCCAATTAACGAACGAAGTTGGCCGCCGTTCAATCTTCGTTAAGCTTGCGAACCCACCATGGTTCCATGGTGGGTATTGCGATTCGGCAAGAGGCTAATGGCCGTTAAGAACAAGATGCCGGTTACCATGGGAGACGGGCGGGCGCTTCGCCGGCTTTTCGTATCCGTGCAGGTATCGAAAGCGGTTGTCGGCGCGGTTCTCGGCCTCGCCTTCGTTTCCGCGATCGGCCGGCCCGATGCCGCCGAAGCGATCGCCATAGCCGGACTTGTGGCGCCGGCCGGGCTGGCACTCCTCGCTTTCACCTCGATTCCGCTCAGCGTGCTCGAATCGGCCGCGCTCGCGATCTTCGCCATGCTGATCGGCTATCTCGCGGCGCTGACCGGCGGCGTGCTGTCGCCGCTCGTGGTCTGGTTCGCACTGGTTCCGGCCGAAGCGGCGCTGGCCGGTGGACGTCCCGCCGTGCTGCGCGCCGCGGCCGCGGCCTGCGCGGCGCTGATCGTCGTCGCCGCCATCGGCGCGCTCGGGCATCTGCCGGCGTCCCGGCTCAACGTCCCGGTCTGGGAAGTTTATGCGGTCTCGGTGCTCGCCGCGGTGATCCAGGCCGCCCTCGTCGCTGCCGCGGCGCAGGACCGCCAGCGCGCCGCCGATGCCGCCGCCGCCGAAGGCGCCGCGATGTACCGCTTCCTCGCCGACAATGCGATGGACCTGATCACGCGCCATTCCTCGGATGGCCGCATCCGCTTCGCGAGCCCTGCCGCGGTCGCGATCCTCGACCGCCAGCCGCACGAGCTGATCGGCGCCGCGCCGGCCGCGCTCGTCCATCCCGACGATCTGAAGGCGATGCAGGCGGCCTTCGTCGAATCCGCCTATTACGCCCGTCCCGCCACCGCCGAAGTGCGGATGAAGCGCCGCGACGGCTCCTATGTCTGGGCCGAGATACGCTGCCGTCCCGCGCCGCAGGCCCAGGGCAACGATATCGTCGCGGTGACGCGCGACATCACCGAGCGCAAGCGCCACGAAGCCGAGCTGATCGAGGCGCGCGATGCCGCCGAGGGCGCCAACCGCGCCAAGTCGAGCTTCCTCGCCAATATGAGCCATGAGCTGCGCACGCCGCTGAACGCGATCATCGGTTTCTCCGAAGTGATGACGCATGAGATGTTCGGCCCGGTCGGCTCGGCGAAATATCTCGAATATTCGCGCCTCATCCACGAATCCGGCAATCACCTGCTCGAGCTGATCAACTCCGTGCTCGACATGTCGAAGATCGAGGCCGGCAAGCTCGAGCTGTTCGAGGAAATCTTCGATCTGACCGATGCCGCCGAGTCGGCGGTGCGCTTCGTCAAGCTTCAGGCCGAGCGCGGGGGCGTGGTGATCCGGCTCGACGTCGGCCCCGGCGCCGGAACGATCTTCGCCGACAAGCGCGCGATCAAGCAGGTGCTGATCAACCTGCTCACCAACGGCGTCAAGTTCACGCCGCGCGGCGGAGATGTGCGCCTCAGCGCGACGCGCGACGAGCGCGGCATCGAGATCCGCGTCGCCGATTCCGGCGTCGGTATCGCGCCCAAGGATCTCGAGCGTCTCGGCAAGCCTTTCGAGCAGGCCGAGACCGAGCATGCGCGCGCCAAGGAAGGCACCGGCCTCGGCCTTGCGCTGGTCAAGGCCTTCGCGCTGATGCATGGCGGCGAAGCGACGATCGAGTCGACCCTGGGCGAAGGCACGACCGTTCGTGTGCGCTTGCCGTTCGCGGCCGTCGGCGAGAACGGCGAACGCGTCATCGCGCGCGAAGCCAAGATCATTCCATTCCGCGCTGCGTAATTCCGATCGCGAATGTAGCGACGAGATGCGTGCGCATGTGTTGGCATGCGCATCATGCAAAAACACGCGTTGCAGCTACGTCGAACGCAACATTTGGTTCCGCGCGCACACAAATAAATGTTGCGTCTGCGATATAAGGTTGTCTCACGGAACTGCGCGGCCTATAGCCATTGCACGTCCGACAATCTGGAGGAACCCGGCGCGCGCGAGCGCCACTTCGCTGAGAGGAACTGATGAATCTCGAGACGACGAATTTTCGCAATCTCAATCGCGTCAAGGCCAATTTCGACAGCATCTACACTGCTCCCGATCCACGCGAGTACTACCGCGTCCTGTGTGGCCTCGATTACGTGATCCCCGATCTCGCCAAGCCCGTCTTCCGCGCGCTGATCGATGCCCAGCGTTATGCGCTGTCGCGTCCGCTCAAGGTGCTCGATATCGGCTGCTCCTACGGGATCAATGCCGCGCTGGCGCGCCATCCGCTCGACATCCGCCGCCTGGCACAGCGCTATACCTCCGACGAGATGCGCGCGCTCGATCCCGCTGCGCTGGTGGCGCTCGACCGGCACTACTTCGCCTCTTGGCCAAGCGCGACCGATGCGCGCTTCGTCGGCCTCGATTCGTCGCAGCCCGCGGTGAACTACGCGCTGCAGGCCGGCTTGCTCGACGGCGCGGTGTCGACCGATCTCGAGCACATCGATCCGTCCAGCCGCGACGCCGAAGTGCTCGGCGATCTCGATCTGATCGTCTCCACCGGCTGCGTCGGCTATGTCACCGAACGGACCTTCCGCCGCGTGCTCGACCGCCAGAGCCGCATGCCGTGGATCGCGAATTTCGTGCTGCGCATGTTCCCTTACGATCCGATCGAGCGCACCCTCGGCGAATACGGCTACGTCACCGAGAAGTTCTCCGGCGTGACCTTCGTGCAGCGCCGCTTCCGCTCGCGTGAGGAAGCAGCGGCGACCATCGACCAGCTCGAAGCCAAGGGCATCGACGTGACCGCGAAGGAGACGGAGGGGCTGCTTCATGCCGAGCTCTATCTTTCGCGTCCGGCCGCCGCCGTCGAGCAGGCGCCGCTCGGCAAGATCGTGTCGGTGACCAGCGGGGCAAGCCGCCGCTTCGGCCGCCGCTTCGCCCGCAGCCGCGGCGGTGAAATCGATCTGGTGCACTGAGGCGCAGGGCGGGGAGTAGGTAATACTCCCCGCTGCCATCTTCACGCCTTGGTGAGAGGCTGGCGGCATCGTGCCGCGATGACGGCGCATCATCCGATCGACACCTATGCGGCCCGCGCCCTGCGTGGCGGTTGGCCGACGGCCTGCGATCCACAGCTTGAATTTCGCGCCGGGCAGCTCGTCGAACTGCTCGGCATATGGCATTCGGTTCGCGGCGATCGTACGCTGCCCGAGCGGCGGGATTTCAGCGCGCGCACGCTGAAGAGCCATCTGCGCGATCTGGCTTTCGTCGAGCGCAGCGGCGCGCGCTATCGCGTCGGCTATTATGGCAGCGGTCTCGTGCGCTACAGCGGCGATCTGACCGGAAAGCATCTCGACGAGGTCATTCCGGCGCATCAGCTCGAGGCCTGGCATGCGGCCTACGACACGGCGCTGTCCGCCGCGACGCCGTTGCGCTTCGTGTCCCAGCTTCGCGCATTCAGGCTCGAGCACATGTCGGCCGAGAGTCTCGTTGCGCCGCTCGCGGATGCCGAAGGCAGGGCGGCGGCCCTCTTGATCTCTGTGGTCTACGGTCCGCGCCTAACCTGACAGCTTACGCAAAATTGCGTAGAGCCTGCTTTACCCCGTCTTGACGCTGTCAGCCCAGTCTGGTGCGCATGCCATCGCTCCTGCGCACGCTCCCCGAACAGTTCAACCGCCATGTCAGCCATGGCGCCTGGCCGGCACATTGCGATGGCGACCCGGTCTTCGACGATCCCCGTCTGGCCGGCGTCTGCGCCGCCTGGAGCGCGGCGCGCGGTGCCGCGGCGATGCCCTGGCGCGGCGACGTCTGTCCCCGCCGTTTCGGCGATCTGATGCACGACGTCGCCATTGTCGATTATGTCGAGCCGCCCTTCGGACTGCGCCGCTACCGCTTCGCCATGGCCGGAAGCGCGCTGGCGGCGCAAATCGGCGAAGTCGCCGGACGCTATCTCGACGAGATGGTGCCCGAGCCGATGGTCGGGATCTGGCTTCTGGCGCTCGACATGGCGCTGCGCGCCGGAAAGCCCTTGCGCTTCACCGGCCGTTTGCCATTGCCGGCGATGGCGATGCCGCGCGCCGAAGTGCTGCTCGCCCCGCTCAGCGATCTCGACGGCGAAGCGCAGAGCGTGCTCGGCGCCATCTCTTTCCTGCCGGAGGACAAATGATATCCGCAGCCGCCGGCGCGCCCTGGGATGGGTTCAACGCACGGGCACGTCAGCTCGGTTGGCCGATGACCTGCGATCCGGGGCTTGCGTTCGAAAGTCCGCGTCTGATCGAGATCCTGCGGCTCTGGCAACTCGCCTGCGGCCGCCGCGCGGTGCCGCGGCGGACCGACCTGACCACGCGCATCCTCGGCGCCAAGCTGCATGACTGCGTGGTGATAGATCTCCGCAACAGTCCGACCGCGCCGCGGCGCTATCGCGTTCGTCTCCAGGGCCGCAATGTCGCGCAGCATACCGGCGATCTGATGGGCCGCGAAGTCGACGATTTTGTTCCGCTGCATCTGCGCGAGCGCTGGTACACCACCTTCGACACGGTGCTCGCGGCGTGTGCGCCGCTGCGTTTCCTCATGCGGCTCGAAGCATTCGGGCTCGGCGAAGCGGAGTGCCTGATCGCGCCGCTCGGCGACGGCATGGGCAACCCCGTGGCGCTGCTGGTTTCATTCGCGCTCCGCTGAGCGGATGCGCTAAGCTTCCGGCATGACCGTTCCGCGTCTCAAAGCCGGTATCTTCGTGCGCGCCCTGATCCGGCGCGCAGAGGTTGCGGGCGCCCATGCCTATGTCCTGCGCAAAGGCTCGGAAGAGGCCGGCGCGGTCGTGCTCAAGCTGCTGCGCCGCGACGGCACTTCGCTTGTGCTCAACCAGGCGCGAAACGGCGACGGCGCGCTCGTCTGGGTGAAACCGCTCGGCGATGCGAGCGAAGAGGAAAAGTCGCGCATCTGGTTCGACCGGCAGACGCGTTTCGACCCCGATCTTTGGATCGTCGAGATCGAGGATGCGGATGGCCGCAGCTTCGTCGACGAGCCGATCGTCTGATGCGCCGCGCGCTGGCCGCTCTCGCTCTCCTGTTTGCCGTTCCGGCGCTGGCCGGCGAAGTGCCGCTCGGCGACAGCGACTTCACCACCTATGTCCGCGACAAGGTCCAGCTCTATTCGCCGGCACCGGTGCGCAGCATCGCGCCGTTCACGGTCGCCATCGGCAAGCCGGGCCAGGCCAATCTCGTATTCGACTTTTCCGGTCTCCATGCCGATTGCCTGCGCGTCCCGGATAGCTGTGATTCGAAGACGTATGACTACATCCAGAGCATCGTCGCGCGGTTTTCCGCTGCCGCGAGCGCACCGGAAACGGGCGAGACAGTGCCGGCCGCGAAAACCGATTTCATGGACTGGATCGCTGTCGAGCTGCGCCGCCGCCTGCCGGGCGACACCATCGCGGCGGACGGGATGACGCTCATGGTCACGCGACCCGGCGGAAAGCCGATCCCGTTCGATCAGCGCGCCTACTATCAGCTCTGCCGGAAAATGAACTTCATCTGCGCGACCGGCTTGCGTCTGTCGCTCGACCGGGCCGCGCAACGGCTTGCGCCGCCCGACGCCGCATTGCTGCGGGTCTCGCTCCATCTGATTGTAGGCTGCGTGCCGTCCGCCTGCGTCTCTTCGCCGTCTGACGAGCCGATGGCGCCGGTCGTGCGCCACGCCTTCGCCAATCTGGAGGAGGCCTGCTTCAAGGAAAGCGCGACGCGCGTCGGCCCGCTGACCAACGCCGATCGCGCCGATCTCGGCCTCGATGGCGACGCCGCTATGGCGCTGTGCGAGCATGACACGGTGCTCCCGGCGCTGGCGCCGCCCGCGGCCGGGCGGGTGACGGTTGTGACCGCGCCCTACGCGGCGTCGCAGGTCGTGATCGCGCGCGACTGGCCGGTGGGAACGCTGGCTGCCGTACCGGCCCGCGACACACTTCTCTATACGGCGGATGCGCGGGCCGAGCTTTCGGAAAAGGCCGAGGCGGCTTTCGCCGCCGCAGGCGATCTTGGCATTGCGCCGGACATCTATCGCTGGAACGGCAAGACATGGGAGTGGGTTGCGCCATGACGAAACCCGACGATGCCATGCTGGTCCCGATTGAAATGGTCGCGCGCTTCATCGGCGGCGGGGGCGACGACAATCTCGCCGCCTTTTCACGCGGCGAGGTGACCATCCTCGAGAACTTCGCGCCGCATCTGTTTGCCGGCCCCCATGCGGTGGCGCACTGGGCGCGTTCCATGCGCCATCATGCCGAAGGCCTTGCCGGCCTCGTCCATCGCTTCGGACCGGCGCAGGATTTTGCGCGCGACGGCGACACGGTGTTCTTCACGCTGCCGACGCATTGGCTCGGCACGACGCGCGGCCGCCGCTTCGAGGAAGATGGCGGCTGGTCGTTCCTGCTGGTGCACGAAGCCGGCGCCTGGCGCATCCGCGCCTATGCCTGGGCGGTGACGGCGTTGGTGCTTCTCTGAGGACGCCGCTTCAGCGCGCGAGCATCCAAAGGATCGGCATCGTGCTTGCGGCGAGTCCGGCCAGCAGCATCGGCGCGCCGAAGCGTTCGGCGGCCGACCAGCGTTGCCAGTCGCGCGCCAGATCGCGCCACGCCACCGCACCGGGATGCCTCTTGAGAGAGGTAACGTGACTGTCTCGTGCGATCATGGTGCGCGCCTGGCTCCAAGAGGCGCGAAGATGTTGCCGCCATCGGTGCGGTCAAACAATTCGCATCACTTCTTACGCAGAGTTGCGTAGCTCAGGGCACGGCGACGCTGAAGCTGCCCTCGATGTCCGCCTTCACCGAAGGCACGCAGAAATGGATCTTGCCGGGCAGGGTCTTGTCCTTGCGCATGCCCCACTCGATACGGATCGACGCAACGTCCTCCGTGAAGCTCGTGTCGATCCCGGCATTGTCGAGTTCGATCTCCCAGCCCTGAACCTCGGGCACGCCCTCTGCTGCGGCCGGCTGTGCGCCGATGCTGTCGACCGGCAGCACGCGGAAGGTGCGCCCGTCCGGCTTCTTGCCGCCCGGCACCAGCATGTCGATCGTTGCTTCGTTGAAGACGCCGTCGACCATCAGCGAGAGCACATAGCGATCGAGATGGACATCGTTCATCACCATGCCGTCCTTGGTGAAATCGAGCCGGATCTCCTTGGCCACGAAGGGCTTGCCCGCAACCGTCCCGCCGAGCGGCGTGTCCTTAATCGGTCCGTCACTGCAATCGGCAGCGGTGGCAGGCGCGGTCAGGATCGTGGCGAGGAAAGCCAGGATTGCGGTCTTCATGCGATCACCTCCGGTGCAGCCTAGCACGGCTGGAGGCAGCCGGTGGTGTCGTGATAGGATGCAGACATAGAGGCCGTCGCCATGAAGCATGAACGCATCGAAGTGAACCCCGACGTGATGGTCGGCAAGCCCGTAATCAAGGGGACCCGGATCACGGTCGAACAGGTCATGCGCGAGCTCGCTGACGGCATGAGTCACGCGGAAATCATGGCTGCGCATCCACGCCTGAATGAAGCCGATCTCGCAGCTGCGCGAGCATTCGCCGATGAATACATGACGCTGCCGGCGGCAGAATAGCCGCGCCGTGCGTTGGCTCGCGGACGAATGCCTTCATTATGAGATCGTCGAAAGGCTTCGGGAAGCGGGCGACGACGTGCTGAGCGTCGCCGAAAGCGCGGCACAGGCTACCGATAGCGATCTCGGTCTGCTTGCATTGCGCGAAGGCCGTGTCCTGCTGACTGAGGACAAGGATTTCGGCGATCTGACGTTTACATCCGGCGCGAGCATGCCCGGTATCGTGCTGTTTCGCATAAGGCCGCGACTGCGTCATCTCAAATGGCCCGGGCTGGCAGAAGCAATTGCCATGTTCGGCGCCGATCTTCATCGCCGTTTCACGGTCGTCGAGGAAGGTCGAACTCGTTCCCAGTTTCTGTCCGACCTCTGAGCGCCTGTCATGTCTCTCGTACTCGACATCTTCCTGGTTTTCCTGCGGCTCGGGCTGACCAGTTTCGGCGGGCCGGTGGCGCATCTGGGCTATTTCCGCCGCGAATTCGTCGAGCGGCGGGGCTGGCTCGACGAGCACCGCTATGCCTCGATCGTCGCGCTTTGCCAGGTCCTGCCCGGACCGGCGAGCAGCCAGGTCGGCATGGCGCTCGGGCTGATGCGCGGCGGCGCGGCGGGTGCGCTCGCCGCCTTTATCGGCTTCACCGCGCCGTCGGCCGCTGTGATGATCGCGTTCGCGCTCCTGCTCTCGCCCGAGATCGCACAGGCGCCCTGGGTGCATGGCCTGAAGCTCGCCGCAGTCGCGGTCGTGGCGCAGGCGATCTGGAGCATGGCGCAAAGCCTGACGCCCGATCTCGGACGCAAACTGCTCGCCCTCGCCGCGGCAGTGCTGACTTTGCTGCTACCCGGCGCGGTCAGCCAGATCGCGGCCATCGTCTTCGGCGGCGCGATCGGCGTTGTCGTTTTCGATGGCATGACAAAGTCGTCCGAGACGCCGGTGGCGGCGACACTCCCACGCAGCGTCGCTGTCATCTGTCTCGTCCTGTTCGCCGCCCTCTTGTTCGTCCTGCCGCTCGTGGCGCATGGCGGCCGCGGCCTTGCGCTGGTGGACGGCTTCTATCGCAGCGGCGCGCTCGTCTTCGGCGGCGGTCACGTCGTGCTGCCGCTTCTCCAGCGGGCGACGGCCGGGTGGATCGACAACCAGACATTCCTCGCCGGCTATGGCGCGGCACAGGCGATGCCGGGACCGCTGTTTTCCTTCGCCGCATTTCTCGGATCGGCGATTGCGCCGAAAGGCATCGGCGGCGGGTTGCTCTGCCTCGCCGCAATCTATCTGCCGTCTTTCCTGCTGGTGTTTGGCGCGCTGCCGTTCTGGGGCCGGCTGTCTGCGCATCCACGCATGACGGCCGCGCTGGCCGGGATCAATGCCGCGGTGGTCGGGCTTCTGCTCGCGGCGTTCTACACGCCGGTCTGGACCGGTGCGATCTTCGTGCCGGCCGATCTGGCGATTGCCGCCGCCGGCTTCCTGCTGCTGATCGCGGCACGCCTGCCGCCCTGGGCGGTCGTGGCGTTCAGCGCCTTGGCGGCGAGCTTCATCAGCTGATCGCGTCAGCCTGGCAGAACTTTGCGGAAATAGACCACGCGGTCGGTCTCGGCGAAGCCCAGCGCGGCATGCATGCGATGGCTGTCGGCATTGTCGAGCAACGCATCGGAGCCGAGTTCACTGCAGCCTTGCGCGCGGACCCAGAGCTCGACCGCTGCAATCAGCGCCCGCGCAATACCGCGTCGGCGCCGGTCGGTCGCGGTATAGATGCCTTCGAGGAATCCAACCGGCGAGGTCTCGCAGCCATTGACGTAGTCATGCCGGATCGCGGCTTCGGCAAAGCCGATCGCTGCGCCGTCGCGCGCGATGAAGCCGGCGATGCGCTCCGGCGTGGCGAGGATTCGGGCAACGTCTCCGGCATGATCTCCGGCCTCCGGCCACAATTGGCGGCGCAGCGCGATCCAGTCCGCGATGTCGCCGCTGCCGGCCCTGAAAATGTCCATGGCGCACTCCCTGTCGCGCAGTCTAAAGGCCGCCCGGCGCGGACGCGAACCACATTGCGCCCGCCGCACCCGCCTGCTACTCCCCCGCCGCCATGAGCACGCTGCCACAAGAAGCCGGCCGGCGCCGGACCTTTGCGATCATCTCGCACCCCGACGCCGGCAAGACGACGCTGACCGAGCATCTTCTGCTGCTCGGCGGCGCGATCCATGCCGCCGGCCGGGTCAAGGCGCGCGGCGAGGCGCGGCGCGCGAAATCCGACTGGATGAAGATCGAGCAGGAGCGCGGCATCTCCGTCACCTCCGCGGTGATGACTTTCGAATACGAGAACGCGGTCTTCAATCTGCTCGACACGCCGGGCCATGAAGACTTCTCCGAAGACACCTACCGCACGCTGACCGCCGCCGACAGCGCGGTGATGGTGATCGACGCCGCCAAGGGCATTGAGGCGCAAACCCGCAAGCTGTTCGAGGTGTGTCGTCTGCGCGACATCCCGATCATGACCTTCGTCAACAAGATGGACCGCGAGGCGCGCGATCCCTTCGAGCTCCTGGACGAGATTTCCGACCAGCTCCAGCTCGAATGCGCGCCCTTCGTCTGGCCCGTCGGCATGGGCCTCAACTTCAAGGGCACCATCGATCTTTATACGGAGGAATTCGCGCCCTTCGGCGGCGGCGAGAAGATCGGCGGCAACGCGCTGGCGGCACTCCTGACCGATGAGGAGCGCGCCAAGTTCGAGGAAGACGTCGAACTCGCCCGCGCCGGCCTGCCGCGCTTCGATCACGGCGCCTATCGCGAGGGTCATCAGTCGCCGGTCTTCTTCGGCTCGGCACTGAAGAATTTCGGCGTCCGCGACCTGCTCTCGGCCTTGGCGAAGAACGCCCCGCCGCCCGGTCCTGCCGCGACCAAAGCGAAAACCGTCGAGCCGACCGACAGCGAAGTCTCCGGCTTCGTGTTCAAAGTCCAGGCCAACATGGACCCCAACCACCGCGACCGCGTCGCCTTCCTGCGTCTCGCGAGCGGCAAATTCCGCCGCGGGATGAAGCTGGTGCAGTCCGGCACCGCAAAGAGCATCGGCATCCACAACCCGATCCTGTTCTTCGCCCAGGAGCGCGAGACGGTGGATGAGGCCTTTCCGGGCGACATCATCGGCATCCCGAACCACGGCGTGCTGCGCGTCGGAGATACGCTGTCGGAATCCGGCAATGTCGTGTTCACCGGCATCCCGAACTTCGCGCCGGAAATCCTCTCCCGCGTCCGCCTCGCCGATCCGATGAAGCAGAAGCATCTGACGCGCGCGCTCGAAAGCCTCGCCGAAGAGGGCGTGACCCAGGTGTTCAAGCCGCAGATCGGGGCGCAATGGATCGTCGGCGTCGTCGGCCCGCTCCAGCTCGATGTGCTCAAGTCGCGCCTGCGCGCGGAATACGGCCTGGACGCCGATCTCGAACCCGCGCCCTTCGACACCGCGCGCTGGATCTCCGGCAGCGACGCCGACCTCGAGAAATTCATCTCGACCAATCGCGGCGGCATGGCAGCCGACCGCGACGGCGCCCCGGTCTTCCTGGCGAAATCGAGCTGGGAGCTCGGCTACGTCGCCGACAAATTCCCCAATCTCAAATTCGCCAAGACCCGCGAACGCGCGGACGTGCACGCGGAGGGTAGTTAGTTCGCGGCTGGGGGGGCGGTTCTGGGCATTGCCCCTTCAGCTGCTGCTAGGAGTTCCTCGATAGCTGAAACATGCCATACGCGACCGAGATCCGACTGCGCATTTACGCGTCCGGAGTAGATTCCTAGAAATTCCCAGATATTCTCTGGAGTAAGGGTAGCGCGCACCTTGTCTGCAACTACTTTCCGATGGCCGCTTGGTCTGAAGGCAATTACGGCAGAGCCGGACTGCCCCTGTCGTGTGCGGCAATCGATGAGGAATGTTGGCTTGTCAGGTGTCATCAAGCTGAGTTCCTGAGCCAGAAAACCCGTTGCCCAAATTGGAAATCGTTCGGTCGATGAGAGGCCGAATGGAAAGCCAATTACGCTGATAGGTTCTGCGGGACTCACGATAATCGAATGCCGGTCGTGAGTAGTTTTTAAAAAATAGGGGTATTTGGTGACATCGGTTCCCCACTTAAGATTCAGGGCAACTATGTCAGCTTTGGCGCCCAACCTCGGATGCTCGATCCACCACGGAGTGCCGTCATCGCGGAATAGTGGCAATGAGATGGGTTTCCATTCACCCGGCAACTTGCCGGCATGAAAATGGATCACGACCGAATTTGGCGTAGCGCCACTGCTATGAAGTACTTCGGCAGTGTCCTGATGCCGCCCGGTTACCAAGTGTCGGTTGGTTATCAACGCACAATGAGACGATTGGTCGTTGGCGACCAAGGTCGCTGTGCCGCTACCAAGTTTTCGGTCGTCACGATGCAATTCGATGTAGAGGGACTTCATCGTGGGAACTTCCACGTTGAAGGGTGGCGCGTTATCAGGTGACTTGCTTTCGGCCGTCATCGTATATTGTCGTGTGCCGCCAATCGTGTCGACTTCCTACCGGAGGAATTCCAACACCATCGCCGTCGTTGCCTCCGGATTCTCTTCCATCACCCAGTGGCCGCTGTTCGGGATCACGCCGCCCTGCACATTCGTCGCGATGCTGCGCAGCTCGTCCGCCATATGCGCGCCATAGGACTTCTCGCCGCCCAGCGCGAGCACCGGCAGGCTGAGCTTCCCGCCCGGAAACGCCTTCAGCATCTCGGGATTTTCCTTTGCGTCGATCAGGAAGGCCTTGAACTGCTCGAACGCGTCATGGATCGCGTGCGGGCGGGCATAGATCGCGGTGTAGTAACGCCGCGTCGCCTCGTCGATGCGGTGTGGATCGTCGGAAAGCTCGTTCCAGAAGCGGTCGAGATAGATGCGCTCGCGCCCCTTCACCAGGCGCTCCTCGTCGGGGCCGTAGAAGTTGAAGTGCCAGGTCTTCGGGTTCACGAGCTGCGCCGCCCAGGTGCCGAGGCCGGGCAGGGGCGCGTCGATCACCGCCCATTTCGTCACCCGCGCCGGATACTGCGCGACGAGAGCGAAGCCGACCATGTTGCCGATGTCGTGGGTGACGAGCGCGACCTTGTCGACCTTCAGCGCGTCGAGCACGCCGGCGACGTCGCGCGCCTGGTTCTTCTTGGTATAGCCGTCATCGGGATGCGCCGAAGATCCCATGCCGCGCAGGTCGGGCACGATCACGGTGTGGTCCTTCACCAGCTTGGCGGCGATCGGCGCCCACATGTCGCCGGTATCGCCGAAGCCGTGCAGCAGCAGCACCGCCGGGCCGTGCCCGCCATAGCGCACATATAGGGACGTGCCGTTGGTGGCGATCATCTTCGCGGTGAAGCTCTTGGGAAACGGCACGATCTTCGCGGCCGCGGGGGCGCAGTAGGCGAAGAGAAGGGCGAATGCGAGAACGAGACGTTTCACGCGCGGGCTCCGGGCCATGTTGCGGCCGGAACCTTACGTTGCCGACTTGCGGCCGGAAAGTCGAAAGCCGCGCGAATTTCCGAATTCAGGCGGCGCGTTCGGCGGCTTCGCTGCCGGCATGCAGGCGCCAATGCGCGACCAGATGCGCCGCGCCGTTCTCCGGCACCCGGTCGAACACCGTCAGCATGGCGAAATTCTCGTGCACGCTGCGCGCCGGGCCGGTGAGGATCGCCATCGCCGAGAAGGTCGCGCGCGCGATGCCGCCGCCTTTGCACAGTGTCGCGAGCGCGCGGGCGTCGCGCAGCACCGCGGCGGCGACCCGCGGCGAAATCCCGGCGATGGACGCGACGGTGCCGGAGGCGGCCCCGCCCGCGCGCGCCGCCGAGAGCAGGGCTTCGCCGTCGAGATGGATATGCGGTGCCGGGCCCGCGGCTTCGTTGCGGGCCAGCAGATCGTCCTGCATCGCCGGGCTGGCGCAGAGGAAGAATTCGTTGAGCAGGGCGAGCGGAGCATCGTCGCGGCCCTCGAAGCGCGCGGCGAGTTCGGCGCAGGCGGGGGCCTCCATCTCGCGCACGATCTTCTCCAGCAGCGCGTCGAAGGTCGCGCGCATCGCAGCCGGATATTGTGGCGGCCAGTCGAGCAGGAGATCGGCAACCTCGCCGGCCAGATGGGCGCGCTCGCCCGCGCCTTGCGCGGCGAGTTCCAGAAGATGGCTCAGGCGTTCCTTCGGGGTGGGCATATCCGCCTCGTCGGTCAGATTGCACCCTAGCCCAAAGGGGTTAATGGTTTGTTGGCTATGGGAAGTCAGGGCGCCGGCTGCACCGTCGAGGCGATCGCGCCGAGCAGATTGTAGAGCTGCTGGCGGTCGATCGCCTTGCGCGGATCGCCGGGCCGCAGCCGTGCAAAGGCCATGTAGTAGTGCACGGCGATGCAGGGCTTCTGGGTCGCGATCACCACCGCCTGCTCGAGCGTGTAGAGATCGCCCGCCTCGGCGATGGTGTGCACCCGGTCCGGCTTGTCGAGCACGCGCTCGGTCGCGTAGTTCGGCGACGGATCGACGAGGAAGGCCGCCGCGGTGCACAGATCGCCCGGCCGCGCGACCTGGACCACGAGTTTCAGCTGGTCGCTCTGCAGATCGGTGCCCGGCGCGATGTCGCCGGCCGGCTTGAATGCGACGCCAGCGCGCACGTCATCGGTGTCGCCCTGGAAGAAGCCGTAGCCCTTGTCGACGAAAGCCGGATTGACCGTCCAGCCCGGCGGATAGGACGCCGTAAAACCGCGGCCGCTGTAGTGCTGCCAGTCGGCCGGCACATCGGCGGCGTATGCCCCACTCGCGCCGAGCACCAATGTCAGAAATGCCAGTATCAAACGGCGCATCGCGAGCCCCTTATCGGGCCAGCATAGAGAAGGTTCGACTGCGGGCAAGACATCGAGCTGCCTCATCCTTCGACAAGCTCAGGATGAGGTGCGCGCTCAACCCTCATCCTGAGCCTGTCGAAGGATGGCAGCTTCGCTCTCAATTGCCGATGATCGCCCAATTGTCCGGGAAGAACCCGTTGAAGGTCGTGCGCACCGCCACCGAATAGGCGCCGATATTGTCGAACACGATGAAGTCGTTCGCCGCGATGTTCGCCGGCAGCATGATCGGCCGCGGCAGCACGTCGAGCGTGTCGCAGGTCGGGCCATAGACGCGGAACGGAATCGCCGCGCCGGGCAGCGGCAGCACGCGGCCCTTGCCGTCGAGGGTGTAGACGCGCGTCGGATAATCCGCGCTCCAGCCCGGCAGGGTCAGCTCGTCGAACGAACCATAGGTGCCGTCGTTGATATAAAGCCGGTCGCCCTTGCGCAGGATGACCTGGGTGATCAGCGACATGCCCTCGGCGATCAGCGCGCGGCCCGGCTCGCAGATCACCGGGATCTTCGGATCGGGCAGCGTCTCGAGCGCTTCCTTGATGGTGTCGAAATACCAGTGATAGGGCGGAACGTCGTCGCCCATGTAAGGCCCGGGAAAGCCGCCGCCGATGTCGAGCGCCTGCAGCTCCACGCCGGCCATCTGCGCCGTGCGCCGTGCCATCTCGATCGCCTGGGCGTAGGAGAAGGGCGAAAGGCATTGCGAGCCGACATGGAAGCAGATCGCCGGCTGGGCGCCCGCGTCCTTCACCCGCTGCAACAGACGCGCGGCATCAGGCTGCGTCGTGCCGAACTTGCTCGACAGCTCCAGCACCGCGCCGCCGAGCGGCGTGGCGATACGCACGAAGATGCGCAGCTTCTTCGCGTTCCTGGTCTCGGCGATCAGCTTGTCGAGTTCGAAATCGCAATCGACGACATAGTCGGTGACGCCATATTGCTCGAACGCCTTCTTCGCCGTGCCGTTGGCGCGCACCGGATTCATGAAGTGGCAATGAGCGTCGGGGAAACGGCTCTTGACCATCTCGATCTCCGGTACCGAGGCGGTATCGAAGTGGCGGATGCCCGCCGCCCAGACCTGGTCGAGCACATGCGGCGCCGGATTGGCCTTCACGGCATAGAGCGCGTCGCCCGGAAATCCGTCGAGGAAGCGCTTCGCCGCCGCGCCGAACTTCTCCGGAAAGATGCAGTAAAGCGGCTCGCCCGGTTTCAGCGTGGCGAGCGCCTTTTCGACGGTTCCGAAGCGCGGCAGCGCGCCGATCTGCACGGGTGCGTTCATGGCGGAACACCCAACCGGGATTGCGCGGCCTCTTTGGGGCAAAGGGGGTGGGGGGTCAAGAAGATTAGTGTGACGGTTCTTCGTGCTTGGCTTCGAGCTTGTGCCCGTCGGGATCGATGACGAAGGCGGCGTAGTAGTCGGCGCCATAATGCGGCCGCAACCCCGGCGCGCCGGCATCGCTGCCGCCGGCGGCGAGCGCGGCGGCGTGGAACGCATCGACCGCTGCGCGCGTCGGTGCTGCGAAGCAGAGGTGAAATCCCGCGCCCGGCGCGCGCGCTTCGCCGGGGCGATGGAACAGCGCCAGCCTGTCCTCGCCGCCCGGAGGTCCGAAGCCGCTGCCGCGCGGATTGCGCCAGACGCACACGACGCCGAGCGGCGCCAGCACCGCTTCGTAGAACGCCGTCGCGCACTCCAGGTCTTCGACACCGAAGGAGAGATGGGAGAGCATCAGCGCCTCACGGCCTTCCGCGCATCGTATCGCTTCAGGAACTCCGCCTTGATCCGTTCGAACAGATCCGGCGGCAAGAAGCCATATGCAAATGACGTTCGGCTGTTCGGCAATGGCGCAATACCGGGGTTCGGCCAGTTGTCGATATTGTACTCCGAAACGACGACCCAGCATGGCTGATCGTCGAGCCCCAGCGCCCGGCGCACCGATGCGGTCAGCTCGATACCGATTGTATCGCCAGTGGGCTGGCTGTGTGTGATCGGCAAGATCACGACTCGTTGGCTGATCATCTCGGAGGCGGTCGCGACGGCGATACAGGCCGGACGCTGCTTGCTCGTATCGCGGCCGGCACGCGCCTCGCGCCGCCACAGGAAGTCGTAGCGGAAGACGAGGCCGGGCTCTGGCTCCGGCAGCGCCACTTACTTGAGCAGCTTGTTCAGGTGATTGTGCCGCGGGTGCATTTTGGCCTGGCGTACCGCTTCGATCACGAAGTCCGGCGCGTCTTCGGTCCGGAACGAGCGCTGCATAACGGCCCGCATCCAGTCATATTCCTCGGCCGACATCAGCACGAATTCGCGCCGTCCGTGCACGGTGATTTCCACCGGACCCTTGCGGGCGCGATGCTGATACTCGCCGATATTGCGCTGGAATTCGCGGGCGGTCGTCCGGGCCATGACGTCTCCTGACAATCCTAATTATACAGACAATTCAGATAACGGCAAATCGCTCAGAACCGGTACACCAGCACGGCCATCAGCGCCGTGTTCGCGGCTAGCAGCATCAGCGCCGTCGGGATCTGGATCTTGATCACGCCGTTGCGGTCGGGCAGTTCGAGCAGCGCCGCCGGCACGATATTGAAATTCGCCGCCATCGGCGTCGTCAGCGTGCCGCAGAAGCCGGCGAGCATGCCGATCGCGCCCATGATCACCGGATCGCCGCCGAAACGGTGCACGATCAGAGGCAGGCCGATGGCCGCGGTCATTACGGGAAACGCGGCGAAGGCGTTGCCCATCACCGCGGTGAACGCCGCCATGCCGATGCAGTAAACCGCAACCGCCGCGAAGGGCGTATCGAGCGGCAGGTAGTTCGTCGCGACATGGCCGACGGCATCGCCGACGCCGGCGAGCGCGAACACCGCGCCGAGCGAGGCCAGCATTTGCGGCAGCACCGCGGCCCAGCCGATGGCGTCGATCAGGCGGCAACCTTCCTCGATCGGCGCCAGCAGCGGCGGCTTCAGCCACAGCATCGCCCCGCCGAGCGCGATCAGCACGCCCGCCGACAGCGAGATCAGCGTGACCTGCTTGGGATCGACGAACCCGCTCTCCTTCAGGAACAGCGTGCCGAGCAGCGCCGTCACCGGAATGACCAGCGCCGGCACGAACAGCACGTTGCCGTGCGCCGCGGCGCTGGCGCTGCGTTCCTCCGGCGTCGTCGTCGCTTCGCTGCCACGATGCATGAAGCCGAATCCGCCGACCGCAATCAGCGCCAGCGCGAGCAGGCCATTCTGGAAATCGTCGAGACACGAGCCGAGCAGGAAGCTCGCCGAGAGCAGTCCCCAGAACGCGGCATTGCCGAAACGCTTCGCATTGCTGCGGTCGCACGCGCTCAGGATCGTGAAGGCGATGCCCATCACCCCGGTCAAAATGTAAACGTGCTCGATGGTGATCACGGCGCGCCATCCTGTGGCTTGCGCAGCGTGCGATCGATCAGCTTGATCCGGATTCCATGGACGATCGCCGCGAGTATCGCCGTCGGGATTGCCCATTTCGACAGCGCCAGCGGCTCGACCGCGATCCCGTCATTGTCGAGGAAGCCCTTGATCAGGAGGATCGAGCCGATGGCGATGAAGATGTCCTCGCCAAAGAACAGGCCGATATTCTCCGCCGCCGCCGCATGGGCGCGCAGCCAGTAGCGCCGCGCCGGCGTCAGCGGCTCGCCGGTCTGCGCTTCGGCCGCGCCCTCCAGCATCGGCGCCAGCAGCGGCCGCACCACCTGCGCCTGCCCACCGAAGGGGATGCCGAGCGCGGCGCCGAGCTGGCGCAACAGGAAATAGGCGAGCAGCAGACCGCCCGCTGTTGCGCCGCGAAAGCTTGCGATGAGCTGCCGCGCCCGCTCCTGCAATCCGTAACGTTCCAGCAATCCAATCACCGGCAACACCAGAAACACGACGCTGACATAGCGGTCCTGGGCGAAGGCGTGGCCGAAGGCGGCGATTGTGCTGTGCAGCGAAATCCCGCCGGCCCAGCCGGTGACGCCGGCGGCCAGCGCGATCACCAGAAGCGGATTGAGCCGGAGCGCGAACCCGGCAACGACGACGGCGATTCCGAGCAGCGGCCACATGTCTCTATTTGGAGCGAAGCGGATTACGGGTTCAAGCGGTTGGCCGCGCCGCGCTTTTGGCCTAGCCTTCGCACAACACGTCGGCCTTGGGGCGTGAAGGGGACACAATGATCGTCACGCCGAACGGGCCGAAAAACGGCCTCGATCTTCGCCGCATCGCAACCCATCCCGATCACTGGTATCCGCTCGCATGGTCCGAAGAGGTTGCGCCGGGCAAGGCGGTCGCGCGCCGTTTCGCCGGCGATCCCATCGTGCTCTTTCGCGGCAAGGGCGGTCGCGTCTTCGCGCTCGAGGATCGCTGCGCCCATCGCCAGGTGCCGCTCTCGCTCGGCGTCGTCGAAGGCGACACGCTGCGCTGCGGCTATCACGGCTGGGCCTATTCGAACGGCGGCAAATGCATCGACGTGCCCTATCTCGGACGCGAGCGTTTGCCCAACGGCGTGCGCGCCTATCCGGTGCATGAGGTCGACGGGCTGATCTTCATCTTCCCGGGCGACGCGTCGCTCGCCGCAGCGCGCGCGCCCGCTGCGCTCGGCTCCAAGGCGAACGGCGCCTACAAGACGCGCCAGCTCAACCGCGAGGTCGCCTGCCACTACACCTTCATGCACGAGAACCTGTTCGACATGAATCATCAGTTCCTGCATCGCAGCCTGATGGGCACGATCAAGGCGACCTGCCTCGGCCGGCGCAGCGGCGAGGATTGGTGCGAGGTCGACTACACCTTCACCCGCACCGCCGGCAGCCAGTCGCTCGGCGAAGCGGCGATCCTCAACGTCATGCGCAAGCCGGAAGAAGGCGTCGATGCCGACCTGATGACGATCCGCACCGGCTATCCCTATCAGAACCTGAAAGTCTGGGTGAACGGCGGCGATCCGGTGCTCGACGTCTGGCTCGGCTACACGCCGCTCGATGCCGAACAGCGCACCAATCGCACCTTCGGCTATCTCTCGGTGAAGAAGCCGAAGATCCCCGGCCTCATCCACGCCGCCTGGCCGTTCATCACCTGGTTCACCGAAGGCATCTTCACCCAGGACAAGCACATCGTCGAACAGGAGCAGAAGGCGCATGACGCGCAAGGCTGCGACTGGAACAACGAAGTCTTCCCGCCGATCCGCGACCTGCGCGCGGTGCTCGCGCGCTGCGGCGTGCCGATGGATGCGGTTCCGGCCGTTGCCGCGGCCGAATAGGCCCCCGCTATCGCCGCAGACCGGCGGGCGAAAGGCAGGCGCCGCTCCACGTTACGCCGCCATCAGATTGACCAGTAAAACCGGACATGTGACAGTTTTGTCCGAGGGGAGATGTAGGTGGCCTTGGATTTCCGCAACCGGGAGCGATTGCCGCTTAGGGCTTCCGCCGAAGCCGTTTGCGGTGGCCGCGCGCCTTGGACCAAACCCGCATTCCGGCTTGTCGACGTAGGTTCCGCGGAGGTTGGGACCAACACCGACGACGACGGCACGGTCGGTCACTCCAGCTGAACAGCCTTACCGCCGGCGATTGAAGCCCTCCAGCAGATCGAGCTTTCCGCGCAGCACCAACTCGCTCACGCTGTCGTGCCGTCCCAGGCCCTCGACGGGGAAGAGATTGATGCCGCGCACGCCCGCCACATGCTCGGCATGCATGCGATCCTGCGGATGATCGTCGCCATAATAGATTTCGATGCGCTCGCAGGATTGCCGGCTCTCGAGCTCCGGACGCAGGTCTTTTGAGAATTCCGGAATTTCCCGAAGCGACCGAAGCAGGATGTGCGGAAAGCGGCCATCCTTTTCCATATTGCTCTGTATCGTGTTCGTCGGCGGCGAAAACGCGATGACGCCCTGTGCGTTGAGATCCAGCCCCGCGCAGAGTGCCGTAAAGCCCGAAGCCGATGCCCCCACGGTGATGACGTTGGTGGCGCCCATATCGTCGATCATTTCGCGCAAGCCGGCGATCATCGCTCCATAGCCCGGCCCGAACCGGTCGGTGCCGGCGAGATGGTTCAATTGCCGGCTGTCGTAGAGATAGATCGCATTGACGTCCGGCGGGAGCAAAGCATGCAGCACATTGACCGGAACGCCGAACAGGCCGCCCGGCGGCGCAAAGCCGATCACGACGGTGTCCGATCCCGGAGAGCGCACCACGGCCGAATTGCGCGCCGGCGACAGCCAGCCCGGAATATTGGGGCGGCGTCCGGCATCCGTCTTTTCCAGAACGTCGAGCGCCGCAAGCTGGGCGCGGGCGCCATGGCCCAGCCGGCGGTGGTCGATCAGGCGCTTCAATCCCGCACGCGCCGGCCCCAGCAGCCCCTCGCTCGACAGATAGACGCTGGCGAAGAACACGCTGAACGGCGAGGCGTCGGGACTCGAGACGGTTGCGATCGCGTCGTCCACGGCCGCGTTCGAGCGGCGGTTCCAGCGCTGCAGGTAGACGATGCCGGATTCGAGCTCTTCGCTGCTCGCGCCACGCTCGCGCGCATCGAGAAGGATCTGCTCCGCGAGGTGGTGATCGCCGCTTTCGCGTGCCACGCGGCTCAGCTGCACCGACCAGCGCGGATTGTAGGGCTCGTCGTCCGACAGCGATTGCCAGAGCTTGCGCGCCGCTTCCATGTCGCCGCGCGCCCACGCCTTGTCCGCCAGCCAGGCCCGGCGCGCGATCCCGGTGCTGAATGCGGCGTTCAGCCCGTCTTCGATCGCTTTGCGCGCGTGCCCGACCTGCCTGGACAGGTCGCTGCCGAGCAGCTTGCGGGAGAACTCCTTGGTGTCGGACAGGGCGGCCGAAACCCCCGACGGCCAACGCCACAGCCTTGGATCGTCCTTCATGGCCCCTGCCCATTTGTCCGGCCAAAATACTGGCAGGCCCTTTGGCATGGCATCAAGCCCCATGTACCGCGGGGGCCGGGCCTGGTCGTGTTGCGGCGCCCGCCCCCGCGTCGGGACCTTGATCAGTTTATCGTCGGCCCGGGGGGCGATTTCACCGGCGCCGATTCCCTCACCAGCGCCATCGCGATCAGGCCGATTACCAGCGTGATGCCCCAGTAATATGCGGGCACCATCGCGTTGCCGCTCCGGTAGATCAGCCATGTGAGCACGAATCCGGTCGAGCCGCCGAACACCGAAATCGCGAAGGCATAGACCGTCGCCACCGCACCGGAGCGCACGCGCTTCGGCAACTGCTCCGTCAGCGTGACCACGACCGGTGTGGTGGAGAGTGCCTGCAACATCGAAACGATCGCGATCGAGACCCAGAGCGCGATGGCGCTGCGGAAATGCGTGATCGCCCAGAAGGCGGGATAGATCGCCAGCAATTGCAGAATGCCGGGGATCAGCATCACTGGCTTGCGGCCATAGCGGTCGGAGAGCCAGCCGCTCAGCGCTTCGAATGGAATGGCGAACAGCGTGTTGGCGATGATCGCGCCGAACGCGACGCTGGCCGGCAGGTGCAGAACGGTCTGGGCATAAGGCGTCAGATAGCTGCCGGTGTAACTGCCGATGGTTCCGGATGCGAGCATGATCAGGCCGAGAACGATGATCGGCAGATAGGGCCGGAGGCCCGGCTTGAACGCGGTTTCGCCGATCGTCGCATCGGGCGCCAGCGCGGCGTCGTCGGCGGCGTGCAGCGTCTCCGGCAGTCCGCTGCGCAGCCAGAGTCCGAACGGCACGATCGCTGCGCCGGCGAGGATCGCCGCGCGCCAGCCCCAATCCTGCAGCGCATCGGCGCTGAGCACGCTCGCGAGCACCGTGCCGATGATGCCGGCAACGAGGGCGCCGGTGTCCTGCGTGCAGTATTGCATGGCGGCGTAAAAGCCGCGGCGATGCGGCGGCGCGGCCTCGACGAGAAAGGCCGTCGTCGGTCCCACTTCACCGCCGAGCGCGAAGCCCTGCACGATGCGGAACAGCACGACGAGGATCGGCGCCGCGACGCCGATGGTGGCGTAGTCCGGCGTCAGCGCGACGCCAGCCACGCCGATGCCCATCAGCACGAAGGACAGCATCATCGCGGCGCGCCGCCCGACGCGATCGCCCATCGGTCCGATCACCATCGCGCCGACGGGCCGTGCCAGGAATCCTATGAACGAGGCACCGAAGGTCGCCAGCAGCCGCACCAGCGGGTCGTCGCCCGCGGGGAAGAAGGCGTTGCTGATGTAGACCGAGAAATAGACATAGGTCAGGAAGTCGTAGAAGCCGAGCGCATTGCCCAGCGACACCGCCGCGACATGGCGCGCGGCGATGCCGGACGGATTCACTTTCGTCATGCCTGCAATCCCCCTCGCCCTATGACACTCTGCGTCAGACGCGCATGCATGTCACGCAGCGGAGGCACGCTAGTCCGTCTCGTTTCCGAACCCTCGCCAGATTTCGGAATGGATTGCCGATCGCATGCTGGCGCGCAGAGAACGCATGACGATCTTGCGCGAGATCGCTTCTGCGGCTGCCGCGTCGCGCATCCGGATCGCAACTGCGACGTCGACCCAGAGCCGCGCCGCTTCGAGGCGTTGGCTTCGCAGCTGCAATCCGTCGAGCGCGGCATGCATCAATCCGCCACCGGACGCGAAGGCCTCCTGTGCCTTTTCCACGATCGCGCTGTGCGCAGCGGCCCGCACAATCTGGCCCAGTTGCCAGGTTTTCTCCAGGAAGGCCGTCGGTGCAATTTCGCCCATCGCGGCTTCGGCCACGCTCTGTGCCGCCCGCTCGATCCCGGCAATCTCTTCGGGTGTCGCGCGCACGGCCGCGAGCCGCGCGGCCAGAGACTGCAACACGCCGCCGACCATCGAGGCATCCGGGTGCACGTCCATGTCGTGCTCGACGACACGCGCGCCGCGCCCGGGCTCGAGTTTCACCCAGAATTTCGAACCGAGAATATGCAGGGCTTCGCGCACCGGTCCGCGGCTGGTCTGGTAGCGCTCGGCCAACTCCTGCTCGCGCAGATGCGAACCGGGCTTAAGCGCGCCCGACTCGATCTGGAACACGATGTCGTCTGCGATGCGCTCAGCGGTCGATTTCCGTGCGGCCATGCCTGCTGTCCCCGGGGGGCCGCCGCCGGGCTCACTTCTCCGGATGCAGCAACGCCTGGTATACCAAAGTCTTCAATGTGTCGCGCAAGGGAAAGGTGCCGGAAGGCAGCAGCTGCGTGACCAGCACGGCGACGATGTCCTCCTTGCGATCCACGATGAACGTTGTGCTCGCCGCACCGCCCCAGGAATATTCCCCGGCCGAGCCGAGCGTGCCGTTCTGTCCCGGATCGGTCACCACCGCGCCGCCATAGCCGAAGCCCAGCCCGCCGCCCGAACCGCCGGTGCCGAACCATGCCGATTTGCGGAGTTCGCCGTGCTGATCGGGGCGCAGATGGTCGCGCATCATCAGATCGACGGCAGCCGGCGAAAGGATGCGCACGCCATTCAATTCGCCCTCGTTGCACAGCATTTGCGCGAAGCGCCAGTAGTCGGTGATCGTGCCCAACAGGCCGCCGCTGCCGGTATAGGCATAAGGCGCTTTGAGAAACGGACTCGACTGCCCGTCCTCGCCCAAGACGCGTTTGCCGTCGCGCCAGAGGTAGAGCGAGGCGAAGCGATCCGCCTTGCCGGGCGCTACCAGGAAGTCGGTGTCGCGCATGCCCAGAGGCTTGAGCAGCCGGCGGCGTACGAATTCCTGGAAAGGCATGCCGGATGTGCGCTCGATCACCAGCGCCATGACATCGAGCGACATGCCGTAATGCCATTGCTCGCCGGGCTCGTATTGCAGCGGTACGGTTGCGAGACGCGCGGCGAAATCCGACAGTCCCTTGATCTGGGGATTCTGGTACCAGTTTCCCGATGCGAGGCCGGCTTTCGCGTAGAGCGGCGCCACCGGCACCGGCTGAAAGCTGTAGCTGAGGCCCGAGGTATGGGTCAGTAATTGTTCGATCGTCATCGTCTGCTGCGCCGGTGTGGCGACGATCTGATCGCCGCTGCCACTGCGATAGACGTTGAGGTGCGCAAGTTCGGGCACGTATTTCGCGACCGGGTCGGCGGGAAGGAAGTCGCCATCCTCATAGGCGATCATCGCCGCGGCGGCGGTGATCGGCTTCGACATCGAATAGAACCGAACGATGGTGTCCGGCGTCATCGGCCGGTGACGCTCGGCGTCGCGCTCGCCGAAAGCCTTCAGATAGACGATGTGACCGTGGCGGGCGACCAGCACACTCGCACCGGCCAACTCGCCGCGCCGCACATAGCCCCCGATCACCTTGTCGATCCGCGCCAACCGGGCGCCGTCGAATCCTTCTCGCTCGGGGGCGGCTTGCGCGGCGCCCAGGACGGCGATGAGCGTCACGGCGGCGGAAAGGCTCTTCATCAAACACCTGTTTCGGCTGGCTTCTACCGTATTGTTGACAATTATATCTATATGTCTACAATTTTGTAAAACAGACCAGATCAGGGGGAAATGTCTATGGCTCGTGATGACCTGCGCCTGTCGCGCGCGTTGCTTTTGGCTGTGGCTTTTGCAGGGACGGCAGGGGTGCCGCCGTCGATAGCGGCGGATTCGACGCCCGGCGCCGCGCCGGCGGATACCATCGAGACCGTGGTCGTCACCGCCCGCCGCCGGGTGGAAAACGCACAGAATGTTCCGATCGCGCTCAGCGTGCTTGGCGGCGACCAGATCGATTCCTCGGGCTACAACAATCTGCAGGATCTCTACCGTCAGGTGCCCAGCCTGAAGGTGGTGAACGTCAACCCGCGCAATGTCGGCATGACGGTACGCGGCCTCGGTGCGAACCTTGCTTCGGAAAGCCTGGTCAACAGCGTCGGCGTCTTCGTCGACGGCGTCTATTACATGCGCCCCGGGGCTTCGGCCTTCGACATGATGGACATCGATCGCATCGAGGTGCTGCGCGGGCCGCAAGGCACGCTGTTCGGCAAGAACACCACGGCGGGCGCGCTCAATATCGCCACCCGCCAGCCGAGCTTCACGCCCGAGCTGAAGATCCAGGCGACCGGCGGCGACTACGGCGACATGAAGTTCGCCGCCACGGCCTCCGATGCGCTCGGTGAAAATCTCGCGGGCCGCATCACCGCCGCCTTCGCCAGCCGCGGCGGCTTCGTGCGCAATGTCACGACCGGGCGAAATATCAACGATATGAACGACAAGAGCATGCGCGGCGAGCTGCTATACCAGCCCTCGGAAGATTTGAGCCTTCTGCTGAGCGCCGACTATTCCTACGAGAACATTCACTGCTGCGTCGACGTCCTCGCCAGTCTCACCACGACCTATGACGACGGCACGACCATTCCCAATGGCTTCATGGCGCGCGCCGCCCATGTCGGCTATACGCCGCTTCCCTTCGATCCCTTCGCGCGCCGCACCGACATCGACTCCGAGCAGCGCTATCGCCTCGAACAATGGGGTTATTCGGCCCAACTCAACTGGACGGTGCTTGGCGGCCACACCCTGACTGCGATCACGGCCTATCGCGACTGGCGCTTCGATCCCTACAACGACCTCGATCTTATCGGGGTTCCGATCTTGACTCAGGGCGCGTTTCACTCGCGCTCGCACACCTTCACGCAGGAGGTGCGTATCGCTTCGCCCGAAGGTGGCACGATCGACTATGTTGCCGGCATCTATTATCTTTACGACGCGTTGCGCAGCGACACGATCCAGACCTTCGGCTCGGCCGCGGGCGGCTGGATTCTCGCGACATTGCCGACGGCGCTCACCACGCCGGCGCTCGACGGATTCTCCGGCCTGGGCGACGACCGCTCCTATACCGCAAGCTATGCCGGCTTCGCGCAGGCGACCTGGCACGTCACGCCCAAAGTCGATCTCACCGCCGGCCTGCGCTACACCGACGAAAGCAAATGGGGTTATTCGGAGCAGAGCGCTGCGGGCGGTGTGCCGCTGTCGAGTTTCCCGGTCGCCCAGCAGCCCTACGTCGCCGCGATCCGCGCCGCTTCGGCGCCGACTTTTGACACCCGCAGCATTGCCGGCTTTCCGCAAAGCCATTCCGAAGGCGACCTGTCGGGCACGGTGAACGCGGCCTGGCGGGTGAGCGAGGGCATCAACGCCTATGCCAGCTACGCACGCGGCTTCAAGTCGGGCGGAATCAATTTCGGCGTCAATGTCCCGGCCTCCAGCACGATCATCAAGCCGGAAATCGCCGACGATTACGAAGTCGGCCTCAAGACGACGCTGCTCGGCGGCATCGCGCAGCTCAATCTTGCGGCTTTCTGGACCGACGTGAAGAACTATCAGACCACCCGCATCTTCGTCAGTTCGGCGGGCGCGACGACGATCTACATTTTCAACGTCCCGAAGATCCGCTCGCGCGGCGTCGAGCTCGACGGCTTCGTCGCGCCGATGGACGGCCTCGTGCTCGGCGTGTCCGGATCCTATACCGATGCGGCCTATGTCTCGGACCCGGTCGACCAATGTCCGCTCGTGAACGCCAGCGGGCTCTGCGATCTCTCCGGCCGCAGCCTGTTCAATTCCTCGAAGTGGTCGGGCTACTGGAGCATGTCCTACAGCCCCGAAATGTCGCTCGGCGAGATGGCGGGTCACGCCGTAAAGCCGTTTGTCGAGGCGGACATCTCCTACCGCTCGAGCTTCTTCAGCGGGGCCTCGGTTCAGACTCGTGTGCCGTCCTACGAGGTTGCCGATCTGTCGGTCGGCCTGCGTTTCGACGATCGCTCGACAGAGCTGTCCCTCTGGGTCCACAATCTGTTCGACGAGGAATACTATCTCTACAAATCGCCCCTGATCTTCAACACCGGTGCGATCCAGGGCCGGCTCGGCGATCCGCGAACGATGGGCGTGACGCTGCGCAAAAGCTTCTGACGCGGCGGGGCACCATGCCGGAGTGCGTGCGGCGCTACCGCGCCGCGCGCAGCTCGCGGATCGTCTTTTTGCCGTCGGCGCTCGGCTGATAGACGTTGGTCATCTCGGCGAAGGCCTTGGGGAAATCCTCGGGCTTCACGTTCGGCGGCAGCTCCCAGGCATCGAAGCCGACGCGGCGCTGATAGGCGAGCTGGTCGAAGATGTATTTGCCGACCGCGCGCACCTCGCCCTTGAAGCCGATCCGCGTGCGCAGCATCCGCGCCCAGGAAAACGCGCGGCCGTCGCTGAAGGCGGGAAACTCGAGCGCGACCAGCGAGAGCCGGTGCACGTCCTCACCGAGCTCTTCCGGCGACTGATCGGATTTCAGCCGCACGCCGATGGGCGCATTGCGCGCCAGCAACGCCTCGCGCTCCTTGCTGAAGCGCGCCAGCGAAACGATCGCGCCGCCTTCCGGCAGTGCCGCATCGTCGGCCACGCTCACGAAGGTGTCGTTGGCGAGGCCCGGCGCGCCGCCATTCTCAACCCGTATGAGCGGCATACATCTGTTCCTGATAGGCCACGTTCTTGAACGGCTCCATGCCGACGCGGCGATAGGTGTCGAGGAAGCGTTCGCCGTCCTGGCGCACTTCCAGATAGAGGTTCACCACGCGCTCGACCGCACCGGCGATCTCGTGCTCTCCGAAGCCCGGCCCCATGATGTCGCCGATGCTGGCGTCTTCGGCGCCCGAACCGCCGAGCTGGAGCTGGTAGAACTCCACGCCCTTTTTGTCGACGCCGAGGATGCCGATATGTCCGGCGTGATGGTGGCCGCAAGCGTTGATGCAGCCCGAGATCTTGATCTTCAGCTCGCCGATCTCGTGCTGGCGCGACAGGTCCGCGAACTTGCGCGAGATATCCTGCGCGATCGGGATCGAACGCGCATTGGCGAGGTCGCAGTAATCGAGGCCGGGGCAGGCGATGATGTCGGTGATCAGCCCCGCATTCGGCGTCGCGAGACCGAGCTCTTTCAGCTTCGCGAAGATCGCCGGCAAATCGCGCTTCTTCGCATGCGGCAGGACGAGGTTCTGCTCGTGGCTGACGCGGATCTCGCTCTGCCCGAATTCGTCCATCAGGTCGGCCAGCGCATCGATCTGCGCGTCCGTCGCATCGCCCGGCACGCCGCCGATCGGCTTCAGCGAGATCGTCGCGATGGCATAGCCCGGCGCGCGATGGGGATGGACATTGGTCTTCACCCAGTTGGTGAAATCGGCATCGCCTGCCGGCATCTCGTCAGTCAGTGTTTCGAATTCCGGCGGCGCAAAGTACGCATCGATACGGTCGAGTTCTTCCTGTGGCACGCGCAGCGTGCTCGTCTTCTTGATCTCCTCGAACTCGCGCGCGACTTGCTTCTTCATCTCCTCTTCGCCGAGCGCATTGGCGAGGATTTTGATGCGCGCCTTGTATTTGTTGTCGCGCCGGCCGGACTGGTTGTAGACGCGCATGACGGCCTCGAGGAATTCGAGGATATGCGTCTTCTCGACGAAATCGCTGACCGTATAAGCGACATAGGGCGTGCGCCCCATCCCGCCGCCGACATAGACGCGATAGCCGGTCTCGCCGGCATCGTTCTTCACGATCTCGACCGCCATGTCGTGGAATTTCAGCGCCGCGCGATCGCGCGGGCTCCCGCCGACGGCGATCTTGAACTTGCGCGGCAGGAAGACGAATTCGGGATGCAGCGAGGACCATTGCCGGATGATCTCGGCGAGTGGGCGCGGATCCTCGATCTCGTCCGCCGCGGCGCCGGCGAAATGATCGGCGGTGACGTTGCGGATGCAGTTGCCGCTCGTCTGGATCGCGTGCATCTCGACGCTGGCGAGATCGGCGAGGATGTCCGGCACGTCGACCAGCTTCGGCCAGTTGTACTGGATGTTCTGCCGCGTCGTGAAATGGCCGTAGCCCTTGTCGTACTTGCGCGCGATATGGGCGAGCATGCGCATCTGCCTGGCGCTCAGCGTGCCGTAAGGCACCGCCACACGCAGCATGTAGGCGTGCAGCTGAAGATAGAGTCCGTTCATCAGCCGCAGCGGCTTGAACTCGTCCTCGGTCAGTTCGCCGGCGAGCCGTCGCTGGACTTGGCCGCGGAACTGGGCCACGCGCTCCGCCACGAACGTCGCGTCGAACTCGTCATAGCGATACATCGAAGGCTCCGAGCGCCTGCTTGCCGAGATCGGTGCGCACCGTGGGGCCGGCGGCGCGGATGATCTCGCGTTCCTTGACCGGGCGGATGCCGTCGGGACCGACCTTTACGTCGAACAGATAGGGGTTCACGACCACGTTCCCGGTCACAAATTTCTGCGCCGCCGCCAGCGCCATGTCCGCCGCCTTTGGGTCCTCGAACACTTCGCCCTCGGCGAGCGCGAGCACCCAGTGCCCGGCTTTCCAATAAAGAACGTCCCCGTCCTTCAGACGGTTCGCGGTCAGCATCTGCGGATCGTGAGGCTTGGCCATGCAGGGTAGATCACATGCCGACGGACAAACTTCAATGCATTACAGCGCATGGCTGTATTATTTTTCGAATATCAAAATCTCCTTGTGGTATGTATATACATGGATTGACGTCCACGCTCCGTTGCGCATAACCTCTCCCCGTGCGCACCAAAGTCTTCAAATCCGGCAACAGCCACGCCGTCCGCATTCCGGCGGAGATGGCTTACCCCGACGGTACCGTCGTCGAGATCACCCGCGCCGGAAACACGATCACGATCATGCCCGCGGAGAACACAGTGCTGCTCAAGGCCATCGAATACTTGCGCAGCACGCCGCCACCGGCGCCGCTCGGCCCGATCGAGCGTACGCAAACGCGCCCCACGCGATGGGACACCGAAGAAGAACGCCGGAGCGAGGTTGCCGATCCGCCAGGCCCGTTCGAGCCGCCGAAGCCCGGCGGCGGCGCATGACCTATCTCATCGATACCAGCATCGCTATTCACGCTTATGAAGGTTCCGCGAACGTCCTGGCGCGGATGGCGGAGCATCAAAGTGCGCTTGTCATTTCGGCTCTTTGCCTGATCGAACTGCGCCGCGGTCTCTATCGTCATCCCGCGCATTTTGCGCAGGCGCGCGCGAGGCTCGACATGCTGCTCGCCGGAATTCCGGTGCTCAATTTCGATGTCGCCGCCGTCGACGCTTATGAGGGGATCATCGCGCGTCTCGGATTTTCACGCGGTCGCGACTACGACCGCCTGATCGCCGCACATGCACTGAGCACCGGCTCAACGCTGGTCACGGCCAACACCGCCGAATTCTCCGACATTCGGGGCCTAACACTCGAAAACTGGACCTTCTCCTGAATCGCCGGTTTGGCTAACCGTCCGTTTACCCTGTTGCGCCAGGCTCGTCGTCCGGAAGCTGCGCTTGGGGGCGCGTGATGAAGGCCAAGGTGCTCGTGAATGTCGAACGCGAAGCGGCGCTGGAAGCGATCCGCGCGCTCGATGCCCTCGGCGATGCCCTCGCCGAATCCGGCTGGCCGAAGAAGCTGAAGCGCACCTATCGCGATGCCCGCGCCGGATTGATCGAAGCCGTCGGCTATGCCGCGCTGCTCAACGGTCTTTCCGAAATCCCCGCCGACTAAGACCGCTTTTCGACCCACGGAACCTGTGCCATCGCGGGCCCGCGGGTGGACTTGCGCCCGCCGAGTCGTGCAAAACTCGACCCTCGCCATCGCAAAGCGGGGATTTCGTGGCCGACATCGCACAGCCGGTTCAGATCAAGCGCCGCCATGTCGCCGCCGCGGTGATCGGCAACGCGCTCGAATTCTACGATTTCACCACCTACGCCACCTTCGCGATCTCGCTCGGCCACGCTTTCTTTCCGAAGAGCCTCGCGGGCAGCGAGTTCGGCAGCCTGATGTATTCGCTGTTCACCTTCGGCGCCGGCTTCGCGCTCCGGCCCATCGGCGGCATCGTGCTCGGACACTATGCCGATCGTGTCGGCCGCCGCCCGGCGATGCTGATCAGCTTCACCATCATGGCGCTTGCGATTCTCTCGCTGGCGCTGATCCCGTCCTATTCGACCATCGGCTTCCTCGCGCCCGTGCTCGCCATCGCCGCGCGCCTGACCCAGGGCTTCGCGCTCGGCGGCGAAGTCGGCCCGACCACCGCCTATCTGGTCGAAAGCGCGCCGCGCCATCTGCGCGGGCTCTACGCCTCATGGCAGAGCGCGAGCCAGAGCATGGCCTCGATGTTCGGCGGGCTGGTCGGGTTCACCCTCGCCCAGGTTCTGAGCGATGCGGCGCTCGACGCCTATGGTTGGCGCATCGCCTTTCTGCTCGGCGCGCTGACGCTGCCGTTCGGTCTCTATATCCGCCGCTCCCTGCCGGAGACGCTGCATGCCCCGGCACAGGACGAGGCCGACTACGATCCCGACGCGCCGCATCTCAGCGGCCTCGCCCGCGTCGGCGCGGTCTTCGCGCGCATCGCCAGCGATCACCGCCGCGCGATCATTCTCGGACTCTTCATCCTGGTCGGCGGCACGGTCGCGACCTATGTCCTCAACTACATGACGACCTTCGCGCGCACCACGCTGCACATGGGCGCTTCGCCGTCCTTCGCCGCGACGCTCGTCAACGGCGGCGTCGGCATGATCGCCTCGCTCGCCGGCGGCCTGCTCTCCGACCGCATCGGCCGCCGCGCGGTGATGGTGGTCAGCCGCGCGCTCTTCCTCGTCCTCGCCTATCCGATCTTTCTGATGATCGTCGACGAGCGTTCGACCTTCGCGCTCCTCTTCGGCGTCGCCGTGCTGTCGATCCTGCTCAACGTCTCGACCGGCGCGTTCTACGTCGCTTTCACCGAGGTGCTGCCCAAGCGCGTGCGCGGCAGCGTCTTCGCCACGGTCTATGCCGTCGCCATCGCGGTGTTCGGCGGAACGACCCAGGCTTTCATTGCCTGGATGATCGAAGTCACCGGCAATCCGATGGCGCCCGCTTAGTATCTCCTGATCACCAGCGTCGGCGCGCTCGTCGCGATGTGGATGATGCGCGAGACCGCCCCCGTCCGCATCGACCCGCCCGATCCCGGCTTCCCGCCGACGGCGTGAGGTTCACCGCTTCTCCGGCGCGTGCGGGACTGTCGTGATGTCCGAAGCCCAGGGCAGGGCAGAGCCGCAGAAGCCCTGCATCTTCGGCGGCAGTTCGGCGCGCTGGCGGATTGCGCCGAGCCGGATGTTGAACACCGCGCGCTCGGGCGAGGTCGCGTAGATGTGCGAGCCGCAGGCGCTGCAGAATCCCTGCAGCCGCTTGTTGCCGCTGTCGGCGGTCTTCACATAGATCTTCGGTTCGCCTTCGAGCACCAGATGTTCACGCAGCACCGGCACGCTCGCGCGCCACGCCGCGCCCGAGAAACTCTGGCAATCGCTGCAATGGCAGAGCGCGACCTTGGCGGGGTCGGCCTCCGCCGTGAAGCGGATCGCGCCGCAATGACAGCCGCCGTCGATCTTCATACCGACTCCCGTTTCCTTGGCGGCAATCAGGCCGCGCTTGCGCGCCCGCGTCAACGCCCGTAGAGGACGGAACCCGCCATCCCGAAAAGAAGTGCCATGTCCGAAGTCCACGAAAAGCCGCATGCCCTCTCCGCCACGCTCGGCCTCGAAAAGGTCGTCGACCACGGCGAAAGCGGCCGCGCCGTGCTGCACTACCGCGCCCGCATGGACCAGTGCCATTCCGGCGGCATCGTCCAGGGCGGCTTCGTCACCGGCTGGATCGACGCGGCGATGGCGCATCTCGTCATGGCGAAGACGGACTACCAGTTCTCGCCGCTCAGCCTCGAGATCAAGGTCAGCTTCCTGAAGAGCGCGTCGCCCGGCCTCATCGTCGCCGAGGCCTGGATCGAACGCATGGGCAAATCGACCGCCTTCCTCGAAGGCTGCATCCGGAACGAAGCCGGCGAAGTCCTCGCCAAGGCGTCTTCGACCGTCAAGCTCGTGGCGATGAAGCGGGCGGGTTAGACCGCCGTCACCAGATGCCCCGCCTTCGCCTTGGCATCATATGGTTTGACGCGGATTTCGACCGTTCGGCCCAAGGCCGTGAGAAATCCCGTCAACCGATCGATGGTCACGCTCTCGACGCGGCCGCGCAATATCTTCGATAGCGTCGGCTGATCGGTCCGGCAAAGCTTCGCTGCCTCGACCTGGGTCAGCTTGCGCCGCTTGATGGTCTCGTCGATGGCGCCGATCAGATCGGCCTTGGCACGCAACTCGGCCGCCTCCGCAGGGCTGAAGCCGATATCGATGAACACATCGCCGCTGCTGCGTCCGACCGGGATATTCTTCGCCATCTCAGCTTTCCCCATCAATCCGCCGCGCATCGCGCAGGCGCTTTGCGATCAGCGCCGCGTCCGGCTTGGGCAGGCCGATACCTGACTTCGATTTCTTCATGAACACGTGCAGCACGTAGATCGCTTTCTTCAACTTCAGCACATACATCAGCCGATACGCGTTTTTGTCGAAGGCCTCGCGCAGCTCGAACACGCCGGACCCGAGCTGCGGCAGCGCCTTGCTGTCGCGAACGGCCTCGCCTTTCTGCAGCCGGTAAAGCCGGATGCCGAACGAACCTCGCACCGCCTTAGGCATCGCGCCCAAAGCGGTGCGGCTGTCGCCGACCCATTTTAGCGGTCGTAGTCCGCCGTCAGCCATTGCAATATGGCAAAATTATCATATTTCGTCAACCCTCGCGCTTGACCGCGCTCTCGTGCCAGCGGTGCAGCAGCGCCCATTCCACTACCGTCAGCGCGAACAGGATCGCGATGCCGAGGATCGACAGCAGCGCCAGCGCGGCGAAAGCCTGCGCGGTGTCGAGATTGCGCGTCGACAGGGTGATCACCCAGCCGAGGCCGAGATCGTTGCCGGAGCCGGCGACGAACTCCGCCGTCACCGCGCCGATCAGCGCCAACCCACCGGAGATCTTCATCCCGGTGAGGATGAAGGGCAGGGCGGAAGGCAGCTGCACCCGCCACAATATCTGCCAGCGCGAGGCGCCGTAGAGCTTCAGGAGATCGATCAGGTTGTGGTCGGCCGATTTCAGACCCGTGAGAGCGTTCGACAGCACGGTGAAGAAGGCGATGATCCAGGCGAGCACGACCAGCACTTCGTTGACGTTGTCGTAGCCGATCCAGATCAGCAGCAGCGGCGCGATCGCCACCACCGGCGTCACCTGCAGCACGACCGCGAAGGGATAGAGCGCGTATTCGACGATCCGGCTCTGGCTGAACAGCACGGCCAGCGCCACGCCCGCGACGCTCGCGAGCACGAAGGCCTCGGCGGTGATCTTCAGCGTGAACAGCAGCGCCGGCTGCAGCACGTCCCAATGCGCGATCAGCGCCGTCCAGATATCGCTCGGCGTCGCGAGGATCAGCGGCGAGATGCCGAGCGCATGCACCCGCCATTCCCACAGCAGCAGCGCTGCCGCGAACACGACGACGGGAACGACGTAGCGCGGCCAATTGGATTTCATGCCATCGCCTCCTTCAGCGCTGCCGAAACCCGCGCGGCTTCGGCGGTGAACTGCGGCGTCAGGCGATAGCTCTCGTCGCGCACCGCCGGCGGGGTCAGCGTCAGGTCGGCGGCGACGCGGCCGGGGCGCGGACGCATCACCACCACGCGCGACGACAAATAGGTGCTCTCGTAGACCGAATGGGTGACGAAGATCACCGTCAACCTGTCTTCCGCCCAGAGCGACAGCAGGTCGTCGTTCAGCGCCTGCCGCGTCAGCTCGTCGAGCGCCGCGAAAGGTTCGTCCATCAGCAGCAGCTTCGGCTCCGCCGCCATCGCGCGGGCGATGGAAACGCGCATCTTCATGCCGCCCGAAAGCTCGCGCGGATAGCTCTTCTCGAAACCGGCCAGCCCGACCCGCGCCAACGCCCGCGCCGCGCGCGCTTCGGCTTCGGCCTTGCGCACGCCCTTGAGGTCGAGCGGCAGGCGCACATTGCCGAGCGCTGTCGCCCACGGCATCAGCGTCGGCTCCTGGAACACGAAGCCGAGCTCCGGCCGTTCGCCCGGAAACGTCACCGTCCCGGCGTCGGGGGTGAGCAGCCCGGCGACGATGCGCAGCGCCGTCGACTTGCCGCACCCGCTCGGCCCGACCAGCGAGAGGAATTCGCCCTCGGCGACATCGAGATCCAGCCGCGCAATCGCCTGCGTTCCGTTGTCGAACCGTTTGGAAATGCCGGAAAGGGAGAGGAGGGGAGGGGCCATGCGACGGACACATAAACACAATTGCCCCACCTCACCAAAGCCCTACAGTCGCCGCACACCGCGCCGGAGATGCCCATGAACTACGCCGACTTCCAGTTCCTGCTGTTCGACAGGAAGCCCGACGGCGTCCTCGTCATCACCCTCAACCGGCCGGAGGCGATGAATGCGACCAACGCGCGGCTACATTACGAGCTCACGCAGATCTGGCCGCTGATCGATGCCGATCCGGAGATTCGCGTTGCGATCGTCACCGGCGCGGGCGAGCGGGCGTTTTCCGCCGGCGGCGATCTCGACTGGGTTGCGCAGACCGCGGGCAATCCGTCCCAGGTCGCGACCACGATGAAGGAAGCCGGCGACATCGTCTTCAACATGCTGGCCTGCGAGAAGCCGATCGTCTCGGCGATCAACGGCGTCGCGGTCGGCGCCGGCCTTGCCGTGGCGCTGATGGCCGACATCTCGATCATGGCGGAGGAGGCGCGCATCACCGACGGCCATGTCCGCCTCGGCGTCAGCGCCGGCGATCACGCGGTGATCCTCTGGCCGCTGCTCTGCGGCATGGCGAAGGCGAAGTACTATCTGATGACCGCCGATTTCGTCGACGGCAAGGAAGCCGAGCGCATCGGCCTCGTCAGCCTCTGCGTCCCGCGCGCCCAGCTGATGGAGCGCGCCCTCGCCACGGCGGCGAAGCTCGCGACCGGCAGCCAGCAGGCGATCCGCTTCACCAAGCGCTCGCTCAACAACTGGCTGCGCCACTTCCAGCCGGCCTTCGATGCGTCGCTGGCGATGGAGATGCTGTGCTTCCTCGGCGGCGACGTCCCCGAAGGCATCGCCGCAATCCGCGAAAAACGCGACCCGAAATTCCCGTCGGCGCGGTGACCGGGGGTATTATTCCGTCACAAGAGACTGTCATGGCCCGCTTTTGCGGGCCATGACAGTGTTGTTTTTGACAAATGCGTTTGATCAGGAAAGTTCAAGCATACGCAGAGAGACCTACACCCGCCCCTCGATCCGGCTGTCCGGCACCAGCCAGATCAGCGCGACCAGCACGTAGCACGCGATCCCCGCCAGCGGCTGCCAGAACGTCAGCCCGATGCCGACGATATAAAGCGTCGTCGAGACGATCCCCTTCACGTCCCAGCCCACGGCGCGCGCCAGCAGGCTGTCCGGATTCGCCGCGATCAGCGCGCGGGTCAGGATGTAGTAGGCGATGCTCGGCATCAGCAGCGAAAGACCGTAAACCGCCACCGGCCAGGTCGCATAGCCGCTCTCGCCCATCCAGCGCGTGGTGAAGGGAACGAGCGAGAGCCAGAACAGAAGATGCAGGTTCGCCCACAGCACGCCGCCGGTCACGCGATGCGCCGCGTGCAGCGTGTGGTGATGGTTGCTCCAATAGATCCCGACATAGAGGAAGCTGAAGGCATAAAGCAGCAGCAGCGGCCAGGTCCCGGCCAGCGCCTCGAACGACGCGCCATCCGGCGTCTTCAGGTCGAGCACCATGATGGTGATGATGATGGCGATCACGCCATCGCTGAACGCCTCGACCCGGCCCTTGCCCATCGCTACTCGAACCGCATCGGCAGCGCGTGCACGAAACGCAGGTCGTAGGCCTTCTTGTAATTCAGCTTCGGATCGTAGAGCCCTTCCTTCACCATCGTGTCGAAGAACTGCTTCCACTTCGCGTCCGTCATCACGCCCAGCCCCATCGTCTCCGCATCGCCCGAGATCGCGATGCCGTACGCCTTCAGCTTCAGGATCGCCTGGCGGATCAGCGCGTCGCTCATCTCCGGGTTGTCCTTCTTGATGAGCGCATTCGCCTTCGACGGATCGCCGTTCAGGTAATGCAGCCAGCCGATATGCGATGCGGTCACGAAAGCCTGCACCGCCTTCGGATTGCCGTCGATCCAGCTCTGCGGCGCGAACACCATGTTGGCATAGCCGGGGAAGCCGTTATCGGCGAGCAGGAAGACCTGCGGCTTGAAATGTGCCTGGGTCTCGATCGTATAGGGCTCGCTCGAGAGATAGCCTTCCTGGATCGCCTTCGGATCGGCGAGGAACGGCGCCAGGTTGAAGGTGTATTTGCGGATCTGCGTGTCGCTGAAGCCGTACTTCGCCTTCAGCCAGGGCCACCACGCCACCGTCGCCGCGTCGCTGATCATGATCGGCTTGCCCTTCATGTCGGCGAGGCGTTTCACGTCGGGGCGCGGATGGGTGAGGAGAACCTGCGGGTTCTTCTGGAACACCGCCATCACCGCGCGGATCGGCGCGCCGACCTTCACGAGGTTCAGCGCGATGAAGCAGTCCGAGCCGATGCCGAAATCCGCCGCGCCGCCGGCCAGCATCTGCGGCACGTTCACGCTCGGCCCGCCCTCGATGATCTTCACGTCGAGGCCGAAGCGGGCATAGGTCCCGTCGGCCAGCGCCTGGTAGAAGCCGCCATGCTCCGCCTGCGCCTTCCAGTCGGTGACAAAGCGGATCTTGGTCAGGGGGGCGGCCCCGGCGACCACGGGCAACAGAAGCAACGCGGCAAGGGCGAAGACCAGGCGTTTGAACATGTACACGGCTCCGGCAGGGGCCGCCTTTGCTAGCAGCGCATCGCCGCGCCGCCAAGCCTTCTACCCGTCATGTTTGGCCGTCATACTGCGTCCATGTCCGCCGCCCTCCGCGCCCGCGCCGTCCTGCTCGGCGACCGCCTCGCCATCGAGCGGGCGCGCTACAGCCGCGTCGTGTCTACCGCGCCGTTCTGCTACCAGCTCGGCGACGGCTATGTCGTCGGCTTCCGCTATGGCGCGGTGGTCCTGGTCGGGCTCAGCGAGGCCGACGAGAAACGCGCCCTCGCATGGTTCGGCGAGGAAACCGTCCACGCCATCGAGCCGGAAGAGGAGCGGGTGTCCATCGCGCTCGAAGCGGTTGAGGAAGGGCCGAACGCCGACGGCATCCTGCGCCTTCAGACGCTCGACCTGTCGCGGGTGCTGGTGCTCGCCAACATCCTGGCCAAGAGCGTCGCGCTGGCGCGTTACGAGCGCGAGATCGCCCAGGTTTTCGACACCATCGAGCCGGAAGCCCGGGCGATGGCCGATAACGGCCGCCTGCCGCGGGCGCGCCGCCCGCTGCTCCGGCTGATCGGCTCGGCGCTTCTGGCCCAGCATCGCGTCGCCGGCCGTATCGCCTTCGCCGAGAAGCCCGACGTGCTCTGGGATCACCCCGAACTCGGCCGTCTCTACGCCAAACTGGAAGACGAATACGAGATCGTCGAGCGCGGCACGCTGCTCGGCGGCAAGCTCGAGGTCATCGGCACCGTGGCGGAGACCTTTACCGACATGATCGACACCGCGCGCTCTGCCCGGCTCGAAATCCTGATCACCGTCCTCATCCTCGCCGAACTCGTCATCGCGGCGCTGGAGCTGTTCCGCTGAACGTCACTGCGGAACGAGGCGCAAGCTGCAATTTCTTGCAATATCGCGAGCAATATCATAATTTGCGCCATGCGGCTGGTGCTTGACACAGCAGTCATGGTGGCTGCGATCCGGAGCGATCAGGGCGCGTCGCGTCGACTTCTGCGGGGAGCGCTGGAGCGGCAGGGGATTGCGATGTTGGTCTCCGTTCCGCTTCTGATCGAATACGAAGCGGTCATGACCAGGCGCGAGCACTTGATCGCATCGGGTTTGTCGGTGCGGGATGTCGGCGTTCTGCTCGACGCCGTGGCGAAAGTGGCCGAACCCGTGCAGTTCGACTTTCTCTGGCGTCCGGCTTTGCCGGATCCGGACGACGACATGGTGCTGGAAACGGCTGTGAATGGCGCAGCAGCGGCGGTCGTCACGTTCAACCGGCGGGATTTTGCTGTGTCCGCGAGTCAATTCGGCCTTCAGGTATGGCTTCCGGCAGACGCGTTAAGGCGATGGGAGTGATGTGATGAGAAAGAGCAATTTCGCCCTCCGGCTTCAGCCCTCCCTGTTGGATGAGGCGCGCAAGCTGGCCGAAATCGAAGGCGTCGCGCTGAACCAGTTCATCAACGTCGCGGTCGCCGAGAAGGTGTCTGCCCTGCGGACCGAGAACTATCTCGAAGCCCGTGCGGCGCGTGGCAGCGTGCCCAAGGCGCTGGCGGTGCTTGATCGCGCCGGTGTCGGACGGCGGCCCGACAAGGGCGATGCGCTCCCCAAGCGCAAGCCGCGGCCCAGCCGCTGAGCCGCAAGACATACGCTATTGCGGCGCTGGTCCGCTGACGGGCGCGATCTCGGCCCGGCGAAAATGTTCGCGGCCGAGATCGCGTTCGATTTGCCGCTGGTCCGGCGCGGGATAGACACCTTCGGCCGTCGCCGCGATACCTGCTTCGGTCAAAACCGCGGCAACGCCCTGAGCCCGCTTCAGCGCTGCGGCGCGTCCGGCACGGGCGTTGCGCACGGCGCTGTCGGAGAAGCCGGTGATCGCTACGGCCTTCACGTTCGCCGCGTGCAGGGCCCACGCGATGTCGGCCAGCATCGCCTTTGCCGGGTCGTCGAGCGTGCTGCTGCCAGATGCGAACGGAATCGCCGGGAGCGGCTGGCCGTCGAGACGCAGGCTCACCGACCACCCGGCATGCGCCGCGGTGAAAGCCTTGCTCGCCTTCGCCAGTGCCTGGAGCTTGCCATCGTCGAGCGGGCCGGGATGCAGCGCGACAAGGCGGTGTGTCTCGTCCACCGAAATATCGAGCAGCGGCAGCCCGAAAGCCAGCGCCGCGATCCGCGCCCAGTCCGGCTTCACCGGCGGGCGTGCGCTCGCAACCGCGGTGAGACGCCGCGTCAGTTCGTCGAAGGCCTGCGCGTCGACGGTGCGCTTCGCTTCGATCGGCACCTGCGACAGCGTCAGTCGCACGGGTTCGGCCAGCCGCGCATTCAGTGCCGCCTGCAGGCGCCGCTCCGCGCCGGGATCGACCTTGCGCACCATCACCAGCGCCTCGGCATGCACCGGCGCCGTCTCGCTGAAGGTCACGTTGACGCCATAGATCTGGTTGTCGCTGCCGGCATAGAAATTCTCGATCGTCTTGCGCACCGTCGCGGTCTCTACCGCCTCGCGCGCGATCCGGCTCAGCGAGAATCCGAGCGGGATCGACAGCACGCCGAAGACGACGACGATGCTCAGCGTCTGCCACATCGTCGTGCCCGCCGGATGGTGCACGCCGAATCCGAACACCCGCGCGACTACGCTCGCCGTCAGGCCGATGGCGAGCAGGTTGGTCATGAAGAGCCCGGCCGAGCCGCTGAACACCGCCCAGTTCCAGGTCGCGACCCCGAAGCCGACCACCGCCAGCGGCGGCATCAGGGCGGTGGCGATGGCGACGCCGACAAGCCCTTCGCCCTTGTGCTGCGCCACTGCATAGGCGCCGGCTATGCCGGCAAAGACCGCGACCAGCAGGTCGAAGAAATTCGGCCGCGTCCGCGCGACGATTTCCGGCGTGAGTTCCTTCAGCGGCGAAAGCCAGACGAGCGCGGCGGCCAGCGCCACCGCCATCGCCGCGCCGGCCGCCAGCGTCAGCAGGCCGCGCAGCGCCAGGCCGCGGTCGAGCGTGGTCAGCGCATAGCCCGACAGGATGATCGGGCTCATCAATGGCGAGATCAGCATCGCGCCGATCACCACGGCCGGAGACGAGAGCAGCAGGCCGAGAATCGCGATCGCCGAGGACAGCGCCGTCATCATCCCGTAGCGCAGCGAGAAACTGCCGTCTTCGGCAAGCTGCTTCATCACCGCGTCATGGGCGATGTGCCGGCCGGGCAGGCGCAGCCAGCGTCCGACGGTGTCCTGCGCCTCCGCGATCCTGCTGCGCAGTTCCGTCACCATGGCCATCCCGTTTTTCCGGATCCCTTCTAGTCGGCGCGCGCGTCCGATGTAAGCGGCTTGCGCAGTTAAGCACAAAGCCCAATGGCGGTCCCTCGCGCGCATGCTAGTCTCGGGGGCGATTTCCCGTGTCTGGATTCATGCTCGCCGTCATCGCCGCCTTTCTTGCCGCGGGCATGGTGTTCGCCGCCCTCACCTTCACGCCGATCCGCCGTTCGCAGGCGTGGTCCGCCACGGTCACCCCGCTCGCCTCCATCATCGGCTCCGGCTTCCTGATCTGCGGGCCGCTGCTGGCAAAGGAGTTCGGCCTGGCCGCGGCCGGCGCCATGGCCGCGCTTCTCGTCATCGCCTATTTCGTCGGCAGCGTGATCCGCTTCAACATCCGCCATGCCGAGCCGGTGCTCGCGGCCTGCGACTTTCACGATCCGCTGGCCTGGCTGGCCCGCGCCGGGCAGGCGATCCTGGCGATCTCCTATGCGATTTCCGTCGCCTATTATCTGAAGCTGCTGGCCGAGTTCGTGCTGCACGGTTTCGGCTATCGCCACGAGCTGTTGTCGAAGATCTTCGTGACCGCGCTGCTCGGCGCCCTCGTCGTCACCGCGCTGACCGGCGGCTTCCATCGCGTGCTGAAGCTCGCCCATGCCACGGTGTCGCTCAAGCTCGCGGTCATCGCCGGGCTTCTGGTCGCGCTCGCGGTCTACTGGTGGAGCGCGACTTCGGCACCGGTGATCGTCGCCACGCCGAAGCCATCGCTCCACGCGCTCGGCCTGCTCTTCGGCCTTCTCATCACCGTGCAGGGCTTCGAGACCTCGCGCTATCTCGGCGAGGAGTTCGATCCCGGCATGCGAATCCGCACGATGCGCTACGCCCAGTGGCTCTCCTCGGCGATCTATCTGCTCTACATCGTCCTGCTCACGCCCTTCCTCGACCGCGCCGCGCATACCGAAGGCGTTGCCGGCGTGCTCGACATCTTCGCCTTCATCGCGCCGGTGCTCGGCGGCTTCGTCCTGTTCGGCGCGGCGGCGAGCCAGATCAGCGCGGCGGTGGCCGACTCGATCGGCGCCGCCGGTCTCGCCGAGGAAGTCTCGCGCAAGCGGCTCAGCGAGCGCGAGGCTTTCCTCGCCGCCGGCGCGCTCTCGGTTCTGGTGGTGTGGCTCACCGATCCGTTCCAGGTCGTCGCGCTCGCCTCGCGCGCCTTCGCGGTCTACTACGCGGTGCAGTGCGCCATCGCCGTGATCGTCTCGCTCCGCCTCCAGAAGGACGGCATCCGTCCGCTCATCGGCCTCGCCACGCTGCGCGTCGCGCTCATGGGCCTGATCTGCATCGCCGCCGCTCTCGCGGGTGCCCCGGCCGAAGGCGGCTGACCCTCACGGCCCGCCGATGTGGTCGTGCAGGAATCGCTCCAGCGTCGACAGCATCGCATTGCGCGTGGCCGCCAGCGACAGATAGTGATCGTCGGTGTCGAACACGACAAGACTCACGGATTTTCCCGCACGTTGCAGCGCGTCGCGTTCGGCCTCGCTCTGGGCGATTCGAACTGTGGTGTCGAGCTTGCCGTGCATGAGGAGGATCGGAATCTTGACCTGATCGGCATGCAGCGCCGGCGAGACCGCGTCGAGCTTCGCCTCATCGATGCCGATGCGCGATTCCCAGAACGAGACGACGCCCGAGTGATCGCCGAATGAGTGCTTTTCTTCGGTCAGCATGCGGTCGAGATCGGACACGCCGGCAAAACTCACCGCGCAGGCATAAAGATCGGGCGTGAACGTCGCGCCGGCGAGCGCGGCATAGCCGCCATAGCTTGCACCGACGATGCAGATGCGTTTCGCATTCGCCGTTCCGTCGGCGATCAGCGCCTTCACACCGTCCGTGATGTCGTCCTGCATTCTGAGACCCCATTGCTGGAAGCCCGCCGCTTGATAGGCGCGGCCATATCCGGTCGAACCGCGGTAATTCGGCTGGAACACGGCGTAGCCGCGATTGGCGAGGAATTGTGCCCACCAGTCGAAGCCGATGGCGTCGCGCGCATCCGGTCCGCCATGCGGCATCACCACGAGCGGGAGGCCCTTCGCGTCCTTGCGGCCAGGTGGTGTGGTCAGAAAGCCATGAATTTTCGCGCCGTCGCGCGCCTCGTAGTCATAGGGCCGCATTTCGCCGAGATCGGCCGACGTCAGGCCGGGATATTCGCTGGCGATCGGCGTCGCACGATCGGTGCTGCGGTCGAGATAGTAATAGGCCGGCGGCATGGTCGGCGCCTCGGCTTCGACGATGGCCGTTCGCCCGTCCCGCGTCAGCGACACCGCATGCGCGATCTGCCCGGGAAATGCCTTGTCGATATCGCTCTGCAGCGTCTGGCGGTCCTTGTCGAAGTAGACGAACTCCGGCCGGTCGTCGATATAGGCCGCGCCGATGACCCGCCCGGTCCACTCGTCGCGGATCACCTCGCTGACGTCGTAAGTCGGATTGGCGTAGAGTACGCCGTCATCCGCACCGCTAAGCCGGTCGAGTAAAGCCAATTCCGTCCGGCCGCGCTCCCGCCAGCGCACGAGATCGCTTCCGTCCGGATTCAGCGCAATGATCGAGGCGCCCCGGTCGCCCTCGGCGTCGAAGTCGCGTGGATTGCCCCAATGGCCATCGTTGTACAGATAGACGTGATCGGTCAGCGGCGTCACCGTGATGTCGACACGGCCGACGAGCGCGCCCGCGCCGTCGGTAATCCATTGTTCGCCGTACTGTGTTCCGTCTTCAATGACCACGGCATGGCCGGTCCGAACGTCGACACGGTAGAGGCTGTAACGATAATCGGCCGTGCTTCCGCCCATGACCGCCGCGGTCACATCGTTGTCGATGCGGTCGTTCTTGGGCCGTGTCCAGAGCGGCATGAGGACGTAGTTGGCATCGTCCGGCATCCTGTCGACGACGACGCCGGTGCTGGTATTGATCCCGACGGAATCGTTGTTGCGGTCGAAGAGCTGGGTCCAATTGTTGGTGCCGACCTCGACCGTAAGCGCGCGATACCAGGTGTAGAGATCCGGATTGCGGCCGAGGGGAATATGGCTACCGGTTTTGGTGCGTATCATGAGCCGGTCGTTTTTCAGCCAGTCGACGGTCGAAATCAGCCAGTTCGAAGAACCGAAAACCTGCGGTGGCCCGCCGGCACCGACGGTGTAGATCACCGCAGCCGGTTTGCCGTCGAGATCCTGGATCGCAGCGAAGTGCTTTCCGTCAGGCGAGAGCCGCGCCTGGGCGATGAACGGCAGATTGCCGAATGCCTCGACCGGCGGCAGGGCATAGGACGGCGTGATGAAAAGCGCGGCCGCTATGACCGCGCCGGCGCAGATGCGCAGCGGCATGTTTCCCCCCGAGGAATGTGTACACGCGAAACGCAGGCCCTACGCAGGCTGGCCGTAAAGCGACTTTATCAGGATCGCGTTCGATTCAAAGCCGCGTGTCAGTTCGTGTCCTGGCCGCTGCCGCTTTCGCTGCGCTGTTGCGCGCCGCCGCCGCCATTGCCGCCATGGCGCCGGTCGAACAGCCAATCCCAGAACGTGCGCTGGCCGTCGCGGCTCTGCGGTGGCGGCGCAGCGCTGTCGTCGACATCGCCCGGACGATAGCCGCCATCGCCGTTGCCGCCATAGAGATAGCCGCCGCCGGATTCGTCGTCGCCGCCGGAGAGCAGGCCGCCGGTGCCGAACAGGAAGCCATTGTCGGCCGGCGGCGTCGGCGACGACATGTCGAGCGGCGTCGAGGGCAGGCCCTTCTCCGCCACCGTCATCGTCGCCTTCCAGATCTGCGCCGGCAGCGAGCCGCCGGTCACCGATTTCATCGGCGTCGAGTCGTCGTTGCCGACCCACACCGCGGCGGCATAGTCGGCGGTGAAGCCGGCGAACCACGCATCGCGGAAATCCTGTGTCGTGCCGGTCTTGCCGCCGGCCGGATGGCCCGCCACCGCCGCGCCCATTCCGGTGCCGTGGGTGACGACGCCGTTCAGCATCATCACCAGGTCCTTGTTCACATGGCTCGCGATGATGCGCTCGCGCTCGCCCAGCGGCGGCCGCGTGTAATAGACCTTGCCCGAACGGTCCGAGACCTGGGTGACGAAATAGGGATAGACCACGAGGCCGCCGCTCGCGAACACCGCATAGGCGCGCGTCAGCTCGAGCGGCGTCACTTCGGACGTGCCGAGTGCGATCGACGCGTTCTCCACCAGCTTCGACTGGATGCCGCAGCGCTGCGCCGCCGCCACCACCTGCGAGACGCCGATCTCCTGCGCCAGATTCGCGGTGATCGTGTTGACCGAATGCGCCAGCGCGTCGGCCAGCGAGATCGTGCCATAGGAGCGCCCGCCGAAATTCGTCGGCGTCCAGCCGTCGATATCCACCGGCTCGTCGCTGCGCACATCCCACGGCGTCAGCCCGCTTTCGAGCGCGGCGAGATAGACGAAGGGCTTGAACGCCGAACCCGGTTGGCGATGCGCCTGGGTCGCGCGGTTGAAAGTGCTCTCGGCATAATCGGCGCCGCCGACCAGCGCCGCCACCGCGCCGTCGGGGCGCATCACCACCACCGCGGCCTGGCTGGCATGGACCTTCTTGCCGCTCTTCGCCAGCACGCGCAGCGCCGCGGCGCGCGCCGCATCCTGGATCTTCGGCATCAGCGTGGTCCGCACCACGAGATCGCCGGTCGGCGCCTTGCCGTCATGGCTGGCAAGCCGCATCGCTTCGTCGGCCGCGGTGTCGAGGAAATAGTTGCGCCCGACGCTGCGCGCGGTGTCGGCGACGACGGCGGGCGAGGCGGCGGCGGCATCGGCCTGGTCCTGCGTGATCGCGCCGGTCTCGACCATCGTGCGCAGCACGATGCGGGCGCGCGCTTGCGCCGCGGCAAGGTCGCGCTTGGGCGAGAACACGCTCGGCGCGCGGGTCAGCGTCGCCAGCATCGCCGCTTCGGGCAGGGTCAGCTGGCTCGCCGATTTGTTGAAATAGACATGCGCCGCGCCGTCGACACCATAGGCGCCGGAGCCGAGATAGATGCGGTTGAGATAGAGTTCGAGGATCTGCTTCTTGCTCAGCGTCTTCTCGAGCCGCGTGGCTTCGAGGATCTCCGACAGCTTGCGGCTGAAGGTGCGCTCCTGGGTCAGGAACACGATCTTCACCGTCTGCTGGGTGATCGTCGATCCGCCCTGCACCACATGCCCGGCGCGGAAGTTGGTCCACATCGCGCGGATCAGGCCGCGGGTCGAGAACCCGCCATGTTCGTAGAAGTCGCGGTCTTCCATCGCGATGAACGCGGCGGGCAGATAGGCCGGCATCTCGTCCAGCGTCAGCCGCTTGCCGATGATCGCGCCGCGATGGCCCGCCTCGTTGCCCTCGGCATCGAGGAAGGTGAACGCCACCGGCCGGTTCAGCGTGTAGAGATCCTGGCTGAGGTCGAGCGGCGCCGCGAACCAGGACAGGATGGTCGGCAGCGACGCGAGAATGGCGAGCGGCACCGCGATCGCCGCGGCGAGGATGCCGCCGAGCGGCAGAAGGATATTGCGCCGCTCGACCAGGAAGTCCCGGATCGCGCGCAGGGTTTCCCGGAGGATGAGGAGCAGCTGGTCCATGGGCCGGCTAGGTCACCCATATTTGCGGCAACTTCAAGACTTTAGGTCTTAACGGCCGGTAATGGTGGGGTGCCGTCTACCCTCTCCCCCACTCCATGGGGGAGAGGGCAGGGTGAGGGGTGGCGAAGCCGAATTCGTGTCGCGCAAGAAGATCGCGGTGGCGAATACCATCGCTTCATACGTCCGCACATACTTGCAGTCGCCCCCCTCACCCCAACCCTCTCCCCCGCTGAAGTGGGAGAGAGGGAGCGCGCGCGAAAATTTTTTCCCCGCAACAAAATATCGTTCCTGAACGGCGCGTCTCATCCTTATCCACGCCGCCCTTTCGATTTCGCCGCGCGATCCGCGGAAAAATCCGTGTACGGAGTCTGATAAGGCGCGCGGAAAAATATTTTCGCGCTCCCCTTGAACCGAGTCTCTGCAAACCCCAATTCCCGTACATCCCCACAGGTATGAGCCGATGACAACGCAGACGGAAACGTCGGGCGGCGCAGAGCCATGCGTTGCCGACACGCACCCCGAATACTGGAGAAACCTAACCGCAGAGGACATCCCGCCCGGATGGATCGACAACATGGTCAAACGTCTCTTCAACGAATTGAACCGTCAGATGATCCGCGCCGAAAAGATCGCGGAGAAGATGCCCGAGAAGAAAGACCACGACGGCAACCTCATCGACGATCCCGAGCAGCGCGAGCAGAACGCGCGCACGCTCGCACGCCTCGAAGCCTCGCTCACCCGCCTTACCAAAATGGAGATGGAACGTGCCGCGCTTCGCACCACCAAGGCCGCCCGCACCCGAACGGAATCCCGTAGCGCCATACGACGCAAGCTTCTGGCAAAATCTCACGCCGGAAGAACTGGACGCGGCGCTGGAGACGCTCAATGACCAGGAAGCGGAATTCGTCTGCGCCGACTGGCTCCTCAACGCCCGGCCCGAACAGCTCGCGCCGCAAGGCGACTGGCGCATCTGGCTTTTCCTCGGCGGACGCGGCGCCGGAAAAACGCGTAGCGGCGCCGAATGGATCGCGGAAGGCGTCGCCAATGGCGCCATGCGCCGCATCGGCCTCCTCGGCGCCACGTACGACGATGCGCGGGCGGTCATGATCGAAGGCGAATCCGGATTGCTCGGCGTCAGTGAGGGCGCGGATTTCGAGCCGTCGCTGCGCCGCGTGCGCTGGCCGAACGGCGCGATCGCCCGCGTGCTCAGCGCCGACGAGCCCGATTCCATCCGTGGCCACCAGTTCGATACGATCTGGGCCGATGAGTTCGCCAAATGGCCCGATCCGCAGGGCGCGCTCGACATGGCGCTGATGGCGCTCCGCCTCGGCACCGATCCGCGCATGGCGATCACCACCACGCCGCGCGCCATCGAGGCGTTGCTCGAACTGGTGACCTCGCCCGATGTCGCGGTGACGAAGAGCGCCACCGCCGCCAATGCCGCGCATCTCGCCCCCGGCTTTCTCGAGACGATGCAGCGCCGCTATGGCGGCTCGCGCCTCGGCCGCCAGGAGCTCGATGCCGAGCTGATCGAGGACAACGACGCCGCGCTCTGGCGCCGCGCCTGGATCGAGGACACCCGCGTGAAATCCGCGCCGCCGCTCGCCCGTATCGTCATCGCCGTCGATCCGCCGGTGAGCGCCGATGGCGACGAATGCGGTATCGTGGTCGCGGGCCGCGTGGCAGATGACGGCGACGGCTACGTCCTCGCCGACATGTCGCTCGGCGGTCTCACGCCGCAGCGCTGGGCCGAACGCGTCGCCGACGCCTATGAGGCGCACAAGGCCGACAGCGTCGTCGCCGAAGCCAACCAGGGCGGCGAGATGGTGAAACATGTTCTGCAGCAGGCCCACGCCCATCTGCCGGTCCGTCTCGTCCACGCGACGCGCGACAAGCGCACCCGTGCGACACCGATTGCCGCGCTCTACGAGGCCGGCCGCGTCCATCACATTGGCGTCCTGCCGGAGCTCGAAGACCAGCTCTGCCAGTTCGACGGAACCGGCAGCAGCCCCGACCGCCTCGATGCCCTGGTCTGGGCACTGAGCGAGCTCTTCCCGCCGGTGAGGCCGGCGAATCCGAAAATCAGAAGCGTTTAAGTTCCTCCCCCGTCGTTACGGGGGAGGGGGACCATCCGCGAAGCGGATGGTGGAGGGGGCAAGCCGCCCCGCTCCTACACCTAAGCGACACTCCGCGCCGCCCCCTCCGTCTGGCGCCGCTTCGCGTCGCCATCCACCTCCCCCGTAAAAACGGGGGAGGAACAATGAAAGACAAGAACATGCTCCCCTTCCTCCGCCGCCCTCCGCAGCAGAAATCCACGCCGCTCATCGCGCTCTCGCTCTCCGGTGCTCCGCACTGGGGCGCGCGCGACTATGCCGGCCTCGCCCGCGCCGGCGTGATGCGCAATGCCGTGGTCTATCGCTGCGTGCGCATGATCGCCGAAAGCGCCGCCGCCGTGCCCTTCCTGCTCTATGACGGCGATGCCGAGCTCGGCACCCATCCGCTGCTCGCGCTCCTCGCCCGGCCCAATCCGGAAGAGGACGGCGCGACCTTCTTCGCGCGCTGGTATTCCTTCCTGCAATGCGCCGGCAACGCCTATCTCGAAGCCGCGCTGTTCGGCGGCGAGGTCAAGGCGCTTTATCTCCTGCGGCCCGACCGTGTCGCGGTCGTGCCGGGTGCGCGCGGCTGGCCCGCGGCCTACGACTACACCGTCGACGGCCGCACCACCCGCATCGCGCGCGACACGGCGAGCGGCTTTCTGCCGGTGCTCCACACCACGCTGTTCCATCCGCTCGACGATCACTACGGCCTCTCCCCGGTCGAAGCCGCGGCCAATGCGATCGAGGTCCACAACGCCGGCGCCGCCTGGACCAAGGCGCTGCTCGACAATGCGGCGCGGCCCTCCGGCGCGCTTATCTATCGCGGCCCCGACGGCGCGCCCGGCCTCACCGACGACCAGTTCGCGCGGCTCAAGCGCGAGCTGGAAGATGCCTATCAGGGCGCCGGCAATGCCGGCCGTCCGATGGTCCTCGAAGGCGGCCTCGACTGGAAAAGCATGAGCTACACCCCGGCCGACATGGATTTCGCCTCGACCCGCGACGTCGCCGCGCGCGAGATCGCGCTCGCCTTCGGCGTGCCGCCGATGCTGCTCGGCATCCCGGGCGACAACACCTATTCGAACTATCGCGAGGCCAACCTGTCCTTCTGGCGCCAGACGGTGCTGCCGCTGGTCGGCCGCACCGCGAGCGCGCTGACCCACTGGCTCAGCCCCCGCTTCGGCGAGACCCTGCGCCTCGCCTACGACGCCGACGCGGTCGACGCCCTCGCCATCGAACGCGAAAGCATCTGGGACCGCCTCAACGCGGCGACGTTCCTGACGACCGACGAAAAGCGCGCCGCCGCGGGATATGGGCCGGCGGGCGATGTGGTAGGCTGATAAAGATGAAGTCGGTCCTGCTCATCCTGGCGTTTGTGCTGCTGCCGGTTGCGGCAACTGGCGGCGACGCTTCGCTCGATGTACTCGAACCCGGTCCAGCCTTCGGCACAACAAACAGCGAATATGACGGCATCGTTCGCGCGGTCTTTCCAGAAGCCTTTATGTCCGATGTCCGCGCCGACATGCTGAGCGTGCCGTCCATGGCTCTCGTAAGCCTCTCACCGGCCGGCAAAGAGATCTACAGCGGAGAGGCCGTCGTCGGCGTCAAGACACGGCTGGGCACATCTTTCATCTTCGCATCGGAGGCGCATACGAGGCTTTGGGACTATACGGCCGAAGGTCTGCGCGCGGCGGCACAACTCCATATTCCGTTGCGCCCAGCGCGGCAGGAGTTGATCCGGCCGAAGCATTGCGAGCGGCCAATCGATGCGTCGCTTGCGATGCGGATCATCCAGTCCTGGAACGCGATGCTGCAGTTGACGCACGCTGATCCCAATAGCCGTCACGGTGCCGATGGCGACACGTATTTCTTTTCTGCGGAAATTGACGGCCGGACGCTGTCGGGCAGCACATGGTCTCCGGGCGGTGGCAAGCTGGCGGCACTGACGAACCTCGCGAATGATATGGAGGCCTGGTGCATGCGCGAGCGCCGCCTCTCCGATCTCCGTACCGACCTCGGCTATCTCGAGACACTTCTGAAACGACCCGCCGCACCATGACCCTCGCCGACACCCTTTCGCTCCCCCCGGAGCGCAAACTCCCAGCCGCCCTCGTGGCGGCTTTTTTGTTGCAGACGGCCGGCGCGCTGTTCTGGGCGGGCTCGGCCGCCGAGCGCATCGCCGATCTCGAACGCACGCTGGCGCGCGACCAGGCCGCCATCGAAAGTGTCGCGGTGATGGAAGAACGCCTCGCCGAGATGAAACAGCAGCTCAGCCGCATCGAAGCGAAGCTGGATAAGACACAACCCTCCCCTTGAGGGAGGGTCGAAATTCGCAGAGCGAATTTCGGGGAGGGGTCTGACGTCGAAACGCGATGTCCGACCCCTCCCCGAAAAATCCTTCGCTGCGCTTCGGATTTTATCGACCCTCCCTCAAGGGGAGGGTGGAGGCCACACACACATGACCATCATTCAGCACGTGAGGCCCCGCCTCGCGCGAACGAACACGCCTGTGCGCCTGGCCGCACTCGGTCCCGACGGCTTCGAGGGTTACGCCTCGCTGTTCCGCGTCGCCGACGGCGCGGGCGACATTGTCGTCCCCGGGGCGTTTGAGCGCTCGCTTCGCCGCCGCCCGCCCGACCGCGTGCGGCTGCTCTATCAGCACGACGCGAACGAGCCGATCGGCGTCTGGGAAGAGATCCGCGAGGACGCCAGGGGCCTCTATGTCCGCGGCCGCTTCGCGCTCGAAGTCGAGAAGGCGCGCGACGTGCGCGAACTCGTCGCCGCCGGCGCGCTCGACGGATTGTCCATCGGCTTTCGCGCCGTCCGCGCCCGCCGCGGCAACGGCACCCGAACCCTGCTCGAGATCGAGCTCTGGGAAATCTCGATCGTCACCTTCCCGCTGCTCGAAGGCAGTGCGGTGACGGCGATCGGGACCAAGTCCACCATCCAAGGAGAACACGCATGGAATACGAAACCAAAGCCGCGTCGCCCGAGATCCGCGACGCTTTCGACGACTTCCTTTCCGCCTTCGAGCAGTTCAAGGCGGCCAATGATGAGCGGCTGACCCAGCTCGAACGCCGCTCTTCCGATGTCGTCACCGAAGAGAAGGTCGACCGCATCAACAAGGCGCTCGACGAACAGAAGCGCGCGCTGGACACGCTGATCCTCGATGCCGCGCGCCCCGCGCTCGGCACCGAGCGCAAGGCGAACGACCTCGACACGCGCGAATCCAAGGCGGCGTTCGACCGCTATGTCCGCAAGGGCGATGCCCAGGGTCTCGCCGCGCTCGAGCTCAAGACCACCGCCTCGTTCAGCGCCGGCACGCCGGGCGATGGCGGCTACACGGTGCCGCTCGAGATCGAGACCACCATCGACCGCGTGCTGGCGAAAGCCTCGCCGATCCGCGCCATCGCCACGGTGCGGCGCATCGGCGGCAATGTCTATCGCAAGCCCATCGCCACGGCCGGCGCCGCCACCGGCTGGGTTGCCGAAACCGCGTCGCGGCCGCAGACCGACACGCCGACCCTCGCGGTGATCGACTTCCCGGCGATGGAGCTCTACGCCATGCCGGCGGCGACGCCGACCCTGCTCGACGACAGCGCGGTCGACATCGAACGCTGGCTCGCCGATGAGGTGCAGACCGTCTTCGCCGAACAGGAAGGCGCCGCTTTCGTCAGCGGCAACGGCACCACGGCACCGAAGGGCTTCCTGTCGGAGACCATCGTCGCCGATGCGAGCTGGGCCTGGACCAAGCTGGGCTATATCGCGAGCGGCGCCGACGGTGCCTTCGCCTCGTCGAACCCGACCGATGCGCTGGTCAGCCTCGCCTATGCGCCGAAGCAGGCCTATCGCGCCAACGGCACCTGGGTGATGAATCGCAAGACCGAAAGCGTGATCCGCAAGTTCAAGGACACCACCGGCAACTACATCTGGTCGCCGGGCGTCGCTGCCGGCCAGCCGCCGACGCTGCTGGGCTATCCGGTCGCCGAAGCGGAGGACATGCCGGATATCGACTCCGACAGCTACTCGATCGCTTTCGGCGACTTCGCGCGCGGTTATCTCATCGTCGACCGCATCGGCATCCGCACCCTGCGCGATCCCTACAGCGCCAAACCCTATGTGCTGTTCTACACGACCAAGCGCGTCGGCGGCGGCGTCCAGAACTTCGAAGCGATCAAGCTGATGAAGTTCGCTGCGTCCTGAAGGATCACGCGGAGGCGCGGAGACGCGGAGCACCAAATTTCCCATCGTCTTTGCCGGGCTTGTCCCGGCAACCCATGAACACCCATGCATCAGTGGTGATCATGGATGGCCGGCACAGGGCCGGCCATGACGTTTGGAATTTTTGGCTCCCACTCCGCGCCTCCGCGTCTCCGCGTGAATCAAGAGACAACCAAATGCCCCTCGAACTCACCTCGCCGCCTTCCATCGAGCCCGTCACGCTCGCCGAGGCCAAGGCGCATCTCAAAGTCGATACCACCGACGACGACACGCTCATCACGCGCCTGATCGCCGCCGCGCGCACCCGCGCCGAATGGCACACCGGCCGCGCGCTAATCACCCAGGGCTGGACGCTATGGCGCGACAGCTGGTGCGACCCGCTCGCGCTGCCCCTGCCGCCGCTGCAAGCCGTCACTTCGGTGAAGACCTATGGCCGCGATGACGCCGAGCATCTCCTCGACAGCGCGGACTACACCGTCGACCTCGCCGGCGGCCGCGTCACGCTGAAAGACAACGTCGCCCCGCCGGTGGATCTGCGCCGCATCAACGCGGTCGCCATCGCCTTCACCGCCGGCTACGGCGACCAGACGAGCGACGTTCCCGATCAACTGCGCAGCGCCATCCTGGCGATCGTCGCCTTTCTCTACGAACACCGCGGCGAAGCCCCGGCAGAGCTGCCGCAGGACATCGCCGCCATGCTCGCACCCTACCGGCTGTTGAAGGTCTGAGCCCCATGCTTTCCCAACTCACCCAGCGCGCGACGCTGCTCGCGCGCACGCTCACGCCGGATGGTGGCGGCGGTTTCAGCGAAAGCTGGGACGGTTTCGCCGATGTCTGGGTCGCGCTCACCCCGCTCGGCGGCGACGATGCCGTGACCGCCGAGCGTCTCCAGTCGCGCATCCGCCACCGCATCGCGCTGCGGCGCCGCAGCGATCTCGCCGCCGGCCAGCGCGTGCAGATCGGCGACCGGCTCTTCCGCATCCATGTCCTGCGCGACCCCGGCCCGCGCGCCGCCTACGTCGAACTCGATTGCGAGGAACTGCCATGAGTGCCGCCAGCTGGGCCCTGCAACAGGCGATCTACGCCACCCTCGTCGCCAGCAGCGATCTCCAGGACCTCGCCGGCGACCGCATCTACGACGCGGTGCCGCGCGGCGCCGCGCTGCCCTATGTCGTCATCGGCGACGACCGCGAGACCGACTGGTCGACCGCCACCGAGCCGGGCAGCGCCCATGCGCTCTCGATCCACATCTATTCGCACGCCGCCGGCCGCAAGGAAACGCGGCTCGCGAGCGAAGCGGTGATCGAGGCGCTGAACGGCGCATCGCTCACCATCGACGGCCAGACGCTGATCGACATCCGCTGGCTCGAAAGCGAAACGCTGCGCGAAAGCGACGGCGAGACGGTGCATGCGCAACTGAAGTTCAAAGCGCTGCTGGAACCCAATTCACCCTCCCCTTGAGGGAGGGTATTCAAGGAGAACACCCATGTCTGCCCAGAAAGGCAAAGACCTGCTCATCAAGATCGGCGATGGCGCCGATCCGGAAACCTTCACCACCGTCGCCGGATTGCGCGCGACCTCGCTCGCCTTCAACGCCCAGAGTGTCGATATCACCAATGCCGATTCCACCGATCAGTGGCGCGAGCTGCTCTCCGGCGGCGGCATCAAGAATGCGACGCTCTCCGGCAACGGGGTGTTCAAGGATGCGGCGTCGGACGCCACGCTGCGCAGCGCCTTCTTCGACCAGAGCTGCCCGAACTTCCAGGTCGTGATCCCGAGCTTCGGTGCCGTCACCGGCCCGTTCAAGATCGTGTCGCTGAGCTATGAGGGGCCTTACGACGGTGAACTCAAGATCGCGTTGTCGCTCGCCAGCGCCGGTGCGCTCAGCTTCGCCTGATGGATCAGGACGTCGTGATCGGGCTGTCGGTGCTCGCACCCGGCGCGCCCTCGGCGTCCGCACCGTCAAGCCGGCGCAATACGGGCTGGAGCCAGGGCTGTTTCTCCGTCTCTTTCATGACGGTGTGATCGTTATGCATGTCTCTCCTCCGCATCTCTAAGACGCAAACGGTGAAGCTGCAAAATGGATGCGGAAGTTCCCGTACCGGCGCATCCGCCACTGCATGAAGGATTCCTGCTATGACCAATCGCATCCGTGGCGAAGCCGCGCTGGACGCTGGCGGCAAGCGCTATCGCCTGCTGCTTACCCTCGGCGCCCTGGCCGAGATTGAGGGCGGTCTCGGACTCACCGATCTCTCCGCCGTCGACGCGCGCCTGAAGTCGGTGCGTGCCGCCGATCTCGCCGTCGTCGCGGCGGCGCTTTTGCGTGGCGGCGGTCACGATCTGACGCCGGCCGATGTGTTGCGTCTGCCCGTCGACCTGGGCGCGCTCGTCGCCGCGGTCAGCGAGGCTTTCGCCGCTGCCGGCCTCGAAACCCGCGAAGGCATGGGCGACGACCGCCCTTTCGCTGGAGCGATCTCCTCGCCGCCGGGCTCGGCCGGCTGAAGCTGTCGCCCGACGTATTCTGGAATCTCTCGCTGCCGGAATGGCGCGCACTTGTCGCGCCGCTATCCGGCGGCGCATCGCTCGCCCGCGCCGAATTCGAGCGCCTCCTGCAACAGCACCCGGATTGAACCATGGCCGATACACCCATCGATCAAAGCCTCGGCGCCGCCGCCGATGCGCTGTCGAATTTCGTCTCCGGTCCGGTGCAGAGCGCGACGCGAACCATCGAAACCGCGGTGACGCGCAGCTTCACCAGCGTCGAGAACACCATCGCGCGGGCCGTGTTGAGCGGCAAGCTCTCGATGGACAGCCTGGTGACGGCCATCCTCGCCGACTTCGACCGCATCGCCACGACGCGGTTCATCGTCAAGCCGATCGAACAGGCGATCACGTCGATTGCGGGCGCGATCCTGCCCGTCGGCGGTGCCCGCGCCGCAGGCGGTCCCGTCGATGCCGGGGTGCCCTATCTCGTCGGCGAGCAGGGCCCCGAGCTCTTCGTACCCAAAGGCGCCGGCGACATCGCACCCAATGCCGCGCTGAAGAGCGCGCAGATCGTACTCAACGTCACCGCGCAGGATGCGGGCAGCTTCCTGAAATCCGAAACCCAGATCGCCGCGATGCTCGCGCGTGCTTTGGCGCGCGGGCGGAGGAATTTGTGATGGCCTTTCACGATGTGAGATTCCCCACCGCCATCGCCTTCCACTCGACCGGCGGGCCGGAGCGCAAGACCGAGATCATCACCCTCGGCTCCGGCTTCGAAGAGCGCAACGCGGTCTGGACGAATTCGCGGCGGCGCTACGATGCCGGCTATGGCGTGAAGACGCTGGCCGACATTCATGCGGTGATCGCCTTCTTCGAGGCGCGCAACGGCCGGCTCCACGCCTTCCGTTATCGCGACCCGCTCGATTTCCAGTCGGCAGTGCCGGGCGCGAACGTAACGCCGCTCGACCAGCCGCTCGGCACCGGCGACGGCACGACGACGGTGTTCGCCCTGAACAAGACCTACATCTCCGGTCCGGCAAGCTGGACGCGCCGCATCGACAAGCCGGTCGCCGGCAGCGTGCGCATCGCCGCCGATGGCATCGAATGCGTCTCCGGCTTCACCGCCGACGCGACGGCGGGAACGATCGCCTTCGACACCGCCCCCGCCGATGGCGCCGTGCTCACCGCGGGCTTCGCCTTCGACGTACCGGTACGCTTCGACACCGACCGCCTCGCGATCAACCTGGCGAATTTCGAAGCCGGCGAGATCCCGTCGATCCCGCTCATTGAAGTTCGCCTCTGACTGTTCCTGCCCCGTAAAGACGGGGAGGAAGATCAAGCCTCGCATTCGGATTTCCAAGATGAAAACCCTGCCCATTGGCCTCCAAGCCCATCTCGATTCCGGTGCCACCACGCTGTGCTGGTGCTGGAAGATCGCCCGCCGCGACGGCGCCACGCTCGGCTTCACCGATCACGACGAACCCGTGATCGTCGACACACTCACTTATGCCGCCATCACCGGCTTCACCGCCAGCGAAGTGCAATCCTCGCTCGGCCTCAGCATCGACAATCTCACCGTGCTTGGTGCGCTCAGCGACGCCTCGCTCAACGAAGCCGATCTCGCCGCCGGTCTTTTCGACGACGCCGAGATCGAGATCTGGCGCGTCAACTGGTCCGCGCCCGATCAGCGCGTGCTGATGCGCAAGGGAAGCCTCGGCGAAGTCAAACGCGGCAAGACCGGTTTCAGCGCCGAGGTCCGCGGCCTGGCGCACCGCTTCAACCAGCCGGTCGGGCGGGTCTATGCCTATTCCTGCGATGCCGATCTCGGCGATGCGCGTTGCGGCAAAGACGTTTCGTCTTCGACCTTCACGGCGACAGGCACCGTTCTCGCCGCAACCGATGCGCGCCGCTTCACCGCATCCGGTCTCGACAGCTACGACGACGGCTGGTTCACGAATGGCAGGCTTACTTTCACCGGCGGCGCCAATGCCGGCCGCGCGATGGAGGTGAAACGCCATGGCGGCGGTGCGCTCGAGCTCTGGCAGGCGATGAGCGAAGCCATCGCGCCGCGCGACGCTTTCACCATCGTCGCCGGCTGCGACAAGCAGTTCACGACCTGCAAAATGAAGTTCGCCAACGGCATCAACTTCCGCGGTTTTCCCTACATGCCCGGCAACGACGCAGTTCTCCCCGCGCCGGCGACGACACAGCCGCGCGACGGAGGCAGCCGCTATGGCAATTGACGATGTCGTCATGGCCTCCCGCACCTGGATCGGCACGCCCTATATCCATCAGGCCAGCGCGAAGGGCGCCGGCTGCGACTGTCTCGGCCTGCTGCGCGGCGTGTGGCGCGAGCTGCACGGCAGCGAACCCGAGACGCCGCCGCCTTACACGCCCGACTGGGCCGAAGCCGCCGGCCGCGAGACATTATATATGGCGTGCCGGCGCCACCTGATCGAAATCGACCTGGCAACCCTCGATCCCGGCGATGTCGCGCTCTTCCGCATGGCGCGCTCCGGCCCCGCCAAGCATTGCGGCGTCGTCGCGGAAAAGAGCGGTGCGCTCACTCTGATCCACGCCCGCCAGAACCGCAGCGTCTGCGAAGAGTCGTTCACGTCCTTCTGGCGCCGCCATCTCGCTTACGCCTTCCGCTTTCCCGCCGCCTGAAAGATCGACACCATGGCCTCTCTCGTTCTCGGCGTCGTCGGCTCCGAGCTCGGCAGCTCGTTGCTCGGCACCGGCGCCTTTCTCGGCATCACCGGCGCGCAGCTCGGCGGCGCGATCGGTGCCTTTATCGGCACAGAGATCGACGCCGCTCTCAGCCCCGGCACCCATCGCACCGGCCCGCGCCTCGCCGACACGTCGCTGCAGGCCTCGCTCGAAGGCGCGCCGATCCCGCGTCTCTATGGCCGCGTGCGCGTCGCCGGCCAGGTGATCTGGGCCAGCCGCTATCGCGAAACCCAAAGCACGAGCAGCAGCGGCGGCGGCAAGGGCATCTTCGGCCCCCCGGCGAGCGAGACCGATTATCTCTATTCGATCTCTTTCGCCGTCGGTCTCTGCACCAAGGCCACTCGCATCGGCCGCATCTGGGCCGACGGCAATCTGCTCGATCCGTCCGGCTACACGCTGCGCTTCCACGACGGCCGCGAGACGCAGGATCCCGATCCGTTGATCGAATCCATCGAAGGCGCGGACAACGCGCCCGCCTTCCGCGGCCTCGCCTATATCGTGTTCGAGGACATGCCGCTCGCTGCTTTCGGCAATCGCATCCCGCAGCTTCAGTTCGAGATTTTCCACAATCTCGCCGCCGCCGATCCCGACGCGCTCGAGAACCGGCTCACCGGCGTCGCGCTCATCCCCGGCGCAGGCGAGTTCGTCTATGCCGACACCATCGAAAGCGATGACGATGGCGAAGGCGGCACGCTGCCGCTCAACGTCCACAACGCCGCCGGCACCAGCGACATCGACGCCTCACTCGATGATCTCACCGCGCTGGCGCCCAACATGGCGGCGGCCTCGCTGGTGCTGGGCTGGTTCGGCAGCGACCTGCGCGCCGGCGCCTGCACGGTGAAGCCCGGCGTCGAGCTCGCCTCGCGCAAGACCTATCCCGACACCTGGCGGGTGAACGGCATCGCCCGCGCCGACGCGCATCTCGTCAGCCAGCTCGACAGCCGCCCGGCCTATGGCGGCACGCCGTCGGATGCTTCGGTCGTCGAAGCGATCCGCAATCTGAAAACCCGCGGCCTCGCCGCAATGCTCTGCCCCTTCGTCTTCATGGATATCGCGAGCGGCAACACGCTGACCGATCCCTATACCGGCGCGGCATCGCAGCCGGCCTATCCCTGGCGCGGCCGCATCACCTGTTCGCCCGCGCCCGGCGCCCCAGGATCGGTCGACGGCACCGCCACGGCGACGACACAGGTGAACGCCTTCTTCGGCAGCGCCACTGCCGCCGACTTCACCGTCGATGGCGAAAGCGTGTCGTGGAGCGGCGGCAGCGATTGGGGCTTCCGCCGCATGGCGCTGCACTATGCGCTGCTCGCCGTCGCGGCCGGCGGCGTCGATGCCTTCCTGATCGGCAGCGAATTCCGCGGTCTCACGCAGATCCGCGACGACACCGGCGCCTATCCCGCCGTCGCCGCGCTCAAAGCCCTCGCCGCCGATCTGCGCGCGATCCTCGGCAGCTCCGTGAAGCTCGGCTATGCCGCCGACTGGAGCGAATATGCCAACCACCAGACAGGCGGCGGCGAGGTGTTCTTCCATCTCGATCCGCTATGGTCGGATTCGAACATCGATTTCGTCGGCATCGACAACTACCTGCCGCTCGCCGACTGGCGCGACGGCACCGGCCATCTCGACTACGACCCATCCGGCCCGACCGCGATCCACGATCTGGATTATCTCACCTCGAACATCCGGGGCGGCGAGGATTACGACTGGTATTACGCCAGCGACGCCGATCGCGCGGCGCAGACCCGCACCCCGATCACCGACGGCGCCGGCAAGCCCTGGGTCTGGCGCGCCAAGGATCTGTGGAACTGGTGGAGCAACACGCATTACGACCGCCCCGGCGGCAGCGAGAGCGCGACGCCGACCGGTTGGATCGCCGGCAGCAAACCGGTCTGGTTCACCGAGCTCGGTTGCCCCGCCATCGACAAGGGCGCGAACCAGCCCAATGTCTTCGTCGATCCCAAATCCTCCGAAAGCGCGCTGCCTTACTATTCCAACGGCGAGCGCGACGATCTCATGCAGCGCCGCTTCCTCGAAGCCCATCTCGGGTTCTGGGCCGACAGCGCGAACAACCCCGCGGCGACGCTCTACTCCGGCCGCATGGTCGGCAACATCTTCGTCTGGTGCTGGGATGCGCGGCCCTATCCCTATTTTCCGGCGCGTGCCGATGTCTGGGGCGACGCCGCGAACTGGCGCCTCGGTCACTGGCTGAACGGCCGTCTCGGTGTCGTTCCGCTCGACGGCCTTGTGGAAGAGATCGCAAGCGAAACGCCCTCGGCGGCAATCGATACCGGCGCACTCGACGGTCTCGTCACCGGTTTCGCCGTGACCGATACGATGAGCGCGCGCGACGCTCTGGCGCCGCTGGCGCTCGCCTTTCATTTCGACGCGGTCGAAAGCCAGGGCGTGATGCGCTGCGTGCCGCGCGGCCGACCCGATCCGCAGACACTGAACGAAGACGATCTCGTCATCGCCGAAAACGAAACCGCTGCCTTCGCGCTCACCCGCGCGCAGGAGACCGATCTGCCCAACGTCTCGCGCATCGCCTATATCGATGCCGAAGCCGATTACCGCCAGGCGAGCGCCGAGGCACGACGCACCACGGTGCTCTCGGCCCGCGTCTCGTCATCGTCGCTGCCGCTGGTGATGGACCAGGGCCAGGCCATCGGCATCGGCACGCGGCTGCTGCAGGATGCGTGGGTCATGCGCGAGGGCGCGCATTTCGCCCTGCCGCCCTCGCGGATCGCCTGCGATCCTACCGATGAGATCCTGCTCGCCGCCGGCGGCCGCACCCATCGCCTGCGTCTCACGCAAATCGACGACGCCGGCGCGCGCAGCATCGATGCCGTCGCCACCGATCCGTCGCTCTACGAACCGCTCACCGGTCCGTCGCGCGCACCGGGACAGGTACAGACGCTGACCCAATCCGGCCGCGCCGCGCTCGTCTTCCTCGATCTCCCACTCTTGACTGGAAGCGAGATCGCCTGGGCACCGCATGTCGCGGCTTACGCTTCGCCCTGGCCCGGCAGCGTGCAGGTGATGAAAAGCCCGAGCGACAGCGGCTTCGCCCTGTCGCGCACGCTCACCCGCGCCGCCGTCATCGGCCGCACCACGGCAGATTTCTATTCCGGGCCGCTCTGGCGCTGGGACATGGTCAACACCCTTGCCATCCGTCTTTGGTCGGGCACGCTCGCCTCCGCCGACGATCTGGCCGTGCTCGGCGGCGCCAATGCGCTCGCGGTGCAGAACGCAGACGGCGGGTGGGAAGTGCTCCAGTTCGCCACCGCGACGCTCACCGCGCCGAAGGAATGGTCGCTGACCCGTTTGTTGCGCGGGCAGGCGGGCAGCGAAGGCGCGATGCGCGCACCCGTCGCTGCCGGTGCGCCGGTGGTGCTGCTCGACGGCGCTCTGGCGCAGCTCGATCTCGATCTGTCCGAAGCGACGCTGCCCTTCCACTACGCCTGGGGTCCGGCCGGCAAGCCGCTCTCCGACGCGAGCTGGCAGACGGCAGAAGAACAATTCGTCGCCATCGGCCTTCGCCCCTACGCGCCGGTGCAACTCGCGGCCGCGCGTTCGGGCGGCGATGTCGTACTCAGCTGGATACGCCGCACCCGCATCGGCGGCGACAGCTGGGATCAGACCGACGTGCCGCTGGGCGAAGACAGCGAAGCCTATGAAGTCGACATCCTCGACAGCAGCGACGGCGTGCTGCGCACGCTGTCGTCTTCGACATCGTCGCTCACCTATACCGCGGCGCAGATCGCGACGGATTTCCCGTCCGGCCTGCCATCGCCGTTGCGTTTCATCGTCTACCAACTCTCCCCGGCCTACGGCCGCGGCGTTGGCGCCGAAGCAAGCTTCTACCTCTGAGAGGAACACCACATGTCCACCACCCCCCGCACTGCGCTCCCGCTTCTCGCGGCGGCGCAGGCCCAGAAGCATGTCACCCACAATGACGCGCTCGTCCTGCTCGATACGCTCGTCGCGCCGCGCGTGCTCGATCGCGACCTCACCGCACCGCCTGGCGCACCCACCGATGGCGACGCCTATCTCGTGGCGGCAAGTGCGACCGGCGACTGGTCCGGCCATGACGGCGCGATCGCGTATTGCATCGACGGCGACTGGCGCTTTGCCGCGCCCTTCGCCGGCCTCACCCTCTATATATCGGACGAAAATGTTCTGCTGCTCTACGACGGCACCGGCTTTGCCGACATCACATCGCTCATCTCGTTCCAGAACCTGCCGCAGGTCGGCATCAACGCCGGTGCCGACGCGACCAACAAGCTCGCGGTGAAATCCTCGGCCGTGCTGTTCGATAACATCGGCGCCGGCGTGCAGTTCAAGGTCAACAAGACCGCCGCCGGCGACACCGCCTCGCTGCTCTATCAGACCGGCTATTCCGGCCGCGCCGAGATCGGCCTCACGGGCGACGACGATTTCCACTTCAAGGTCTCTCCCGACGGTTCGAGCTGGACCGAAGCGCTCAAGCTCGACAAGGCCAGCGGCCTCGCCACCCTGGCCGGCGATCCCACCGCGTCTCTCCATGCCGCGACCAAGCACTATGTCGACGCGTCGGCATCGGCGCTCCAGCCGCTAGATTCCGATCTCACCGCCATCGCCGCGCTCGCGCCGTCGAACGACGACGTCGTGCAGCGCAAATCCGGCGCCTGGACCAATCGCAGCATCGCCCAGCTCGGTGCCGATCTCGTCTCCGCCAATGCCGGCGGCGCCTGGGGCGAGCCGGTGGCGAGCTGGAACTGGTCTGCGAATGTCGCAAACGTCGATTTCACCGGCCTTTCGGGCTGTCGCGAGTTGCTCGTCCTCGCCTGGGGCCTCCAGCACAACAGCGGCTCGACACAGAACTTCTTCTTCCGTGTCTCGACCGACAACGGCGCCAGCTTCGCCAGCACGTCCTACATTTCGTACGGCAACGCAGGCCTGACCGACGAGGTCCAACTGAGCTCGAGCCTGACGAGCAGCGTGACCTGTGCCTTCGAGGCGCGCATCATGGACTTCAACGTCGCCAGCCGCCGCACCACGGTCGCACTGACGCAGTTCCAGCTGGGCACCACCAGCAACGACCGTGCCTCGCTCGGGATCCGCGACGTCGCCGAAGCCGACAATGCGCTGCGCTTCGCGGTCAGCGGCGGGCAGATCTCTGCCGGCACGATCCTCGTCTACGGCCGGAAGTGACAGCGATGACCCGCCTCTATCCGCATCCCGGCGTCGTGCCGGCCGCCGAATGGCTCTGGCCGCATTTCACGCCGAAGGAGCTCGCCTGTCCCTGTTGCGGCGAAGTCTGCATCCGGCCCGACGCGCTCGACGCCCTCGAACGTCTCCGCGTTGCGATGAATGCGCCGCTGCATATCGATTCCGGCCATCGCTGCGCGCTGCACAACGCCCGCGTCGGCGGTGCGCCGCTGTCGCAGCACAAGACGCTTGCCTTCGACGTCGCACTCTTCGGCCACGATCCCGCGCGTCTCTACGAAGCGGCACGCGCCGCCGGTTTCCGCGGCTTCGGCTTCGGCCAGACTTTTCTGCATCTCGATACGCGGGCGCATCCCGCGCACTGGTTCTACGGACAAAGGAGCAAGGCAAAATGGACATTCTTGGCGACATCCTCGGCACCGGCGCCTCGGCCGTAAGCGGCGGCCTGTTCGGTCTCGTCGGCAACATCGCGACGAAGGTCTTCGGCTATTTCGAAGCGAAACAGGCTTTTGAACAGAAACAGGCGGAGTGGAGCCACGAGACCGATCTCCTCAAGCTCCAGATGCAGGCCAAGGCGGCCGAGACCGAGCAGGAGATCCACATCGCCGAAAGCCAGGGCTCGTGGAGCGGCCTCACCGCATCGGTCGCTGCCGAAGGCGGCATCCCGGCCGCCTATCCCTGGGTGAATGCGGTCCGCGCTCTGGTGCGCCCGGCGCTCACCCTTGGCCTCTCCGGCTTCCTCGGCGCCGCGTTCTTCGTCCTCGATCCGGGCGACATCGACCGCGCCTATGTCGCCGACAGTCTCGTCTTCGCGGCCGTCACATCGATCGTCTGGTGGTTCGGCGACCGCGCCCCGAAGAAAGCGCCGGGCCATGCCTGAGACCATCGACTGCCGGATCGACAAGGACGACTATCTCCTCGAGGCGATCGATATGTTTTTGCTGCTCGCCGACTCGGACGGCGTGAAAGGCGAGTTCTACCGCGAAGCCGGCAGCAAGGCGGTGCTCGTCGCGCTCGAGATGTACGAACCGCGCATCAGCGACCGCGAGCGTCTCAATGCGCTGTTCGACCGGGCGATCGAGGCTATTTGATCGTCCGCATCGCCGCGCTGGTGCCGACGGCGAACATGCCGGCGAGGTTCTGCATCGGGCCGAGCGGCTGGACATCGTCGCGCACCATCTCGACATGCGGCTCGCCGGACAGCAGCTTGTGAGTCACTTCGCCGTCCTGCACCAGGACCAGAACCTGCGCGGTCCATCCGGTCTCGCGCGTGGTGCGCGAGAAGCCGAACAGGTCGAGGAACAGGCTGCCGGTGCGCTGATACTCGTGATGCTCGACCTTGAACACGTAGCCCTGGCAACTGGAGCGCGCCATGATGCAGGACTGTACCGCCGGGTCGAGCTTGTCGAAGGCGATCGAACTGTTCGGCATGAAGCGCTCGACGATATCGAGATAGGACAGCACCGCGACATTGGGCGTCGTCGCCGTGTCGAAGCCGAGCCCCGCCATGTCGCGCATGGATGTCTGGTTCAGACTTATGTTGTTGAATGCGGAACGCACCGAGTCGTAGGACTCGAATTTGGATTGTCCGATTTCGCTCTGGCTCGGCAGCAGCATCCCGCCGCAACCGCTGAGCGCCACAACCAGGCCGCAGGCGCCTAGCCAGCGTGCCATTCCACTAAGCATCGCAATCCCCCAATCGCGCGGGACCTGGTCCCGTCATCACCCGAAGGCAAGCCTAACCGCGTTTCGGGGCGAAAATCGAATGCGCCCATGAGATTGGTAAACCGTCACAAATGGAAGTCAGGCTTTCCGCGGAGTTCCTGGATATTCAACGTGCCCGTTTTGGGTGTTTGCACGCCCACGGTCTGCCGTAGCGTGACCTTGCGTGCGGGAAATCCTTGCGCATCATGCCGTCCCCGCCGGAGGTCCCATGAACGTCAGCGAAGCGCTCGCCACGCGCAAATCGATCCGCGCCTTCCGCCCCGACCCGGTATCGCGCGCGACGATCGAGGAGATACTGGTCAAGGCCTCTCGGGCGCCGTCCGGCGGCAATCTCCAGCCCTGGAAGATTCACGTTCTGATGGGCGCGGCTCGCGACGAGCTGGTGCGCCGGGCCAAGGCCCAGATGGCGGTCAACCCGCGCGGCGGTACGCCGGAGTACCATATCTATCCGCCGAACCTGACCGAGCCGTACAAGACCCGGCGCTTCACGGTCGGCGAGCAGATGTACGCCACCATCGGGATTCCGCGCGAAGACAAGATGGGCCGGCTTGCCCAATTCGTGCGCAATTGGGAATTCTTCGGTGCACCTGTCGCGCTCATCGTCTCGATCGACCGCCAGATGCAGCAGGGCCAGTGGGCCGATCTCGGCATGTTCCTGCAGTCGATCATGCTGCTCGCGCGCGAATACGGACTGCACAGCTGTGCACAGGAAGCCTGGGCACCGTTCCATGAGGTCATCCGCGACTATCTGAAGGTCCCGCCGGAAGAGATGATCTTCTGCGGTCTCGCCATCGGCCATGCCGACGAGGCGGCGCCGATCAACACGCTGGTCTCGGAACGCGCGGCGCTCTCGGAATGGGCTGTTTTTCGCGAAGAGGCCTGAGGCCGGCGTTTGACGCGGCGGCAGCGTTCCGCTGTTATCGCCGCGGGGCTGTATCTGTTGCGTAGCGATGTCGGTGAGTTCGGGGCCGCCGGTCCGGCTGGTCGTCCGCCAAAGTCTGGAATTCATGATCGCGACGCTGCCGCCTCTGGTGCGCTGGCAGGGCGATCTCGTTCGCGGCGTGATCTTTCTCGCCATCGCGCAATCCAATCGTCCGCGCTTTTCGGAGCTGGCGCGTCATGGTCTCGCGCCCTGGCTGGCAAGCGACAACGCGCTCAAACCGGTCAGCGTGCTGGCCCTCTCGGAATCTCTCGGTCTTGCCTATGAAACCACGCGCCGGCACGTCGTAGCACTGGAAAAAGCCGGGCTTGGCCGGCGCGACGGGCAGGGTGTCCTGGTTCCCAATGCCGTGATGGCGGGCGCCGAATTCGCGGCTTTCGCCGATGGAACCTTTACGCGCTTCGTCGGTATGCTGCGCAGCCTGTCCACGGTCGGCTTCGATTTGCGCAGCTTCGCCCGCGGCCCGGTCCATCCGCCGGAGGATAACGAGATCGGTGCGCCCGATCTCGGCGTCCGCCATGTCGTCATCGATTTCGTGCTGCGCCTCGTCGAATGCGGGATCTTCGCGCACGACGCCGACATGGTCCGCGCTTTCATCTTCAGCGCGATCATGGCGGCCAATGCCGATCCTTATACTGAAGACGCCGCAGCAGCCTGGGATTTCGCGACCCTTGCACAATCGCCTCCGGAGGAGCGCCGCAGGCCTGTAACCGTACTGGAAATCTCCAAGCGCACCGGGATTCCCTACGAGACCACGCGGCGCTACGTGCAGCAGATGCTGTACGACAAGGACATCGTGAAATCCAAGGGCAAGGGGTTCATCAACCCGCAGGTCTCGCCGCGCGATGCGAAGCTGCACGAAAGCGGCGCCATGGTGCTCAGCCGCTTCGCGCAAGTGCTCGGCGATCTGCGCCGTCTCGGTCTCAGCTTCGAAACCTGGCGCATCGAGCCCCAGCGCAACGTCGCCTGAATATGAGAAACCCGCACCGGCCTTCGCCGATGCGGGTTCCTCGCTTGAATGTGCGGCCTCACAGGGAGGGGCTTGCCATGAGACCGCACCCCAAGTTCGGGGCGTCAGATGCGGAAGAAGCCGATCACGGCGCCGGTGTAGGGGTTGATCTCGACGAACGCGACGCGTCCGAAGCGGTCGAACGAACGGATAACGTAGTGCCCGCGCACGAAGTGAGGCGTGCCGATGTAGCGCATATGGCGCGCGTGCATCGATGCGAACACGACGCGGTGATCGACCACGCGGCGCACTTCGTGGCGCGCGACCGGATGCGGCATCGGGCGGCCGTGATACGGCATCGCGTCGGCGGCGCCGGCGGCACCGATGGTAAACAGGGCGGCCGCAGCGGCGGCCTTCAGGATCGTCTTGAACGTCATCGTCGTCTCCTTTGGACCCGCGCGGGGCCGATTGGTTGTTTCCGGAGCGGTGTTCCAAACTGGAGCGTCCGTTCCATGTCGCGTAAGATGACCTCGTGCGGCTGAACGGGCTCTGGACGGCGTGTTCATGTTGGGTTCAGGCGCACGCAATTAAATGGCACCATGCGTTTCAAGCTGCTCCTTCCTGCTCTTTTCGTGGCGCTGACGCTGTCCGCGCCCGCAATGGCGCGCAGCACGCTGGACAGCATCCTCCCGGGCATCCGTGCGGAACATCCCGGCCGTCTCTCCGATGCCGAGCCCTGGACGGACCAGAACGGCCGCGTCCACTACCGCATCAAGTGGATGACGCCGCAGGGACGCATTCTCTATTTCGACGCCGATCCTGAAACCGGGCGCTATCGCAGCACCGGCGGTGGCGAAGGCGAATGGCGCGGCGGTCGGCGCAACGACGACGCGCGCGACAATCGCGGCAATGGCGATGGCGGCCGCCACTCGAACTGGCGCGACGACGGTTCCTACGGCAATTGGGACAACGGCAACTCGGGGCGCGACCGCAATGGCCGCTCGGGCGACTGGGGCGGTGGCGACGGTCCCTGGCGCGGCGGCGGCCATGGCGGCGGCGGACGCTGGAACGGTCACGACAATGGCGGCGGCCGCGACAACGGCCGCGATCGCGACAATGGCGGCGGACGCCATCATCACTGAGGCGAAGCATGCGTATTCTGTTGGTTGAGGACGACAAGGATCTCCAGCGGCTCTTGAAGAAGTCGCTGACCGATGCCGGCTACGTGGTCGACACGGCGTCCGACGGCGAGGAAGGCCACTTCCTCGGCGACACCGAGCCTTACGATGCCGTGGTGCTCGATCTCGGTCTGCCCAAGCTCGACGGTGTCCGCGTGCTGGAGAAGTGGCGCAAGGATGGCCGCACCATGCCGGTCTTGATCCTCACCGCGCGCGACCGCTGGTCCGACAAGGTCGCGGGCTTCGATGCCGGCGCGGACGACTATCTCGCCAAGCCCTTTGTCACCGAAGAACTGCTCGCGCGCCTGCGCGCCCTGATGCGCCGCGCCGCCGGGCTCGCCACCAGCGAGATCGAGATCGGCCCGCTGCGCATCGACACCCGCGCCAGCAGGGTCACCGTCGACGGAAATCCGGTGAAGCTCACCGGTCTCGAATACCGGCTGCTTTCCTATCTCGCGCATCACAAAGGCAAGGTCGTCAGTCGCACCGAACTGGTCGAGCATCTCTACGATCAGGATTTCGACCGCGATTCCAACACCATCGAGGTCTTCATCGGACGCCTGCGCAAGAAGCTCGACACCGACCTGATCCAGACGGTGCGCGGCCTCGGCTATTGCCTCGACGAAAAGCCGGCGGCATAGCGGTGACATGTCCGCAGCACACGCTTCCCCATCCGGGGAGCGGGAGAGGCGCTGAACATTGAATCGCTTTCGTGGATTTCGCTTCGATTCTCTCGCCTTCCGCCTGATCGCGGTCGCTGCGGTGTGGACCCTGCTGGCGCTTGTCGCCGGTGGGTTCATCCTGTCGAACACCTTCCGCACGACGGTGCAGGCAGGGTTCGATGCCGATCTGGCCGACGATCTCGATTCGCTCGTGGCCGCCACCGGACACGATGCAAGCGGTGCGATCCGGGTCGAGCCGCGTTACATGAGTTCGAGCTACGAACGCGCCTATTCGGGAACCTACTGGCAGGTCTCACCGGTTGGTGCCGGCCAGGTCCTCATTTCGCACTCGCTTTTCGATCCCGGCCGGCGCCTGACCTTCATTTCGCAAATGCCGGCCAACAAGGATGGCATCGTCACGGGCTATGGCGAGGGGCCGGACGGCCAGCAGTTGCGCATGCTGTCGCGCCGAATCGAATTCGACAGCGTGGCCCCCGGTCAGCCGCACGCCTATGTCCTGACTGTGGCGGGCGATGTCAGCGAACTCGAGAGCCGCATCGCGGAGTTCAACGGCACGCTGATCTGGTCTTTTGTCGTGCTTGGCCTCGGCCTCGTCGCCGCTGTTTTCATCCAGGTGCGCATCGGCCTGCAACCGCTGCGCCGGGTAACTGCCGCTCTGCATCGCATCCGCGCCGGAAGTTCGCGCCGCCTCGAAGGCCGCTTCCCGGCAGAGATCGAACCGCTTGCCTCCGAGCTCAACAGCCTGATCGAGCATTCGGCCGAAGTGGTCGGCCGCGCCCGGTCCTATGTCTCCAACCTCGCCCATTTCCTGAAAACACCGCTGACCGTCCTGACCAGCGAGGCCGAGGCCCAGCCGGGTCCGCTTGCGGATTCGGTGAACAAACAGGTCACCGTGATGCGACGCCAGGTCGACCACTATCTCGCCCGCGCCCGCGCCGCCGGCGCGCTCGACGTGCTTGGAAACCGGACACCCGTTCTGGGGGTGATCGACGACCTCGCCCGTACCCTGCGCCGTATCCACCGCGACAAGGACGTTACAATCGAGGTTGCAGTGCCGTCCGGCCTGGCTTTCCGCGGGGAGCGCCAGGATATCGAGGAAATGGCCGGAAACCTGATCGACAATGCCTGCAAATGGGCCAAGGGCCGGGTCCGGGTCAGCGCCCATCCGCAGGGCGGGACGTTCGTTCTCGCCGTCGAGGATGACGGCCCGGGCCTCACGCCCGAGGAGCGCCGGCACGTCGGCGAACGCGGCGAAAGGCTCGACGAAAGCGTCCCCGGAACGGGTTTGGGCCTCGCCATTGTCCGCGATATCGCCAAGCTCTACGGCGGCAGCATGGAATTGGGCGAGTCCGAATTCGGCGGCCTCGGCGTGCGCCTCGTTTTGCCGGCCATCGCCTGATCCGGAGAAACACCGCATTAACCGTCCCGGCGATATTCTGCGTACGGATTTGTGTTTGCGCTGGCCAGACGGCCGCGTAGCTGGGGCTTGAATGGTGTCGCCGGAACGGGCCGGAGTGCTGAAATCGTTCCTCGGGGGTCTCCCCGAGCAGATTGCCTCGCGCCTCGCGCAGGCGGTCGAGATCGATCGGCTGATCGACGGCAAATCGCTGCCGCACGAAATGATCCTCGAAGGCCTGCGTCCCGCCCTTCGCCGTACGACGGGCTCCGACCGCACGCCGACGCCGCTGCGCGCCTTCTGTGCGCCATTCGAAGATCTCTTCACGCTCTATCCGCGCAGCACGAAGCAGAAGGGCCTGATCGCCCGTGGCAGCGTGATGCCGGTCTGGTCCTGGCTGAGTCAGACCGTGATGGTCGAACAGACCAAGGATTACATCCGCGACTTCAAGAACCTCACCATCGCCGGCAAGCACGAAGGCGCGCGCGACCGCGCCCAGCGTTTCTGGAGCGATGCCGCCGCGGTCATGCAGGCGCGCCTTGCCGAAAAGGATGTCGCGCGCCGCCAGCTCGGCAGCGACATCATCGCGGCTGATGCGGGCGAGATGGCGCTGCTGCTTTCCGTTGGAGAAGACGTTTCTGCAATCCAGCATCTGATGCCGCGGCCGGTGCCCGCGCTGACCGACGACATCCTGTGGGGTCTGAAAGACATCTACAGCCGCCTCATCGACAAGGTTCCCGACGCTGCGCCCTACGTGGCCGTCATCGCGATGCATCGCCTGGCGCGGCCCTGGGAAGCGCTCAAGCTGCCGGTCAGTGTCGCGCGCCAGAGCAACGACACGCTGATCTCTTCGACGGATATGGGTCTTGTCGGCGAGATCATCTTCGGCGACATCGAGAATTTCGGCCGCATCGTTCGCGAGGCGCGCCATCCCGTTTTCGACGAAGTCGTCCTGCTCGAAGCGCTGACCCAGTTCACCACGCTCTCCAGCGGCATCGTCAAGGGCATCGAGATCCGCCGCGACGGCAAGTGGGGCCAGCGTCTGATGAAGGATCGCGCCGCGCTTGCCGAGACCATGGAAGGCTTCATGGAACGCGCGCCGAAGGAGTTCGTCTCCGCCCTGCCCATGCAGAAGAGCGGCAGCTTCGGCGGCGGGCCGAAATATCCGGATTTCACGAAGACGATCGATGGCGAAAAGCACGAGCGCGGCCTGCGCTATGCGCGCCTCGTCGTCGGCTGCCGCAACCTCGCCGCCGCGGCGTCCTTCGGCGCCAGCGCCAAGAAAGCCGAAGAGGAAATGAGCTACCACCTCAAGGGCTATATCGAGGATGTGGTGAAGGAGCTGCGCACCGCCGAAGGCGTGCGCCGCGGCGTGGTCGAACGCCAGTTCGAATACTGCTGCACGCTGACGGCACTGCTCTTCAGCGAAGCCGAAGCCGAAAACCTCCGCCGCCGCGGCAAGGCCGCGATGGGCGCGAGCGCTGCAGCTTAAACCCCGCCCTCCTGCTTCAGCGCCGCGATTTCCATCGCGCTGAAACCGAGTTCGTTCAGGACCTCGTCGGTATGTTCGCCGAGCAGTGGCGGGCGTTTGCGGACCGTGCCGGGCGTGCCATGCAGCTTGACCGGCGTCGCCGCGACCTTCGCCTTGCCGAGCCCCGGATAATCGATCTCGGCGAAGAAATCGCCGCCCTTCACATGCGGATCGTCGAGCGTCTGGCGCGGGCGCAGCACTGGTCCCGCCGGCACGCGTGCGCCCTCGAAGGCGGCGACGGCATCGGCGCTCGTCCGCTCTGCCACCCAGGCACCGACACGCGCCGAGATGATCTCGCCATTGTCGCCGCGCGCCTTGTCGGAAGCGAAGCGCGGATCCTCGAGCCATTCCGGCGCGCCGATCAGGCGGCAGACGCGGCGGAACAGCGGATCGCCGTTCACTGCCACCGTGATCCAGCCGTCTTTCGCCTTGTAGATGTCCGAAGGCCCCGCCGTCTGGCTGCGGTTCAGCGACGGCAGGCGGCCGACCGCGATCTTGTCTTCCTCGATCAGCGTCGGCGCGAAGAAGGTGAGGGCGGTGCGCAGCAGAGCGCCTTCGACCATTTGTCCCTTGCCCGTGGTCTCGCGTGCGCGCAGGGCCGCAGAGACACCGAGCGCCAGCAGCGAGGCGGTGCCGAAATCGACATAGGGTGCGCTGCAACGCACTGGCTGCTCCTCGGTGCCGGAGAACCATGTTGCGCCCGAAATCGCCTGCGCCACGCCGTCGAAACCGACACGGCCGGCATAAGGCCCTTCGAGACCGAACGCCGTGCCGACTGCCAGCACACAGCGCGGATTGAGCGCGCTGACGCTGTCCCAGTCGAGCCCCATGGCCTTCAGCGTCTCCGCCGGCAGATTGGCGACGACCACGTCGGCGCTGCGGATAAGCCGGCGCACGACCTCGCGCCCGGCATCGTTCATCGGATCGCAGGTCATGCTTCGCTTGTTGCGGTTCATCTGCAGGAACATCGCGCCCTCGCGCGGGCTGCCGTCATCGTTCTCGGCGAGAGAGACCAGGGTGCGGTCCTCACGGCCCTCCCGCTTCTCGACCCGGATGACGTCGGCACCGAGATCGCCCAGCAGTGCGGCGCAGAACGGACCGGCGATATAGCGGCCGAAATCGATCACCCTTATTCCTTCGAACGGCCCGGCCATCTGCGTCTCCCGAATATCTGCTGGCCGGACTATAGCCCCGCCTTGCGAAATTGCATGGCGGCGTGCCAAAGGAAGCGCCTCTGTCTCAAGGACCCGCCATGCCGCCCCGCATCAACCCGCTCAAGCTCAATCCGCTCCAGCTGCGCACCCTGACGCTGCTGCAGGCGCTGGCCCGCGTGCCGGGCGCGGCGCAGCGGCGCGGCGACGACATCGTCATCGCGCAGTTTCCGCCCGCCCATGGCGATCACTTCCACCTCGGCGATGCCGTGGTCTCGGGCAAGGATGCGACGGGTCTCTACAACGAGGCGGTGTGGAACGCGCTGACCCGCAAGGGCCTCGCCCGCGCGGTGTGGCCGCGCGAGATCGCGCTCACGCCCGACGGCTTCGCCTACGATACAGGCCTCGCGGACGAGATCCTGCACCGCTCCTCGCATTGAGGGCGGTCAGCGTTCCCGCCTCAGGATCACGAACGGCTTCTTGAAAAGCGCCTGGCCTTCGCGCGAGCGAAAGAACGCATCGAGGGCCTTCGGATCGGCGGTGATCACCGCATCGTCGGTGTCACGCTTTCCGGCATCGCCGGCGATCCGGTGCGCGCGGATCGCTGCCTTCACCGCGTCTTCGTCGACCATGTAGAGAGTCAGCACGCCCTTGCCGTCGAAGCGATAGAGCAGGGGCACGGTTCCGTCCGGCTGGTCGGCCAGCCGCTTGCGCTCGCGATCGACCAGCCAGGCGTTGAGATAGCCGAAGCCCGGCGCGAAACGGGCCGAGGTCACCGCCGCCAGCAGCCAGTCGCTCGCCGGATCGGCGGTGTTCGGGATCGCGATCACCGTGAACCCGCCATTCTTCAAGGGCAGAAAATGGAAATATCCGCCACCCTTGTCGTCACCGGACGGCAGCGTGCGCCAGCTGCCGGCAATCGCCGGATCGTTGCGGAGGCCGGCCGTAGTTCCGACCGGGTGACGCGTCACCGGCGGATAGCAGGCGGCGAGCAACAAGGTCAGTGTCAGCGCCAGTGCTGCGGGAATACGGGTCATGACGGATGCCCCCTTTGACCACGATCAGTGTCGCATCGAATTGGGGCGCCAGAATGGCTCGACTGCGACCATTTCCTGCGGTTGGCCCCACTCCGCTTCGCTCCTATAGTCCGGCCGCGCGAGCTTCAGAACCATGACCCCGAAAAAACGCCGCCGTTTCGCCTTCGCCGCCGCAATCCTTCTCGCCAGCGCGGGCGCCGCCGCCCTCACGCTTTATGCGCTGAAGGACAACGTCCTCTATTTCTACAGCCCGAGCGACGTCGCCGCGAAGCATGTTCAGCCCGGCATCGCCTTCCGAATCGGCGGCCTCGTCGCGATGCACAGCGTCACGCGGGGTCCCGGCGCCGACGTTCACTTTGCGGTCAGCGACGGCAAGCTGAGCGTGCCCGTGATCTATCATGGCGTCCTTCCGGCGCTTTTCCGCGAAGGACAGGGCGTGGTCGCGCTCGGCGCGCTCGAGCCTTCGGGCACTTTCCGCGCCACCGAAGTCCTCGCCAAGCATGATGAGCGCTACATGCCGCCTGAGGTCGTCGACGCGCTGAAGCGTTCCGGCCGTTGGAAGGAAAATCAGTGACCGGCGAAATCGGCCTGCTCGCGCTGTGCCTCGCGCTGGCGCTCGCCATCGTTCAGACGCTCTCGGGCCTGTCTGGCGCGCGCGTTGCCGGCAGCTTGTCACGCGGCATCGCGACGTCCAGCGCCACCGGCCAATTCGTCTTCGTCGCGCTCGCTTTCGGCGCGCTGATCTATGCCTCGGTCACCGACGATTTCTCCATCGCCAATGTCGCCGAGAACTCGCACACGCTGAAGCCGCTGATCTACAAGATCTCCGGCGTTTGGGGAAACCACGAAGGCTCGATGCTGCTCTGGGTCTTCGTGCTGTCGGTCTACTCCGCCGCGATCGCTTTCCTGAAGCGCGGCAGCGACAGGCTGACCTCGGCCGCGCTCGGCGTGCAGGGGCTCGTTGCTGTCGCCTTCATCGTCTTCATCCTGTTCACCTCCAATCCGTTCGTTCGCCTCGACCCCGCGCCGTTCGAGGGCAATGGACTCAATCCGCTGTTGCAGGATTTCGGTTTGGCCGTGCATCCACCGATGCTCTACACCGGCTATGTCGGGCTCTCCGCCGCCTTCGCCTATGCCGCCGCGGCACTGATCGTGAGGGAACGCGACTGGGCTCGTGCCGCGCGGCCCTTCATGCTCGCCGCCTGGATCGCGCTTACCCTCGGCATCGCGCTCGGGAGCTGGTGGGCCTATTACGAACTCGGCTGGGGCGGATTCTGGTTCTGGGATCCGGTCGAGAATGCGTCGCTCATGCCCTGGCTGGTGGCGACGGCGCTGCTGCATTCGGCACTTGCGACCGAACGCACCGGCGCCTTCCGCACCTGGACTCTGCTGCTCGCCATCGCCGGCTTCTCGCTCAGCCTGATCGGCACTTTCCTGGTCCGTTCGGGCGTGCTGACGTCTGTCCATGCCTTCGCCAGCGATCCCACGCGCGGAACCTACATCCTGTTCCTGATCTTCGGCGCCATCGGCGGCGCGCTCGCGCTCTTCGCTTGGCGCGCGCCAAGTCTGGAAGAGGGTGCGAGTTTCGAACCTGTGAGCCGTGAAACAGCGCTGTTGTTGAACAATGTATTCCTGACTGCATCGGCGGCAACGGTATTCGTCGGCACGCTCTATCCGCTCGCGCTCGACACCTTCACCGGCACAAAGATCTCGGTCGGCCCGCCTTTCTATGCCGCAACCTTCGCGCCGTTCTTCTTTGCCATGCTGATCCTGGTGCCGTTCGGGCCGCGGCTGGGCTGGCACAGAGGCAATTTGCGCGCGGCGCTGCGCACGCTCTATCCCGCACTCGGCGCCGCCTTGCTCGCCTTCGCGCTGATCCTCGCCTTCACGACGCCGCGCTCGCTTTTCGGCGCCGCGGCCTTTGCCGTTGCAGCATGGCTGATCGCGTCGAGCGCCATAGACTTTTGGACGCGCGGCTGGCGCGGCGCGTCGCCGGCCTCGGTCGCTTCCATGCTCGGCCATGCCGGCCTCGCGGTCACACTGATCGGCATCGCCGGCACGACGCTATGGCGCAGTGAGGCGCTCGAAGTCCTGGGACCTCATGACTCGATGTATGTCGGTGGTTATGAGCTCCGGCTCGACGATGTCGTCGGCGTGAAAGGTCCGAATTACGACGCGGCTCGCGCCATCGTCACCGTGAAGCGCAATGGCGAGACCATCGCGGTGATGCATCCCGAACGCCGCGTCTTTCCGGCCGAACGCCAGGAGACCGTCGAGACCGCGATCCGCACCACGATTTTCACCGATCTCTATCTCGCGCTCGGCGACCGGCGCGATGCCACGCACTGGATTCTGCGCGCCTATGTGAACCCGCTGGCGCCCTTCATCTGGCTCGGTGGTCTCGTGATGGCGCTCGGCGGATTGGCGGCGTTGTGGAGCCGGATGCGCAAGCCGCGCGCCGTGCCCGATGCGATGGCGGCGCCCGCCGAATGAAGCAGCTGCTCGCCATCGTCTTCGCGCTTCTGGTCTCGGTTCCTGCCTTGGCCGTTCCGGCACCCGGCACGCTCGCCGATCCCGCGCTCGAAGCCCGCGCCCGCGCGCTCCAAAAGGAGCTGAGATGCATGGTCTGCCAGGGCGAATCGATCGACGAGTCCAATGCCTCGCTGGCCGCGGACCTGCGCGCCTTGATCCGCAAGCACATCCAGGCGGGCGAAAGCGATGCGCAGATCAAGCAGTACCTCGTCGCCCGCTACGGCGACATGATCCTGATGAAGCCGCCCTTCGAGTCGAACACCTACGCCTTATGGCTGACACCTTTTCTGGTGTTGATGGTGTGTCTGGGCGCCGCCGCCTGGGTCGTGATCCGGGCCAGCCGCCGTCCGGCCTCCGAATAAAACCCGCGGAAATCCTGGCGGAATGCCCAAAGCACCAATTTATTGCTAATATTTCATCTTTTGGAATGAATTGGGCAAGATACAGATCATATTAGGCGCATGCAGCGCCGTCGCAAGGAGAGCTTCCCATGTTCCAACTTGGTCCCAATTCCGTCCTGCGCCGCTCGCGTGTGATCGCCCTCGGAACCGTGGCCGCCGTCGTTCTGGTCGGCCTGTCCGCCTTCGCCTTCGTCCCCGGCGTTGCCCCGTCGGACAAGACATCCGCGGCGCCGATCCAGATGGCCGCGACGGAGCCGGCGGCCCGCGGCACGCCGCACATGCTGGAGAACGGCGCGCCGTTCAGCTTTGCCGATCTGGTGGAACGCGTGAGCCCTGCCGTCGTGACCATCACCGCCGACACCGTCGAGCCCGCCACGGCGGCCGCCGATGTCCCGGCGCCGTTCCGCAATTTCTTCAACCAGTTCGGCCAGGGCCGCGCGCCGCGCCGCGCGATCTCCGCCGGTTCGGGCTTTATCATCGACAAGTCCGGCTTCGTGGTGACCAACAACCACGTCATCGAGAATTCGAGCAAGATCACCGTGAAGCTCCCCGATGGGCGCAGCTTCGAAGCCAAGCTCATCGGTACCGATCCACTCACCGACATCGCGTTGCTCAAGATCAAGAGCGACAAGCCGCTGCCGTCGGTCGAGTTTGGCGATGATCGCAGCGTCCGCGTCGGCGACTGGGTCGTTGCGGTCGGAAACCCCTTCGGCCTGTCCAACTCGGTCACGGCCGGCATCGTCTCGTCGCTCGGCCGCGAGATCGGAAACGGTCCGTATACGGACTTCATCCAGATCGACGCGCCGATCAACCGCGGCAATTCCGGCGGCCCGACCTTCGACCTTCGCGGCCAGGTCATCGGCATGAACTCGATGATCTACTCTCCGTCGGGCGGAAGCGTCGGCATCGGCTTCGCCATTCCCGCCTCGATCGTCCATGACGTCGTCGCCCAGCTCCAGGCTCACGGCCATGTCGATCGCGGTTATCTCGGCGTGAACATCCAGAGCATCACGCCCGACATCGCCTCGACGCTGAACATCACCTCGCCCAAGGGCGCCATTGTCGCCGAAGTCGTTCCCGGCGGTCCCGCCGCCAAGGCAGGCTTCCAGCAGGGCGACGTGATCGTTGCGCTCAACGGCAACGCGGTCGATGACAGCCGCGATCTGACACGCCATATCGCATCTCTGCCCGCCGGCACGACGGCGACCTTCAAAGTCATGCGCAACGGCCAGCCGATGACGATCAGCGCGAAGATCGGCGCCCGCCCCGACGCGGAAGTCGCGTCCAACAACGCGCCGGGCGACGAGGACGGCCAGAACGGCGCCGCCGCCGGCTCGATGTCGGCGATGGGCCTCGGCCTCGCCGAAGTCACGCCGGAAGCACGGCAGAACTTCAACATCGACTCCGACGTCAGCGGCGTGCTCGTCACCCGTGTCGATCCCGACAGCGATGCCGGCGACAAGGGCATCCAGCCGGGCGATGTCGTGATCTCGGTCGCGAACAAGCCGGTCCGCAGTCCCAAGGACGTCGTGGCGCTCATCAACGCCGCACGTGCTGCGGGTCATCACAGTGTTCTTCTCCTGGTTGCCACCCAGGGCGGCTCGCGCTTCGTCGCGGTCGATATCGGCAAGGCATAGATATTCCCGAACACCGGGCGGCGCTCCCCCGCGCCATCCGGTTTCCGTACCGGCGGCGGCGGCCCCCATCCCCCCGTTGCCGCCGCCGGTGCGGACCCTGATTGCGAGCCTGGAGGGCACATGCGCATTCTCGTTGTCGAAGACGATCTCGAAGCCCAGCGTTACCTGGTCAACGGTCTTAAAGAAGCCGGCCATGTCGTGGATGATGCCGCCGATGGCGAAACGGGTCTGACTCTCGCGCTCTCGCGGCCCTACGATGTCGCCATCATCGATCGCATGCTGCCCAAGATGGACGGCCTGAAAGTCGTGGCCGACATGCGCGAGCACAGCAACGTCACGCCGGTGCTGTTCCTCTCGGCGCTCAGCGAAGTGGACGATCGTGTCAAAGGCCTGAAGGCCGGCGGCGACGACTATCTCACCAAGCCCTATGCCTTCGTCGAGTTGCTCGCCCGAATCGAGGCGTTGATGCGCCGCCGTTCGCCGCAGGCCGTGAAGACCCGGCTGCAAGTCGGCGACCTCGAGCTCGACCTTCTCACCCGAACGGCCCAGCGCGGCGGCGCTGCCATCGATCTGCAGCCGCGCGAATTCCGCCTGCTCGAATATCTCATGCGCCATGCCAGTCAGGTCGTGACGCGTACGATGCTGCTGGAAAGCGTCTGGGAGTATCACTTCGATCCACAGACGAACGTGATCGACGTTCACATCTCGCGTCTGCGCGCGAAGATCGACAAGGGCTTCGACACTGCGCTGCTCCACACTGTGCGCGGCGCGGGCTACATGATCCGTGCCGCCCGAGTCTGAAACGCCTGCCGCCAAATGGCTGCGTAGCGACGATGCGACCTTCCGGCCGCGGGTGTTCCGCACCCAGGCCTACCGGATCGTGTTCGTCTATGTCGCGGTCTTCGCGGTCTCCGTCGCGGCGCTGCTCGCCTTCACCTATTGGAATACCAAGCGCGCCCTCGACTCGCAGACCGATCAGGTGATCGAGGGCGAGATCGCCGAACTCAACGCTCAGTATCTCCAACTGGGCCTGCGCGGCCTTGCGGATCTCATCGCCACGCGTTCCTCGCATGGCGGACCGGGACTCTATCTGCTCGCCAATTCCTTTCAGCAGCGCATAGTCGGCAATCTCGACTCCTGGCCACGGACGCTGGAACATCCCGGTAATTTCGTCGAATTCGACTACAAGCGGCGCACCGAAAACCAGATCGAGACGCGCCGCGCCCGCGGCCGGGTCTTTCCGCTTGCCGGCGGCTTCTACCTGCTCATCGCACAGGACGTTCACGAGCGCTACCTGACGGAGCGCCTGTTCACCACCACGCTGCCCTGGACGGTGGGGCTCGTCCTTGTTCTTGGTCTCGCGGGCGGCGGATTGATGGCGCGCAACATGCTGAGGCGCCTCGACCAGATCAATCGCACCAGCGCCGAAATCATTGGCGGCGATCTCACGCGCCGTGTTCCCATTGGTCCATCGCATGACGAGTTCGACGCGCTGGCGGAAAATCTCAATACCATGCTCGACCGGATCGAGCGGCTGATGAAAGGCGTTCGAGAAGTTGCGGATTCCGTCGCCCATGACCTGCGCACGCCGCTCAACCGCCTGCGCAACCGGTTGGAAACCACGCTGCGCCACATTGGCCCGGGCAGCGAACAAGCCGGTGAGATCGAGGCCGCTGTCGCCGAGACAGACCAACTCATCACGACCTTCAACGCGCTCCTTCTGATTGCCGAGGCCGATGCCGGCGTCGCGCGGGGCAAGATGTCGATGATCGACCTTGCTCCGGTCGTGGAAGATGTCGCCGAACTTTATGAACCGCTGGCCGAAGAAAAGGGTGTCACCCTCAAGCTCAGTCCGGCAGGTTCGACGGTGATCGAAGGCAATCGTAGCCTGATCTCCCAGGCGCTCGCCAATCTCGTCGACAACGCGATCAAGTACACGCCGCAGGGCGGCCGCGTCACAGTTACGGCGCTCGAGACCCCGGACGGCGCAGAGCTGCGTGTCGCCGACAGCGGGCAGGGCATACCCGAAGCCGAGCGCGCCCGCGTCGTCGAACGCTTCGTCCGGCTCGACGCCAGCCGCAGCGCGCCGGGCACCGGTCTGGGGCTCAGCCTGGTGGCCGCCGTCGCGCGGTTGCATGACGCGCGTCTCGTGCTCGAAGACAACAAGCCGGGTCTGCGCGCCGTTATGCGGTTCCCGAGGCCGTCGCCGCGCGCCAAGTCGGCGCCGCCGCGCGGCCGAAACGAAAGCGCGGCCGCCGCGTCCTGAGCCTTGGCCGCGCCCGTGCGGACATGACATTCTGTACCCGATGCCCTTGCTTCGCCCATTCGATTCCGCGCGCGCCGAGCGCACCTTTGCGGCGCTCAGCGAAAAAGGCGTATCCCTGCCGCCCGCGTCGCTGCCGGTCTTCGCGGCGATCTTCGGCAACAGCCCGTTTCTCGCGCGGATGGCCCTGCGCGAGCATGCGATCTTGTCCGATCTTGCCGCCGGTGGCCCCGATGCAGTCGTTGATGGCGCGAAGGCACTCGCGCTTGGCGCCGCCGATGCCGAAAGCCAGAACGCTGCGATGCTTCAACTGCGCCTCGCCAAGCGTCGCGCCGCGCTCGCCATCGCCTATGCCGACATCGCCGGGCACTGGCCGCTCGCAGCGGTCACCAAGGCTCTGACCGAATTCGCCGATGCCTGTGTGAAGGGCGCGCTACGCTTCGTCTTGCGTGAGGCGGCAACGCGGGCCAATTTCGCCGAACGCGATGGCGCGGTCCTCGAAGCGATGACCGGCCTCATCGTGCTCGCGATGGGTAAATACGGCGCCTTCGAGTTGAACTACTCGTCCGATATCGACCTTGTCGTGTTCTACGATCCGCGCCGCTTCCCCTTCCGCAAACGCGGCGACGCCCGCGGCGCCGCGGTCGATCTTGTGAAAGGTGTCGTCAAGCTGATGACCGACATCACCGCCGACGGCTATGTCTTTCGTGTCGATCTGCGCCTGCGTCCCGATGCCGGCGCGACCCAGGTCGCGATCTCCACCGATGCGGCCGAGTCGTATTACGAAGGCATGGGCCAGAACTGGGAACGCGCGGCCTTCATCAAGGCCCGCGCCTGTGCCGGCGATCCGCAGGCGGGCGACGCGTTCCTGAAATCCATGGTTCCGTTCATCTGGCGGCGCAATCTCGACTACGCCGCGATCGAGGACATCCACTCGATCAAGCGCCAGATCCACGCCCATGGCGGCCATGGTACGATCGCCGTCGCCGGACACAACATCAAGCTCGGCCGCGGCGGCATCCGCGAGATCGAATTCTTCGCCCAGACCCAGCAACTCATACTCGGCGGCCGCATACCGGTGCTGCGCCAGCGCGGCACGCTGGCGGCGCTCGATGCCTTGCGCGATCAAGGCCTCGTTAGCGAGTCGACGACAGATGATCTGAAGCGTGCCTACGATTTTCTGCGCACGCTCGAACACCGCCTCCAGATGGTGGAAGACCAGCAGACTCACAACGTGCCGAAATCCGATGAAGAGATCGCCCATATCGCCTGCTTCATGGGCTATCCCGATGCCGCGGCCTTCGGCGCTGCGCTGGTGGAACAGCTCGAAACCGTCCAGGGACACTACGCAAAGCTGTTCGAGCGCGAACAGGCGTTGACCGCGGGCGAGGGCGATCTCGTCTTCACCGGGGTCGAGGAAGACCCCGGCACGGTCCAGACGCTGGAAGCGATGGGCTTCCGCAACGCGCCGCATGTCTCTGCCGCGATCCGCGGCTGGCATCACGGCCGCATCCGCGCGACGCGCAGCGCCCGCGCGCGCGAGCTTCTGACCAAGCTGGTGCCGGTACTCTTGCCTGCGCTCGCGCACACCGCGGATCCCGATGCAGCCTTCGCGCAGTTCGATCGCTTCGTGAGCAATCTTCCGGCGGGCGTGCAGCTCTTCTCACTGCTCATGGCGCGGCCGGAGTTGATGCGCCTCATCGCCGGCATCATGGGCTCCGCGCCCCGTCTTGCGACTCATCTGAGCCGCGCGCCGCATACGCTCGATGCGTTGATCGACGCGGATTTCCTCCATCGCTTGCCTGGGCGCGCCGCGCTCGACACGCAACTTGCCGACCTCCTGCGCCGCGCCGAAGGCTACGAAGCCGCGCTCGATGTCGCGCGCCGCTTCGCGAGAGAACAGATTTTCCGCGTCGGGGTCCAGGTCATCGAAGGCGCGGCGACGGCCGCAGATGCCGGCCCGGCCTTTGCAGACATCGCCGAAAGCGTCATTTCAGGTCTTTTGCCGGTGGTTGAGCGTGAACTTGGCGAGAGCGCCGGCACGATCCCCGGCGCCAGCTTCGGTGTTGTCGCCATGGGGAAGCTCGGCGGCCGCGAGATGACCGCCGGCTCCGATCTCGATCTCATCTTCGTCTACGAGGTTCCCGAAGATGCCGAAGCGAGCAATGGGCCGAAGCCGCTTCCGGTCATCGCCTATTATGCGCGGCTCGCACAGCGGCTGATCGCGGCACTGACCGTGCACACCGGTGCGGGCGGGCTCTACGAGGTCGACATGCGCCTGCGCCCGACCGGCAACAAGGGTCCGGCTGCGGTCGCGCTCGCCTCCTTCGCGCGTTACCACGCGGAAGAGTCCTGGACATGGGAGCGCATGGCGTTGACCCGCGCCCGTGTCGTCACCGCCCCCCCGGAACTCAAGTCCAGCATCGAAGCGGTCATCCGCAAAACACTCACCGCTGCGCATGACCGGCTGAAGGTGACGACAGATGCTCGCGACATGCGTGCCAAGCTCGCGGCACAGTTCCCCGGGAAGAACCGTTGGGACCTGAAATTCGCACCAGGCGGGCTCGTCGATATCGAATTCGTCGCCCAGGCTTTGCAGCTCACTGCAGCCGGTCATCCGGGCGTGCTCTCGACCAACACCATCGCCGCGCTCAACAAGCTCGCAGCGGCGGGATTGCTCTCTGCCGGCCATGCACGCACGCTGATCGCGGCAGCGACGCTGGAACATGCCTTGACGCAAGTGCTGCGCATCGCGCTCGAAGGCACGCTCGATCCCGAGCGTGCGACGCCTGGGCTGAAGGCGCTGCTGATCAAGGCCGCCGGCGTCGACAGTTTCGCGGCGCTCGAAGAACGCCTCGGTTCGCTTCAGGCGCAGGCGCGGGAGATCATGACCGCGATTCTCTGATCCGTCAGGACCGCAGGATCAGAACGGCATCGTCGCTCCAATCGAGATGCACCGCTTCGCCAACTTTGTGTCCGGCCTGCGCGGCTGTGTTCTGCGCCGCGACCGATACCGGCGCGTCGCGGCCCGCGATCCGGATGTTGTAATGGCTGCGCTCGCCGAGATAGGCCGCCGCCGCCACCGTTCCCGCCACTCGCCCGCCTGCGGCCGAGAGCGATATCTTCTCGGGCCGCAGCGCGAGCAGCAATTTCGTGCCAGCCGCATCGGGCGCCGCGACCGTCATCGTCCCGGCCGCGCCGGCATCAAGCGTAGCGCGTTCGCCGTCACGCGCGCGCACGACACCGTCGAAGAAATTGATCTCGCCGATGAAGTCGGCCACTTCGCGGCAGTTCGGCGCCTCGTAAAGCTCGCGTGGACTTGCAATCTGCAAAATCCTTCCACCCGACATCACCGCCACCCGATCCGACAGCGCAAGTGCTTCCTCCTGGTCATGGGTGACGAAAACGAAAGTGATCCCGACGCTCTTCTGAAGCTGCCGCAGCTCGATCTGCATCGCCTCGCGCAACCGCTTGTCGAGCGCGCCGAGCGGCTCATCGAGCAACAGAACTTTGGGTCGCTGCACCAGCGCCCGCGCCAGCGCTACGCGCTGACGCTGCCCGCCTGAGAGCTGATCGGCGCGCCGTGCGCCGAAGCCGTCGAGCTTGATCATCGCCAGCGCGTCCTCGACCCGCTTGCGCAATTCCGCCCGCTTCAACTTCGCCTTGCGCAGGCCATAGGCGATATTGTCGAACACGTTCAGATGCGGGAAAATCGCATAGGACTGGAACACCATGTTCGACGGCCGCTGGTTCGGCGGCAGGTCGGTGATCCGCGCGCCTTCCACGAAAATGTCGCCCGCGCTCGGATATTCGAAGCCGGCGATCATCCGCAGCAAGGTGGTCTTGCCGCAGCCCGAAGGCCCCAGCAGCGAAAAGAACTCGCCGCGTGCGATCGCGAGATCGGCATCGTCCACCGCGGTCACGCCGCCGAAGCGTTTGCTGACATGCGCGATGCGCAGAAAGTCCTCGCTCATGCCCCGACCACCGCCCGTTTACCGTCCTTGATGCCGTGGTTGCGCACCCATTCGGCGATCACCACCAATATTGCAGACGCGACGAGGATCAGCGCGCCCAGCGCCAGCACCGCCGGCAGCTTGTAGGGAAAGCGCAGCTGGCCCCAGATATAGATCGGCAACGTCGCCTCGCTGCCGGCGAGAAAATACGCGATCAGGAACTCGTCGAAGGAGACGATGAAGGTCAGCAGCAGGCTCGAGATGATGCCGGGCAGGGCGAGCGGAAAGGTCACGCGCCAGAACGTCATCCAGCCGTTCTCGCCGAGATCGAGCGAGGCTTCTTCCAGGCTCTTGTCGAAGCCGTCGAGCCGCGACATCAGCACGGTGATGGCGAAGGGAATGCAGATCAGGCAATGCCCGGCGATCACCGTCACCAGCGACAGCGGCACGCCCGCAAGATTGAGCAGGATCAGCAGCGAGATGCCGAGCACGATATCGGGGATGAACAGCGGCAAGGACGTGAAGGCGAGCACCGCGCCGCCGCCCGGAACGCGATAGCGCGTCAGCGCCTTGGCCGCGAGCAGGCCGAGCAGGGTCGATACTGCGGCCGTGATTGCTCCGACCTCCAGGCTGTTGCGCAAGGCATGCAGCATCGCGCTGTCGGCCAGCATCTGGCCGTACCACTGGGTGGTGAAGCCGTTCAGCGGAAAAGCGATGAACACCGAATTGTTGAACGAGAACAGCGGCAGGAACAGCACCGGCACATAGAGGAACGCCAGATATGCGACCGCATAGAGAGAGAGCCCGATTCGCGAGCGCCGCATCAGTGGATTCTCCGCGCCGCGGCGCGCATTGCACCGGTGAAGAGCAGCGTCGCGATGCCGACCGCCGCCATGCTGGCGATGGCGAGCGCGGCGCCGAGCGGCCAGTTGCCGACCTTGTCGAACTGCTCCTCGATCACATTGGCGATCATCACGCCGCCCGATCCGCCGACCAGCGCCGGTGTGACGTAGTCACCGGTCGTCGGCACGAAAATCAGCACGGCGGCGCCGATCACACCCGGCAGCGACAGCGGCAGCGTCACGCGCAGGAAGCGCCGCACCGGCCCGTCGCCGAGATCGGAAGCGGCTTCGAGCAGCGAGCGGTCGATCTTCTCCAGGCTCACATAGATCGGAAGGATCGCGAACGGCGCCCAGGCATGGGCCAGCGCGACGACGACGGCGAAGGGATTGTAGAGCAGGAATTCGAGCGGTGCATGGATCAGCCCGAGGCTCATCAACCCCGAATTGATCACGCCGTTGTAGCCGAGGATCAGTTTCCACGCGAAGATGCGCAGCAGATAGCTCGTCCAGAACGGAATGGTCAGCAGGATGAGCCAGATGAACTTGGACTTTTCCACGCCGAAGGCGACGAAATACGCCATCGGATAGGCGAGCAGCACGGTGATCAGCGTCACCGCCGCCGAGATTTCGATCGAGCGGTAGAACAGTGCGCGATAGGTCGGCCGGCCCAGGCTATCGGCATATTGCGCCAGCGTCAGCGTGGTATCGACGCCATAGCCGGCCTGTGTCCAGAAACTGTAGAGCGTCAGCAGCGCCAGCGGTGCCGCGAGCGCGGCAACCATGATGATCATGGTGGGCGAGAGCAGGGCGAGCCCGCGGGCGCCCTCCGAACGGCGATAGAAGCGCGCCAGCCGCGCCGTCACTCCGCCCATCGCCACTTTCACCCGCATGCCCCGCCATATCTATTTAGCAAGCACGGCCGCCTGCGCACACCGTAATCTATGGGCTTGCGGCAATTGGAGCGGTATCGTCGGCCGGTATGACCACCCACGTTCTCGACGCCGGCAAGATCGTCCTGACCGTCGCGCGCCTGCGCGACCGCATCGCCGAACGTTTCCCGGGCTCCGGTCTCGCCGTGGTCGCCGCCGATCTTACAGAGACCGCGCGCGCGACGGCGGCGCGGGTGGACGAACTCAATCGTTCCAACCTGCCGTTGCGCGCCCTCGCGCTGGTCGCGGTGATCGCAGGTCTCGCCGCCCAGATCTACGTCGCGCGTCTGGTGGATTGGTCGGCGGTTCTCGCCCGGGCCGATGTCGTCGGCATAACCCAGGGTCTCGACTCGATCGTCAATCTATTGCTGCTCGCATTTGCGGCACTGTGGTTCGTTCTCACGCTGGAGCAACGCCTGAAGCGCCGCCGCATCCTGCACCAGTTGTTCGAGCTTCGCTCTTTCGCCCATGTCGTCGACATGCACCAGCTCACCAAGGATCCGACGATCCTGCTTGCCGGTGGCAGCGCGACACCGTCTTCGCCAGAACGCCGGATGACCGAGTTCGAACTCTCGCGCTATCTCGACTACTGCGCGGAGCTGCTGGCGCTGATCGCCAAGCTCGCGGCTCTTTACGCGGCATCCAATCCCGATCCCGCCATCGTCACCGCCGTGACCGGGGTCGAGGAACTGACCTCCGATCTTGGCCGCAAGATCTGGCAGAAGATCATGATCATAAACCGCCTCGACGAGCGGCAAGGCTGAAGCCCGCGCTTTGCAAGGGGTGGCAATGCATAATTGGCGCTACCGCACAGTCCTCCACCCACATAAGTCTCTGCCGCCATGACGCACAAAGACAGCCACCTGCCACTGCCGCATATCCTGCTCGCCGTCGCGGTGATGGCGGTCTGGGGCAGCAATTTCGTCGTCATCAAGATTGCGCTCACCCATCTGCCGCCGTTGCTTTTCGCCACGCTGCGTTTCACGCTCGCCTTCCTGCCGGCCGCGCTGTTCATTCGCCGCCCGAAGGTTCCCTGGTCGCATCTGGCCGCCTATGGCGTGCTCATCGGCGCGGGCCAGTTCGGCCTTCTCTATATCGCGATGGACGGCTTTATTTCGCCCGGCCTCGCCTCGCTGGTGATCCAGATCCAGGTCTTTTTCACCGTCGGCCTCGCCATGTGGTTCACCGGCGAGCGGGTCAAGTCGTATCAGCTCGTCGCGCTGGTTCTGGCTGCCGTCGGCCTTGGTATCATCATCGCCCATCGCGGCGGCGACGTGACCGCGCTCGGGCTCATATTGGTATTGCTTGCCGCGCTCGGCTGGGCCGGCGGCAACCAGGTCGCCAAGGCGAGTGCGACGACCGACATGCTGTCCTATGTTATCTGGTCGAGCCTTTTTGCCGTGCCGCCGCTTCTCGTGCTGTCGCTGCTCTATGACGGCTGGCCGGCGATCGAAACCGGCGTCGCAAATGCCGATCTCACGACCTGGGCGGCGGTGCTCTATCAGTCGGTCGGCAACACGATGTTCGGCTATGCGAGTTGGGGCTGGCTGCTCAATCGCCATCCCGCCGCCACCGTCGCGCCCTTCGCGCTGCTCGTTCCCGTATTCGGTATGGGCTGCTCCACGCTTCTGCTCGGCGAGCCCCTGCAAGGCTGGAAGCTGATCGCCGCCGCCCTGGTATTGCTCGGGCTTGCGGTGAACGTCGCCTGGCCGCGGCTTGCACGCCGCCGCGCCGCTGTCACACTGCCCTCATGACAGTTCTCATTGGCGTGGACTGGGGCTCGACCAGCCTCCGCGCCTTCGCCATCGCCGCCGACGGAACAGCGCGCGAAATCCGCCGCGCCGAGGACGGCGTCTTCGCCGGCACCGGGGACTACGCCGGACGGCTGCGCGCTGTACTTGGTGACTGGCTCGCTCGCTGGCCAGATGCGCCGATCCTGCTCTGCGGCATGATCGGCAGCGACCGCGGTTGGCTCCACGCGCCTTATGTCGCCGCGCCGGCCGGCGCGGACGATATCGCCGCCGCGCTTTTGCAGGTGCCATTCGAGCGCCCCGCCTTCATCGTTCCCGGCATTTCCTTTGCCGAAGGCGATATGCGCGAGGTCATGCGCGGCGAGGAAACCCTGCTGCTCGCGCTGGCGTCGAACAATCCCGATGCGGTCGTCTGCCTTCCCGGCACCCACAGCAAATGGGCCAGGCTTCAATCCGGCCGCATCTCCGGCTTCCGCACGCACATGACCGGTGAAATCCGCGCCACACTTCTGTCGCAAGGCGCGCTCGCCACCGGCGTGGCGCAGGAACCGTCGGTCGATGCGTTTCGCGCAGGTCTGGCCGCTTCGTCCCAAGGCGTGACTCGCGGCCTGTTCCAGGCCCGCGCCCGCCGGCTGCTCGGCACGCTCGACGCACGGCACACCGCGGCCTTCGTCAGCGGCGTCCTGATCGGCGACGAGGTTTCCTCGGCAAAACTGGCTGGTGACCTGCGCGCGCCCATCATCCTTGCCGCGCGTGGCGCCGTGGCCGTGGATTACGTCGAAGCGCTCGCGGGCACCGGTATCTCGGTCATCGACCCCGAACCGCTGGCCGCGCAAGGCCTCCTCCTTCTGGCACGCGGGGCCAAGCTCATCGCTGCGTGATTGGCGCGCTCAATCCTGCTAGAACGCGCCGTCGCCAGAAAGCAGCACGATGCCCGGTCTCTATTTCGAACAATTCTCCATCGGCCAGAGTTTCGATCACGCCATCCGCCGCACGGTGACGGAAACCGACAACATCCTCTTCACCGCGATGACGCACAACCCGGCTGCCCTGCACCTCGACGAGGAATACGGCAAGACCACCGAATTTGGTCAGCGTATCGTCAATTCGCTCTTCACTCTCGGCCTGATGATCGGGATTTCCGTGCACGAGACGACACTCGGTACCACCGTTGCCAATCTCGGCATGACCGATGTCGCGTTTCCGAAGCCGGTCTTCCATGGCGACACGCTCCATGTCGTCACCACGGTCCTTGAAATCCGCGAGAGCAAGTCGCGCCCGACCCAGGGGATCGTTGTCTTCGAGCACAAGGCGATCAACCAGCGCGGCGAAACCGTCGCACAATGCAAGCGCAGCGCCCTAATGCACCGCGCGCCCAAGGTGGCGCCATGATCCTCCGCTCCCTCCTCTTCGTTCCTGCCGACAGCGAGAAGAAGCTCGCCAAGGCGAAATCGTCACCTGCCGATGCCCTGATCCTCGATCTGGAAGATTCGGTTGCACCCGAAAACCGGGCAAAGGCTCGCGGTCTCGTGCGCGAATATCTGCGCGAGAGCCATCGCGCTGCGATCTGGGTGCGCATCAATCCGGTCGGCTCGGCCGATTTCGTCGCCGACATGGAAGTCGCGGTGCCTGGCGCGGCCGGCCTCGTCGTCCCGAAGCCCGATGGTCCGCAGGATCTCCTGGTGCTCGACGCCCATCTCATCACGCTGGAGACGCAGGCGGGATTGCCGTTGCGTTCGGTCCATCTCCTGCCCGTGGCGACCGAGACCCCGACCGCCGTGCTCTCGCTGCAGGACTATCGCTCTCCCCCGCCACGTCTCGCGGCGATGAGCTGGGGCGCAGAAGATCTTGCCGCGGCGCTCGGCGCCGCGACCAATCGCGATGACACCGGCGAGTTCCTCTTCGTTCACAAGATGGTTCGCGCGATGACGCTGCTTGCGGCCAAGGCCGCCAGTGTCGATGCGATCGAGACGCTGCATGCCGATTTCCGCGATGCTGCCGGGCTCGAACGCGCCGCCCGTAGCGCCCAGCGCGAAGGCTTCACCGGCATGCTGGCGATCCACCCCGATCAGGTCGCGACCATCAATGCGGCCTTCACCCCGTCATCGGCCGATGTCGAACATGCGCGCAAGGTGGTCGCCGCCTTTGCGGTCGGCACCGGCGTCGCATCGCTCGACGGCAAAATGCTCGATCAACCGCACCTGAAACAGGCGAAGCATGTCCTCGCGCTGGCCGAGGCCCTGAAAGCCTAGGCGCGCGCGTTCCGCCGGACCATCCAGCCATAGAGCCCCGCGACCAGCGCGAAGAACAGCAAGACCGCGATGCCGTTCGCCCACGCGAAATCGGCCGGCACGAGTGCCAGCGGCGCATCCTTCGTGCCCACGATCAGTGCCGCCAACGCGACGCCGAACAGGCTCTCGCCGACGATCATCCCGGAGGCGACCAGCGTCCCCAGACGCTCGGCGCGCACCGGATCGCGCGCCCGCTTGGCGCGAAGGTTGTACCAATGGCCAACAAACGATCCGAGCGTCAGCGCCAGCGTCGCCGACATCGGCAGATAGATTCCGATGGCGACAGCCAGTGGCGGCAGGCGCCGCCATTTCATCAGGCCAAAGAATTCATCGACCGCCACCATGCCGACGCCCGCCAGCACGCCGATACCGATCATCTTCCAGTTCAGGCTGTGTCCGATCACGCCCTGTGCCAGCGCGCTGATCAGCGTCGCTTGCGGCGCCGCCAATGCCTTGACGGTGGCGTGCGGTGCACCGGCAAAGCCGTAGGCACCGGCGAGAAGATTGAGCACCGGCGGGATCACTGCGGCGCCGGCGACTACGCCGACCAGTAGTGCTATCTGCTGCCGCCACGGCGCGGCGCCGACCAGTTGTCCGGTCTTCAGGTCCTGGAGATTGTCGTTGGAGATCGTCGCCACCGCGAACACCACCGCCGTCACGACCAGGGTGAAGGCGACCAGCGGCGCCGTCGGTCCCGGCATCGCTACCAGCAGCACGATCCCGGCGCAGGACACCACGGTCAGGATCCCGACGCTGCTGATCGGGCTGTTCGATGACCCCAAAAGCCCTGCCATGTATCCGCACACCGCCGCAATCAGGAACCCGGCGACCAGCACGAAGGGCAGTGATGCGAGCGTGAGCGCGAAGGCCTGGCCACCCAGTCCGGCGCCGCTCGCGAAGCTCGCGATGACCGCGGCGCTCAGCGCAAGGCAAGCCACGGTCAGGCCCGCGATCCATCCCCCACCTATGTCGCGGTCGCTGTCGATTGCGACCTTCGCCCGCGCGGCGAGAACGGTGGACATCAGTCCCGTGACAACCGGCTTCGCCAGCTTGACGAGCGTCCAGATCGCCGCAACTGCAATCGCGCCGGCACCGATGTAGCGCACCTGATGGGCCCAGATATCCATGACATGGGCTCCGAGATCGCCGCCCGGCGCCGGCATGACGGCGGTCAGCCATGGCACTGCGATGCCCCACCCGATGACCACGCCGGTGATGCCGGCGATGCCGATGGACAATCCGACCAGATGTCCGGCACCCACGAGCGCCAGCGAGAAGGTCACGTCGATGGTGGTTCCGCCGCCCTTTCCGGTGGCGATGAAGCGCTGGATTTCGGCAGCCGCGATCTGGGTCGCCGCGATCAGCACCATAGCCAGCGACGCAATAGCGCCCAAAACGACTGCAAGCAGACCCTCGCGCGCCTCGGCCGGATCCGCCTTGCTGCCGTCGTCGCGCTGCCCCGCGCCGACTTTCAGGACTTCGGCCGCGGCAACGCCTTCGGGATAGGGCAGATCGGATTGGGTGACGAGCGCGCGCCGCAAGGGAATCGTGAACAGCACGCCCATCACGCCGCCGGCGACGCTGATCAGGAATGAAGTCCAGAACGGAAAGCCCGTCCACCACCCGACGATGACGAGGCCGGGCAGCACGAAGATGATCGACGACAGCGTTCCCGCCGCCGAGGCGACGGTCTGGACGATGTTGTTCTCGAGGATGGATGAATTGCGAAAGGCGCTCAGAACGCCCATCGAGATCACCGCCGCCGGAATCGACGACGCGAAGGTCAATCCAACCTTCAGCCCCAGATAGACGTTGGCCGCGGTGAAGACGAGCGTGATGAGCACGCCCAGAACGAGGCCGCGAAAGGTCAATTCCGCGGCGGCGCGCGATGAAGGTTCTGTCATGTGATCGGAAAGGCGGTTGCGCTCCGAAGCCTACACGACGCGGGAACCGGCGCAATGCAGCCCCACCGGGACAAAAGAAAAAGGAGGGCTCGCGCCCTCCTTCTCCCGAACCGTCGCCGTTGCCCCCGGCGACGGTCCTCGCGGAACCTGCCGGCGTCAGTTGCCGCCGGTGCTCGAATTGTCCGTGTAGTGAACGACCTGGGCGTGGTTGCCGACTGCGCTCGACGTCACCGCCACGGTGCCGCCGACATTGGCGATATTGGCCGTCGCGGTCGAGAACACGTTGGAGGTGTTCGCCTGTCGTATCTGCGTCGGTGCACTCAGCGCGTTGGTATCCTCGCTGAAGGTGTTGCCGAACGCGGTCGAGGCGATCGAAACGTCCCCGCCTATGTTGTTCACATTGGCCGTTACCGTCGAACCCGGATCCTGCGCACCGCAATACTGGTTGCTCTTGACGGCGGTCACCGCCGGATCGGTCGAGATGTCGGTCGAGTTGCAGACCGCGGTGCCGCTGATGCCGACACTGCCATTGACGTTCGACACGCCGGCCGTGACTTCGGAGCCGATATTGGTGCTCTCGGCGTCCTGGGTGCTGTCGACATGGGTGTTGTCGAAGGTCACCGCGTCGAGCACGTTGCCCGCCGCCTGGCCCTGGACGATCACGTCGCCGTTGACGCCGTCGACCACAGTGTTGAGCGTCGACCACTGCGCGCCGAACGTGACCTGTCCGTTCAGGATCGTGCTGCCGGCGGTCGTGCCCTGGCCACCGTGATCATTCGCTCCCGCGCAAGCCGGGGCTGCCGACAGGATCGCTAGAGCCGTAGTAGCGATAAGGGTCCTGGCGAGGCGTGACGTCATGGCTGTTGTCCTCATTGCGAGCAGTGACAGGGGTGTAAGCGGGATTGCCGGACGGGGCCGGCGTGTGGCGGTCGTCCGGTCCGGCAAGCGGATCGGTCGCTGCGGTGCAGGCGCCGCCGGTGTGATAGAGGCGGGCGGTCATCTCGAGCACGGCGCGTTCGATCACCGAACGGACCGCGAGCTGGATCGGCTCGAGCGCGCTTTCGCCGACCGAAGCGTCGAAGAAGTTCGCGCCCAGGAAGTCGAACACGCCGACCGAAACCTGGCGGCCGATGATCTGCTTCTGATAGCTGATCACATCGACGACCTGCAGCGTCTTGGTGTCGACCATGCGAAGATCGAGGCCGACATTCATGACGTACATGTTGCCGCCGGTCGAACCCTTGATGCCGTTCGTTGCGGTCTCACCGCCGTCGGCGGAGGCGCCTTCCGAGCGGATGTTGAAGTTCAGCTCGGTGATGCCGCCAACGAGATAGTAGTCGGAGCCGGGGATCGAGCCCGCGATGATCTGGCGATAGTCCGGGCCACCGTTTTGGTCCGCGCCGATCAGCCGGTTGTTGGCGTATTTCAGCTCCATCTCGGCGACCGAGGTGTCGAAGCGCTCGACCAACTGCACGCCGGCCTTCGAGAGCGCGCTCATCGCCATCAGAGCGGCGCCCTGGGTGATCTTGCGTCCCGAATTGTCGCTTTCGCTCTTGCCGGTGTAGTCGGCGATCTGTCCCACCGCGATACGGATCGGACGCTGGGCGGTGTAACCCGCCATGCAGCGCAGGGCCGCCGAGTAGGGTGTCTCATTCGAGATCACCGGCGAGCCGCCGATCGGGGCGGTGTAACGTCCGGTGACGCTGTCGGCCGTCGGGCTGATGCAGCCTTCGAGCGCGATGGCCGCGATCAGGAAGACCAACGGCTTGAGGAGATGTTTTTTTCCGCGAGGTGTCATGGGAGGGGCTTCCCTTTGGCTTTCTCTTGAACTCAGTGTCCGTTGACGGTGTTGATCGCCGTCTGGTCTCCGTTGTTGGTCTGTGTGGCGTTGACCACCACGGTGTTGTTGTTACCGACCGTCACGACGTTGAGCTGGTTGCCGATCGCCGTGGCGTTTCCGTAAGCCGTACCTGCACCGCCCGTGCCAACGCCGCCGGTGGCCATCGCGGCGCCCGAAGCGGACGCACCGGCACCGGTGCCGAAGTTCGCGCTGGTGAACTGGCCGTTCACCACGGTGAGGTTGCCGTTCGCATCGCGCAGCGAGGCGTTCGGCGCCTGGTTCTCCTGGCCCGCCTGCATGCCGTAGGGGGCGTTGTAGGTGCTGGAATTGCTGAAATCGCCCGCCAGCGCGCTCTGCGCGGTCGCGGCGAACAGGACAGCAAGGGCAACGGTCTTGATCGACATTGGGTGAGCACCTGAAATCTCTTGAACCCCAGGTGAGCAACCGGCGTGCCACCGCTTCGGGCAGGTTCTGGACGGGGATTCCTCTCTGGCTGTTTCAAACCGGCACGGCGCTGCGCTAATTTGGGCCGCTTTCGCGCTTCGGAGCCCGCCTTGGCCACGCTCGAGTTCTTTTTCGACTGCTCTTCGCCCTGGACCTATCTCGCCTTCACCCGAATCCAGCCCGTCGTGGCCCGGACCGGCGCTGAGATTGTCTGGAAGCCGATCCTGGTCGGCGGCGTGTTCAACGCCGTGAACAAGGAGGTTTATGAGCGTCGCGCCAATCCCGATCCGCGCAAGGCGAAATACAGCGCCAAGGACCTGCAGGATTGGGCACGCCTCACCGGCCTCAAGATTGTGATGCCGCCGCCGGTCTTTCCGGTGCGTGCCACCCTCGCCATGCGCTGCGCCCTCGCGGCGCAGGAAGAGGGCAAGCTGGTGGAATACGCCCGCAACTGCTTCGAGGCTTACTGGTCGGACTCGCTCGACATCAGCCTGCCTGGCGTCATCGAAGACATCTGTGCCCAAGCCGATCTCGACGGGCCGCACATCCTGGAGCGGGCGCAGACCGACGTGATCAAGGACCGCCTGCGCGCCAACACCGACGAGGTCATCGCACGTGGGGGCTTCGGCTCTCCGACGATGTTCGTGAATGGTGACGACATGTATTTCGGCAACGACCGCATGGAGCTGGTCGAAGCGGCGCTGTCGCGCTGATGGCCTTTCTCCACGATCCGCGCCGTGAACCGGCGATCAATGCACCGGCATCGGTTCTCGTCCTTATTGCAATACTTCTGCTGGCCCACGCCGCGCGGGTGTTCTCACCCCCGGCGACGTCGAACGAAATATTGAATTTTCTCGCGCTTGTGCCGGCGGCCTACACCGACGCGCGGGCGACACTTATGGACAAGCTCGTGCCGCCGCTTGGCCATATGTTCGCGCATGCGAGCTGGCTCCATGTCGGGTTCAATTCGGTCTGGCTGCTTGCCTTTGGCCCGGCTGCGGCACGGCGTTATGGCGCGCTCGGCTTCTACATCTTCTTCGCGCTCTGCGGTCTCGCCGGCGCGGCTGGCTTCGTGTTCTGGAACTGGGGTCAGTACGATGGCGCCATCGGAGCGTCCGGCGCGATTTCCGGTGTGATGGCAGCGAGCTTCCGGATGCTGCCGGGGCCCGGGGAGTCGCGTGGCCAGCAGCCTCTCGCGCCCTTACTCTCGCCACCGATACTTGGGTTTGCAGTTGTGTGGCTTGTGCTGAATGTGGCCACGGCCTACCTCAAGCTCGGAACCTTCGGCACTGTCGAGACCGTTGCGTGGGAAGCCCATATGGGCGGATTTCTCGCCGGTCTGCTGTTGGCGGGGCCTTTCGATCGCATTTTCGGCGCGGCCCGCGCTTGAACCAATCCGGCCGTCGCCTACTTAACTCCTTGCAGCACACATGGGAGTTGATTGTGAGCGAACCCCAGTCCCCGTCCGGCACCACGCAGGCGGTCGTTCCCTATCACGCCCCGTTCCCCTTCGTGCGCCTGCTCTACGCGATCGGTTTCGGCTTCGTCGCGTACTTCGCATTGCATGTTCTCTTCTTCCTCGCCGTCGTTCAGTTCGTGATGTTCGCGATCAACGGGCGCGTGAACGAAGAGCTCAAGTCGTTCTGCAATTCGCTGATTCAATATGAGTCCGAGTTGCTGTCCTACATCGTGTTCGCAAGCGACGAAGCGCCGTTTCCATTCGGTCCGTTTCCGAAAGCGAAGTAGTGCATCGCACAACTTCTTTTATTCATCGATGAATGAATTAAAGTGTGCGCGTGCGAACAATTAATCGCTGTGGCGCTTTAGGCACAACAGACTGCTGATTTCATGCTCGCAATTGCGGCAAGTCGATAATGTTCTTGCTCGCCGCTTGAGCTTGCTCCTATCGTTGAATGACGAATTCGCGTCGGTACTGGGTCCACTTGGAGAGCGAGTGGGGCGCGACTTCGCACTAAGGCTCGCGTGTCGTGCGGGCCATAACGGGGAGCTCCAAATGCCTGAATTGCGTTCAGTCGCTGCCAAGCGGACCGGCACGTTTATCGGTGCCTTGTTGTTGACGACGGCGTTCACCGCGCCGGCCTTCGCTGAAATCGAAATCGTGACAGTGACCACCGAACGTAAGGTGGAGAACATCCAGACGACGCCCGTCGCCGTGACGGCGCTGAGCGGCGCGGATCTGAAGACGAAGCAGGTGAACAGCTTCCGCGATCTTCAGTTCCACGTGCCGAGCGTGACCTACACGAAGTCGAACTTCGGCGGCGCTCAGTTCCAGATCCGCGGCATCACCACCCAGTTCGGTCTCGGCGCGGCGGTCGCGCAGAACGAGAACGACGTCTATCTCGAAGCTCCCAACCTCGTTACCGGTCAATACTACGACGTCGATCGCGTCGAAGTCGCGCGCGGCCCGCAGTCGACCTCCTACGGTCGCGCGGCGACCGGTGGTGCCGTGAACGTGATCACGTCAAAGCCCAATCTCGACGAGTTCGCCGCACGCGGCAGCCTCGATTATGGCACCTACAACACGTTCAAGCCTGAAGTGATGGTCAACATCCCGATCATCGAAGGCGAACTCGGCGTTCGCTTCGCTGCCTTGGGCGTGTTCCACGACGGCTATGAGAAGAATCTCTACTCCGGTCCGCAGATTTATCCGGGCGCGCCGGTTCACAACAAAATCAACGGCCAGGGCACGGCTTCCGGCCGCTTCTCGGTTCGCTGGGAACCGAGCGCCGACACCACGGTCGATTTTATCGGCGAGTATGGCTTCGAGAACGACAACCGTGTTCGCGGCGACAAGCAGATGTGTCATCGCGATCCGTCCGGTGTCATCGGCTGTCTTCCCGACCGCCTCGGCTTCGATCCGATCAACGTGCTGTCGACCCTCGGCGCGACGCTGGGCTCGAAGCAGGGTATCACCGCCCTGCTGAACACCTCGTTTGGTGCAGATTTCGCCACACAAGCCCAGCCTGCGGGCAATATTCAGGGAATCTTCCAACTTGCCGGTAACGGCGGCCCGGGTGACCCGGCCGGACCGGCAGGTGCGGCTTATCTCGGTGTTATGCCGACAGCCCTGCCGAGCACCTACAAGGGCGGTCCGTCGATATTCCCTGGTTACTCCTACATGTTGCCGCAGACCGTGAACGGGGTCGGCACCGGCGCCAACGGCGTGGTGTCGCATGACCTGCTGACCTCGAATACGGCGTTCAACCCGGTCTACAAGGGTTCGGGCAATGTGTTCATGCTCAACTGGTCGCAAACCATCACGAGCTGGTTGAAGGGCAGCCTGGATGCCGGTTACTCGGCTGGCTATCAGTTCACGCAACAGAACTATAACGACGCGACGCCGGAAAACGTCTCAACCCTGATCTCGAACGCCGTGATCGGCTTCCATGCCCTGCATGATGCCGGCGCGAACGCAGGCGGTGCATACAACACCTACTTCAGCGTTCCGGGCGCGCTGCCGATCTCGAACACTTACTACAACGGCAAATTCGGCTCCTATGCCGGCTCGATCGATCCGGCGCATGGCATCCTGACGCGCACGGGGTATTTTTCGGCTTACGACGAAGATCAGTTCTCGCAGCGTGAGTGGACGGGCGAACTTCGCCTGTCGACCAACTTCGACGGTCCGCTGAACTTTACGACTGGTGTGTTCTACATGTCGTATGATGGCCGCAACCAGTACTGGGTTGCCTCCAACGGACTCGACTGGGAATCGATGGTTGTCGGCGCGTTTGCCGGCGACGGGACGAAGACGCCCTTGATGCTGGCGTCGACCTCCTATGACGGCGAATATCGCCGTGGCGCCGTCCAGTCTCGTTCGGCCTTCCTCGAGGCGACATACGACATCATCCCCGACGAGTTGAGGCTGATTGTCGGCGGTCGCTACAACGACGACCGTTCGAGTGCCCTGACGACACAAATCGCAGTTGGCGGCCTGTTGCTCGCCAACGGATTTACCCCTGTTGGCACGCCGAGTTGTACGGCGAACGGCGGCGTTGCGGCACCTGGCTGTGTCGGGTGGCCGGGTACCTTCCGTCTGCCGACTGGCGTAACCACCAAACCCAACAGCGTCACCGATGAGTGGACAGGTCGTATCAACCTGACCTGGACGCCGCATCTGAGCTGGACCGATCAGACTCTGGTCTATGGCACGGTCTCGCGCGGCGAACTGGCTGGCGGCGTGAACAAGGCGCAGGGAACCGCGACTCTCGTCGTTCCGTCGGTCTATTCGCCGGCAACGGTCGATGCGATCGAAGTGGGTACCAAGAATACCCTCCTCGATGGTTCGCTGCAGGCCAACCTGACCGCATGGTACTACAACTACGAGAACTATCAGGTCGGCATCATCGCCAACCGTGCGGCCCTCACTTACAATATTCCGGCCCATCTCTACGGGTTGGAAGGCGAGTTCGTGTGGCAGCCGGATGACGATCTGGTCTTCAACATGACGCTCAGCCTGACGCGTTCTCAGGCCGGCAATGCCTATGCCGTCGACCAGCGCAACCCGACCGGCGGCGTGGCCAACTCGATCCTCATCAAGGACATGATCAACGGATCGCTCTGCGTGATCGTCCCGATCAAGCCGGGCGCGGTTGGGCATACGCCTGGAGAGTCGAACCCGGCTTACCACGTCAACAACTTCTACCTGCCGAACGGTGGTAACGCCGCCATCGACGCGCCCTACGGCGTGCCGCTGGTCAACTACGGTGTCTGCCAGCCAGGATCTTATGCAACGAATGCTATGGGAGGGATCGACGTTACGTCGACTCCGATCCGCAATGCGCTCATTGCTGCCGGCTTCGACTACGCAACGGCGACCAATCCGGTCACTGGTGCGCTCAGAACACTCCCGGCCGGTTCGAATGACCCGACGGGCCGTGGCGTACTCGCGGATGGCACGGGCAACGCGGTCAACCTCCACGGCAACAAGCTGCCGCAGGTTCCGAATGCCCAGGTCGGCTTCGGTGCGCAGTACACCTTCCACTTCAACGAGTACACGCTGGTTCCGCGCCTCGACTACTACTGGCAGTCGAGCATGGAAGCCCGCGTGAACAACGATCCAGGTTCGGACTACATCGGCGCCTGGGATACGTTGAACGGCCAGATCCAGCTCAATGCGCCGGACGACAAGTGGTATGCCAGGGTGTTCGCGACGAACATCTTCGACAAGCACAACCCGACCGGCGTCTATCTTACCGACCCGACCTCGGCTCTGTTCACCAACGTGTTCGCGGAAGACCCGCGCGTGGTGGGCATCTCGGTCGGCGCGAACTGGTAAGCTGATACGCCTTTCGAACCAATGGGGCGCCGGGCAACCGGCGCCCTTTTTGTTTGCAACTCGCCCGGGCCGCGGGGCGCCTGTGTCGCTGGGTGGTTCCGCAGTGGCCGGCAATGACCTAGCGTCGGTGAGCACCTTTAATCCGGAGCCCCCATGGAAACCCGCACTCTCGGCAAGTCCGGCATCGCCGTATCGGTGATCGGACTTGGCTGCAACAATTTCGGCGTCATGCCCGTCGATGCGTCGCGCCGCGTGATCGACGCCGCCCTCGACGCCGGCATCACCCTGTTCGACACCGCCGATGTCTACGGCAATCGCGGCGGCTCGGAGGCTCAACTCGGCGAAATCCTCGGCTCCCGGCGCAATTCCATCGTGCTCGCCACGAAATTCGCAATGCCGATGGACGATTCCGGCAGCAAGGCCGGCGCTTCGGCCGCCTATATCCGCGAGGCCTGCGAAGCCAGCCTCAAGCGCCTCAAGACCGACCGCATCGACCTCTATCAGCAGCACCGGCCCGATCCCAACACACCGATCGAGGAAACCATCGGTGCGCTCAACGAACTCGTGAAGCAGGGCAAGGTGCGCGCCATCGGCTGCTCCAACCTTCCCGCTGACCGGCTCGCGGCGGCACAGGACGCGGCGCGCAAGGCCGGTGCCGCCGCCTTCGTCACCGCGCAGGATCAGTACAGTCTTCTCGTCCGCGGCGTCGAAACAGCGCTGGTTCCGACCCTCAAGAAGGAAGGCATGGGCCTGCTGCCCTATTTCCCCCTCGCCTCGGGCCTGCTCAGCGGCAAATACGAAAAGGGCAAGGAAATCCCGGCCGGCACCCGCTTCGCGCGGATGGGCCGTTTCAGCGACGCCTATATGACGGAGGAGAACTGGGCGATCGTCGAAAAGCTTACCGATTTCGCCAGGGCGCGCGGCCACACCATCCTCGACCTCGCCTTTGCCTGGCTGCTCGCCCATCCCTGGCTTTCGAGCGTGATCGCCGGTGCGACCCGACCCGAGCAAATCGCCCAGAACGCCGCCGCGGCGTCCTGGAAGCTGTCGGCTGCGGACGTCGCCGAAATCGACCGCATCACACAGAAGGATTGATCGAAATGGCGCAGCCGGTCACTCGGCCGGTTGCGTCCGCGTTCCCCGGCCGAACATGTCGCGCCAGCTGAAATGGCCGATGCGCGTGCCGAGATTGTCCAGATAGATATAGAGCACCGGTGTGATGTAGAGCGTCAGCAGCTGCGATAGCAGAAGCCCGCCCGCCACGCAGAGGCCGAGCGGCCGGCGCGAATCCGAGCCGGCGCCAAGTCCGATCGCCAGCGGCAGCGTGCCCATCATCGCTGCCATCGTCGTCATCATGATTGGGCGGAACCGTATCATCGCCGCCTCATAAATTGCCTGGGCCGGCGCGATGGCATCCGAGCGCTGACGGTTGAGCGCGAAATCGATCATCATGATCGCATTCTTCTTCACGATACCGATCAGCATCATCATGCCGACGAAGGCGTAGAGGCTGAGCGGAATGCCGAACACCCACAAGGTCAGCAGCGCGCCCACCGCCGCCGAGGGCAGACCCGACAGGATGGTCAGCGGGTGGATGAAGCTTTCATAGAGAATGCCGAGGATGATGTAGACCGTGATGACGGCGATCAGCAGCAACAGGCCCATGCTCTGCATCGAATCGGCAAACGCCGCTGCCGTGCCCTGGAAGCTCGTCTGCACCGTCGCCGGCATATCGATCTGCTTGCTTAGCCGCGCAATCGCGCTTTGGGCATCGCTGAGCGCCTTGCCCGGCGCAAGGTTGTAGGAAATCGTCACCGACGGAATCTGGCCCAGATGGTTGATCGAGAGCGGCATGGTGCCCGACCCGATCTTTGCCAGTGTGTTCAGCGGTACCAGTGTGCCGTCCGACGCCGTCACATAGAGCCGCGAGAGCGCGCTCGGATCGGCCTGGTACTGCGGTAGCAGCTCCAGGATCACTTGATACTGGTCGGTCGAGGCGTAGATCGACGACACCTGCTGCCCACCGAAGGCCGCGCCCAATGCGTTCTCGATCTGCGCCGCCGTGATCCCGAGCGCAGCGGCACGGTCGCGGTCGATATTGACCATCACCGCCGGGGTAGACAGCTGCAAGTCGCTCGTCACCTGCCCGCCGAACACCGGGTCGTTCTGCATCGCCGCGAGCAGCCTGTTGGAGACGGCCTGGAGCTCCTCCAGGTTGATGTCTTCGAGCGTGTATTGATAGGGCAGCTTGCTGTTGTTGCCGCCGATGCGGATTGCCGGTGGGTTTTGCAGAAAGACGTTGATGCCCGGCAGCTTGGCCAGCTTGGCGTTGAGTTCGTGCAGTACGTCATCGGCGCTCAGCGTGCGCTCCGATGCCGGCTTCAGATGGACGAAGATAAACCCGGTATTGCTGCTGCCGCCGCCCGAGCTGCTGCCGATCGCCGACATCGCGCCGTCGACATTGGGGTCGGCGTTGATGATTGCCGCGGCCTGCTGCTGGTAACGAACCATCTGGTCGAACGAGGTGCCGTTCGCCGCCTCGGTGATGGCACGCAGCTGGTCGGTATCGTCTGCCGGCAAGAAGTCCTGCGGCAGGATGTAGAAAAGACCCGCGGCGGCGAACAGGCTGGCAAGAAACAGGCCGAAGATGAACGGCCGATGCGCCAGGCTCCATTGCAGCGTCCGGTCATACGTGTTCTGGATCGTCTCGAAGCTCCGCTCGCTCCAGCGATAGAAGGCGTTGTGCGCCTCTCCTTCTTCGCCGCGCAGCATCCGGCTGCACAGCATCGGCGTCAGGGTGATGGAAATGAAGCCCGAGAAGCCGATCGCGAGGATGATCACCACTGCGAATTCGTGCAGCAGCCGGCCGATGATTCCGCCCATGAACACGATCGGGATGAACACGGCCGCCAGCGAGATCGTCATCGACAGGATGGTGAAGGCAATCTCGCGCGAGCCTTTGAGGGCCGCCTCGAACGGTCTTTCGCCCCGTTCGATGTGGCGGATGATGTTCTCCAGCATCACGATCGCGTCGTCGACGACAAAGCCGACCGAGAGCGTCAGCGACATCAGAGAGAGGTTGTCGAGATTGTAGTCGAGTAGCGACATGCCGGCGAAGGTCGCGATCACCGCGATAGGCAGCGCGATCGATGGAATAAAGGTCGCCGAGACGCGCCGCAGGAACACGAAGATCACCATGATGACGAGCACGCCGGCGATCAGCAGCGTGGTCTGCACGTCGTCGATCGAATCGCGGATGGTCTCGCTGTGGTCGTGGACGATCTCGAGATGGACCGAGGCCGGAAGCTGGGCCAGGAACGCCGGAAGAATCTTCTTGATCGAATCGACCAGCTTGATCGTGTTGGATCCCGGCTGACGCTGAACGGAGAGGCCGATGGACCGGTTGCCCCGGAACCAGTTCGCGGCGCGGTTGTTCTCCACGCTGTCGATGACCTTGGCGACGTCCTGGAAGCGCACCGGCGCACCGTTGCGATAAGCCACGACCTGCGGCGCGAACTGCGCGGCGTTCATCAGCTGGCCGCTGGCATGGATCACGGTCTGCCGCGTCGGTCCGTTCAGCGTGCCGGTCGCGACATTCACGTTGGCGCCCTGGATCGCGGTGGCGAGCTGATCGATGCCGATCTGCCGCGTCGCCAGTGCGGCGGGATCGGCCTGGATGCGGACGGCGAATTTCTGCGCGCCGTAGACATTGACCTGCGCCACGCCGTCGAGCGTCGAGAGCTGCCGCGCCAGCAGGGTCTCGGCATATTCGTCGATCTTCGACAGCGGCAGCGTGTCGGAACGCAGGGCCATGAAGACGATCGGGGTGTCCGCCGGATTCACTTTGCGCAAGGTCGGCGGGTTCGGCATGTTCGGTGGCAGCTTGCGCGCCGCCGCGGCGATGGCCGACTGCACGTCCTGAGCCGCGCCGTCGAGATCGCGGTCGAGCTTGAACTGTATGGTGATGGTCGTGCTGCCCTGCACGCTCGACGACGTCATCGAGTCGACACCGGCGATGGTCGAAAACTGGCTCTCCAGCGGGGTCGCGACGGCGGACGCCATGGTCTCCGGATCGGCGCCCGGCAGGGTCGCGCTAACCACGATGGTCGGGAAGTCGACGTTGGGCAGTTCGCTGACCGGCAGGGTCGCATAACCGAAGGCGCCGAAAATCACGAGCGCCGCCATTAGCAGCGTCGTCATGACCGGCCGCTTGATGAAGACTTCCGAGATGTTCATGGGCGCCGGCCTATCTTGCGCTCTTGGCCGAACGGTCGATCGTCACCGGCTTGCCGGGTATGACGCGCAGCTGCCCGTCGACGACAACCTGGTCGCCCGGCTTCACACTGGTGCCGAGCGCGGCCGTCATCCCGTCGTCGTGCAGCACATCCACCGGAACCATGACGGCCTTGCCGTCGCGCACCAGATAGACGTAGCGGCTGTTCGGGCCGATATTCACCGCCTCATGCGGAACCACGGCGACACCCTTGAGATTGTCGAGCGTGACGCCGACATCCACGAGCTGGCCGGGAATCAAATAGCCGTTCTGGTTGGGGAAGGTTGCGCGCAGTTCGATCGTCCCGGTTTTGTCGTCGACCGCATTGCTGACGAAATCCACCGGCGCGGTCAGCGCCTTGCCCGTCGTGCCGTGGGTATCGACGGCCACTGTCAGGTCATGCGCGGCGAGGCGCGCCTGGATCCGCGGCAGATCGGCCTGGGGCAGGGCGAGGGAGATCTTCACCGGTTCGACTTGGGTGATGACCACCAGCACGGTCGACTGAGTCGCGGCAGCGGCGGTGCTCGATGTTCCGGCCGCGGCCATGACCTGGTTGCCCGGCTGGATCAGGATCGGTCCCGTCTTGCCGTCGATCGGCGAGCGGACGCTGGTATAGGAGAGATTGAGCCGTGCGGTTTCCGCGGCCGCCTGCGCAGCGAGATAGGCGGCTCGTGCGTCATCGGCATCCTGTGGCGCGATCGCTTTCTGGGCCAGCAGCTTGGCATAGCGGTCGGCTTTGGTGCGGGCGGCCGAAAGCGTCGCCAGCGCGCTGTCCAGCGCCGCGCGATAGGGACCCGGATCGATCTGGAACAGGATCTGGCCGGCGTGGACCGCCTGCCCCTCGGTGAAATTGGCTTTGAGCAGCTGGCCCTGAACCCGCGCGGTCAACTGTACGGTGGCATTGGAGATCACCGTGCCGAGGGTGTGCTCGATCACCGGCATATCGCCTTGCGCCACGGTCTGGACCACGACGGGCGGCGGCAGCCGCTGGCTCTTTTCCGCCCCGCTGAAAAACACGCGATAGACGACGAAGCCCAGGATCAGCATCCCGGCTACGCCGAGGATGATCCAGCTGCGGCGGCTCATCTGCTGCATCCGGGCGGGAAGGGCACGCGATTCGCCAGAGCGCGCTTCGGGGATCTGGATGTTCATCAATTCGGTCCGTCGGCCAGACATCATGACATGGGCACTGGCCGATACCCACATCCCCGGTTGGTTTTCGCCCCGGGGCCCGCGCTCCCGGGGCTCTCCTATCACGGCGCCCGGCGAATGCCAGACCGGCCTTGTCGTAATCTGTCGCGGCGCATCAAAAGTCGCGGCCGGCCGTTACGGATCCGTCGCAAAGGCCCGAGTTCCGCGATCAAAACCCCTTGAGAATCATGGCGTAACGGCCATGTTGCTCCTGCGAAAGCCCCCCGCTATAAGCCGCGGCTTCTCCGACAGTTGGGCGACCCCATGGATATCCGGAATATTGCCATCATTGCCCATGTCGACCATGGCAAAACCACGCTGGTCGATCAGCTTCTCAAGCAGTCCGGCTCGGTGCGCGAGAACCAGCATATGGACGAGCGCGCCATGGACTCCAACGACCTTGAGCGCGAGCGCGGCATCACCATCCTGGCCAAGTGCACCAGCGTCGAATGGCACGGCACCCGCATCAACATCGTCGACACCCCCGGCCATGCAGATTTCGGCGGCGAGGTCGAGCGTATCCTCTCGATGGTCGACGGCGTCGTGCTTCTGGTCGATGCCGCAGAGTCCGTCATGCCGCAGACCAAATTCGTGCTTTCCAAGGCGCTGAAGCTCGGCTTGAAGCCCATCGTCTGCATCAACAAGATCGACCGCTCCGACGCCCAGCCCGCCGAGACCCTGGAATCGATCTTCGACCTCTTCCTTGCGCTGGAGGCCAACGACGATCAGCTGAACTTCCACTATCTCTACGCCTCTGGCCGCAATGGCTGGGCGGTGAACGAACTCGCCGAGATCGAAAACGAGAACAAGAATCTCGATCCGCTGTTCAAGCGCATCGTCGAGGACGTGCCGCTGCCCAAGCCGCTCGCGCTGGCTGGCGACGAGCATCCCTTCAAGATGCTGGTGACGACGCTCGAGGCCGACAACTATCTCGGCCGCATCCTGACCGGCCGTGTCGAATCCGGCGCCATCACCGTCAACCGCCAGATCAAGGCGCTGAACGCCAAGGGCGAGGTCGTCGAGCGCGCCCGCGCCACCAAGCTCCTGTCCTTTCGCGGCCTCGCCCGCGTCCCGGTCGATCGCGTCGAGGCGGGCGACATGGTCGCCATCGCCGGCCTGACCGACGCCACCGTCGCCGATACGCTCTGCGACATCACCGTGGAAGAGCCGCTCCACGCCCAGCCGATCGATCCGCCGACCCTCGCCATGACGGTCTCGGTCAACGACTCGCCGCTTGCCGGCCGCGAAGGCGACAAGGTGCAAAGCCGCGTGATCCGCGACCGCCTGCTGCGCGAAGCCGAAGGCAATGTCGCGATCAAGGTCAAGGAGACCGGCGAAGGAGCCTTCGAGGTCGCCGGCCGCGGCGAACTCCAGCTCGGCGTGCTGATCGAGAACATGCGCCGCGAAGGCTTCGAGCTTTCGATCAGCCGTCCGCGCGTGCTGTTCAAGAACGAGGATGGCCAGCGCCTCGAGCCGATCGAGGAAGTCACCGTCGATGTCGACGATCCCTATACCGGCGTGGTGATCGAGAAGATCTCCCTGCGCAAGGGCGAGATGACCGACATGCGCCCCACCGGTGCCGGCAAGACGCGCATCATCTTCGACGCGCCGTCGCGCGGCCTCATCGGCTATCACGGCGAGTTCCTGACCGATACGCGCGGTACAGGCGTGATGAACCGCATGTTCAAGGGTTACGCGCCGCACAAGGGCCCGGTGCAGGGCCGCATCAACGGCGTCTTGATCTCGACCGGAGACGGCGAGGCGGTGGCCTACGCGCTCTGGTATCTCGAAGAGCGCGGCAAGCTCTTCGTCGTGCCCGGCACCAAGGTCTATCAGGGCATGGTGATCGGCCAGAACGCCAAGGACAACGATCTGGAAGTAAACCCGCTGCGCGCCAAGCAGCTCACCAACATCCGCACGACCTCCAAGGACGAGGCGGTGCGCCTCACCCCCATCGTGCCGATGACGCTGGAGCAGGCAATCGCCTATATCGAGGACGACGAACTGGTCGAAGTCACGCCACAGTCGATCCGCATCCGCAAGCGCCACCTCGATCCGCACGAACGCAAGCGCACCGCGCGGGCGGAAGTGGATTAGCGCCGCAGAAGGTGGCGCGCCCAGCGCAGCCCCTGTTCGTAGAGGTCGCGCATCCAGTCGTCATAAAGGGTCAGCCAGTGCTCGATGGGCGCGCTGTAGCGTCCGGCGAGGAAGAATACGCCGCCCAGCGCCAGCGAAAATGCGAGGATCCGGATGAGCCCGAGCGCGGCCGCGCGCAGGGCGAGGTCGAATTGCAGCCGGGTGCGGATTTCGACCGAGCGGGCGACCGCTTCGGCGCTCTCGGCTTCGTCGCTGCTCTGCGAGTCGATCACGCCGCCGATCGCGGCACCGATCAGCGCGCCGACCGGACCCAGTATGATGCCGCCGATGATCGCGCCGCTGACGACACCGCCGGAGGCGTTCGCCGCCTCGCGCTTCTCCCGTGCAAGCTGCCGCGCGGATTCGACTTCGCCATTGGCCGCGGCGCGCCGTCGCGCGAGATCGAGATAGGTGACCACCGCATATTGGATCGCAATCACCAGCGAGAAGATCGCGACGGTGATGAGATCCTTCTTGTAGTCGGCGAGATGGCGCGGCAGCACGAAGCTGTATAGCCAGTAGAAAATCTTCCGGTAGAACCCCACGAAAAGATCGAACAGTCGGAAGATCTGCGCCGCTTGTCCGAAGATGCTGAGCAGGCCGAGAAAATACGAGGCGCGGGCGACGACGCCGATCACGAGCGACAGGATCGCGCGTATCTCGATCCTGTCCCGTTCTTCGATGGTGCTGACCGACATCGCATCCCCCCGGAGCGTGGCGACCGCCTATTTGATCAAGAGTTCCACCGAACGCGCAAGCGCTATTCCGCGACGCGGACCGTGCGGTCGAACTGGTTCATCCGTCAGGCGCTCTTCTTCAGCCCCAGCCGCCCCGCCACCATGTTATCGACCATGCGCTTGGGCAGTGCGTTGACCAGGAAATTCTGAAAGCGGTCCGGGGTTACGGTGTAGCGCGTCTTCGGTCGTGCCGCAGTCAATGCCACACGCACGGTCTCGCCCAACCGTTCCGGCGGCAGACCCTGCTTGCCGAGCGTCACCATGTAGGATTTCAGCCCAAGGAGCGCCGGCATGTAGGGCGTGTTCGCATATTGGTTCACGTCCACCTCATCGGCCTTGGCCCAGATCGGTGTCGCGACCGCACCCGGCGCAACCACGATGACGTCGATTCCGAACATCATCAGCTCGCGACGCAGCGACTCGCTCATGCCTTCGAGCCCAAACTTTGAGGCGCAGTACGGCCCCATGAAAGGGTTCGCGTTCTTTCCACCCACCGAAGAGATCATCACGATCCGTCCCGGATCGCCTCTGCGTGAACGGTCTGCGCCGAGCAACGGCGCAAAGGCCTGGGTGACGACGAGCTGGCCGGTGAGGTTGACCTCGATCTGCTGGCGGAATTCGTCGAGCTTCAGATAGAGCAGGGGCCCCGCCACCGCGATGCCAGCGTTGTTGACGAGGCCCGCGAGCGTTTCGCCGTTCAACGCCGCCGCGACCTGCTCGGCGCCTTTCGCTACAGCGGCGGCGTCGGTGATGTCGAACACCAGCGGCATGAAGTTCGGCCCGAACTCTTTCTGCAGGCGCTCGCCATCGGCGGCCTTGCGGACGCTGCCGAAGACGCGAAAGCCCCTGGCGATGAGCACCTTGGCGATGCCCCAGCCGATGCCGGTGGAAGAACCTGTGACGACAACGCTTTTCATGGGGTGCCCTCGCTAGCCTGCCATGCAATATAGGGGTTTCCGGGAGGTTTGCTCAGCATGGCCGTCGATGAAAAGACCATCGCCTTCGCCCATCGCCTCGCCGACGCGGCGGGCAAGGTCATCCTGCCCTTTTTCCGCCAGCGCATCGCCGTCGCCAACAAGCCGATGGTGATCGAGGGCCGCGAGGTCTTCGACCCCGTCACCGAAGCCGACAAGAATGCCGAAAAGGCGATCCGCGCCCTCATCGAAGCCGAGCGGCCGGACGACGCCATCCTCGGCGAGGAGTTCGGCGAGAGGTCGGGCAGAAGCGGCCTGCGCTGGGTACTTGACCCGGTCGATGGCACGCGTGCCTTCATCAACGGCCGGCACGAATGGGGCTCGCTGATTGCGCTCGAGCAGGACGGCAAGCCGGTGCTCGGCATCCTCGACCAGCCTTCGATCGGCGAACGCTTCGTGGGTGCGAACGGCCGCTCCGAGCTGCACTTCAGGGGTGCGACGGTGCCGCTGCATGTCCGCGCCTGCGAGAACCTGTCCGACGCCATTCTGTGCGCCACCCATCCCGACGGTTACTTTGCGAAGGAAGAGCGCGACGCCTTCCGCCGTGTGCAGCGTGCCGTGAAGATGTCACGCTGGGGCGGCGACTGCTACATCTTCGGCACGATGGCGCTCGGCTTCACCGACGTCATCATCGAGAGCGCGTTCAAGCGCTGGGACGTCGCCGCACTGATTCCGCTGATCGAAGGCGCCGGCGGGATCATCACCAACTGGCAGGGCGGCGACTGCTCGCAAGGCGGCCAGTGCCTCGCCACCGGCGATCCGCGCATCCACGAAGCCGTGCTGAAGCTGTTGAACGCTGGCTAAATCCCCTGCGCCGCCACGAAGTCGTCGAACGCCTTCCAGAAGCGTTCGCGGATGGAATCGTTCTCCATCAGGATCTCGTGCTCGGAATCCTCGAACTCGACATAGGTGCCGTGGGGCAGACGGTGCGTGAAGTCGCGTGCCGGCGGTGTCAGTACGATGCGATCCTTCCCTGCACCGCAAAGCAGCACCGGCGTCTCGATCGCCTCGGCATAGCCCGGCGCCATCACCGTCGCCATCGACGCACTCGCCGCCTTGAGCCAGCCCCATGTCGGTCCTGCGAGCCGGATTTCCGGCTGCTTGGCGATCAAGGCCTGCTGGCGCGCAAAGCGGTTGCGGTCCGAAGTCACCAGATTGTCCTCGAATTTCATGTTGAGCGGATCGCGCCCTTCCATGCCCAGCACCCAGCCATCGGCGCGGCCGGCGCCATTCATCAGCGCCGTGATGCCGTTCGCGAACCAGCGCGGATAGCCGCGCGTCGACACCGCGAGCATCGGCGCGCTCAGCACTGCGGCTTTGAACGCGCCCGGTTTGTCGTGCAGCGTGCGGATCAGGATGTTGCCGCCCATCGAATGCGCCAGTGCCAGCGGCGGCGGGCAACCCAGTGGCCGCACGATCTCGTCCATGAACGTCGCGAGGTCCTCGTCATATTCGCGGAAGTCGCTGATATGCGATTTGCGGCTGTCGGGCAGGGCCCGGCTCGACATGCCCTGTCCGCGCCAATCGAAGGTCGCGACGATGAAACCGCGCGCCTGCAGCTCGCCGATCACCTCGCCGTATTTGCCGATGAACTCGGTCTGGCCGTGCAGCAGCACGCAGACGCCGCGCGCAGCCACGCCCGCGGGTGCCGGAAACGTCGCCGTGCGCAACCTGGCGCCGCTCGGCGTGGTGATGAAGTGGGGCGAGATCGCGATATCGGTCATGGCAACATCTGAGGCTGGAATCGGCGGACAAGGCAATGAACGAAGCTTAGAATGGCACGAAATCGGTCGCGCCGCGTTACCGCTCAATGGCTCTTCAGGCAATCATATTGGTCGGCCTCTTCCTCGCGCTCATCGCGCTGATGCCCGAGTTCGACAACTTCACGGACGAGTAGGCGCGGCACGCTGGATCAGTGGTGCGAGCTTCATCGCAATCGACATGTCGCCGCGAACGCGCAGCTTGCCTTCCATATAGGCCAGGGTGGGGTCGAGTTCGCGCGCCAGCATCCGGCCATAGGTGTCGAGGCTCATGGCAATGGTGCAGTCCGCCGCGCGCCCGGCGCCGTCGGCCACCTTGTTGGGAACGGATTTTCCGTCAATCAGGACGCTGCCTTCGTCGCCGAAATCGAGCTTCAGCGATCCGTCCAGGCCGGCATCGCTGCCGACCGCATCGGCCATCTCGCCGATGATTTTCTGCATCGTGCCCATGGCGCATCCTTCCCGTCCGGCTTCTCGGAGGCAGCAGCCAAGTATGGCGCCGCGCCCCGTCCGAGACAACCGCGGCGCGCATTGCATTGCCCGCGCAATGGGCAGAACCTTTCCGGCATGGGGGAGGGATCGCAATGACGGTCAAGGATCGCGTGGCGCTGGCCGCGTTGTTTGCCGCGCAGACGGAGCGGCCCGACCAGACGCTGGCAGAAATGCGCGCTGGCATCGAAGCGACGGCTGCAGCACTGCCGCGGGTGGAGGGCTTTGAGGCCACGCCCGCCACTATGGGCGGAGTCGCAGGCGAATGGGTGCGCGGCAAGCAGGTGCGCCGCAACGATGCGGCGCTGCTCTACCTCCATGGAGGCGGCTACATGATCGGTTCGCCGAAATCGCACCGGCATCTCGTTGCGTTGATCTCTATCGAAAGTGGTCTTCCGGTGTTTTCCGCCGACTATCGCATGGCACCGGAGCACCCTTTTCCGGCTGCGGTCGATGACGGCGTCGCCGCATACAAAGGCTTGCTCGACAGCGGTATCCCGGCGGCCAATCTTGCGATTGCCGGAGACAGCGCCGGTGGCGGACTGACCGTCGCAACGCTGATCGCGGCACGTGACCGGGGCCTGCCAATGCCGGCCTGCGCGACCCCGATCTCGCCTTGGGTCGATCTCTCGCAGGGCGGCGAGTCGTTTCGGTCGCGCGCCAGGCGCGATCCCATTGTCGGCAAGGAAGGCATCGATGCGATGGCCGCGGCCTATCTCGGCGGCACGCATGCAAAAACGCCGCTCGCCTCGCCGCTCTTTGCCGATCTGAAAGGTCTGCCGCCGCTGCTCATCCAGGTCGGTACCGAGGAAGCGCTCTATGACGATGCGCGCGGCCTGAAAGAGAGAGCCGAAGCCGCCGGCGTCGAAGTCTCCTTCGAATCCTGGGGCGGCATGGTGCATGTCTGGCACTTCTTCCATCCGATCCTGTCGGAAGGGCGCGATGCCGTCGCGCGTATCGGGCGTTTCCTGAAGGGGCGCATCGCATGAGTCTTGCCGGCGACGAAGAACCGCCTCCCCTCGCCAGTGCCCTGCCGAGCCACGTGGCGGAAAAGCGCGATGCACTGGGCAGCTTCTGCTTTTATCTGCACTTCGCTGTGATGATCTACATTGTGCTCGGCTGGCTGATCCCGCTGCACGCGGTGCTCTGGTTCTATGTCGCCTTCATTCCGCTGGTCGCGGTGCAGTGGCAGTTCAACAAGAACTCCTGCGTCCTCAACAATCTGGAATCGCTGATCCGCTATGGCCGCTGGCGCGATCCGAACAACAAGGAGGAAGGGGCATGGCTGCTGACCCTCGCGGTCGGCCTTTTCGGCTACCCCTTCAAGGCCTGGCACATCGAGGTCTTCACCTATGCGGTGATCCTGCTTCTTTGGCTTCTCGGTCTCAGCCACCTCCTCTGGTGGTGACCGCCAGTTCCCTGATTTTGCAATAAAATTACCGATGTTCCGGACCTTGAACGGTTTGGCACTCCTCCCCACATAGTGCTTGTCCGGGCGGCCAGATGGCGTCCGGTCATCGCAATCCGGTTCCGGTCCATGGTGGACGGAACCTTCGAAAGCAACGCTTTTAGGAGGTTGTACCCATGCGTGATTTCTCCCCCTATTTCCGCTCGACCGTCGGCTTCGACCAGCTGTTCAACCGTCTCGAACAGGCCGTCGACGCGGGTAACGGCTACCCGCCCTACAACATCGAGCGCAGCGACGAGACCCACTACCGCATCTCCATCGCGGTCGCCGGCTTCGGCGATAAGGATTTGAACGTCGAGGTCAAGGACGGCGTCCTGACCGTGGCGGGCAAGCGCGAAGAGACCGACAAGCAGAGCTATCTGTACCAGGGCATCGCCGGCCGCGCCTTCGAGCGCCGCTTCCAGCTCGCTGAGCATGTCGAGGTCCGCGCCGCGAAGCTCGAGAACGGCCTGCTCCACATCGACCTGGAACGCGTCGTTCCGGAAGAGAAGAAGCCGCGCCGCATCGCGATCAACGCCCCGGCGCTGACCACGATCGAAGGCCAGGCCAAAGCCGCCTGATCTGCGCCGACGACAGTGCTGGGCGCCGGAATCCACCAAGGGTTCCGGCGCCTCGGCATTTTCTCGGACATTTATCTGTATGCGGCAAAAGCATTAAGTAGCTGATCGGGCAAGCGGTTCTTTCGTTGTGGACTTTTCATGTCTGAGCTGCAATGTTTCGCGGGCTAACGCCAGTTCGGAGCATTTCGTGAAAGTTCAGTCCGCTAATATTTGCGCGCCTGCCGATGATCGTCTTCCGTGGAGTGCGCCGAGATTGCTGAAAACCACATCAGCACGCGACGGAGAGACGGGGATCAATTTTGGCCCAGAGATTCTGATTTTGATATCGTAGTCGAATGAGCGTCGCGCCGCCGCCGCGTACCCAAAGTGGGTATTCCTTGGTGAAGCAATTGGTTGTGCTGGGCTCAGTGTGAATTTAAGAGACTGAATTTAAGAGACTATAGTGGTCTTATTGTTTCGAAGCGTGCCACGAGCGATCGCGATCTCAACGGACCCACCCCTACTGGCGATCGCGTTGTGTGGAACGCACCGCGCCTCATCAAGATGACTTCGGCGCGCGACATTGAGACCAACAATAATGTTGGTGCGGAAATTCTGATCCTGATCTCGTAAGCGCGCCAATTCTGAGCGTCATGCGGACGGGATTAGTCTGATATGCTTCGTGTGTGTCGAAGGATCATCCAGCAAAGGTGAGTGCTGCACCACAGACGGACGTCTGTCTCGTCGTTCCGCCGTTCGATTCGCTTCGGCTCGCGCCTTTTGGCATTTCGCTTCTGTCTGCCGGACTGAAGGCGCGCGGCATTCCCACGCGCACGGTCTATGGCAGCGTGCTGCTGGCCTCACGGCTGGGCGACGAGCTTTATCGAAGCGTCTGCATCGCGACCGGATCGCAGCTTCTTGGTGAGATGCTGTTCCGCGATTTCGCCTACGAGCCGGAGCAACTCGAAGGCTTCAGCGACGACATTCCGCTGCGGGCCGATCTGCAGCCGCTCCTCGACCAGGTCCGTCCTGCCATAGGACCGGTGCTCGAGGTGCTGGCGCGGCAGGTTCTCGCCCTCAAGCCGAAGATCGTTGGGATCACAACCAATTTCCAGCAGAACATGGCTGCCTTCGCGCTTGCCCGGCGCATCAAGGCGCGCGCGCCGGAAACCTGTGTCGTTATCGGCGGCGCCAATGCGTCGGAGCCCATGGGATCCGGTCTCCTTTCGGTGTTTCCGTTCGTCGACCATGTCTTCTCGGGCGAGGCCGATGTCGACTTTCCGGCCTTCTGTGAAGATCGTCTCGCCGGCCGCGGCGCCTATCCAAAATTGATCGCCTGCCGTCCGATCCGGGATATGCGGGTCGTCGAGACTCCCGACTATGAGGATTTCTTCAAATCGCTGCGCCACTACCAGCATCGCGGCCGTATCGCGCAGGACGCGCACCGCCATCTCGTACTCGAGAGTTCGCGTGGCTGCTGGTGGGGCGAGCACAACCACTGCACCTTCTGCGGCCTCAATGCAGATGGCATGGCGTTTCGCGAAAAGCCCGCGGACCGCGTACTCGGTGAAATGCGCGCCATGATGGACAAATGGGATCTCGTTTCCTTCCACATGAGCGACAACATCATGCCGCTGTCGTTCTTCAAGACCGTGTTGCCCGAGCTTTCACGGTGGGAGCGGAAGCCGGAGCTGTTCTATGAAATCAAGGCCAACCTGAAAGACGAGCACATCGAGACGCTGGCCGCTGCCGGTGTGCGGATGCTCCAGCCCGGAATCGAATCGCTGTCATCGCGGGTCCTGAAGCTGATGCGCAAAGGCGTATCGGCCGCACAGAACATCGTGCTTTTGCGCAACAGCCGATCGCACGGAGTCGGCACGTTCTGGAATCTGCTCTTCGGCTTTCCAGGCGAGACACGCGAGGACTACCTGCCGACGCTCGCGCTGATGCCGAAGATCAGCCACCTTCAACCGCCGACGGGTCTCAACGCCATCGTCATCGACCGGTACAGCCCCTATCACACAAATTATCAGGATTTCGGCATCGAGAAGATCGCACCGGCACCCCGCTATCGCGCTCTCTATCCACCGGAGGCGCCGCTCGACGCGATCGCCTACCATTTCGGTGGAAAGTACCTGACGCCTGTTCTCGAGGACGAGGCTTTGATCGAAGACCTTCGAAAGGCCGTCGGCTACTGGAAACTGCGCTGGTCGCGGCCGCTGGATGTGCCCAAGCTCGAAATGGTCCGGAATCAAAGCGGCCATGCGTTCATTCTCGACAGTCGCAGCGCCGGCAAGCCGAGATTGCATCCGCTCACTTCCGGTGAGTTGGCGGCGCTGCTCTATTTTGAACGTCCCAGGGCCAGGGACGCTGACCATGGCGAACATGCGGACCATGTCGCGGGACTGCTCGAGCAGGATTTTCTCGTCTGTCACGAAGATATTCTCCTGAGCATCGTGGTGCGGCCCCGAAGACTTGATTCCGACCGTCCATGGGAGAAATCGTGGCGCGAACCCGAACTGCCCGTTGCCGCCCAAACCGGGTGACAGCGCCGGACATCGGGGCTACTGATACCCGGCGATTTTCCATGTTCGGTGTATGCCCAGCTGGCAGAGTTCCCTTGTCGATCGTTTCCGCCGCATGGGCCGACCGCGCGGGGCATCGGCCGAGACCGAAATCGCCGAACTCCGCCGCCAATACGCCTATCTTTCCGAGCGGTTCGGCGCGCCGCCGCGCGAAGCGGTGTTCGAACCCGCCCAGGTCGGTCCCCTGAAGGGCGAGTGGGTGCGGATGCCGAACTCTTCGGCCGAGCGGCTGATCCTTTATTTCCACGGCGGCGGCTACATCGCCGGCTCGCCCGAGACCCATCGAGCGCTGATCGCGCGCCTGGCCCAGGCCAGTGAATCGACGGTCTTCTCGCTGGCCTATCGCCTGGCGCCGGAATTCGCTTTCCCGGCCGCGGTGCGCGACGGCATCGATGCCTATCGCCATCTCATCTCCAAAAGCGTGCAGCCCCAGCAGGTCGTCTTCGCGGGGGACGGATCAGGTGGCGGCCTCGCCCTTGCCGTTCTGCATGCGGCGCGCAATGCCAACCTGCCGATGCCGGCGGCCTGCGTGGCGATGTCGCCCTGGGCCGACCTGTCGCTGAGCGGCTGGTCCGTGCTGCAGAACGCTCGCACCGACAGTGCGCTGAACTGGGAGCTGCTTTTCGTCAGCGCCAGGCACTATCTGAGGAAAACCAATCCCGCCGATCCCTACGCCTCGCCGGCCTTTGCCAACTTCAAGGATTTCCCGCCGATCATGGTCCATGCCGGAAGCCTCGAAATGCTGCGCGACGACGCATCGCGCATCGGCGACCGTGCCGCCGATGCCGGCGTTCCAGTGAGTGTCGAGATCTATGACGGGATGCAGCACGTCTTCCAGGCCAACCGCCACGTGCCCGAAGCGAAAGTCAGCCTCCAGCGGCTGGGCCAGTTCATTCGCAGCCGCACTTCCTCGCAGGTCCGGGCCGCGCAGTGATCACTCTGCAGCGCTGAGCGGTCCCTCGGCGAACACCATCGGCAGCTTGGCGCCACCTGTGTCCGCATCTGTCAGGTCGACATCGCGCAGATCGGCATCCGCCAGGTTCGCGTAGGCGAGATCGGCGCCGGAGAAACGGACACGCCGCAGATCGGCGCCGCGGAAATCGCAATAGCGGGCCACGGCACGGTCCATCCGCGCCGGCAGCAGCCGTGACTCGGCAATGAGCAACGGCCCGATCTTGGCATCGCGGAAATCGGCGTGGCTGAGGCGCGCGCCCGAGAAGTTCACGCCGCGCAGGTCGGCGCCGCCGAAGCGGCAGGAACGCAAATCGGCGCCCGACAGGTTGCTGCCCTGAAGCGATGCGCCTTCGAGATTGAGGCCGTAGAACTGCGCGCCCGGCGCGATGAGCGCGGTCAGCGCACGTTGGCCGAGCGTGGTGACGCCGCGCAGGTCCATGTTGGACAAATCGGCGGGCTGGCCTTCACGGCCCTCGCTCTCGACCCAGCGCGCATGGGCATCGAGCAGTACTTCGATGGAGTTGTGATCGACCGGCTGGCCGCTTGTCTTGGCGGTCAGGGTCTCGGTGAAATCTGCGCCTTGGGTCACCGCATGCTCGAGCTTGCAGCCGACGAGAATGGCGCCGTTGAGATCCGCGCCGGTCAGGTTGCAACCCGAGAGATCGGCATTTTCGAGATTGGCACCCGACAGCTTGGCCTGGCGCAGGTTGGCGCGCATCAGCCGGCAGCCCTTCATGATCGCGTCGGTGAAATCGGCCTGGACCGCGACGGCCCCCGACATCTTGGCGCGTTCGAGATTGGCCGATTGCATCAGCGCGGCCGTGGTCTCCGACGGACCGACATCGTGCTGCAGCACGCGCAGGTTCCCGTATTTGTCCTTCTCGGCGATGGTGCCTTCGCGCAGGTCCGCCTCGAACAGGTCCGCGCTGATCAGGTTGGCGCCGCGCAGGCACGCACCGCGCAGGTCGGCCCGCCGGACCGATGCGTTGCTGAGATTGGCCCGGCGCAGATCGGCGCCGAAGAAACTCGACGAATCGAGCTTGGCGCCGGCGAAATTGGTTTCCTCGAGGATGGCGCCGGTGAAATCGGCGTCTGCCAGATTGCGGCCCGAAAGGTCCAGACCGGACAGGTCGGTGAAGGCGAAAACGGCGCGCGCCCCGCCCATCCGGCCCGAATAGAGCATCTCGTGCCGCGCCGCGGCTGCCGAGGCTTCCTTCTGGCTGAGTTTGGCGAAGCTGGTACGGGCGAGGGTCGTCATGGGCGCGGACCGGCTTGTTAACTTTCCTGCGGCTCCAGTGTGGCGCTTGCGGGCTAATAGCTGATTAAGAAGCAGAAATTTGCCTTTGGGCCGGGCTGCGGCTAGGTGAGGCGTGCAAAATTGGCTATGGTTCGCCGCGCTGGGCCGGTTCCCGGGGGTTAGGCCGCAGCCAGGACGAGGGTGATTCGGAGGCAGGGCCCGGGCTAGCCCCTTCCGGTTTCCATTTTGGCCACGATTACAAGAGGTTCGACTTGAGCAAGCGTTCTCTCATGCTGTCGGCTGCGGCTGTCGCGTTGCTGACCACTCCGGCTCTCGCCGACACGACCCTAACCACCGTCAGCAACACCGCTCACAAAACGAGCACCGACGGCAACCTGACGATCAATTCGGGCGCCGGCATCACGCTCAAGACCGCCACCAATCCGCTGCTCACCATCGACTCGAGCAACACGGTCAACAATGGCGGCACCCTGCTCGCCACGGACATCGGAAGCGTCACGGCCGTCCAGATAGACGCGAGCGGGCTGACCGGCTCCTTCCTCAATAACGGTTCGATCAATCTGACCGGCAAGGGCGAAAGCAAGCAGGCGATTTATCTCACCGGCTCCAGTTCCTTCACCGGCAACATCACGCTCGATTCCGGTTCGGTGGTGACCGTCGTCGGCAACTCTTCGCACGGAATTGTCGCCGACATCGGCAGCACGCTGAACGGGGATCTCCTCCTCGGCGGTACCATGAGCCTCTCCCCGACATCGGCCGGCAGCACGGCAGCCTCGGGCCTCAGCATCGCCAGCCTCGCGGGCACCATCAACGGCAACGTCATCATCGCAGCGGGCTCGAGCTACACCGCGACAGGTATGGGTGCGCAGGGTATCAGCGTCAGTGGCACGATCGCAGGGTGCAACTCAGCCGTAGTCTCGGGCTGCACCGAGATCGGCACCTTCTCGAACTCCGGCGTGATCGCTGTCGCCGGCGCCGCGACCCGTTCGTCGACATCGGTCAACCCCGAATCGGGTTCGGCCCTGATCATCGGCGGCAGCATCGCCGGCGGCATCCTCAACAACGGTCCGGGAAGTTCCTCCGACACGACCACTAGTGCCACCATCCAGGCCAACGGCAGCTCGACGGCGACCCTAGTGATCGCCCCGCAGCTCCTTTCAGCGATCACCATCGGCAAGGACGCCGCCGACCTGGTCAACCCGGATTACAGCTTCATCAACCGCGGTGTGATCAGCGCCTCGCCCCTCGATCCCAATCTGAGTTCGCATGCGATTGTCATCGCCGGCACCTCCTCGACGGTGAACACCACCTTTGCCGGCGGGTTCTTCAATTCCGGCGCAATCATCGCTTCTGCGACCAACATCGATCCGGGTGCGGCGGTGACCGCAACGGCGCTGGATATCGAGGACTTCGTCACTCTGCCGAGCATCACGGTTTCGGGCCAGTCCGGAAGTGCGAGTCTCGGGATCATTGCGGCAACGGTTACCGGCCCTGAGGGCGGTGTCGCCAACGCGATTTCCATCTCCGGAACGTCAGGAACCTCGGTCCCGACGATCACCATCGGCCCAGGTGGCCGTGTCATTGCGACGGCGACCGCGACCGATCCTGGCAAGGCGGGCCTTACCACGCTCTCCGCCATTGCGATCCGCGATGTTTCGAACTCGCTTACGACGTTGACGAATGCCGGTACGATCACCGCGACGGCGACCACGCTGACCAACGGTGCGACCTCGATTGCCCACGCAGTCGACGCTTCGCTGAACACCGTTGCGCTCAACTTTGAGAACACCGGCAGCGTCACCGGCGACGTCCTGTTCGGTTCGGGCGCCGATACCTACTACATTCTCGGGACCAATCCGACGACCTCGGTCGCGACCCAGAAGGGCGATATCAACTTCGGCTACAGCACCGGCGGCGTCGACACGTTGCATGTCGGCCAGTTCGCAAATGTTGCCGGCTCGGTCACGGCCCAGGGCGATCTCGACGTTCTGATCGACCAGAACGGCACTCTTACCATCCAGAATGCCATCACCACATCGGGCACCAATGTCCAGGTCCGCGATTTGACCGTCGCGGCCGGCTCGTCGAGCACCGCTGGCACGCTCAACATCACCGTCACGCAGGGCGATGGCTCGATACCGGTGATCGACGTATCACGCGACGCCACCATTGGTCTCGGCGCCAATCTCAATGTCAGCTATGGCAGTCTGATCAGCTCCAGCGGCACCTATACGCTGATCCAGACGGCTACGGGCCACCTGGTGATCGATTCTGCCGACGTCGCGCGCTACAATGCAGCGATTGGCGGCAGCAATGTTCCCTGGCTGTTCAACAGCGCCGGCGTGTCCTATGTCGCCGACGATGGCGCCGGCCATTCGCAACTGTTGCTCACCGTCGACCCGAAGTCGGCAAGCCAGCTCAACCTCACGGGCTATGCCAAGACGCTCTTTCCCTTGGCCAATGCGGCAATCGCGGTCGATGCGGATCTGGGCGCGGCAATGATCGCCGGCGTCAACTCGGATGCAGACGCACAGAAAGCCTACGACGCCTTCGCGCCGGACGTCTCCGGCGGCACCCGTGCCATCGCCGTCTCGATCACCGACCAGGGCACCGGCGTTGTCGCGGCGCGCCAGCGCGCCCTGCGCCTCTTCGGCAAGCAGCCGGGCGACCTCACCCTCTGGGGCAACGAGTTCGGCCAGTACATCTCGAACCAGGGCGGCAACGTCACCCAGGCCGGTTCGACCTCGGCGGCGGAGCCGGGCTTCAAGGATCATGGCTTCGGCTTCTCGCTCGGCATCGACGAGGGCTCGGCTTCGAACGGCTGGTTCGGCGCCGCGTTCACCTTCTACAGCGGCGATGTCGCCGAAGGCGGCGACCGCACCTCGAAATCGAACTCGCTCTGGTACCTTCTCTCCGGCTATACCGACTGGCGCGGCAAGGGCCTGTTCGTCGACACCCAGGTCACCGTCGGCTACGGCAACATCAAGGGCAAACGTCAGCTCATCCTGACGCTTCCGGCCAGCAACACGACCTTCACCCGCGAAGCCGATAGCAAGCGCGCCGCGCTTCTCGGTGCGATCGGTCTGACGGTCGGCGCCAACCTGCGCTACGGCGCGCTCGCGGTCATTCCGCAACTCTCGATCGACGGCATGTCGCTGCGCGAGGAGGGTTATACTGAAACGGGCGGCGGCAACGGCTTCGACCTGGCGGTCAAGCCCTACTACGGCAACTCGCTGCGCGTGTTCTTCGGCAGCGAATTCCGCACCGATCTGGACGTCGGCGATTTCTACCTGCAGCCCTCGGCGCGCCTCGGCTATCGCTTCGATCTGCTCAACGATCCGACCAAGCTGCATGCCCAGTTCGCCGATCTGAACACGAGCGTCTCGGGCAATCAGCCGGGCACGCCCTTCACGCTTCAGGGACCGGATCCGTCGCGCGGCAACGCCGTCGCCGGCTTCAACCTCGGTGCGACGACCGAGAACTGGACCATTGGCCTCAGCTACGACTTCGTGCGCGGTTCGCACAACGAGACCGAGCAGGTCGGCGCGATCACCCTGCTGGGCAGGATTTAGTCCGCCGCCTCGATCAGCTTCGCGACGTCCGCTTCGGGCGTCGCGAAGGATAGCATCAGCCGCGCCAGAACGCGGCCGTCGCTGGGCACGCCCCAGTCGTAGAATTTCGCACCCGCCTTGCGCAGCCTGTCGGCCGTTGCCTGCGGCATGCTTGCAAACACCGCATTGGCCGATACGGGGTGAGCGATCCGGATATCTGCGACCTGCGCCAATCCCTGCGCCAGACGTTGCGCCAGTTCGTTGGCGCGCCGCGCGTTGGCGAGCCAGAGATCGTCGGCGAGATAGGCATCGAGCTGCGCCGAGACGAAGCGCATTTTGGACAACAGGTGGCCGGATTTCTTGCGCCGAAATTCGAAGTCGCGCACGTCGTCCTTGTTGAAGAAGACTACGGCTTCCGCCGCCAGCGCGCCATTTTTGGTCGCGCCGAAGGAGAGCACATCGACGCCGCTCTTCCACGTCATCTCGGCTGGAGAACAGCCGAGCCCGACGAGCGCATTGGCAAAGCGGGCGCCGTCCATATGCACCTTCATGCCGTGCTCATGGGCAAGGGCGCCCAGGGCTTCGAGCTCGTCCGGCGCGTACACGGTCCCGAGTTCGGTCGACTGCGTCAGGCTCAGCGCGGCCGGCTGGCTATGATGCACGGATCCTTTGTGGAAGCGGCGAAGCCCTTGCTGGAGCGCCGCCGGGGTCAGCTTGCCGTCTTCGCCGTCGAGCGTGGCGAGCTTGGCGCCGTGGGTGAAGAACTCCGGCGCGCCGCATTCGTCGACCGCGATATGCGCTTCGGCATGACAGAAGATCGCGCCGTGCGGCGGCGTCAGCGTCGCCAGGCCCAGCGAATTCGCCGTCGTACCGTTGATCACGGGATAGACGAAGACCTCGCGCTCGAAGATCGTGCTCAGCCGGTCGCCCACCCGCCGCGTGATGGCGTCATCGCCATAGGCCGGCTCGGTGCCCGTTCCGATCGCCGCCAGCGCGCGCAGGATTTCTGGCGCGGCGCCATAGTGGTTGTCGCTGGCAAAGTTCATCGTCACCACGACCCGATATTCGGCATCGATGCCCAGGGCTCCTGCGGCGGCAGGCCGCCGCCTTCCTGCAACAACTCGATCGAAATGCCATCGGGTGAGCGAACGAAAGCCATATGCCCGTCGCGCGGCGGGCGGTTGATGGTGACGCCACCGTCCATCAGTCTTTTGCAAACGGCGTAAATGTCGCTGACGCGATAGGCGAGATGCCCGAAATTGCGGCCGCCGGAATAATCTTTCTCGTCCCAGTTATGGGTCAGTTCGACCATCGGGATGCCGTCGCCACTACCCTTTGCGGCATCTTCCGGCGTCGCGAGAAACACCAGCGTGAAGCGCCCCGCCTTGTTCTCGATTCGCCGCAGCTCCGTCAGTCCGAGCTTGGCGCAATAAAAATCCAGCGCGGCATCGAGATCGCCGACACGAACCATGGTGTGGAGATAGCGCATCTTGGACTCCTCACGAATCTATGATCGCGACCTCGTTGCGTCGCGGCGCTCTTCTAACAGCTTATGCGCACAATGAAATCGCCGGTGACGATTGATCAGTTCTGCTATGGCGCGATAGCCGAACGGAATTGGTATTGCGCTTGTTGCACTGCAAGAGGCGCATTTCCGCCACCTTGCGGTGCCATGTTGGCAGTCAAGCTATTGGAGTGGTGGAACGATTAGCCGCATAGGGATTAGCGCGGCGTTCACGGTGCGGAGGAAGCTGTGATGCGATATGCAAGCTGCCCACAAGCGGTCTGGAACCTTCGCGGCGTTCAAGCGTCACATGTGTGTCGCGCGAAGCGGACAAAAGTTGCGGTTGCCTGCAGCCGCGGTCGAGTGTTGCGAATTAACTAGCCTGTACACGAAGTTGCGTTTACCAAACTGAGAGACTAGACCCCCCTTGCGAACCGTGATTACGTTGGCTTTAAGAAAAAGCGCGCTGGATGCAAACCGGTGCCGGGAGGGGGACGCGTACTTGGCCCATATCCGCCAATCCCGGTGCCTGTGCGCCGGGATTAGTTATGTTTAGGCGACGGAAGACACATGGAACAACCAACTCACGATCTCAGATCATTCCAGTCGAACACCGTCCAGAACACCGGGCGTAGGACCGTCTCGTTTGTCGTAGTCGGCCTGATGCATGTCGGCCTGATCTGGGCCCTGGTCGCCGGCCTCGCTTCCGGTCTCATCCAGAAGATTCCGGATGAACTCGTGGCTGAGGTGGTGAAGCCCAAGGACGATATCAAGCCCCCGCCGCCGCCGCCGCCAGATCTGCAGAAGCCGCCGCCGCCCTTCGTGCCGCCGCCGGAAATCAACATCGCCACCGATGCGCCGGCGACGAACGCGATCACCGCGGTCCAGCCGAACGTCGCGACACCGCCGCCGGTCGTGCAGCCCACGCTCACGCCGTCCAAGGCCGTCGGCAGGACGCATGATTGCCAGAGTTACTATCCCGCTTTGTCTCAGCGCTTGGGCGAAACGGGCAACGTGATGGTCCGCTACGATGTGGGCGTGGACGGCTCGATTTCGAACGTCACCGTCGCCAAGTCGAGTGGATCGGAGCGTCTGGACGCCGCAGCGGTCAACTGCGTGTCCTCACGTTGGCGCAACACACCGGCGATGCAGGGCAACACGCCCGTCGCAACTCCGGGCCACGAGGCCATCATTCAGTTCCAATTTCGCTAAACGACGATTCAATCGTCTCATCGGATACACGGAGTAGTACAAAATGATCTCGAAGAACCTGACGATCGCAGCTGCTTTCGTCCTGATCGCCGGCCTCGGCGCGAGCCCGGCCCTGGCCCAGTCCGCGCCGCCGGCAGAGCCCACGATGGCGGCCCCGGCCGGTGGCGACGCAATGGCCCCCGCTGCTGCGCCGGCTCCGGCACCCGCACCGGAAGTCAAGGCACCGGCTCCCGCCGCCGCCGCCCCGAACTCCAGCCCCTACGGCCTCGTCCACATTGTCGAGGAGCGCAACCCGGTCTCGCTGACCATCCTGGCGATTCTCGCCGTGATGTCGATCGGCACCTGGTACATCTTCTTCATGAAGTACTTCGAGCAGTCCCGCATCCTCGGCCATGCGCGCACGGTCGAGAAGCGTTTCTGGTCGTCGGGAACGCTCGCCGAAGGCATCGACAAGCTGCCGAAGAACTCGATGTTCCGCTCGGTTGCCGAAGCCGGCGTCCGCGCCAGCCAGGGCGGCACCAGCCTCGTCGGTCTCAACGACTGGATTGCGATGTCGCTGACCCGCCAGCTCGAAGACGCCAACTCGCGCCTTCAGACCGGCATCGCCTTCCTCGCATCGGTCGGTTCGGTTGCGCCGTTCGTCGGTCTGTTCGGTACCGTCTGGGGCATTCTGCAAGCCCTTATCTCGATCGGTGTTGCCGGTCAGGCTTCGATCGACAAGGTCGCCGGCCCGGTCGGTGAGGCGCTCATCATGACCGCCCTCGGCCTCTTCGCCGCGGTGCCGGCCGTGTTGCTGTACAACTTCCTGGTTCGTCGCAACAAGGTCATCACCGAGAAGCTTCGCGGCTTCGCCGGCGACCTGCAGACCTACCTGATCACCAAGAGCAAGTAAGCGCCGGGACACGCGTCCAAACGCGGAGATTACATCCATGGCAATGAACGTTCAGGCAGACGATCACACCGGTGATCCGGATCTGAACACGACCATCAACACCACGCCTCTCGTGGACGTGATGCTCGTGCTTCTCATCATCTTTCTCGTCACCATCCCGGTGATCGTGAAGACGGTGCCGGTCCATCTTCCGAATGCGCGCAATATCGCGACGCAGACGAAGCCGGAAAACATCGTGATTGCGGTCGACAGGGACGAGAACATCTACTTCAACAACCAGCCGATCGACTCGACCGAGCTGAAAGACCGGTTCAAGGAGGCGCTGTTGCACGCCGTGAACGCAGGTCTGCCGCTGCCGGAAGTCCACATCCGCGCCGACAAGGATGTGCGCTTCCAGGCGGTGGGGCGTGTTGTTCTCGCCTGCCAGCTTGCCGGTGTGCAGAAGGTGGGCTTCCTCACCGAACCGCACAACGACACGCCGCAGTGATCCGCTCGAGATAAAGGTATCGCCACATGGCAATGAATGTTGGTAACGAGAGCGGCGACGGCGAGGTGATGGTGGAGATGAACACCACGCCGCTGATCGACGTGATGCTCGTCCTGCTGACCCTGCTCATCATCACCCTGCCGATCCAGACCCACGCGGTGAAGCTCGACATGCCGCGGCCGAACATCAAGCCGCCGGATCATGAGCCTGTCGTCGTGACCCTCGTGGTCGATTTCGACGGCACCATCCTGTGGAACGGGACGGCGGTCGACCGCGCGACGCTCGACAATTATCTCCAGTCGGCGGCGACGGACGATCCGCAGCCGGAAATCCACCTGCAGCCGAATCGTCTCGCGAAATACGACACCGTCGCCATGGTTTTGGCGGATGCGCAGCGTATCGGTGTGACTCATATCGGGTTCACCGGCATCGAAACGATGCAGTGAGGTTGTGAGGGGCGACCGCGGTTTTGCTTGGCATGCGGTCGCATGCGTCCGGAACCGCGCCATTTAGTTAGAGGTTCCAGAATGCAGCTCAAATCTACCTTCCGTGCCGCGGTGGCGGCGTTCGCTCTCGGCACTGCGGCGCTCGGTGCCGTCAGCCTGACCCTTATGGCCACCCCGGCAGAGGCGGCGGCCCGCGCGCCGGTCGCCAAGGCCCTGCAGGAGGCGATCCGCCTCGCCGGTGCCGGTAACTTTGCCGGTGCCAAGGCAGCGGTCGGACAGGCGGAATCCGTCGGCGGCCTCACCTCCGGCGATCGCGAAGCAATCGACCAGGTCAAGAACTACATCGCCCAGAAGTCCGGTGCGGCTGGCGGCAAGGGCGGGTTGATCTCGGACTACAATGCGGGACGCTACAGCGACGTGATCGCGGCCGGCCAGCGCGGCGGTCTCGATGCCCAGTCGATGGTCCTCGTGGCGCAGGCCTATTATCTCAGCCACAACTATTCGGGCTGCACGCGCTACATCCGCAACAACTTCGGCAGCGGCGCCGGCGAGAACATGCTCGTCATGCTGCAGCGCTGCGCCTACGAGAACCAGGACAACGAGAACCAGCGCTACGCGCTCGAGCAACTCGTCCAGCGCACCAACAAGCCGGAATACTGGAGCCAGCTGCTCGACACCGCGCAGGGCACCAAGGGTATCAGCGACCACGGCACGCTCGACATCTACCGTCTCAAGCTCATGACGGGCACGATCAAGAAGGCCGACGACTACATGCTGCTCGCCCAGCTCGCGCTGCAGCTCGGCTTCGCCGCCGAATCGCAGACCGTGATCCAGAAGGGTATCGCCGCCAAGGTCCTGACGATGGACAGCCGCCTGGGCCGGCTCGTGAACATGGCCAAGGGCCAGGCGGGCGCCAATGCCGCGAACTTTGGCCGCCTGATGAAGACCGGCAATGGCGACCAGCTCGTCAAGCTGGGTGAGGATGCCTGGGGCCAGGGCCGCGCCGCAGATGCGCTCAAGCTTATCAAGGCCGGCATCGCCAAGGGCGTCAGCGACAAATCCGATGCCCAGATCCGTCTCGGCATGGCGCTGCTCGCCACCGGCCAGAAGGCCGATGCAATTCGCGCTTTCGCCTCGGCCGACGGCGCGCCGAAGGTCCAGGTCATCGCCCATCTCTGGGAAATCTACGCCCGCACGCACTAAGCCGCGGCGCAGCGCTCGATTGGGAAGGGCCGGACGGAGGTCCGGCCCTTTCTCGTTCGGCCCAGAGCGGTTCCGAGAATAGTGCGAAGCGGTTTTGCGCCCGCGACAAAACGAAAAGCCAGAGCAATTTCGCAACTCGAAGAAACGCGAAATGCTCTATTGCGTCGCCGCGGGTTTCGAACCGCGCGCCGTATTGCGCATCAGCCAGAGATAGGTCCGCACATCGGTATCCGGAGGCGCCGGCACGCCCGATCCCGGCACATGGCGCGTGAGCTCGCCGAGCGTGAAGCCCATCGCCACATCGTAGGTCCGGTCGAGCTGGTTGCGCAGGTTCTGTTCCGCCGCATACCAATTGCGCTTTGTCTCGCCATCGCGGCAGGTCGAAAGCTCGGCCGGATCGGTTGCGCCCCAGCGCCGCTCCACGCAGTGATAGGGATCGAAAGACATCGCGAAGAGCCGCTTGCGCGCATCCTCATAGCTCAGTTTCACGCCGCTGCCGTTGCTGCGGACATAACTCAGCTGGCACTGCGCCGCTTGCCGGTCATAGGCGGTCAGCATGTCGACCGCCAGGTTCTGGCCCTTGTATTTCAGCCGCGGGTCATTCGCCTGGAACATCGCCATGAAGCGGCCGGCCTGGTCGCGCAGCTCCTTGAACGCCGTCTTCAGACGGGCATCGCGCGACGGCGTCGAGTAGACCTCCCAATCGCCCTCGGTGCCGTAGATGTTGGCGGGCAGACGGTCTGGCTGCGGCGCCTGCATGATCCCGTTGGCCAGCGCCAGATTCACCGCGTCTGCGCGGTAATGCAGGTCTGCGCAGTTCGATGCGACCATGTCGCCGACTTCGCGGACCGGATCGAACTCCAGTGTGCCGCCGGCCAGGCGCGCGCGCACGAAATCGTAGAAATCCATGGTCTGGCCGTTCAGCGCAAACGTCCCGTTGCGCCAATTGGAATCGTCTTCCGGCCGTGGCCCGGTGCCGAAGAACTGCTCGACGGAATAATCGGAGATATCCTTGTTCGCCGGCACGACCACGCGCCCGCCGATATAGCTTCCGTCTTTCAGCCGCGTCGCGCCCACCAGTGTCTGCGGTCGCCAGTTCTTGAACCCGGCCCCCATGCCGGGCGGAGCGCGCACGAAACGCAGGTCGAAATAGCCGCGCGTCAGCGCATTGTCAGGATGGGCGTCGATGTAGTGAATGCGGCCGTCGGCCTCGACTTTGTAGACGATCGCCAGATGCCCATTGGGATCGTAGATCACCGTTCCCGGCCGGATCGATTTCGGCGTGATCGCCGGCGAATAGAAGTCCGGCGCGATTGGATCCTCGAGCTCGGGATTGATGCGAAACGTCGCCGACGAGACGTCCTCGCGCAGCATGTTCATCACGTCGTAGCCGCTGGCATATCCGCCGCTGATCGTCTTGCGCTCGACCGCCTTGTTGCCGCGCAGCGTGTAGCGCATGTCGCGGGTATAGCCGCGCGGCTCGACATCGAACACATAGCCGAAGGGCAAGCCGCGCTTCCACGCGTAGTAGAAGCGCAGCACATAGGGCAGGTCGGCACAGTCGGAGCGGAAATAGACCCCGTCGGCATCGCTCGCCCGGAACGGATTGCCCGGCCCATGCAGGCAGGCGTTCACCGTGTTGCAGTCGGATTCGCCGATCGCGGTGATGAACTCGCCGAAACCGCGCTCGTCGGCGGCGGTCCAGCGGTCGTAGCGCACGGTGTAGACGGATGACGGATCGGCAGCCGGCGTATCGCCCGCGCCGCCGAGAAACAGCGCCGCCAGCGCCACGATTGCCTGCCATGCCCGCGTCACGGCGCCCCCCAAAATTGCGGTCAAGGGTAGGGCCGGGGCCCGTCCCGTCAAGCGTGGCGGCGTTGTATCGCCCGCGATATAACGGGCGGCATTTCCGGGCCTGCCATGGACCTCTCGCTTTCTCCGGCCGATACCGGCGCTCTCCTTCTCTCGCTCCGGGTCTCGGCCGTCGCGGTCTTTGGGGCCTTTCCCGTCGCCTTCGCGGCGGCGCTGCTGCTGGCGCGCGTCAACTTTCCGGGCAAGACGCTGGTCGACGGCCTGATTCATCTACCGCTGGTGTTGCCGCCGGTCGCGCTCGGTTTCCTGCTTCTGCTGATCTTCGGTACCCGCGCCCCGCTGGGCGCTTTCCTGCTGCACGTCTTCGGCCTGCGCTTCGTCTTCAACTGGACGGGCGCTGTGCTTGCGTCCGCGATCATCACCTTTCCGTTCCAGGTCCGTGCCATCCGCCTTTCGCTCGAGGCTGCGGACCGCAATCTTTCTCTCGCGGCGGAGACGCTGGGCGCAGGCTGGTGGGACCGGCTCGCCAACATCACCCTGCCGCTGGCGTTGCCCGGTATCGTCGCGGGCCTGATCACTGCCTTTGCCGCCAGCCTCGGCGAGTTCGGCGCGATCATCACCTTCGTCTCCAATATTCCAGGCGAAACGCAAACGCTGCCGCTCGCGATCTACAGCGCCCTCCAATCGCCCGGCGGAGAGGAGCGTGCGGTGCGCCTGTCGCTCATCTCCATCATGCTGGCCCTGATCTTCATGGTATTCGCCGAATTCGCGCAGCGCCGCGCGCGCGAGGCGGCATGACCGTCGAGGTACGCCTTCGCCATGAATTTCCCGGCTTCGTCCTCGACGCGGCTTTCGCCCTGCCTCACGCCGGCGTCACGGCGCTGTTCGGCCCCTCCGGCGCCGGCAAGACGACGGTGGTCAACGCCATCGCAGGCATCTTCCGCCCGCGCGAGGGTTACATCGCCATAGACGGCCGCACCGTCTTCGATAGCGGCGCGGGCATCTTTCTACCGGCCGCGCGGCGCCGCGCCGGCTATGTCTTCCAGGATGCGCGCCTCTTCCCGCACATGTCCGTCGACGACAATCTCCGCTTCGGCTGGCGCCGCGCGCCGGCCAAAGCCTCAGAAGACGAGATGGAGCGCATCGTCGCGATGCTGGGCCTCGCGCCGCTGCTTTCGCGCCGCCCGCGCGCGCTGTCCGGCGGCGAGAAGCAACGCGTTGCCCTCGGCCGTGCACTGCTCGCATCGCCGGAGATTCTACTGCTCGACGAACCGCTGGCGGCACTCGACGCCGAACGGCGCGCCGAAATCCTGCCTTACCTCGAGCGCTTGCGCGACGAGGCCCGTCTGCCGATGCTGCTGGTCAGCCATTCCCTCGACGAGGTCGCGCGCCTGGCCGACGACATCGTCGTCCTGCGCGAGGGCCGCGTCGCGCTTCAGGGCTCGGTGTTCGATGTCCTCACCCGGCTCGAATTGCCTTCACTCGCCGGTGCGCCGCCAGCCGGCGCGGTGATCTCCGCGACGGTCGGGCCGCCGCGCCAGGACGGTCTGATACCGCTCGCCTTCGACGGCGGCTCGCTTCTCGTCGCGCGCCTCGCTGCCTCGCAAGGGCGGCCCGTGCGCGTCCGTATCCGCGCCGAAGAGATCATGCTGGCGCGCGAAGAGCCGAAGGCGATCAGCGCCAACAACGTCCTGGCCGGACGGATCCTCGCCGTGTCGGGCGGCGATCCTGCGGATGTGCAGATCGCTTGTGGGCCGACGCGTCTGGTGGCGCGGATCACGCGTGCCTCCGCGGCCCGGCTCGAACTCGCGCCCGGCCTGCCGGTCTTCGCCATCGTCAAATCGGTGACGGTCGATGCCTCGGCCTAATCCGCGCGAAAAACGAAGCGCTTCGACAAGGTAAAATTGAACAGCAGCCCGGCAAGCACGCCCACGCCGGTGGCGACGATCGGATTGCTCGTGGGCCAAGGCGCCACGCGGACCAGCAGTGTATAGACGCCATAGTTCATGACCGCGCCGACCGCATTCGCCGCGACGAATTTTAGCCACTCCGCCGCGGCTGCGCCTACGCCGCGTACGGCATGCGCGGCGAATGTCAGCTGGCGGTTGCCCCACCATGTGAATGTCATCGCGCACAGGATCGAGATCAGGCGGGCGGTATAAGGATCGAGCTTCAGGCCGTAGTGCAAAAGCGACAGCACGCCGGTATCGACCACAAAACCGCCGGCACCGACGATGCCGAAGCGCAGGAAGCGCGAGCGCAGCAGGGGCTCGATCCGTGCGCGCAGCGTCACGGCAGCTTCAGATCCTGCGGCCCCGGGATGGCGAGGTAGGCAAGCCGCTTGTTGGCCCAGCGACCGCGCGTCACGGTGTCGAGGATCAGCCCGCTCGTCAGCGCCAGCGACGCGACGATCATCAGGCTCGCGGCCAAAACCGCACTCGGCAATTTGGGCACAAGCTGCGTCTGGAGGTAGTCGATCACCACCGGCACGCCGACCGCGATGGAGGCCAGCGCGAACAGCGCCGCGATCACGCTGAAGAACAGCAGTGGGCGTTCCTCGCGCAGCATCTGCGCGATGGTGAACAGGATGCGGAAGCCGTCGCGATAGGTGTTGAGCTTGCTCACCGATCCGACCGGCCGTTCCTTGTAGGCGGTTTCGATCTCGGCCATCGGCATCATCAGGCGGACGGCGTGGACTGTCATCTCTGTCTCGATCCCGAAGCCGCCGGCGGTGAACGGAAAGGATTTGACGAAGCGCCGCGACATCACGCGATAGCCGCTCAGCATGTCGCCGAGCTTCACGTTGAACATCGTCGCGGTTAGTCCGGTCAGCATCCGGTTGCCCCAGACATGCCCGGCGCGATAGGCCGCTGCCTCGGTATGCACGCGGACGCCGGTGACGAGATCGAGCCCGTCTTCGACCAGTTTTGAGATCAGAGCCGGTGCTGCGGAGGCGTCGTATGTGTCGTCGCCGTCCGCCAGCACATAGATATCAGCCTCAACGTCGGCGAACATTCGGCGCATGACGTTGCCCTTGCCCTGGCGCCGCTCGAAACGGACGATTGCCCCGGCCTCGCGCGCAACCTGGGCGGTGCGGTCCGTGGAATTGTTGTCGTAGACATAGACCTTGGCGGCGGGCAGCGCGGTGCGGAAGGCGCGCACTGTGGCGCCGATCGCGGCTTCTTCGTTGTAACAAGGCAGGATGACGGCGATCTCGGTCATTCGCGCGGCCATTTGAACAGCGGACAGAATTCATAGTCCCCGACGATGTTCGTGTCGAACACCACGCATTTCAGCCAGTCGATGCGCAGGTGATACTCGGCCAGTGCGTCGCGCGCGCGCCCCATGTCATAGGCGCTGGCGAGGACGTAGATATCGCGCTTCTTGTTGATGTACTCGAAGACGCGGCCCTTCATCATCCGGGTCAGTTTGGTGCCGTCCTGGGGCTGCACCATCCAGCCATCGATGCGCAGCAGGGGGATGCGCTTGTCGAAGGACGGTGCGATGAAACCGAGCGGATCGATTCCGGTCAGGAGCACCATCGATTTTTCGGGATGCGGAATCTTCGGCAGGTCGACCTGGACGAAGGGATCGCTCACCGGCGCGCGGTCGATATAGTCCACCCGCGTCGTCGCCGCGACGGCAAGGAACAGAACCGCGAGCGCGATATATTGCACCCGGCGCGGGATCGGCAGGAGCCCGATCGAGATCGCCACGACCAGCGGCGCGATCATCTCCAGCCCGACTATGTAGCGGTAGATCGCGAACATCTTCAGCCAGGTCAGATAGGACGCGGCGACGAAGGCGAGAACGATCCGCGCCGGTTCGGGCAGCACCATCGGGTCTTTCGAGCGCCGTCCGGCCAGCCACACGACGATCGCGACGATACCGGTCACATAGGCGAGCATCACGCGGATGTCGCCGAACGGAATGTCGTCGGCGATCTGCCAGTTCAGCGTCCACAGGATCGGGAAAGTCGCCGCGACCCAGAAATGCGTCGGCAGGAAACGCATGTCGCGATAGGGCGCGGCCAGCGCCAGCGGTGACTTGAAGTACTCGTTGAAATAGGGGAACAGCGGATTGCCCGTGAGCTGCTCCATGTGCAGCGCCCAATAGCCCATGAACAGCGCTACGCCCGCGGCGCCGGCAAGACCGCCGGCCGCCAGACGCACCGCCTGATGTTTCCAGCTGCCGCCGACCGCAAGCAATGCGGCGGCGAAGCCGATGGCGAAGGGAAACTCGGGCAGCTTGAGGCCGACGGTGCTGCCGACCATGAATCCGGCCAGCGCCGCAATCGCGGCCGAGAGCCAAAGCGGACCTTCCTTCAGCCGCACGCGCTGCACGACGAGCACTGCGATGGCACCCAGGATCAGGATGCTCATCGTGTTGTCGTGATAGGTCGTGCCGAACATGTTGAGGCCGAGCCCGCCGGTCTGACCGATCAGCGCGAGCGCCGCAGCGCCGAGTTTGTATTCCTCGATGCGCAGCGTCTGGCGCGCGAGGATGTAGAGCGGCACGACATTGCTGCCATGGACGCAGCCGAGCACGAAGAGCGCGAACCAGGCCGGCGTATGCGTCGCCAGCAGATAGAACGGAATGTCCTGGAACGGATTGTAGTAGCTCGCCTGATGCGCCACGAGCAGGTCGAGATGCTCACGCCCGTTCAGGAAGGCGTAGGGGATGTACCAATGATAGTTGCGGAAATCCCAGGAGGTATCCTTGCCCAGCCACAGGACATAGCAGCCCCAGAACACAATGGCCGCGGCGAGGAACAGCCATTCCTGTCCGCTGAGCTTGAGCGCGCGCGTCGGGGCACTGGACATGGACAGGTTGGACGGGCGCTCGGAAAACCGTCCGTGTTCTAGCCCAGCTTGGGCCGCCGTTAAATCAGGCGTCCTGCGGCTGTTCGACCTGCAGATTGGCCAGGAACTGCCGGGTCGAGGCGCCGGCCGAATGGCCGAGGACGAAAGGCCGGGCCAGTTCCCGCGGCAGGGTGAGCGCCCGGCGGCACGCGGCGCCGAGATCCTCGTCCAGCGCCGCGGCCGGACAGTTTCCGACCACATCCAGCATGACGTCGCGGGGATAGGTCGCCACCGGGGTGCCGCAGGCCAGCGACTCCAGCATTACAAGCCCGAAAGTATCGGTCAGGCTCGGGAACACCGTCACGTCACTCGCGGCATAGGCGCGGACGAGGTCGTCGCCCGACTTTGGGCCCAGGAACTTCGCCGCGGGATATTTGGCCGCCAGCGCCTCCCTTGCCGGACCCGGACCGACCACGACTTTGGTGCCCGGCAGGTCCAGCGTCAGGAAGGCCTCGATGTTCTTTTCGACCGAGACCCGCCCGACATAGAGGAAGATCGGCCCCGGAAAGGGCAGGGAGGCATCCGGCATCGGCTTGAAGCGGTCGGTGTCGACCCCGCCTTCCCACAACCGCACATTCCGGAAGCCATGCGCTTCGAGCTCGCGTTTCATCGCGGGCGTGCGCGCCATGGTCGCGACGCCCTTCCTGTGGAACCAGCGCTCCCACCACCACACCAGGCTCTCCGGCACGAAGGGAAAGCGGGCATGGACATATTCGGGATAGCGGGTGTGGAAAGCGGTGGTGAATTCGATGCCATGCTTCAGGCACAACGCCCGCGCGCTCATCCCCATCGTGCCTTCGGTCGCGATATGCACCGCGTCGGGGGCGAATTCGCGGATGATCTTCTCGAGCGCATGGCGCGGGAAGATCGCCAGCCGGATTTCCGGATAGGTCGGCAGCGGCAGGGTGAAATGCCCTTCCGGAGTCGCATAGCGCACCTCATGCCCCATCGTGGCCAGTTCGCGACCGAGCATTTCGAGCGTGGTGACGACGCCGTTGACCTGCGGACGCCAGGCATCCGTGACGATGAGGACTTTCAGGTGCTCGATACCGGGTATGGGGAAGCGGCCGGCCGGCTTCGCGCCGCCGGCCGTCACGCGGCGAATCCTACGCGGGTAGAGCCGCGGCTTGACCGACGGTATAGGCAGGCGTTGAAAGAGGAGCGGCCCAATGGACGATCTCCAGAGTCCCTCGGGCATCTTCGACAAGGGCCGTGCAGCTTTCAACCCAGTCTCCATCGTTGAGGTACAGAACGTTTCCGATGGTCCGGATGCGGGCCTGGTGGATATGGCCGCAGATCACGCCGTCGAGCCCCCGGCTTTCCGCGGCATGGGCGACGACATCCTCGAACCGGCAGACATAGTCGACCGCGTCCTTCACCGCATGCTTCAGGTAGTTGGACAGGGACCAGTAGGGCAGGCCGAGGGCGCGCCGGATGCTGTGCAGCATCTCGTTCGCGGCCAGCGCCTTGTCGTAGGCCCAGGAGCCCAGATGCGCGAGCCATTTGGCGAAATTGATCACGCCGTCGAACTGGTCGCCATGCAGCACCAGAAGGCGTTTGCCGTCGGCGGTCTTGTGGATCGCCTCGCGCACCACTTCGATGCCGGCATAGTCGCGGCCGCAGAACGGGCGCAGGAATTCGTCGTGGTTGCCCGGCACGAAGATCACCCGGGTCCCGGAATCGACCTTGTGCAGGATCTGGTGGACGACGCGGTTATGGGCCTCGGGCCAGAACCAGCGCCGCTTGAGCTGCCAGCCATCGACGATGTCGCCGACCAGGTAGAGCGTGTCGCAGGCGTTCTTGGCTAGGAAGTCTGCCAGAAAGTCCGCCTTGCAGCCGCGGGTACCCAAATGCACGTCCGAGATGAAGATCGTCCGGTGGTGGCGCTGGGGCTGAATCGCAGGCCCTCCCGCCGTCCCCGTCGGGCGGCGGCTGACTGGCGGCGGCATCAGCCAGGAGAAACGGGCCATCGTCGCGCTCCTCGAACAGGGCGCGAATCGGCGCCCAATTTCTGAGTGCCTGCCTAAGGTTGGGATGCGACTCCTGTATTGCGATGCAATGACAGAGATATGAATCCTAGGCCCGGACTGTCCCGTATCGGCCTCCGGACGGCATGTGGCCCGGGGTGTTGCGACGCACCATTAGAAGCGTTTCAGCATGGCTGCCATGTATTTGAGCTTAATGGCGCAGAATTGCTGGATTTTTTCTGCGATGTGCTGTTTTTTTGGACTTGCACAGAGGGGGTGACCAGTCCATATTGTTGCAGCGCGGCATGACCGACCTCCCGTTAGTTATGCCGCCTGCCCTTCCTGGGCGTTTCCTCCCTGAACTTGGCCGCTCCTTTTGGGGCGGCCTTTTTTCTTGGGTTTTGGCAGACTATTCGGCGGCCAGACGGCGCGGGCCGAGCAGGGCCGCGGGGTCGAGGCCGACCAGCCGGGTGAGCGCCTCGGTCAGCCGGGCATGGACCGGCTCGAAGCCCGGCCCTTTCGCGATCCTCTCTTCGTCAAGATAGAGCGCGCGGTTGATCTCGATCTGGATCGCGTGCACATCGCGTTCCCGGCGGCCATGGATATGGGTGGTATAGCCGCCGGCATAGGGCGCGTTGCGCGCCACGCTGAAGCCCTGTGATTCGAGTGCGTCGTCGGCCGCGCGTGTCACCTGCGGTGCCGCCGCCATGCCATAGCGATCGCCCAGTACGATATCCGGTATCGCCGCCGCCGACGGCATCGAATGACAGTCGACCAGCACCGCCACGCCGAAGCGCGCCCGTGTCTCCTCGATCAGTCCCGCGAGTGCTGCGTGATAGGGCCGATAGAGCCGCGTCAGGCGCTGCTCGGCTTCGGCCGGCTTCAGGCGGCTGCGATAAATCTCCGCGCCATCGCGCACGATGCGCGGAATGACGCCAAGCCCGGCGGTGACGCGTGGGCTCGGTGTATCGACCGGCACCCGCAACGTGGCGTCGAACATCGTGGCGTCGAGTTCGGACGGACCGCGATTGGCATCGAGATAGGAGCGTGGAAAGCGCGCCGCGATCATCGGCGCCCCCAGCGCCACGGCGCCGCAGAACAGCTCGTCGACAAATGCATCTTCGGACCGGCGCAGCGCGACCGCATTCAGGCGGCTCTGGGCGACAAACCCCGCCGGATAACAGCGGCCCGAATGGGGCGAGGCGAAGACGAAGGGGACGGCCTGGCGATAGGGGCGCAGGACGCGGAACGGTTCGGCGTACAGGCTGGCCAGCACCGGATCGACCGGTCCGTCTCCTGTTCCTGCTCCCCGTGCCTGTGCCATGCCGCGCGATTCGTCTTTCCGGGGACCAGTGGACCATTTTCCCGCCGCCCCGATCAAGCAGTCCCGTTAACCGCGGTTTACCGCTTGCCGATTATAGTTTTTATTAGGCGGCGGGAGCTGGTTCATGGCGCATATCCTTCTGGCGGAAGACGACGAAAGCCTGCGCAAATTCCTGGCGCAGGCGCTGGTCAAGGCCGGCCATGACGTCACCGATTTCGGCGACGGCAGCGATGCTTTCGAGTGCCTCAAGGGCTTCCGTTTCGATCTCCTGCTGACCGATATCGTCATGCCCGGCATGGACGGCATCGAACTCGCCAAGCGCGCCGCCGAGCTCAACGAGGCGCTCAAGATCATGTTCATCACAGGCTTCGCCGCGGTGGCGCTGCATCCCTCGTCGAACGCGCCCAAGCAGGCGAAGGTCCTGTCGAAGCCTTTCCACCTGCGCGAGATCGTCGCCGAAGTCGATCGGATGATCGCCGCCTGAGCGGCGCCGCCGGACAATCCGTATACGGTCCATTCTGAATCGCCGTCTCGCGATTGGTTCCGCAGCGCAGCGAATATTTACGCGGTCAATTGGGCGCATCCGCCACAATGGCGCCCGTCTGGCGCCGGATTTTCCCGTTATCACCTCAGGGTCCGGCGCAACGTCCGAGATGTCGTTCCGCCGGCTCCCGGCGCGCTCCTGCGCCGGTTCAAGAGGGAGGATGACATGGACGTTGCACAGCACAACATACTCGGTGCACGCACGGCATCGGGATTTTCGGGGCGCCGCACGCTGATCATCGGCACGGTGGGTCTTCTCCACGTCGGCGCGATCTACGCGCTCGTCATGGGCATGAAGCCGGGCGACATACTTCGCGCCGTAAAAGAGATCCAGGTCGTGACGGTTCCAACCAAAGAGACGCCGCCGCAGCCGCCGGCGCCGCCGCAACCGCGTATCGATCATCCGGTCGACACGGTGACGCCGACCATCACGCCGCCTATCGTTGACGTCGCGCCGGACCAGGACGTGATCCGGCTTCCGCCGAAGCCGGCGAACCCTTCACCGCCGGTGCCCGACACGGTCGCTATCAGCGTCGCGAGCACGCACACCACGCCGCCCTATCCGGCGCTCGCGGCGCGCCTGGCGCATCAGGGTCAGGTGCTGCTCCAGCTTTCGATATCGGCTGGCGGCAACGTCACCGGCGCCTCGGTGGTCAAGACCAGCGGCTTTGGCGAACTCGACGAGGCCGCGGTGAGCTGGGTGATCGCACATTGGCGCTACAAGCCGGCGATCCAGAACGGCGTCGCGGTGCCGAGCCAGACCCAGGCGATCGTGAAGTTCGACCTCAGGCAGGTGAACGGCTGATCCCCCCGCCGTCCTGCGCCTTGCCCCGCGGCCCCGCCGCGGGGCTTCTTTTTTGTGCTTTCCGTAGGATTTCGCTATGGCCGCACAGGGCAAAACCCTTGCTTGCCCGGCCCCGCGCGCAAGGCTATAGAGACCGCCCCGTACACCGGTTCCGGGCGCGTAGCTCAGCGGGAGAGCACTACCTTGACATGGTAGGGGTCACAGGTTCGATCCCTGTCGCGCCCACCACCAATAAGTCTTTGTTTTGGCTGGATAAAAAAATTCCGTACACAGAGCGAATAAGCCCCGTTATTGGGGTCTTGTGGGACTATATTTTGTCTCTGTGGTCGTCTCCGCGACAGCGGAACATCCAAGGTCCGAGCAATTCGCCCCATTGTCTCCGGCTCGGCAAAACCCTTTCCAGCAATCGGTGACGCGGAGTCGCGGAGACTCGGTTCGCACTCGGCGGAGACTGGTTCGATCCTCGGGTCGTTCTGGAGCCGACCGCCGGTGAACGTTTGGCGGCTGGAAAGGGCGACACAGCGGAGACTGGTTCAAAGGTGCCGAAATGGGGGTCTTTGGGGCGACTAGAATTTGGCAGGAAGGCCCAAGGCGGTTTTCTGCTTAGCCCAACTCAGCGGCAGGTCGACGAGTCGCGTGACCCCAATGCCGCGGGGGAGACGACCGGCGGCGGCGGCTTCGATGATGTCGGGCGAGACGAAGGCGAGCGAGATCATCATGTTCACGGATCGAGCGCTGCGACCCTCGCGCGCCGCGATAGCCTCTGCATCGTTCGCCTTGCCGGTGATGAGGTCCTGGAGCCATTTGCGTCCCAAAGCGATGGCACGCAGGTGCTTGGCGCGACGCTCGGCATGCATCGGCCGCGGCGCGGGATTGTCGCTATTTATCGGCAACACGAGATCGCGCTTCGGCTTGCTCGGCTTAGGCGTCCACGGAACACAAAGCGTCGACTGACCGAGGTTTTCGCGCGCGGCGTCGCTGAGTTCGATCGTCAATCGATCTTTCGTGACGACCACGCGAGCGACCATCGTCTGAATCATCGCGCGCCCTTCTTCGACTCCTGTGTCTTGCCCGGCCCGTGAACCTCTCGCGGTCGCGAGTGCTTCGATCACCCTTGTCTCGATGTCTTCCGCCGAGACCCGCGTAATGGTCCCAGCTTCTGACTTGCGTCCCTCCATCAGCGCCCGGCTGGAGTAGTAGCGATAGCGAAGGCCTTGTTTGCGAGAGTGGGTGGGGCTCATGACATTGCCGGCATCGTCGAAGAACCTGCCAAGGAGTAGTGCATTGGAAGCGGCCTGTTTTGCACGATGCTGGACGAGGTTCCGAGCGCGTAGGTTCTGGACCGATTCGAACAAGTCCCGATCGAGAATGGGCTCGTGCTCGCCGGGATAGCTCTGACCCTGGTGGACGATCTCGCCGAGGTAGATGCGGTTGCCAAGGAGGTAACCCATGGGACCCTGGGTGAACGGCACGCCGCCAATGGTCCGGCCGGTTGCTAAGGCGCGCAGTTTGGTGGCGATTCCCTTGGACCGAAGTTCTTCGAGCAGCTTGAGCATCGAACCGAGCGCCAGATAGCGCTGGAAGATCATCTTGACGGTTTCGGCCTCCTCCGGAACGATCAGCAGCTTACGATCCTGAACCCGGTAACCGAGGGGCACACTGCCTCCCATCCAAATGCCCTTCTTTTTGGAAGCGGCGACCTTGTCGCGGATTCGTTCGCCGGTGACCTCTCGCTCGAACTGAGCAAACGACAGCAGGACATTGAGCGTGAGCCGCCCCATGCTGGTCGTCGTGTTGAAGGATTGGGTCACCGAAACGAACGACACGCTGTGGGCATCGAACAGCTCGACCAACTTGGCGAAGTCGGCCAGCGAACGGGTCAGCCGGTCAACCTTGTAGACCACGATGATATCCACCAAGCCTGACTTCACGTCGTCCAGGAGCCGCTGCAGGTCAGGACGAACCAGTGAGCCACCCGAGAACCCACCATCGTCGTAGGCGGTTCGGATCAGCTTCCAGCCCTCATGCGCTTGGCTCTTGATATAGGCCTCCGACGCCTCGCGCTGCGCGTCCAGCGAGTTGAAATCCTGCTCCAGTCCCGCGTCGGTCGAGACGCGGGTATAGATCGCACATCGAAATGACTTCTTTGGAACCACCTTATTGTTCATGGCGTTGCCACCCTCTCCCGCAGCCCGAAGAACCGAGGGCCGTTCCATTTGGTGCCTGTGATGGCGAACGCGATCTTGCTTAGGCTTTCATAGGTCGTTCCGTTCCATAGGAAACCACTTTCCGCAACCATGACGTGATGCTGCTGGCCATCATGCTCGCGGATCAGCACCGTCCCCGGCATCAACTGTCCCGCACCGGGCAGCGGCACCGCGGCCGGCTCGCTCCTACCCGACACTTCGCTCGCGAGCCCGTCTAGCAGCCGGCGGGTCGCTGGCGACAGGTCGCCGAAGGCCTGCGCCTGCAGGCGATAAGCCAGCAGACGCAGGAGCAAGGTCTTAGAAAGATTTGACGGCGCCGCACGGCCGAACACGGCACGCCAACTCAGTTGAAGGGCTGTGAGATTGAGGCCGCGCAGGCGCTCGATCTCGGCTTCGACGTCGTCTGCCTTCTCCATGGACATCGGCTCAACCCGCAATCGCGTAGCGGCGTTCGCCGTCCTTCGCCTTGGACGATTGCAGCTTCAACCCCAGACGCTTCTTCACCGTGCCCGACAGAAAACCGCGGATGCTGTGCGCCTGCCAGTTAGTGGCAGACTGTATCTCCGCAAGCGATGCCCCTTGTTTGCGGCGCAACAGGGTCAAAACGGCTTCATGTTTGGACTTCGGCTCGGATGAGGCGCCGTTTAGCTTCACCACCGCCTTCTTGCGCTGCATGTTTGCCGACTGCTTCGAGCGGCTTTTCGCTGTGACGTTCTTGATGCTCTTGGACATTCTTGCCTCCGTAACGAGGCGCCAGCCAACCCGGCGCCGTCACTGAGGAAAGCCCGGGTCGGCTACCGGGCTTGATACCGCGGCCCCACAGGTCCGCCGATCACCGCGCCATGCACACTCTTTTGCCGGGAAAAGTCGAGCGCAATGTGAGCAACAATCTGGCGAAGAACTGGGCTAGAGTTGCCATCTTGTGATGATGTTGGGGGTTGCTTCTGGGCTCAGGCGGATCTGACTCAATAGTGCAATTTTCCTAATTTCCACTCTCAATCGCGCGCGACGATCTCTGAAGACCGTTGCCGATCAGTCTCTCGCGGGGTAGTCGACCAGTCGCGAGATCTTCGTCAGCACGGACTTTGTAGAGCGTCGCGCTCTGTCCGTGGTGCCGTTTGCCGTGACACGCTGCTGGCGGACCAAATCCACGCGGCCAGCCACTGCTAGGCGCCGCACAGTGCCCGCGGTGCGGGTGCAGAAGGGCAGCAGCCACAACCCCAACGGGCGCCTTAGTGTGCCCAGGTCAGGCGGACAGAATGCCTGCAATTTCAGGATCTTGAGGACTGCATTGGCAGCGGCCCCGGAAGGGGCTATGCTTACGTGGGGTTTAATTATAGCGTAGAACCAAGGGCTTAGGGGATTCGTCGCTTTATTGCGACGCTGATCGACCATGCCGCGACACGCAGGCGGACCGAAGCGGGCTAAACCCCGAACATCGGCCGCAAGACCAGTCTCCATCCGGTGCGTCGACCTGTTCGCCGGGGCTGGCGGATTTTCTCTGGCTGCCAAACGCGTCGGCATAACCGTGGCCGCGGCGGTCGAGCATGACAAGCACGCCTGCGAAACGTACCGCCGCAACATCGTGAAGGACGGAGAGCCGCGCCTCTACGAAGCCGACATCACCAAGCTGGAGCCTAGCAAGGTGATCAAAGACTGCTTCGGAAACGGCGCGGCTTGCGATGTCGTCTTGGGCGGACCGCCGTGTCAGGGATTTTCGGTTCACCGGATCAACGACGCCGGCAAGAACGATCCTAGGAACGCGCTGATCCACCGCTACTTTGAATTCGTCTCGGCACTCAATCCCCGCGCATTTCTTCTGGAGAACGTTCCGGGGATCTTGTGGCCGCGCCACGCCAAGCTGCTTCAGAAATTCTATGACGAAGCCGCGCGAGCCGGGTACCGGGTGCATCCCGTGGTGGTCGACGCACGTGACTTTGGCCTTCCGCAGGGACGCAAGCGCGTCTTCATTTTGGGCCTGCGCACCGATGTCGCTTCTGCGGCGGCGTGGGTGCCGGAGGCGACGCACGGCAGTCCCTCGGACGTGAAGCGCAATCCGCGGCTCAAGCCTTGGGTCGCCTGCGGCGCGATCTTCAAGCGCAAGATGCGCAAGAACGATCCCAACAACATTCACATGAACCATTCGAGCGAGATGGTGGCGCTGTTCAAGAAGACGCCGGCCAACGGGGGAAGCCGGAAGGATTCGGGCCGCGTTCTGCCCTGCCACAAGGATCACGACGGTCATAAGGACGTGTACGGCCGCATCGATCCCAAGAAGCCGGGTCCGACGATGACGACCGCATGCATCAACCCGTCGAAGGGCCGGTTTCTGCATCCGACGAAGCATCATGGGATCACGCTGCGCCATCGGAAAGCAGCAAGTCTCAGCCTACGTCGTGCAGATCAACGTCATCTACCGCGAGGTCATGGAAGAGCGGATTCCGCTCGCACCTGCCCTCAAGCGGCTCGACGAAAAGTTCACGCTCGCGCGATCCGACGCCGAGATCTTCTTTCGCGGGATCACGGCCGCCTTTGAGGCGCTGCACGACAACATCGATCTCAACGTCGTCGCCGCGTCGGGAATGGACGACCTGTCTGAGCTGCGCGAGGAGCTCGCGAAAATCAACGCGCTCGCCCAGCTCGGCATCACGGTCGAGATCATCGGACACGAGCTAGAATCGCTGGATGCCTCGATCTCCCGCGGTCTCGAGGCTTTGCCCGCCAATGTGCAGAATCTGCCTGCGTTCCGGTCGGCCGACCAGGCGCACCGTGCGCTCACGGAGCGTCTTCGCTTCCTTTCCCCCCTGAAGCTCTCCGGCGAACAGACCAAGGAGTGGATCAGCGGCAAGGACATCGCGGACCATATCCGCGACTTCTTCGGCGAGGCGCTCGGCCGCGAGAACATTACGCTGTCGGTTTCGGACGCTTTTGCGTCCTTCCGCGTGTACGACCGTCCGTCGCGGATATATCCGGTGTTCATCAATCTGGTGAACAATTCGCGCTATTGGATCGCGCAGAAGAAGATCGCCGCCGGCACGATCGCGCTGGCGGTCAAGGATTGGCCTGACGGATATTTTGTACCAGCGTGATGGAGACTACTGCATAGCTGTTGTCCCATCTAGATGGGACAACAGCGGCGCAAAAGTTTGCGGCGCCGGGGGGCGGTATCCGAGCGACGAGTGC
>JAFEEQ010000019.1 GCA_018241025.1 Pseudomonadota bacterium
ACCGGCCCGGAAAAACCCTCCAGCGCCACCGCTGAAGGCCAAATCCAGCAAGGCCGACAAGCCGCCTGCAACACTCAAACGCTCAAACGCGAATTATGCAGCGATCCCCACGATGGGGAGGTGAATCAACGCCAATCGCCCCGGATCGATTGCCACAGCGTCAGCGCGGCGAGCGCGGCCGTGTCAGCGCGGAGGATACGGGGCCCGAGCGAGACCGGGGTCACAAAGGACAACGCGCGCAAGGCTTCGCGTTCCGCAGGATCGAAGCCGCCTTCGGGGCCAGTAAAGATTGCGGCGGGTCCGTCGGGCAAGGCCGCTTCGGCAAAAGAGGGCGCGCCGCCTTCGTCGCAAAAAATCAGAGTTCGGTCCTTCGGCCATTGGGCGAGGAGCTTGTCGAAGCCGAGCGGCGCGCGGCACTCCGGCACATCGAGACGGTCGGATTGCTCGGCTGCCTCGACCGCGTTCGCGCGCATGCGCTCGAGATTGACGCGGGTGACGATGGTGCGTCGGGTAAAGACCGGCTGGAGCACCCGGACGCCGAGTTCGGTCGCCTTCTGCACGACATAATCGGCCGGCGTCTTCTTGATCGGCGCGAAGCAGAGCCAGAGATCGGGAACGGATGTCTGCGGCACAGTCTGGCGCTCGCAGGCGAGTGTGCAGCTCCGCTTGGCGACGCCCGCAACGCGTGCGAGCCACTCGCCGTCGGATCCGTTGAACAGGCTGACCCGATCGCCTGGCTTGGCGCGCATGACGCGCAGGAGATAGTGCGCCTGGCCGTCTTCGAGCAGGACGGTTTCGCCGGCACGCAAGGGGCCCTCGACATGGAGCCGGACCTTGCCGCCTTCGTAACGCAGATCGCTGTCGGTCATGTGTTTTCGCTTCCCACCAAGACCTTGTAGTGTGAGCCGTATGAGCGAAACAACTGCGCGCCCCGCCGATGCCCTGAACCTGTCGCTGGTCGACCGGGCGCCCGCGGTGCTGCAGCCCTTTCTGCGGCTGATGCGGCTCGACCGGCCGAGCCCGGTCTGGCTTCTGTTCCTGCCCTGTGTCTATGGACTCGTGCTTGGCGCGGTGGCGAGCGAACGGCCATTCTGGTCGTGGCACGATCTTTATCTTCTGGTGCTGTTCGCCATCGGCTCTGTGGTGATGCGCGGCGCGGGCTGCACCTATAACGACATCGTCGATCGCGATATCGATGCGCAGGTCGCGCGGACACGCGGGCGGCCGATCCCCTCGGGTGCGGTGAGCGTGCGGCAGGCCTGGCTGTTCCTCGGCGCACAGCTCGCGGCCGGATTGGCGGTGCTGATCCAGCTGGAGCCTTTCGCGATCGCGGTCGGTGCAGCGTCGCTGGTGTTGGTCGCGGCTTATCCCTTCATGAAGCGGATCACCTGGTGGCCGCAGGCCTGGCTGGGGTTGACCTTCAACTGGGGCGCACTCGTCGGCTTCGCGGCGCAGACCGGAAGGATCGACGCCGCGGACGCCCTGCTCTACGCCGGGTTGTTCTTCTGGACCCTCGGCTACGACACGATCTATGCGCTGCAGGACAAGGAGGACGATGCGCTGATCGGCGTGAAGTCGACGGCGCGGCTGTTCGGGGCGCGGGCGAAGGACTGGGTTCTGGGGTTCTATGCCGCGGCCTTCGCGCTCGTGCTGGCAGCAGGCTATGCGGACCACACCGGCTGGCCGTTTACATTCGTCATGCTTGCAGCGGGCGGTCACATGCTGTGGCAGGCCCACACACTGCGGATCGACGACCCCGATAATTGCCTGCGGCTGTTCCGGGCCAATCGCGAAACCGGGTTGCTGATGGCCGCGGCATTCCTGCTTTCCAGCTGGTTCTGGTGACGGAGGGGAAACCCGCACGGAACTTCGCCCTTCGCAAGCGGGCCGAACGGCCTATAATTGCTGCATGTCACTGAACCGCTTCGAACCCGCGTCCGTCCTGTCGCCCGAAGAAATGGCGCAGGTGCGCGCGCGCTCCGACCTCAAGGGGCTGTGGTGTGTGTTTCATGCCTGGGCGGTGATCGGGCTGTCGATGGCGCTCTATGCGGTGTGGCCCAATCCGCTGACCTTCATCGCCGCCGTCGTGCTGATCGGCAGTCGGCAGCTCGGCCTTGCCATACTAATGCACGACGCGGCGCACGGCGTTCTGATGCGTACGCATTGGCTGAACGAGTGGGTCGGACAATGGCTTTGTGCCTATCCGACCATGGGCGAGATGATCGCCTATCGCCATTATCACCTCGTCCACCATCGCCGCACCCAGCAGGCGGACGATCCGGATCTCGGCCTTTCGGCGAAATTCCCGATCACGCGGGAGAGCTTCCGCCGCAAGATGGTGCGAGACCTGACCGGGCAGACGGGTTTCAAGCAGCGCAAGGCGCAGTTCCTGCGCTCGCTCGGCCAGCCGGGGATGACGTTCTCGCAGCGCACGAAATTCTTCTGGGACCGGATCGGACGGCAATATCTGGTGCAGCTCATCCTGCTGGCGCTGATGACGGCATTCGGCAAGCCGCATTACTTCCTGATGTTCTGGGTCCTGCCCAACATCACCTGGCACATGGCGATCACCCGCGTGCGCAACATCGCCGAGCACGCGATGGTTCCGGATAACAACGATGTCTTCCGCAATGCGCGCACGACTTATGCCACTTGGCCGGTGCGGGCGCTGGTCGCGCCCTATTGGGTTAACTATCACGTCGATCACCATCTGATGTTCTACGTGCCCTGCTACAACCTGCCGAAGCTGCACAGGCTGCTGCTCGAAAAGGGGCTGGGGCCGAAGATGGAGATCCAGCCCGGCTATGTCGCCATGCTGAAGCTGGCAACGAGCAAGCCGCCGCGCCCGATGGCCGCCGCGGCCTGATCATTCCTCGCCCATCTTGAAGCGCATCCGCGCGCGGCCTTCCTTGTGCTTGCGCACCCGATCGCGCCGCGTCTCCATGCGGGCCTGCCAATCTTCCTTGTTGTGCTCGAAGCGAAGCTCCTTCTGAAGCTTGCGCCACGCTTCCCAGCGATCATCGGGAAGCGAGCCATCCGCACGCGCGGCACGGACGGCGCATTCGGGCTCATCGCGATGGCGGCAATCGCCAAAGCGGCATTGCGCAATGAGCGCCTCGATCTCCGGGAAGGCCGAGGAGACACCGCTCTCGGCATCCCACAGGCCAAGCTCGCGCATGCCGGGGGTGTCGAGAATGAGCGCGCCGGACGGCAGCAGGATCAACTCGCGATGCGTGGTGGTGTGGCGGCCGCGCTGGCCGTCGGCACTGATCGCACGTGTCTCCATCAAACTTTCGCCGGCAAGCGCGTTGACGAGGGTCGACTTGCCGACGCCGGAACTGCCCAGCACGACGGCGGTCGTACCCGGAGAAAGCCCGGCGCGCAGGGCGTCGAGCCCCTGCCCCGTCAGCGCCGAGATGGCGTGGACAGGGACGCCGAAGGCGACGCTCTCGACCTCGGCGACACAGGCTTCGACATCGGTGCAGGCATCCGCCTTGGTGAGGACGATGACCGGCGAGGCACCGCTTTCCCAGGCGGCGGCGAGATAGCGCTCGATCCGCCGCAGGTTGAGGTCGCCGTTGAGCGAGGACACGAGCAGCGCGAGGTCGGCATTCGCCGCCACAATCTGGCCGCGCGGCGCGCCGGGACCCGCGGCCTTGCGGATGAAGGTCGACCTTCGCGGCAGCACGGCGCGGATCTGCGCCATGCCGTCGCCGGCGGGCAACGCAACCGCCACCCAGTCTCCCGTGACCGGATAGCCGCCCTCTTCCGCGTCGTGGGCGAATTTGCCCGCGAGCGTCGCGGCCCGCTCGCCTTGATCGGTGACGACCTCGTAGAGGCCGCGTTGCTGCACGACGACACGCGCCGGGACGAGGCCGGCGGCGTCATGCGATTGGAATTGGAGGCGGAGCAGGTCGCTCCAGCCGAAACGTTCGAGCACGATGAATTCCTTTGTCAGAGCCTGACGGCGCCGGCGCAGGTATTCCGTGTACGGACGGTTAGGCGGCGGCGCGACGGAGGGCGGGTTGCACAACGACAGTCATGGAGCGCCTCCTTGGGTTCGCGCGACGGTGCAGAAGGTAAGGCTGGCGCCGGCCCGCGTCAATCGACTAGGACTGGTGGATGACCGATCCCGCCGCCTTCATCGAGGCCAATACCGCGTTCATCGCGCCGCCACTGGTGCCGGAGGTGAAGCTGCATCTCGCCACCGAGGTCGTGCCGCTGTGGCGGCTGACCGAGGAGGAGTTGCAGGCGCAGGGCGTGCCGCCGCCTTATTGGGCGTTCGCCTGGGCCGGTGGTCAGGCGCTGGCACGCTATGTGCTCGATCATCCGGTCGCCGTTCGCGGCAAGACGGTGCTCGATTTCGGGTCAGGGTCCGGGCTCGTCGCCATCGCCGCGGCGAAGGCGGGCGCGGAGCGGGTGACGGCAGCCGACATCGATCCCTTCGCCAATGCGGCGATCAAGCTGAATGCGGTGGCGAACGGCGCCATCGTGCATGCGACGGCGGACGAGCTGATCGGGTCCGACGGAAACTGGCGCACCATCCTGGTCGGGGACATGTGCTACGAGCGGCCGCTGGCGGAGCGTTTGCTGGAATGGCTCGTCGATCGCGCGCATCGCGGCGCTCTGGTGCTGCTCGGCGATCCTGGGCGGAGCTATTTTCCGAAAGGCCGGGTCGAGAAGCTCGAGGGCTATCAGGTGCAGACGACGCGCGATCTCGAGGATCGCGAGATCCGCGATACGGGCGTCTATCGGCTGATCGCGTAGCTCAGCGTCCGCGCCGCGGCGCCGGAGATGGACCGGTGTAGCGGGCGCGGGGCCGGATGAGTTTTTTGCTTTCGAACTGTTCGGTGGCGTGGGCGACCCAGCCGGCGACGCGGCTGATGGCGAAGAGCGTCGTTTCGCTGCCGACGGGAAGATCGAGGAAGCGGCGCATCACGGCCTGGGCATAGTCGATATTCACGAAGGCGCCGGTCGCCTCGGCGATGCGTTCGGGAATTTCGATGGTGAGCCGCGGGTCGGCGCCGAGCGCGATCAGGCGGTCGAGCAGATGCTGGGCGCGCGGATCGCCATTGGCGTAGACCATGTGTCCGAAGCCGGGGAAGCGTTCGCCGAGGGCGACGCGCTCGCGCACGATGGTGGCGATGTCGCCTTCGAGAAAGGTGTCGAGCAGCTTGGCGGCGAGCGGGCCTACACCGCCATGGCGCGGACCCTTCAGCGTCACCATGCCGGCGATCACCGCATCGTAGAGGCTGACACCTGTCGAGGCGGCGACGCGGGCGGCGAAGGTCGAGGCGTTGAGTTCGTGATCGGCGAGCAGGACGAGCGCGCGGCGGATGAGGTCCTCAGCATGCTTGTGCTTTGGCGCCCAGGCGCGGGCGATCAGCTTGTGGACCGGTTCGCTCGACGGCTCGGAGCCGGACATCACCGCCGCGGCGAGGCGCAGGATGCGCGCACCGGTCGCCGCCCTGCCCTCGCTCACCCAGTTGTAGGCGCGCGGATCGGCTTCGGCGGCGTGGGCGAGCACGGCAACGGCACGGTCGATCGGCGGCGCAGTTTCCGTCGCATCCATGATCGCGCGCATGGTGGGCGAGACGATGGGCAGGTTCGACCGGGCGAAAGGATCGGCGGATTTCGAATCCCAGAGCAGGCTGGCGCATTGCTCGAAGGTCGCGGTCTCGGCCAGCGTCACGGCACGGACGCCGCGATAGATCGGGCCCTCCTCGGTGATCGTCGACACCGCGCTGTCCATCACCGGCAAATCGGCGGACTTGAGGCCCTGGGTCTCGATCAGCGGCGTGCGGCGGTTCTTGAGGCTGCGGACATCCTCGGCACGGTAGCGGCGGCTGCGCGGGTTCTCGCCCGGCTCGGAGCGGATCAGGCCCCGGGAGACATAGGCGTAGAGCGTCGCTGGGGAGACGGCGAGTTCCGATGCGGCCTCACGGGCAGAGAGGTAAAGCGGCTCGTCGAGATTTTTCATATTGATTATGCTAATCAAGATTGATCAATACGTCCAGCCGTCCAATCTTTGCTGCGATGCAACTGAGATCGGAGAGGCACATGACCATTCAGACCACCACCCCCATCGGCCTCGACGGGGTTCCGGCCGCAGAAACCGCGCTCAGCGAGGTCAACGGACAGAAGGGCGAATTGATCATCGCCGGCGAGCGGGTGGCGGACCTCGCCGCCAAATCCAGTTTCGAGGGCGCCACCGCACGGCTGTGGACCGCGGCGACCGAGACGCCGATCAGCGAGGCCGAGGTGCGGGCGGCGCTGGGCGAGGCCCGGGTGCGGGCTTTCGCGCGGCTGAACCAGTTCCTGGCGGCGAGCGAGGGGCTTTCCATCGTCGACGGCTTCCGGGCTGCGGTCGCAACGCTCCGCGCCGAGCATGGGCTGACGCATGACGCGACCATCCTCGGCGCCCTGCCCGTCATCGTCGGTGCGCTGGTGCAGCGCGCTGCCGGCAAGCAGCCGCATATTCCGAACGCCAAGCTGAGCCATGCCGCCGACACGCTGTCGATGCTGCATGGAAGGGCACCGAACGCGGCGGAGACGGCGGCGCTCGACGCCTATTTCGTCACGGTGTGCGATCACGGGATGAATGCCTCGACCTTCGCCGCGCGCGTCGTGGCATCGACCCAGGCCGATCTGTTCTGTGCGATCACCGCAGGCTATTGCGCCCTGACCGGGCCACTGCATGGCGGTGCGCCGGAGCCGGTGCTGGAGATGCTCGACGCCATCGGCACCCGCGAGCGGATCAAGCCGTGGATCGACGATGCGCTGGCGCGCGGCGAGCGGCTGATGGGCTTCGGCCACCGCGTCTACAAGGTGCGCGATCCGCGTGCCGACGTGCTCAAGACCGCGGTCGGAAAGCTGGCGAGCAATGCCATCGACATGCCCTTCGCGGCGGAGGTCGAGGCCTATGCGCGCGAGGCACTGCGGCGGAAGAAGCCGGACCATCCGCTCGACACCAATGTCGAATTCTTCACCGCGATCCTGCTCGATGCGCTGCAGATCCCGCGCCAGGCGTTCACGCCGATCTTCGCGACGGCGCGCGCCGCGGGATGGACGGCGCATGCGCGCGAACAGCAGCGGCGCGGACGCTTGTTGCGGCCGGGATCGGTCTATATCGGCGAGATGCCGGCGTAGCGTTTCACGAGCGGTTTCGCGGGATTACCCACCACGGTGGTGTCCGGTGCCACGTCGCGGATGACGACGGCGCCGGCGCCGACCGTGGCGCGGGCACCGATGCGGACGCCTGGCACGACGGAGGCGCCGACGCCGATGAAGGCGTCTTCCCCGACATGGACGCCGCCGGCGAAGTGCACGCCGGGCGCGATGTTCACGCCGTCGTCGAGGACATTGTCGTGATCGATGGTCGCGCCGGTGTTGACGATGCAGAAGCGGCCGATTTTCGCGCGGACGCCGGCCACGGCATTGGCGGCCAGAAAGCTCCCGGAACCGATCTCCGCAGACTGCGAGACGACGGCGGCGGGATGAATGACGGTCGCGAGAATGCCGCCGAAGCTCAGCACCTTGAGCGACAGGCTGCGACGGAATGCTGCCGAGCCAGCGCCGATGATGATTGCGAACTGGGCGACGAACTCGCGGTTGTCGAGCAAGCCGATATCGCCGAGCCGGATGAGACCGCTGCCCGGATTGCCCGCATCCGCGTCGGCGGACAGCCAGCCCGCGACCGGCAGTTCCGCCGCGTGGCAGGCATCGAAGATCACCGAGGCCTGGCCGCCGGAGCCCGCATTGACGATCACCACACTCCGCATGGCCACGAGTGTAAGGCGGATCGCGGCCTTGCGGAAACTGTGCCTGCCGGGGCTACTGATCCTTGAGGATAGGCTTCATCTCCTCTCCGCCCATGCCGATGCCGCGGCCGACATGGCTGCGCGAGCGGCTATAGGCGAAGTAGACGACCAGGCCGATCAAACCCCAGCCCGGCAGCACCGCGATCGCGAGCGGCGGGAGCTTCGCATAGAGGATCACGCAGCCGATGATCGCGAGCGGCGCCACGACAAATACGGCGGGCGTGCGGAACGGGCGCTTGCGGTCCGGGTCGCGCCGGCGCAGCACCATCACCGAGATCGCCACCATGGCGAAGGCAAACAGCGTGCCGGAGTTCGAATAGTCCGCGAGCTTACCGACGGGCAGGAACGCGGCCATGAGTGTGACGACGACGCCGGTGAAGGCGGTGACGACATGCGGCGTTTTCCAGCGCGGATGGACGCTGGCCAGCTTCTCCGGCAGGAGACCGTCGCGCGCCATCACGAAGAAGACGCGGGTCTGGCCGTACATCATCATCAGCACGACCGAGGGCAGCGCCAGGAAGGCCGCGAGTCCAATGAGGTTTCCGATCGGGACATAGCCGATGGTGCGCAGGACATGCGCGAGCGCCTCCTTGCTGCAAACCAGTGGCTGGACCGCACCGCCGGCGACGATGGCGGCGCATTTGGCGGCGAGTTCGGGCGAACCGGGTTCGAAGGCCCGGCCGGCGGCATCGACCACCGGCTGGGCGCCGATGGCGCCGATCGCACCTCCCGCGACGAGCAGATAGAAGATCGTACAGATCAGAAGACTGCCGATCAGGCCGATAGGCACATTGCGCTGCGGATTGCGCGTCTCTTCGGCGGCCGTGGAGACCGCATCGAAACCGACATAGGCGAAGAAGATCGACGAGGCCGCGCCGACCACGCCATAGGTGCCCCAGCCGTTCGGCGTCAGAGGATGGAAATAAGCCTCCTTGGCGAGCGGCAGCGTCAGCGCGATGAAGACGGTGAGCGCGGTGACCTTGATCGCGACGAGTACGGCGTTGAAGCGCGCGCTTTCCGTCGTGCCGATGATCAGGAGGCCGGTGACGAAGACGGAAACGACGACGGCTGGAAGATTAATCAGGCCGCCCTGGCTTGGACCGACCGACAGATAGAGCGGCAAGTCGAACCCGAACTGCGATTTGAGGAGGCCGACGAAGTAGCCCGACCAGCCGACGGCCACGGCGCTGGCGCCGACGGCGTATTCCAGGATCAGCGCCCAGCCGACCATCCAGGCGAAGAGCTCGCCGACCACGGCATAGGTGTAGGTGTAGGCGGAGCCGGCGACGGGCACCATGGCCGCCAGCTCGGCGTAGCAGAGCGCAGCGACAGCGCAGACCGCGCCGGCGATGATGAAGGAAATCATCATGCCGGGACCGGCTTTCTGAGCCGCCTCGGCCGTCAGGACGAAGATGCCGGTGCCGATAACCGCGCCGATACCAAGCAGCGTGAGCTGGATGGGGCCGAGCGAGCGATGGAGACCTTTCTTTTCGGCAGTCTCCAGAATCGCCGCCAGAGGCTTGACGCGGCCAAAGAGCATGGATCGTCCCCCGAATGGCCGAAGCACCGGCCGCTGCGGAAGCGAGCCTAACGGCAATTGCGTGAGGCGCAAGCGGCGGGTGACGGCGGGAACCGGGCTTGTTAGAAACATCCATGCCCTACCGTTCGCTGCGCGATTTCATGGCCAAGCTGGAAGCCGCCGGCGATCTCGTCCGCGTGCGCGAGCCGGTGTCGACCGTGCTCGAGATGACCGAGATTCAGACGCGACTGCTCGCCGAAGGCGGACCGGCCGTTCTCTTCGAGAAGCCGCTCAAGGCCGACGGGACACCGAGCGCGATGCCCGTGCTCGTCAACCTGTTCGGCACGGTGAAGCGCGTCGCCATGGGCGTGACCATGGACGGCAAGGAAAGGACCACGGCGCAGGAGCTGCGCGCGGTCGGCGAGATCATGGCGCAGCTGCGCCAGCCGGAGCCGCCGCGCAGCCTGGGCGAGGCCTTCGAGCTTCTGCCGCTCGCCAAGACCGTGCTGGCGATGAAGCCGAAGAGCGTGTCGCGCGCGCCGGTGCAGGAGGTGGTGCTGCGCGGCGACCGGATCGACCTGAATGCCTTGCCGGTGCAGACCTGCTGGCCGGGCGAACCGGCGCCGCTGATCACCTGGCCGCTGGTGGTGACCAAGGGCCCGGGCGACGCGCGCGAGGACAATTACAATCTCGGCATCTACCGCATGCAGGTGCTCAACAAGAACCAGACGATCATGCGCTGGCTGAAGCACCGCGGCGGCGCGCAGCATCATCAGCGCTGGGCGAAAGAGAAAGCCGCGCCCCTGCCCGCCGCGGCGGTGATCGGTGCCGATCCGGGAACCATTCTCGCCGCGGTGACGCCGGTGCCGGATACGCTGTCGGAATATCAGTTCGCGGGATTGATGCGCGGGCAGCGCGTCGAGCTCGTCGATTGCGTATCGCAACCGCTGAAAGTGCCGGCGGAAGCGGAGATCGTGATCGAGGGCGAGGTCTCGCTCACCGATTATGCCGATGAAGGGCCCTATGGCGACCACACGGGCTATTACAATTCGGTCGAACAATTCCCGGTCTTCACCGTGACCGCAATCACGATGCGGCGCGATCCGGTCTATCTCTCGACCTTCACCGGCCGTCCGCCGGACGAGCCGAGCGTGCTGGGCGAGGCGCTGAACGAAGTCTTCGTGCCGCTGCTGCGCCAGCAGTTTCCGGAGATCGTCGATTTCTGGCTGCCGCCGGAGGGCTGCTCCTATCGCATCGCGGTGGTGAGCATGAAGAAGGCCTATCCCGGCCATGCCAAGCGCGTGATGCTGGCCGTGTGGTCGTATCTGCGCCAGTTCATGTACACGAAGTGGGTGATCGTCGTGGATGACGACATCGACGCGCGCAATTGGAAGGATGTTATGTGGGCGATCTCCACCCGCATGGACCCGGCGCGCGACGTCACGCTCATCGAGCACACGCCGATCGACTATCTCGACTTCGCCTCGCCGGAGAGCGGCCTTGGTTCCAAGATCGGACTCGACGCGACCAACAAGCTGCCGCCGGAAACCAAGCGCGAATGGGGCCGGAAAATCCGCATGGATGAAGAGGTCGTCCGCACGGTGACAGAAAAGTGGCCGCGCCTTGGTCTCCCTGGCAGCGGCGCGCCGATCTGGAAATAGCGCGTTTTCAGGCATTTGAGCGGGCTTGACCCCGCCAGCGAGTTCGCCCCTTATGCGGGCAAACGCACAGAGGCCATACGCAGATGGACGACGTACTTTCGCAGCCGCTTTCCGTCGTCGCGATCTACGCCGCGATCAACGCGCTGATCATGCTGATGCTCGGCATGCTGGTCGTGCGCGCGCGGGTGAAGACGCGCACCGAAATCGGCGACGGCAACGATCCGTCGATGATCGGGCCGATGCGGGCGCACGCCAACAACACCGAAACGGTGCCGATGGCGATCGTGCTGCTGTTCATCCTCTACGCGCTCGGCGAAGGCGCGCTGATGCTGCATGTGGTCGGCCTTCTGCTGACGGTCGGCCGTCTGCTCCACGCTTTCGGCCTTTCGCGCAACATAGGTACATCGATCGGCCGGTTCGGAGGCATGCTCCTGACCTGGCTCGCCTATATCGTCGCCATCGCCGATGTGCTGTGGATGGCTTTTGCTTACATGCCCGCGAACTGAATCGATGACACGCAAGAACACCCAGGAAATCCTCGCCGCCGTCCTTGAAGGTGCCAAGCGGGCCGGCGCGGATGCCGCCGATGCGCTTCTGGTCGAGAACATCGCCGCCAGCGTGTCGTATCGCCTGGGAAAGCTCGAAGATATCGAGCGGGCGGAGTCGCAGGATCTCGGCCTGCGCGTCTTTATCGGCCAAAAGGTGGCATTCATCTCTTCGACCGACTTCTCGCCGGATTCGCTGGCACAACTTCCGGCGCGCGCCGTCGCCATGGCGAAGATGGCGCCGGAAGACATCTATGCCGGCCTCGCACCGCGCGAGCGGCTGGCGAAGACGTTTCCCGAGCTGGACATCGAGGACAAGAGCGAACCTTCCGCGGAGACGCTGGTCGACTGGGCGCGCGGCGTCGAGGGCGCGGCGATGGCGGTGAAGGGCGTGACCAATTCCGAAGGCGGCAGCGCGAGCTTCAACCGCACCGCGGTGGCGCTGGCGACGAGCGAAGGTTTTTCCGGCGGCTACTCCGGCACGTCGAGCAGCCTGGGCGTGGCAGTGATCGCCGGCGAAGGCACGGCGATGGAGCGCGACTACGACTATGCCAGCGCCCGCCATGTCGTCGATCTCGAAGGCGCCGATGCAGTCGGCAAGCGGGCCGGCGAATTGACGGTGAAACGGCTCAACCCCCGCAAGGTGAAATCGCAAGCCGCACCGATCGTCTACGATCCGCGGGTTTCGTCGAGCCTGGTCGGCCATTTCGTCTCGGCGATCTCCGGCACTTCGATCGCGCGCGGCGTGAGCTTCCTGAAGGACCGGATGGGCCAGCAGGTTTTCGCCGAGGATGTCACCATCGTCGACGACCCGCATCGCCGGCGTGGGCTGCGCTCCAAGCCGTTCGACGGCGAAGGCGTGGCGAACCGGCGCTGGGCGCTTGCCGAGAAGGGCGTGCTGAAGACCTGGCTGCTCGATTGCGCGAGCGCCAAGCAGCTCGGACTCGAAACCACCGGTCATGCCGCGCGCGGCACCGGCGGACCGCCCGCGCCTTCGCCGACCAATCTCTATATGGAGCCCGGCGCGCTGGCGCCGAAAGCCCTGATCGCCGATATCAAATCGGGCTTCTATGTCACGGAGCTGATCGGCATGGGCGTCAATGGCGTCACGGGCGATTACAGCCGCGGCGCCGCCGGCTTCTGGATCGAGAACGGCGAGATCGCCTATCCGGTTTCCGAGATCACCATCGCGGGCAATCTGAAGGACATGTTCCTGCATCTGACGCCGGCGAACGATCTCGAATTCAAGCACGGCACCAACGCACCGACCATCCGCATCGAAGGCATGACCATTGCCGGGGCCTGATCTCGCGCTTCTGGAATCCAGCGTGCGCGAGGCCGGCAAGATCGCACGGTCCTATTACGGCGGCAGCTTCAATAAATGGGACAAGGCCAAGGGCAGTCCTGTCACCGATGCCGATCTCGCCGTCGACAAATTCCTGCACGACGAATTGTGCGCGGCACGGCCCGACTATGGCTGGCTGTCCGAGGAGACCGAAGATGATGCCGCAAGGCTGAAGGCGCGCGCGACCTTCGTGGTCGATCCGATCGACGGCACCATCGCCTTCATCAAGGCCAAGCCGCATTTCACCATCTGCGCCGGCGTGGTCGAGGACGGCGTCGCGGTGGCCGGGGCGATCTACAACCCGATCACCGAAGAGTGCTTCACGGCCGAGGCCGGTGGCGGTGCCTTTCTGAACGGCGCCCCGATCCACCCGACGGACCGGGCAACGGTGGAAGGCTGCCGGATGCTGGCCGACAAGCCGATGCTGGGCCATCCGGCCTGGAACACGCCGCCGAACCGGCCCTGGCCGGAGATGACGATCGAGAATCGCAGCTCGGTCGCCTATCGCATCGTGCTGGTGGCGGCGGGGCAATTCGACGCGATGTTGGCACTCTCTTCGAAGCGGGACTGGGACCTGGCGGCGGCGGACATCATCGCCCGCGAGGCCGGCGCTTTGGTCACGACGCACAGCGGGGCGCCGTTGCGCTATAATCAGGCGAACACGCTGCATCCTTCGGTGGTCGTGGCCGGGCCGAAGCTGCACGCGCAACTGATGGAGCGCGTCGGCCATCTGAGCCTGCCGCGCGGATAGGAGAGCGTCGATGGCGGAACACGCGCCGAAGCAGCTTCTGCACCTCGTATTCGGCGGCGAACTGACCGCGCCGCACAGCATGGAATTCAAGGACCTGAGCAAGCTCGATCTGGTCGGGATGTATCCCAACTACGCCGAAGCCCTGAAGGCCTGGCGCGCCAAGGCGCAATCCACCGTGGACAACGCGCAGATGCGGTATTTCGTCGTCCACATCCACCGCTTGATGGAGCCGGAGGGCTGACCGGCCGCCCTCGCCGCATGGCGCTTCGCCGTGCTATTCCCCCCGCCCTATGACTGTCGGTCTATCGTCCCAGATTCAGGCAGCCGCCCCCCCGCCCGCAGAGCGGGAGCGCGGGAATGTCTACATCGTGCGCCGTCTGTTCCGCGACTACGTCGCCGGACAGTGGCCAACCTTTGCGGCGGCGCTGGCCTGCATGGTCGTGGGTTCGGCGGCGAGCGGCGCGATCCCCTTTCTGGTGAATGCCGCGGTGAAGTACCTGTTCGTGGACAAGGACCCGAACATGCTGGCGCTGATACCGCTTGCCGCCATCGTGCTGATGACGGTCCGCGCGGCGGCCAATTATGGCGGCCAGACGATGATCGAAACCGTCGGCGAGCGCGCGATCACATCCGCCCAGCGCGACATGTTCGATCGCATCGCGCGACAGGATCTCGCATCGCTCAACGCCGTGCATTCGAGCCAGTTCGTCTCGACGATGCTTTACGACGCGACACAGATGCGCGATGCGATTACGCGCGGCGTCCTGGCGGTCGGGATCGAAGCGTTGCAGCTCGCGGCTTATGCCGCGGCAATGATCTACATGGACTGGCAGCTCACGCTGGTCGCGCTGGTGGTGCTGCCGCCTGTCGCCTGGGCCATGGAACGCATCGGCAGCTCGCTGCGCCGCGCGGCCAAGCGCAGCATGGAGCAGACGGGCGATCTCGCCGCGACCCTATCCGAAACGCTCGATGGAAGGCGGATCGTCAAGGCTTACGGCCTGGAAGCGCACATGACGGAGCGGGCGAATGCGCGACTGGCGCAGCGCCTGAAGACCCTTCTGAAAGTCGTGCGGCGGCGCGCGGCGGCGGTGCCGACTACCGATGTCTTTGCGGGTTTCGTGATCGCCGCGACGATGTTCTATGCCGGTTATCAATCCCATCATGGTGGTCTGGAGATCAACGCCTTTTCCGCCTTCCTGGCGGCGATGCTTCTTGCGCTGCAGCCTGTGCGAAATCTCAGCCAGCTCTGGCCGGTGATTTCGAGCGGCGTGGCCGCAGCCAATCGCGTTTTTGCGGTGATCGATTCACATCCCACGATCGTCGATTCTCCGGGCGCGCGCGCCATGTCGGTGGCCAGCGGCGGCGGCGCGGTGCGCTTCGAAGGCGTTCGCTTTTCCTATCATGAAGGCGCCGAGTCTATTGCCGAGGTAACACTCGACATTCCGGCAGGGGCCAAGGTTGCACTGGTTGGACCTTCAGGCGCCGGCAAGAGCACGATTTTCAACCTGCTGCTGCGCTTTTACGACGTCGACGGCGGCCGCATCCTGATCGACGGCCAGAACGTGCATGACGTCACGCTTCAATCTCTGCGCCGGAACATCGCACTGGTCACGCAGGATGCCGTCCTGTTCGACGAGAGCGTTGCGGACAACATCGCACTCGGCAACCCGGGCGCAAGCCGTGACGCAATCGAGCGGGCCGCCCGGAATGCCGCGGCGGACGAATTCATCTGCAAGATGCCCGAAGGCTACGACACAAGGGTGGGCGAAGGCGGGCTGAAACTGTCCGGAGGCCAGCGCCAGCGCGTCGCCATCGCGCGCGCCATGCTGCGCGATGCGCCTATCCTGCTGCTCGACGAGGCGACCTCGGCACTCGACACCGAAAGCGAGCGCCAGGTGCAGGAAGCGCTTGCGCGGCTGATGAAGGACCGTACCACCATCGTTATCGCCCATCGCCTTTCGACTGTGCTCGATGCCGACAGAATTTACGTCATGGATCGTGGGCGTGTCGTCGAAAGCGGCACCCACGCCGAGCTGATAGCCCAGGGCGGCCTCTACGCCAGACTCTATCAGCACGATTTCACCGACGATGCGGCGGAGGGCGCCTGAGCATGGCGTCTCTCGGCATTCTTGCGTATCGCGCCTTGAGCACGCTGATTGCGCCGGCCGTACCGATGGTGCTGCGGCGCCGCGGCCGCCGCGGCAAGGAACATCGCGACCGCTCGGCAGAGCGGCTCGGCCATGCCAGTCGGCCACGGCCAGAGGGCAAGCTCGTCTGGGTTCATGGCGCCAGCAATGGCGAGGCGCTGGCGGCGCTGCCGCTGATCGAGCGTCTCGTCGCGCAGGGCGTGAAGGTTCTGATGACCAGCGGCACCGTGACATCCGCCGATCTGATGGAAGAGCGCCTGCCCGAAGGGGCCGTACACCAATTCGTGCCGGTCGATACGCCCGGAGCGACGAAGCGCTTCCTCGATCACTGGCGGCCCGATGCGGGCGTGTTCATCGATTCCGATCTGTGGCCGAACCTGATCCTCGGCGCGCATGCGCGCGGCATCAAGCTCGCGCAGGCCAATGCGCGGATGTCGCAACGCTCCTATGAGGGCTGGCGCTGGGCCCGGAAGACCATCGCAACGCTCCTGTCGGCGTTCGATGTGTGCCTCGCGCAGGACGACGAAATCGCAGCGCGGTTCCGCGCCCTGGGGGCGCCGGATGTGCGGGTGGTCGGAAGCCTGAAGGAGGATGCACCGCCCCTGCCCTTCGACCCGGCGAAACTCGACGAACTCAAGACCGCGATAGGCGGGCGGCCGATATTGCTGGCGGCACAGACCCATCCGGGAGAGGACGAAACCATCCTGCCGGTGCATGACACGCTGCGGACGAAGCATCCCGATCTTCTGACCATCATCGTGCCGCGCCATCCGGCGCGCGGGGCGGAGATCGTGATGCTGTGCGACGCGCGAAAAGCTGCGCGCCGCAGCACCGGCGGAACGATCGAAGCGGACACCGCGGTCTATGTTGCCGATACGCTCAACGAACTCGGACTGTTCTATCGCCTGACGCCGTTCACGTTCCTCGGCGGCACGCTCATTCCGCGCGGCGGACACAATCCGCTGGAGCCGGCACGACTGCACTGCGCGGTGATGGCCGGGCCACACACGTTCAATTCGGCCACGGCCTATGCCGCGATCTTCGCCGAGCAAGGGGTCGGCCTCGTGCGGTCGAGCACGGATATCGCGTCACTCGCCGGCAGCCTGCTCGACGATCCGCAGCGCGCGCGAAGTCTCGGCGACGCGGCGGCACGCGGCGCAGCGGCGCTGGGCGGTGCGATCGAAAAGACCGTCGAGGTCGTGAACGGATTCCTGGGCAACAATGCGACCGCCTGATTTCTGGACACGGACCGATCCGGTCTCCCAATTCGTCGTGGCGCTCCTGACGCCGCTGGGATGGCTCTATGGCTGGAGCGTGCAGTATCGCGCGCTGCACACGCATACCTATCGCTCCCGCTGCAAAGTGGTGTGCGTCGGAAATCTCACGGCAGGCGGAACAGGCAAGACGCCGATCTCGATCGCCATCGCAAAGGCATTGATCGCGCGCGGGGCCAGGGTGGCGTTCCTGACGCGCGGCTATGGCGGCAAGGTCAAGGGACCGGCTTTCGTCGCGTCCGACGATCGCGCCGTCCATGTCGGCGACGAGCCCCTGCTGCTTTCATCGGTCGCGCCGGTGATCGTGTCGGCGGATCGCGCGGCCGGCGCCAAGCTCGCGGAAGAGAACGGATTCGATACCATCGTGATGGACGACGGGCACCAGAACTTCTCGCTCGCCAAGGACCTGTCGCTGGTCGTGATCGACGCCGAGGCGGGCTTCGGCAACAACCGGGTGCTGCCGGCAGGCCCGCTTCGCGAACCTGTCGAACAGGGCATGCGTCGCGCGGATGCCGTCATCCTGAGCGGCGACCAGACATCAGGCCCCCTTCCGGCCTTCAAGGTGCCCGTGGTCCGCGCGACGCTCGTCAAGGATGGCGAAGGTGTCGCGCGCGGCCAGCGGGTCGTCGCCTTCGCGGGCATCGGGCGACCGTCGAAATTCTTTGCGTCGGTAGCCGCCATCGGTGCAACGATCGTCGACCAGCGCGCCTATGGCGACCACCACGTCTACACCCAGGCGGAACTGGCACGGCTGAAAGCCCGCGCCCGGGCGGAAAATGCGCTTCTGGTCACGACGGAAAAGGATTTCGTGCGGTTAACGCCCGCAGAGCGCGAAGGCGTAACGCCGCTGCCGGTCCATAGCGAGTTCGACGGCGCGCTGGAGCCCTTGCTTGACAGGCTGTTCCCTGCCGGGGTACCGCCGAAAGCATCATGACCGCGACAACCACGGCTTCCCTGCCGTTTGCCATGAGGCTGCGCTACGGCCTGGAAGCGGCGGCGTTCTTTGCCGGCATCGGATTCTTCCGCCTGCTCGGCTTGCGCGCCGCCTCGGCGGTCGGCGGCTTCGTCGGGCGCAACATTTTCTACCGCATTCGCGGCGTGATGAAGCGGGCGCGCGAAAACCTGCACGCGGCGTTTCCGGAAAAGAGCGACGCGGAGATCGAGGCGATCATCGTCGAGATGTGCGACAACCTCGGCCGCACCGTTGCCGAGTATGCGCATCTCGAAAAGTTCTCGATGCATGGCGACAATCCGCGGCTGGAAATCGTCAATGTCGAAGCCGGGCGCGCCGCGATGGCGAGCGGCAAGGGCGTGATGTTCTTCTCGGGACACTTCGCCAACTGGGAGATGATGCCCTTCGTTGCCGAGCAACTCGGCTTCGAAGGCGGCGAAGTCTACCGGCCGCAGAACAATCCCATCGTCGATCGCTGGCTGGTCGAGCAGCGGCGCAAGAACGGACCGAAGGATCAGGTCGCCAAAGGCGTTCAGGGTACGAAGCGGATCTTCACGCTTTTGCGCCGAGGCAAGGCGATCTTCCTGCTGGCCGACCAGAAGACCAACGAAGGTATCGCTGCGCCGTTCTTCGGCCGCGACGCGATGACCACTCCGGCACCGGCAATACTGGCGCTGAAGCTTGGCTCCGTTCTATTGCCGGCATCGAACGAACGCCTGCCGGGGCCGCGCTTCCGCATGACAATTCATCCGCCGGTTTCGATCACACCGACAGGCGATCACGACCGCGACGTCTATCTCCTGACCTGCGCGATCAGCGATGCGATCGAAAAGGCCGTGCGGCAGCGGCCATCGCAATGGCTCTGGATTCACCGGCGCTGGCCGACCTCGCGCGGGCAAGACCAGCTGCGCAACCGTGGGAAGGCCCAGCGGCGGGATCCGCATCAAGAATAACCGTCCTCATGGGAAATCCGGTGCGGTCTTGGCGTCGACACGGCTTGCGCCACCCGACAGCAACAGGCATAGATATCGGATGAACACATCCAGCGTAAACATTCCGGCATCCGGCAATGCGGCTGAATTGCCGCGGCCCCTTTCGTCTGTTGCCGATCTGCAGCCGTGGTCGCATCCGGCGTTCAAAATGTCCGACGCGCTGCAGGCCGAAACCGGCACCTTCAGCAACGCCGACGGCGATACGACCGCGAGTTGAGACCCTATTCTGTTTGCAGGAGGTCTCGCAGCAAGTTCGTCCTGCCGCGCAGAGCCAGCTCGCCGATGCAGTCATGGCGATCGAGCTCAGCCATCTCGTGCAGTACGACGCCCCTGGTGGCCGCCAGAACCGTCGCGTGCAGGCAATCGGGCGGGTTGGCACCGCCGTAATAGACTTCGATCCGATCGCAACATTGCCGCGCTTCCAGCTCCGGCCTGGGATCCTTGAGCATCCCGGGCACGAGCGTGGTCAGGCGCTGCCACAACTGCGGCATGCGCGTCATTTCGGGCTTGATCGGATAGGACATGTTCGTGACCGGGGAAAAGAGCAGCGCGCCATCGGCTTTCAGATCGAGCAAGGCCTGCAATGCCGTGACACCGGCGAGCGATGCGCCCAGCACGATCAAGCGGCGCGTCCCAAGCTCGGCGACGAGCGCACGCACACCGTCCAGCATCGCTTCATAGCCGGGCCCGAACCTGTCGCTGCCGCGCAAATGTCCGAGCTGCTGACTGTCGAAAAGGTACAAGGCATTGACGCTCGTATCGCTCAACATCGCATGCAGGACATTGACGGGAACGCCGAACAATCCTTCCGGCGGTGCGAATGCCACGACCAAAGTGTCAGAAGCGGACTCGCGCACGAGGATCGCATTCTCCGCCGGGGAGAGCCAACCAGAGACCGCCGACTGACCCCGCTTTCTCGCGTCCTCCAGAATGTCGAGCCCGGCGAGCTGGGCGCGCGCAAGAACGTCCAGCTGCCCTTGGCCGAGCGCGCGCCGAAAGCCAGCGCGTGCCGCTTCAACCTGGTCGTGCGCGGCCAGGAAGACCGAGGTGTAGAAGGTACGATTGGGCGGCGTCCGCGGATCGGCGACGAGGGCAAGAGCCTGTTCGATCGCTTCGTTGGAGCGGCGGCGCCAGCGGCCAAGACGGATCGCGGCGTCGTCGACCGCATCGCTTTCGACTCCGCGATCGATGGCGTCAAGCAGGACACGTTCTGCGGCTTCGAAATCGCCGCGCCCCTTGGCAGACGCCGAGAGCTTCATCGGCCACTCCGCGGACCGCGGTTCGGCGACTGACAGTTCGCGCCAGATCCGCTCGGCAGCGGTGCTGTCGCCATGGCGCCACGCATCCTCGGCGCGCTTTATCTGATACTCCTTGCCCGAGCTGAGCGCGATGATCGCCCGCGCCCGGAAGGAACGGATATGGGTCAGGATGTGCGCCCTGACCCACTGCCGGGCGAACCATCGCCTGTTGTCGTTGCGCGATAGCATCAGGCTTTCTGCGGCACAGGCGTCTTGGTGGAGCGCGAGGGATCGAGCCGCACGTTGAACCAGTTCATGCCCCAATGGAGATGCGGTCCGGTCGCGCGGCCCGTCTTGCCGATCTTTCCGATCACGTCGCCGCGGCCGACCTGATCGCCCGGTTTCACCAGCCGCGCACTCTGATGCATGTAGTAGGTGAAGACGCCGTGACCGTGGTCGAGCAGCGTGAAGCCGCCTTCGAGGAAGAATTCCTCGCTCATCAGAACGATGGCGCCGGTCGGCGCGTGGATCGGCGTGCCTTCGGCATTCGCCATGTCGACGCCCATATGCGGCGACATCGGCACGCCATTGTCGATGCGGTAGCTGCCGAAGACGCCGCTCATGATGCCCGGCGCCGGCCAGTCGAAAGGCTCGGCGAACCATGTGTGGGCGGAGTCGGTCTTTCGCGCCGCGGCGAGGCGGGCATGCTCGGCCTTGATCCGATCGATAATTTCCGGTGATGGCGTGACGGTGGATTGCGGCAGGCCATTGACGCGCTGGACGTCGTATTGGCGGACGATCGGCGTGACGGTGCGCGTCTCGCGCGTTCCGTCGGCGCAGCGGATGGCGATGTCTGCCGGCTTCGTCCTGTCCCAGGAAAAGCCACAGGCGAAGAGACCGTCGGGCGACACCGAGACCGCGTCGCCGTCGAATGTGGCGGTGGCACCGGGCGGCGCATGGCCGACGATCAGGCTGCCCTGCTCCATCGTGCCGGTGAGTATCAGGCGCGAGGAAGAATCGGCGCGGGCCGGAATGGCGAGGGTGGCCAGGCCGCTGGCGAGCAGCAGGCGGCGCGAAATCACTGCGGCGTCTTCCCGGCTTCCTTGTGGCGCTGAAGCGCTTCGGCCGGCGTGGCATAGGCCTCCTGGAGATCGACGTTCCAGTAGCGCAGGGACTCGATCGGAATCGGCACGCCGGTCACGGCGCATAGAACGAACGAGCCGGCCTTCACGACGCGGAACTCGCCATCGAGATATTCGAGCACGGCCTGGCCTTCGGGGCGGAAATCGCGGTCCATCTTGTTCATCGTTCCAGTCTAGCGCGTGGCGTCCTCAAAACAAATTTCCCTGTCCGGCTGACGATTTGCCCTTCGATTTTGGCTTTGGCGTGGCGGCACCGTCAGCGGTCGCGCCAACATTGCCGTCGGCAAAGGTCAGCGTCAGATGCTCGCCGGAGGCCACAGCGGCGGCGCTGCGGCGGATGCTGCCGTCCTCGGCGCGGATCACGGCATAGCCGCGGTCGAGCGCCGAGCGATAGGAGGTGGTTTCGAGAATACGCGACAGAGCGTCGAGGCGCTTGTGAAGGTCTTGGAGACGCGTGCGCTGACCGCGCAGGAGGCGCTGGCCCAGCGTGGCGAGAACATTACCCTCCTGCTTCAGATGACGGCGAAGCTCGGCAGGTCGGAGCGCGGAGCCCGCCCGTGTCAGGCGGCGCTCATGGAGCTGGAGATTGCGCCGGAGTGCAGTGGCAAGCCGTTCGCCGGCGTAGTCGAGACGTTGCCGCGGCTGCGCGAAGAGGGAGTCGGCGCGTGGCAGGATACGCGCCAGCTGGGCGAGATGGCGGCGGCGATCCTCCATGGCCTTGACGAAACTGCGCTGGACGCGGCGCTCGAAATCGAGCGTCTGGTTCAGGAGCTCGGAGCGCACCGGGACTGCGAGCTCGGCTGCTGCCGTGGGGGTGGGCGCGCGGACGTCTGCGGCGAAGTCGATCAGCGTCGTGTCGGTCTCGTGGCCGACGGCGGAGATGAGAGGGATAGTGCTTTCAAACGCGGCACGGACCACGGATTCTTCGTTGAACGCCATCAGGTCCTCGATGGAGCCGCCTCCGCGCGCGACGATCAGAAGATCCGGACGCGGCACCGGGCCACCTGGTGCGATGGCGTTGAAGCCGCGGATGGCGGCGGCCACCTCGCCTGCCGCGCGCTCGCCCTGCACCGCTACCGGCCAGAGCAGGACACGGCGTGGAAAGCGCGCATTCAGGCGGTGCATGATGTCACGGATCACTGCGCCCGTCGGCGAGGTGATGACGCCAATCACCTCGGGAAGAAACGGCAGCTTCTTCTTGTGCGCGGCGTCGAACAGGCCTTCGGCGGTGAGCTTCTTCTTGCGCTCCTCCAGCATCGCCATGAGCGCGCCGAGACCGGCAAGCTCGACCTGCTCGACTACGATCTGGTAGCGGGAGGAGCCTGCATATGTCGTGAGGCGGCCGGTGCAGACGACTTCGAGCCCGGCCTGGGGCTTCACTTTCAGACGCTGGGCCGTGCCGCGCCAGATCACGGCATTGAGGACGGATTTATCGTCCTTGAGGTCGAAATAGACATGTCCGGAGGAGTGGAATTTCAGGCCGGAAATCTCGCCGCGCACCCGGACAAAGGCAAAGGCATCCTCCACCGTGCGCTTGAGCGCGGCGGAGATCTCGCTGACGGAGAATTCGGGCAGGTTGGCGCGGGCGGCTTCGGACATGATTCACAGATGATACAACGAACCGCGATTTTCACCCTCCCCCGGCGTGCTAAAGGATGGCCATGAAAATCCTTCTTGTCGGCTCCGGCGGCCGGGAACATGCGCTGGCGTGGAAACTGAGCGCGAGCCCGCTGCTCACCAAGCTCTATTGCGCACCGGGAAATGCCGGAATCGCGGACATAGCCGAGTGCGTGCCCATTCCGGCGATGGATTTCGACGGTCTGATCGCCTTTGCGCGCGAGAAGAAGATCGACTTCGCCGTTGTCGCACCGGACCAGCCGTTAATCGGCGGGCTGTGGGATGCGTTCGAGGCGGCGGGCATCCGGGCGACCGGACCAAACAAGGCCGCGGCGGCACTCGAGGGTTCCAAGGGGTTCGTGAAGGACCTCTGCGCCGAATACGGCATTCCGACCGCCGCCTATCGCCGCTTCGCGCAAGCGGCGCCTGCCAAGGCGTTCGCCGACACGCTTGGCCTGCCGGTGGTCGTCAAGGCGGACGGCTGGGCGGCCGGCAAGGGCGTGATCATCGCCCACACGACGGCAGAGGCGCACAAGGCGATCGACTTCATGTTCGAAGGCGGCTTCGGCGAGAGCGGACATGCCGTCGTTGTCGAGGAATTCATGGAAGGCGAGGAAGGCAGCTTCTTCGCGCTCAGCGACGGCACAACGGTGTTGCCGATGGCCGGCGCGCAGGATCACAAGCAGGTGTTCGATGGCGACAAAGGTCCGAACACAGGCGGCATGGGTGCCTATTCCCCGGCACCTGCTCTGACGCCTGCGATGGAAGCGGAGGTCATGCGCCGCTTCATCGAACCGACGGCGGCGGCCATGCGCGACAAGGGCATGCCCTTTGCCGGCGTGATGTATCTCGGGCTGATGTTCACCAAGGACGGCCCGAAGCTGGTGGAATACAATTGCCGCTTCGGCGACCCGGAGACCCAGGTGCTGATGCCGCGGTTGAAGAGCGATCTGCTGACGGTCTTGCTGGCCATGCGCGACGGGATGCTGAAGGACGTCGATCTACGCTGGAGCGACGAAACCGCATTGACCGTGGCGATGGCGTCGAAGGGCTATCCCGGTTCCTATGACAAAGGCCAGGTCATTACGGGCCTCGATGCCGCGGCCAAGCTGCCGGGTGTGCAGATCTTTCACGCCGGCACCGAGCGACGCGATGGCAAGATCGTCGCCTCCGGCGGCCGGGTGCTGAATGTCACGGCGACGGGCAAGGATGTCGCGGAGGCCCAAGCGCGCGCCTATGCGGCTGTCGATCTGATCCACTGGGATGGCTGTTTCGCGCGTCGTGACATCGGTTGGCGGGCATTGGCGCGCAAATGACTGAACCGGTCGAAGCCCTGCTGTTCGACCTGGGCAATGTGATCCTCGATATCGATTTCAGGCGCACCACAGCGCGTTGGGCCGAGCATGCCGGGTGCGACGCGAAGGCGTTGTGGAAGCGTTACAAGCCCGACGAATCCTATCGCCAGCATGAGCGCGGGCTTCTCGACGATGCCGGCTATTTCGCAAAGCTGCGCGAGATGCTGGAAATCGACATCAGCGACGAACAATTCCTCGACGGCTGGAACGCCACCTTCAAGGGCGTCGTTGCCGGCGCGGAGCAATGGATAGCACCAGCTTGCGCGGCCCTGCCCTCCTACGTTTTCTCCAACACCAATCCTGCGCATGAACGGTACTTCCGCGCGAATTTCGCGCATGTGCTTGCGCCGTTTCGAACCGTCTTCACGTCACCCGGAATTGGGCTTCGCAAACCCGACCGCGAGGCTTTCGCGCATGTCGCACAGGTCGTCGGCATTGCGCCGGGCCGCATCCTGTTTTTCGACGACGTGCTCGAAAACGTCGAGGGCGCGCGCAATGCAGGCCTTCAGGCGGTGCATGTGCGCAGCAACGCGGACACGCTGGCGGCGCTGGAACCTGTCCTAAGGCGTTGATGCCGCAGGGTGCCTTGTGCCCGGCCGCCGGAACAGTCAAAAATGCACGCCAACAAGAAATTCGAACGGGGAGTATGGCGATGAGCGAACCGGTCGCCAGCCGTCAGGAAACGTATTCGGGAACCAAGGAGGTCACGGCGGCGCATGCCTTCGATGTGAAGAAGCTCGAAGCCTATCTCGCCGAGCGTATCGAAGGGTTCCAGACGCCGCTGGAAGTCCGCCAGTTCAAGGGCGGCCAGTCGAACCCGACCTATCAGCTTGTGACGCCGAACCGGAAATACGTGATGCGCCGGAAGCCGCCGGGCAAACTGCTGCCGAGCGCGCATGCGGTCGACCGCGAGTTCAAGGTGATCTCGGCGCTCTATCCGGCGGGATTTCCCGTCGCGAAGCCGTATCTGCTCTGCGAGGACGAGAGCATCACGGGCACGATGTTCTACGTGATGGATTGCGTCGAGGGTCGCGTGCTGTGGGAAGGTGTGCTGCCCGGCATGGACAAGAAGGAGCGCTGGGCGACCTACGACGCGATGAACGCGACGCTCGCACAGCTTCACAACCTCGACTACGTGAAAATCGGACTCGAGGAATTCGGCAAGCCAACAGCTTATGTCGCGCGCCAGATCACACGCTGGACGAAGCAGTATCTCGCGTCCGAGACCGAGACCATCGACGAGATGAACAAGCTCATCGAGTGGCTTCCCAAGCATCTGCCGGAAGAAGGCAAACCGTCGGTGGTGCATGGCGACTACCGGCTCGACAACATGATCCTGCATCCGACCGAGCCGAAGGTGCTGGCGGTGATCGACTGGGAATTGTCGACGATCGGCGATCCCCTCGCCGACTTCACCTATCACCTGATGCAGTGGCAGCAAGAAGGCCGCGGGACGAGCGCCAGCTCGGTGATGGGCGCGGACTTCGAGGCGCTAGGCATTCCGACGATGGACCAGTATGTGAAGATGTACTGCGAGCGGACGGGCCGGACATCGACGCCGAACATGGACTACTATGCGGCGTACAACTTCTTCCGCCTCGCCGGCATCCTGCAGGGCATCGTCGGCCGGGTACGCGACGGCACGGCGGCGAGCGCGAACGCGGCGCAGAATGCCTCGGCCGTGCGGCCGCTGGCGCAGCGGGCCTGGATGTACGCCAAGCGCGCCGGCGCGGAAGGCTAACAACGCGTTAACGGCCTTCGCGGACGGTGCGCGCAAGCGTTGCTTAACCTTGCCGGTTCTATCGTGCCAGAGCGCGGACTGGGCCGCGCCGAAGGTCTCTGGCATGACGGACGAGGACGATCGCAGACGCGCGGCGCGCATAAGGCGCAACCGTGCGCATATCGATCTCGCGGAACGTGCGGCGAACTTCGGCTATTGGCGCTACGACATGCTCGACGGGACCTACATGTGGTCGCCGGGCATGTACCGGATGATCGGCGAGGATCCCGCGCTCCGGCAAGCCAATTTCGACTGGCTCTACGACCAGATGACGGCCGAGTCGGCAGAGACGACGAAGGCGGCGCTTTCGCTGGCGATCCGAACCCGCTCACCCTTCAAGTATCGCACCTTCTCCCGCGACCCCAACCGGCCGGCGCATATTGTCGACACCCAGGGTGAGGTCGAGATCGACGAAGATGGCCGCGTCGTCGCCCTGCTCGGCGTCTGCCATGATGTAACGGCACGCGTTCGCGCAGAAGAGGAGCGCGAAAAGGCCGAGGCGATGTATCGCCTGATGACCGAGCAATCCGGCGACATCATCATCCTCTACTCGCCCGACTCGAAACTGCTCTTCTGCTCGAACGCTCTGGAACGGCTGATCGGGCGGACCGCCGACGAGATTCGCGACGGCGGCTACAAGCGCTTCATCCATCCCGACGACATGGAAGAAGCGGGCAAGATGATCACGCGTCCGCCGAACGGCGACATCGTCGTCGCGACCTGGCGCATCCAGCATGCCGACGGACATTACATCTGGCTCGAGACGACGATCCGCACCGTGTTCGAACCGGACTCCGAACGGCCCCAACATGTCATCAGCGTCTCGCGCGATGTCAGCGCACGGGTCGAGGCGGAGCAGGCGCGGCGTGAAGCGTACGAAATGTACCGCGTGATGACGACCGAGGCGTCGGACATCATTGTCCTGTTTGGTCGCGACCACCGGATCCTGTTTGCGTCCGAGGCGCTGCAGCGTGTCCTTGGCCGGTCGATCGGCGAGATCGAAAACGGCCAGTGGGAAACAATGGTCCACCCCGACGATGTCGCGGGATTGCGCAGCCTGGTGTTGCCGCGCCGCGCCGGCGACACGATGACGGCATGCTATCGCGTACTGCATGGCAACGGGCATTACATCTGGCTCGAGGTCGGGACCCGGGCGCGCTATGCCACCGACGGGACCTATGAGGGCTACATCAGCGTCGCGCGCGATGTGACGGCGCGCAAAGAGAAAGAGCTCGAAGCCAAGGCCGCGCAGGAGCGCGCCGAAGCGGCGAACCAGGCGAAGTCGCGCTTCCTGGCGAATATGAGCCACGAGCTGCGCACGCCGCTGAACGCGATCATCGGATTTGCCGACCTGATGCGTCAGGGCGCATTCGGCCCGCTCGGCAATCCGCGCTACGCCGACTATGCGACTCTGGTCTACGACTCCGGACAGCTTCTGCTCGATCTCATCACCGACATGCTCGACATGGCGAAGATCGAAGCCGGCAAGCTCGATCTCAACATGGAGCGCGTGAACCTGACCGAGACGGTCGCCGATGTCGTGCGGATGATGCAGAACCGCGCCGAGGCCGGCCGCCTGGTGTTGACCGTCGAAGCGGCGCCGATGCCGTCGCTGCTGGCCGATCGCCGCGCGGTGAAGCAGGTGCTGCTCAATCTCATCAGCAATGCGATCAAGTTCACGCCGCCGGGCGGGGAAATCACGGTGACGACGCGCGCGTCGGAAGGTTTCGCCTACATCACGGTGAGCGACAGCGGCTTCGGCATTCCGGCAAGCGAGATATCGCGGCTGGGCAAGCCGTTCGAACAGGTCTGCGCCGATCCGATGCTGGCCAAGGCGGGAACCGGACTCGGCCTGGCGCTGGTCAAGGCGCTGGCGGAGAAGCATGGCGGCACGCTGAGCATCGCCAGCGAAGAAGGCATCGGCACGGAAGTGACGGTGACCTTTGCAATGTCGCCGGCGAAACGGGCGGTGGGGTGATCCTTCGGGGCTCGCTTCGCTCGCACCTCAGCATGACGGCATCAAACGGGGATGCGTCATGCTGAGGTGCTTCGCAAAGCGAAGCCCCGAAGCATGCTCCTACTCCGCCGCCTTCACGCGCTTCGGCATTTCGGCGTGTTTGCCGAACTCGAGGCGCGCGATGGTGCGGCAGTGGACTTCGTCCGGACCGTCGGCGAGGCGCAGGGTGCGCTGGCCGGAATACATCTTGGCGAGACCCGGATCGGAGGTGACGCCGCCGCCGCCCCAGGCCTGGATCGCGTCGTCGATCACCTTCAGCGCCATGCGCGGTGCCGCGACCTTGATCTCGGCGATCTCGGTGCGGGCGACCTTGTTGCCGACCTTGTCCATCATGTCTGCGGCCTTGAGCGTCAGCAGGCGGCACATGTCGATATTGATGCGGGCCTCCGCGACACGTTGTTCCCACACCGAATGCTCGAAGATCTTCTTGCCGAAGGCTTCGCGGGTGAGGAGGCGCTTGCACATGATCTCGAGCGCGCGCTCGGCGACGCCGATGGTGCGCATGCAGTGATGGATGCGGCCCGGGCCGAGGCGGCCCTGCGCGATCTCGAAGCCGCGGCCTTCGCCGAGGATCATGTTCTCGACCGGGACCTTGACGTCCTTGAGTTCCACTTCGCCGTGGCCGTGCGGCGCGTCGTCATAGCCGAACACCGGCAGCATGCGCTTGACGGTGACGCCGGGCGTGTCGCGCTCGACGAAGATCTGCGACTGGGCGCTGTGGCGGCCGCCTTCGGGATTGGTCTTGCCCATGACGATCATGATCTTGCAGCGCGGATCGCCGACGCCCGACGACCACCACTTGGTGCCGTTGATGACGTAGTGATCGCCGCGGCGCTCGATATGGGTGGCGATGTTGGTCGCGTCCGACGAGGCGACGGCCGGCTCGGTCATCAGGAAGGCGGAGCGGATCTCGCCTTCGAGCAGCGGCTTCAGCCACTTGTCCTGCTGGTAGGGCGTACCGTAACGCTCGAGCACTTCCATGTTGCCGGTATCGGGCGCCGAGCAGTTGAACACCTCCGACGCGAAGCCGACGCGGCCCATGATCTCGGCGAGCGGGGCGTATTCGAGATTGGTCAGGCCGGCGCCATGTTCGGACTCGTTGAGGAAGAAGTTCCAGAGGCCGGCGGACTTCGCCTTCTTCTTCAGCTCCTCGACGACCGGGACGACGATCCAGGGATTGCCGGCCTTGCGCGCCGCGTCCATCTGCGCGGCGTAGACCGGCTCGGCGGGATAGACGTAGGCGTTCATGAAGTCGCCGACCTTCTTCATCCACTCCTTCTGGCGCGGCGAATAATCGAAATCCATTCTGTTCCTCCATTGTTCGATATCGAGTGGGCCGGACTGTACGCGGGCGAATTCGCCCCTGCCAGCATCCAAATCAAATACGCCCATAGACAAACTCCGCCGGCGCGGCCGCGACGGCGGAGATGTCTTTCGGGGCAGGCAGGCCGGCGCGCCGCCGCATCCGGCGAAGCGACACGGCACCTTGCGGTCCGTCCAACAATCCCTTGCTCCCGAGGCCCCGTTTTGCGGTGCGGTCGACGGCACCTCACGGGACTTCGTTCGCCCAGGCGCACGCAGCACACGCCGGGATCTGTATTGTGCGTTCCGTTGCGTCCGAGGGCGGCGGCCCTAGAGACGGCGGGGAATGGGGTGCATATGGATTCTCCGTTCGACTATGAGTACAAATAGAGAACATAATCGGTTTTTCAACCCCTGGTAGAATATTTATTTTACGCCGGGCACCAAGGTGTTGTTCAAACCAAGCATTATAATATTTATTAGTATGCAGATGAGGTCGAAATGCACACCCTGAAGCTCAGAAAGGTCGGCACGTCGATGGGGCTCGTCCTGCCCAAGGAGATGCTTGGCCATCTACATGTGAAGGAAGGCCAAGAACTTTTCGCGATCGAGACACCGACCGGATACACGATCACGACGCTCGATCCCCGCGTGCAGGAGCAGATCGAGATCGGCGAAGATTTCATGGAGCGCTATCGGGATGTCTTCGCCGTCCTGGCGAAATGAAGGAGCCGGTCTGGATCGAAAGAGAAGCGCTTGTGCTTTTGCACGGCAAAAGCATCGCACGTTTCGGCGGTCTTGTAGGCATTCGCGACGAAGGACTTCTCGATTCCGCCCTCGCACGACCGCGTAACGCTTTCCTCTATGATGAGCAGACGGACATCGCAGCGCTGGCAGCCTCCTATGCGTTCGGCTTGGTGCGGAACCATCCATTTGCGGACGGAAACAAGCGCGCGGCCTTCCTTGCGGTCGGGCTGATGCTTGCGATCAACGGAATGGAACTTCATGCCGATTCCGTCGACGCCATTCGTGCAATGCTTGCATTGGCCGGTAGCGAAATCGGAGAGACGGAATTCGCGGCGTGGCTGAAGCGTCGTGCCGGGGCAGCCGGGAAGCATCGTGGCTGACAATCGACTCGACCCGGCATCCAGCTATTTTCGAGACGATCCGTTGCTCAAGTGTCATGGATCATCTCAATCCAGCTTCAGCCGCGTGAACAGCATGTACGATGCCGGGTTCGAGCCGTAGGCAGGCTGCACGGCGGTGGGTAGACCGTAGAGACTGCCCTCGACGCCGAGGCCGAGCTTCACCGGGCCACCGAGCGGGATGTCGTAAATGTAGCCGAGCGAGAATTCGCTCACGGTGAACACCTGTCCGGCCAGCGGACTCGGCGCCTCGAAGAGCTCGTCCTTTTCGGTGCGTTCGGCGCGGGCGAAGACAGTGTGGCTGCCGAGCGTGACCGCGGATTCGAGCAGGAAGGCATCGAGCGTGTCGCCGCTCACGATGTTGCGGCCCCAGGCGAGCGTCGTCTGCCAGTTGCCGTTGTCGAGCGGACGATTGTAGCTCGCCGAAGCGGTGATGCGGTGCTGATCGATCGCGGGTTCGAGCTGTTCGGGGCTTTTGATGTAGCCGTAGCTGACCTGCAGCGACCAGTCCGGCGCCGGATTCCAGCTCAGCCGCGCGGATGCGGAGTCGAGCGTGAAGGAATCGAAATCCCAGCGGTATTGATCGGGCTCGCGGCCATGGAAGGCGGAAGCTTCGAACTTCCAGTCGCCGAACACGACACCACCGGTCACGACGCCGAAGGTGACATGCGTCGCGTCGAGCCAATGATGCGCGATCGGCGCGCCCGGATCGTCCATGCCGGAGAAGCGATGCATGAAAGTCGGCGGGCCGAGCGCCGGCTCGCCGGGATAGCCGGCGTAGAGGAATAGCGACTGCTTTTCGCCGACGGGGACGCTGTAGGTCGCGGCCAGTTCCATCAGGAGATCGTGCGGATGCTGGCGATCGACGAGCGGCGTGACGCCGTCGGCGGTTTCGCCAGTCTGGAGCAGAAGCGGATAGCCGCGCTTGCCCATCAGCGGATCGAGCGAGAACATCGAGCGCAGGGTAAGCGTGCCGGGACCCAGCGGCTTCTGCGCCATGGCCATGACCATGCTCTCGCTGAAGGTCTTGTCGCCGCCGCGCGGCCCGCCCTGGTGGTCGTAAACAAGATCGACATAGCCGTGCAGCATCGTCGACCAGCCCCACAGCCTGCCGTGCAGGCCGCCCATCGGTGTCGAATCCGGCTGCCAGGACGTGCCGGACGCATCGCGCATCATCGAATAGGCGCCGAGCGCGCCGGACATCATGGGATGCATGCCGGACATGCCCGGCATGCCGTCCATCCCGCTCATGTCCTTTCCACCCATCGCGCCCATGTCCATGCCGGGCATGTCCATCGTCCCCTCCTCCGCCAAGGCAGGGGCCGTGAGGATCGCTGCCGCGACGGCAAGCGCCGACATCCGGATCATCGCGCGCCGCGTTCCATAAGCGCGATCAGCTCGGCCGCTTTCTTGCGCTGCTCGTTCGCGTTGCCGCTGACGATGGCGTTTTCGATGCAGTGGCCGAGGTGATCCTTCAGCATCTCGCTCTCGACCTTCACCAGCGCGGCTCGCACGGCCTGAAGTTGCGTCAGCACGTCGATGCAGTAGCGCCCCTCCTCCACCATGCGGGTGATGCCGCGGACCTGGCCTTCTATCCGGCCGAGCCGGGCGAGCAGTTTCGGCGTGTTCTCGTGCTTCATCGGCGAACCCCGGGACGTCCGGCGCGTTGTATACCCCATGGGGGTAATTGGCAACTATACCCTATGGGGGTATATGAGAGTCCGGAGGCTGCCATGACCGCGAAGACCGCGACGCTCTATCGATTGCTGACGCCCAGCCACACCTGCCCTTATGGGCTGAAGGCCAAACACCTGCTCGAACGCGCGGGCTATGCGGTCGACGACCGACCGCTGCGCAGCCCAGCCGAAAGCGCGAGCTTCAAGGCGGAGCACGGTGTGAAGACGACGCCGCAGACCTTCATCGGCGGCAAGCGCATCGGCGGCTACGAAGACCTCCGGCGCTTCTTCGGTCTTGCAGTGCGCGACCCGAAGGCGACGACCTATGCGCCGGTGATCGCAGTGTTCGCGACGACGGCGGCGATGGCGCTGGCGGCGAGTTTCGCCGCGTTCGGCGATGCGCTGACCGTGCGCGCGGCGGAATGGTTCATCGCGTTCAGCATGACGGTGCTGGCGATGCTGAAGCTGCGCGATGTCGAGGGCTTCTCGACCATGTTCCTCGGCTACGACCTGCTGGCGCAGCGCTGGGTGCCGTACGGCTATGTTTATCCTTTCGCGGAAGGCCTCGCCGGCGTGCTGATGATGGCGGGCGTGCTGACTTGGTTCGCGGCGCCGCTGGCGCTCGTCATCGGCGGGATCGGCGCGGTCTCGGTGTTCAAGGCGGTCTATATCGACAAACGCGAGCTCAAATGCGCCTGCGTCGGCGGCGACAGCAATGTGCCGCTGGGCTTCATCTCGCTGACTGAGAATCTGATGATGGTCGCGATGGCGCTGTGGATGCTTGCAATACGCGTCTGAACCCCTGCGTTTGACAGCCGGGCGCAGTCCCGGCAAATGGACACCATGCTGCTTTGGGCGGGCGTTGCCCTCATCTTTCTCGGCTTCGCGTGCCTGCCCATCGACCGGCGGGCGGCGCATTACCTTTACGATCACGAGAGCGCGCGGCTGGAACGGTTTCTCGAGAACACGACGCATTGGGCCAAGGCCGGGCACTGGCTGGTGGCCGCGGTCGTCGCCATCGTGGTGGCGCAGGGCGTGCTGTGGGCCGATCCGGCGGCCGAGGGCGCGCGCGAGGCGCGGACCTTTTCGCTGGCGCTGATCGCCTGCCTGGCGGTGGGAAGCGCGGTGCTGCATGCGATGAAGCTGGTGGTCGGGCGAAGGCGGCCGCGCGACGACATGGAGCTCGGGCTCTACGAATTCGTCTGGTTCCGGTTCAAACTCGACTACAACTCCTTCCCTTCCGGCCATGCGCTCACCATATCCTGTGTGGCCGTGATCGCGACCTGCGCCGCGCCGCATCTCGCGGTGCTGTGGTTCGCCGTGGCCGCCTGGCTGGCATTGACGAGGGCCGTGTTGACCGCGCATTTCCTGAGTGACGTTTTCGTCGGTTCCGGCATAGGCCTGCTCGCCGCGCGGCTGACTTTGCTGTACGTCTTCTCCGGCCTCGCCCCCAGCTGGTTCTGACCCATCATGTTCGACATGTTCCTGACGCTTGACGCCTGGATCTCGCTGGCGACGCTGACCGTGCTCGAGGTCGTGCTCGGCATCGACAACGTCATCTTCCTGGCGATCATCGCCAACCGCGTCAGCAGGGAGAAGCGCGCGCTGGCGCGGCGCATCGGCCTCGGCCTGGCGCTTCTGATGCGGATCGCGCTGCTGGCGAGCCTGACCTGGATCATCCGGCTGGCGCAGCCGGTGGTGTGGATCTTCGGCCTGGGCTTTTCCTGGCACGACCTGATCTTCCTCGGCGGCGGCCTGTTCCTGCTGACCAAGAGCACGCGCGAAATCCACGAGATGAGCGAAGAATACGAGGAGCATCACAATGCGCCCGCGTCGACGCTGACTTCGGCGATCATCCAGATCGCGCTGTTCGACATCGTGTTCTCGATCGACTCGGTGGTGACGGCGGTCGGCGTGGCCGAGCATCTGCCGGTGATGATCGCGGCGGTGATCGTGGCGATGGTCGTCATGCTGCTGGCGGCAGAGAAGGTCGGCGAATTCGTCGAGCGCCATCCGACGATCAAGATGCTGGCGCTGAGCTTCCTGCTCCTGATCGGCACGGCGCTGATCGCCGATGCCCTGCACTTCCATATTCCGCGCGGCTATCTCTACTTCGCGGTCGCGTTCTCCGGCATGGTCGAGGCGCTCAACCAGTTCGTCGCCCATCGCCGCGGCCGCAAGAAGCGCGAGCGCGAGCGCAAGCTCCGGCTGTGAGCGCGCCGGACGACCGCGGCCTTCGCGGCGGCGCCGTCCATGACGGGCGTCGCTTCGGGCTTGAGAACAACGCGATCTATCGCCTGCTCGGGCGCCTTGCGCCGGGGCTGTGTATCGATGTCGGCGCGGCGATCGGACAATCCTGCACGCAAATCCTGGAGAACAGTCCCGAGGCGCGGGTGATCGCCTATGAGCCCTTTCCGGGCAATTTGCGGCAGCTGACCGCCGGTTTCGGCCGCAAAGCGACGATCCGCGCCGCCGCGGTCGCCGATCGAAAGGGCCGCGAGCGTTTCAGCGTTCCGTTCATCCTGCCGCGCGCCAGCGGCGCCCTGCCCATGGGCTATAGCGGCGTCGGCCGCCTCGACCGCACGGCGAAGGGCGCGGCCGTGCTCGACGTCGACGTCGTGACACTGGACGACGAAATCCCGGAGCATGTCCGCCTGCTCAAGATCGACACCCAGGGCGCGGAGCTGCGGGTGCTGAACGGTGCGCGCGGCCTGATCGCGCGGCACGGCATCGACATGATCTATCTGGAGTTCAACGGTTCGCTTGCGATCCTGCGGCTGCTCGATGCGCTCGGCTATGTGGTGTTCGATAGCGCTTACATGATCTGGCCGGTGCGGCGCTACTATCGCAACTGGCTGTCGAAATCTCCGGCGCGGATCGTGCCGGGCTGGCAGGCGATGTCGCAAAAGCCGCTGTCGGTCGGGAAGATGGCGACCATCGCATGGCCGCACGTGCCGGCGCGGGGCTTTGCCGCCTATTGCGCCTGGTTCTGGGCGAACCGGATCGCCCGGGTGGGGATGCAGACCGATCTGATCTGCATCCACCGCGATTTTCTGCCCGAGGTGTGGGACGCGCTATATCCAGTTGAACTGGTGAGAGCCCAGACCGCCGAATAAACGCGATCCAGAACCGGCGCAGGAGTGAACAGAATGCTGTATTCTGTTCATACGTCCTTTCCCGCGTCAATCGCCCGGCCTCGATTTTTCCAACGTCCAACGGAAGGATCGAGCCTATGATGCCTGCACTCTTCGACCAGCGGGGAAATCGCAAGTACCTTATCGCGAGGGAACGGCTGGCATTCGTTTATGCGGCGTCGAAGGAACGCGAGGCCGTATCAACATTCTGTCTCACACTTGCCTTCACGGGAGCACGCATATCCGAAGTTCTGGCGCTTACTGCGAACCGAATTGATGCCGCCGATGAGACGGTCATATTCGAGACACTCAAGCAACGCAAAAAGCAAGTATTTCGTGCGGTTCCAGTGCCTCGCACCTTGATTCCACTTCTTACGATGTACAGCGTCGGGAAGGAGGGACGGCTATGGCCCTGGGGCCGCACGAACGGATGGAAGATCGCGAAATCTGTCATGCGTAAGGCTGGGATCGTAGAAAACCTTTGCAAGCCGAAGGCGTTGCGCCACGCCTTCGCAGTTGAAGCCGGACAGAAAAGCATCCCACTAAACATCGTCCAGCGCTGGCTTGGGCACGCACGCATCGAAACGACCGCGATCTATGCAAGCGCCATAGGTGAAGAGGAACGCAATCTCGCGCGGCGAGCGTGGAGTTCGCTAGAATTAGCAATCCCAGGCCCACCGGACGGGCATGATGCCAAATCCCATTGCCGTTAAGTGCCAGAAACAGAAAATCCTGATCGCACATCAAAATACGATCTTATAAATTCAAGCGAAGCAAATGCTGCATTTCGGCAAGCATCACTTCGGGCGCCGTCGTTCTTACTTTCGTCAGCAAAGTCACTAACTGCGCGGATCATCGCCACGTTGTCTGACGCCTCAAATATGGAGGCGGCCGTAAGAATTCCATTGCCTTCCATTTCTACCGCGATCGGACGGGACGGCACGGCCTTTGCTACAGCAATACTCAGGCGCTCAACAGCAATTCGATCAGCTACAACCGACCCCAAGGATACTATCGTACCGCAGTGAAATGAGGCGCGGGTAGTATCAAACCACTCATTGGTCCGAGTGCTAGTCGAAAGTAATTCGCGAGAGTCAAATCTGGACTGAAGTTCTCGTGCTGTCATCTCCAGCCGGAGATTTGTTCTCCAAGGCAGATTTCGGATCTCGAACTCGCGGCTCACAAATTTCCTGATTTCCGCCTCGACAATCAAATCGCCAAAAATCACATCGCCTAAGGCTATAGGCTGTTTTGTCTGGGGACTTCGACGCCGTAACCCGCCGCAAAGTCCGGTAACAACGATAATATCGACTTCAAACGTAAGAAGTATGTAGGTAACTAAAGCAGCAGCATGTGCGCGTCCGAGGGCCGCCTGCGTGAAAACGCGCACATCAATAGCGTCACCACCATTTGTCGTCAGCTCGCCCTTGTAGCTAACAAAGGGGCCTTCGCTTTTCTGGCTGGGCTCTACGTCGAATGCGTCCAGCACAGCAAAAAGCTCCTCGCGCAAGGGCGCGACGATTGCAACGCGCTTGTGGCGAATGCTAGGCGGCATGTGTGCGAAGCGATTTTTTGATCCTGTCAGAAACTTCTTCGTATCTTAGTTTGGTGTACGAGCCAGGCCTCGAAGAGGACAATGCTTCGGCGAGTTCGTTCGAGTTATGTGCGATCCAAATGCTATCTCCGTTGCCACCCTTCCACCATATCAATGCTATGCCGTCCGCAATAAGGAACGCTGGCGGACAAAGACCCTCATGCCAATATACGTGGAGCTTGCTTGCTTTCCCGCTCGCTAATGAAAATAGCCGCTGGAGATTTTGATCGATATGTCTGTGAAATTCAGCGTTGTCACAATTTTGCATGTCCTCAATTATGCTAGGAATTGAAGCTATGAGCGTAAAATCGAGTTCGCCTCTAGCCGCACGCTCAGCGACGGCCCAATACCGCTCATATTGTTGTTTCTCGTATTCGAACGACGGACCCACTCGATCATATGGTCTGGGACCCATGAGTGGAACGGGGGTCTTGGCGGCCAGCGTGACACGATTGGCTGAGCCTTGAATCAAATTCGTACCGGCCAAGAAGAGCTCACGTTTTCCGGTTATCTTGAATAGGCTAGGGTCGATGGGGCGAGCGTCCACCTTAAGTCGTTCGGCAAATTTGTGGATTTCCTCTCTTATCTTGGGACGGATGGGGTCATCTCGATCGACAGGGACGTAAACCAAACCCTTGAGATCAGATGCGACCTTGGAATCTCCGACCCGAAGAAAGATCACCCGCTTTAGGGCGTTGTCTTTCGCGGCGCCCGTAAAAAGTCCGAGTTCATATAGTACGTTGTCTCGCGGCGAATTCAGATGCTCTTCGCGAAACCAAGTCTTGTCGTCCTCGCCGAAAATCATAATTGCGCCGTCGCAATCATGTGCTTGGGCAATTAGCCTCTCGGCTGTGTAGTCACCAGGTTCGAAGATTCCTGTCCAAAGGACCGGTTTACAGCCGGTCTCGTCGAGCCAAACCTCGATTTTTTGCGCGAGCTTAAGCTGTTCGCTGGAGCTACCCACGAATACTTTGGGTTTGTTCACTTCTGCCATCCCCCTTGGCGCGAAGGTGCACGGTATACTGGCACAAGGAGGCGCGGCAAGCGTGAGGGTTGCGTGGACGGCTGTATTTCAGTTGGCGCTAAGGCTACACAAGAGGTAGCGCAGCAAGGATTTTGCCTGCACTTTTGCGTTTTCTGATCATTTATTTAGATCGTTCATCTGGCGAGCTGAGTGGAAATCTCTATGTGCCGCGTGTCCGTGAACAGAATACAGCAAATTGTTCGCCACGAGCGTGGCCCTTGGGCGGCGGTAATTGTCGGTGGTTCCTGCCCTCCGCCAACGAGAGGTGATTTCAGGCCCAGACGTCGCCGAGGTGTTTGCCGTCGGGCGGCAGGTCGGCCCGGCTCTCGGTGTCGTGGTGGATGAGCGGGATGTCCCTCACCGCATCGGACGAGAGCACCATGCGCAGATTGACGGCGATGCGGCGGCTGCCGGCATCATGGCGGCGCGCCAATCGGCGATCGAGCCGCAGCGTGGGCAGACGTGGAATTCGATCCACTTCCGGTTCCAGAGATAGGTCTGCGTGTCGCCCGCGATCGTTTCGCTCTCGACGCCATACCGCGCCATGGCGCCGGGAGATGCTGCAATTGCAAGCCGGCGCGGATTCCGGAACGCCGTCGAAGCGCCACGTCACCGCGCCGCAATGACAGGCGCCTTCGATCGTCGCGGCCGCGCTTACGCCGCCCGGAAGCGCTTGATCAACGGGCTTTCTTCCTCGATCAGCGCCTTGAAGGACGGGCGCGCATGGATGCCGCGGATATAGGCGGCGAATTTCGGCCAGCGCGTCGCGTCGACCTCTTCACCGGCATGATTGAAGTTCACGATCATCGTGCCCATCGAGATGTCGGCGATGGAGAAGGCGCCGCCGGCGAGGAATTGCTTGTTGCCGACTTCCTGTTCGAGGTGATCGAAGATCGGCGGGAGCTTCTCGGTGAGCGTCTTCTGCACCGTGCCCTCATCGGGCTGGCCGCGCATCATGCGCTTGACGATGCGCTCGAAGAACAGGCCCGTGCCGACGTTCGAGGCCACGGCGCTGTCGGCATATTCTTCGTACCACAGCGCCTTGGCACGCTCGAAAGGATCGGCGGGATAGAGCGCGGGCCTGGGGAATTTGTGCTCGAGGTAATCGCAGATGATCGAGGAGTCCGGGAGCGTGTTGGGTTCCGGCACGTCGGTGTCGCGCAACACCGGGATGCGCTTCAGCGGCGAGATCGCGAGGAACTCCGGCGGCGGATTGAACGGGCTGACCTGTTCGAGCGTGTAATCGACGCCCTTCTCGGCGAGCATGATGCGCACCTTGCGCACGAAGGGCGAGATGGCGCCGCCGTAGACGATCAAGGACATGTGAGAGCTCCCGTTATGTGTTTTCGGTGTTGCCGCCGTAGCGGCGTATTTCCCCGTATCCTAACTCGTCATGGCCGGGCTTGTCCCGGCCATCCAAGATCACAACTGCCGCATGGGTGATCATGGATCCCCGGGACAAGCCCGGGGATGACGGTGGACGGGGTCAGCGAAATTTCCGACAGTGGCGATGACTCTCAGGCGCGCCGACGCGCGCCTGCTGGGTGGCCGGCCATGGAGAAAACAGGGTTACGCCGGCGCCATCACTTCCAGCTTGGGCGCGCGTTCCTCCGGCAGGTTGTCGTAGAGGTCGGCGATCAGGTCTTTCTTGAGCGTCCGGTGCTTCGGGTCGTTCCAGAGGTTGACCCACTGGTGCGGGTCGTTCTTGAGGTCGTAGAGCTCGCCTTCCGTCCCGTCGTAGCGGATGTGGGTTTCGAAGCCGGCATAGGCGGGGAAATGCGTCTCCAGGCCGTTCGGTTGGCCTGCCGTCGAGGGCTCGTAACGCGTGAGCGAATAGCCGTCGCGGACGATCGAGCGGAAATGCATGCCATAGCCGGGGAACTGGCTGTCCCATTCGCAGATGGCGCGCTGGCGTGAGCCGTCGTCGCTGGTCGGGAGCGCCCTGCCCTGCATCCACGATGGCTTGTCGATACCGGCGACGGCGCAGGCGGTGGCGGCGATGTCGACCTGCTCGACGGGCTGCTGCACCACGGCGGGCGCGATGCCGAGCTTCGGCGCGGGACGCCAGATGAACGGCAGGCGCATCAGCGCGTCGGTGTGGAAGGGACCTTTGTAGACGAAGCCGAAATCACCCTGGAGCTCGCCGTGATCGGTGGTGAAGATCACATCGGTGTCGGCGTCCCAGCCCTTGGCCGCGATCTTCGCCATGACGCTGCCTATCGCCTCGTCGACCAGTTCGTTCATCACGTGAACCTTGGCGTTGATCTCGCGGATGTTGTCCGGCGTGAGCTGCTGCGGACGGAAGTTCTGCGGGCCGCCTTCGGCGTTGATGAATTTGCCGTCGTAATAGTCGAGCCAGTGCGCCGGCTTCTGCGCGAGAATTTTCCGGATCGCATCGGGCGAGCCGGGATAGCCGGCGGGCAGCGGCAGATCGTGCCAGTCGCAGCGCTTGTTCTCGGCGGCCGGCGGGTCCCAGGGATGATGCGGATCGGGGAAGCTGAGCCAGAGCATCCAGTCGTCGTCGCCATCGAGCGCGTCGAGCCAGTCGCGCGCGAGGCCCGCAAGCCAGTCGGTGTGATAGAGGCCGCGCGGGATCTGGTGGATCGCGGTTTCGGGTGCGCCGGTGTCGCCGCCGCCATCGGCGTTCAGAAGCGGCGGCCAGTTGTCGAAAATCTCCTTCGACTGCGCGCGCAGCCAGCGGCCGTAGTGGCCGACGGGGCGGCCGCCGAAGCTGGCGATATGCATGGCGTGGATCGCGTAGTCGAAGCCGCGCCAGGGACCGAAATCGTTGTCGCGCTGGCGGCGGTTCTCGGCGAACTTCATCTGCGGATCGAAAGCGGGCTCGAAATGGGCCTTGCCGATGAGCGCGGTTTTGTAGCCGGCCTTGTCCTTCAGATATTGCGCGAAGCTCGGTGCGTCTTCGGGGAGCGGGACGCCGTTGGCGTAGACGCCATGGGTGCGGACGTATTGACCGGTGAGCATCGAGGAGCGCGCCGGCATGCAGACGGTGTTCTGGTTGTAGGCACGGGAATAATTGATGCCTTGCGCGGCGAGCTTGTCGATGTTGGGCGTGCGGCAGAATTTGTTGCCGGTGCAGCCGAGCGAATCCCAGCGCTGCTGATCGGTGGTGATGAAGAGGAGCTTGCGGCCCATATGGATCAGCCTTTCAGGGGTTCGAGGCAGCCGGTGTCTTTGAGAAGCGGATCGAGCTTGGCGCGCGTCGCGCCATCGAGCGCCTTGTAGCGCTCGCGAAGGTCCCACAGGCAACGCTGCTGATAGCGGAAGCTGCCCTGCGTGTAGGTGCGGCCGTGGAGGGTGAGCGAGAAGGTCTCCTCTTTCTTTTCGAATGCGGCGGCGTTGGCGAGGAGGAAGGGGAAATAGGTGTCGCCCGCGACCTCGAGCAGGCCGCGCACGGTCTTCGGCAAAGGCGCCGAGGGATCGCGCCATTCGCCTTCGATGCCGCTGGCATCGTCGAGGTTCATCAGCCAGCGGAAGAGATAGGGCGCGGTCTCGCGCATCAGGTCGTCGGGCGTCGGATCGACGGCGAGCTGGCTGAGCTGGCCGAGCCAGCCGAAATCGGCGAGCGAGGGACGCCCGCCGAAGAGATATTTCTCCTCCGTCACATGGGCCTCGAGCAGCGCCATGATGCGATTGGCGCTTTCCTCGATGATCGGTGCGTTCTCGGGCGTGCAACCGACCAGCGCCATGCGTCCGACCTGGCGGGCGCGGAAGGCCTGCGCGGATTTCTCGATCGCGTCGACGCCCTGGCCGGCGAGACGGTCGAAGGAGAGCCACTCGCTCATCTGCTTCTGGTCGCGCTCGCGATACCAGCGGTAATGAAACATCGCCTTGGTGCCCCATTCGTCGGCCATATCTTCGAGCAGGAAGGCGAGGAAATGCTGTGCGCTGTCGGTGGGGACGATCGAGCGTTCGGCGTGCCGTTTCTCCAGGGCGTAGATCATCGGCGTGGAGTCGTTGTGCCAGGAGCCGTCGGGGAACTGGATGATCGGGATCACCGGCGCCTTCACGTTGGCGAAGATCGCACGGTCGGCCATGTCGATCTGCTTCCAGATGTGCGGAATGCGGCGGTAGCGGAAGATCGCGCGCATCTTCATCGAATAGGGCGAGCCGAGGCCGCCGTGGATGGTGTAGGTCATTGTTTCTCCCCTGCTCCAGATCGTCATGGCCGCCCTTGAGGCGGCCATCCATCACGCCGCGATAGCGGCGATGACTCATTGGCGCGCAGACGCGCGACAGATGGGTGGGCGGGTCAAGCCCGCCCATGACGGCTATTGATAATGCGAACTTGTGTTCCGGTTCGGAGTTAGGCAGTCTCCGCGCGCCGCGTCAATCGGGGAATGAGGGGTTCATGACGCTATCCATCGACCTGTTCTGGTCGTTCCGTTCGCCATACTCGTATCTCGCCACGCCGCGCCTCTGCGAGATGGCGGCGGAGTATGACCTTAACGTCAACGTAAGGCCGGTCTATCCGCTCGCGGTGCGCTCGGGCGAGTTCTTCTCCCAGGTGAACCCGATGTGGATCCCGTATTTGATGCGGGACACGATGCGGATCGCCGAGATGCTCGGCCTGCCCTATCAATGGCCGCGGCCCGATCCGGTGCAGGTCGACATGCAGACCCGCGCGGCGACGCCGAACCAGCCCTATATCCACCGCCTGACGCGGCTCGGCTGCGCGGCGGCGGAGATCGGCAAGGGATTGCCGTTCCTGAAAGAGGTGAGCCACACGATCTGGTCGGGCCAGCACAATGGCTGGAACGAGGGCCCGCATCTCGCCGATGCGGCAAAGCGGGCGGGCTGCGATCTCGCGGCGCTCGACGCCAAGATCACCGCCGACCCGGACAAGTACGAAGCGATCATCATGGCCAACCAGGATGCGCATAAGGCGAGCGGCCATTGGGGCGTGCCGACCATGGCGTTCGAGGGCGAACCGTTCTTCGGGCAGGACCGGCTCGACGTGCTGTTGTGGCGCCTGAAGCAGAAGGGATTGCAGAAGAGATGAGACGCATACTTCTCATTGCCGGTGCCGCACTGGTTGTCGCGGTCGTGGGTGTGTTCATCGCCATTCAATTCCCGTCCGTCGATGTCTGGATGTTCCGCCGTGCGGTGCATGCGGGCGTTAGCGGACCGGACGCGGTGGTGGCGAAGGACGGCGAGCTTTCCGTCCTGATGGTCGGCACCGGCACGCCCTTGCCCGACGTAAATCGCGCGGGACCGAGCACGCTGGTGGCGGCGGGATCGCATCTCTATCTCGTCGATGCCGGGATCGATGCGGCGCGCAATCTTCAGCTCTGGAAGGTGCCGCTCAACAAGATCGATGCGGTGCTGATCACGCATCTTCATTCCGACCACATCGGCGGCCTCGCCGAGATCCGGCTGCAGAGCTGGGTCGCGGGACGCAAGACGCCGCTGAAGGTTTATGGTCCGCCGGGGATCGAGCGTGTGGTTGCGGGCTTCAACGAGGCTTATGCGATCGACGACGGCTATCGCGTGAAGCATCACGGCGCGGCGATGCTGCCGCCGGATGCGGTGAAGCTGGTCGCGGTGCCGGTCGCGTTCGACGGCAAGACCGCGCCGGTGTTCGACGCGCTGGGCCTGAAGGTGACGGCGATCCGGGTGAAGCACGAGCCGGCGAATCCGGCCTATGGCTATCGCTTCGACTATCAGGGCCGCGCAGTGACGATCAGCGGCGACACGATCTATGACGAGGATCTCGCCCGCGCGGCCAAGGGCACCGATGTGCTGGTGCATGAGGGGCTGGCGCCGGAGCTGGTCGGGATCATGCATGACGAGCTGCTGGCGGCAGGCCGGACGCGTCCGGCGAAGATCATGCACGACATCCCGGGCTATCACACCGCGCCGGTCGATGCGGCGAAGATCGCGAACATGGCGGGGGCGAAGCTTCTTGTGTTCACCCATCTGCTGCCGATCCTGCCCAACGACATCGCGGTGCGCGCCTTCCTGAAAGGCGTGAGCGATGTACGCCCGGACGGCGTGAAGGTCGCGCATGACGGCATGGTGGTGCGCCTGCCGGGGCATTCGGCGGATATCGACGTCGGGGATATCCAGTAGGGATAACCCCTCCCGCGCAGCGGGAGAGGTTAACTTCTCCGTATACGGAAGAATTCCTTGAGGAGGGCGCCGGCTGCTTCGGGGTCGCCAGCGCGGGCGATCCGCGGGCGGTGGTGGCAGGTGGGTTGGTCGAAGAAGCGCGGGCCGTGGAGGATCGCGCCGCCTTTGGGATCCTCAGCGGCGAACACCACCCGGCCGACGCGGGCGAGGCTGAGGGCGCCGGCGCACATCGCGCAGGGCTCGAGCGTGGCAAAGAGCGTGGTGCCGAGCAGGCGCTCGTTGTCGAGCTTTTCGGCCGCCGCGCGCAGGACGAGGATCTCGGCATGGGCGGTGGGATCGCGGCGCTCGACGATGCGGTTGCCGTCGGCGGCGAGCAGCGTCCCTTCCCCCGAAAGCAGAACCGCGCCGACCGGAACCTCGCCCCGAAGCGCGGCGGCTTGGGCTTCGGACATCGCGAGTGCTATGGCTTCGTCGTCATTCATATCGCGTGAGACCTTTGGCCAAGACTAGCATGCCCAAGACTGGCACGCCCAAATGGGCGCCCAAGACCGATGCCGTGGGCATCGAGCGCCTTGCCGAGGAAGACGACGGCAAGGGCGAGCGCGTGGCCAAGGCGATCGCGCGGGCGGGGGTTTGCTCGCGGCGCGACGCCGAGAAGATGATCGCCGAGGGCCGGGTGGCGGTGAACGGCGAGGTGCTGACCTCCCCGGCCCGCAACGTGACGGACGACGACGTCATCACCGTCGACGGAAAGCCGATCGCCGCCAAGGAACAGACGCGGCTGTGGCGCTATCACAAGCCCTCGGGCCTGGTGACCACGCACAAGGACCCCAAGGGGCGGCCGACGGTGTTCATCAACCTGCCCAAGCACCTGCCGCGCGTGGTTTCGGTCGGGCGGCTGGACTTCAATTCGGAGGGGCTGCTGCTGCTCACCAATGACGGCGAAATGGCGCGGCGGCTGGAGCTGCCGGCGAGCGGCTGGCCGCGCACCTATCGCGCGCGGCTGTTCGGCAAGGTGACGCAGGCCGATCTCGACAAGCTGGCGACGGGCATCACCATCGACGGCGTGAAGTACGGTCCGGTGGTCGCCGACCTCGAGCGCTCGAAGGGGATGTATGCCTGGGCGAGCGTGACGCTGAAGGAAGGCAAGAACCGCGAAGTGAAGCGGCTGATGGAGCATCTCGGCCTGCGTGTCGCGCGGCTGATCCGCGTGCAATACGGTCCGTTCCATCTCGGCCACCTTGCCGAAGGCGGCGTGGAAGAAGTGCCGGCGAAGATCTGGCGCGAGCAGTTGGGAATTGGTCGCAAGAAGCGCACGGCAGAGCGCTCCTGACCGCAGTCTTACGCAGACTTCACGTTCGAGACTGCTGCCTACTTGACCAGGATCAAGTGGTCCCCGCGACGCAGGCCTAGCCTCTTCATCATGAAGCGGGAGGCATAGCCATGCGGACGATAGTCAAATCCATCAGGGTCGTTGCGGTGGGCGCATCGTTGCTGGCGACGATGCTGTTCGCATCGCCGGCCGCTGCGGTGCCGAGCTTTGCCGAGCAGACCGGACAGCCGTGCAGCGCGTGCCATGTCGGAGCCTTCGGGCCACAGCTCACGCCCTTCGGACGCGCGTTCAAGATGGGCGGCTATACGCTGCGCACCGGCGGCTTCACCAATCCGATCTCCGGCATGGCGATCGCGTCCTACCTCAACACGTCGAAGGACCAGGTGGCACCGCCGGCGCCGCACTATGGCGTGAACGACAATGCGACGATCGACCAGATCAGCGTCTTCGTCGCCGGCGGGATCGACGACACCTTCGGCGGCTTCGCGCAGTTCACCTATGACGGCGTCGGGCGCGCCTTTGGCTGGGACAATCTCGATCTGCGCGCGGTGACGAACGCGACTTGGTTCGGCACGCCAGTGCAGGCCGGGATCAGCCTCAACAATGCGCCGGGCGTGCAGGATCCGTGGAACACGCTGCCGGCCTGGGGCTTCCCTTATACCGGCAGCGATCTGGCGCCGGCACCGGCGGCGGGCACGATCCTGGATGGCGGGCTGGCGCAAAGCACGATCGGCATGACCGCCTATGCCGATTGGGACTCGCACATCTATACCGAGGCTTCGCTCTACTGGTCGCCGGGACGGCATTTCCTGGGTGCGATGGGCGCCGATGAAGGCGCGGGGCGCATCACCGCCGTCGCGCCTTATCTGCGCGCGGCCTGGCATGACGACCGGGGCGACTGGAACTATGAGGTCGGTGCCTTCGCCTTCCTGCCCGATCTCTATCCGGGCGGCGATGCATCGACGGGGACGTCGGATCTCTATTCCGATCTCGGTTTCGACGCATCCTACCAATACACGGGCGACGGCAGCGCGATCTACGGCGCGAACCTGCGCTACACCCACGAGCATCAGCACCTTGCGGCGTCGATGCTGCTGGGTGGTGCGGCAAACCTGACGAACGATCTGAACGAATTCAACGCGGACGCGTCGTATTACTGGCGCAACGAGATCGGCGGGACGATCGGCTTCTTCGACAGCTGGGGCTCGGCCGATCCCCTGCTCTATGCCGACAGCGCCGTGTTCAAGCCCGACAGCACCGGCTTCACCTTCCAGCTCGACGGCACGGTGTTCGGGCGCGACATGGAGATGCTCGACGGACGGTTCAACATCCGGGCCGGGCTGCAATACATCGTCTACACGAAGTTCAACGGTGCGGCCTCGAACTATGACGGGCTCGGCACCAACGCATCGGACAACAACACGCTGAGGATTTTCCTCTGGACGGCGCTGTAAGCGGCCGCCCGGACGACAGATGGAGGACATCCAGATGAGCAACGACAGATCGAACGGGACGGGCGTTTCAAGACGCCAGCTGCTGGGCCGCGCAACCGCGACCGTCTGCGGCGCAGCCATTGCCGTAGCCGCGGGAACGCAAAGCGCCCAGGCCGGGCAGATATCGCCGGCCGCGGCCGGCTATCAGCCGATGCCGAAGGGCGATCAGCGTTGCGACAACTGCACGCTGTTCCAGCCGCCGATGGGCTGCAAATTCGTCAGCGGCGAGATCAGCCCGCAAGGCTGGTGCAAGCTGTACGTCAAGCGCAGCTGACCCCGACGCTAGGCGAGGCCTGACAGCTATGCGCGGCGCATCGCGTCCCTGATCCCGCGGAAGCTCACGCGCTTGATCCCCGCGCTATCGAGCCGCTGTTTCATCTCCGGGTCGCGGCCGAGGATGCCGTCGTGGATGCGGATCCAGGCTTCGGTCTTGTCGTAGCCCTGCAACTCTTCGCCGTCTTCGACGGGATGCAGGATGACCTCGGTCACGCCGGGGCGCGGGCTCGCGAGATAGCGGTCGAGGATGTTGCGCGTCGCGGTGCCCCACTGGAAGCTGAAGTGATCGGGATAGAGGATGCCGGCCGCATCGCATTGCGCGCGGCTGTGGAAGCCGAGACGGGCATCGGCGCTCGCGCCGGCCATGCGCAGCGGGAGTTTGTATTCCTGCGCGAGTTTCACGTAGATCGGGAAGAGCGTGCCGTTGGTCTGGAGTGTGCCCATGTGGTTGTCGAGATGGGTGATGTCGACACCCCAGGCGAGCGCCTGGTCGATCTGTGCGCGGCATTCGGCTTCGACCTCGACAGGATCGGCCTGGGCCCAGAGTTCGGCGGCGCTGCGCGGCATGTAGCCTTGCGCGTCGCGCAACGAAGGCGCGCCGGTGAGCGAGCGCCAGCGATAGGTCGGATACTCCGCCGTGAGCGTGAGGTGGATGCCGACATCGAGATCGTGGAAGCGCTCGGCCGCCTCGCGCGCCCAGGGGCATGGAACCATCAGGGTCGCGCTCGTCGCGATGCCGTCGCGCATGGCGTGCTCGCTGGCGATATTGGCGGCGTGGGAGGAACCGATGTCGTCGCAGTTGACGATCAGGAGGCAGGCATCCGGCGCGTGGCCGAGGCGTTCGGCGAGTGTGGGCATCAAAATCTACTCCCTCTCCCCCATATTTCTTGGGGGAGAGGGTGGGGTGAGGGGGCGGGAAAGACAAGCGGCGCCGGCAGTATCTTATGGCGGTGGCGGCACTTGCGTGGAGAGATCGTGTTTGATGTCGACGCCCCCTCACCCTACCCTCTCCCCCGCTGAAGCGGGGCGAGGGAAAACGTGTGACAAACATCCGGCCTTATCGCGCGGACGATCTCGATGCGATCTACGAGGTCTGCTTGAAGACGGGCGCGTCAGGGCAGGATGCGTCGCATCTCTATCGCGATCCGAAAATCATCGGGCACATCTATGCCGGGCCTTACGGCGTACTCGAGCCGGAAAGCGCCTTCGTCGTCGAGGATGAGGAGGGCGTCGGGGGCTATATCATCGGCACCGCGAACACGTTTGGCTTCGAGAAGCGGCTGGAGGCCGAGTGGTGGCCGGGCCTGCGCCAGCGCTATGCCGATCCGCAAGGACCGCGCGAGAACTGGAGCGACGACGCGCGCATGGCGGCGATCATGCATCATCCGTCGCGCACGCCGCGGCGGATCAACGAGCCTTATCCAGCGCATCTGCATATCGACCTTCTGCCCAGATTCCAGGGACAAGGGCTGGGAAGCAGGCTGATCCGGATCTGGCTCGATGCGATGGCGGCGCGCGGGGTGGAAGCGGCGCATCTGGGCGTCGGGCCGGCCAATGCGCGGGCGGTGAAATTCTACCGCAAATTTGGCTTTCACGAGATCGAACAGCTGCCGCCGCCCTGGAACACCTGGTGGTTTGGCATTTCCACTTCTTAAGTGACGGTCGCGCGAATTGCGCTCACCGCAGGGGCCTGATAGAAGCCCGCCCGCAAGAACAGACCAGGCGAGGCGCGCGATGAAGAAGAAGAACAAATACGAGAAGCCGCAGGCCTACGCCGCCGAGACCAAGGACCACCGCTTCGCCGGCACCTTCGAGGTGCTGGTTCCGATCGAAGGCCGCAACAAGCCGTTGCGCGTCTCGCAGCAGTTCGAGACGCTGCAGGCGGCCGAGGCCTGGATGCACTCGCCCGACGGCAAGGACACGATTGCCGAGATGGTCGAGGACGACGAGAAGGCGCGGGAGCGGTAGGACCCCTCCGGAAAAATCGCTTTGCGATTTTTTCGACCTCCCCTTTCAGGTGAGGTAGGAATGAACGGCATGCATTTTTGCGCGTTGCGTGCGGCGTGGGAGCCGGGCAGGTTCGCGCGGCCATGAGCGACGCCAGCACACCGAAACACACCGCGCCTTTGCAGGTGCATTCCACCGTCTTCGCGATCCTGTTCGCAGTCGGGTTCTGCCATGCGCTGAACGACATGATGCAGTCGCTGCTGGCGGCGATCTATCCGAACCTCAAGACCACCTTCGATCTCGACTTCGCCCATATCGGGCTCGTGACCTTCACGTTCCAGGTGACCGCGTCGCTGTTGCAGCCACTGGTCGGCGCTTATACCGATCGCCGCCAGGTGCCTTACGCCCTGCCCGCCGGGATGGTGTTCACTTGCATTGGATTGATCGGGCTGGCGCTGGCGCCGACCTATCCGCTGCTGCTGGTCGCGGCGGCGCTGGTGGGGCTGGGATCTTCGACCTTTCATCCCGAGAGCTCGCGTGTTGCCTATCTCGCGGCCGGGCCGCGGCGCGGATTGGCACAGTCGATGTTCCAGGTCGGCGGATCGATCGGCAGCGCACTCGGCCCGCTGCTCGCGGCACTCGCCATCGCGCCCGGGCAGCGCGACGGGGTGAAGTTCTTCTCGGTCGCGGCGCTGCTCGCCTGTTTCATCCTGTGGCGCGTGGGCGAATGGTATCGCCGCAATGTGACGACACGCGCGGCGCATCATGGGCATCTGCACCTGACCGGCGCACTGACGCCGACGCGGGTAAAGGCGTCGCTCGCGATCCTGGTCGCGCTGATCTTTTCGAAGTTCGTCTATCTGGCGAGCATCACGAGCTATCTGACGTTTTATCTGATCCACAAATTCCACGTCAGCGTGCCGAATGCGCAGTTCCACCTGTTCCTGTTCTCGGCTTCGGTCGCGGTCGGGACGATTTCCGGTGGACCGCTCGGTGATCGCTTCGGCCGAAAGTACCTGATCTGGTTCTCGGTGCTGGGCGCGCTGCCGTTCGCGCTCGCCTTGCCCTTCGCCAACCTGTTCTGGACCGGCGTGCTCAGCATGTGCGCGGGGCTGGTGCTGTCGAGCGCTTTCCCGGCCATCGTGGTCTATGGCCAGGAGTTGTTGCCCGGCCGCGTCGGAATGATATCCGGGCTGTTCTTCGGATTGTCGTTCGGCATGGGCGGCATCGGGGCGGCGGCGCTCGGCTGGCTCGCCGATGCGAAGGGGATCGAGTTCGTCTATGCGGTGTGTTCGTTCCTGCCCCTGATGGGTCTGCTCGCGGCCTTCCTGCCGGATTTGCGCGCCAGGTCCGCAATCTGACCGGCTTCGCGGCGCGCGAGATTCGCAGCCGGCCAGAGCTTCTTCATGTCGTAGTAGACTTTCGCGACATGTGCGGGCTTGCCGGTCGCGGTGCCGTTCGGCAGCGGACCATCGAGGTTCACCCATGGCACCTTGCTGCGGGTGAAGATGTGGACGTCGGGGCGGATCGCGTGTCGCCTGTCGAGCGTCGAGACGCGCAGGAACAGGAGCCAGCCGCGACGGCCATAGTCGCTCCACAGCGCCGTCTGACATGTGGCGCAGCGGTAGATGTCGTGGGGGCGGCCGGAATCCGTCGGCATCGTGACGCGTTTCGGCTTGCCCTGGATGAGTTTGAAGTTCGATGCCTCGATCATCGCGTTGATGGCGAAGGCGCCGCCGGTCTGCGCCTGGCAATCGGTGCAATGGCAGCAATGCACGAACATCGGCTTTTCCGTCATCTCGTAACGGATCGCACCGCAGAAGCAGGCGCCTTTCAGGCCTGACATGGCGATATCCCCTCGCACCACTGCCGGAACACAATAAGAACACGACAGGACACTTACAAGACCGTGATCTGACGGGAACGTGAGGCGGGCGCGTTCCCGCGCGGCGCTAGGCTTGGTCTCGCGATTGCGCACGGGGATTTCGATGAGGCTTTGGCATGTCGCTCTTCTTGGGCTGGGGCTCGCATGCGGCGCGGCGCGGGCGGAGATGTTTCGCGGCGAAGCGGCGCGTGACGGTGTCTATGCGGGCAAGCCGATCGCGGCGCCGGTGCTGAAGTGGAAGTTCAAGACGGGCGGGCGGGTAATCGCTTCGCCGGTCGTCGAGGGCGGGCTGCTCTACATCGGCGCAGGCGACGGCGTGTTTCGCGCGATCGATGCGAAGAGCGGTGCGCTCGTCTGGAAATACCAGACGCAGGCGCGCATCGCTTCGAGCGCGGCGGTGGTGGACGGCGTCGCCTATGTCGCGAGCTATGACGGCCGTCTCTATGCGCTCGATGCGAAGACGGGGGCGCTCCGCTGGAGCTTTGCGACCGGCGGCGAGCGGCGTTTCGCGGCGCCGCATATCCACGGCATCCTGCCCATGGCGGAGACGATGCCCGATCCGTTCGACTTCTTCATGTCCTCGCCCGCGGTGGTGGACGGACGCGTGTTCGTCGGCTCGGGCGACGGCAATGTCTATGCGCTCGATGCGAAGACCGGCACGAAGCTCTGGGCCTACCAGACCGGGAATGTCGTGCATGCCTCGCCGGCAGTGGCGAAGGGCACGGTCTATGTCGGCAGCTTCGACACGTATTTCTATGCGCTCGACGCGAAGACCGGCGCGCTCAAATGGAAGTTCAAGACCGGCGAGGATGCGAAGATCCACAATCAGGAGGGCATCGCCTCGTCGGCGGCGGTGGCGGACGGCCGGGTGTTCTTCGGCTGCCGCGACTCCAATCTCTACGCGCTCGACGCGGCGACGGGGAAGGATCTGTGGCGGGTGAACAATGGCGGATCGTGGGTGATCGCCTCGCCGGCGGTGCGCGGCGGCATCGTCTACGCGGCGACGGCGGACACCGCGAATGTCTTTGCGGTCGATGCGAAGAGCGGCGAGGAGCTGTGGCGCTTCACGACCTTCATGCACTGGCCGATCTTCTCCTCGCCCGCGCTTGTGGGCGACACGGCCTATCTCGGCTCGCAGACCGGGCGGCTGATGGCGGTCGATCTGAAGACACACGCCGTGCGCTGGGCGTTCGATACCGATGGATCGAAGGCGAACCGCGCCGCACTCACCGCGCCCGACGGCGCGCCGGACTACGCCAAGGTGATGCCGGAGAATTTCTACGACGCGCTGGTGGTGTCGGTGGACCGGCTGATGGACGCGGGCGCGGTGCTCTCGTCACCCGCGGTGGCGGACGGCGTGGTGTACTTCGGGAGCATGGATGGGAATGTGTATGCGGTGGGGGAGAAGGGGTGAGCAGGACTGCCGCCCCCTCCACCATCCACCGCTTCGCGGGGGCGGAAAACTAAACGTGCTGCCCGCCGTTGATGTGCAGCTCGGCGCCGGTCACGTAGCTGGATTGGTCCGTGCACAGATAATAGATCGCCTTGGCGACTTCTTCGGGCAGGCCAAGCCGTCGCATCGGGATCGTGTCGACGATTTTTTCGGTGCCGGGAGAGAGGATCGCGGTGTCGATCTCACCCGGCGCGATAGCGTTGACGCGGACGCCGAGGGGGCCGAAGTCAGCGGCCATCTCGCGGGTCAGCGCGGCGAGCGCGGCCTTGCTCGTCGCATAGGCGGCGCCGGCAAAGGGGTGGACGCGGCTGCCGGCGATGGAGGTGACGTTTACGATGGCGCCCTGCGCAGCGGCGAGCTCGTCCTTCAGGCCCTGCGCCAGCCAGACGGTCGAGAACAGGTTGACCTCGAAGACATGGCGCCAGGTCGACATCGGCGTGTTCAACGTGTTGAGCCGGATGTCGCCGTTCGGGCCGCGCTCCTTCGGGCTGATGCCGGCATTGTTGACGAGGCCATGCAGCTTGCCGCCCAGGAGGCGGCTCTTCATCTCGCCGATGGCGCGCAACGTGTCGTCGGGATCGGAGAGATCGACCTTGATGTGATCCTCCGGGCCGGCCGCCCAGGGGCATGCTTCGGGAAAAGCATGGCGCGAGCAGGTGATCACCCGCCAGCCGGCGGAGGAAAAGCGCTTCACGGTCGCGTGGCCGATGCCGCGCGAGGCGCCGGTGAGGATCAGGGTGCGCTGGTCTTCGTTGGACATGGGGAGAGTGTAGCAGGTGCGAGCGGGTCGCAGGTGGGAATTGTGCGGGCGGCGGCGTCGCTCGGCATCGGACCTAGCCGGGATGTATCAATCCAGAGACTTGTCACGGCCCGCAACAGCGGGCCATCCATGAGGTGCGCCTGAATTCTGGACAGTGGTGTCTGTGTCGCATGGATGGCCCGCGTTCGCGGGCCATGACAATTGTTCTTTTGGGAATTGTTCGAGTCCGCCCGCCTCTTCCCGTGACGAACTTCAAACCACGGTCGCTGGGAGCGTCACGTCGCCGCCAGCGGTTCGGGTGGGGCTTCGATGCCGGCGGGGTCCTGGTGGATGATCACTTCGGCGTTGGGGAAGGCGTGGAGCAGTTCGTGCTCGACGGCGTCGCTGATCTCATGGGCGCGGGCGAGGGTGATCCGGGGATCGAGCTCGAGATGGAGCTGGATGAAGCTCTGGGTTCCGGCGGCGCGGGTGCGCAGATCGTGCAGGTTGCGGACGTCGGCATGGCCGCGGACGATGGCTTTTATCTTCTCGCGGTCCGCGTCGGGCAGCTCGTGGTCCATGAGCTGGTGATAGCTCTGCATGAAGACGTGCCAGGCGCTCCACAGGAGCACGCAGGAGATCGCGATGCTGATGAGCGGGTCGGCTTCGAGCAGGCCGAACTGGCTGGACAGTACGATGCCGACGATGACGCCGCCGTTGATCAGAAGATCTCCGAGATAGTGCATGCGGTCGGCGCCGACGGCGACCGAGCCGGTGCGGGCGACGACCATGCGCTGATAAATCACCAACGCGCCGGTGGCGACGATGGCGATCACCATCACGACGACGCCGGTGAAAGCGTCTTCCACGGGATGCGGCTGGAGCAGGCGGCTGGCCGATTCGATGATGAGGAAGGCGGCCGAGCCGGCGATGAGGCCGCCCTGCCCGAGCCCGGCGAGCGGCTCGGCCTTGCCATGGCCGAAGCGATGCTCGCGGTCGGCCGGCGTCAGGGCGTGGCGGATGGCGAGCAGGTTGACGAAGGAGGCGAAGATATCGAGCGCGCTGTCGGCGAAGGAGGCCAGCATCGCGATCGAGTCTGTAAGGATATAGGTCACCAGCTTGGCGCCGGCGAGCACGGTCGCGACGGCCACGGCCGCCATGGCCGCGCGCATCATCAGCCGGCCGTTGCCGTTTTCGCTCACGGGAAGAGCCGCTCGGTGGCCCAGGGGCCGTGGCCCTCGCGGCGATAGACCAGCCGGTCGTGGAGGCGGAAGGGCCGGTCGCGCCAGAACTCGATCTCGAAGGGCGTCACCCGGAAGCCGCCCCAGTGCGGCGGCCGGGGAACCTTGGCGAGGGCGTATTTCGCCGCGTATTTCGCGATCTCCTTCTCGAAGGCCCAGCGACCTTCCATGGCGCGGGACTGGTCCGAGGCCCAGCAGCCGATCTGGCTGTCCTTGGGGCGGGAGGCGAAATAGGCGTCGGATTCCTCCGCGCTGGTCTTGGCGACCGAGCCGCGGACCCGGATCTGCCTGCCGAGACTCTTCCAGTGGAAGCAGAGGGCGGCGAAGGGCTGGCCGATCAGTTCGACGCCCTTGGCGCTCTCGTAGTTCGTGTAGAAGACGAAGGCGCCGTTCTTCGCCTCCTTCAGGAGGACCATCCGGACATTGGGGCGGCCCTCGCCGTCGACCGAGGCGATCGACATGGCGTCATGGTTGTTGGGCTCCTTCGCCTTGGCTTCCGCCAGCCAGGAGTCGAACAGGGCGAAAGGATCGTCCTTACCCTGAATACCGCCGTCGTCGATGGGTCCGCCGATGTCGCTCATGTACTCTCCGATATCACACTCGAAAATTATTTCGAAAGATGCCTTTGAGAACGCATTCGCCGCATTCCGGTTACAATCGCTTGTGATACTCCTTCTCAACCGGCGACGCTGGCTGCATCAGGAGGCTGATGTACGGCGCCGGCAAGGCGGATGACGGGGCCGCCGTGCTTCCATGCAGTATGCGATCGACCGGTTCGCGGCGGGCGCCGGGCTTGAAACGCCGAAGACAACCAGCAGCCATGCGAGACTGACAGGGCTGGACGGCCTGCGCGCCGTCGCCGTGCTGGCGGTCATGCTCTTCCATGCCGACCTGTCCTTCGCCCGCGGCGGCTATCTCGGCGTCGACCTGTTCTTCGTCATTTCGGGTTTCCTGATCACCGGGCTGCTGGCGGGTGAGAGTTCTGCGACGGGGCGGCTCGACCTGAAGGCCTTCTACTGGCGGCGGGCCAAGCGCCTCTTGCCGGCCTCCTGGACCATGACCGTGGTGGCGATCATCGCGGCGGCGGCCTTTGCGCCCGACGCCCTGCCCCGCCTGCGCTGGGACGCACTCGCCTCACTCTTCTATGTCACCAACTGGGAGCTGATCGGCGCCGGCAAGTCGTATTTCGATTTCATCGGGCGCCAGCCGCTGCTGCTGCACCTCTGGTCGCTGGCCATCGAAGAGCAGTTCTATCTGCTGTGGGCGCCGGTTCTTCTGTTCTGCCTGCCGCGCTTCCGGCCGCAGACTATCGCCGGCGGTGCGCTCGTGGCGGCAGCGGCCGGCGCCGGATGGATGGCGCTGTCGGCGGCGCGGATGGGCTATCCGGAGACCGGCGATCCGACGCGGCTTTATTTCGGGACCGACACGCATGGCTTCGGACTTCTGATCGGCGCGGCGCTCGGCCTGCTGTGGCAGCCGGCCAGGATCAAGACACGGCTGAGCCTGCCCGATCAGGAAGGCGTGTTCATCGCCGGCGGGCTGGCGCTGATCGCGTCGCTTGCCAGTTTCTATTTTCTCGATGAGGCCAAGACCTGGCTCTACCCGTGGGGCTTCCTGCTCTCGGCGGCGATCAGTGCGGGATTGATCGTGGCTGCGACGCATCCGGGTGCCGGGTTCGGGCGCTTCCTCGACAACGCGCCGATGCGCTGGATCGGCGAGCGCTCCTATGGACTCTATCTCTGGCACTGGCCGATCTACATGCTGACGCGGCCGGGGCTCGACCTCGACTGGTCGTCCGAGAATGTGCTGGCGCTGCGGCTGGGGCTGACATTCCTGATTTCGGGATTGAGCTATCTCTTCATCGAGATGCCGATCCGGCAAGGCGCTCTGGAGCGGCTGTACAAGACCTGGCGCGAAGGCTCCGCCTTCAACTGGCGGCCGGTTGCCGGTGGAATGGCGGCGTTGGCTGCAGGTGTCGCCGCCGTCCTGGTGCTGGCGATGGCGAAGAGCGACGTGGCGCCGCCCGCCGATGTCGTGCAAGCGCTGGCGGCAGACACCGCCGCCAAGCCGGTGCCGATCCAGACCATGACGGCGAGCGCGGCGGCCGCGGCGCCCGAAATGGTCAGCGGCGACGTGACCGCCGTCGGCGATTCCGTGCTGCTCGGTTCGAGCGGAGTCCTGACTGCGACGATCCCCGGCGCCAAAGTCTACGCCCATATGGGCTGGCAGGCGTCCAATGTGCTCGACCAGCTTAGGCAGTTGCACGATGCCGGGCAGATCACGCCGATCGTCATCATCCACCTCGGCACCAACGGTTTCGTGCTCGAGAGCCAGCTGCGCCAGATGCTCGAGCTGGTGAAGGATGCCAAGCGCGTCGTGCTGGTGAACACCCATGTGCCGCGGCGCTGGATGGACCTCAACAACGAAATGATGGCGCGTGTGGTGAGCGCCTATCCGAATGCGGTGCTGGCGGATTGGGCCGCGACATCGGACCAGCAGGCGGACTTCTTCATTTCCGACGGCATCCATCTGACCGGACCCGGCAAGCGTGCCTTCATCAGCGCGATCATCCGCGCCGGGCATATCGCCCTGCCCGAGACGCGTTCGGCACATGCCGTCGATCCCAATGCCCGCTATGCCTATGCGCCCGGCGATCTGTCGAAGACGCTGGTGCGCTATGCCCATCCGCAGCCGCTCGACGCGTTCTGGTCGAAGGTGGCGTGGTGCGCGAGCCGCGGCGCGTGGAACGGACGCAAGGCCGGCGGCGGGCTTGGCATCTCGGCAGCGAACTGGGCGGCCTATGGCGGACTCGCCTTCGCGCCGGTGCCGAACCGTGCGACGGCCGAGCAGCAGATCGAGATCGCCAACCGCATTTCGACGCAGGGCTGGACGCTGGCGGACGGCACGGCAGTGGCCGCGGCTGGCTTCGCGTCCTTTCCCTGCGCCGGGCACAAGCCGGAACTCCTGAACTTCACGCCGCAAAGCGTGCTGGCGCAGAGCTTCCACTGGCTGGAGCGCGGTCAGGTTGTCCGCGACCTGCAGCTGGTGCTAGGTCTGCCGCGTGACGGCATCTATTCGCGCCACACCGCGCAGCGCCATCTGGCGCTCCTGCAGGAGCGCGGCCTGCCGACGGATCTCGCGGCGCCGACGGAGTAGGATAGTATTGTCGGCATGAAAGCGGCGACCGTCGTTATCACCGCCATCGCCGCGTTGCTGCTGTCACCGGCTGCCGTCGCGAACGACAGCATGCCGGCCGCGGTTGCGGAACTTCGGTGTCCGGCCGCCGCAACGGCACCAGCGCCGCGCGTGCCGCATGTTGCCGGGCTCACGACGGAAAATACCGACATCCCGAGCGTCGACGAACTCGGCGATCTGGCGCGTCCGGTCGAGCTGTTTCCGCCGGTGCTCGACCGGCGCGGCATTCCCGGCTTCGCCCTGAAGGATGCCGACGGCCATGTGCGTCCGCGGCGTTTTGCGTTCTGGGGCGACAGCCACATCGCGGCCGGGCCGATGATGGCGCAGCTGCGCGATGCGATCCGCGCGCACGGCGAGAGCGTCGCGGTGCGTTTTCTGCCGCCGACCATGGGCCGTGCGAATGTGCGGCTGCCGGCGCTCCATGCCTATTGCATCGGTCCCGCCTGGAAGACGGAACTCGCATTCAAGGATCCAGGACCGATTGCGACGGGGCCGGCGCTGGCGACGCGCGTGGTTTCGGCGGGGGCGGACAGCTATGTCTGGCTCGATCTTCGGACCGCCGATCTGAAGCCGCAGGTCAAGCAGGTGACGCTGGTCTACCGTGCCGGCGCTGCCGATGCGCAGGTCGGCGTGACCGTCGACGACGGGCCGGAGCAGACGGTAACACTGGCGGCGGGATCGACGCGGCAGGCCATCGCCGCCGATCCGGCAATCTCGACGATCAAGATTCGCGTCGGCGGCGGTACGCTGGCGCTCGAAGGCTTCGTCTTCGATTACATCGCGCCGCCCGATGTCACACTCGATGTGTTCGGCCTGCCTTCGGCGACGATCCGCGGCTGGGGCAACGTCGATACCAATGCCATCGCCGCCGCGCTGAACGGCGAGAGCTATGACGGCATCGCGCTCGAATACGGCACCAATGACGGCGCAGTTGAGCCCTTCGATCCCGTTGCGTATCGCGCCGGGCTCACGGCCGCGCTGACCAACCTGCGCAGCCTGTTTCCCGATGCATCCTGTGTGCTGATCGGACCGCCGGATCGTGGCGTGCTGCTGTCCCGGGGCGCGCGCAAGGCGGACTTCCTGAAATTCGCGCGCATCCATGCCCGCATCGCCGACATACAGGCAGAGACCGGTTCGAAATTCGGCTGCGTGCCGTGGGACTGGCAGGCCTTCATGGGCGGACCGGGCGGTGCCTATGCCTGGGTGCACCACAATCCCGTGCTGATGGGGCCGGACCTGACTCACCTGACAATGGACGGCTATAAACGGACCGGTCAGGCCCTTGCCGCCAGCCTGGGCTGGGCCGGAACGGATACATCGGATTTCCCGCCATGAAGCGCATCCTTGCCGTGTTGAGCCTGCTTGCCCTCGCAGGCTGCGTGACCGTGCATACGACTGACGAGCTCAAGGATATCTTCGATCACGGCGTCGCCGAATACGACGCCGGACACTATGCCGAAGCGTTCAAGCTCTTTCAGTCGATCGACGAGGAAGACGTGGCGGCGATGCGCAACGAAGGGCTGATGCTGCGCAAGGGGCTCGGCGTCGAGAAGGACCCGGCGGCGGCGGAGGACATGCTGCGCCGCGCGGCCGAGGCGGGGCTGCCGACGGCGCAATACGACCTCGCCGAGATGCTCCTGAATGGCGAGGCAGGCGATCCCGACCCGAAGGCCGCCCTGCCCTGGCTGATGTCGGCTGCGTCGGTACACCATCCGATCGCCGAATACCGGCTGGCGATTCTCTATGAGGAAGGCACGGTCATCGACCGGAATATCGGGCTGGCGCGCAAGCTCTACGCCGACGCAGCGGCAAGGGGCGTGCCCGGCGCGGCCGAGCGTCTCGCCAAACTGCCGGCCGGCAACCCTTAACCTTCGGCCAAGTCACACTATATTGTCAGACATCCCGCGGGCCGATTCCCGGGCGCGGGCAGGAGTGATGATGCGCGATCCGTACGAAGTTCTGGGTGTGGGCAAGTCCGCGAGCGAGGCGGAGATCAAGAAGGCTTTCCGCAACCTCGCCAAGAAGAATCATCCCGACACCCATCCGGGCGACAAGAACGCCCAGAAGAAATTCCAGGAAATCTCCGCCGCCTACGACATCGTGGGCGACAAGGAGAAGCGCGCCAAATTCGATGCCGGGGAGATCGATGCCGCCGGCAATCCCAAAGGCTTCGATCCGCGCGGCGGCTTCCGCCCCGGCGGGCCATTCGGTGCCGGCGGCGGACCGCAGGGCGGCGCCCGCGAATTCCACTTCACCTGGGACGATGCCGAGGGCGAAGGCTTCCAGGCGGACGATATCCTGTCGAGCTTCTTCGGCGGGCGCGGCGGGCGGCGCGGCGCCAAGCAGCCGGCGCGCGGCGAGGACTTCACCGTGTCGACCACAATCAGCTTCGACGAGGCGATCAAGGGCGGCACGCGCCGCGTGATGGTGCCGAATGGCGAGCAGATCGACGTGAAGATCCCAGCCGGCGTGAAGGACGGCCAGCAGGTTCGCGTGAAGGGCCGCGGCGGCGCCGGACGCAATGGCGGACCGCCGGGCGACATCCTGATCGACATCAAGGTCGCGCCCCATCCGAACATGGCGCGCGAAGGAAACGACCTGCGCATGGACTTGCCGGTGTCGCTGAAGGAAGCGGTGCTGGGCGGCAAGGTGCCGGTGGAGACGCCGGGCGGGACGGTGGAGCTGTCGATTCCGGCGAATTCGAATTCCGGCAAGGTGCTGCGCCTGCGCGGCCGCGGCATTCATCCGGCGGGCGGCACCGCAGGCGATCTTTATGTGAAGCTGGTGGTCACCCTGCCCGAAGGCGGCGACGATGAGTTGCGCAAATTCGTCGAGGGCTGGAAGGCCAGCTACGACCCGCGCGCCAAGCGCTGATCAGGCCAGAAATTTCGCCACCGCGCGTCCGACTTCGAGCTGGAAGAGAATGCCGTCATGGCCGGCGCCCGGACGTTCCAGGACCGTCCGGTCGGGACGCGATGCGAGTTCGTACGCCAGATCGGCAGGACGGGTCATCGTGTCAGCGGGGTCGTGGACGATCATCAGGTGCGCGGGCAGCGACGATGCGACGGCGCCGACCGTCACGGCGGCGAGCGGCGCGCGCGAAATCCGTTCCACGCCTTCGATGATGTCGGCGATCTCCGCTTCGCTGACGGTCGCGACCGAAAGATAGGACTCGATCACCGTCGGCATGCCGGCGGCCGCGGCGATGAAGACGGCGGCATCGGATGCGAGCGGCGGCGCATCGGACCAGGGACGGGGCCCAAAGGCGAAGGACGATGCGAGCGCGCCGAAGGAATGCGCGACCACGCCGCGCCAGCACGCAATGCCCAGATGCCGGGTCACGCCCATCATGGCCGCGACCCATTCGGGCATGTTCGTGGTGGGTCTATCCGGATTGGCGTCGCGTGTCTGGCCATGGGCCGGCATGTCGAAGGCGTAGACGCGGAGGCCCTGGCGCGTTAGCGCCAGCGCGAGGGGCGCGAAGAATTCGGCCTGCGCGTTCCAGCCATGGACGAGAAGCACCGGCGGGCCGTCGGCAGGCCCGGCGGCAAAGCCTTTCAGCGTGCCCAAGGGCAGCGCAAGCGACAGCGGCTCGAATCGCGCGGACGACGATTTCTTCCGCTCGAGCTGGACGGGCGTGCAGAAGCGCTCGAATGCTGCGCCCAATATCAACGACCTGCGGATTGGTTGCAGGGAACGCTACCATGCCGGAAGACTTTGGCCACGCGGCATCCTGCGCTAGGTTCGGACGATGTCGGTCGTTCGCCAGATTTCCGAAACCGCGTTCATTCTGCTGATGGCCACGGCCGCGATGATCGCGCTTTATTTCCTCAACGACGCAGCGAATACCTATCTCGATCTCCTCGTCCGCTATGGCGCGCGCAGCTGGCAGATCAATGGCGGGCGCGTGCTGGCGATAGGTGGAACGGCCCTGACCGAACTTGCGGCAACCACCGTGTTCGCCTTCGTCTATGCGAGGCGTGGAAGCGACATCCTGGCGCCTGTCGTGTTCCTCTGGACCTTTGCCGCGCTCGGCGCCGCGAGCGCGCTCCTTCTTCTCTGGGCGGCGAAGCATGCCGACAGCGGCGACATCCTGTGGTTCGTACCGATGTTCGTCGCGGCGGGAATCCTGATCTGCGCGCCTGGCGTAACCTGGGTCTTTCGCAACGCCGAGCGGCGCCGGCCCTAGGGTCCGGACTCAATTAGGTCCACCAGATTAGTGTTGCGGCGATGAGGACTGCAGACAGAAAGGTGTCTGCCCGCTTGTCGTATCGGGTTGCGATGCGTCGGAAGTCCTTGAGCCGGCAGA
>JAFEEQ010000001.1 GCA_018241025.1 Pseudomonadota bacterium
ATGCCGGGCGACAACGTGTCGATCGAGGTCGCGCTGATCAGCCCGATCGCGATGGAAGAGAAGCTGCGCTTCTCGATCCGCGAAGGCGGCCGAACCGTCGGCTCCGGCGTCGTCGCGAAGATCATTAAATAAGCCATCCGCCAGCTGCAAAGCTGCCGGATGAAACGAAGGACGTGCAATTGGAATCTGTACCCGGAGGGCCGGCGAAGCCGAATAGCCCGATGGGTACATTAGGAGTGTAGCTCAGCTGGTAGAGCGGCGGTCTCCAAAACCGTAGGCCGGGGGTTCGAGTCCCTCCACTCCTGCCAATACCGTGAGATTGCAAAGCTGGAACGAAACGAAGAAGTCTGATGGCGGATACGACGAAAAAGACGGCTGATGCGGCGGGCAGGGATCTGCCGGCGCCCGTGCGCCGGCGCAATCCGCTCGCCTTCTTCGGCGAGGTTCGTCGCGAGGCGAACAAGGTCACCTGGCCGACCTGGAAGGAGACCTGGCTGACCTCGGTGATGGTCTTCATCATGGTGGGCATCACCATGGTCTTTTTCTTCGGCGTCGATGCACTTTTCGCCTATGGCGAGAAGCTGTTTGTCGGGATAGCGGGCTAGAACGATGAGCGAAGCTGGAACCAAGACCGTCAACGCCAACGCAAAGTGGTACATCGTCCACACCTACTCGAACTTCGAGAAGAAGGTGTCGGAGGAGATCAAGCGCCAGGCGAAGCTGCAGGGTCTCGAGGAAGAGATCGTCGACGTCGTCGTGCCGACCGAGGAAGTCCTCGAAGTGCGCCGCGGCCAGAAGATCAAGGCCGAGCACAAATTCCTGCCGGGTTATGTGCTGCTCCATGCGCAGCTCACCGACCACTGCTATCACCTGGTCAAGAACGTCCCGAAGGTCACGGGCTTCCTCGGCCAGAACAACAAGCCGATGCCGCTGCGCCAGGCCGAGGTCGACCGCATCCTCAACCAGTCGGCGGAAAGCGCCGAGCATCCGAAGTCGACGATCACCTTCGAGATCGGCGAGCAGGTCAAGGTCGCGGACGGTCCCTTCACCTCCTTCACCGGCACGGTGGAAGAGGTCGACGAAGGCCGCAGCCGCCTGAAGGTCGCGGTCTCGATCTTCGGCCGTGCGACGCCGGTGGAATTGGAATTCACCCAGGTCGAGAAGGTCTGACCTGGTTTCAACTGCGGGAGAAGCTTCGGCTTCGTTCGAACCGCTAAGCCGCGAAGGAGGCGGTGAAAATGGCAAAGAAGATTACGGGTTACGTCAAACTGCAGGTGCCTGCCGGCGCGGCCAATCCGTCGCCGCCGATCGGTCCTGCGCTGGGCCAGCGCGGCCTCAACATCATGGAGTTCTGCAAGGCCTTCAACGCCAAGACGCAGGACCAGGAAAAGGGCATGCCGATCCCGGTGACCATCACCGTGTTCTCGGACAAGTCCTTCACCTTCGAGATGAAGACGCCGCCGGCGTCCTACTTCCTCAAGAAGGCGGCCAAGATCACCTCGGGCTCCAAGTCGCCCGGTTTCGCCTCGGCCGGATCTGTCACCAAGGACCAGGTGCGCCAGATCGCCGAGACGAAGATGAAGGATCTGAACGCCAACACCGTCGAAATGGCGATGCGCCTCATTGAAGGCAGCGCGCGCTCGATGGGCATCGAGGTGAAGGGTTAAGCCATGGCCAAGCTCTCCAAGCGCTACAAGAAAGTCACCGAAGGCGTCGACACCGCCAAGGCTTACGCCATCGAAGAGGCGGTGAAGCTGATCAAGTCGCGCGCCCTCGCCAAGTTCGACGAGACGATCGAGCTCTCGATCAACCTCGGCGTCGATCCGCGCCACGCCGACCAGATGGTGCGCGGCGTGTCCTCGCTGCCGAACGGCACGGGCCGCAAGCTGCGCGTCGCTGTGTTCGCAAAGGGTGCCAAGGCCGATGAGGCCAAGGCCGCCGGCGCCGACATCGTCGGCGCGGAAGACCTCGCCGAGACGATCAACAAGGGCGAGATCAACTTCGACCGCTGCATCGCGACGCCCGACATGATGGGCATCGTCGGCCGCCTCGGTAAGGTTCTCGGTCCGCGCAACCTGATGCCGAACCCGCGCGTCGGCACGGTGACGATGGACGTCGCCAACGCCATCAAGGACGCCAAGGGCGGCGCGGTCGAATTCCGCGTCGAGAAGGCCGGCATCGTGCAGGCCGGCGTCGGCAAGGCGAGCTTCACCGAAGACGCGATCGTCCAGAACGTGAAGGCGTTCGTCGACAGCGTGATGAAGGCCAAGCCGTCGGGCGCCAAGGGCGTCTACATGAAGAAGGTATCGCTGTCCTCGACGATGGGCCCGGGCGTGAAGATCGCGCTCTCCTCCGTCGGTGCGGCCGCGGAGGCCTGAAGAGTTTTGTGAATTCCGGCGGGCGATCGCCGGAGCTGTCCGAGACCACCGGTGTGCGAGAGCACTTAAACATCCGGTGCAGACAGGGAGTGAAACCGGATTTCGAGGGCAACCTCGCATTTCGGGTTTGAGCCCTGGGACAGAGTTTTCACGTCACAGGGCAGTCCCGGGTCGCCACGGGATTGTTGAAGTTAGGAGCTCACACGTGGACAGAGCAGAGAAAGCGGAAGTCGTCGAAGACCTGAAAGGCGTCTTCACGGAATCCGGCTCCCTGGTTGTCGCCCACTACAAGGGCATGACGGTCTCGCAGATGGCCGACCTCCGTTCCCGCATGCGTGCGGCCGGTGCGTCGTTCAAGGTTGCGAAGAACCGTCTTGCCGTGCGTGCGCTTCAGGGAACGGCCGTTGAAGGCATCGCCCATCTCTTCAAAGGTCCGACCGGCATTGCGTTCAGCAAGGATCCGGTCGCGGCTTCGAAGGTTGCGGTGGCTTACGCCAAGGACAACGACAAGCTCGTGATCCTCGGCGGTTCGGTCGGAGTTACGGCCCTCGATGCGGAAGGCGTCAAAGCCCTCGCAACGCTGCCGTCGCTCGACGAGCTGAGAGGCAAGCTGGTGGGCCTTATCCTGGCGCCCGCCACCAAGATCGCCGGTGTCGTTCAGGCACCTGCCGGTCAGCTGGCCCGCGTCATCGGCGCGTATTCCAAGAAAGAAGCCGCGTAGTCGGACTGCAACCGCACATCAACATCGAACCCGAAAACCAAAGGAACACCTGAAATGTCGAAGATTGAACAGCTGGTCACCGATCTCTCCAGCCTCACCGTTCTCGAGGCCGCCGAACTCGCCAAGCTTCTCGAAGAGAAGTGGGGCGTCTCGGCCGCTGCTCCGGTCGCCGTCGCCGCTGCCGCTCCGGGCGCCGCCCCGGCCGCTGCCGCCGCCGAGAAGACCGAGTTCACCGTCGTCCTCGCCGACGCCGGCGACAAGAAGATCAACGTGATCAAGGAAGTCCGTGCGATCACGGGCCTCGGCCTCAAGGAAGCCAAGGACCTGGTCGAGGGCGCTCCGAAGGAAGTGAAGGCGGACGTCCCGAAGGACGAAGCCGCCAAGATCAAGAAGCAGCTCGAAGACGCCGGCGCGAAGGTCGAGCTGAAGTAAAGGAGGCGCGGAGGGTTGAAGAACCCACCCGTCGACCATATTTGCGTACCCCCACCCCCTCCCGCGGTCGTTGCCGTGGGAGGGCCGGTGGCGTTTGCCATTGGTTTTGCAATTAGTCGCACACCCCGTGCGGTCAATTTGGGCCGCTAGAAGGACGCCAGAATGACTCTCTCGTTCACCGGACGCAAAAGGCTTCGCAAATACTTCGGCAAGATCGCCGAGGTCGCGGAAATGCCCAACCTCATCGAGGTCCAGAAGACCTCCTACGACCAGTTCCTCCAGGTCGACAAGCCGGAGGGCGGGCGCAACGATGAGGGTCTGGAGACCGTGTTCCGTCACGTCTTCCCGATCAAGGACTTCTCGGAGTCCTCGCTCCTGGAATACGTCGACTATCACTTCGAAGAGCCGAAATACGACGTCGAGGAGTGCCAGCAGCGCTCCATGACCTATGCCGCGCCGCTCAAGGTGACGCTGCGCCTCATCGTGTTCGATGTGGACCAGGAAACCGGCGCCAAGTCCGTCAAGGACATCAAGGAACAGGACGTCTATATGGGCGACGTCCCCTTCATGACCGACAACGGCACGTTCATCGTGAACGGCACCGAGCGCGTGATCGTCTCGCAGATGCACCGCTCGCCGGGCGTCTTCTTCGACCACGACAAGGGCAAGACCCACTCCTCGGGCAAGCTCCTGTTCGCGGCGCGCGTGATCCCGTACCGCGGCTCGTGGCTCGACTTCGAATACGACGCCAAGGACATCATCCATGTCCGCATCGACCGCCGCCGCAAGCTGCCGGCGACGACGCTGCTCTATGCCCTGGGCCTCACCCAGGAAGAAATCCTCGGATACTTCTACGGCAAGATCACCTTCAAGAAGCACAAGGACGGCAGCTGGCACACGCCGGTCGAACCCGGCTGGATGCGCAATGCGAAGGTCGCGTCGGAGTGGAAGAACGCCAAGACCGGCGACGTGATCGCCGAACCGGGCGCCAAGATCACCGCCCGCACCCTGCGCAAGTGGCAGGAAGACGGCATCAAGCAGGTGGCGATGAGCGAGGAAGACGTCATCGGCCGCTACAGCGCGCTCGACATGGTCAATGCCGAGACCGGCGAGATCTTCGTCGAAGCCGGTGACGAGCTGACCGCGCAGAATCTCGAGACCCTCGACGAAGCCAAGTTCCACGAGGTCGAGGTCATCAACGTCGATGGCATCACCATCGGCGCCTATATCCGCAACACGATGGCGGTGGACAAGAACCACAGCCGCGAGCAGGCCCTGATCGACATCTATCGCGTCATGCGTCCCGGCGAGCCGCCGACGCTCGACACGGCGGAGACGCTGTTCGGCCAGCTCTTCTTCGACGCCGAGCGCTACGACCTGTCCTCGGTCGGCCGCGTGAAGATGAACATGCGCCTTAACCTCGACGCGCCGGACACCATGCGCGTGCTGCGCAAGGAAGACATCCTCGCGATCGTCAAGGCTCTGACCGAGCTGCGCGACGGCCGCGGCGAGATCGACGACATCGACAATCTCGGCAATCGCCGCGTGCGTTCGGTCGGCGAGCTCATGGAGAACCAGTTCCGCGTCGGCCTGCTGCGCATGGAGCGCGCGATCAAGGAGCGCATGTCCGCCGTCGACATCGACACGGTCATGCCGCACGACCTGATCAACGCCAAGCCGGTCGCCGCCGCGGTGCGCGAGTTCTTCGGCTCATCGCAGCTCAGCCAGTTCATGGACCAGCAGAACCCGCTCTCCGAGCTGACCCACAAGCGCCGCATGTCGGCGCTCGGCCCGGGCGGTCTGACCCGTGAGCGTGCCGGCTTCGAAGTGCGCGACGTGCACCCGACGCATTACGGCCGCATCTGCCCGATCGAGACGCCGGAAGGCCCGAACATCGGCCTGATCAACTCGCTGGCGACCTTCGCGCGTGTCAACAAGTACGGCTTCATCGAGAGCCCGTATCGCCGCGTGACCAACAAGCACGTCACCGACGAGGTCGTGTACCTCTCGGCGATGGAAGAGGCGAAATACACCATCGCCCAGGCCAACGCGGTGATCGACAGCCGCAACCGGCTGAACGACGAGCTGGTGTCCTGCCGCAAGCAGGGAAATTTCGTCATGACCACGCCCGACCAGGTCGAGTTCATCGACGTTTCGCCCAAGCAGCTCGTCTCCGTCGCCGCCGCGCTCGTGCCGTTCCTCGAGAACGACGACGCCAACCGCGCGCTGATGGGCTCGAACATGCAGCGCCAGGCCGTGCCGCTGCTCCGTCCGGAAGCGCCGCTCGTCGGCACCGGCATGGAGTCGGTGGTGGCACGCGACTCCGGTGCCGCCATCGCGGCGCGGCGCTCGGGCATCGTCGACCAGGTCGACGCCACCCGTATCGTCATCCGCGCGACCGAAGAGACCGATCCCACCAAGCCGGGCATCGACATCTACCACCTGCGCAAGTTCCAGCGCTCCAACGCGTCCACCTGCATCAACCAGCGTCCGCTGGTGAAGGCCGGCGACGTGCTGAAGAAAGGCGACATCATCGCCGACGGCCCGTCGACCCAGCTCGGCGAGCTCGCGCTCGGCAAGAACGCGCTCGTCGCGTTCATGCCGTGGAACGGCTACAACTTCGAGGACTCCATCCTCATCTCCGAGCGCATCGTGCGCGACGACGTCTTCACCTCGATCCATATCGAGGAGTTCGAGACGATGGCGCGCGACACCAAGCTCGGTCCTGAGGAAATCACCCGCGACATCCCGAACGTGGGCGAAGAGAACCTCAAGAACCTCGACGAAGCCGGCATCACCTATATCGGTGCCGAAGTCGTCGCGGGCGACATCCTGGTCGGCAAGGTCACGCCCAAGGGCGAGACCCCGATGACCCCGGAAGAAAAGCTGCTGCGCGCCATCTTCGGCGAAAAGGCGGCCGACGTCCGCGACACCTCGCTGCGCGTCCCGCCGGGCGTCACCGGCACGGTCGTCGAAGTGCGCGTCTTCAACCGTCACGGCGTCGACAAAGACCAGCGCGCCATGGCGATCGAGAAGGCCGAGGAAGAGCGTCTCGCCGAAGACCGCGACGACGAACTCGCGATCCTCGAACGCAACATCTTCGCGCGCCTGCACGAGATCCTGCTGAACAAGACCGCCGCCCACGGCCCGAAGGGCATGGCTGCGGACACCAAGATCACCCAGCAGGTGCTCGACACCATCGCCAAGCATCAGTGGTGGCAGATCGGGCTGCGCAACGAAAAGGCGATGAGCGAGATCGAAGCGCTCAAGAAGCAGTACGACGACTCGAAGGCGCGGCTCGACAAGCGCTTCGCCGACAAGGTCGAGAAGCTGCGCCGCGGCGACGAGCTCGCCCCGGGCGTGATGAAGATGGTCAAGGTGTTCGTCGCGGTGAAGCGCAAGCTGCAGCCGGGCGACAAGATGGCCGGCCGTCACGGCAACAAGGGTGTCATCTCGCGCATCGTTCCGATCGAAGACATGCCGCATCTCGACGACGGAACGGCGGTCGACGTCGTGCTCAATCCGCTCGGCGTGCCTTCGCGCATGAACGTCGGCCAGATTCTCGAAACCCATCTCGGCTGGGCCTGCGCGGGCCTTGGCCGCCAGATCGGCGAGACGCTGGACAAGGTGAAGCGCGACGGCAAATACGACGCGCTGCGCAAGCAGCTCAAGAGTGTCTATGGCGACGACGACCGGCTCAAGGAGCTGGACGAGGGTGCCCTCGACGAGCTCGGCGAGAACCTGCGCTTCGGCGTCCCGATCTCCACGCCGGTGTTCGACGGCGCCAAGGAGAAGGACATCGTCGACATGCTGCAGCAGGCGGGTCTGACCGGCTCCGGCCAGGTGACGCTCTTCGACGGGCGCACCGGCGAGGCGTTCAAGCGCCAGGTCACGGTCGGCTACATCTACATGCTGAAGCTGAACCACCTGGTGGACGACAAGATCCACGCCCGTTCGATCGGTCCGTATTCGCTCGTCACGCAGCAGCCACTGGGCGGCAAAGCCCAGTTCGGCGGCCAGCGTTTCGGCGAAATGGAGGTCTGGGCGCTGGAAGCCTATGGCGCCGCCTACACGCTGCAGGAAATCCTTACCGTCAAGTCGGACGACGTGGCGGGCCGTACCAAAGTCTACGAAGCGATCGTCCGCGGCGAAGACACGTTCGAGGCCGGTATCCCGGAATCGTTCAACGTCCTCGTCAAGGAAATGCGTTCGCTTTCGCTCAATGTGGAGCTCCTCAATGGCTGAATCGTTCGAGACTGAAGCCCGCTCACACCGCCGCGACGCGGCGCGGACCAATCACGACCTCGCCAATGTCTTCGGCGCGGCGAAGGAGGTTCCGACCTTCGACCGCATCAAGATCTCGCTGGCGAGCCCGGATCAGATCCTGCGCTGGTCGCATGGCGAGGTGAAGAAGCCTGAGACCATCAACTACCGTACCTTCAAGCCGGAGCGGGATGGCCTCTTCTGCGCCCGCATCTTCGGCCCGGTGAAGGACTACGAGTGCTTGTGCGGCAAGTACAAGCGCATGAAGTACAAGGGCATCGTCTGCGAGAAGTGCGGCGTTGAAGTCACGGTGCAGAAGGTGCGCCGCGACCGCATGGCCCATATCGAGCTGGCCTCGCCCGTCGCGCATATCTGGTTCCTGAAGTCGCTCCCGTCGCGCATCGGCCTGATGCTCGACATGACGCTGAAGGATCTCGAGCGCGTTCTCTACTTCGAGAACTACATCGTCATCGAGCCGGGTCTCACCCCGCTCAAGGAGCGTCAGCTCCTGACCGAGGACGAGTTCTACACCGCGCAGGACGAGTACGGTAACGACAGCTTCACCGCCGAGATCGGTGCGGAAGCCATCCGCAAGCTGCTGATGGCGATCGACCTCGAGGCTCTGCGCGACCAGCTGCGCACCGACATCGCCGGTTCCAACGGCGGCGAGAAGCAGAAGAAGCTCGTCAAGCGTCTCAAGGTCGTCGAGGCCTTCATCGAATCCGGCAACCGTCCGGAATGGATGATCCTCACCGTGGTTCCGGTGATCCCGCCGGATCTGCGTCCGCTCGTTCCGCTCGACGGCGGCCGCTTCGCGACGTCCGACCTGAACGACCTCTACCGGCGCGTCATCAACCGCAACAACCGCCTGAAGCGCCTTATCGAGCTCAAGGCGCCCGACATCATCGTGCGCAATGAAAAGCGCATGCTGCAGGAAGCGGTCGATGCGCTGTTCGACAACGGCCGTCGCGGCCGCGTCATCACCGGCGCCAACAAGCGTCCGCTGAAGTCGATCGCCGACATGCTGAAGGGCAAGCAGGGCCGCTTCCGCCAGAACCTGCTCGGCAAGCGCGTCGACTATTCCGGCCGTTCGGTGATCGTCGTCGGTCCGGAACTCAAGCTGCACCAGTGCGGCCTGCCGAAGAAGATGGCGCTCGAGCTGTTCAAGCCGTTCATCTATGCGCGGCTTGAGGCCAAGGGCTTCAGCCAGACGGTCAAGCAGTCCAAGAAGCTGGTCGAAAAAGAGAAGCCGGAGGTCTGGGATATCCTCGAAGAGGTGATCCGCGAGCATCCGGTGCTGCTCAACCGCGCCCCGACGCTCCACCGCCTCGGCATCCAGGCCTTCGAGCCGGTGCTGATCGAGGGCAAGGCGATCCAGCTCCATCCGCTGGTCTGCACCGCCTTCAACGCGGACTTCGACGGCGACCAGATGGCCGTGCACGTCCCGCTGTCGCTCGAAGCGCAGCTGGAAGCACGCGTGCTGATGATGTCGACCAACAACATCCTCTCGCCCGCCAACGGCAAGCCGATCATCGTCCCGACGCAGGACATCGTTCTCGGCCTCTACTATCTCAGCCAGGAACGTCCCGGCGAGCCGGGCGAGAACATGGTGTTCAACGACATCGGCGAGATCGAGCATGCGCTGTTCTCGGGTGCCGTCACGCTGCACGCCAAGATCAAGTGCCGCTACAAGACGGTCGATGCCGACAACAACCCGGTCACGCTGCGCGTCGAGTCCACGCCCGGCCGCATGATGATCGCGGAGATCCTGCCGCGTCATCCGAAGATCCCGTTCGCCCTGGTGAACAAGCTCCTGCGCAAGCAGGAAGTCTCGCACATCATCGACGAGGTCTATCGTCACTGCGGCCAGAAGGAGACGGTGCTCTTCGCCGATGCGGTGATGGGTCTCGGCTTCCGCGAAGCCTGCAAGGCCGGCATCTCGTTCGGCAAGGACGACATGGTCGTGCCCGATACCAAGGTGAAGCTGATCGACGAGACGCGCCACAAGGTGCGCGAGTTCGAGCAGCAGTATCTGGACGGTCTGACCACCGACAAGGAGAAGTACAACCTCGTCGTCGACGCCTGGTCGAAGTGCACCGACCAGGTCGCGGCCGAAATGATGAAGGAGATCTCCGAGCCGAAGATCGATCCGGAAACCCATCGCGTGATGGAGATGAACTCCATCTACATGATGAGCCATTCGGGTGCCCGCGGTTCGCCGCAGCAGATGAAGCAGCTCGCCGGCATGCGCGGCCTGATGGCGCGTCCCGACGGCTCGATCATCGAGACCCCGATCCTGTCGAACTTCAAGGAAGGCCTCACCGTGCTCGAGTACTTCAACTCGACCCACGGCGCCCGCAAGGGTCTGGCCGACACCGCGCTGAAGACGGCGAACTCGGGTTACCTCACCCGCCGCCTCGTCGACGTGGCGAACGACTGCATCATCACCACCGAAGATTGCGGCACCAAGAAGGGCGTGTTCGTCCAGGCCGAAATCGACGGCGGCACGGTGGTGTCGTCGCTGGCCGAGCGCATCCTCGGCCGCACGGCCGCGGAAGACGTGAAGCACCCCGACACGGGCGAGGTCATCGTCAAGCGCGGCAAGGAAGTGACGGAAGACGCGGCTGACAAGATCGAGGCCTCGCACATCCAGCGCGTCCGCGTCCGCTCGGTGCTGACCTGCGAGCTCAAGGACGGCGTCTGCGGCAAGTGCTACGGCCGCGACCTCGCGCGCGGCACGTCGGTCAATATCGGCGAAGCGGTCGGCGTGATCGCGGCGCAGTCGATCGGCGAGCCGGGTACCCAGCTCACCATGCGCACCTTCCACATCGGCGGCGCGGCGCAGGTTGCCGGCTCTTCGAAGATCGAGGCGTCCTATGACGGCAAGATCAAGATCGTGAACCGCAACGTCGTCAAGAATTCCGACGGCGAGCTGATCGCGATGGGCCGCAACATGCAGGCCGTCATCACCGACCCGAAGGGGCAGGAGAGGGCGTCCTACCGCATCGTCTACGGCGCGCGCCTGAAGGTGGATGACGGCTCGACCGTGAAGCGCGGCGATCGCCTCGCCGAATGGAACCCGAACGCACTTCCCGTGCTCACCGATGTCGAAGGCATCGTGAAATACGAGGAGCTGATCTCGGGCACGTCCTATCGCGACGTCTCGGACGACAAGACCGGCGTCTCGAACAAGGTCGTGATCGACAGCCGCACCGGCACCGGCTCCAAGGCCACCGAGCTGCGTCCCACCATCGTGATCGTCGACGCCAAGGGCAAGCCGCTCACGGTTCCGGCCGGCGGCGAGGCGCGTTATGCGCTGTCCGTCGACGCGATCCTGTCGGTGGAAGACGGTTCTCACGTCAAGGCCGGCGACGTGCTCGCGCGCCTGCCGACCGAGGGCGCCAAGACCCGCGACATCACCGGCGGTCTGCCGCGCGTGGCCGAGCTGTTCGAGGCGCGCAAGCCCAAGGAAGCCGCGGTCCTCGCGGAGACCGACGGCTTCGTCGAGTTCGGCAAGGACTACAAGAACAAGCGCCGCGTCATCGTGAAGCCCAAGAACGAGAAGCTCGATCCGTCGGAATATCTCATCCCGAAGGGCAAGCACATCTCGGTGCGCGAGGGCGATTATGTGGAGAAGGGCGACTACATCGTCGAAGGCAACCCGTCTCCGCACGACATCCTGCGCATCAAGGGCATGGAAGAACTGGCGACGTATCTGGTGAAGGAAATCCAGGACGTCTACCGGCTCCAGGGCGTGAAGATCAACGACAAGCACATCGAAGTGATCTGCCGCCAGATGATGCAGAAGTTCGAGGTCACCGAGGGCGGCGAAACCACGCTGCTTGCCGGCGAGCAGGTCGATCAGATCGAGCTCGACGAGGCCAATGCCAAGGCGACCGAAGGCGGGCTCAAGCTCGCCGAAGGCCGTCCGGTTCTGCTCGGCATCACCAAGGCGTCGCTCCAGACGCGCTCGGTGTTCTCGGCGGCTTCGTTCCAGGAGACGACGCGCGTCCTCACCGACGCCGCCGTCAACGGCAAGGTCGATACGCTCGAAGGCCTCAAGGAGAACGTCATCGTCGGCCGTCTCATCCCGGCGGGTACGGGCGGTGCCATCGCGCGCCTCCGTCACGTCGCGACCGAACGCGACAGGGCGATCCAGGAAGAGCAGGCGAAGGACGCAGAGCCGGTGCCGCAGCTCGAAGGCCCGCAGGCCGCCGAGTAGTCCGCTTCGCCTCACACCGTCAAAAAGGGCCGCTGGCGACAGCGGCCCTTTTTCTTGGTTCGCGACCGAGTCCGAAATCGGCGCAACAATCAGGTCGCTCTCTCTGCGGAGCGGAGTACTCTCACCCCATGCCGCATCGCTGGTCCGCTTTCGACACCCGTTTCGCGCGCTTCGCCGCCGCAATCGACGATGACGGCCGCCTTGTCCGCTTCTGGCTGCACGCCGATGAGGGCAGGGGACCACAAGGCATCCGCGACGACGGTGCGCTCTCTGCTGTTCGCACCCAGGTCGAAGAATATTGCGGCGGCGAACGTCAGGCGTTCGACCTCATCACCCATGCCGAGACCGGCTCCGATTTCGAGCGTGACGTCTGGGCCGCCATGCGCGAGATCCCCTTCGGCGAAACCACGACCTATGGCGCCATCGCGAAGGCGCTCGGCGATCCCGGCGCGGCCCGCGCAGTGGGCCTGGCTTGCAATGCCAACCCGATCCCCCTGGTTGTTCCCTGTCACCGCGTCATCGGCGCCAACGGGGCCTTGGTCGGTTTCGGCGGCGGCCTTCCCCTCAAGCGCGCGCTTCTCGACTTCGAGTCGGTCGTGGCCGGGCACCCGCGAGACCTCTTCGCTTCCCGCTAGCCTGCGGCACATTTGTTCTTGCGAGTGAGTTGCAAGAACGCGGAGGCCTCGCTATGGTCCGGGCGAATTTGAGGATTCTCCCCTTGGCCGACGCAGCCACCATCGAGACCGCCGCTGCACCGCCCCTGCGCCGCCTCGAACTGCGCGATCTGCTGAAGGGCGAACGCGAGGCGATCATTCTTCACGATGGCCAGGAATACCGCCTGCGCCTCACGGCCAACCACAAACTGATCCTGACCAAATGAGCGCAAAGCATTCCGCCGCGCGCTCCGTCTCCACCATGACCGAGCCAGCCCCGACGCCAGCCAGGTTTTCGAACCGGCAAAAGGGGTAGCCATGTCCGATTCATCCAACACGCCTTCCATCCGACGTGCGTTTGATAATGCGTCTCACTTTGTTCTGGCCGGCGTGTTTCTCGCCGCCGCCGGCGCGATCTCGCCGGCCCTCGCCGACGATGCGCCGATGGTGCTCGGCCCGGTGAAGGTCGAAGACACCAATGGCCGCAACAACCAGCAGCACGACACCCATGTGCCCGGCATGCCGACCACCAGCGTGCAGGACACGCCGCAGGCCGTAACGGTCATCGACTCCGAGACCATCCGTCAGCAGGCGACCACCACGCTAGGCGATGCGCTGCGCAACGTGCCGGGCATCACCATCGCGATTGGCGAGGGCGGCACGCTCGCCGGCGACCAGTTCAAGATCCGCGGCTTCGACGCCAAGGACGACGTCTATCTCGACGGCCTGCGCGACTTCGCCGCCTACACCCGCGACAGCTTCGACTATCAGGAGGTGCAGGTCCTGAAAGGGCCGTCCGGCCTGATGTTCGGCCGCGGCACCACCGGCGGCGCGATCAACACGGTCAGCAAGACGCCGTTCCTCGAAGACAAGATCGTTGCGTCGGCGGAGCTCGGCAACGGAGATCACTATCGCGGCACGGCCGACATCAACTACCAGCTCTCCGACACCGCGGCGGCGCGCCTCAACCTGATGCTCACCGATACCGGCGTGGTCGATCGCGACATCACGCATTCGACCCGCTTCGGTGTCGCGCCGTCGATTGCGCTCGGACTCGGCACCGATACGGTGTTCACGCTCAACTATGTCCACCAGCACACTTCGGCGCATCAGGATTACGGCGTCGTGGTCGCGCAGCCGCCGGGCTCGCTCTACGCCATGCCGGTGACGGAATACGGCGTGCCGCGCCAGAATTACATGGGCTACTCGCTCGATCACGACAAGAACGACGCCGACCTCATCACCGCGAAGCTCACCCACACCGCGACGCCCTGGCTGACGCTCGAGAACGATTCGCGCGTCGCCGTCTATTCGCGCGATTTCCGCTACACGCCGGTCGACCGCTGCGATTACACCGCGGCGACGGCGAACTGTGCCGGCCTCCTGTTCGATCCCGATCCGGCGGTACGCCGCACGGCGCTCGCCGGTACCGGCGGCGGCGGTCCTTACAAGCAGAACAGCTGGGGTGTGCAGGACATCGCGAGCGCGACCGCGAATTTCGACATCGGCACCTTCCGCAACACCTTCATCCTCGGCGTTGACGCCTCCTATCAGCGCGCCGACCGCACCATCTTCGCCTACACCCTGCCGACGCTGGCGCAGTACAGCTATCCGCTCGGCAACCACAGTGCGTCGCGCAGCAATATCGGATTCTCCCTCTACGATCCCACGCACACGCCGCCGCCCGGCTATGCCGTCGTCCTGCCGACGCCGGCCAACCTGGCCAGTACCTCGGCATCGGCCACAACGGTCGTCTATTCCACTGGCGACGCGACCGATCTGGCGCTCTTCGCCACGGACCGTTTCTGGTTCACCGATGCCGTGTCGCTGATCGCCGGCGTGCGCATCGACAAGTACAATGCGTCCTACAAGTCGACGACCGTCGCCGGCGTGACGACGACGGCCAAGTCGCCTTCGACCCTCGTCAATCCGCGCGCCAGCCTCGTCTACGAGCCGGACCAGAACCAGACCTACTACTTCTCCTGGGCGCGCTCGGCGACGCCGCAAGGGACCTCGGTCGTCGGCTCGCCCAACCCGATCACGACCGCGAACCAGGCGCTCGATCCGGAGAAGAGCGAGACGCTCGAGGTTGGCGCCAAGGGTGCGCTGTTCGATGGCGCGCTCGGCCTCTCCGCGTCGCTGTTCCAGGTCATCAAGAGCAATGCGACGCTTTCCGATCCGCTCAGCGGCGACGTCATCCTGCAGTCGGGACAGCGTCAGCGGGTGCGCGGCATGGAGTTGTCGGCCACCGGCGAGATCGTCGAAGGCTGGTCGGTGCTCGCGGCCTATACCTACCTGGATCCGGTGATCACGCGGGACCTGTCCTGCGGCGGCACGCCAGTCGTCTGCAATCTCAATCCCTATACGATCGGACGGCAGATCACTTTCGTGCCGAAGAACTCGGTCTCGGTCTGGACCGACTACAAGGCCGACGATCTCCTGAAGGGTCTCTCCTTCGGCGGCGGCGTGGTCTATCAGAGCCGCCTCTACAACAACTACACCATCGCCGGCACCGCTCCGAACCCGACCGGTTTGTCGCGCATCGTGGTGATCCCCGAAACGGTCGAGCTCGATGCCGTGGTCGCTTACGACATCGACAGCCTGCGCTTCCAGCTCAACGTCAACAATCTCACGGACCGGCTGAACTATGCGCAGTCCTTCGGCAATCGCGGCACGCCGTCCGCCGGCCGCAGCTTCATCTTCTCGGTGAGCTGGACGCAATGACGAAAGCTCCCTCCCGATGATGGTGCGTGTCCCCTCCGTTCTGTCCGCGGACGAGGTCGCGCGCTGCCGGGAGGCGCTCGCCAGGGCCGAATGGGTCGATGGCAAGGTGACGGCGGGCGAGCAGTCCGCCGGCGCCAAGAAGAACCTGCAGATCGCCGAAGGCTCGCCGCTCGCGCGCGAACTCGGCGATCTCATTCTCGGCAGGCTCGGCCGCAACGAGCTCTTCACCTCGGCGGCGCTGCCGCTCAAGGTCTATCCGCCGCTGTTCAACCGTTACGACCCTGGCATGAATTTCGGCACTCATATCGACAACTCGATCCGCTTCGCGCCGAGCACGCCTGTCCGCTTTCGCACCGACATTTCGGCGACGCTCTTCCTGACGGCGCCGGAAGACTATGACGGCGGCGAGCTCGTGGTCGAAGACACCTACGGTACGCACCAGGCCAAGCTTCCGGCCGGCGACATGGTGCTCTATCCCGCCACCAGCCGGCATTTCGTGCGCCCGGTGACACGCGGCAGCCGCGTCTCTTCCTTCTTCTGGATCCAGAGCATGGTCCGCGACGAAGGTCAGCGCACACTGCTCTTCGACATCGACATCTCGATACAGGGTCTGCGTCGCACGGTCGGCGAGAGCGCCGAGGTCGTGCGCCTCACCGGCGTCTATCACAACCTCATTCGCCGCTGGGCCGAGACCTGACCATGAACGCTACCGTCCGCAACCTCCTGTTCCAGATTCATATGTGGATCGGACTTGTGCTTGGCGTCCTGTTCGTCGCGCTCGGACTGTCCGGCAGCGTCCTCGTCTATCACGACGAATTCGACGGCCCGTCGGCACCGCGCGCCACGGCGATCGGCTCGCCGGCTTCGCTCGATGCGATCGTCGACTCCGCGCGCGCGGCGGCATCGCATGCGCGCGGCAGCGTGATGCTGACCATGCCGGAAGAGCAGGGCGGCGCCGTTCAGGTGCGCTTCATCCAGGGCTTCCGCGAAGGTGCGCCCCGCACCGGCGAACGGCGCGGCGCGCGCGCAGGCGGTCCGCCGCGCAGTCCCACGCTGTTCATCGATCCCGTTTCGACCAAGGTGCTCGCCACGCAGGCCGGCGGCATGTCGCCGCTCGTGCAGTTCGCGCACGATCTGCACGGCCAGCTCTTTCTCGGCCGCGAAGGGCGCACGGTCGTCGGCTGGCTTGGCGTCGGCATGGTGATCCTCGGCCTGACAGGGATCGTGCTGTGGTGGCCGAAGCCCCACCTCTGGAGATACGCCTTCATCGTGCGCCGCACGGCGAAGGGCCTGCGCTTTCACCGCGAGCTGCACGCCGCGGTCGGCATCTGGAGCTTCATCGTCTTCATCGCCGTCAGCGTAACGGGCGTCGGCATCGTCTTCCCGGAGACGTTCCGCGCCATGGCCGGTGGCGGAACAACCACGGGCTACAATCTGCGCACCGGCCCCGAGATCGCGCCCATCGAAGATGGCGAGCGCATCGGCGCCGACGATGCCGTTCGCCTGGCCATGGCGGCTCTGCCGGGACACAGCGTCCGCTCGGTCATGCTGCCGGCGCGCGACTCGCAGGCGATTAGCGTCGCGCTGTCCGACGGCGGTGTGATCTCGTCGATGGTCTATGTCGATCCCTATCGCTCCAGGGTCGTGGCGGTGCGCGATCCGGCCACGATGTCGGCAGGCGACAGCTTCGTCGCCTGGCAGCGTCCGATCCACGATGGCGACGGCACCGGTCCGGTCTGGCGCGTCCTGATTTTCCTGAGCGGCTTCCTGCCGCTCCTCTTCGTCGTCACCGGCGTGACGCTCTGGATCAGAAAGCGCCGCGCCCGCATCGCAATGACGGCGCCATTGGGAGAGGCCGCATGAACATGCACGTCTCGCTTCCGCAGGAGAGCGTCTCGCTCGCTAGTTTCCGCCGCACGCCGCAGGCCGCGGGCTTCGACCGTTCGCGCATGACCGGCATGGCGCTCGCGATCGTCGTGCATGCCGCGATCGCGGCTGCGCTCATCTATGGCGGGATCCGGGTCGCGCACGACTTGGCGCCGGAACCGATCATGGTCGACGTTACACCGCAGACCGACGCGTCCAAACCTCTGCCCCCACCGCCGGTCGCACTCGTCCATCCGCCAAGCGAGACGATCCCGATGCCGGAAATCTCGATCGCCACCGATGCGCCGGCCGCGATCCACGCCGACCCGGCGCCGCAGGCTCCGTCGCCGCCGCAGACCGTCGCGTCGACCGCGCCGTCCGAGACACAGCAGAGCTATCTCGGCCGGCTACTCGCCTATCTCAACCGCTTCAAGCGTTATCCGGCCGAGGCGCGCTCGGCGCACATCCAGGGCGTCGTGATGCTTCATTTCGTGATGGACAAGGCCGGCCGGGTGACCGCCTTCGACATCGCCCGCAGTTCTGGCCGCCCGGCGCTCGACGAAGAAGCGCTCGCCTTGATCCAGCGTGCACAACCGCTGCCCGCGATCCCGGACGACTTCGGCAAGAGCGAAATCAACGCCGTGGTCCCGATCGAGTTCACATTGCATTAGGCTGGCGTTCGGGAGCGGCACCAACTCGCATCCGTCGCGGGGGCTCTGGATGGGCTCGCGATTTGAAGCCCTACACGATGACCCTCACCCTGAGCTTGCCGAGGGGCGGGCGCGGCAGGCTAGGCTGGCAGCCGGACTCGCCCTAACCTCCGTTCCGCAAAGGGGAGGGCAACATGCATTCGCTGCTGACGCCGGTTCTGGCGCTGATCGTCTGGACACTGATCATCTGGATATGGATGTACGCGACGCGCATCCCCGCGATCGGAGCCGCGAAGATCGACCCCAACGCGGCCCGCCATCCCGGTTCGCTCGACATCCTGCCGTCCAATGTCCGGGCGGTCGCCGACAACTACAATCACCTGATGGAACAACCGACCATCTTCTATGCGATGGTCTTCTACGTCGTTCTGGCCGGTCACACCGACCCGCTCCACATCTGGCTGGCCTGGGCCTATGTGGCGCTGCGGGTGGTTCACTCGCTGGTCCAGAATACGATCAACGCGGTGCCGGTCCGGTTCCTGGTCTTCGCGCTCTCGACGCTGGTCCTGGCCGCCATGGCGGTGCGGGAGGTCATTGCGGCGATTTAGACCGTCACGGTCCGAACCAGATCCGGCAGGTCCAGCGGCCGAAAGGCTTCTGCGCCGGCCGCCAGCGCTTCGGCGGTCCACCACCGCACGTCGAGGATGTCGTCCTTCTCGTCTGGCAGGCAGCCGGAAAGATCGATGGCCGTGGTCGCCGTTCTGGCCAGGATGAAGGTCATCCGGAACAACAGAGCCTCACCCGCGCGCTCTGTGGCGATGTCCTCGGTCCGCAGCACCGGACCCAGTTCCAGGTCGGCAATTCCGGTTTCCTCGCGAATTTCCCGCCGGGCCGCGGCCTCCATGGTCTCGCCCGCCTCGATCCCGCCTCCCGGCGTGGCCCATAATGTTGGCGGCTCGGCCGTCAGCCGGTTGTGGAAATGCAAGAGCAGGACCCGGCCCGCCGGATCGAGCAGAATGACCCGGACGGTGGGGCGGATGCGCATGCGGGCATCTATATCCCGGCTGGCCAAATCGGGGCGCCCGAAACATTCGTCCAACCCTTGAAATTTCCTTTCAGAACGCGCTTGACGCCCCGGTCACCCCTGAATATAAGGCGCCACCTTTCAGGGGCAGGTCGTTGGGCACAAATCGCCCAAAACACTGTCGGAAAGCCAGTTTAGAGCGTTAAACCGCGCGACTCACCGAGTCCTCCGCGATTTACGGGGCAGGCCATAAGGCCTTGCGCCCGCTTTTGTTTCGGCTCCGGCGATGGTCGCCCAAGCCGCAGTGTGTGAGACCCGGGCGGGACGCCGCCCATAAATTAGGAAGACGCATGCCGACGATCAATCAGCTGATCCGCAAGCCGCGCGGCGCCAAGCCGAAGCGCAACAAGGTGCCGGCGCTGCAGCACTGCCCGCAGAAGCGCGCCGTGTGCACCCGCGTCTACACCGTGACGCCGAAGAAGCCGAACTCGGCGCTTCGTAAGGTGGCGAAGGTCCGGCTGACGAACGGCTATGAAGCCCTCTCCTACATCCCGGGCGAAGGCCACAATCTCCAGGAGCACTCGGTTGTTCTGATCCGCGGCGGCCGCGTGAAGGACCTTCCGGGCGTGCGCTACCACATCATCCGCGGCGTGCTCGACACGCAGGGCGTCAAGGACCGCAAGCAGCGCCGTTCGCTCTACGGCGCCAAGCGTCCGAAGTAAGGATCGAAAAAGATGTCTCGTCGCCGCAGAGCCGATAAGCGCGAAATCACCCCGGACGCCAAGTATGGCGACCTCGTGCTCGCCAAGTTCATGAACTCGCTGATGTATGACGGCAAGAAGTCCTCTGCCGAAGGCATCATCTATGGCGCGTTCGACACCATTCAGCAGCGCACCAAGCAGGATCCGATCGTGGTGTTCCACGAGGCGCTGCGCAACGTCGCGCCGGCGATCGAAGTGAAGTCCCGCCGCGTCGGCGGTGCGACCTATCAGGTGCCGGTCGAAGTCCGCGCCGACCGTGCCCGCGCGCTCGCGATCCGCTGGCTGATCACCGCCGCCCGCGGCCGCAACGAGCCGACGATGACCGGCCGCCTCTCGGGCGAGCTGCTCGATGCCGCCAACAACCGCGGCACGGCCGTCAAGAAGCGTGAAGACACCCACAAGATGGCCGACGCCAACCGCGCCTTCTCCCATTACCGCTGGTAAAGCCCGGAAGAGTTCACCATGCCCCGCACGACCCCGCTCGACCGTTATCGCAATATCGGAATTGCCGCGCATATCGACGCCGGCAAGACCACGACGACCGAGCGCATCCTCTACTACACCGGCAAGTCCCATAAGATCGGCGAAGTCCATGACGGCGCCGCCACGATGGACTTCATGGAGCAGGAGCAGGAACGCGGCATCACCATCACCTCCGCGGCGACGACGTGCTTCTGGAAGGACCACCGCATCAACATCATCGACACGCCCGGCCACGTCGACTTCACGATTGAAGTCGAGCGTTCGATGCGCGTGCTCGACGGCGCGGTCGCTGTGTTCGATGCCGTCGCCGGCGTCGAGCCGCAGTCCGAGACCGTGTGGCGCCAGGCCGACAAGTACAAGGTTCCGCGCATCTGCTTCGTCAACAAGATGGACCGCACCGGCGCCGACTTCGCGCGCTGCGTCCAGATGATGATCGACCGCCTCGGCGCCACGCCGATGCCGATCACATGGCCGGTCGGCTCGGAAAGCGACTTCAAGGGCATCGTCGACATCGTGACGATGAAGGCGTTGATCTGGCGCGACGAGCAGCTCGGCGCGAAGTTCGACGAGGTCGAGATCCCGGCCGAGTACAAGGCCAAGGCCGAAGAGCTGCACACCAAGATGGTGGAGCTCGCGGTCGAGCAGGACGAGAAGCTGCTCGAGGCCTATCTCGACGGTAATATGCCGTCGATCGACGACCTCAAGCGCTGCATCCGCAAGGGCGCGATGAACTTCTCCTTCGTGCCGGTGATGTGCGGCTCGGCGTTCAAGAACAAGGGCGTGCAGCCGCTGCTCGACGCCGTCATCGACTACCTGCCGTCGCCGCTCGACATTCCGGCGGTGCAGGGCGTCGACCCCAAGGGTAACGAAGTCGAGCGTCCGGCCGACGACAAGGCGCCGTTCGCGGGCCTTGCGTTCAAGATCATGGACGACCCCTTCGTCGGTTCGATCACCTTCGTCCGCGTCTATTCCGGCGTGCTCAACTCGGGCACCGGCGTTCTCAACTCCGTCAAGGACAAGACCGAGCGCGTGGGCCGCATGCTGCTGATGCATGCGAACAGCCGCGAAGACGTGAAGGAAGCCTATGCCGGCGACATCGTCGCGCTCGCGGGCCTCAAGCTCACGACGACGGGCGAGACGCTGTGCGATCCGAACAATCCGGTGATCCTGGAGCGCATGGAATTCCCCGATCCGGTCATCGAGGTCGCGATCGAGCCGAAGACCAAGGCCGACCAGGAGAAGATGGGCATGGCGCTGGTGCGTCTGGCCCAGGAAGATCCGTCCTTCCGCGTCTCGACCGATCAGGAATCCGGCCAGACCATCCTCAAGGGCATGGGCGAGCTTCATCTCGAGATCAAGGTCGACATCCTGAAGCGCACCTACAAGGTCGAAGCCAATGTCGGCGCGCCGCAGGTGGCCTATCGCGAGACGCTGACCAAGCCGGTCACCGTCAAGTACACCCACAAGAAGCAGACCGGCGGTTCGGGCCAGTTCGCTGAAGTCACGATCGATTTCGAGCCGCTGCCGGCTGGCGGTGGGTTCGAGTTCGTCAACGACGTCGTCGGCGGCGCGATCCCGAAGGAATTCATCCCCTCGGTCGAAAAGGGTCTGCGCGCGCAGAAGGACTCCGGTCTTCTCGCCGGCTTCCCGGTCATCGACTTCAAGGCGACGCTGACCGACGGCAAGTACCACGAGGTGGACTCCAACGCGCTCACCTTCGACATCGCGGCGCGCGCGGCGTTCCGCGAACTCGCCAGCAAGGGCGCTGTGAAGCTGCTCGAGCCGGTGATGAAGGTCGAGGTCGTGACCCCGGAAGAGTTCACCGGTGGCGTGATCGGCGACCTTCTCGGCCGCCGCGGCCAGGTGCAGGGCCAGGATAGCCGGGGCAACGCCTCGGTGATCTCGGCGATGGTCCCGCTCGCGAACATGTTCGGCTACATCAACCAGCTCCGCTCCCAGACCCAGGGCCGCGCGAACTACTCGATGGAGTTCGACCACTACAATCAGGTGCCGCAGAACATCGCGGACGAAATCAAGGCGAAGTACGCCTAAGTTCAAGCAATAACCGTCAGTATACGGAGATAGAGACATGGCGAAGGCCAAATTTGAGCGCAACAAGCCGCACTGCAACATCGGCACGATCGGTCACGTCGACCACGGCAAGACGTCGTTGACGGCTGCGATCACGAAGGTTCTGGCGGAGACGGG
>JAFEEQ010000020.1 GCA_018241025.1 Pseudomonadota bacterium
GCCGGTCCAGCGTCGCGTTCTGACCAACCTTCGGCGACAGCCAGCCACCACCAAAAACCTGCTGCATCGAGATAGCCTCCCGACACCAAATGAATCATCAATCCACAATTTTGCAACGATCCCCACGATAGGGAGGTGATCAACGCTGACAGCTCGGGCAATAGAACGTCGAACGACCCGACTGCACGATGCGCTTGATCGTGCCGTGTCCATGTGGACAGGGCTCGCCCTCCCGGTCGTACACGGCGAAGCGTTTCTGGAAATAGCCGAGCTCGCCCGTCGCCTGGCGGTGATCGCGCAGGCTCGAGCCGCCGGCCTTGATCGCCTCGCGCAGCACCTGCTTGATTGCCGTGACCAGTGCCGCGATCTTCTCCGACCGCACCTTGCCCGCGAGCCTCTTGGGCGAGATTCCGGCGCGGAACAGCGCCTCGCACACATATATATTGCCGAGCCCGGCGATCACCCGCTGGTCGAGCAGCGCCGCCTTGACCGGTGTCTTCTTGCCTTTGAATGCCTTGGCCAGATAGGCAGCGTCGAAGTCCGGCGCCAGCGCCTCGATTCCGAGCCCCTTGAACAGCTTGTGCTCCTCGAGCGCGGCCGTATCGATCAGCAGCATCAGCCCGAAGCGTCGATGGTCGTTGAACACGATCCGCGCCGGCGCGTCGGTATCGATGACGACGTGATCGTGCTTGTACTTGCCGATACCGTCCTCGTTCATATCATGGACGTAGTTGCCGAGCTTCTTCTTCGCGCCCGAGGCATAGACCGTCATCCGCCCGCTCATGCCCAGATGGATGACGAGCGTTTCGCCCGAGTCGAGATCGGCGAGGATGTATTTCGCCCGCCGGCGCAGATGCTCGATCCGCCGGCCGGTCAGCCGGCCCGCGAAGTCGTTCGGGAAGGGCACGCGGAGGTCGCCGCGCCGCGTTTCGGCATGGGTGATCCGGTGCTGTTCCAGAACCGGCTGGAGGCCGGCTTTTACGGTCTCGACTTCGGGAAGTTCGGGCATAAACGGCCATGAAGAGTCGCAGGCGGCGACCGTAGCCCATGGATTCCCGAGCCGCTATTCTGCTGCCGATGACTGCTGACACGACCGCCAGTTTCGGATTCCGCGACGTGCCCGAGGCCGAGAAAGAGGGCCTCGTCCGCGAGGTGTTCTCCTCCGTCGCCTCGAAATATGACCTGATGAACGACCTGATGTCCGGTGGCGTTCACCGGCTCTGGAAGGACGCTTTCGTCGAATGGCTGAACCCGCAGCCGGGCTGGCGCTCTCTCGACGTCGCCGGCGGAACCGGGGACATCGCCTTCCGCATCGTCGATGCCGCGCGCAAGCGGGGCGGAGAGGCGAGCGTCGTGGTATGTGACATCAATGCCGACATGGTCGGTGAAGGCGTGCGTCGTGCCGATGCCAAAGGCGAGCGCGCCATCGAGTGGGTCACCGGCGATGCCGAGGCACTGCCGTTTCCCGATGCCAGCATGGACGCCTATACCATTGCCTTCGGCATCCGCAACGTGACGCACATCGACAAGGCGCTCCGCGAAGCGCGCCGCGTATTGAAACCGGGCGGGCGGTTTCTCTGTCTCGAATTCAGTCGCGTCGATGTGCCGGGCCTCGACACGCTTTACGACGCGTACTCGCTCAACGTCCTTCCGCGCCTCGGCCAGATGGTGGCGGGCGATGCGGAAGCCTATCGCTATCTCGCGGAGAGCATCCGCCGCTTCCCGCCGCAGCAGGCCTTCGCGAAGATGATCGGGCAGGCCGGCCTCGGTCAGGTGAAGGTGCGCAATCTCACTGGCGGCATCGCGGCGATGCACTCGGCCTGGAAGATATGAGCCGTTTCGCAGATTTTTGCAGACTCTGGCACGCCGCGCGGGTTCTCTCGCGCCACGATGCGTTGCTGCCGAAGGAATATGCCGATCTGCTGCCGCCGTCGACCCGGGCGCTCCGGCGCTTGCTGGGCGCGGGGCGTGCGAAGAACGATCCCAACCCGCCAGGCGTGCGCCTCGCGCGGGCGCTAGAAAGCCTCGGACCGGCCTATATCAAGCTCGGCCAGGTGCTCGCGACGCGGCCCGACGTCGTCGGCGACGATGTCGCCAAGGCGCTCGCCGAATTGCAGGACCGCCTGCCGCCGTTTCCGACCGAACAGGCGCGCGCGGTCATCGCCGAAGGTCTCGGCAAGCCCGCAGATGTCCTCTTCGCCTCCCTTTCCGAACCGGTCGCCGCGGCATCGATCGCACAGGTCCACAAGGGCGAAACGACGAGCGATCCGCCAATAGCCGTCGCGGTGAAGGTGCTGCGCCCCAACGTCGTCGCCGAGTTTGCGCGCGACCTTACCGCTTTCGCACTCGCCGCGCGGATTGCCGAGCGCTGGTTCGTGCGGGCACGGCGCTTGCGACCGGTTGCGATGGTCGAGGTGCTTTCTGCATCGGTCGCGCTCGAACTCGACCTGCGCATGGAGGGGGCAGGGGCCTCCGAACTCGAAGAAACCACGCGCAACGATCCCGATTTTCGCGTGCCGCATATTGACTGGAGCCGCACCGCAGAACACGTCCTGACCAGCGAATGGATCGACGGCATCTCGGTGCGGGACCGCGACGCCTTGATCGCCGCCGGCCACGATCCCAAGCGCATCGCCAATCTCGTGATCCGCAGTTTCCTGACCCAGGCGCTGCGCGACGGCTATTTCCACGCCGACATGCACCAGGGCAATCTCTTCGTCGATGCCGAAGGCCGCCTCGTTGCAGTCGATTTCGGCATCATGGGGCGGATCGACGAAAGCATGCGGCGCTTCATGGCCGAGACCCTGGCCGGATTCCTCCAGCGCGACTACCTGCGCATCGCCCAAGTTCACTACGACGTCGCCTTCGTGCCGCCGCATCATCCGGTAGAGACTTTCGCCCAGGCGCTGCGGGCCATCGGCGAACCGATCATCGGCCGCTCGGCGAAGGATGTCTCGATGGCGAAGCTGCTCCAACAGCTCTTCGACACCACGGCGCGCTTCGAGATGAAGGCGCAACCGCAGCTCCTGATGATGCAGAAGACCATGATGGTGGTCGAAGGCGTGGCGCGCGGCCTCGATCCGGATTTCGATATGTGGGACTCGGCGCGGCCGGTGGTCGAGAAATGGATGCTCGAGAAGCTGGGGCCGGAAGGACGGTTGCGCGATGCCGCCGAAGGTGTCAGCGCGCTCGGCCGCGTCGCCCAGAATCTGCCGCAGCTTCTGAAAAACGCCGAAACGATCTCCGCGATGGTCGCGGAGGGCGGAGTGCGCCTGCATCCGGATTCGGTGAACCTGATCGCCACCGCGCAGGTCGCGCGCACGCGCCATGTCCGTATCGCGATCTGGATCGCGGCCGTCGCGCTGGGGCTGTTGGCGCTGGTGCCGTTTCTCTAGCCAGCGTCAGCCGATATGCACGCGGCCCGCGTCGCAGGCCTTCGTGCCTTTCGCGTCGGTGACGTAGACCTTCACGCTGACGGTGTGATCGGCGAAGTCCGGAACGTCCGGCACCAGGATATGGACGCCGTGGCGCATCAGCTTCTGGTTCGTCGCCAGCACGGCGGTGTAGCCGGTCGGCGCCTCGTCGGCATTGTCGAGGGACATCACCACGCGGACATCGGCGGTTGTCGAGTCGATGCTGTTGCAGGCGATCGCCATCGCGGTGCCGCGCGTCACGGTCGGCACAGAGGCACCGCCCGCATCGCCCGACGGCGCGTAGGACATGATCCGGCCCGGCATCGTCTGGATGCCGTTCGCCAAAGCGGGTGCGCTGCTCGCCGCAACGAGCGCGAAACCGATCGCCAATGCACGCATGCTCGATCCCCAATCCGATGGCGGGGCCGAAGCCCCTATCGACTCCGGTAATATAGTGTGGACGTGGGGAGTCACCAATAGCTGCACAGTCCCGGCACGGGCGCTTTATGACGTGAATCTTTCGTCACAAAGCGCCCGTTTCGTTCAATTCCGGGACAGCCACCAGAACCGCCAGCACATCAGAGTGGCCGCGACCAGCAACCCGAAGGCGAGGCCGTACCAGATGCCGAGCCCCTTCAGGCCCAATCCGAACGCGCACCACATGCAGACCGGGAAGCCGGCCAGCCAGTAGCTCGCGCCGGCGATCCACATTGGCGCCCGTGCGTCTTTCAGGCCGCGCAACGACAGCGCTGCGGTGACCTGAACGCCGTCGAAGATCTGGAATGCCGCTGCGACGTGCAGGAACGTCACCGACAACAGGAGCGCCGGCATGTTCGTCTCCGTCGGCGGCAGGTAGAGCGTCGCGATCTCGAACGGATAGACCGCCAGGATCACCGAGGTCACAGTCATGAAGGCCGAAGCCGTCAGGATCGCCGCCCAGCCCGCGCGCCGCACCGCCTCGCTGTCGCCCGCGCCGGCCGCGAGGCCGACGCGCACCGTCGCCGCCATCGCGATACCGAGCGGCACCATGAAGGCGATCGACGGTACGTTCATCGCGATGGTGTGCGCATCGAGATAATCGAGCCCGAAATGCCCCATGAAGAAGTTCGAGGAGAAGAACAGGCAGGCCTCGAACATCATCGTCAGCCCGATGGGCAGGCCGAGGACGTAAACTTCCAACAGCTTCTCCCAATCCGGCATCAGCGCATCGCGGAAGATGCGGTAGTGATGCAGCTTCGGCGTCAGCCGTACCACCGCGAGCATCAGCACGAAGCTGAAGGCGAAGGAGCAGGCACTGGCGATGCCCGAACCGGTAAGCCCCAGCCGCGGCATGCCGAAATGACCGAAGATGAGCGCGTAGTCGAAGAACGCGTTGAAGAACACCGCGACGCCCATCACGATCAGCGAGGCATTCGGCTTCGACAACGCGGTCGAATAGTTGCGCAGCACCTGAAATCCGAGACTGAACGGCAGGCCGAAGGCAAGTGGCGTCAGGAACGCCGATGCTGCCGTCGCTAGCCGGTCCGACTGGCCGAGCGCCAGAAGAATCGGATGGGCAAATTGCAGCAAAACCATCAAAGGCAGGCCGACCATCAGCACCGACCAGAAGCCCATGCGCGCGACCACACGCACATCGTCCATGTTGTCCTTATCGGCACCCAGGATATGCGCGATCATCGGCGATACCGCCGAGGTCGGGCCGGAGCCGAGCAGCCAGCAGAAATAGAACATGGTGTTGCCCAGCACGGCGCCCGCCAGCGCCTCGTTGGAGAAACGCGCCAGCATCAGCGTATCGGTGGTGCCGATCGCCATTTGGGCAAGCTGGGTCAGGATCAGCGGACCGGCGAGCTTCAACAGCTCCCTTGTCTCGGCGAACCAGGCGGAAAGACCATGGCCGGCGACACGTTCGCCGGCGTTGGCCACATCGAATTCGGCAATGTCTGTCATGGTACGGACTTTTCTTGTTTTTATGCCCGAACCCGGTCCGATGGAGTCAGCAACAAAAAACCCTCCAGAGCCGGGCCCGGGAGGGTTGGAACATGCGATAGGGGTTGCCCTAGCGCGCGATCGCCTCGCGAGCGGATACAGCGGTCTCCCCGCCCGGACGGGCGCAGGGCACGGCTGTGATGACCTTGAAAACGGAACTGCGCATCAGTCTCGCTCGGCTGCGTCGCGCGAGGACTCTTCCCCGCGAATACGCGTCGTGGGTACGCCTCGATTTTGGGCAAGTCAACACAAGCTGCGATGACGGCGTGCATTGATGCCATGCGTGGCGCGAAGGCCACGTTCGCGCGCGCAAAAAAGGCGCCGGTAGCTTTCGCCACCGGCGCCTTTATTTGCGCGGGCGCGGACAGCCGCCACGCCAACCCTGTCCGCGCCCGCTTGTGGTCAACCCTTCACGCACACGACCTGGCGCAGCGTATGGACGATCTCGACGAGATCGCTCTGCGCCGCCATCACCGCGTCGATGTCCTTGTAGGCCATCGGCGTTTCGTCGATCACGCCGGCGTCCTTGCGGCATTCGATGCCTTCGGTTGCCCGCGCGTGGTCTTCGAGGGTGAAGCGCTGCTTGGCCGCAGTACGCGACAGCGCGCGGCCGGCACCGTGGCTGCAGCTCTCGAACGACTCGGGATTGCCCAGCCCGCGCACGATGAACGACTTGGCGCCCATCGAGCCCGGGATGATTCCGAGATCGCCCTTGCCCGCCTTCACGGCACCCTTGCGGGTCACCCACACCGTCGCGCCGAAATGCTCCTCGCGCGCGACGTAGTTGTGATGGCAGTTCACCGCCAGCTTGTCGGTGGTGAAGCTGCGCAGCTCCTCGCGGAGCACGCGCAGCACCCGCTCCATCATCGCCTTGCGGTTCTCCATCGCGAAGTCCTGGGCCCAGAGCATCGCCTCGACATAGTCGGCGAACTCAGTCTCGCCCTCGGCGAGCCAGGCGAGGTCGCGATCGGGAAGGTGCGTCGCCCGTGTCTCGAGCAGCTTGCGAGCCTTTTCGATGTAGGTTCGGCCGATCGCGTTGCCGATGCCGCGCGAGCCGGAATGGAGCATCACCCAGACCTCGTCCTTTTCGTCGAGACACAGCTCGATGAAATGGTTGCCGCCGCCAAGCGAGCCGAGATGGATGAGCGAGTTCTCCTTGGCGAGATGCGGGGTCTTTTCGCAGATTGCCTTGAAGCCCTCGTCGAGGCGCTCCCAGCGCTTCGAGATTGCGTTGGGGATCCCGCCCGGCTTGCCCTTCCAGCCCGAGCCCGCACCCTGTCCGCCGACCGGCACGGCGCGCTCGATCTCCGAACGGATGCCGGCCAGTGTGTCGGGCAGGTCGCTCGCGGTGAGGGAGGTGTGAACCGCCATCATCCCGCAGCCGATATCGACGCCCACCGCGGCCGGCACGATGGCGCCCTTGGTCGGGATCACCGAACCGACGGTCGCGCCGCGGCCGTAATGGACGTCCGGCATCACCGCGATGTGGTCGTGGATGAAGGGCAGGGCGGCCGTGTTGATGAGCTGCGTCCGCGCGGCGTCTTCGAGAGGAACCCCCTCGATCCACGCCTTGATCGGCACGCCGCCTTCGTGAATGAGCTTGTGCATGAAAAAATGCCCGGACGTGTTGTTAGCACATCCGGGCCCCTGTTGTGTTGAGAGTGTGTGGCGACGCCTCAGTGCGCCGTCTTTTCCTGTGCAGCGATCCACGCGATGACGGACTCGGAGAATCCGTCGACGCGCTGCCAGTCGCCCTGACCGACGCCGCGCTGGTAGGACGCGACGTTGATCATCGTTCCGTTGCCCTTGGGCGCGGGAACCGCATCGTGGGACTGCTCGTCGGTGAAGACGATCAGGCGATCGCCCTTGCGGTCGATCTCCGTCACCGCCCTTCCGAGCCAGGTCCCGCCATGGGGCTGGCTCGCGACGATCGCGTCGCGGAGCGCGAAGCCGCGGCGGGACGCGACCTTCACCACCTTTTCCGAGAAGGTGAAGATCTCGACCTCGTCGCAGATCTCGCGCGCCAGGATCGCGAGGCCGCACGCCGCCTCCAGCCGGGTCATCTCCGACTGGTTGCCAAGCGCCAAGCTCATCGAGCCGGACACGTCGATCAGGAGCCGCGTGCGGCCCTTGAGCCGGACATGATCCTTGATCGACTTGAGCATCGCCTCCTGCAGTGCCTCTTCGAAGTCGGGCGCATAGCGCGCCGCGGCAATGAAGCGGTAGGGCAGGATGCGATCGACGCGCATGGCGGCGATCGCATCGGCGATGGTCTTGCGCGCGACGCCGGCCGTCTGCATCAGGCGAAGGTTGCGCAGCAGCGCGAGGCCGCCGAGCTTCTTCTCCGCGATGAGCCGCTCGAAGGTGGCGCGCTTGTCCTTTCCGCCCGAGAGGGAGACCTCCCAGGTATCGGGCGCGGCAAGCGTGCCGTCGACGAGTTGCTTCCACAGCGCGCCCTGGTCGTCCGACTTGGGCTTGGCGTGCGTCAGGAACAGGACGTCCCGGATGCGCACCGCACCGTCGCGGTTGTACTTGGCGAGCTGATAGGCATCGAACTTGGTCAGCGCACGAGCGAGACCCTTCTTCACCTGGGCGGAGACGGGCTGCTTCTTGCGCTGCTGCATGGGTCCGAGGGCATCGGCCCAGTAGATCGCGAGGAACTCGGTGAGTTCGTCGGGACGCTGGACGATGCGCGCGAGCGTATCGGCCACCAGCACGCGATGCTTCTCGTGCCGCGCCATCTCGCGCACGACGAGAAGGGGCGCATGGCGCAGCTTCATCGTCTCGCGCGCCTCGATGGCGAGGGCGGCGACACGCTCGGCGGCGACCTGGGGCACCAGCGTCTTGACGCGATCGGCGATCGACACACCGTTCTCGTAGAACTGGTCTTCCCAGAGCATGCAGTTCATCAGCGCACGCCGGAGCTCCTGCTCGGGCGTGAACGCCTTTCCCTTGGCGCCCTCATGGGTGAAGACGCGCAGGAGCTTGTTGAGCTTGGCCATGGATCACCTCCTATCGGCCATTGGGTTGTCGGGATGGAATTGAAAGGGCGCCGGGCAACGATCGAGGCCGGATCTGCTCTACCTCTGAGCTACGGACACCTGCGTGCCCGGCGGGAATCGAACCCGCGGCCAGATGCAATGGTGCTCTTCACCACCGGCATGGAATTGGCCCGCAATACGGGCGAACGATAATCACGCGACCCGGGAACGGGCGATGCTGAGACCCCGGCCGCTTGCGCGAACCGGGAAGTGCTCTATCCGCTGAGCTACGGGTGCATGAAACACCCGGCGGGATTCGAACCCGCGACCACTCGATTAACAGTCGAAGTAACAGCAATCTTCACCACGGATCACGTGAATGAGTTGGCAGGGAACGGTCGGTGCTGTTGCTGCCCTTGCGGGCTGAGCTGAGCTACGGCTTTGCGGCCGGCGGGCATTGAACCCCGCGCCTCCACGCTTTCGCGTGGCGCTCTGTACGAAGTAACAGGCACCTTCACCACTGCCTTCCGCTCTTGCGGATGACTGGCGCCGGGGAACACTCGAGTCTGAACCGCTCCTTGCGGAGCTTAGCCGTCTGCGCCGCCAGGCTGCGCCACGGACTTGCGTCCGGCGGGATTCGATCCCGCGTCCTTACGGTCCCACGAAGTATCAGGGCTCTTCACCACCGGCCTTCGCTCGCGGGGCGAGAGAAGCGTTGCGCTCCCGTGTGCGGGAGCAAGGCGCGAGCTACGGCCGGCAGGCCGGTCTCGCAAAATCGATGTGCTGAGGAACGGTCGATATCGGCGTTGCGACAACCGAAACGCAGGATCGGCCCTTCGGCCTCCCCGGAGCCCGCGACACACCCGCTCTCCTAGCGGATTCCACGGTACGATCGGTTGAAGTCGGCTCAAGGCCGCAGTGGAGGAAGTATCCGGTATCTTCACCATCAGCGATGCCCGCTTGGGCGGGCACGTCGGGCCGGGGGAACGGGTGAGACTGGAGTGCCCTCCATGGGAGAGCATCGTGGCAACGAAGGAACCAGTCCCTTCACCACCCGGCATTCTGAAAATTGAAAAACAAATCCGTCGCGGCGCTCTCGTGAAATGGCGCGCCGCCATAGCGAAGCCTCTTTGCTTCGCCCTGCCATCGGTGGACCGTGCTTGCGCACGCCGTTCCCTCCGGCAGGCCCCGCGCTTGTAGAACTCGCGCGTGTGCGCGCGAGCTCCCGAGATCCGGGTCTCTCGTGCCGGCGTTGCCGGCGGCATTTCGTTGAGAAGCTGCAGAGAACAAAAAACCCTCCGGAGCTTCTGGCTCGGGAGGGTCTGCGAAACGCAGATATCGGCGCGCCATCAGGCGGTGCCGCTCCCATGAGCCGTGCGCGTATATACGGATGGCCGGCGGCCATTCGCTGTCGCGCTCAGTTTTTGTTCGAGGCAAATCATTGCGTTCGACTCAAAGGTTGCTCGCGCACACCATGTGCGTGAGGGCGCGGCTTCTACGCCTGGGATTTTTGCAAGTCAACGCGCCGCGCGGAATTCTCCGCGCGGCGTGGTTTGGATGACACAGCTCAGCGCGCCGCGACAGGCGCCGGCTTTCGCGCGCCGGCCTTCGCGTCATAGACGAATTCCGCCGCATCGAGATCGATAGCCGGAAGCTGATCTTTCTCGCGCCAGTAATCCTGGCTGTGCTGCCATTCCGGCTTGTCGCCGCGCTTGGGCAGAAGGTCCATGCCGCGCAGCAGATAGCCGGGATTGAAGTTCTCGGTATCGATCCACGGCAAAAGCGGCATGTTGCTGTCCTGCGGGCGCAGCGCGACCTCGACCTTCTTCACGTGCTTCTCGTCCATGTGCTTCAGCAGGCGGCAGACGAAATCGGCGACGAGATCGGCGCGCAGCGTCCAGCTCGCGCGGAAATAGCCGAACACCCACACCATGTTCGGGATGCCGGTGAACATCATGCCGCGATAGGTGACGGTGTTGCCGAAATCGAGCGGCTTGCCGTCGATGGCGAAGGCGATGTCGCCCAGCGCATTCAGGTTGAAGCCGGTCGCGGTGATTATAATATCGGCCTTCAACTCCTTGCCGGATTTCAGCAGGATGCCGTTCTCGGTGAAGCGGTCGATGTGATCGGTCACGACATCGGCTTTGCCCGACTTGATGCCCTGGAAGAGGTCGCCATCGGGCACGAAGGCGATGCGCTGGCGCCACGGGCGATAGCTTGGCGTGAAGTCCTTCTCGACCGCTTCGGGGCCGAGGAACATCTGCACCGCGCCGAGCAGTTCCTTGCGCACCGCCTCCGGTTCTTCGAAGGAGCGGCGGGTGAAGGCGTCCTGGTCGAACAGGATCTTGCGGCGCACGATTTCGTGAATCCAGGTCTCGTCGACATGCAGCTGGCGCAGCGTATCGGCGAGCTCGTTGGCGTTGCGGCCGGGGATGAAATAGGTCGGCGAGCGCTGGAGCAGGGTGACGTGCTTGCAGTCGCCGGCGATGGCCGGCACCAGCGTCGCCGCCGTCGCGCCCGAGCCGATGACGAGGACATTCTTGTCCTTGTAGTCGAGATCTTCCGGCCAGGTCTGCGGATGGACGATGCGGCCTCTATATGTGTCCATGCCTTCCCACTCCGGCGTATAGCCTTCGGAGTGGCGGTAGTAGCCCTGGCACATCCAGAGAAAGTTCGCGGTGAAGCGCACGGTCTTGTCGCCATGCATCGCTTCGATGGTCCAGAGATTGTCCTTGCTCGACCAGCTCGCGCTCTTGATCGCGTGGCGGTAGCGGATGTGTTTCGCCAGATCGTTCTCGTCGATCACCTCGCCCATGTAGCGCAGGATTTCTTCGGCCGAGGCGATGGGCGTGCCGGTCCACGGCTTGAAGCGGTAACCGAAAGTGTAGAGATCGCTATCGGAGCGGATACCGGGATATTTGTGTGTCAGCCAGGTTCCGCCGAAGCTCTCCAGCGAGTCGAGGACGACGAAGCTCTTGCCCGGGCATTGCTGGGTCATGTGATAGGCGGCGCCGACGCCGGAAATTCCGGCCCCCACGATCAGCACATCGAAATGCTCGCTTGCGGCCATCTTCGGCTCTCCTCCCGTTTCGCCGCTTGGCGGCGCATCAAATCTGCCTGACAAATTGTCGGCACGATTGATTGAAATCAACCGGTAACCCGAAGCAATTCTCTTACGCAACGTCACGTGACCGGCGACGCAGGGGAAGCCTGCCGCCGCAAGGGATACGCCTCGACTTGGCCAAACCGCAGGTTAGTGTTCGTCCAACGAACACCGGAAGGACGCGCCATGGATTTCTCGATTCCCGATCACATCAAGAAGCTTCTCGAAGACATCGACGCCTTCATCGAGAAGGAGATCGTTCCGCTTCAGAGGCAGGACGATAACGACCGTTTCTTCGATCACCGCCGCGAATGGGCACGCACGGATTTCGAACATGGCGGCCTGCCGCGCAAGGAATGGGAAGACCTGCTGCGCGAGATGCGCAAGCGTGCCGACAAGGCGGGGTTCCTGCGCCTGGCCCTGCCGGAAGAATTCGGCGGCAAGAACATCGGCAATCTCGCCATGGCGATCATTCGCGAGCATCTGGCGACCAAGGGGCTCGGCCTGCACAACGATCTGCAGAACGAAAGCTCGGTCGTCGGCAACTTCCCGCAGGTGCTGATGATGCGCGACTTCGGTACCGAGGAGCAGAAAAAGACCGTGCTCCCCGGCATGCTCGACGGATCGGTGCGCCTCGCCTTCGGCCTGACTGAGCCCAAGCATGGCTCCGATGCGACCTGGATGGAGACACGCGCGGTCAAGGACGGCAATGGCTGGCTGATCAATGGTGAGAAGATGTGGAACACCGGCGTCCATGTCGCGAGCCACGACATGGTGTTCTGCCGCACGTCCGGCAATGACGGCGACGCGCGCGGTCTTACCTGCATGATCGTCCCGATGAACGATCCGGGCGTGAAGATCGAAGAATACATGTGGACCTTCAACATGCCGACCGACCACGCCCGCGTGTCGTTCAAGAATGTCTGGGTGCCCGACAGCGCCGTGTTCGGCCCGGTCGACAACGGCCTCGTCCTCGCGCGTCATTTCGTGCACGAGAACCGTATCCGCCAGGCCGCCTCCGGCGTCGGAGCGGCGCAGTATTGCATCAACGAGTCGATCGATTACGCCAACACCCGCAAGCCGTTCGGCAAGCCGCTTAGCCGCAACCAGGCGATCCAATGGCCGCTCGTCGAACTCCAGACCGAAGCCGAGATGATCCGCTGGCTGATCCGCCGTACCGCATGGGAGATGGATCGCATGACCGGCCCGGAGATCCAGCTCTATCTCTCTGACAAGGTCAGCATGTGCAATTACAAGGGCAACCAGCTCGTCTGCAACGCCGCCGATTGGGCGATGCAGGTGCATGGCGGCTGGGGCTATTCGCGCCACAAGCAGTTCGAGCACATCTACCGCCACCACCGCCGCTATCGCATCACCGAAGGCTCGGACCAGATTCAGATGCGCAACGTTGCGGGTCACATGTTCGGCTTCATCGGCAAGAACCGGAAGCCGGATTGATGAAACCGCCGCTCATGGTGAATGGATTTTCGCCGCGGGCGGATCGGGTTTTGTACCTAGCGTGCAGCAAGGCTCGAAAGCACCGGAATTGAAACGACAATTCCGGTGCGTGAGTCGTGGCTTCGATGCGATAACCAAAAAAACGCGGACATCGTTTAACGCGTGCCGGCGGCCGCCAGCGGTATGATCGTCGCATGACTGGCATACCAACCGACCGGACACCGCCGATATGGCCGCCAACGCACTTGCAGCTCTACACACCGTTCACGAATCTGTGGACACTTATTCGCGCGTTCCAGGAGCGCGACATCCAGGCGCCGCAAAGCTCATCGCCTACTGGCGCGACGTCATCCAGCGCGACGGCGTATTCGCCATCGGGCGTCATATCCCCGCCCGGCCCATCGCCGCGTTACTCCAAAACATTGTGATCAGCGAGCCGTCGCAGGACGGCGCGGATATGCGGATTCGTCTGGCCGGTAATTTCGCGCGCCGGCGCTTCGGTGGCGACATCTCGGGCGCGCATCTGTCCGATCTCTTTCCGGCCGGAGATTTTTGTCATCATCTGGAGGCGTCGTTCGAGGCGATCGCGACGGGTAGCCCGATGGTGTTCGACTCCTGTCTCAAAAGAGGCCAGGTCGTGGAGCTGCACAGCGAGGTCGTCCTGCTCCCGATCGCCGACCGCGACGGAATTTCGCCACTCGTTCTGGTAGGGATGTTCAGCTTCGACAACTGACGCGTTGCTTTTTAACGAAGAGATTAAAGCGCCGTAAGGTCGCGGTCGCCTACCACTTGCACCCGCAGGGAGAGAGCGGACGATGCAGGCGCTGGGCTTGGTGCTCGACGACCGGCGCGACGGATTCGACGAGATCTGCGCCCGAAAGACGTCGGCAATTCATCGCGACACCCGCCATTTGATGGAGGTGTGGCGTCAGCTCGACGAGACCGGCGGCTTCATCGTCGGCATCCATATCCCGTCGCGCCGTCTCGCAAATCTGCTCAATGGAATTTCGCTCTACGAACCGATCGACGGCGGCCGGGACTTTCGCGTTCGCCTTGCCGGAAGCGCGGTGCTCCGCCGCTTCGGCCGCGACGTTGCCCATCTCCGCCTGTCCGAAGTGTTCGAGAAGGAGCATCTCGCATTTCATCGCAGCGGCATGCGGCAGGTCTATCGTAGCGGCACACCCTTCCTCTATCGCGCCGAAAAACAATGGCAGGGTCAGCGCCATGCACTTTTCGAAGTCGTCTGTCTCAGGGTCTATTCGCCGGACTGCCGCGATTCCTGGATTCTGAGCGGGCAGGCGGGCCTGCCGGCCGACTTTGCCGAGAGCCCGGAAACCGGCTAAGCCGCTCCGCGCAATTCCCGCGAGGTGGACATGCCGACCCTGAACTTCGCCCATCGCGGCGGTGCCGGCCTTTATCCTGAAAACACGCTGGCGGCGTTTCGCGATGCCGTCGACCGCGGCTGCGACGGCGCCGAGCTCGACATCCAGCTCTCGAAGGACGGCGAGGTCGTGGTCTTCCACGACTACAAGCTCAAGCCCGAGATCGTGCGCCTGGGCGGCAAATGGATCGCCAAAGATCGCCGCTATTTCATCAAGGACCTCACGCTCGCCGACCTGAAGGCTTTGGACGTCGGCCGGCTCGATCCGGAGAGTCCCTACGGCAAGTCGCATCCGCATACGATGCCGGTCGACGGCGAGCGCATTCCGACCCTGACCGAAGTGCTCGAGATCACATCGAAGGCGAAGAAGCCGTTCAAGCTCCAGGTCGAGCTCAAGACCTCGTTCATCGACCGCTCGGCCTCCTCCACGCCGGAGGCGCTGAGCGAGGCAGCGGTCGCGGTGCTGCGCAAGGCGAACTATCTCGACCGCACGATCTTTGTCGGCTTCGACTGGCCGGGGCTTATCCACGCCAAGAAGCTGGTGCCCGGTGTCGAGTGCTGGTTCACCACCGTGGAGCTCGACTTCCTGAGACCCGCCCCGGCAGATGAGCCCGCGACCATGCGCGCGATGCGGCACTGGAACGACACGCAAACCTCGCCCTGGGCGGCGGGCTTCGATCCGAGCAAATACGGCAATTCGATCGCGAAGGCGATCAAGGCTGCGGGCGGCGACGGATGGTTTCCGTACTATCCCGACGCGACAGCCGAAGCGGTTGCCGAAGCGAAATCCCTCGGCCTCAAGGTCGGCGCCTGGACGGTGAACGAGCCCGCCGACATGAAACGCCTGATCGGCCTCGGTCTTGATGGTTTGTGTACGGATCGACCGGACCTGCTGGCGCAAGAACTCGTCGCTACCGTCTGAATGAGCGGGTGGGGGCACGCGCACTTGACGGGACGAGAACAAAAGTGGAACTTAGATCTAGGTATGGAGCCTGTCATGAAACCCAAGATCGGCATCATCACGCTTGGCGTCCGCGATTTCGCGAAGTCGCTCGCGTTCTATCGCGACGGCCTCGGCTTCCCGACGCACAATTTCAAGGACGGCGAGGACATCGTCTTCTTCAAGCTCGAAGGCAGTTGGCTCGCGCTATATCCGCGCGACAAGCTCGCCGAGGATGCGACGGTGCCCGACGACGGCACCGGCTTCTCCGGCATCACGCTCGCGCATAACGAACCGTCGCCGGAAGCCGTCGATCGCGCCTACGCCGAAGCGATCGAGGCCGGTGCGCGCGCCGTGAAGCAGCCGCAAAAGGTGTTCTGGGGCGGCTATTCGGGCTACTTCGCCGATCCCGACGGGTATTTGTGGGAAGTCGCGTACAATCCGTTCACGGATTTGACGTGAGCGTCTTGTGCAATACAGGGCTTTCGCGCGCTGAGGTCAATTCCGCATAACGCCGCCTTCCTGCTGCACCGCACTCCGTGCGATTGAGTCAGCGGGAAGAGGGAACGCACGATGATCACGAAAGACGTCAGCTACAGCGACAACGGCAAGACGCTGACCGGCTATCTCGCCGACGGCTCGAACGGCCGCAAGGTGCCGGGCATTCTCGTCTGTCATCAGGGCGGGGGCTTGCGCGAGCATGAGAAGGAGCGGGCGCGCATGCTTGCCGATCTCGGCTATGTCGCGTTCGCGCTCGACATGTACGGTGCCGTCGCGGCTTCGCGCGAGCAGGCGATGGAGCTTTTGAACGGCGTCAGTCAGAACCAGCAGCTTTGGGGCGACCGCATCCGTGCCGGCATCGCCCAGCTCAAGGCCCAGCCCCATGTCGATGCGAAGCGCCTCGCCGCCATCGGTTTTTGTTTCGGCGGCATGACGGTGATCGAGGCGGTGCGCGCGTCGGACGAACTCTCCTGCGTCGTCGCCTTCCATCCCGGCCTGACGCATCTGCCGGAGAGCGATCCGCGCAAGGTCACCGGCAAGGTGATGGTCTGTGCCGGCCAGAAAGATCCGCTGATCCCGGATGACGCGCGCACCCGCTTTCTCAAGCTGATGAGGGAGGCAGATGCCGACCTGCAATACATCAACTACAGCCGCGCCGGACACAGCTTCACCGACAAGTCGATTGCCGAGTTCAACATTCCGAACTTCGAATACGAACCCGCCACCGACCGCCGCTCCTGGGCCGCGATGCGCGACTTGTTCGATGAGACTTTCGCCACATGAACGAAGAGCTGCGCATCTGTTTCGAGCCGCACAACGAAGCCTCGACGCGCGAGGTGATCGACGGGCTCGTCTATCACAATGTCGCGCAGACCGGGCAGGACAGCTGGTATCCGGTGCGTTTCTATCTGCGCGGCGAGGGCGATGCGATCCGTGGCGGCCTGCTCGGTCAGGTCTGGGGCCAGTGGCTGCACATCAACATTCTCTGGATCGACCGCTCGGCGCGCGGCAAGGGTCATGCGGGCGAATTGCTGCGCCGCGCCGAGGCCTATGCCAAAGATTTGGGCTGCATCGGCGCCCATCTGGAGACTTTCAGCTTCCAGGCCCGCCCGCTCTACGAACGTCACGGCTACGAAGTCTTCGGCCAGATCGACGATTACCCGCCGGGCCATACGAATTTCTTCTTGCGGAAGAGGTTTTGAGTTTTGGGGGTTTGTTTTTTAAGTCGTCATCGCCGGACTTGTTCCGGCGATCCAGGATCGCAACTGGAGCTTGGGTGATCTTGGATGGCCGCCACAGGGGCGGCCATGACGGTTGGGAATGGTCAAGAAGACTGCATACTCTACGGCGCCCTTAACTGCACCGCCGGTTTCGCCGCCAGCGCCGTCATCGCGCCCGCCAGGCCGAACAGCAGCGTCGCCGCGCCGCCGCCGACGACCGTGACCAGCGCGACGCCGGCATCGAAACTCGGCGTCAGCTCGAATACCTGCCGGCAGATCACGTCCGCCGCGAGCGTCCCGGCGCCGAGTGCCAGCGCGCCGGTGACGACACCGATCAGCCCGTATTCAATGATGTACACCAGCGCCACGCGCGCCCGCGTCGCGCCCAGCACTTTCAGCACCGTCGCGTCGTAGACCCGCCCGCGCCCGCCCGCCGCGATCGCGCCGGCCAGCACCAGCAGCCCCGACAGGATGGTGAGCAGGCTCGCCGCGCGCACGCCGTCGCTCAATTCCTGGAACAGCGTGTCGACCTGGGCGATGGCGTCCTTCACCCTGATGGTCGAGACATTTGGGAACGCATCGGTGATCGAACGATAGAGCCGCGCCTCGTCCTCCGGATCCACGCGCACCGTCGCGAGGAAGGAATGCGGCGCCTTGTCGATCAGCCCGGGCGACATGACGATGATGAAGTTCTGTTGGCCGGTGGTGAAATCCACCTTGCGCAGATTGGCGATGGTGCCTTCGATCTCGCGTCCGAGGACATTGATGACCATCTTGTCGCCGAGCGAAAGGCCCATCCCCTGCGCCAGTTCGGCGTCGAACGAGATGAGCGGCGGTCCGTCGTAATTCGCCGGCCACCATTTGCCCGCCACGATCACGCTGCCCTTGGGCGGCGTTGCGGCATAGGTGATGCCGCGGTCGCCCGAGACCGCCCATTTTGCTTCCGGCGCGATCTTCGCGTCCTTGGCCGGCACGCCTTTCAGCGAGACGATCCGTCCACGGATCATTGAGGTGCGGCGATAATCCTCGGCGCTCTTCACCGCCCGGATCTTCGCGTCGAAGGCCGCAACCTCATCGGGCTGGATGTCGACGAAGAAGAAACTGGGCGCGGTGCCGGGCAGGCGGTCCTTGACCTGGTCGGCGATGGTGCGGTCGAGCAGCGACACGGTCGCAAGCAGCGTGAGCCCGAGTCCGAGCGCGGTCACCACCCCCGCCGTCCCCGCACCCGGCCTGGTCAGGTTCGCGAGCGCCAGCCGGAGGATCGGCCGCTGCGGCCGCGGCAGGAGGCGCAACAGCCGGCGCAGGCCTTCGGCGATCAGGCGCAGCACGACAAGCCCGGCCGCGATCCCGGCGAGAAATTCGGCGGCGAAATCCGGTGCCGGCGCCATCCACAAGGCGAGCGCGATGACGATGGCCCCGGCAACGGCGGCGACGGCGAGGTAAGGCCAGGCACCGCGCGCGCGTACCGGCGCGACCAGATCGCGGAACAGGCTCGCCGGTGCGATCAGCCGTGCGCGCGCCAGTGGTGGCACCGCGCAGGCGATAGCGGAGAGGAGGCCGAACAGCGCCGCGAGGATCAGTGGCAGCGGATAGATCGCGAACCGTGCCGGTGCGGGCAGATCCGATCCGAACGCCGCCTCGACACCGAAGGGCAGGGCGGCGCCCAGCACGACGCCAAGTGCCACCGCCGCCAGCGCGACCACCATCACCTGAACGAAGAAGACGAGGAAGATCAGCGTGCCGTCGGCGCCGAGCGATTTGAAGATCGCGATTTCGTTGCGCTTGCGGTCGAGGAATGCGCTCACCGCCTGCGCCGCGCCGACGCCGCCGACCGCCAGCGCCGTCAGCCCGACCAGGGTGAGGAACATCGTCACCTGCTCGACGAAGCGGCGGATACCTGGCGCGGCATTTCCTCGATCCCGGATATTCCAGCCGGCATCGGGAAACGCCGCTGTTGCCGCGTTCTTGAACGCCTTGGGCCGCACGTCGCCGGGCAGCGCGATGTGATAGTTATAATCGATCAGGCTGCCCAGCGTGACGAGTCCGGTACGCGCCAGCCCCGCATCGCCGATCAGCACATGCGGCCCGAGATCGAATCCACCGGACAGCCGATCGGGCTCGTTCGCCAGTACGGCGGCGATGCGGAAGGTCTGCGTGCCGATCTTCATCAATCCGCCGGGACGCAGGTTCAAACGGTCGAGCAGCGTCTGTTCGGCCACCGCACCGCAGATCGCGCCATGGCAGGCGAGGGCATCTGCAAGGCGGCCTGCCGGCGCCAGCGTCACCGCGCCGTACAGCGGATAGGCGCCATCGACCGATTTCAACTCGACAAGCTGGCGCTCCTCTTCATTGCCCTGTTTGAGCGCATAGGCCATCGCGCGCATCGAAACGGTGCGCGAGACGGGGCCTGCCTTCGTCATGAAGCCGAGTTCCTCGGCGTTCGCCTCCCGGTGAATCAGATGCACGACCACATCGCCGCCCAGCAGCGTGCGGCCCTGTTCCGACAGACCGGTGAGGAAGGCAGTTGAAAGCGACTCCACGCCGGCAATCGCCGCAACGCCCAGCACCAGGCAGGCGAAGAAGATGCGGAAGCCCCGAAGGCCCGCGCGCATCTCGCGCCGGGCGAGGCGGAAGGCGGTGCCGATCATGCGGCGCCAGTAGATGCTGAGTGCTGAGCTTGTCGAAGCATCGAAGCATCGGCCACGATGCGGCCATCCTTGAGCCGCACGATCCGGCTGCAGCGCGCGGCGAGCGCCTCTTCATGCGTCACCAGGAACAGCGTCGCGCCCGCGCGCGCCGGAAGATCGAACAGAAGATCGGCGACCTCCTTGCCCGTCGCGCCGTCCAGGTTGCCGGTCGGCTCATCCGCGAACAGCACCTTCGGCCCCGGCGCGATAGCACGGGCGAGGGCGACGCGCTGCTGCTCGCCGCCCGAAAGCTGTCCCGGATAGTGGTCGGTGCGCGCGCCGAGCCCGACCGCGGCGAGACCGTCGCGGGCGCGGTCGAACGCATCCCCGGCGCCGCTCAGTTCGAGCGGAACCGCGACATTCTCCAGCGCCGTCATGGTCGGGATCAGATGGAACGACTGGAACACGATGCCGACACGCCCGCGGCGAAACCGCGCCAGCGCATCCTCGCCCAGCCGCGTGATGTCCACCCCGTCCACGATCACCCGGCCCGAGCTCGCGCTTTCGAGCCCCGCCGCCACCATCAACAGGGACGACTTGCCCGAGCCCGATGGCCCCAGTAGCGCCACGGTCTCTCCGGCGGCGATGGAAAGGCTCACGCCCTTCAGGATTTCGACCGGCCCGGCGATGCTCGCCAGCGTCAGGGTCACATCTTCCAAAACGATGGCTTGTGGGGGATTGTGCATCGATGACTCGGGCGAACGGCGTGTCTCTATATAGGTGTTCCAGCACCACAATTTCACCTCCCCATCGTGGGGAGGTCGAAATGCGAAGCATTTCGGGTGGGGATGTCACATCCCGACTCGACGCTCGCTCTGCCTGCGTCGACCTCAACACGCTGGGGAGGTGGATTGCGGCGCTGCTTTTGTCTCTCGCCCTCGCCCTGAGCCTGTCGAAGGCCGCGACGGCCGCCCCCATCAAAATCCTCGCCCTCGGCACCAGTCTGACCCAGGGCTATGGCGTCCCGCCGGGGCAGGACTTCACCGCGGTCCTCGAAGCCCGCCTGAAAGCCTCCGGCCTCGACGTGAAGCTGATCAATGCCGGCGTCTCGGGCGACACTTCGGCGGGCGGCCTCTCGCGCGTCGACTGGTCGCTGGCCGACCATCCCGACGCCGCCATCGTCGAGTTCGGTTCCAACGACGCCTTGCGCGGGCAGTCGCCGCAGCAGACTGAGAAGAACCTCACCGCGATACTGACCAAGCTAAATGCCGCGCATATTCCGATCCTTCTCATCGGCATGAAGGCGCCGCGCAATCTTGGGCCCGAATATGCCGCGCAGTTCGATCCGATCTATCCGAAGCTCGCCAAACAGTTCGGCGCGATCCTCTATCCCTTCATGCTCGATGGTGTCGCCTTGGACCCGAAGCTCAACCAGTCCGACGGCATTCATCCCAATCCGGCCGGCGTGAAGATTATCGTCGAAAAATTCCTGCCATATGCCAAACGCCTCGTCGCCGAGGTCCGTCACTAGATGTTCAAGCGGCTCCTTTCCGTCGGCGGATTCACGCTGCTGTCGCGCCTCACCGGCTTCGCCCGCGACATCCTGATGGCGAGGATGCTCGGCGGCGGCATCCTGTCAGATGCTTTCATCGTCGCCTTCCTGTTCCCGAATTATTTCCGCGCCATTTTCGGTGAGGGCACGATCAACCCGGCCTTCCTGCCGCGCTATGCCGCGCTGCACGCGCGCGGCGAGCACAAGGCGGCGGCGGCGTTCGCCGATGCGATCTTCTCCTGGCAGATGGCGGCGCAGTTCGTCATCCTGTTCGCCGCCTTCTTCGGCATGACGCAGATCGTCCATGTCGTCGCGCCGGGCTTTGCCGGCAATGAAGGCCAGTGGGCTCTCACCGCCGAACTCGCGCGTATCACCTTTCCCTATCTCATCCTCACCGTCGTCGCGGTGCAGTTGTCTGCAATGCTGAACGCCATCGATCGGTTCTGGGCGGCGGCGGCATGGTCGATCCTGCCCAATCTGTCGATGGTCGCGACGCTGCTCGCGTCGCGCTGGTTCCCGAACGCCGCCTATGCCGCCGCTTGGGGCGTGCTTGGTGGTGGCCTGCTGCAACTCTTCTTCATGCTTTGGGCCGGCAAGCGCGACGGTCTCGATTTGCGCATCGCCTGGCCGCGCTGGACGCCCGAGATCAAGGAGTTCTTCAAGGCGTTCGGCGCCGTGACCTTCGGCGCCGCCAGCGTCGTCGCCGCGCCTCTGATCGACACGATCATAGCCAGTTATCTCCCCATCGGAAGCCGGACCGCGCTCTACTACGCCGACCGTGTCGACCAGTTGCCGCTCGGCGTGCTCGGCATCGCGCTCGGCACGGTGCTGCTGCCGCAGATGTCGGCGCGGCTTGCGACCGGCGACCGCGCCGGATCCGATCGGGCGCAGAACAACGCCGCCGCGCTCACCCTGCTGCTCACGTTGCCCTTCGCCGCGGTGTTCCTGGCCATTCCCGATACGATCATGCGTGCGATCTTCGCCCATGGCGCTTTCGACCGGAACGCCGCGGCGCTCGCCGCGGTCGCGCTCGCGGCCTATGGCGTCGGCCTGCCGGCCTTCGCGCTGGTGCGCATCGTCGCCTCCACCTTCTATGCCCGCCACGACACCATGACCCCGGCGCGTGCCACCGTGACGGCCATCGTCGCGAACATCGCGCTCAAGATCGTGTTCGTCTGGGGCTTCGGCTTCGGCATTGCCGGCGTCGCGCTCGGCACTGCGCTCGGCGCCTGGATCAATGTCGGCCAGCTTGTCTGGCAGGGGCGCCGCAAGGACCTGCTCGCGATCCAGCCGTTGTTCACCCGCGCCGTGATGCCTATCCTGCTCGCGACGGCGGGTGCCGGTCTCGGCGCGCTCGGTGGCGTGAAGCTTCTCGATCTCTTGCCGCTCCATCTGCCGAATGGCCTGAACGGCATCGCCCACCTCGCAGCCGGCGGCTTGCTCGGCATCGGGCTCTATGGCGGCACGGTCCTCGCCTTCCGCCGCTCCTTGCCGCTCGGCGGTGCGAGCCTCTGACCATGCAGCGCCTCTTCGTCGCCCTTTCGATCCCGGAACCGGTCGCGCAGGCGATTGCGCTCATCCAGTCCGGCGTGCCGGGTGCGCGCTGGCAATCGCGCGAGCAACTGCACCTCACTCTGCGGTTCATAGGCGAGGTCGATGGCCGCGACGCGGCAGCCATCGACGACGCGTTGGCTGGAATCTCCGCACCGGCCTTCGCGCTCGAGCCGCATGGCGTCGGCGAATTCGGCGGCAAGCACCCGCATGCGCTCTGGGTTGGGGTGCGCAAGAGCGAGCCGCTGCTCCATCTCCAGCGCAAGGTCGAAAGCGCCCTGCAGCGCGTCGGCATCGCCGGAGACCGTGAGCGCTACAAGCCGCACATCACCGTCGCCCGTCTCGGGCGCACGCCGCTCGGCAAGGTGATGGACTGGCTGACCGACCACGCGCTCTTCACCGCACCGGCCTTCGAGGTCGACGAGTTCCAGCTCTATTCGAGCGTGCTGACCGACGACGGCAGCATCTACCGGCCCGAACGGACCTATCGCCTTCGCTGACCCTCTTGCGGCGGCGCGTTACCCGCGCCAACATCGCCGCGCAGATCCCCGTTGGCAGGCAGGCATGCGTAACAGCTCAGCCCCATCCAGCACACAGGCCAAGCAAAGCTGGCATCGCCCGACGCTTCGAGCGATTTCCGCCACGCAATCGAAACTCAGCAGCACGCCCTACGCCGACAGCGTCGAGCAGCAGAGCTAACGCGCCTGGCGCAGCGCGGCACAGGTCGCGCTGCCGATCGGGCCCTGCGTGTCGTGCAGGAAGCATTCGCCGATCGCCACGCCGTCCGTCGCGTGATGATTGGTCTTCTCGAACCCGATCCATTCGCCGACCGGCAACCGGTGCAGGTATACCGTCATGTCGGTGTTGATGTAGCCGAGGCTGTTTTCGGCCCGATTGGCGAGCGGGCTGGCGAAGTCCGCCGCCGCGGCGACGCGCGTGAACGGGGTCAGCGGCGCGCCTTCCACCATCTCGCGGATCTCCGCCATCCACGCCCCGCGTTTGCCGTTGTCGGCGCCGAACCATTCGGAGACGTTGCGCATCTTCCACATCCGGCCGCCGAACTGGTTGGGCGGTGGCGGGGGCAGGGTGTCGGGATGCGGCGCATCCCAGTTGTGTGGGCTCACCGTCTTGCCCGGCGCGTTCTCGCCGCGGATCAGGAATTGCGCCGTGCCTCGCGAGACGCTCTTGCCGCCCTGCATCAACTCGACATCGACGATCTTGATCCGCCTGCCGCCGCGGATCACCCGCGTTTCCGCCGTGATCGGCGAGAAATCCGGCAGGCGGTACATGTCGACCGTCAGCCGCGCGGGCATCCATTCCGGACCGCCATGGGTACGCTCGAGTTCATAGCCGCACAGCCCGATCACCACGCGGCCGTGCAGCGAGTCATCGCGCCACGGACCGCGTCCTGCCGCTTGCGGGAGGTACGCCTCGCCCTCCCGCTTGAAAAACGCATCGCTCATGCTTCGTTCAAAGCCCTTCGAACAGCGCGGTCGAGAGATAGCGTTCGGCGAAGGAGGGAATGATCGCGACGATCGTCTTGCCCGCCATGTCCGGCCGTGCGCCGACTTCGAGCGCCGCCGCGATCGCCGCGCCCGACGAGATGCCGACCGGAATGCCTTCCAGCTTGGCCGCCTTGCGCGCGGTCTCGAACGCGGTCTCGTTCGAGATTGTGATGACCTCGTCGATCACCGAACGGTCGAGGATCGCCGGCACGAAGCCTGCGCCGATACCCTGGATCTTGTGCGGACCCGGCGCGCCGCCGGAGAGCACCGGCGAATCCTCCGGTTCGAGCGCGATCATCTTCAAGCCCGGTTTCTTCTGTTTCAGCACCTGGCCGATGCCGGTGATGGTGCCGCCGGTGCCGACGCCACTGATCACGACATCGACCTTGCCTTCGGTGTCGTTCCAGATCTCCTCCGCCGTGGTGCGGCGGTGGATGTCGGGATTGGCGGGGTTCTCGAACTGCTGCGGGATGATTGCATCCGGCGTGGCGGCGACGATCTCCTGCGCCTTGGCGATCGCGCCTTTCATGCCCTTAGGCCCTTCGGTCAGGACGACGTCGGCGCCGAGCAGCATCAGCATCTTGCGCCGCTCCAGCGACATCGTCTCGGGCATGACGAGGATGAGCTTGTAGCCTTTCGCTGCGGCGACGAAGGCCAGCGCGATACCGGTATTGCCGCTGGTCGGCTCGACGATGGTCGATTTGCCGGGCGTGAGAATGCCCTTCTGCTCCAGCGACTCGATCATCGCGACGCCGATGCGATCCTTCACGCTCGACAGCGGATTGAAGAATTCGAGCTTGAGCAGGATGTCGGCCTTGGCGCCGGCCTCCGCATTCAGGCGGTGCAGCCGCACCAGCGGCGTATCGCCGATGGTCTGGGTAATAGAGTCGTAGATCCGTCCGCGTCCGGGTTTGCCTTGTTGCATTTAGTGCTCCTGTCGGTCTTTGACGGCGAGAATTTTCATTAGCATTTCGCCCTGCTCGATAGCGTCTGATAGCGCGACATGTTCATGCCGTTTGCCCGGCGCGAACCAGTCGCGCGGAAGATTTCTCTTGACGGCCTCGCGATAAGGAATGCCGAGCGTCGCCATGGCAAGCGTCTTCATGTCGAGCGCCGAGAACGAGAACGGGCTGCGCCCCGCGAAGCGGATCATGTACCAATACATGAACGTGAAATCGAACCCGGCGGGGAATGCGGCGAATACCGGCCGCTTGCCGATGCTGTCGACCCAGGCGACGAAATCCTGCATCGCCTTCTCGGGCGCGGCCAGATCGCGACGAGTCTTAACATAGGCTTCGGGGTTTTTCTCCCACCACGCGGCGGTCTCGGGATCCGGCGCCGCCCCGGGGAGCAGTTCGAGGTTGGCTGTGAAGGTGTCGCGTAGTTTGCGGTCGACATAGGCAGCGGCACCGAAGGACAGCATCGAATGCGGACCGGGGATCGGTCCGTCAGTCTCGATATCGACGCTGATGAAAATCTCCGCCATCGTCAGATCGTGAAATCCGCGCTCGCCCCGCCGCCGCAGTCGACGCCGGCTGTGCGCGCCCGCTGGCAGAGGTCTTCGATTGAGATCGCATCGAGCCGCGCCATCACCTCGTCCTGCAGCGACTGGATCAGCGGCGAGACGATACGGACGCCCAGTTCGGAACGCGGATCGATCACCTCGGCCTCTTCGTCTTCCAGGCTCTCGGCCACGCGCACCACGTCGCCGACGCTGATGCGCCGCCGCTCCTTGGCGAGTCGGTAGCCGCCGCGCGGTCCGCGCACGCCTTTCAGCACGCCGGCACGCACCAACTGTTGCATCACCTGCTCGAGATAACGCTGCGGCACGCCCTGGCGCGCCGTGATCTCCTTGGCCTGCACGGGCTCGGGACGCGCATTGAATGCGATGTCGATCACCGCTTCGAGGGCCAATAGGGTTTTTCGCGAGAGTTTCAGCATCACGATTACTTCACAGTATGGAGACCGGTGGAGCCATGGCCGCCCGCGCCGCGCGCGGTGTCCGACAGGCTGGATTGTTCGACGAATTCGGCGCGTTCGTGCCGCGCGATCACCATCTGCGCGATGCGCATGCCGCGGGTGATCGTGAACGGCTCCTCGCCGAGATTGATGAGCACCGTCTTGATCTCGCCGCGATAGTCGCTGTCGACGGTGCCGGGTGTGTTGAGAACCGTGATCCCGTTCTTCGCCGCCAGGCCCGAGCGCGGCCGCACCTGTGCCTCGAAACCGCGCGGCAACTCGATGGCGATGCCGTTCGGCACCATCACCCGTTTGCCGGGCAGCAGCACGATGTCCTCCGCAACTGCCGCCAGCAGGTCCATGCCGGCCGAGCCTTCGGTCGCATAGGCGGGCAGGGGCAGGTCCTGCGCATGCGGAAAGCGGAGAATGCCGACCTTCACGCTGCGGTTCCTTTCAGCGCACCGGCAATCTTGGCCGCCAGCCGCGTGCCGACCTCGCGCTTGTCGAGGTCGGGCCAGTCCTCGACGCCGCCCGCCGTCACGATGTGCACCGTGTTGCGGTCGCCGCCCATGATCCCGGTTGCGGGCGATACGTCGTTGGCGACGATCCAGTCGCAGCCCTTCTTCTTCAGCTTCGCCTGCGCATAGGCCACGACATTGTCCGTCTCCGCCGCGAAACCGACGAGCAGGCCCGGCCGTTGCGCGTGGCGCGCCAGCGTTGCGAGGATGTCGGGGTTCTCGACCATCCGGATCGCCGGCGCCGCCGCGCCCGGTTCTTTCTTGATCTTGTTGTTGGCCGAGATCTCCGGCCGCCAGTCCGCGACCGCCGCCGTCATCACCGCGATATCGGCGGGCAGGGCGCTTTCGCAGGCCGCGAGCATCTCGCGCGCCGTCGTCACCTTCAGCAGCTTCACGCCGGAGGGTGGCGCGATCTCGACCGGCCCCGACACCAGCGTCGTCTCCGCACCCGCACGCGCCAGCGCATCGGCGATGGCATAGCCCTGTTTCCCCGAGGACCGGTTGGCAATGAAGCGCACTGGATCGAGCGGCTCTTGTGTCGGTCCCGCCGTTACCAGCGCGCGAAATCCCGATAGTGCCCCAGGTGCATGGGAGAGTGCGCGTTCGACCGCGTCGGCAATCTCGTTCGGCTCCGCCATGCGGCCCGGTCCGAACTCGCCGCAGGCCATCTCGCCATCATTCGGTCCGACGAACAGAACGCCATCGCGTTTCAGCGTCGCAAAATTCCGTTGCGTCGCGGCATGGTTCCACATCCGCACATTCATCGCCGGCGCCATCAAGACGGCTTTGTCGGTGGCAAGAAGCGCCGTCGAGGCCAGATCGTTCGCCAGCCCATTCGCCAGCTTCGCCATCAGGTCTGCCGTCGCCGGCGCGACCACGACGAGATCGGCGCTGCGCGAGAGCTGGATGTGCCCCATCTCCGCTTCATCGGTCAGGCTGAAGAGATCGCTGTAGACTTTCTCGCCGCTTAGCGACGCCACCGACAGCGGCGTCACGAATTCCGCAGCAGCAGCGGTAAGAATAGCGCGAACCGTCGCGCCGCGTTCTTTCAGCCGCCGGATCAGCTCAAGGCTCTTGTAGGCGGCGATGCCGCCGCCAATGATGAGAAGCACGCTTTTGCCGCGCATGCGGGAGAATCCTCGCCGGTCGGCCGGAATTATACCGGACTTGCCGGGAAATATAATGATTTACGGAGCGAATGTGTAGTTCGCTACCGCAGGGAGCCAAGTCCATGAATGTACACGTGAAAAACACCGATTTGCCGCCTTTCCGTCCGCTGCCCCAAAAGGCGCCGGACATCTCGGTGCGCCGGAAACCCGACGGCACCGTGTACATCGAGCAAAACCACAAGCTCGGCACGCTCCATCGCTCGATCCCGCATCTCTTCGCCGAGCGCGCGACACAACACCCGGACCGTCCCTTCATCGCCGAACGCATCCCGCTGCCCGGCGGCGGCACCGGCGATTGGCGCAAGATCACCTATGGCGAGATGCTGACGCGCGCCCAGGCGATCGGGCAAGCGCTGCTCAATCGCGGCATGAATGCCGATACGCCGCTGATGATCCTCTCCGGCAACTCGATCACCCACGCCACGATGAGCCTCGGCGCGCAATTCGCCGGCGTGCCCGTGGCGCCGGTCTCCGTCGCCTACTCGCTGATGTCGGGCGATCACTCCAAGCTCAAACATGTCTTCGCGATCTCGACGCCGAAGATGATCTTCGCCGAGCAGGGGCCAATGTATGCCCGCGCGCTCGATGCGCTCGCGCTCGACGGCGTCGAAGTCGTCACCGCTATGCCGATCGAAGGCCGGAAGACGACGGCCTATGAAGACCTGCTGAGCACCAACACCGGGCCTGAAGTCACGGCTGCTCTCGACAGGATCAATCACGCGACCACGGCGAAATATCTGTTCACCTCCGGCTCGACCGGAATGCCGAAAGGCGTGATCCAGACCCAGGGCATGATGTGCGCGGTGATCGCTGCGACCGAGGCACTGCGTACCGAACCCGCCGATCCGAACGAGATCCCGCAGAGCCTCGAATGGATGCCGTGGAACCACATCTCCGCGGGAAATATCGGCTTCAACGGCCAGATCAACGCCGGCGGCACGATCCATCTCGATGCCGGCAAGCCGCTGCCCGGCCTGTTCGAGGAGACGATACGCAACCTGCGCGACATCACCCCGCTCGGCATCGGCACCGCGCCCATCGCTTTCGGCTGGCTCTGCGACGCGATGGAGCGCGACGAGAGCCTGCGCGATCATGTCTTCAAGAAGCTGCGCTCTGCCGGTTACGGCGGCGCGACGCTCAGCCAGGACATCTATGAACGGTTCCAGGCGCTCGCCATCGCCTCGGTCGGCATGCGCATACCCATGACCACGATGTACGGCGCCACCGAGACGCAGGGCATCACCGTCGTGCACTGGATCACCGAGCGCGTCGGTCTGATCGGCTTGCCGCTGCCCGGCATCACGCTGAAGCTGGTTCCCAACGGCTCCAAGATGGAAGTGCGCGTGAAGGGCCCCACCGTCACGCCCGGATATCACCGACGTGACGACCTCACCAAGGCCGCCTTCGACGAGGAAGGTTTCTATTCGCTCGGCGACGCCGCGAAATTCGTCGACGAGAACGATCCCGCGCAGGGTCTCGTCTTCGACGGACGCGTGACCGAGGATTTCAAGCTCGACAGCGGCACCTGGGTCTCGGCCGGTACGCTGCGCGCCCAGGCCGTCGGTGCCGCATCGCCACTGGTCTTCGATTGCGTCGTCTGCGGCCAGGACAAGCCTTTCGTCGGTATCCTCGCCTGGCCGTCGCCGGCGGCCGCGAAGGAGATTTGCGGCGGCGCCGATCCCTGCAGCCATGCCGAGTTCCGCGATCTCATCCGCGAGAAATTCGCCGAGCACAATCGCCACAATTCCGGTTCTTCCACCCGCATCAAGCGCGTGATCCTGCTTGCCGAGCCGCCCTCGGTCGACGGTCACGAGATCACCGACAAGGGCTATGTGAACCAGCGCGCGACGATGGACCGCCGCAAGCCGCTCGTGGACAAGCTCTTCGCCGCGACGCCCGATCCCGAGGTGATCGAAGTTCCGTGACCGAATCCCCACTCTCCGTTATTCAGTTCTGGCGCGATGAGGTCCATCCCGCGCGCTGGTTCGCGGAGGATGCGGCGCTCGACAAACAGATCCGCGACCGTTTCGAGTCGCTGTGGCGCAGCGCGCGCGACGGCGGTCTCGATGCCTGGCAGGAGACGCCGGAGGGCGCGCTCGCGCTTGTCATCGTGCTCGACCAGTTCCCGCGCAACATGTTCCGCGGTCTTGCCGAGGCTTTCGCGACCGACGCCACGGCGCGTGCCGTGGCCGGCCGTGCCCTCGACGCCGGATTCGACCGCCGCGTTCCGACAGTGCTGCGTCCGTTTCTCTACCTACCCTACATGCATTCCGAAGACATGGCCGACCAGGACCGCAGCGTCGCCTACATCGCCGAGCGCGTCGGGAAAGACAGCATCAACTATCCTTTCGCGCTTCAGCATCGCGCCACGATCGCCCGTTTCGGACGCTTTCCGGCGCGCAATGCCGCCCTCGGTAGAGTCACGACCCGTGAAGAAACCGAATTTCTGAACAAGGGCTGAAACTGGCATTAACCCGGACGTCACGCGCGCTCTGTTCTACTCGCGGGACGAAAGGGACGTGTCATGGAAAACCTCAGCGCCGAAGATCTCTGCCGTCTGGCCGCCGATCTCACCGAAGAGCATGGAAGCGAGGCGATGGCCTTTGCCCGCCGCGCCGTCGTGTCCTTCGAAGCCGAAGGCGCGACCGAGCGTGCCCGCTTCTGGTTCACGATGTGCATCTTCCTCGCCGACATCATCGAGTTCGGCCTCGATCCCGACAGGCCGGTGACGCTGCACTAGCATCGGGCTTGCGGCCCGCCCTTGCACCGCCGCCCGACTTGCCGTCACACTCCCGGTCCCTTCACGACCGGAACCCCGCGACATGCCTCTCGATCCCCTGGTGAAAGCCTTCCTCGACCAGATGAAGGCGATGGGCGGCCCCAAGATGTCCGAAGTCGGCGCCGACATCGCGCGCCAGACCTTCAACGCCATGATGCAGATGGTCGGCCCCAAGGATGTGCCGGTGGGCAAGACCGAGAACATCATGGTGCCCGGCGCCGGCGGCGAGATTCCCGTGCGCGTCTATTCGCCGGTTGCGGCCGGCGGCGAGGCGATGCCCGCGCTCGTCTACTATCACGGCGGCGGCTTCGTCATCGGCAACATCGACAGCCATGACGGCCTCTGCCGGATGATGGCGAACGAGGGCAACCTCCGCGTCATCTCGGTCGATTACCGCCTCGCGCCCGAGCACAAATTTCCCGCCGCCTTCGACGACGCGCTCGCCGCGCTCAACTGGGTCGAGCAGAACGCCTCCGACATCGGCGTGGATGCCAATCGGATCGCGGTCGGCGGTGACAGTGCTGGCGGCGCGCTCGCGGCCGAAGTCGCGCAGCAGGCGAAGAAGGGTGTCGTCGCGGCCCAGATGCTGCTCTTCCCGGTGACCCAGATCGGTGCCGAAACGAGTTCGCTGCGCGAATTCGCCGTCGGCTATTTCCTGGAGAAGGAAACGCTGGACTGGTTCTACGGCTCCTATCTGCCCGATGGCGTCGACAAGAACGATCCGAAGCTCTCGCCGCTGCGGGCCAAGGATGTCAGCGGCTTGCCGCCGGCTTACGTCATGCTCGGCGGTTACGATCCGCTGCACGACGAAGGCATGCAATATGCCGACAAGCTGCGTACCGCGGGTGTGAAGGTGCAAGTCGTCGATTACAGCGACATGGTGCACTGCTTCGTCTATCTTCAGTCGGTCCTCCCCCAGGCCCACGAAGCCCTCGCCGCCGCGGCAAAGGCGGTCGCGGGGATGTTGAAGTAACTCCTCCACTCTCTTGTCATCCCCCGGCCGAGCGAAGTGAGGGGAAGGGGACCCAGGTAGTGACAACGGCTGGCTCTCGACGGCACAGTATCCGAACAAGAAATCTAGACATGTAGATTTCAACAACTGGGTCCCCTTCCCCTCGCGATGCTTGCGCATCGCTCGGCCGGGGATGACAGAATTACTGGCAACGCCACCGGAGTCTCCCCATGTCCCTCGACGTTCACGTCCGCAAACTTCTCGAGCAGATGGCGGCGTTGAAGCTGCCGAAAATGTACGAGATCGGTCCGCAGGCGGCGCGGGCCGCGATGCGCGCGGGCATCTTCCGCGGCGGTGACACGCAGATCGGTAGGAGCGAAGACCGCACCATTCCCGGTCCGGCCGGCGAAATCCCGCTCCGCGTCTACACGCCGCTCGGCCTCACCGGAGAACAGACGCTTCCCGGCCTGGTCTTTTTCCACGGTGGAGGCTTCGTGATCGGCGATCTCGAGACCCATGACGATCTCTGCCGCTGTCTCGCCAACGGCTCCGGATGCCGCGTTGTCTCGGTCGACTACCGCCTCGCGCCCGAGCATCCGTTCCCCGCCGCGGTCGACGATTGCTGGGCCGCGACGCAGTACGTCGCCGCGCATGCCGCCGCGTTCGGCATCGATCCCGCGCACCTTGCCGTCGGCGGCGACAGCGCCGGCGGCAATCTCGCCGCCGTAGCGGCGCAGCTCGCGAAGCGCGAGGGCGGACCGGCGTTGCGCTATCAGCTCCTGATCTATCCCGTCACCCAGCTCGGTGCGCCGGTCGAGACGAAGTCCATGCGCGAAAACGCCAAGGGTTATTTCCTCGAGAAGGACGGCATGGACTGGTTCACCCGGCTCTATTGCCCCGATGCCGCGCATCGCAGCGATCCGCGTCTTTCGCCGCTACTCTGCGCCGATCTCTCGGGTCTGCCGCCCGCCTATGTCATCACCGCCGGCTTCGATCCCCTGCGCGACGAAGGCAAGGCCTATGCCGACAAGCTCGACGCGGCCGGTGTCGAGGTCACGCATGTCGACTACCCCGGCATGGTGCACGGCTTCTTCTCGATGCGCAGTCTTATCCCGAAAGCGCGCGAAGCCGTCGCCGCGGCCGCGGCTGCGCTGAAGGAAGGCGTGGCTTAAGCGCCGCGCTACGGCACCAGCTTCCCCGGATTCATCACACCCTTCGGGTCGAGCGCCATCTTCACCGCGCGCAGCACATCGATGCCGAGCGCGCCTTTCTCGCCGGCGATCCAGGGCAGGTGATCCTCGCCCACGCCGTGATGATGCGAGATCGTCCCGCCATGCGCGGCGATGGCATCCGACGCGGCCGTCTTGATCGTTCGCCACTGATCGATCTCGCGGTCGAGCGCGCGCGGGAAGATATAGGTGAAGTAAAGGCTCGCCCCGTCGGGATAGGCGTGGCTGATATGGCATTGCACGACGCCATGGGCGCCGTCGCGCGGCGCGGTTTCTCGGATCGCCTTTTCCAGCGCGTCCTGCACCGCCACATAAAGCGTCTCGACATTCGACCAACGCGTCGCGGTCTCGAGCGTATCGACGCCGACGCCATGCTCCATCATCGGCTCGCGCATATAGGGTCCGTGGAACCGGCCTTCCTTCCAGCGCCGCCCCTGGCCCTCGCCGAGCGAAAGCGCGCGATGTTTCTTGGCGATGGCCGCAAACGCCGCGCGGCCGCGCGCGACGTCCGCGTCGCCGCCCTCGAACCCCGCAACCAGCGCGCAGGCCTTGTCGTCGAAGCCGCGCGAGTTCAGCACGAAGTCCTCGATCCGTCCGCGCAGGCCCCGCTTCTTCCCGAGCGCGCCGAACGCGCGGTAGAACCGCGTCTCGCCCGCATCGGACAGGCGCAGCATCGCTGCGGGAATGCCCGATTGCACCGCCTCGCGGATCGCCTCGGCGCCGCTGCCGAAATCGTGGAATAGATAGCCGCGATAGTCGCTCGCGGCCGGCTTGCGATGCAGCCGCACCGTCGCCTCGGTCACGACACCGAAAATGCCTTCCGAGCCGAGCACCAGATCGAGAAGCTGCGGCCCGGCGGCCGACGCCGGATAGCCGCCCGCCGTGAGCACGCCGCGCGGCGTCGCCAGCTTCGCAGCCACCAGCCAGTCGACGCTCCGGCCATAGCCGAGCGAATTCTGCCCCGCGCCGCGATGCGCGATCCATCCGCCCAGCGTCGAGAACTCGAAGGATTGGGGGAAGTGCCCGAGCGTGAAGCCCTGCTCGCCGAGTGCTTTCTCGAGCGCGGGCCCATAGATGCCGGCTTCCGCTGTCGCCGTCATCGCCACCGGGTCGACGGCCAGCAGACGGTCCATGTCCGACATATCGAGCGTCACCACCGCGCCGAACGATCCTGTGTCCGCGGTAACGCCGCCGACGACACTCGTGCCGCCGCCGAACGGAACGACTGCCACGCCGAGTTCGCCGGCGGCATGGAGCAGGGCAAGCACGTCGTCCGCGCTGCGCGGATAGAGCACCGCATCGGGCGGATTCGGAATCTCTCCGGACCGCAGCCAAAGCAGGTCGTGATAGCTGCGCCCGCGGGCGTGGAAGATGCGCTCGTAGGTCCCATCCTTGACCCGCTCGGCGCCGAGGATGCTTTCAAATTTTGCGCGCGCTTCGGCATCGAGACGCGGCGGCTGCAGCGTGATGCTTTCCAGCGTGCGTGCCGGCGTCGCGAGGAGCGCCGGCATGCCGAGCTCGGCGGCGAGCCAGCTCCACACCTCGTCGCGCCCGGCCAGCGCATCGGCATGCGCCGCCCAGCCCCAGCCGTTCCAGCTGATTTTGCTGCGATCGATGGTCATGCGTGTCCCGGCATGATTGCCAACCAACTCCCAATCGTCATCGCCGGGCTTGTCCCGGCGATCCAAGATCGCAGGCCCGGCAATCGGGAGTATGGACGGCCGGGACAAGCCCGGCCATGACGGGTTGGAAGGATGGCTAAGACCGTCTCGCTCAGCATCTGAGATTAAGCGCCTTCGGCAATATCTCGAATGTCGCCGGCAGCACGCCGGCCACCTCGCCATCGGCTTCGATATAAACCATCCGCCCGCCGGTCTCCGCGACCGGGGCGGCTACGATCCTCTGCCCGCGCAGCACGCGCACATTCGGCTCGTTCACATGCTCGCCGGTGTAGATCAGCTTCATCTTGGCAACCGATTGACCCTTGGGCGCGCCGCCCATGATCACCACCTCGAACAGCCCGTCATCCACCACCGCGCCCGGCGCGATCATCATGCCGCCGCCGAAGAACCTGCCATTCGCCACCGCCAGCGTGCCCACATTCGCGATCTCGTCCAGCGCATCGTCCACCTTGATCCGCAGCGGCGTCGGGCGATAGCGCAGCATCGCGACTGCGCTGTGAAACGCGAAAGCGAAAGAGCCGCCGAACAGCTTGGCGATCCGCGCGCGGTTCACCGACGCCACGATCACGCCGGGAAGCCCGAAGGACGAGATGTTGATGAAGTGGCGCACCGCCGTGCCGCCGGCCTCGGTGAGACAGGATACGCGCCCGATATCGACAGGCCGGACATGCGCGGTCTTCAGCCGTGCGACCGCAGCGGCCGGTCCCGCTTCGACGCCAAAGCTCTTGCGGAAATCCCCTCCGGTGCCGCTGGTCACGAAAGCGAAAACCGCGTCCGGATTGATCGCGCCCTCTTCGTCGAACATGCCGTTGACGGCTTCGTTGATCGTGCCGTCGCCGCCGACCGCGACGATTTCCTGATGGCCGTCGATCAGCGCATTGCGCGCCAGCGCGGTCGCGTCGCCCCGTGCCTCGGTGAAAGCGACCTCCATATGCGGATAGACGCTTTCGAGATCACGCGCGATGGAACGCCATTCCCGCCCGGTGCGGCCGTTGCCCGAGCGCGGATTGACGACGACGAAGGCGGTCACGCGTCGTCCCGGAAGGTGAAGGCCCCGGAGAGCGAAGCGATCTCACGCGCCTTGCGCGCCTCGTCCCAGCCCAGTTCCGCGGCCATGAGCGACGCCGTGCGCTCGAGCGTCTCCGCCGTCGGCGCTCCGATCTGGCCGATGCAGGTGCGCCGCATCACGACATCGGCCAGCGTCATCGCCATCTCTTCGCGCATCGCAAACAGCACCTGTGCGCCGATATCGCCGGCACCGCCGATGGCCGCACGCAGCTCCGGCCGGTTGTTCGCCTCCGCCAGCATGTCGGGCAGGCGGGTGCCGTACATATGCGCCAGATGCTCCAGTGTCGGCAGGTCGCCATGCGCCGCGCGCTGGTCCTTCAGGAAATCGTCGAAGCGGTCGATATCGCCGCCCGCCGTCGGCTCCTCGTCGGTCTCGCACTCGGCGGCCTTCAACGACAGCTTCTCCACGATGTCGTCGACCACGCTCTGCGCCAGGTCGCGCGAGGTCGTCCACTTGCCGCCGATGGCGGAGAACAATCCGTCGAGCCCGTCGCTTTCGCTGTGGTCGACCAGCTCGGCGCGGCGGCTCGCGCCATAGGTATCGCCGGACCCGTCATCGACCAGCGGCCTTAGGCCCGCATAGAAATGCTCGACCGAGCCGCGCGACAGCGCCGCGCCCGGCAAATTCGCATTGATGAAGCCGAAGAACCCGTCGATATCGGCGCCGCTCACCCCGACTTCGTCTGGCGCGCTCTGGAAGGCGGTATCGGTCGTGCCGAGCAGCGTATGGCCGTGCCACGGCAGCACGAAGAAATGCCCGCCGCCGGCCGCGACGGTCAGAGCGTTGCTCTTGGTCATTGCCGGCACGAGGACATGGATGCCCTTGGAGCGCAGCAGCTTGTGCGATGGCGGCTTGCCGAGCGCGCGCTCCAGGAAGATGTCGGCCCAGGGTCCAGCCGCGACCAGCGTGAGCTTGGCCCGCACATCGAAACTGTCGCCGCCCAGAACGTCGCGCACCGTGCAGCCTTCGATCCGCCCCTCGCGATTGATCAACGACACCGCCTCGACGTAATTCGCGATCGCCGCGCCGTCGCCATCGGCTTCGATCAGACATTCGAGCGCGAGCCGCTCCGGCGCATACATCTGCGCGTCGTAATATTTGAACGCACCTTCGAAACCCTTGCCGTCCAACACCGGCTCGGCTTCCAGCGCCTTCTGCTTGTTCAGCCAGCTATGGTTCGGCAGACGTTGCGCCGGGTCGTCGAGCCAGCCCTTGTCGAAAGACAACATGTCGTAGAGCGTCAGACCCGCCGCCAGCGTCGCGCGGCCCTTGAAGCCGGCATCGTACATCGGCACCAGAAAGGGCAGGGGGTGCACCAGATGCGGCGCGATGCGCTGCCAGATCCGCCGCTCCTTCAGCGACTCGCGCACCAGGCCCAGCTCGAAATTGCGCAGATAGCGAAGCCCGCCATGCACCAGCTTGGAGTTATGGGCGCTGGTTGCGTTTGCGAAATCGCCTTTTTCGACCAGCGCCACCTTGATCCCGCGCATCGCGGCGTCACGCGCCACGCAGGCGCCGGTCACCCCGCCACCGATGATCAGCAGGTCGAACGTTTCGTCGGCGAGGCGGGAAAGGATACGGCGCATGGGCGGCAAAGTCCTGTCCGCCCCGCCGCTTGTCAAGCAAGGCCCGAGCGTTAATGTGGCCCCAAAACACGGGGAGTGACGCATGCCCAGAATCATGGCCAACGGCAACGAGATCGAATACGTCGACAGCGGCCCCCGCGATGGCGTGCCCCTTCTGTTCATCAACGGTTTTGGCAGCCAGCTCACCTCATGGCCGGTGGAATTCCACCAGGCGCTGGAAGCGAAGGGCATGCGCGTCATCCGCTTCGACAACCGCGATGTCGGCCTCGCCCGCAAATGGGACGGTATCGTCCCCGATATCCAGAAGGTCATCGCCGATGTCCGCGCCGGCAGGAAACCGGATGTGCCCTATACCCTGGCCGACATGGCGACCGACGCAGCTTCGCTTCTCACCGCGCTCGGCATCGAGACGGCGCACATTTCCGGCTGCTCTATGGGCGGCATGCTGGCCCAGCTTGTCGCGCTCGATCATCCCGGCAAGTGCCGCTCGCTGATTTCTATCTTCTCGACGACATCGGACCCGTCGCTGCCGCCCTCGACGCCCGAGGCGCAGAAGGCGCTGCTCACGCCGTCGCCCGGCAACGACCGCGAGACCGTGATCGTCCATTCGCTGAAGGGCCGCCGCGCCTATGCCTCGACCGCCTGGCCGTTCGACGAAGATCGCCTCGGCAAGCTCATCGGCGATAGCTACGACCGCATGTTCTATCCCGAAGGAACATCGCGGCAGTACGCGGCCATTGTCGCCAGCCCGCCGCGCACCGAGCGCCTCAAGGGTCTCGCCATGCCGGCGTTGGTGCTGCACGGCTCGGCCGACACGCTCATCCGCCCCGATGGCGGCCGCCACACAGCGCAGTGCATTCCCGGCAGCGAGTATCACGAGATCGAAGGCTGGGGCCACGACATGCCGCTCGGCGCGATCCCGGTGGTGACGGGCTACATGGTGGACTTCATCAACCGTGTCGAAGCCGCGCGCGGCGCGAAGGCGGCTGCGGAGTAGGGCGCCGGCACGTCGTCCTTCGAGGCCCCTTCTGAGCACCGCAGGATGACGTGCCTACTGACACAGTCGCAACGTTCTCATTCGCGTCATGCTGAGGTGCTTCGCGAAGCGAAGCCTCGAAGCACGACGCGGTGCACCACTCCACAAACGAAAACGGCCCGCGCAAGGCGGGCCGTCTCGAAACGCGTGAACGCGGCAAAGATTACTTGATCTTGCCTTCGTTGAACTCGACATGCTTGCGCAGGACCGGGTCGTACTTACGGACCTTGAACTTCTCCGTCATGGTGCGGGTGTTCTTCTTGGTCACGTAATAGAATCCGGTGCCGCCGCCCGAATTGAGCTTGATCTTGGCCGTGGTGGGCTTCGCCATGGGCGACAACTCCTGCAAATCTCTCGAAGGGCCGGGAATTTAGCTTTCGGCGGGGGGAAGTCAAGCCGGGGCCCGCCCGCTGGACGGACGTCGCCCGGCTGGGCCTAACCCACTGATCTTACGTTAGAATCGCATCGAACCGGCGACGCTGACCGAAGCGAAATTGTGGCCGCTGGCGGCTTCGCCATTGGCGCGCACCGCCAGCGAAAGCCCGTTCCGGCCGTTGATCGCGAGTCCAAAACTCGCAAATCCACCGGTCTCGTAGCGGTCGGGGCCTTGGGAGGCGAAGCGCGAGCCGAGCGCGTCGTTGACGAGGCCGACGCTGAGCGCGGGGGACGGCGAACTCAGAGGAATGCGAAACCCGGCATTCAGCGTGGGTGCCAATGTCGTATTCGTCGAGAGCGCCATCGCCGCCGAGTAATGGAAGCCGACATCGGCATATCCGGCCGAATGGCTCTCCTTGTCGACGGTGAAGTCGAAATTGCCCGCGCCGGTCTCGGCGAAGGCGTCCTGCGACAGCGACGCGTAGCTCACCCGCGCCAGCGCGGCGACGCCGGTGATCAGAGGGAACGTCACCTGCACCGTGCCCGCCGTGATGTTGGCGCGCGGCGATGCCGTTGCGGTGAAGGGCCCGCCGCTGACGCTGCGGCTGGTGTCGGCCTTGTTCACCAGGTAGCGGAAATCGGCGTCGAACCGCATGCCGAACGCTGCCGCGCCGGCCGACGCGCCGACGACATAGCTGTGCATGCTGGCCGATCCGGCGCCGCCCGAAACGCCCATGCGTCCGGATTGGTAGCCGAAGAACAGGCCGGCATTCGTTGCGCTGTCCGCCAGGAAGTCGATGCCGCCGATCACGCCACTGTCATGGCTGCTGAAGCCCGCCGTCGTGCCGTCGGGATCGACGTCGCTGACGCCGTGATAGCCTTGCACCCAGAACTGGATCGCATCGCATTGCCGCACCCGGCAGCGATGGGCGAAGACGCGATCCGACAGGATGTCGCCGATGGCGCGGTCGATGCCGAAGCTCGTCTGGTCGAAATCCGCGAATAGTTGGGCGGGCGCCTCCGGCGTCAGGCTCAGCGTTACGGTCGTGGGACCGTAGATCAGCGCCGCGGCCTCTCCGGCCGGGGCACCGGTGATCGCGGTGAAGCCGCCGCTGACGCTCGCCGCATCGAGGATGGTCCGCGTGACGGAGCCATAGCTGCCGGTGGCCGAGGTAAGCGCCAGCGTTCCGCTCAAATTCGCCGCGTTCGTGACGTGAACGACATCTGCCGTGGCCGGCGCGATGTCGAGCTTGAGCGTGCCGCCGGTGCCTTGGGTATAGGCGCCTGCCTGGAGGCTCGTCACGGCGCCGACCAGCGTGACGGTGCCGTTGTCGGTCAGCGTGCCCAGAACCGAACCGTATCCGTTCATCGTGCCGCCCGCCGCCACGGTTACGTTCTGCGTTACGCTCGCGCCGGTGTGGCTGGCATCGCCGATGGTCAGCGTTCCGGCGCTGACCGTGATCGTCCCGGTGCCGGTGGTATTGCCGTTGAGCGTAAGTGTGCCCGAACCGGCCTTCGTCACGGCGCCGGCGCCCTGAAAATCGCCCGAAAAGGTCACCGCATCGCTGCGATTGAAGATCAGCGTACCGGCGTTCACGAAATTCGCGCTCGCGACCGAACCCGTCGTTCCGCCATTGCCGAGCTGCAGTGTGGAACCGGCATCGATCTCGGTATCGCCGGTGATCGTGCTGTTGCCGGTCAGCGTCAGCGTCCCGCTGCTGAGCTGCTGCAACCCGCCCGTACCGGTCACCACGGTCGCGAAGGTGATGTCGTCCGAATGATCGAAAGCCAGCGTACCGTTGTCGACGATGCTGCCGGACAGCGAACCCGTCGTTCCGCCGCCGCCGATCTGCAGCGTGCCGAGCGCGTCGATCGTCGTGCCGCCCGTCATTGCCGCCGTGCCTGTCAGCGCCGTCGTGCCGCCGGCCATGACCTCGAGCGTGCCGCTGCCGCTGATGTCCGACGACAGCGTCCATGTTCCGGTGCGGTTCACGACGATCTGGCCGTCATTGACGATGGTGCCCGAGATCGAACCCGTGCCGCTGCCATCGCCGATCTGCAAAGTGCCGGTTGTGAGCGTCGTGCCGCCCGTCATCGCCACATCGCCGGTGAACACCGTCGTGCCGGCGCCGTTCAACAGCAGCGTGCCCGTGCCGCTGATCGAGCCGGCGTAGGTCCCCAGACCGCCATAGTCGAAGACCACCTGCGCATTGTCGACGATATCGGCGGTCAGCGAAGCGATGCTCGCGCCGTTGTCGATCTGAAGAACACCATCCGATACGGTCACCGGGCCGGCGAAAGTCGCTGCCGTGCTGATGATGACCGTTCCGCTTCCCGCTTTTGTGAAGCCGCTGGGTCCTTTCAGGACACCGACGAACTCAACCGTGTATCCGGCGGTGTCGATCGTGCCCATCCCGTCGAAGGAGATGTCGCGGATCGTCGTGATGTTCTGTACGCCTTCGAGCGTATCGCCATCGCCCAGCGAGAACGTGGTGGGTTCGGTGTCGAAAACTAAATCCATCGGCGTCGTGGTCGCCTGCACGGCTGTTGCAAGGCTTGCCCCAAGACAAAGTATCGCCGATCCGACAATCGCGCGCATGTATCCCCCCAGTTGTGCGGCAATGCTAGCAGGTTCCAACCGGCGGTCGAGAGAGGCTGCAAAGTAATCGCTGTCTAGAATCCGGATGGAGCCGGACGATCCGTGGTGCGGTGCAATTCGGGCAGGAAGGCCAGCGCGGCGACATAGGCCAGACCGATCACCGCCAGCACGGCCATCAGTCCATGCGGATTCCAGGCATCGAGTGCGACGCCCTCGATCAGTGGTCCTGCCAGCAGGCCGGTTGCATACAGCATCACATTCGCCGCATTGGCGCTCGCCAGCTCGGCGCCCTTGAACCGCTCGCCCAGCAGGGTCAATCCGATCGTGTAGATGCCGAGAACGATCCCGCCCCAGGCGAAGAGCAGCGTGTAGAGCGCGGCAGGGAAGGGCATCAGAAACGGTGCCGCCACGGCGCTCGCCACGCCGAACAGCGCGCACAGCATCAACAGACGCCGCCGGTCCATGTGGTCGGAGAGATAGCCCAGCGGATACTGGAACACGATGCTGCCCAGCGACATCGCGGTGATCGCGAGCACCGCATGCGACGACGAATAGCCCGAGCGCACCGCATAGACCGGAAACAGCCCCGCCATTCCCGCATCGATGGCTCCGAACACCAGCGCGGCCAGCAGGATTGCCGGCGCGACGCGCAAGGCATGCAGCACCGAAGGTCCCGGCTCCGGATCGAGCTGCGGCGCCGCCTTGCGCGCAACGACCACAGGGATGACCGCGAGCAACAACATACCGGCACCGAGCAGGAACGGCACGATGCCCTCGACACCGAACGCCCAGAGGATCGCCGGCCCGATGCCATAGCCGCCCGCCGTCACGGCGCCGTAAAGCGCGATATAGCGCCCGCGGTTGCGCGCATCGGCGAGCTGGTTGATCCAGAATTCCGAAGCAACGAAGAGACCGTTCAAACCGGTGCTGAGCAGAAACCGAGCCGGGAACCACAGCCACAGGCTCGGCACGGCATAGAGAAGCAAGAGCGCGAAGGCGGACATGACCAGTGCGCCGCCGAGATAGGTCGCGGTGCCGAAGCGCCGGATCAGCCGCGGCACGAAAGGCGTAATGGCGATCGCGGCAAGTCCGGCGGTGGCGAGATTCGCGCCCGTCACCACGCCCGGAAACCCGCGCCGCTCCAGCAGCAGCGATAGCAGCGGCAGCGTCAGCCCCATTCCGATCGCGAAGGCGAGGCAGGTCGAAAGGATGGCGAGCAGGCTGAGCAGTCGGGTGTGTTCGGCGGGCGAACGCATTGGGTTGGAGGGCGGCAATGCGTTCGCCCGCCTAAATGTGGACGAGGGCGGGTTTGCCGCGCGTGAAGCGATAAAACGGCGCCGGCCGTGCCGTGTCGCCGTTCACGCGCGCTTCGACTTCGTCGAGAACCGTGCGGGTGATGCTCGGCAGGTCGAGCGCCCGCGCTTCATCGATGGTCAGCCACGCCGGCGTCAGCAGTTCTTCCGTCTCCGCCCCATCGAGCTGATGCGCAATCAGGCTCGCATCGGCCATGAAGAAGCGCGCATCGAAGCGGCGGGTGCGGTTCGGCGGCGTGATTGCGCGCGCGATCATCTCCAGCGTGTCGAGGCGCGGGACGATCCCATGGGCGAAGAATGCCTTCCACGCCGGCGCGCGTGTGCGCGGCACTTTCCCGGCGCGTTCGCCGAGCAGGATGCCGGTCTCCTCGAAGGTCTCGCGGATCGCCGCCAGCGCCAGCCCGCGTGCCCGCCCCGGCGAAATGCCGTGCGACGCCCGCGCCGAGACCTCGGGACGAAGTTCCGCAGCGACCGGCACACGCACATCCGCAGCATCGAGGCGTCCACCGGGGAACACATATTTGTTGGCCATGAACGCCATATTGCCGTGGCGCTGGCCCATCAGCACGCGCGCGGTCCCGCCCTCGCGCTTCACCAGCACCAGCGTCGCCGCATCCTTCGGCCGGAGCACCTGCTCGACGACCTTCTCGTTGTCGGAATCGAAAACCTGAGTCATGGGGGGATTGTAGGTGGAAGTCTCGCAAACACTCAAATTCGCTCTCCGTCATGGCCGGGCTTGACCCGGCCATCCATCGCGCTGCGATAGCAGCGCAAGAGAGTCATTGGCGCGCGGATGTGCGCCAGATGGATGGGCGGCCGCCCATGACGGTTGCATGGGTTCGGGAAAGATACCCTACTTCCGCACCACGATCGGTGTCTGCTTCTTCCGCTTCATCCGGCTCTTCGGCGTCTTCGGCCCGCGCTGCTTGCCCTTGAACTTGCCCTTGAACGCCTTGGCGCTCTCCGACAGCTCCGCAAGGTCGAAACGCAACCCGCCGGTCAGCGGCGCGGCTTCCGCGAGTTTCACCGTCAGCGTGTCGCCCATCTTGTAGGTCTTCTTCGTCCGCTCGCCGACGAGGGCATGCGCTGCTTCGTCGTGGCGGAAGAACTCGCCGCCCAGCGCGCGGATCGGCAGCAGTCCCTCGGCACCGCTCTCGCCGATCCGCACGAACAGCCCGAAGCGCGTCACACCGGTGATCCGCGCGTCGAAATTCGCGCCGACACGGTCTTCCATATAGGCGGCGATGTAGCGGTCGGTGGAGTCGCGCTCCGCCGCCATCGCCCGCCGCTCGGTGTTGGAGATGTGCTCGGCGATCTGGCCCATGCGCTTTTCTTCGCCGGCCGTCAGCCCGTCATCGCCGAATTTGTGCGCCTTGATCAGCGCGCGATGGATCATCAGGTCGGCATAGCGCCGGATCGGCGAGGTGAAGTGCGAATAGCGCTGAAGGTTGAGCCCGAAATGTCCGATGTTGGTCGGCGAATAGACCGCCTGCGCCTGGGTGCGCAGCACCACGTCGTTCAGCACCGCCTCATGCGGCCCGCCCTTGCCGCGTTCCAGCACCATGTTGAAGACGTAAGGCTTCAGAATCTTGTCGCGGGTGAACGGGAAGCCGATGGTCTTCAGGAAGTCGACCAGCGACATCACCCGCTCGCGCGAGGGCGTGTCGTGGATGCGGTAGATCTGCGGCGTGCGATGGCGCTCCAGCGATTCCGCCGCGGCGACATTCGCCAGCACCATGAACTCCTCGATCAGCTTCATCGACTCGAGCCGTTCGCGGAAGGCGATGGATTTCACCTTGCCGTCCTCGCCGAGCTGGATGCGCCGCTCCGGCAGATCGAGTTCGAGCGGATGGCGGATGCGCTTCTCGTTCAGCAGCACCTGGTAGCAATCCCACACGCCTTTCAGCGTCGCGCGCGCGATCTCGCTCGTCGCCGCATCCGGCTTGCCGTCGAAAGCGCGCTGCGCCTGCGCATAGGTGAGCCGTGCCGCCGAGCGCATGATCCCGCGGATGAACTGATGCCGCTTCTTCTCGCCCTTCCTGTCGAACACCATCCGTACCGCGAGGCAGGCGCGGTCGACGCCTTCCTTCAGCGAGCACAGATCGGCCGAGAGCCGCTCGGGCAGCATCGACACGACGCGGTCCGGAAAATAGGCCGAGTTGCCGCGCTTGTAGGCTTCTCGGTCGAGCGCCGAGCCCGGCGTCACGTAATGCGCGACATCGGCGATGGCGACCAAGGCCACCACGCCGCCCGGATTCTTCGGATCGTCGTCCGGTGCCGCCCAGATCGCGTCGTCATGATCGCGCGCATCTTCCGGATCGATGGTGACGAGCGGGATCGAGCGCAGATCGGTGCGGCCGCGTGGATCGGCCGGCGCCGCGCGCTCGGCCTGGTCGAGCGCGTCCTGCGGAAACTCGGTCGGGATGCCGTGCGCATGAATTGCGATCAGGCTCACGCTCTTGGGCGCGTTCATGCTGCCCAGGCGCTGCACCACGCGGGCGCGCGGGAATCCCTGCGCCCGGCCCGACAGCGGCTCGGCCAGGACCAGTTCGTTGTGCTGCGCACCGCCGCGATCGCGATTGTCGACCGCGAACTCGGTCCGGCTCTTGCGGTCGATGGGCGCGATGCGCAGCCCATTCATCGCCTCGATCAGCACGCCCAGCACCTGATGCGCGCTCGCGCCCAGCCGCTTGATGACGCGCGCTTCCCAGCCGTCGGCCGTCTTGCTCAGCCGCGCGAGCACACGCTCGCCCATGCCGGGTGCAGGCCCGACCTCGTGTTTGCCGGGTACCACGACGATCTGCGGCGGCGGGCCGTCCTGTTCCCATTTCTGGGGCAGGGCGAGGAGCTCGCCGTCGACATCGGTGCCGCTGATCTCGATCACCGCCACTTCGGGCAAATCGCCCGCCGCGAGATAGCCGGTGCGGCGTGTGCCGCCGATCGCGCCATCGTCTTCCAGTTCGCGCAAGATGCGCTTCAACGGGATTTTGTCGGCGCCTTTCAGGCCCATCACCCGCGCGATGTCGCGCTTGGTGGCATTCGGATTGTTCTGCAAAAAATCGAGCACGCGCGCCTTGTTGATGCCGGGCGCGAATGGGGATGTCTTCTTTTTCTTCAAGTCTTTCTTACTCGCCGGCCACCGGTTCCGGTTTCTTCTTCACCGGGGCCTTCTTCTTTTTAGCAGGCGCGTCGGCGGTGTCCGCCTTCGCTGCCTTTTTGGTTGATTTCTTGGTTGTTTTTGGGGCCTTGGCTTCCTTCTTGGGAGCCGCAGCCTTCTTCTTTTTCTTTTTCCCGCCGCCCTTCGCCGCGCGCTCGGCGATCAACGCCAGCGCCTGCTCGAGCGTAACGCCCTCCGCCTCGTCGGCGTTCGGGATGGTCGCGTTGGTGTCGCCGTCGGTGACGTAAGGTCCATAGCGGCCCTTCATCAGTTTGATCGGCGTGCCCTCGGCATTGGCGCCGAGTTCCTTCAGCGCCTGCGGCCCGCGCCGTCCGCGCGGATTGTTCTTCTTCTCGGTGATCAGATCGACGGCGCGATTGATGCCGACATTGAAGACGTCTTCCGACGATTCCAGCGAGGCATAGACCCCGTCATTCGCGACGTAAGGCCCAAAGCGTCCGAAATTCGCCGTGATCGGCTTGCCGTTATCCGGATGGATGCCGACCTGGCGCGGCAGCGAGAGCAGCTTGAGCGCGTATTCGAGCTCGACCGCGCCCGCATCGGCATCCTTCGGAATGCCGGCGCGCTTCGGCTTGTCGCCTTCGCCGCGCTGGACGTAAGGCCCGAAGCGGCCGCTGCGCAGCGAGATGATCTCGCCTGTTTCCGGATCGACGCCCAGCTCTCGCGGCTGCTGCGCCGCCGCGTCGTCGTTGTTCTGGCCGAGCTGCCGGGTGAAGCGGCACTCCGGGTAGTTCGAGCAGCCAACAAAGGCGCCGAAGCGGCCGAGCTTCAGGCTGAGTTCGCCATTGCCGCAATTCGGGCAGACGCGCGGGTTCGACCCGTCGGCATTGGGCGGGAAGATATAGGTGCCCATGATGTCGTTCATCGCGTCGATGACGTTCGAGATCTTGAGATCCTTGGTCTCGCCGACGGCGGCCGAAAAATCGCGCCAGAAATTGCGCAGCAATTCCTTCCACTTCAGCTTGCCGTCCGAAACCTCGTCGAGCTGTTCCTCGAGGTCGGCGGTGAAGCCGTATTCGACATAGCGCGGGAAATACTGTTCCAGGAACACCGTCACCAGCCGGCCCTTGTCGTCCGGGAAGAACCGGCCGCGGTCGAGGCGGACATAGTTGCGGTCGCGCAGCGTCGACAGGATCGTCGCGTATGTCGAAGGCCGGCCGATGCCGAGCTCTTCCAGCTTGCGCACCAGGCTCGCCTCGGAATAGCGCGGCGGCGGCTCGGTGAAATGCTGCTCGGGATTGATCTTGTCGACCTGCGCAGCCTCGCCGGCGACGATCTTGGGCAGCTTGCTGCCGTCGTCGTCCGCCTCGTCGTCCTTGCCTTCCTGATAGAGCGTCAGGAAGCCGTCGAACAGCGTCACCGTGCCGGTCGCGCGCAGCGTGATCTTGCCGTCGGCGCTCGTCACGTCGACCGTGGTGCGCTCGAGCTCGGCGCTTTCCATCTGGCTCGCGATGGCCCGCTTCCAGATCAGCTCATAGAGCCGCGCGCTGTCGCCATCGAGATACTTCGCCATCTCTTCGGGCGTGCGCTCGAAGCTGGTGGGGCGCACCGCCTCATGCGCTTCCTGCGCGTTCTTCGCCTTGCTCGTGTACTGCCGCGGCGCGCCGGGCACGTAGTTGCGGCCGTAGCGTGAACCGATGACGTCGCGCGCCTCAGCGATCGCTTCCGGCACCATCGTGATGCCGTCGGTTCGCATATAGGTGATCAGGCCGACCGTATCGCCGCCGATATCGATGCCCTCATAGAGCCCCTGCGCGATCTGCATCGTGCGCTTGGCACCGAAGCCGAGCTTGCGCGCGGCCTCCTGCTGCATCGTCGAGGTGATGAAGGGCGGGGCAGGGTGCCGCTTGACCGGTTTGCTCTCGACGCTCTCCACCGCAAAACGCTGCGCGTTGATCGCCGCAACCGCCGCACTGGCTTCCGCCTCGTTCTTCAGCGACAGCCTGTCGAGCTTCTCGCCGTTCAGCCGCGTCAGCCGCGCGGCAAAGCTGCCGCCCGGCGTCGTGACTTCGGCGTCGATGCTCCAATATTCCTGCGCCCTGAAGGCCTCGATCTCGGCCTCGCGATCGACCACGAGACGCAGCGCGACCGACTGCACGCGTCCGGCCGAGCGCGCGCCCGGCAGCTTGCGCCACAAGACGGGCGACAGCGTGAAGCCGACCAGATAGTCGAGTGCGCGGCGCGCCAGATAGGCGTCGACCAGCTCGACATTGATTTCGCGCGGATGGGCGATGGCTTCGAGAATGGCGGCCTTGGTCACCGCGTTGAACGCGACGCGCTCGATCTTGGTGTCGCCCAGCGCCTTCCTCTGGCGCAGCACTTCGAGCACATGCCAGGAGATCGCTTCGCCCTCGCGGTCCGGGTCGGTGGCGAGGATGAGCTTGTCCGCGCCCTTCACGGCGTCGGCAATTTCCTTGACCCGCTTGGATCCCCGGTCGTCCAGTTCCCAGGACATGGCGAAGTCGTCGTCCGGCTTCACCGACCCGTCCTTGGATGGCAGGTCGCGGATATGGCCGAAGCTGGCCAGGACCTTGTAGCCCGAGCCGAGATACTTGTTGATCGACTTAACTTTGCCGGGGGACTCGACGACGACGACGTTCATCGGGGGTGAAATGCTCTTCTTTTACGGCGGGGCGGTTCTTCGCCCCTCAAATATAGGCATCCGGTCCGCTCGGGACCGGAAAACGGCCGGACCTTGATAGGAGGAAAACCCGGGTGTCAACGCCGAGGGTATCGCCGTACTTGTATCTCAGGTTGTAAATATCGCGCTAAAACATAAAACAAGTACTATAAGTTGCAACCTTCCAGCGCTTCGCATAGCCTTTGGCGGTCTCGCTGCTGGTCCATTGTCCATGTCTCGCTTTCCCCGCGTTGGGCGCCTTCCTTACAATCTGCCTTCAACCCCCATCAGTCCGGTGGATAGCGCGAGCTATACCCGGGACCTCCTTGAATCTCTTCGAAGAATTGCCCTCGGCCAGGGCCAGACCCTGTTGGCGCACTTGCTCGGTCTGGCGTCGCAGGAGGCCAAGGCTTGGGCCGATCAGGCCCACGAGACCTTGCCGCCCGGCTGACGGACGATTCGGCCGGCGAGTTCCAACTCCAGCAAAATTATTGCGACAGACGCCGGAGATGCCCGGCAGAGACGAATGATCTCGTCGATCTCAACCGGCGCGGGTCCGATCGATTCGATGACCGCGGCACGGATCCGGTCTGCCTCGCCGTCGTCGGGCGGCGGGCAGGGCGGCTCCCGTCCCGGCTCGCCGAAAGCCTGCCCCAGGATCGGGCGAAGGCCATCCACGACATCGGCCGCGTTCTCGGTCAGCGTCGCCCCGTCGCGGATAAGCCGGTTGGTGCCGCGCGCCCTGGGATCGAGTGGCGAACCCGGCACGGCGAAAATCTCGCGGCCCTGCTCCAGGGCGAAGCGCGCGGTGATCAGGGAGCCCGATCCTTCCGCAGCTTCGACAACCACCACGCCGCGCGCCAGCCCTGAGATGATCCGGTTGCGCCGCGGGAAGTGGCGCGCCTGCGGCACCTGTCCAAGCGCCATCTCCGACACGATGCAGCCCTCGGCCACGATGCGTTCGTAAAGTGCGGCGTTCTCCGGCGGATAGATATTGTCGACGCCGCCGGCGACCACGGCGACCGTACCGCTCGCCAGCGCGCCCTCATGCGCGGCCGCATCGATGCCGCGCGCCAGCCCCGACACGACGACCAGTCCTGCTTCACCCAGCCCGCGCGACAGGGTGCCGGCCAGCTTGCGTCCGAGCGCCGAGGCATTGCGCGCCCCGACCATCGCCACCATCTCGCGCTGGAGCAGTGTCGTGTGGCCGAGAATGCTGATGAGCGGCGGTGCCGGCTCCGCGGCCGCGAGGCTGCGCGGATAGTCCGGCTCGCAGCTCGCTATCATTCGCCCGCCGCGTTTCGCCAGCGCATCCATCTCGCGCTTTGCTTCGTCCTCGCCCGGGATGCGCAGCGCATCGCCGCCGCCACGCCGCGCCAGATGCGGAATTTCATTGAGCGCGGCGCTTGCCGTGCCGAAGCGCGCGATCAACTGCGCAAAGGTGACCGGCCCGACATTCTGCGTGCGCGACAGTCGGAGCCACGCGCGCCGTTCGGCTTCACCGAGCGCGGCGCTCACGCCGGCTTGCTTCGGCCAACACGCGGCTCCTCGCCGCGCAACAGGCGGCGGATGTTTGCGCTATGCGCGATGAAGACGAGAACGGCGAGCAGCACGCAAAGCACCGCTGCATGCGGCTTGCCAAACACCGCCATATAGACCGGCGTCGCTACCGCCGTGACCAGCGCCGACAGGGATGAGATGCGGAACAGCGCCAGCATGGCGAGCCAGGTGCCGAGCGCCAGCGCCGCCACCGGCCAGTGCACGATCAGAAGAATGCCGAGAGACACCGCGATTCCCTTGCCGCCCTTGAAGCCCAGCCACACCGGATAGAGATGGCCGAGAAAGGCGAACAGCGCCGTGATCAGACCGGCATCGGTGCCGAACAGAATCCCCATCCACCACACCGGCAACATCGCTTTGGCGGCATCGAAAGCGAGCGTCAGCGCCGCGGCGGCGTAGTTGCCGGTGCGCAGCACATTGGTCGCGCCGATGCTGCCCGAGCCGATGGTCCGGACATCGCCTTCGCCGAAGGCCCAGGAGAAGAGGAGCCCGAAGGGCACCGAGCCGCAAAGATAGCCGGCTGCTGCCGCGATCAGGGCGTGCTGCCAGCTAAGGGAAGGATCGAGAGGGCCCATTTGTTAGTTGCGAGTCATTCGCAGAAGTGACAGGGTGGAAATCGAGAGGTGAACCATGGCGCAGATTACGTCGATCGAGCAATTGCGCGAAATCATTCCCGAGCCGGCCGGCCCGACGAAGCTGAAGGTTCGCGACCATCTCGACGAGCAGTCGATCGCCTTCATCCAGCGCTCGCCCTTTCTGCTGCTCTCGACCGCGGATGAGAACGGTTGCCTCGAGGTCAGCCCGAAGGGCGACGAGCCCGGCTTCGTCCATGTCGTCGACAACAGGACGCTGCTGTTTCCGGACCGGCCCGGCAACAATCTCGCCTTCGGCCATCTCAACGTCATCGCCAATCCGAATGTCGGCATCACTTTTCTGCTGCAGGGCACCGGAGAGACCCTGCGCATCAGCGGCCGCGCCACGCTGCACGACGATGCCGCGCTGTGCGAACAGCTCTCCGCGCGCGGCAAGCCCGCCAAGCTGGTGATGAAGATCGACGTGATCCGCAGCTATTTCCACTGCGCCCGCTCGGTGCTGCGCGCCAATCTGTGGAAGCCAGAGCACTGGGCCGCCGATCCGTTCAAGATATCCTTCGGCAAGATCTTCGCCGAGATCATGAAGACCGACGCATCCGTGATCCCCACCATCGATGCAAACGTCGCCCAGGCCTACACGCCGGAGAATTTGTAGCTCGATGTCCTCTCCCGCCCGCGGGAGAGGACATCAGCGCTCGAACACCCGCACCCCACCCACATAAGTCGCGACGGCGCGCCCGTGGAAATTCCGCCCCTCGAACGGCGTGTTGCGCGCGAGCGAGGACAGTGCGTCGGCGTTCACCGTGAACGGCGCATCGGGATCGATCAGTACGAGATCGGCGGGTGTGCCCTTCGCCAGCGTGCCGCCGGCAAGCCCGAAGATCTTCGCCGGCATCGTGGTCAGCGTGGCAAGCACATGGCTGAGTGTCGCGCGCCCGTCATGCACCAGGCCGAGCGCAACCGGCAGCAGGGTCTCCAGCCCGACTGCGCCGAAGGCCGCCGCCGCATAAGGCTGGCGCTTGGTGTCGGCGCCCTGCGGATCGTGGCTCGAGACGATGATGTCGATGATCCCAGACGCCACGCCCTCGACCATTGCCGCGCGATCGGCTTCGGAGCGCAGCGGCGGCTTCACCTTGCGGAAGGTGTAGTACGACCCGACATCGAGCTCGTTCAGCGCCAGGTGATGCGCAGAGACCCCGCAGGTCACCGGCAGGCCGCGCTGCTTGGCATCCGCGATGATGTCGAGCGATGCCCGCGTCGAGATTTGCCCGAAGTGATAGCGCGCGCCGGTCATCTCGACGAGCCGGATGTCGCGCTCGACGATGATCGCTTCGGCCGCAGACGGCGCTGCCGGCAGACCGAGCCGCATCGCGAATTCGCCCTCCGTCGCGCTCGCGCCATCCGACAGGTCCGGATCTTCGGCATGGCCGACGATCAGCGCGCTGAAGCTGTTGGCATAGGCGAGGGCGCGGCGCAGGACGCGGGCATTGGCGATCGTGCGGTCGCCGTCGGTGAACGCCACCGCGCCGGCTTCCTGCAGAAGCCCGATCTCGGTCATCGTCTCGCCGCGCAGGCCCTTGGTCAGCGCCGCCATCGGCGCGACGTTCACCACCGCGGTCGCGCCCGCGCGCCGCTTGATGAAGTCGACCAGCGAGGGCTCGTCGATCACCGGATCGGTGTTGGGCATGACCACCATCGTGGTCACGCCGCCGGCCGCCGCCGCCTGCGAAGCGCTCGCCAGCGTTTCGCGATATTCCGTCCCGGGCTCGCCCGTGAAGACGCGTGCATCGATCAGTCCCGGCGCGAGCACGAGGCCCTTGCAGTCCACGATCTCGGCGGCCTCGCCGCTGCCGGCGAGATGCGGACCTGCGTCTTTTATCGTTCCGTCTTCGACCAGAAGTCCGCCCTTGGCGTCGAGCCCGCTGGCCGGATCGATCAGGCGCGCATTGCGGAAAGCGATGCTGCTCATGGCGCGTTCCGTCCTCCGCTGGCGAGGCCGCGCGCCAGCGCGTCCAGCACCGCCATGCGGATCGCGACGCCCATCTCGACCTGCTCCTGGATCAGGCTCACCTCGATGTCGTCGGCCACCGCGCTGTCGATCTCGACGCCGCGATTCATCGGCCCCGGATGCATCACCAGCGCACCCGGCTTGGCATAGGCGAGCTTCTTGTGATCGAGGCCGTAGAAGTGGAAATACTCGCGCGTCGAGGGCACGAAGGCGCCCGACATGCGCTCGAGCTGGAGCCGCAGCATCATCACGATGTCTGCGCCGGCAAGGCCGCTCTTCATGTCGTGATGGATCTCGCAGCCGAAACGGTCGGCATCGGCCGGCAGGAGCGTGCGCGGCGCGACGAGCCGCACCCGCGCGCCCATCTTGAGCAGCAGATGGATGTTGGAGCGCGCGACGCGGCTATGGGCGACGTCGCCGCAGATCGCCACGATCAATCCTTCGAACGCCCGCCCGCGCCGCCGGATCGTCAGCGCATCGAGCAGCGCCTGGGTCGGATGCTCGTGGCTTCCGTCGCCCGCATTCACCACGCAGCAGTCGAGCTTGCGCGCCAGAAGCTCCGCCGCACCCGAATCCTGGTGGCGCACCACGAGAATATCCGGCCGCATCGCGTTCAGCGTCGTCGCGGTATCGATCAGGGTCTCGCCCTTCGACACCGACGAAGTCTTGACGCTCATGTTCATCACGTCGGCGCCGAGGCGCTTGCCCGCCAGCTCGAAGGAGCTCTGCGTCCGCGTCGAGGACTCGAAGAACATGTTGATGAGGGTGCGGCCCTTGAGAACGTCGGTCTTCTTGTTCTGGGCCCGGTTCAGCACCGCATAGGTCTCGGCCAAATCGAGCAGGCCGGTGATCTCCGCCACCGAAAGATGCTCGATCCCGAGCAGATGGCTGGTCGACAGGATGGGCGCGCTGGTCATTAAAGCCCGGTGTATAGGCGAGGGGGGCCGGGCGGGCAAGGCGAGGGCGGAGATTGTTGTGGAGCATTACTAACTCCCGTCATGGCCGGCCTTGAGCCGGCCACCCGTCAGGCGCGCGTCGGCGCGCCCAAGACTCGGCGCGCAGCGCCCATCGGATGTTCACGCGGAGGCGCGGAGCCGCGGAGGTTGAGTTCAACTCCGCGGCTCCGCGCCTCCGCGTGAATCTACTGGCGCTGCGCGCCGAAGGATGGGTGCATCAAGAGCGACCGTGACGATTGTTGGGCTGGGCGAGGGCTCAAATATTCCGCAACCGCTCCAGCGCCCCCTGCAGGATGTAAGCCGCAGCCATCTTGTCCACGACCTCGCCGCGCCGCCGCCGTGAGGCATCGGCGTCGAGGAGCGTCCGGGTCACCGCGGCGGTTGAGAGCCGCTCGTCCCACATCAGGATCGGCAGCTCCGGCTTCCGCGCGGCGAAATTGCGCGCGAACGCCCGCGCCGATTGCGCCGACGGCCCGTCGCTCCCGTCCATATTGAGCGGCAGGCCGACCACGAACCCGCCGACGCCCTGCTTGGCGGCGATATCTTCCAGCTTCGCCGCATCGACGGAGAACTTCCCGCGCCTCAGCGTCTCCATCGGCGTCGCGACCATCAGCAGCGTGTCCGACAGCGCCAGCCCGATGGTCTTCTCGCCTAGATCGAGCCCCAGCAGCCGCGCACCGGCGGGCAGGGCGGCTCTCAAATCCTGAATCGCGACAATCGCCACAGCCTCACCTCCCCATCGTGGGGAGGTCGAAATGCGAAGCACTTCGGGTGGGGGAGTGACGTCCCCACCCGACGCTTGCGTTGCTCGCGTCGACCTCCCCACGATGGGGAGGTGAAAGGTCGGAGCTACTCACCGCTGCCCGATCTCGATCCGGTTGCCGGCCGGATCGCGGATGAAGAACCGGCTGAGCCCCTCTGCCACGCTCTCTTCTTCTATGGCGACGCCGGCGCGCTGCACCGCCGCCTTGGCCGCCGCGAGGTCGCCGACCAGGAAGCAGATATGCCGCTTGCTCTTTGGGCTCCCCTCCGGATCGACCCCGATATGCATCTGGAGCGCGCCGACCTGGAACCAGACCCCGCCACGGGGCTTCAACTCCTCGGGCTTCTCAAGCTCCGGAAAGGCGAAGATCTCGCGATAGAATTTGAGGCATTCGGCCTCCAAAGCGCGCGGCACCGCGATCTGGACGTGGTCGATACCGATGATACTGAGTGACATTCAAGCTCTCTCACTTCCGGTGAAGTGCTTCAGCGATGGCTTCAACACCTCGAGTGAAGACGTAGGGAATGACGACAATGGCGATAGCGATCCCGGCAGCCGCTGCTTGCTTCGGAGAGCTGTCGGCATGTCGCAATCCATCGATAAAAAGCACGGCAGCTACGCAGCATGCCAAGGTGGTGGCTACCCAGGAAATGGCCAGAAAATAGCCCATCTGCCCTCCGCGAAGCTGCAATTCACTACTTGCCAGCCTAGGTATCGGGTTGCTAGCAAGCCCTTGGATTTTCCAGCCTATAGGCCTCCCCATGACCGTCGGCAAGGACGACGTTCGCAAGATTGCCAAGCTCGCCCGCCTCGCGCTCGACGAGAGCCGCGTCGAGCCCATGGTCGGTGAACTGAACGGCATCTTCCAATGGGTCGAGCAGCTCAACGAGGTGAATGTCGAGGGCGTGCCCCCGCTCACCTCGGTCGTCGAACAGCGCCTCAAGATGCGCGACGACGTCGTCACCGAAGGCGACGCCGCCAATGCCCTGATGGCCAACGCGCCCTCCGGCGAAGATCACTTCTTCGTCGTGCCCAAGGTTGTCGAATAGATGTCCCTGCCGACCAAGCTCACCGATTTCAGCCTCGCCGAGGCCCGCGACGCCGTGCAGGCGAAGAAGGTCTCCTCGAAAGAGCTGACCACTGCCTTCGTGAAGGCGGTCGCCGATGCGCGCCCGCTCAACGCCTTCGTGACCGAGACGCCGGAGAAGGCGCTCGAGATGGCGGTCGCCTCCGACGTGCGCATCGCGCATGGCGAGGCGCGCCCGCTCGAAGGCCTGCCGCTTGCGATCAAGGACTTGTTCTGCACCAAGGGCGTGAAGACGACAGCGGGCAGCAAGATCCTCGGCAACTTCATCCCGCCTTATGAGTCCACCGTCTCGCAGAACCTGTGGGATGCCGGCGCGGTGATGCTCGGCAAGACCAACATGGACGAGTTCGCGATGGGCTCGTCGAACGAGACCAGCCATTTCGGCCCCGTCTTCAATCCCTGGCGCGCGCGCAACTCCAACGCCAACCTCGTCCCCGGCGGGTCGTCGGGTGGCTCGGCCGCCGCGGTCGCGGGCAATCTCTGTCTCGCGGCGACGGGCACCGACACCGGCGGCTCGATCCGCCAGCCCGCCGCCGTCACCGGCACCGTCGGCATCAAGCCGACCTATGGCCGCTGCTCGCGCTTCGGCATCGTCGCCTTCGCCTCCTCGCTCGACCAGGCCGGTCCGATGACCCGCACGGTGCGGGACGCGGCGCTCCTGCTCAAGCATATGGCGAGTGTCGATCCGAAGGACTCGACCAGCGTCGACATTCCCGTCCCCGATTACGAGGCGACCCTCGAAGACGGCGTGAAGGGCCTGCGCGTCGGCATCCCGAAGGAATACCGCATCGACAACATGCCTCCGGAGATCGAGCAGCTCTGGCAGAAGGGCATCGAGTGGCTGAAGGCGCAGGGCGCTGAGATCGTCGATGTCTCGCTGCCCCACACCAAATATGCGCTCCCCACTTATTATATCGTCGCCCCGGCGGAGGCGTCCTCGAACCTCGCCCGCTATGACGGCGTGCGCTACGGCCACCGCGCGAGCGGGCCTAAGGACATCGTCGACCTCTACGAGCGCTCCCGCGCCGAAGGTTTCGGCAAGGAAGTCCAGCGCCGCATCCTGATCGGCACCTATGTGCTCTCTTCGGGCTATTACGACGCGTACTACTCCCGCGCCCAGAAGCTGCGCACTCTGATCCTGCGCGACTTCACCGAGGCCTATAAGAAGTGCGACGTGCTGCTCACGCCCGCGACGCCGGGCCCCGCCTTCGGCGTCGGCGAGAAGACCGCCGATCCGGTCGAGATGTATCTCAACGACGTCTTCACCGTGACCGTGAACCTCGCTGGTCTTCCCGGCATCGCCGTGCCGGCCGGCCTGACCGCCAACGGATTGCCGCTCGGCCTCCAGCTCATCGGCAAGGCCTTCGACGAGGCGACCCTGTTCAAGGCCGCACGCGCGATCGAGATCGCCGCAGGCTTCACCGCGAAACCGACCGAATGGTGGAGGGCGGCATGACCGAGCGCACCGTCAAGCTCCTCAAGGGCCAGACCGGCGATTGGGAGATCGTGATCGGCATGGAGGTCCATGCCCAGATCCTGTCGAACTCCAAGCTCTTCTCCGGCGCCGCCACGGCCTTCGGCGCGTCGCCCAACAGCCAGGTCTCGTTCATCGATGCCGGCATGCCCGGCATGCTGCCCGTCATCAACAAATGGTGCGTCGAACAGGCGGTGCGCACGGGCCTTGGGCTGAAAGCGCAGATCAACCTGACCTCCGTCTTCGACCGCAAGAACTACTTCTACCCCGACCTGCCGCAGGGCTATCAGATCAGCCAGTATAAGAGCCCGATCGTCGGCGAGGGCGAGATCCTGCTCGACATGAACGACGGCTCGACCATCCCCGTCGGCATCGAGCGCCTGCACATGGAGCAGGACGCGGGCAAGAGCGTGCACGACCAGAGCCCCGACAGCTCCTTCGTCGACCTCAACCGCTCCGGCGTCGCGCTGATGGAGATCGTCTCCAAGCCGCATATGCGTTCCTCGGAAGAGGCTGCCGCCTTCCTCAAGAAGCTGCGCGCCATCCTGCGCTATCTCGGCACCTGCGACGGCAACATGGACGAAGGCTCGATGCGCGCCGACGTCAACGTCTCGGTCTGCAAGGCCGGCGGCTACGACAAGTTCCGCGCGACCGGCGACTTCAAGCATCTCGGCACGCGCTGCGAGATCAAGAACGTCAACTCTATGCGCTTCGTCGCCCAGGCGGTGGAGTACGAAGCCCGCCGCCAGATCGACGTGATCGAGGACGGCGGAACGATCCGCCAGGAAACCCGCCTCTTCGACTCCAAGGCCGGCGAGACCCGTTCGATGCGCTCCAAGGAAGACGCGCACGACTATCGCTACTTCCCGGACCCCGACCTCCTGCCGCTGGTCCTCGACCAGGCCTGGGTCGACGGGATCAAGGCCTCGCTCCCCGAACTGCCGGACGAGAAGAAGACGCGCCTGACCAAGGCCGGCCTGTCGGCCTATGACGCCTCGGTCCTCGTCGCCGAGAAGGAGTCGGCGGACTATTTCGAAGCGATGATGGCCTCGGGTGCGGACGCCAAGGCCGCGGCCAACTGGCTGAACAACGAGTATTTCGGCCGCCTCAACAAGGCCGGCCTCGCCATCGCCGACGGTCCGGTCTCGGCCGGCGCCAATGCGGCGATCGTCAAAATGGTCGCCGCCAACACGATCTCCGGCAAGATCGCCAAGGATCTGCTCGACATCGTCTGGTCCGAAGGCGGCGATCCCGAAGCGATCGTCGAAGCGCGCGGCCTCAAGCAGGTCACCGACACCGGCGCGATCGAGAAGGTCGTCGACGACGTCATCGCCGCGAACCCCGACAAGGTCGAAGAGGTCAAGGCGAAACCCAAACTGGCGTCGTGGTTCGTCGGCCAGGTGATGAAGGCGAGCGGCGGCAAGGCCAACCCCGGCGCCGTCAACGCCATCCTCAAGCAGAAACTCAATCTGCCGGACTGATCGCGCCCTCGCTCCATCTTCCGCGTCACCCTGAGGTGCTCCGTGAAGCGGAGCCTCGAAGGGCGACGTCACCATCGTGCGTGCTTCGAGGCATCGCTGCGCGATGTGCCTCGGCATGACAAGATCGGTGATGTGGAGAGTGCCGCGCGACCTTTGTTCGGCTTCCGCGCCGCGAATCAATTTCGGCTTTCTAGCGGGTGATTCGTACAATTTTGCGAATTCGGGCTTGACAGGCGCAAATCGCGGCAATTTCCATCCGTGTACAGAGCGATGCAGGAAACCCTTGAAAAATGGGCCTTAAATGAATTCCGGGCAATTCGCTCCGGGGCGCTATGGTTACCGCGTATTGCAAATGAAATTGCAAGTCCCTCATATTGTTCGTGTTTTGGGGGGCGATCGATTCGTCCGACCCGAACGAAACGATAAAGGAGTTGCTCTCATGCCGATGGCAAAGAAGAAGGCGAAGAAGGCCACCAAGAAGAAGGCCGCCAAGAAGGCGAAGAAGAAGAAGAAGTAGTTCTTCGCTCGCACATCGCTCGCGGCCGCCCCGCCTCTTCGGGTCGGGCGTCCGCCAGCGAAGGCAAAGGCCGCGGCTCGGAGGCGTATCATCTCCAAAAGGCCGCGGCCAAGCCCCAACGAATTTCTCCACCGCGCGCAAGCGCGGTTTTTTTTATGCCGCGCAGCCGCGTGTTACTCAGTACACTGACAAATCCCGGCCGCATGCACCAATTCTTAACGATGTATGAATATCAGGGTTAATCCCGTTAACCCTGCGTTCATGCGTTCCGTCTCACGATGACCCTCAACGTCGCAGGGGAAAGCCCGCGGCCGACGAGGAGAGACGAGGATTATCGTGTCATGGCGTGCATAGACGTTGATGCCCTGGCGCAGTTCGAGACCGACGCGAAATGCGGCCGGCCGGATGCGATGTACAATCTGGGGCTTGCCTACTCGACGGGGCAGGGGGTCGATGTGGATTTCATCGCCGCCCACAAATGGTTCAACCTCGCCGCGCTACGCGGCAGCGACGAGGCCAAGAGCTGGCGGGCGTCCATCTCCAAGGAGATGAACACTTCGCAGATCGCCGAGGCCCAGCGTCTCGCCCGCGAGTGGCTTTCGATTTTCAAGTAGGCCGTCAGCCCGGTGGCGGAGCCAGGACCTTGTCCGGCGGCGTCAGCGGGGCATAGAGGTCCGTCAGGATGCGCGTCTGCGTATCCTTGCCCGCGAGCCGGTTGCGGTAGATCTGGGTGTTCTCCAGCACGCGCTGCACATAATTCCGCGTTTCCGTGAACGGGATCAGCTCGATCCAGTCGATCGGATCGACGCCCGGATTGCGCGGGTCGCCATAGAGCGTCAGCCATTTGCGCGCATTGCCGGGGCCTGCATTGTAGGCCGCCATGGCGAGCACGAACGAGCCGCCGTAATTCATCACATTGCCCTCATACTCCACCATGCCCAGCTGGACGTTGTAGGTCGGGTCCGACACCAGGTCGTTCGGCCGATAGGGCAGGCCGGCCCGCGCCGCCGCCTGTTTCGCCGAGACCAGCATCATCTGCATCAGTCCGCGCGCCCCGGCATGGCTCACCGCCGAGGGGTCGAACTCTGTCTCCTGCCGGATCAGCCCCAGCACCATCGCCGGGTCGGGCGCCGTGCCCGGTCCCTGATAGGCCGGGATCGGGATCACCGGATGGGTGTAGGCGAGGAAGGTGTTGCCGGCATAGCTCGCCCGCTTGGCGACGCGCAGCGCGATTTCGCGGAAGCCGAGATCGGTCAGGAACTGGGTCAGGTATTTCGCCCGCTTCGGCTCGGGATGCTGGTCGTAGGTCCACAGCGCGAATGTCCGCAGCGTGTTGACCTGGCCGAGATCGGCAAGGATGCGCATCGCCCGCACCATCTCGTCCTTCTCGAACTCCGGCGCGACTCCGGTCATATCCACGGCCATGTCGTCGACATGCAGGATCGGCGTCGCATCGATGCGCGCCAGCGCCAGCTGGCCGTAGAAAGTCTCCGACGCCGTCGATGCCAGCCGGTATTCGCCATAGGCGGCCTTGGGATCGTGCATCGCTTCGTAGGAGCGACCCTTCCAGTAGCGCGCGCGGGCAAGGCTGATCGGCCGCGACACACCGGCCTCCAGCTTCTTGAAATGCGCCAGCGCCACCGACGGCTTCTTCAGGAAGCGCAGCGCGATCCATCCCGCCATGAATTCGGAATCGGAGAACTCGATCCCGCTCGACAGCCCGGTGGTGTCCACCACGTCATAGGCGCGGGCGTAGTTTGCGGTGGCGAGAAGATTGCGCACCACCTGGTTGGCCTCGCCCCACCAGGTGCTCGAATGGTTCCTGGCGAATTTCCGCATCGTCGGCCCGCCCAGAAGCCGTGCCGCGGCAAGGTTGTCGTTCGCCTTGCGCGCCGCCCGCGCCCGATCGAACAGAAGACCCGGATCGTCGCGCAGCGACGCCGGCAGGAGCGCCGCAAGCTTCTCGCCTGCAGCGCGGTTGCTGCGCAGCGCAATCCGTGCCTTGCCCAGGATCTGCACGTCGTCGGTCACGCGCGACAGCTCGCGCTGCGCGGCGGTGATCTCGTCGCGAGCGATGAGATTGCTCATCCGTGCGCGGTCGATCTCCGGCGTGAACAGCCCGCCGTCCTTCTGCACGATGGCGAGTTCGACATCGGGCTGGAAGCTGCCGCTCACCCAGCCGCGGCGGACGAGATCCTTGCCCCGTGTCGCGCTGCCCGTCGCGATCAGCGCATCGCCCAGCCGCACCATGCCGATGCCGGTCACCGGATCGCGTCCGCCGAACCAGGCGATCACCGCCTGCGGGGTCATGGCCGGGTCCATCGCCACCTCGGCGCGCGCATAGAGCGTATCGCGCAGCGGCCAGCCCGGATTGTTGCGCAGGAAGCCGTCGATCTCGCTGAAGCTCGCCGCGCTGTTGCGGTCGAGCACATAGCGGAAGGTGACGAGCCGCGTCGCCATCCCGTCATGGCCCTGCGCCGCCAGGCCGCGCGCGGCGGTCCAGTCGCCGCGGTCGGCGGCATCGAAGGCGCGGCCATAGAGATCGTGATCGCCCGCGCTCAGCACCCGCGCCGCGCCGGGCCGCTTCTCGCCGTCGGGGGTGTAGCCTGCGTCCGTGCTCGCATCGGGGACCGGCGTCAACACATCGCTGTCGGTCTGGGCATAGGCTGCGATCGCGGCAAGCGACGTCCCGAGGACAAAAAGCGCGGCGCGGCCGAAGGTCATGCGGAATCGCCTCTTGGGGGAAAACTGGCGTCTACCCACCACAGCCCTGTGGCGAAGTCGAGGCCATGTACTGCATACGCGGCCCGCAACGCGCGGTTCCGTTTCGGGCGGGGGAAATCGCAGGACAGCTTGCTCCCGCCTCTGCCGCCCCTGTAGTTTGCGCCCTCCGAAGGTATCAGGCACCGCCATGGCGTTCGCGCGCGACAGACTCAAAGGCTCCATCCCCGCCCTCATCACGCCGCTCAAAGACGGCAAGGTGGACGAAGCCGCGTTCCGCAAGCTGGTGTCCTGGCAGATCGCCGAGGGCAGCCATGGCCTCGTGCCCTGCGGCACCACTGGCGAATCGCCGACGCTCTCCCACGAAGAGCACATGCGGGTGATCGAGATCTGCGTCGAGGAAGCGAACGGCCGCGTGCCGGTCATCGCCGGCGCCGGATCGAATTCGACCGCCGAAGCGATCTCGCTGACGAAATTCGCCAAGAAGGTCGGCGCCGACGCCGTGCTCTCGGTCACCGGCTACTACAACAAGCCGAGCCAGGAGGGCATGTATCGCCACTTCGCGGCCATCGCCGATGCCGTCGACATCCCGATCCTGCTCTACAACATCCCCGGCCGCGCCATCGTCGAGATTTCCGTCGACACCATGGCCCGCCTGTCGAAGCTGAAGAACATCGTCGGCGTGAAGGACGCCACCGCGAACCTGATGCGCCCGAGCCGCGAGCGCATTGCCTGCGGCACCGACTGGCGTCTGCTCTCCGGCGAAGACGGCACGGCGCTCGGCTACATGGCCCATGGCGGCCATGGCTGCATCTCGGTCACGGCGAACATCGCGCCCAAGCTGTGCTCGGAATTCCAGAACGCCTGCATGCAGGGCGCCTTCGACCGCGCGCTCCAGATCCAGGACCGCCTGATGCCCGTCCACGACGCGATGTTCTGCGAGCCGAGCCCGGCGCCGGTGAAATACGCCGCGTCGCTCCTCGGCCTCAGCACCGACGAAGTCCGTCTGCCTCTCGTCCCGGCGACCGACGAGGCCCGCGCCAAGGTGAAGTCCGCCCTGACGGGCGCGGGGATTCTGTAGCGCTTGCCTTTCCTGTTTCGTCATGGCCGGGCTTGACCCGGCCACCCATCGCGGCGCGAAAGCGCCGCATTCAAAAAAGATGGATGGCCGGCTCGGAGGCCAGCCATGACGGTGGTAGAAGCTGAAAATGTCCAAGAAGAAAGACGACGGCACCAAGATCGTCGCCGACAACCGCAAAGCCCGTTACGCCTACAGCATCGACGAGACGCTGGAGGCCGGGATCATGCTCGTCGGCTCGGAAGTGAAGTCGCTGCGCTCGGGCAAGTCGACGATCTCGGAATCCTACGCCTACGCGAAGGACGGAGAGCTGTTCCTCGTCAACGCTTATATCCCCGAATATACCCAGGCGAGCCGTTTCAACCACGAGCCCAAGCGCCAGCGCAAATTGCTGGTCCACAAGCGCGAAGCCGGAAAGCTCGCCGCCGCGATCCAGCGCGAGGGCATGACGCTCATTCCACTGAAGCTCTATTTCAATCCGAAGGGCGTCGCGAAAGTCGAACTCGGCATCGCCAAGGGCAAGAAGCTCCACGACAAACGCGAAACCGAGAAGAAGCGCGACTGGGCGAGGGACAAGGCGCGGCTGATGCGCGACAAAGGCTGACCATGCTCCGCCGCTGGCTCCTCAACCGCGCCGCAAAGGCCTATGCCAGCCGTCTTCCCGGTCAGCTCCATCGCGACTATGGACCGAAGGAAACCTATAGCCTCGCCCAGGTACATCACGCCATCGATGCCGCGCATCTCGACGAGCGCTATGCGATCCTCGCCTATGCCCGTTTCTTCCCGGTCGAGGTGTTCGAGGGTCACTTGGTCAATACCGCCGTATTGCTCGATTACGAGACCGCTCGTGCCTTGTTCATCGCCAACGAAGAGGAAGTCTTGCGCTCGCGCAACGGCAGCCCCGATCGCAACTACGGCAATCGCGGCTACGACCCCGGACCCAAGCTCTGATGCGCATCGCCGTCGTAGGCACGTCCGGCTCCGGCAAGACCACGCTCGGCCGCGCACTTGCGCGTGATCTGAACCTCCCCTTCGTCGAACTCGATGCCATCAACTGGCAGGCTGGCTGGCGCGATCTAAACAGCCACGATCCGGAGGAGTTCAAGCGTCGCGTCGGCGCCGCGCTCGGTGCCGAGGCCTGGGTCAGCGACGGCAATTACGGCGCCGCCGTCGGTCCCTCGACGCTCGCCCGCGCCACCCATCTCATCTGGCTCGACTACGATCGCGCCACCGTGATGCGCCGCGTGATCTGGCGCTCCATCCTCCGCGTCCTCGATCGTAAGGAGCTCTGGCCCGGCACCGGCAACCGCGAACGCTTTCTTCAGTGGTTCACCGACAAGGACCATCCGATCCGCTGGGCTTGGCGCACCCATGCGTTGCGCCGCGCCCGCTACGAGGCACTCATCGCGGACCCCGCCAATGCGCATCTCAAGGTCTTCCGTCTGCGCCACCCGCGCGACGCGGACGATCTGGCCACCAAGCTCGCTGCTCCAAATTAAACCCCACTGTCATCCCCGGCGAGCCGCGCAGCGGCGAGGTCAAGGGGACCCAGGTGCCAACTACCGTCACGCTGGCAAACACCTGGGTCCCCTTCCCCTCACTCCGCTTCGCTACACTCGGCCGGGGATGACAGTGGTGTTTTCGATGCGCCGCTATCTCGCTAAAGTGCAGGTATGAGCGACGACGACGAGCCCTCCCTTCTCGGCAAGATCAAGGACAAGCTGATCCGTTCCAAGCAGGAATGGGCCGCCGAAGGGCGCCTCATCACCGGCCGGCCGGACATGGGTCACGTCAACCGCCTCCCGCCGGGCCAGAAGGAAGTGAAGAACTGGCCGGTGCTCGATCTCGGCGTCCAGCCCGACGTGAAGCCGGAGAACTGGCGCCTCCAGCTCATGGGTCTGGTCGAGAACCCGGTCGCGCTCACCCTGCCGCAATTCATGGCCCTGCCGCAGGAGGAGTTCGTCTCCGACATCCACTGCGTCACTTCGTGGAGCCGCTACGACAATCACTGGCAGGGCGTCTCGGCGAAGACGTTGCTCGATCTCGTCAAGCCCAAGCCCGAGGCGAAGCACATCGTCTTCCACGCCTATGACGGCTACACCACCAATGTGAAGCTCGCCCACTTCGCCGATCCCAACGTGCTGCTCGCGCACAGCTGGGAAGGCAAGCCGCTCACCCGCGATCATGGCGGCCCGGTCCGCGTCGTCGTCCCCGACTGGTATTTCTGGAAGAGCGCGAAGTGGGTGACGCGCATCGTCTTCCACGCCGAAGACCGCCCCGGCTTCTGGGAAACCCGCGGCTACCACAACGAAGGCGACCCGTGGAAGGAAGAGCGGTACGGGTGATGCGCATCGCAAATATTGCGCTGTGGCTGTTGGCAATTCTCGCTGCAACAACCTCTGCGTCGGCGGCTCCGCCATGTATGCGTATTCATATTGCGCGTGGCGGCGCCGTTAGTGTCGATGGCCAAGAGGTTCCGGATAAAAACGCGCTTGCGGCAAAACTCACTTTGTTGCGAAAGAGATGGCCCGCCTGCATTCCTGCTGCCACGGCCGATCCCGGCACCAAACCCGAAGATATGCGCCCTTTCATCGCCGCGATGCGGGCAGCAGGCTTTGAAAAGTTTGGAATTCTCTTGGAGCCCGGACGAGTCTGACTAAGTTGGTCAGAGCGCCCGCATCGCCGCAATCTTCGCCTGCTTCACCACCGTATCGAACATCGCTTCCGTCAGCACGCCGGTATTCGTGTTGTAGCGCGAGCAGTGATAGCTCGAGACCAGCGTGAGCCGCCCGATCTCATACGCCCCGCCATGCTTGAACGGATGCTTCGATTTCTTCGCCCCCAGCGCATCGCACACGCTGTCATGCGCGATCTTGCCGAGTGCGAACACCGCGCGCAGATGGGGCAGGGCCTCCAGCGTCGCGTTTAAGAACGGCCGGCAGGTTTTGATCTCGCTCGTCTCCGGCTTGTTCTGCGGCGGCACGCAGCGCACCGCATTGGTGATCGCGCAATCGTGCAGCGTCAGCCCGTCGTCGATCCGCTTGGCGTAGTCGCCCTTCGCCAGCCCATGCTTCAGGAGCGTCGCGTAGAGCAGGTCGCCGGCATAGTCGCCGGTGAACGGCCGCCCGGTACGGTTGGCCCCGTGCAGCCCGGGCGCCAGCCCGACAATCAGCAGCCGGATCTGCCCGTCGCCCATGAAGCTCGGCACCGGCGCGTTGAAGTAATCCGGATAGGCCTTGCGGTTGTCATGTCGGAACGCCTTCAGGCGCGGGCAGAGCGGGCAATCGCGGGAAGGTTCGGCGGCGGACATGATCCGAGCAATAGGCGCGTCCACGCCCGCCGCGCAAGAACCGTCAGGCGCTTTGCGCGTAATTCGGGCCGTTCTGTTGCGCGCTGCGCGGGCCGCCCTCGCGGGCGATCTGCGGCTTCAGCTCTTCCAGTTCGATGAAGTTGTCGGCCTGGCGGCGCAGCTCGTCGGCCGCCATCGGCGGCTGGGTGCGCACCGTCGAGACCACGCTCACGCGCTTGCCCTTGCGCTGCACCGCTTCGACCAGCTTCCGGAAATCGCCGTCGCCCGAGAAGATCACGACGTGATCGATCTGCTCGGCCATCTCCATCACGTCGATCGCGAGCTCGATGTCCATGTTGCCCTTCACCCGGCGGCGGCCCTGGCTGTCGGTGAATTCCTTGAGCGGCTTTGTCACGACCGAGAAGCCGTTGTAGTCGAGCCAGTCGACCAACGGGCGCAGCGGCGAAAACTCCTGATCCTCGGCGACTGCGGTATAGTAGAAGGCGCGCACGAGGATGCCCTTGCGCGCGAAGAGTTCGAGGAGGCGCTTATAGTCGATGTCGAACTGCAGACCCTTGGCGGCGCCATAAAGGTTTGCACCATCGATGAATAGAGCCAGTTTTTCCTGCGGGTAGAACAACACAATGTGCTCCTGTCGAAATATCGGACCTGCGGGCTACATTCCCCCGATCGCCCTTCGTCGTTCTAATCCCATCCGCGCGCACTTCAAGCACGGTTTTCACGCATGATTCTGATCGCGCTCGGCGGAAGCATTGCATCTAAGGCCGGTGAACCCGCGCAAACGCTCACCGCCGCGCTGTCACAATTGAGTCGTGGCGGCGCCTACATTGAGAGGGTTTCATCTTACTTCGTCACGCCGGCCTGGCCCGATCCGTCCGATCCGCCTTTCGTCAATGCCGTCGCACAGCTGAAGACGGCGCTGGCGCCGGCCGCGCTCCTGGCGCTTCTCCACGCTATCGAAACGGAATTCGGACGCATTCGCTCCACGCCGAATGCGCCGCGCACACTCGATCTCGATCTGCTCGACTATGACGGTTTGGTCCAGCCCGGGCCGCCGGAGCTGCCGCATCCACGGATGTCGGCACGCGGCTTCGTGCTCGTGCCGCTGGCCGAGATCGCGCCGGACTGGACGCATCCGGTGACGGGGCTCGGCGTCGGCGCCTTGCTCGCCGCGCTGCCCGAGACCGAGCGAAACGCTATCGTGCGAGCTTGAGCGAGGCGCGCACCCGGTCGAACTGCGCCAGCACCGCATCGCGGTCGAACGCGCGCACCGTTCCCGGGTCGTAATTCTCGATCGACGAATAATGCAGGAAATAGCGCACCGCGGTGCAGGTCCCGTCGACCACGAAGATCGTCGTCTCATAGCGGTTGCCGGCGCCGGCATCTTCGCTGTGCGCAGTGCGATAGCGCCGCCCGTCGGCAGCGACGATGCGCGCATCCTCCGCCGGATCGACGAATTGCGACGGCTTGCAGTTGATGCCCGGCAGGTGCTCGACCGACAGCGCGCTGTCGTCGCCGAGATTTGTGCCGCGGGTGAAGCGCTGCGGCACCCGGAAGGCGACGCCATGGATCGTATGATCCGGTCCCATCGTCTCGTTCACATAGGCCTCGTCGACATGCGCGCCGGGCGGATAGGCGATGGACCACGCCCTGTGGGGCGCGACATAATGCGGCCAGCCGCCGGCAATCGCCGCGCCGGCCGTTGCAACGAACAAGGCTGCTGCCAGAACCCGCTTCATTCCGCTCTCCCCGATTTTGCCGATCCACTATGCACGGCGATTGCGGCGTGACGATGGACGGCGCCGGGCCGCGGCTTCAAAATACACGTCACCATCAGTCCATTACGGATAATCCATGAAAGAGTTCCTGCCCTATATCGCGCCGCTGATCGCGCTCTACATCATCATCCGCCGCGGCAGCCGCCCGCGCCGCATCCGGCCGAACGGCTTGTGGATCTATCCGCTCATCATCACGGTGCTGGCCGCCAGCGCGCTTTCGCACAGCAAGGCGCCGGATCTTCTCGGCTACGGATTGTTCGTCGTCGCGGCCCTCGCCGGCGCGGCGCTCGGCTGGTTCACCACCCAGCATGTCGAGCTCACCCTCGACGAGAAGACCGGCACGATCATGAGCAAGCCGACGCAATTCGGCACGATCCTCACCGCCGCCGTCTTCGTCGCGCGCTTCGCGATCGAGTTCATGGTCAACGGCAATCCGAACGGCATGCCCTCGCGCCATGTGCTTCAGGCCCATCACGCCGACAGCCTGCTGCTCTTCGCCAATGCCGGCCTGGTCTTCGTCGCCGGCAGAATCCTCCTGCAAGCCGCGCATATGTGGCTCCGCGTCCGCCCGCTGGTGGCGCAGCACAAAGCATCGCAGTAACTTTCCGCCCCCGCGAAGCGGGGGAGGGGGACCGCCGCAGGCGGTGGAGGGGGCGACCGCCCCGCACGTCTCCTGCAAGGAGAGTTCAATGCCCAACAACGCAGACGCCGTCGCCCATCTCAATGTCGTCAACAAGGACCGCCTTCCCGGCATGATCGGGATGGAAGTCACCTATGCCGACCCCGGCGTTCTGATGCGCGCCCGCATGCCCGTGACGCCGGCGCTGGTCGCGCCCATCGGCTTCCTCTTCGCCCCCAGCATCGTCGCGCTCGCCGACACACTCTGCGCCTACGGCATGAAGCTGCCCGAAGGCGCGAGCGGCTTCACCACCGCCGAACTCAAATGCAATTTCATGAGCACGGTCCGCGACGGCGTCGTCCTCTGCGAGGCGAAGCTCCTCCACGGCGGCCGCACCACCCAGGTCTGGGACGCGACCATCACGGCCGAGGCGACCGGCAAGCTGATGGCCGCCTTCCGCTGCACGCAGATCGTCCTCTGGCCGAAGTCATGATGTCCGCTCCCGCTTGCGGGAGAGGAAGATTTTCGCGCCGCGAAAATCCGGTGAGGGGCCGCAGCACCGTGCCGGGCCGTTCAGCCCAACTTGCATCTCGCACCCGCAACCTATAATTTCCCCGGCCTTCTCACCGGCTTAGGCCTGATTTGCGCCCGTCGCAGCGCCTAAACCCCTGAAGATAAAGGATTTCTATGGCTCGCGTTACCGTTGAAGATTGCGTCGACAAGGTCCCGAACCGCTTCGATCTGGTCCTGATCTCGGCCTTCCGTGCCCGCCAGCTCTCCGGCGGGGCCGAGCCGATGCTCGAGCGTGACCGCGACAAGAACCCGGTCGTCGCCCTGCGCGAGATCGCCGGCAAGCTGGTCAAGCCCGACGAGGCCAAGGAGGAATACATCAAGTCCCTCCAGAAGCACGCCGATGTCGACGAGCCGGAAGAGGCGCGTCCCGACACCGACGACACCCGCGAAGACAGCGCATTCCGCCAGGTCACCGAGGAAGAGCTGCTGCGCGCGCTCACCTCCGAAGCCCAGCGCCGCGCTGAACCGCAGCCGGAACCGGAAGCCGATTACGAAGAGTAAGAAACGGCTCGATCGATCAGGAAGAAGGGCGGCCATGTGCCGCCCTTTTTTTCATGGGCAGGGATAAAGCGCCCGAAAGGCGGATGTGATTGCCTTGTCGCTCGGCGTCGCGGCCAGCTCGGTGTGGTTCCGCAGCCAATCGAACACGGCCAGATAATGCTGTTTCTGGTCGTCGACGGATCGATAGCCGTAACAGGCCGTTCGTGGCCTCTCGACCGTCGAGATCATGACGTCCTGCCAGCCGATCCAATCCGCACAGGGTCCTTGCATCGCGTTCAACTCGTCGAAATGTTCTTTGCAATAAGCAACGAATGCGCCGGCGGTTTTTCCTTCGAACGGGGATTTGTCGCTGGCAAGGCTTGACCCTGCCAGTCCGCCTGCAACCACGGCTGCCAACAGCAATGCGCGCCCCATGAGCCACCTCCGGCAATCCCAGCGAAAAACGTTACCATAGCTCGCCCAGCCTCAGAGGCATTTCCGCTTTTGCGCCGCCATGCCTATATAATGGCGATACGATGAGCACACCCGCCGCGCCCAAAACCAAGGGTGCGGGGCAGGCCGGTCCTGTCCCCGCAGCGGCGACTCCTGCGCCCAAGCCGAGGGCGCGCAAGTTGATGCGCCAGACCGAGCTGGTCGAGCGCGTCAAGGCCTACGACCCCGAGGCCGACGAGGCGCTGCTCAACAAGGCCTACGTCTACGCCATGAAGGCGCATGGCAAACAGTTTCGCGCCTCCGGCGATCCCTATTTCGCCCATCCGCTCGAAGTCGCCGCGATCCTCACCGAGCTCAAGCTCGACGTCGCCACCATCGTCACCGCGCTCCTCCACGACACGATCGAGGACACGCTCGCGACCTTCGAGGACATCAAGGAGAATTTCGGCGAGGAGATCGCCAATCTCGTCGACGGCGTCACCAAGCTGTCCAAGCTCGAGCTCATCAGCGAACGCACCAAGCAGGCGGAGAATTTCCGCAAGCTGATGCTCGCCATCACCAGCGACATCCGCGTGCTGCTGGTCAAGCTCGCCGACCGCCTACACAACATGCGCACGCTCTCCTTCATCGCCAAACCCGAGAAGCGCCGCCGCATCGCCGAGGAAACGCGCGACATCTACGCGCCGCTCGCCGGCCGCATCGGCATGCAGAACATGCGCGAGGAGCTCGAAGACCTCGCCTTCGCCGAACTCAATCCGGAAGAGCGCAACTCCATCGTCACGCGCCTCGCCCGCCTCGGCGAGACCTCGGGCGAGCGCATCGGCCGCATCGCCGACCAGATCAAGCGCCGCCTCGCCGAGAACGGCATCGACGCCTGGGTCTATGGCCGCGCCAAGCGCCCGTTCTCGATCTGGCGCAAGCTGCAAAGCAAGCAGCTCAACTTCGAATCCCTCTCCGACATCTTCGGCTTCCGCGTCATCGTGAAGGATGAGGACACCTGCTACCGCGCCCTCGGCATCCTGCACCGCAACTGGCAGATGGTGCCGGAGCGCTTCAAGGATTTCATCTCGACGCCCAAGACCAACGGCTACCGCTCGATCCACACCACCGTGATCGGCCCCGAAAGCCAGCGCGTCGAGGTCCAGATCCGCACCCAGGAGATGCACGACGTCGCCGAGCGCGGCGTCGCCGCGCATTGGCGCTACCGCGAGCATGTCGCCGCCGAAGGCGACGACAACCGCGCCTATGCCTGGCTGCGTGACATGGTCGATCTGCTCGAGCGCGACAGTGCCGAGGAGTTCCTCGAGAATTCGCGCCTCGCGATGTACCAGGACCAGGTGTTCTGCTTCACGCCCAAGGGCGATCTTATCGCGCTGCCGCGCGGCGCGACGCCGATCGACTTCGCCTATGCCGTGCACACCGATCTCGGCAACACCACGGTCGGCGCGAAGGTCAACGGGCTGCATGTCCCGCTCCACACTCCGCTCAAGAACGGCGACCAGGTCGAGATCATCCGCACCCGCGAGCAGACGCCGTCGCCGCTCTGGGAGCAGTTCGTCGTCACCGGCCGCGCCCGCGCCGAGATCCGCCGTTACCTCCGCCATGCCGAGCGCGACGAGCACATCAAGTTCGGCCGCAATATCCTGAAGAAGGTCTTCGAGGACGAGGGGGCCGAACTGACCGACAAGGCGATCGCGGGCGTCGCCAAGAAGCTCCACGTCGCCAAGGCCGAGGACGTCTTTGCCGAAGTCGGGCGCGGCGCCGTCCGCGCCCATGAGGTGCTGGAAGCCGTCTTCCCGGAACTCAGGAACGATCCGGAGCGGCGCAAGCAGGCGGCGTTCGTCGAGCCCAGGACGAAGAAGCCGATATCGATCCGTGGACTGACGGAAGGCATTTCCTACCGCCTCGGCCAGTGCTGTCATCCGCTGCCCGGCGACCGCATCGTCGGCATCCAGGCGCCGGGCGAGGCGCCGGTGATCCACACCATCGATTGCGCCGAGCTCGAGAAGGCGCAGGATTCCGCCGCCGACTGGATCAACGTCTCCTGGGGCACCCACGCCGCGGAAGGCGGCCCGTCGGTGTCGCGCATCCAGGTCCGCGTGAAGAACGCACCCGGCGCGCTCGCGGCGGTGATGAACGTGATCGCCAACAACGGCGGCAACATCTTCAACATGAAGGTGACGAACCGGAACCCGCTCTACTTCGAGTTCACCGTCGATATCGAAGTCCGCGACTTGCCCCACCTCCAGAACATCCTCGGCGCGCTGCGCGTGAACGCCGTGGTCGAGTTCGTGGATCGGGTGAGGGAGAAGGAATCGTGAGCATCACCATCGCCCCCGCTTCAGCGGGGGAGAGGGCAGGGTGAGGGGAAGGTGCTGCAGAGCGTGTCCGTGCAGATTCGCATTGACGTCACCGCCAAGCGCCTTCAAGTGTTCCCCGGCACAGCTACCCCCTCACCCCAACCCTCTCCCCCGCTGAAGCGGGGGCGAGGGAGAACGAGATGGCGATGAAAACCGAAGACGTCCTCAAGGAATTCGAGAAGGCAGGCGCCCTGCTCAAGGGCCACTTCATCCTGACCAGCGGGCTGCACTCCGACGTTTATCTGCAGAAATCGCTGATCTTCACCGACGCCCGGCGCACCGCCAAGCTGATCAAGGCGCTCGCCGCCAAGCTGCGCAAGGAATTGAAGACGCCGCCCACCGCCATCGTCTCGACCGCGGTCGGCGCGATCGTTCCCGGCTACGAGATGGGCCGCCAGCTCAAGCTCCCCGCCTTCTTCGTCGAGCGCGTCGAGGGCAAGTTCCAGCTCCGGCGCAATTTCACGCTGACGAAGAACCAGCCGGTGCTGATCGTCGAGGACATCGTTTCGACCGGCGGCTCGATCAAGGAGTGCATCGAGACGGTGCGCGAGGCCGGCGGCAAGCCGGTCGCCGTCGCCGCGCTGGTCGACCGCACCGGCGGCAAGGTGAAGTTCGGCATCCCGTTCATCCCGCTGACGACCTGGCGTGCCAAGGCCTGGGAAGCCGACAAGCTCCCGCCCCACCTGCGCAACATCCCCGCCGTGAAGCCGGGAAGCCGGGGATTGAAGTAACCCGCGCGGGACGCCGCCGCGCTATTCGATCCGCGCTTATCCGACACCCCGCGAACCTGTCGTATAGTGCCGCGATGACGCGAGACTCGAACCCCGTTTTGACCCCCGTGATCGCCGCCGCGCTGCGCCGCCGGCGCGCGGGAAGGGGTGTCCGCGTGGGAAAAGTCGAAAACAATTATGTTGCGCAAAGCCGCGTAACCATCGGACACAACTCGGGAAACCGTGCCGGCGCCCGCCCCGGCAACCGCAACGCCCAAACCCACGGCGCGACCAACGCCGAGATGCGCGCCCTCAAGCGCCGTGTCTGGATCCTGACCCGAAGCGCCCGCCGCCTTCTCGCCCTGCGCAAGGCTGCCCTGGCCGCGCAGAAAGCTGCCCCATGACCCGAATCCGCCTCGGCGTGAACATCGACCATGTCGCCACCGTGCGCGAGGCGCGCGGCAGCGCCTATCCCGATCCGGTGCGCGCGGCGCTTCTCGCGCAGGCCGCCGGTGCCGACGGCATCACTGCGCATCTGCGCGAAGACCGCCGCCACATCTCCGACGGCGACATCGATCGCCTGTCGAAAGAGCTGAACATCCCGCTCAATCTCGAAATGGCCGCGACCGACGAGATGCACATCATCGCCCTCAACGCGAAGCCGCACGCCGCCTGCATCGTGCCGGAGAAGCGCGAGGAGATCACCACCGAAGGCGGCCTCGACGCCGCGCGTCAGCACAACCATCTCTCGCCGATCGTGCGCAGTCTGGGCGCTGCCGGCATCCGCGTCTCGCTCTTCATCGAGCCGGATCGTTCGCAGCTCGACGCCGCCGTCTCGCTTGGCGCGCCCGTGGTCGAACTCCACACCGGCGCCTACGCCAATGCCGAAGGCGCCGAGCAGCAGCGCATCCTCAAACGTCTGCGCGACGGCGCCGCCTATGGCGCATCGCTCGGCCTCGAGATCCATGCCGGCCATGGCCTGACCTATGACAACGTCGCGCCGATTGCCGCCATCCCGGAGATCCGCGAGCTCAACATCGGCCATTTCCTGATCGGCGAAGCGATCTTCATCGGCCTCGAAAATTCCATCCGCCGCATGCGCACGCTGATCGACGACAGTCGTGCTTCGGGGTCCGGCGCCCCATGATGGATCCCACCTCCCGGCGCGCGGCGACGCGCCGGACACCTCAGCACGCAGCGTCGGTCTGCGTCATCCTGAGGTGCGAAGCAAAGCGGAGCCCCGAAGGATGATCATCGGCATCGGCTCCGACCTCATCGACATCCGCCGTGTCGACAAATCCATCGCCCGCTTCGGCGACCGTTTCCTGCTGCGCATCTTCACCGAGGTCGAGCGGGTGAAGTCCGACAAGCGCGCCCAACGCTCCGCCTCCTACGCCAAGCGCTTCGCCGCCAAGGAGGCGTGCTCCAAGGCGCTCGGCACCGGCCTGCGCCGCGGGGTGTTCTGGCGCGATATGGGCGTCGTTAACTTGCCCGGCGGCAAGCCCTCGATGAAGCTGACTGGCGGCGCGCTGAAGCGCCTCCAGGAGATCACGCCGCCCGGACATGTCGCCCAAATCGACCTCACCATCACCGACGATTTCCCGCTCGCCCAGGCGATCGTCATCATCTCGGCCGTCCCGGCGGCTTAAGCACGAAATCCGCGCCGCCTTGACCTTCCGGGACGCCCCCGCCAAAAGACCGCCCCATGTCCGATGAAACTCCGGCCGAGTCCGGCCACGACCCCGTCGAGTCCGCCGAGCCGGTGCATCAGGAGGCCGTGAGCCCGGCCGAAGAAACGCCACCGCCGCCGCCCGCGCCGCCGGCACCGCCGCAGGATCCCAAGCCCGGTGTCGTCACCGCGCCCGCGCCCAAGAAGGAAGAAGGCATCGTCGAGACGATCAAGACGATCGTCTACGCGCTCCTGATCGCGCTCGTGATCCGCACCTTCCTGTTCCAGCCCTTCTATATTCCGTCGGGCTCGATGGAGGCGACGCTGCTGGTTGGCGACTATCTCTTCATCGAGAAGTTCGCCTATGGCTACAGCCGCAACTCCTTCCCGTTCAGCGCCGCGCCGTTCTCCGGCCGCATCTTCGCCAGCCAGCCCAAGCCCGGCGACGTCATCGTCTTCAAGATGCCGAACGAAAACTCGCCGCACTACATGGACGATTACATCAAGCGTCTCATCGGCATGCCCGGCGACCGCATCCAGATGATCAACGACCGGCTCTACATCAACGGCAAGATCGTGCCGCGCGTGCGCGAGGGCAACGCCGTCGTCGAGTGTCCGTACTTCCTCTCGCAATACAGCTCCGTGCCGCAATATCGCGAGACGCTGCCCAACGGCGTCTCCTATCTCACGGCCGACTGCACGCCGAACGGCGACAACGACAACACCGGTGTGTTCGTCGTGCCGCCCGGCCATTACTTCATGATGGGCGACAACCGCGACAATTCCGACGACAGCCGCGGCGATGTGGGCTACGTTCCCTTCGACAACCTTGTCGGGCGGGCGGAAATCCGCTTCTTCTCCATCGATGACAGCGCACACTGGTTCGAACCCTGGACGTGGCCCGGAGCAATCCGCTTCAGCCGGATGTTCTCCCTCATCCGCTGATCTTGAAGAACGCCTCGGTCACCGCTTCGCCGATCCCGGCCTTCTGCGCCGCGCCTTGACCCATTCCAGCGCCTCCAGCGCCGGCTCGTTCGAGCGGCTCGAATTCCTCGGCGACCGCGTCCTCGGCCTGATCGTCGCCGAGCGCCTGCACGCGCTCTATCCGGAGGACAACGAAGGCGCCGTCGCGACCAAGTACAACACGCTGGTGCGTAAGGAGGCCTGCGCCCGCGCCGCCGAAGCCGCGAGTCTCGGCGCCGATCTCGTCCTCGCCAACTCGGAGTCGCAGAGCGGCGGCCGCCGCAAGGCCGGCATTCTCGCCGATGCCTGCGAGGCAGTGATCGCCGCGCTCTATCTCGATGGCGGCATGGCGGCGGCGGAACGCTTCTTCGATTGCTACTGGCAGGACAATTTCTCCGATCTCGGACGGGACACGCGCGATCCCAAGACGAGCCTCCAGGAATGGTCGCAGGCGCTGCCCGATCATCCGATGCCGTCCTATCGCCTGCTGTCGCAGGACGGTCCCGATCACGCACCGCGCTTCACCGTCGAAGTCGCCGTCGCCGGCCGGCCGCCGGCCACCGGCGAAGGCAAATCGAAACGCGAAGCCGAACAGGCCGCGGCGCGGGCGTTGCTAGAAAAGGTCCAGTCTCAATGACCACGCGCTGCGGCTTCTGCGCCATCATCGGCGCACCCAATGCCGGAAAATCGACATTGGTGAACGCGCTCGTCGGCTCCAAGGTCGCGATCGTCAGCCCCAAAGTGCAGACCACGCGCATGGCGGTGCGCGGCGTCGCGATGAAAGACGAGACCCAGATCGTCTTCGTCGACACGCCCGGCATCTTCAAGCCGCGTCGCCGCCTCGATCGCGCGATGGTCGCCGCCGCCTGGGCCGGGGCAGGGGATGCCGACGCCGTCGTCCTGCTCGTCGATGCGCCGGAGCTGGTCGCCAACCCGAACGGCCGCGCCGGCGACGACACGAAATCCATCATCGCGTCGCTCAAGTCCAACAACCAGAAGGCCGCGCTGGCGCTGAACAAGATCGACGGCATGAAGCGCACGGATCTGTTGCCGCTCGTCGCCTCGCTCAATGCCGAAGGTGTCTTCGACGATACATTCCTGATCTCCGCGCTGAAAGGCGATGGCGTCGCAGATCTTCTGGCCTATGTGGCGCCGCGCATGCCGGAGGGTCCCTGGCTCTATCCGGAAGACCAGGCCGCCGACATTCCCTCGCGCCTCCTCGCCGCCGAGATTACGCGCGAGAAGATCTATCTGCGCCTGCACGACGAGCTGCCCTATGCCTCAACCGTCGAGACCGACAAATGGGAAGAACGCAAGGACGGCTCGGTGAAGATCGACCAGACGATCTATGTGCAGCGCGACGGCCAGAAGGCGATCGTGCTCGGCAAATCCGGCGCCACGATCAAGACCATCGGCGAACTCGCCCGCAAGGAACTCGAAGAACTCTTCGAGCGCCGCGTGCACCTGTTCCTGTTCGTGAAAGTGAAAGAAGACTGGGCCGAACGCCGCGACCACTACAAGGAAATGGGGCTGGAGTTTCCGGAGGAGTAGCGCCGAACCCCCACCTCCCCATCGTGGGGAGGTCGACACGAGCGAAGCGAGTGTCGGGTGGGGACGTCACAACCACCAAACGTCCCCACCCGATGCTCACTGCGTTCGCATCGACCTCCCCACGATGGGGATCGTTGCAAAATTGTGGATTGATGATTCATTTGGTGTCGGGAGGCTATCTCGATGCAGCAGGTTTTTGGTGGTGGCTGGCTGTCGCCGAAGGTTGGTCAGAAC
>JAFEEQ010000021.1 GCA_018241025.1 Pseudomonadota bacterium
GCCACCACCAAAAACCTGCTGCATCGAGATAGCCTCCCGACACCAAATGAATCATCAATCCACAATTTTGCAACGATCCCCATCGTGGGGAGGTCGACGCGAGTGAAACGAGCGTCGGGTGGGGATGTGGCTCCCCCACCCGAAATGCTTCGCATTTCGACCTCCCCACGATGGGGAGGTGAAAAGAATTCACTTCAATCCCAGCCGCTGCGCGAGATAGGTGAAGGTCAGCGCCCACATCTCGGCCGCCTGCGCGTGGTTGGCGCCGGCGCTGTGGCCGCCGTCGGTGTTTTCGAAGAAGAGTACGTCGTCGCCGAAGCTCTCCATCCGCGCCGCCATCTTGCGGGCATGCACCGGCGTGACGCGGTCGTCGCTGGTCGCCGTCGTGAAAAGGATCGGCGGATATTTCACGCCCTTCTTCACGTTCTGATAGGGCGAGTATTTCAGGATCCAGGCGCGCGCCTTCGGATCCTTGGGATCGCCGTATTCGTCGGCCCAGCTCTGGCCCGCGCCGATCTGCGTGTAGCGGATCATGTCGATCAGCGGCACCTGGCAGACCACGGCGCCGAAGAGATCGGGGTGCAGCACCATCGAGGCCGAGACCAGAAGCCCGCCATTGGAGCCGCCGACGATGCCGAGCTGTTTCGTCGTGGTCAGGCCGCGCTTGACGAGGTCCTGCGCGACGGCGGCGAAATCGTCATAGGCCTTGATGCGGTTGGCGAAGAGCGCGGCTTCGTGCCAGGCGGGACCGAACTCGCCGCCGCCGCGGATGTTCGCGACGACATAGATGCCGCCCTGCGTCAGCCAGAGCTTGCCGAAATTCGCCGAATAGCCCGGCGTCAGCGAGATCTCGAAGCCGCCATAGCCGTAAAGCACGGTCGGCGCGGGGCCGTTCAGCACCTTCGGGCGGGTGACGAAATAGGGGATCATCGTGCCGTCGGCCGATTTCGCCTCGAACTGTTCGGTGACGAGGCCGGAGGCGTCGAAGCGCGCGGGCAGCGATTTGATCGCGGCAGGCGCGGCATCGCCGGCGACGCGGTAGAGCGTCGGCGGCTGGAGATAGCTCTCATAGGTGACGAAGGCATCGGGGCCGCAATCGTCGGCGCCGACGATGGCAGTCGAGCCGTTGGCCGGCAGGTCGAGCTTCGTGCTGGTCCAGGCGCCGTCCTTGAAATGGAAGGCGAGGATGCGGCCGGTGACGTTCTCGTAGACCGAGGCATAGACCGCGTCGCGCGCGGTAGCGACGCCGTCGATCGAGCTGCGCGCATCGGGCGTGTAGAGCGCGACGACGTCGAGCTTGTCGGGCGTGGCGAGCGAGGTCGCGGTCACGGCGACGAGCGAACCCTTGGCGAAGGTCTTGGCCCCGACGGTCCAGTCCTTGCGCAACGTGAAGAGAAGACGGCCGGCATGGACGCCCTGCAGCGTGACGCCGAGCGGCAGCGGCAGCTTGTGCGTCTCGCCAGAGGGATCGACGCTGTAATACTCGCTTTCGAAGAAGTTCACGCCGCGCAGCAGGAAGCCATAGGTCGTGTCGCCGTCCTGCGCGACCTGGGTCTGGACCGAGATGTCGTCGACGGTGCCTTCGAGCAGCGTCTTCGCGTCGGCGATCTTCTCGCCGCGATGCCAGAGCTTGACGATGCGCGGATAGCTCGACTTGGTCAGCGTGCCGGGGCCGAAATCGGTGTCGAAGGCGATGGTGTCGTCGTCGAGATAATTCGCGTCCGACTTGGCGTGGGGCAGTTCGAAGCCGTCCTTGACGAAGCTCTTCGTCGCCATGTCGAACTCGCGGATGACATGGGCGTCGCCGCCGTCGCGCGAGAGAAAGAGCAGGCAGCGCTTCAGGTCGGGCGTGCAGCTCGCGCCTTTCCAGATCCAGTTCTCCTTTTCGTCCTTCGCGAGCTTGTCGACGTCGAGGATGGTCTGCCAGTGCGGATCGGGCGTCGCGTAATCCGCCGCCGTGGTCGTGCGCCAGATGCCTTTGGGATTGGCCGCGTCCTGCCAGAAGTTGAAGACCTGGCCGTGGTTCACCGTGCCGTAGGGAATGCGGTCGGTGGCGTCGAGGACTTTGAGGATCGCGTCATGGGCCGGCTGGTAGCGCGGATCGGCCTGGAGCACGCTGCGGGTGCGGGCGTTCTGCTCGGCGACCCAGGCCAGCGGCTTGGCGCCATGGATGTCTTCGAGCCAGATGTAGGGGTCTGCATCTTCGGCCATGGCAAAAACTCCGGTAAACGCGATCGCGGCAAAGGCAATAAGGCCGGCGAGGCGGTTTCGCATGATGTTCTTCCCCTGATAGCTGTGCGGGGCGGTCGCCCCCTCCACCATCCGCTGCGCGGACGGTCCCCCTCCCCCGTTACCACGGGAGAGGAACAGAGCGGCGTAGGTTCCGCCAAATCGCTGGCGATGCAAGGGGCTTGTCCCTATATACGGGCCATGACGCCGTTCCTGAAAATGCACGGGCTGGGCAACGATTTCGTCGTCTTCGACGCACGGAAACGGGCCTTTTCGCTCGATGGCGCCCAGGTGCGGGCGATCGCCAACCGGCGGACCGGGATCGGCTGCGATCAGCTGATTGTGATCAGACGGGGAACCGGCGGGGCCGATGCGATCATGGAGATCCGCAATGCCGACGGCTCCGAGGTCGAGCAATGCGGCAACGCTACGCGCTGCGTCGCGCGGCTGCTGATGGACGAGAGCGGCAGGAACCGCGTGCGCATCGATACGCTGGGCGGGACGCTGCTGTGCAGCGATGCCGATGGCGCTGTGACGGTGGATTGGGGGGCGGCGCGCACCATGTGGGACGAAGTTCCGCTGGCGCAGCCGACCGATACCAACATGTTCGAGCTCAATGTCGACGGCGCCAAGCACGTCGCGAGCGCGGTGTCGGTGGGCAATCCCCATGTCGTGCTCTTCGTCGAGGATGCGGAGACCGCGCCGGTGACGACGCTGGGGCCGAGGATCGAGACCCATCCGATGTTCCCGGCGAAGACCAATGTCGAATTCGTCAGTGTCGAAAGCGGCGAGCGGCTGCGCATGCGGGTGTGGGAGCGCGGCGTCGGCGTGACCGAAGCCTGCGGCAGCGGCGCCTGCGCCGTGGCGGTGGCGGCGTTCCGACGCGGACTGACCGGGCGCAAGGTCGAGGTCGTGCTCGATGGCGGGGCGCTGACGCTGGAGCTGCGCGAGGGCGACGACCATATCCTGATGACCGGCCCTTCGACGCTGAGCTTCAAGGGCGAGATCGATCTGAAGGTGCTCGCCGCGTGAGCACCGAGATCGTCACTTTCGGTTGCCGGCTGAACGCGTATGAGTCCGAGGCGATCCGTGCGCGCGCGGCGGAGGCCGGGCTCGACGACGCGGTGATCGTGAACACCTGCGCGGTGACCGCGGAGGCGATGCGCCAGTCGCGCCAGACGATCCGCCGGCTGCGCCGCGAGCGGCCGGGCGCGCGCATCGTCGTCACCGGCTGCGCGGTGCAGACCATGCCGGAGCAGTATGCCGACATGGCCGAAGTCGACCTCGTGCTCGGCAATCGCGAGAAGCTGCGCGCGGAATCCTACGGCGGGTTCGCGGATCGGGTGCAGGTGAGCGACATCATGGCGGTGCGCGAGACTGCGGCGCAGAAGGTCGACAGTTTCGAAGGCCAGACCCGGGCGTTCCTCGAGGTCCAGACCGGCTGCGACCATCGCTGCACCTTCTGCATCATCCCCTTTGCACGCGGGAATTCGCGCAGTCTCGGCATGGGCGAGGTGGTGCGCGAGGCGCGGCGGCTGAGCGAAGCGGGTTATCCCGAGCTGGTGCTGACCGGTGTCGATCTCACCGCCTATGGCGCAGACCTGCCGGGGGCGCCGACGCTGGGCATGCTGGTGCGCAAGATCCTGGCGCTGGTGCCGGCGGTGAAGCGGCTGCGGCTCTCCTCCATCGACAGCATCGAAGCGGATGACGAACTGATGCGCGCCATCGCCGAGGAAGAGCGGCTGATGCCGCATTTCCATCTCTCGGCGCAGGCGGGCGACGACCTGATCCTGAAGCGGATGAAGCGGCGGCACACGCGGCGCGACACGATTGCGTTCTGCGAGACGGTGCGGCGGCTGCGGCCGGATGCAGCGTTCGGGGCGGATTTCATCGCCGGCTTTCCGACCGAGAGCGACGCGATGTTCGAGCAGACGTTGAAACTGGTCGATGAGGCCGGGCTTTCGACGCTGCATGTATTCCCGTTCTCGGCCCGGCCGGGAACGCCGGCGGCGCGGATGCCGCAGGTCGAGCGCGCGGTGGCGAAGGAGCGGGCGGCGCGGTTGCGCGCCAAAGGCGCCGCTGCGGTTGCAATGCGCCTCGCCGGCCTCGTCGGCCGCGAGCAGACACTATTGGCCGAACGCGGCGGGATCGCGCGGACGGAATGTTTCGCGCCGGCGCGGATCGAAGCCGCGCCGGGAACTTTTTTCCGTGCACGGATCACCGGCGTGGCGGGGCAACATCTGACGGCAGAGGCCGCATGAGAGATTTCGGCGAGGCCCCTCCCCCACCCACCTTCTTCGAGCGGCTGAAATCGGGCCTGTCGCGCTCGACCGCCGGGCTGTCGGACAGCATCGGCGGCATCCTGACAAAGCGGAAGCTGGATGCGGTCAGCATCGGCGAGCTGGAAGAAGCGCTGATCAAGGCCGATCTCGGCCCGCAACTCGCCGCGCGGCTGGCCAAGGCAGTGAGCGACAAGGGCTTCGGCAGCGATGTCAGCGACTACGACATCCGCGAGACGCTGCGCAGCGAGCTTCTGAAGGTACTAAAGCCGATCGAGCAGCCGCTGCATGTGCCGGAGGGCACCAAGCCGTTCGTGATCCTGGTCGTCGGCGTCAACGGCACGGGCAAGACGACGACCATCGGCAAGCTCGCCAAGCGCTTCGCGGGCAACGGCGCGAAGGTTGTGATGGCTGCGGGCGATACCTTCCGCGCCGCGGCGATCGAGCAGCTTTCGGTCTGGGGCCAGCGCACCGGCGCGACCGTCGTCGCCAAGGCGACGGGTGCCGATGCGGCGGGGCTCGCCTTCGAGGCGCTGGAAAAGGCCAAGGCGAGCGGCGCCGACGTGCTGCTGATCGACACCGCGGGACGGCTCCAGAACAAGGCCGGGCTGATGGCGGAGCTGGAGAAGATCGTGCGCGTGATCCGCAAGCTCGAACCGAGCGCGCCGCATGCGACGCTGCTGGTGCTCGATGCGACGACGGGACAGAACGCGCTCGCCCAGGTCGAAGGCTTCAAGGGCGCGGCGCCGATTTCGGGACTCGTCATGACGCGGCTGGACGGCACGGCCAAGGGCGGAATCCTGGCCGCGCTGGCGCTGAAATACGGCTTGCCGGTGCATTATATCGGTGTCGGCGAAGGGGTGGACGATCTCCAACCCTTCAATGCCGAGAACTTCGCCAAGGCGCTCACGGGGGCCCGATGAATCCGCAACTGCGCCGCCTGCTGCTGGACCTCGGTCCGCTGGTCGTTTTCTTCGCGATCTTCCAGATCACGCACAACATCATGTATGCGACCGCGGCGTTCATTCCGCTGATCCTCGCGGCGCTGGCGCTCGGCTATTGGCTGGAGCGCAAGCTCTCGCCGATGGCGGTGGTGACGGCCGCGATGGTGGTGATCTTCGGCGGGCTCACGCTCTATTTCAACGACGCCGCCTTCATCAAGATGAAGCCGACGATCATCTATGCGATGTTCTCCGCGCTTCTGCTTGGCGGGCTCGCCTTCAACCGGCTTTTCATAAAATATGCGCTGTCGTTCGAGTTCGAGATGCCGGACGCGACATGGCGGACCCTGACCTGGCGCTGGGGAATATTCTTCGCGATCCTGGCGGTGCTCAACGAGATCGTGTGGCACAATTTCTCGGAAGGCACCTGGGTTGCGTTCAAGGTGTGGGGCATCCTGCCGCTGATCTTCCTGTTCGGCGCTCTGCAGGCGCCGCTGCTGATGAAGCACATGCCGAAGGACGAGGCTTAGCCCAACTCACCAAAGCCGCTTTAAAGGCGGCCATAATGCGTTGTCGGTTCGGTGGAAGACGGTTCACCGCGGCGGAAAGTCGCCGGTCTGGCCGGGCGGGTTGGAGAATGGCGCAAAGGCCTGCAAATGCCGAATTTCGCGCCAATGGTGCAGCGCCCAATGCACACTGGGGAAGGCAATCTCCGCCCACGGAATATCATCCCAGTCAAAGAGTCGGACTTCCAGGCTTTCCGGCCCTGCGGCAAAACTTTCGCCTGAAAGCCGCGCGCGATACATGAGTTGCACCTGGCTGAGGCGCGGGATGGAATAAACTGCCAGCAGGCCGTCGAGAACGATGTCGCACTCGGCTTCTTCGCGAGCCTCGCGCCGTGCGCCGTGTTCCGGCGTCTCGCGCTCCTCGAGATAACCGGCCGGTAATGTCCAGAAACCTTTGCGCGGTTCGATGGCGCGGCGGCACATCAGGATGCGCGAACCCGAACTAACAACCGATCCCACAACGATTTTCGGGTTCGTATAGTGGATATGACCGCATTGGCCGCAGACGGAACGTTCGACATTGTCTCCTTCCGGAACGCGGCGGACAAAATTTGGCGGCAGACCGATCATGTCACAACTACGTATTGGGCTTGCTGCGAAACAAAATAGCGCAGCGAATCTTTGCGTTGCAAACCGACGCGCAAACGCGATAGAGGATGTTGTGACGGAGCTTTCCTCCGTTTAATCTTTATTTCGATCAGCGTGCAGCTCGCGTATTGGGTGCAGCAACCGAGCGAACGGCGACCAACGCCGGCCGGCTGCTCTTGAGGGGTGTCGGATGTCAAAGAGCCAGCGCAAGGGCAATGGCGGTTTCGCCCTGTCGGAGTCGCCATCACATCTGCTCAGGCGTTGCGCGCAGTACTTCGGCGATCTGTATGCGCATGAATCCGGTTCGAGCGATCTGACCAAGCAGCAGTTCACCCTGCTCGCCGCGCTCGAGCACAATGACGGCGTGAGCCAGACCGCGCTCGTCGAGATCACCGGCATCGACCGCTCGACGCTCGCCGAGATGGTGCGCCGGATGCTCGAGAAGGGATTGCTCTCGCGCGAACGCACCGAAGAAGATCAGCGCGCCAATGCGGTGGCGATCTCGGCAAGCGGACGCAAGGCGCTGCGCACTGCGCGCACCGCGTCGGAGCGCGCGGAGAAAATGCTGCTCGATGCGCTGTCGCCGACCGACCGGCCGAAATTCGTCAAGCTGCTGTCGCAGGTCGCGATCGCGGCGGAGAATTACGAAGGCAACGGACATGCCCAGCCGCGCCCGCGCGGCCGGCGGCGCCGGGCCTAGGGCCGGCCCTCTTCACCTCATCCTGAGCCTGCCCGCCTACGCCGAGGCTTCGGCGGGTCAATTATATCTCATGTCCACCGAAGCTTTAGCGTAGGTGGATCGAAGGATGGCAATCCTGCATTGCCTTCGCCGCCAAGTTCGCTGACGCTCACATGGCCTTCGATGCCTCGACATGCTCGGCACTCAGGCTGAGGGTCATTGTGACGCCGGAGCAATAAGCCCTTACAATTAAACCCGAATATCGACCGTCGCGCCGATGCGCATGGCGCCGCTATAGGGCGCCGACGGCGCTGCGGCCGGTGTCGATTGCGGCTTCTGCGGTGCCGATTTGAAGTCCATCGGTTCGAAGCCCGCGCCCTCGACACCTTTTTCCTTGGCGAGCGCTCCGGCGAATTGCGCGGCGGCTTCCGGCGACGGACGCGCATTCGCGCGCGCGGCCTGCTGCGAGGCGATGATGAGGTTCGCGGCACTGAGCTGCATGCGGCGACCATGACAAATCATGGTTGCCGAAGTGTGAAGATCACTGCGCGGCGGCGAGGATCGCGGGCAGCAGATCGTGCATCAGTGCGGTCTGGTCGAGCGGTCCGAAATGGGCGCGGACGATGCCGTAGCGGTCGATGACGAAGGTCTCGGGCACGCCGGAGATGCCCCACTCGATACCGGCGCGGCCGTCTCCATCGAGACCGATCCTGGCGAACGGATTGCCGTATTCGGCGAGGAAGGCGCGCACGGTGTCGGGCTTGTCCTTGTAGGCGATGCCGACGAGATGGACGCCGCTGGCGCGGGCGAGCTGTTCGAGCTGCGGCGCTTCCTCGCGGCAGGGAATGCACCAGGAGGCGAAGAGATTGACCACCGTGACCTTGCCGGGCACCGAGAGGCCGGCCGGCGTGAGATCCGGACCGTCGAGACCGGCCAGGGTGAGATGCGGTGCCGGTTTTCCGAGCAAGGCACTCGGCAATGCGCTCGATTTCGGTTCGTGCAGGTTGCCGTAGAACACAATCGCCAGCACCACGAAGGCGACGACCGGCAGGATGAAGACGAGCCGCTTCACGGCCGCTCCAGCGCGGCGAGACGCGCCCGTGCGCGGGCATGCGCGCGCAAGGTGAGAACGACCGCGGCGCCGAGCAGCAGAACGGTCACGCCATAGGCCGGCCAGATATAGGCGCCATAGCCGCCCATCGCGAGAAACCCGCTCATGCCGCCCCCGCCAACAGCAGGGCGCGGGCGCGCCGCTCCAGGATCTCCGTTCGTATACGGACGAACCAGAGCGTGAAAAACAGCAGCGTGTAGCCGAGGCCGGAAAAACCGAGCGGCCAGAGGAAGACCGAGGCGATGGTCGGCCCGCCCTCGCGGAATATACTCTCGCCCTGGTGCAGCGTCTGCCAGTTCACCGAGAACTCGATGATCGGCAGGTTGATGGCGCCGACGAGGCCGAGGATCGCGGCGGCGCGGGCGGCGCGGGTCTCGTCCTCGATCGCATTCCACAGCGCGATGTAGCCGAGATAGAGGAAAAGCAGCAGCAGGAACGAGGTCAGCCGCGCATCCCACACCCACCAGGCGCCCCACATCGGCCGCCCCCAGAGCGAACCGGTGACGAGGCCGAGCACGGTGAAGACGGCACCGAGCGGTGCCGCCGTCTTGGCCGCGACATCTGCGAGCGGATGACGCCAGACGAGGCTGAAGAACGAGGCGACGGCGAGCAGGCCGTAGGCCATCATCGCGGTCCAGGCCGCGGGAACGTGGAGGAACATCAGCTTGACGGTGTCGCCCTGCTGATAATCGGGCGGGCTGAGGAAGCCGAGAACGAGGCCGGCGAACAGGAACAGCACCGTCGCCACGGTGAGCCAGGGCAGCAATGCGCTGCTCAGGTCCATGAACCGCTTGGGATTGGCGTAAGTGAAGAGGCTCGGCATCGTCGCGGTCTAGGCTGTCATCGTGACGGCTGCAAGCATGGCGCCTCAGCCTGCGAGGTTGAGCCGCACGGCGGCGGCGGCGGCGAAAGGCGAGAGCACCGTCGCTGCAAGCGCGAAGGCCGCGAGGAAGAGGAGCGCGCCGTTCGACAGGCCGTCGAGCACGCCGCGCACCGCGCCGGCACCGAAGATCACCGCCGGAGCGAGCAGCGGCAGCACCAGCAGCGGCAGGATGAGGCCGCCGCGGCGGATCGTAAGCGTCAGTCCGGCGCCGATGGCACCGAGCGCGCTGACCGCGGGTGTTCCGATCAGGAGCGAAACGGTGAGCACCGCGATCGCCTCGGGCGGCAGGCCGAACATCAGACCGAGCAGCGGCGACAGCAGCGTGAGCGGCAGCCCTGTCGTCAGCCAGTGGCCGAGGATCTTCGCCGCCGCGACGCTTTCGAGCGAGAGCGGCGAGAGCGCGATGAGATCGAGCGAACCGTCCTCGAAATCGGCCTGGAACAGCCGGTTGAGCGAGAGCAGCGCGGCGAGCACGGCGGCGACCCAGAGCACGCCGGCAGCGGCGCGGGCGAGCAGCTTCAGATCGTTGCCGACGCCGAGCGGCACCAGCGTCGCCATCGCGGCGAAGAAGGCGAGCGCGAGCGCGACGCTGCCGCCGGCACGGGTGGCGAGACGGATGTCGCGGGCGAGGAGGGAGAGGAATGGCGTCATGCGCACTATTCAACCTCCCCATCGTGGGGAGGTCGACGCGAGCCATGCGAGCGTCGGGTGGGGAGGTCGACTCCCCCACCCGAAAATTGCTCTGCAATTTTCGACCTCCCCACGATGGGGAGGTGAAAAGGTCGTGTCACGCGCCACCTCCCAGCGTCATCCGCACGCATTCGACACCGAGCGGTTCGTGCGTCGCCGCGATCACGATGCCACCATAAAGGCGATGCGCCGAGACGATCTCGGCCACGAGCTTGCGCCCTTCGGCATCGAGCGAGGAGAGCGGCTCGTCGAGCAGCCAGACGGCGCGGCCTGAGAGCTTCAGCCGCGCGAGGGCGAGGCGTTTCTTCTGGCCGGCGGAGAGATACTGGCAGGGCAGATCGGCGATCTTCGTGAGACCCGCGAGCGCCAGCGCTTCGTCGATCGCGCCATGTGTGTCGTAGAGCCGCGCATAGAAGGCGAGCGCCTCGCGCGGCGTGAGCTGGGACTTGGCGCCATCGAGATGGCCGAGCCAGCCGATGCGCTTGCCGCGCTCCTCGGAGTCGTCGGCGACATCGGCGTCGGTGGCGATGGCGATGGTGCCGGCGGCCGGCGCCATCAGGCCCGCGATCATCCTGAGCAGCGTGGTCTTGCCGGCGCCGTTGGGGCCTTCGAGGCTGAGCACCTGACCCGCCTGGACACGGAACGAGAGGTCGCGGAACAGCACGCGCTGCCCGCGGATCGCGGTGAGACGGTCGACGGTAAGGAACTGAAGCTGCGCCACGCGGCCCGAGCGGTTGAAGACCGGCAACTCTTCGGAGCGATGGGGCAGCGGGTCAAGGGTGGAGATGAGAGCGGTGCACCCTCGCCCTTCGACAAGCTCAGGGTGAGGTGTGTCTTAGGGCCCTAAAGCTCACCCTCATCCTGAGCTTGTCGAAGGATGAGGGCTCGCGAAACCTAACCCGCAATATATTGCGCGCCGTTGACCGTCATGGTGGCGCCGGTGATGAAGGCGGCATCTTCGGAGGCGAGGAAGCAGACCATTTTGGCGATTTCCTCCGCCTTGCCGAGGCGGCCGACCGGGATCGTCGCGATGATGCCTTCGAGCACTTTGGGCGGCACCGCCTGGACCATCTCGGTGTCGATATAGCCGGGGCAGACCACGTTGACGGTGATGCCCTTCTTCGCAGTTTCCTGTGCCAGCGCCTTGGTGAAGCCGATGATGCCGGCCTTGGCGGCGGAATAGTTCGTCTGGCCCATCTGGCCCTTCTGGCCGTTGATCGAGGAGATGTTGATGATGCGGCCGAAATTGCGCTCGCGCATGCCGTCGATCAGCGGGCGGCTCATGTAGAACATCGAACCGAGATCGATGCGGATGACGTCGTCCCACTGGGCCGTGGTCATCTTGTGCAGCATCGCATCCTTGGTGACGCCGGCATTGTTGACGAGCACGTCGACCGGGCCGAGCGCACCTTCGACATCCTTGATGCCCGCGGCGCAGGCTTCGGCATTGCCGACATCCCATTTGAACACGGCAATGCCGGTCTCGGCCTTGAACTTGGCGGCGGCCTCGTCATTGCCCGCGTAATTCGCCGCGACGGTGAAGCCGCAATTCTTGAGCGCGACTGAAATCGCCGCGCCAATGCCGCGCGTGCCGCCCGTGACCAATGCTACCCGTGCCATATTCCTGAACCCCGTGAGCGTGTTTTGTCAGTGTCTAGCACACATAGCGTGGGGGATGCCCGGAAAGCAATAAACTAACCGTGCGACAGATGGGCTTTGTTATTTTCGTGCGGTGAAACCTTCACAAGCGCTTGCCTGCCTCACCATGGCCGGGCACCCAGTAGGCGCGCGTCTGCGCGCCAATGACTCTCTTCTCTGGCGCCGCTATCGCGGCGCGCCGGGGTCGCAGCGACAGCGTCGCGACGCCCGGCCATGGTGAATGGTAGTGGCGGCGGTGTCTTACCGCTCCACGCACATCTTCGCCGGTGCGTCTCGCTACCGCTCGACGCACATTGCGATGCCCATGCCGCCGCCGATGCAGAGGGTGGCGAGGCCTTTTTTGGCGTCGCGGCGCTTCATCTCGTGGAGCAGCGTGACGAGAACGCGGGCGCCGGACGCGCCGATCGGATGACCGATGGCGATGGCGCCGCCGTTGACGTTCACCTTCGCCGTGTCCCAGCCCATGTCCTTGTTCACCGCGCAGGCCTGCGCCGCGAAGGCTTCGTTGGCTTCGACGAGATCGAGATCCGACGCGGACCAGCCGGCCTTCTCCAGCGCCTTGCGCGATGCCGGGATCGGGCCCGAGCCCATCACCTTCGGATCGACGCCGGCCTGGGCCCAGCTCTTGATCGTGGCGAGCGGCGTGAGGCCGCGCTTCTTGGCCTCGCTGGCGCTCATCAGGACGAGGGCCGCGGCGCCGTCATTGATGCCGCTGGCGTTGGCGGCGGTGACCGTGCCGTCCTTCTGGAAGGCGGGCTTCAGGCCCTGCATCGCTTCGAGCGTTGCGCCGTCGCGGATGTATTCATCCGTGTCGATGACCTTTTCGCCCTTGCGCTCTTTCACCGTAACGGGGGCGATCTCGTCCTTGAACTTGCCGGCCTTCTTCGCGGCTTCGGCCTTGTGCTGCGAGGCGACGGCAAATGCGTCCTGCTGCTCGCGCGTGATCTGCCATTCGCGGGCGACGTTCTCGGCGGTGACGCCCATGTGATAGCCGTTGAAGGCATCCCACAGGCCGTCCTTGATCATGGTGTCGATGAAGTTGAGATCGCCCATCTTCTGACCGGCGCGGAGATAGGCTGCGTGGGTCGACTGGCTCATCGACTCCTGGCCGCCGGCGACGACGATGGCGCTGTCGCCCTGGGCGATCGCCTGGGCACCGAGCGCGACGGCGCGCAGGCCCGAGCCGCACACCATGTTGACCGACCAGGCCGGCGAGGCATCGGGCAGACCGGCCGCCTTGGAAGCCTGGCGCGCCGGGTTCTGGCCCTGCGCCGCCTGGAGCACCTGGCCGAGGATGACTTCGCTCACCTCTTCCGGCTTGACGCTGGCGCGCTCGAGCGCCGCCTTGATCGCGACCTTGCCGAGCTCATGCGCGGGAACCGTCGCAAACGAACCATTGAACGAACCCACCGGCGTGCGCGCGGCCGAAACGATGACGACGTCTTCCATTTCTTCTTCCTCCCGGCTTGCGCCGATTATTTGCATATGCCGTGCAAAATGCCGCGAATGCGAGCAGCGGTAAACTGTGCCGAATAGTCCCGCGTTTTCAGCGGCTTAATACCCCAGTTTCGCGCTAGGGCGTTTTGCGCCTGCTCAAATGCCACTTTACAGCACAGGAAGCGTGGTGTTGTTTGGATTACGGAACGCCCGCGAGAGGCGTGAAACGCCCCTCGAAACGCACCATCAAACGAGAAGAAGTCGTGTCGGAAGAAAACGCCAAGGGCGAAGCCCCCGTCGTCATCAAGAAGTACGCCAACCGGCGGCTCTACAACACCCAGACCTCGAGCTATGTCACGCTCGATCATCTGGCGCAGATGGTGAAGGACGGCACCGAATTCGAAGTGCGCGACGCGCGCACCGGCGAGGACATCACCCGATCCGTCCTTACACAGATCATCTTCGAGGAAGAGGCCAAGGGGCAGAGCCTGCTGCCGATCAAGTTCCTGCGCCAGCTGATCCGCTTCTACGGCGACAGCCTGCAGAGCTTCGTGCCCGGCTATCTCGACATGAGCATGGAAGGCTTCGCCAAGAACCAGGAGCAGATGCGCAGCCGCCTCGCCGAAGCGTTCGGCGGCTCGGGCCAGGTGATCGAGAATTTGACGCGGCAGAACATGGCGATGTTCGAGCGCGCGATGGCGATGTTCTCGCCCTTTGGCGCGGCGGCGGCGCGGCGCGGCGGCGAGGACGAGGCGAAGGGCGCGGCACCTGCTGCGGCGAAACCGGCCGAGGACATCAGCGAGCTCAAGAGCGAGATCGAAGCGATGCGCAAGCAGCTCGCGGAGCTGAGCCAGCGGAAGTAGCGACGTAGCGGTACCGTACCCGCCTGCCTCATCCTGTTAGTGCACCTACCCGTATAATCTCCCGGCTTTACCGGCATAGGGCGCGCGGCGAATTTGCCGGCGGTCGATTTGCGGGACATGTCCTATGCCGAAGAACGAAGCCGCCTGGCTGGTGGCGAAGCACCGGCCGCTCGAGGTGCGTAATGCTCCGTACACGGAGCCCGGACCGCATGAGATCGTCGTGCGCAACCGTGCCGTCGCGATCAATCCGGTCGACTGGGCGAAGCCTTTCGTCGGCGACATGATGTTCTCGTGGATCAAATATCCTTTCGTGCTCGGTTCGGATCTCGCCGGCGAGGTCGCAGCCATCGGCAGCGCCGTGACAGGATTCAAACCGGGCGACCGCGTGCTCGCGATCGCCGCCGGCATGGGGGAGAAATGCAATCGCGCGGCGGAAAGCGCCTTCCAGCGCTATACCGTCGTGCGGCCGCATCTGACGACGGCCATACCGGACTCGATGTCGTTTGAAGACGCCTGCGTGATCCCGCTCGGCATCGTTACCGCGGCCTGCGGGCTGTTCCAGAGCGACCTGCTCGCGCTCGAGAAGCCGGGCGCACGGCCGGAGCCGCGCGACCGCTGGGTGATCGTCTGGGGCGGCGCGACCAGCGTGGGCTGCAATGCGATCCAGCTCGCGGTGGCCGCAGGCTATGACGTCGTCACCATCGCCTCGCCGAAGAACCACGACTATATGCGCAAGCTCGGCGCCGCCCATGCCTTCGACTATCGCAGCCGGAGCGTGGAGCGCGACATTGTCGCCACGCTGAAGGGCAAGCAGTTGGCGGGCGCCCTCGCCATCGGCGCCGGATCGGTCGACAACTGCGTCCGCATCCTCGCGCAGTGCGAAGGCAGAAAGTTCGTCGCCAATTGCAGCTCGCCATTGTCGATCGATGTCCTCGCCCGGGGCGACCGGTTGCGGCTCGGCAGAATGGTTGCGATCGTTCCGTCGCTGGTGCTGGCCAATCTGCGGACGCGGCGTCTGTCGCGGCGTTACGGCATTCCGGCGAAATTCTTCGATGCGAGTTCGGTGTTCGACAACGAGATCGGGCCGGCGATCTTCCGCGACTATCTGGGCGCCGCGCTGGCCGATGGACGCTTCCGGCCCGCGCCGCCGCCGCGTGTCGTCGGGCATGGGCTGAAAGACATCCAGAAAGCGTTCGACATCCAGCGCCAGGGCGTGTCGGCAAGCAAGATCGTGGTGACGGTGGATTGAGAGCGCCAAAAATCCTCTCCTTCTGCAGTGCGTCCACGATGACTGCTGTGGCACTTGCGGGGGATAGCCGCCCCCTCCACCGCGTCGCGGAGGCGGAACAAGGGCGATGCGCATGGCCAGAACACCTAAGAAGCTCGACCCCATTCCGCCCGGTGAGATTTTGCTCGAGGAGTTCATGAAGCCGCTCGGCGTCAGCCAGAACCGGCTGGCGCGGGATATCGACGTCAATCCGGCGCGGGTGAACGACATCATCCATGGACGGTCGTCGATCACCGCCGCCATCGCGCTGCGGCTTGGCAAGTATTTCGGGACCACGCCGGAGGTGTGGCTCAACCTGCAGAACGGCTACGATCTGCGCAGGGAGCGCGCTAAGAACTGGGCGAAAGTCGAGCCGCGCGTACGCGTGTTGGCGGCGGAGTGAGTTGAAGTCCGTGCGGGGCTGCCGCCCCCTCCACCATCGCTGCGCGATGGTCCCCCTCCCCCGTTACGACGGGGGAGGAACAATTAAACCTTCAGCCACTCCGGCTCCAGTTCGGGTTCGCCGAAGAAGAAGCCCTGGAAGTAGTCGACGCCCATGGCTTCGAGGAGCTGCGCGTCTTCTTCCGACTCCACCCACTCGGCCACGACTTTCAGATTGAAATTCTTGGCGAGGCCGACCAGCGTGCGGACGAAGACCTGGTTCTCGGGCGAGGACGAAAGGCCCTTGATATAGGCGCCGTCGATCTTGACCATGTCGAGATGCATGGTCTGCAGGTTGCGGAACGAGGTGTAGCCGGCGCCGAAATCGTCGATCGCCACGGTGCAGCCGAGCTCGCGCAGCTGGCTGACGAACTGGGCATTCTCCTCGAACTGGTGCAGCGCCGCGGTTTCCGTGAGCTCGATATTGAGCCGGCCGGCGACGTCGAGATTGGCGCGGACATAGTCGATGAAGCTCGCCAGCCAGGCGGGATTGCCGGCTGCGGTACCCGAAACGTTGACGCCGAGGCGCACGCCGGGATTGCGGCGCAGCGTATCGATCGCGATCTCGAGCGCACGGCGGTCGATCAGGCCTACGATGCCGAGCTGCTCCGCGGCGGGCACGAACTGTCCGGCGGTGGCGATGGTGCCGTCGGGCCGCTGCATACGCAGCAGGCACTCGTATTTGAACACGCTGCGGTCGCGGGCATGGATGATCGGTTGATAGGCGAGCTTGAGACGGCCTTCGTCCAACGCGGCGACGACGTCGTCGGCGATCTGCATCAGGCGCAGGCGCGCGCCTTCGCGCTGGGGCGATTTCTCGTAGACCGCGAAGCCGTCGCGGCCGCTGCGGCGGGCGCGATCGAGCGCTTCCTCGGCGCGCAGCATCGCTTCCTGGCTGTTCGACGCGCCGGCCGGCAGCCACACCGCGCCGACCGAGCTGGTCGCACTGACCTGGCCGCAGCGCGTGTCGATCACCTGGGAACGGATCGCGGCGCGCAGGCGCTCGGCGACGATGGCGATCTCGCGTTCCGAACAGTTGCGCAGGATGACGCCGAATTTGTTTCCCGCGGTGCGGCCGATGATGTCGGAGGAGCGCAGCGTGCGCGCCAGGCGCTCGCCGGCGGCGACGATGACCTCGTCGCCGGCGTCGAAACCGTAGCCGTCATTGATCATCGCAAGGCGGTCGATCGAGGCGACGAGGAAGGCGCAATGGCGATCCTCGCCGATGGCGCTGTCGATCGCCTGGGTCAGCTCGGCGCGGAGCGAATTGCGATTGAGATGACCGGTGAGTTCGTCGCGAGTCGCCAGATAGGTGAGGCGCTGAACCTCGCGCTGTCCTTCGGTGGTGACGCGCACCGTGCCGGTGAGACGCTCGGCGCGTCCGTCGTGCCGGGCATAGCGCATGCCGACCATGGTCAGCCAGATGGAGCCCAGCGCGGACGCCGCTTCGAGTGCGAGCTCGAAGGGCAACATCTGGGGATTGCGCCCTTCGACGGTCGCATTGAGGCGCGCGCGCGATTCCGGATTGAGCCAGGACTGGAAGGATGCGCCGCGCGCCAACCGCGCGGCATCGGCGTGATAGGGGATGATGTCGATCGCACCGTCCCAGAAGATCCTGTCGTCTTCCATGGTCCAGTCGAAACTGGCGACGCCCGAACCGAGCAACGCCAGACGCAGGCGCTCAGCCTGCTGCGCCGCTGAAAGCGTATCCAGACCGTCGGCAGGCTTCTTCTGAAGCGGCTGACTCAACACATCCACCATCCCTGGCCGTTTTTCGGCCCCTTACGCGTGATGATGCGGGGGTGGGGTTTAAAAAACCGGTAATTCCACGCAACCGGACGTGGAACGAAGCGGGCGGCCCGCGCTTTGCCTTAAGAACCGGTTATGAGCCCATCGTCCGCCACCGCCCTGCAACTTCACGCGACGCCGTCGCGTGCGGTGTCGCGCGTGCGGGCGGGCACAAACACCAGGGACTACCGCGGATTAGACGATGAACGTGACGCTTACGATGACGGTGCGCGGTTCGCGCGCGCCCATGGCAGCGACGCGCCGCTGTCCCGCGATGACACAGGTTCCGGCGAACCGCTTTGGAACGGACCGTCGCTGCGCGCGACTTTTGTCGCACAAGTGCTCGGCCAGGTGATGATGACGGAAAATAATTCTGCGTTAGGGCGCGGCGTTGCGGCGTATCGCGCGCAGGGGCCGGCGCAGGGGCTCATCGTCCGCCGCAAGGTTTGAGCGCGACAGCACAAGCGAAACGCCGAGCAACCCGGCGGCGAGAAACAGCATCAATCCGAAATCGGCGCCTTCGAGCGCGAATGCCGCCGATGCGGCGAGCAGGCAGAACGCGGCAAGCATGCCCTGCACCGCGCCAAGCCCCGCCGCGTCGCGCGCGAACAGCACGACCAGCGCGACGATCGCAAACGCCGCCGGCACCAGCGCGAGCGCGAGCCATCCGGTGATCGCACCGGCGAGGCCGCCGAGACTGGCGAGCACGAGTACAAGCGAAGCGTTGCCGACGCTGGGCGGCGCCTTCAATCCGGCAGCGGCGGCAAGCGCCAGCACCGCCAGAGCGATCGGCAATACGATCGCGGCGACGACGGGCGCCATGGGCGCGGTGCCGCAAAGCGCGAGCGCGGCGAGGAGCACGCCGGCGAAGCGGATCTGCAGCCGCGCACCGGCGCGCGCGCCGGCGGCGACGAACCAGGCGACGAGCGTGGCGAGGAACAGAAGCAGCGCGGATGCCGTCAGGATCACGGCGCGGACTTCTTCATGTCGACGAGGAGGGCGTGAATCGCACTCAGCGCCCGCTCGATGCGATCGAGGCGCTCGGCGAACGGCGCCAGCGCATCGGCCGGCGCCGGCTTGGGGACGGGCGTCGAGATGCCGGCACGATCCGCGATCTCTTCCGGGGTCGCGGCGAGCAGCATGGCGAGGATGCGGACATTGTCGGCGCTGAGCTCGCGCTGGTCCTTCCACAATTCGGCGAGCTGGACCGCATCGAGACCGAGCGCGGCGGCGATCGCCTCGCGCGTCAGCCCGGCGGCGGCCAGCCGCGCGTCGAACCACTCCGAATCGAAGAACAAAGCCATGCGGCGGGAAGTTTAGTGCGAACGCGGCGGAACGCTACTGCGCGGCGTAATAATCCGGCCGGCTGACGAAAGCGGCGCCGATGACGTGGCCATAGCCGTTCTTCTGCACCAGCACCGCGAGGCCGTCATGCGGCAGACCGTTGAAGGCCGAGCGCGGCAGCGTGAGATGCAGCGACTTGCCCTTGAACACGCCGACGGCGCGGATATCGGCGGCGACGTTGGTATAGACGACCGTGTGGCCCTGATTCTCGCCGGCGCCGATCTTCACCGGAACCTGGCCGCGCAGATGCACGAGCCAGACCGTGGCGTTGTGGACGCCCGACACCGGTGCGATGTCGATCTGCAATTCCTGCGGCGACTCGCGGATCGAGACCGGCACGAGCGGATCGGCGGAGCGTGGCGGCGCCGCGGCGCGCACGGTTCCGACCGCAACGGCGCGGGCCTGATCGGCGGCGAGACGGGCAGCTTCGGCGCGGGCCATCTCGACATCGGCACTGGCCGCCTCGATATCCGCCTTGCGCTGCATGATCGCGAGCTCGACGTTGTTCGCGCGGCTGCCGACGACATCGACCGAACCGTCGACGATGATCTGCGGCGTATAGACTCCGCCATGACCCATGGCCGCGGCATAAGCCTTCTGGCGCCGCGTGTTGGCGTCGGTCGCCAGCGTGTCCTTCCAGCCGAGCATGTCCCAATAGGTGATGGGCAGGCTGATCGCGATGATGTCGCCGCGATGGGCGAGGCGGGAGAGCAGCGCGTCGGCGGGCGGACAGGAGCTGCAGCCCTGGCTGGTGAAGAGCTCAACCACGACCGGGCGGCCACCCGCCGCGGCCGGCCCGGCGGCCAGCATGGCGAAGAATAGAACGGCCAGGGTGCGGCGCAGCGAAACCATCCATCCGACATTAGGGGCTTCGGCGCGGCGGCTCCAGTCACTTCAACTTGAAGCTGGTTTCACCTTCTCACGGTGGCGCGAGCGGCGACCTGTGTCTCTGCAGCCGCAGCCGGCAGGAACATGACGCTTCGGAACGGGTGCGCAGTTGACCGCTTCGGGGGCCGCAAATAGGTTCCGCGCCCAATTTGGCGTGGGCAACGGTGGCGGGAGAATCCCGTCCGCCGCGATCCCGCTTTGAACGGAGCGATGCGATGACGCAAATCACCGTTGAAAACCTTGGCAAAATTTATCGCGTGGCGGCGCGCGATCCCGGCCTTGCGGGGGCATTCCGCGGACTTTTCCGGCGGCGGATGCGCGAGATCGTGGCGCTGCACAATGTGAGTTTTTCGCTGAAGGAAGGTGAACTGCTCGGCTTCATCGGACCGAACGGGGCGGGAAAATCGACAACCATCAAGATCCTCTCCGGCATCCTGCGGCCTTCGAGCGGGCGCTGCACGGTGGGCGGGCTGGTGCCATGGGAGGACCGCATCGCCCATGTCGGGCGCATCGGCGTGGTGTTCGGCCAGCGCACCCAGCTGTGGTGGGACCTGCCGATCGTCGAAAGTCTGGAGTTGCTGCGCGACATCTATCGCGTCGAACCGGCGCGCTATCGTGCGACCTTCGACCGGCTGGTGGCGATGCTGAAGATCGAGGGCTTCCTCGACACGCCGCTGCGCCAGCTTTCGCTCGGCCAGCGCATGCGAGCGGAAATCGCCGCCGCGCTGATCCATTCGCCGCGCATCCTGTTCCTCGACGAGCCGACCATCGGCCTCGATGCGGTGTCCAAGCTGGCGCTGCGCGATTTCGTGAAGGCGCTGAACCGCGACGAGGGCGTGACCGTGCTTCTGACCACGCACGACATGCACGACATCGAGGCGCTGGCGCGGCGGGTGATCATCATCGGCAACGGCAAGCTGCTGCGCGATTCCAGCTTCGAAGCGATGCGCGCCGATGTGCTCGGCGAGCGGCGGCTGTTCGTCGACTTCGCCGGCGATGCGCCGCCGCCGATGTTCGAGGGCGCGACGATCAAGGCACGCGACGGGCGCACGGTGGAATACGGCTTCGATCCCGCCGCCCTGCCCGCGCATGCGCTGATCGCGCGCGTCGCGGCGGCGGCCGAGGTTGCCGACATCCGCGTCGAGGACCCCAAGATCGAGGAAGTGATCGCGCGATTCTATGCGCTGCACGGCGCGGTGGAGGGCTGAGATGAATTGTGATTTCAGGGTGTTTTTGCTAGGGTGCGCACATGTTGCGCGTGAAGATAGACGAGCTGAAGACTGGGCTATCGCGCCTTCTCCGACGGGTGAAGGCGGGAGAGAGTGTGGTCGTCTATGATGGCGACACCCCCATTGCGCGGATCGAGCCAATGGCTGCCGCTGAACGGCCGACGCCCAAGACGGACGACGAGCGCCTGGCGTCGCTTGTCGCCCGCGGGATCGCCCTGGCACCGAAAAATCCGAACCCGGACTGGAGCTTTCTCAACGAGCCCTTGCCCAAGGCGGATTCGAGCGTCCTGGAAGCCTTGCTCGAAGAGCGTCGGGACGGCCGTTGAGGTTCTGGGATACATCGGCAATCGTCCCTCTCTTCGTGGACGAAAGCCGTTCCTTGGATATGAAAGCCATCGCCTTCGCCGATCCCAGGTTTGCAGTGTGGTGGGCAGCGGGAACGGAGTGCATCTCCGCCTTGTCGCGCCGGCTTCGCGCAAATCAGATCAGTCAATCGGTTTACAGCGCGGGCATGAGTCGATTGGCAGCGGCAAGAGCGCAGTGGACCGAGTTTCCGCCCACAGCGCAATTGCGCGACAGCGCGGAACGCCTGTTGCAGGTCCACCCGCTTCGCACCGCGGATGCGCTGCAGCTGGCTGCTGCACTGCAAGCAGCCGATGGGGCGCCTGGCTCCTTACCCTTCGTTTGCCTCGACAATCGGCTGGCAGACGCAGCCCGCGCCGAGGGATTTGCGATCGAGCCCTGAACGCGGAGACGCGTCGTGGCTGAGATCGCCCTGCCCTATCTCTCGATCCTGCGCGTCCGCTTCCAGCTGATGCTGCAATATCGCGCCGCGGCCTTCGCCGGCTTCGCCACGCAGTGCTGGTGGGGCGTGATCAAGGTGATGGTGCTGGCCGCATTCTATGCCGGCCATCCCGACCAGCCGATCACCCTGGCACAGGCCATCACCTATACCTGGCTCGGACAGGGCCTGCTCGGGCTGATGCCGTGGAACGCCGATCCGGAGGTCTCCGAAGCAGTAGAAACCGGCAACATCGCCTATGAGCGGCTGCGCCCGGTCGATACCCATACGCTGTGGCTCTCGCGCGCGCTGGCGGCACGCGTCGGCACGACGACGCTGCGGGTGTTTCCGATGGTGTTGGCAGCCGGCGTGCTGCCGCCGTTGATCGGACTCGGGCAATGGGCCTGGGCGCCGCCGCCGAATGCCGGGGCCGCCGCGCTTTTCGCGGTATCGATCGCGCTCGCTGCCCTTTTGTCCTCGACCTGCGTGGTCCTGCTCAATGTCGCGGTCGCTGCGCTGAAGACGCGGCGCGCGGCCAATATCGCGGCGACGCTGGTGAACCCGCTCTCCGGCATGATCGTGCCGCTGGCGCTGATGCCGCACTGGCTGCAGGGCTTCCTGTTCTGGCAGCCCTTCGCGGGGATCGTCGACATCCCCTATCGCATCTATTTCGCCAACTTGACAGGCGCGGCGGCGTGGGAAGGCATTGCGGCGCAGAGTCTATGGATCGCGGTGTTCATCATGGGCGGACGCATATGGCTCGAACGCGTGCTGGCGCGCGTCGACATGCAGGGGAGCTGAGCATGGGCGAAGCTGCACTTCTCGGACGTTACATCCGCAACTGCCTGCGGGCGCAGATGCTCTATCCGACGGCCTTTCTGCTGCGCATGACGACACAGTTCACCGTGACCATCGTCGAGTTCGGCGGGCTCTATGCGCTGTTCGCGCGCTTCGGCCATATCCGGGGCTGGAATTTCGCCGAGGTCGCACTGTTCTACGGCGTGGTGAGCATCGCATTCTCGCTCTGCGATATGGGCGCGCGCGGCTTCGATATGTTCGGGCCGCAATTCGTGAAGACCGGCGATTTCGACCGCGTTCTGCTGCGCCCGCGCTCGGCGACGGTGCAACTCGCCGGATTCGAATTCGGCTTCACCTCGATCGGACGTCTGGCGCAGGGCGCGGTCGCGACGGCGGTCGCGCTGTCGCTGCTGCCGCTTGTCTGGACGGTTGCGAAGGCGGCGCTGCTGTTGTGGGCGATCGCGGGCGGCTTCGCGCTGTTCTACGGCATCCTGATCCTGCAGGGCACGCTGTCGTTCTGGACGGTGGAAAGTCTGGAGATCGTCAATGCGATCACCTATGGCGGCGTCGAGGCGGCGCAATACCCGCTCGACATCTATGCCGAATGGTTCCGCAAATTCCTGATCTTCGTCGTGCCGCTCGGCTGCACCGTGTATTTTCCGGTCGCGGCGATCCTGGGCAAGAGTGCGATGACAGGGCTGCCGGAATGGCTCGGGGTGCTGTCGCCGGCGGCGGGGTTCGTGTTCCTGGGTGTTGCCTTCGCGGCCTGGGGACGCGGGATCGCGCATTATACGAGCACGGGGAGTTAGGGGATCTCGCTCTCTCACCTCGTCATGGCCGGCTTCGTGCCGGCCATCCATGATCTCGATGCATTGGTGTTGTACGACTGTGCGTCGCCGAGCAAGCTCGGCGAATGCAGGCTTGGGTGATCTTGGATGGCCGGGACAAGCCCGGCCATGACGGTTGAGGGACTTCACAAACACCCCAGCCCCGTCAGCGTCGCGCGCACCGCGTCGTCGACCGGGGTGTGCGGCTCGGGGCCGATGAGCGCTTCGAGTTTGGTGTTGTCGAGACGGATCGGCGTCTTCCAGAGATAACGCATCTCGAACATCTCGCGGAACAGCGGCACGAAAGGCGAAGCGAGGCCGATGGCGCTCCAGGGCAGGCGCCAGACCGGCACGTCGCGGCCGATGACGCGGCGGATCGAGTCGACGAGTTCACCGCCCCGTTCGAACCAGTGGCCGCGCGTGTGGAAGCGGTCGAAGGGCGCGAGACGATCCTCGCGGTCGATCACGCGCAGCATGGTTTCGGCGACGTCGGGCAGATAGCCCCAGGCGTGACCGACCTTGAGCGCACCGGGATAGACGATCCGCGTGACCGGCTTGCCGGGTGTTACGAGGCCCTGACCGAACCAGTTGTTCCGCGCCACCGGTCCGAAGAAATCGCCGATCCGGACAATGACCACGCGTACGCCGTCGCGCGAGGCGGCTTTGAGGCGCTGCTCCATCGTGACGCGCAAGAGGCCCTTGCGCGTCGTCGGATGCTGGGGCGAATCCTCGCGCAGCGCCGGGAAGGCGTCGCGGCCGTAATTGTAGATCGTGCCGGGGAAGAGGATGCGCGCGCCGCTCGCTTTCGCCGCGGCGATGGTGGCGTCGAGCATGGGCACCACGGTGCCGGCCCAGTTGCGGTAGCCGGGCGGATTGGCGCCGTGGAAAATGAGGTCGGTGCCGCGCGCCGCCGCGGTGACGTCTTCGGGGCGCATCGCATCGCCAGCAATCCATTCGACCGCGAGCGCCGAATTCCGGCGCGCCGCCGCCTTCGGATCACGGTTCAGCGCTTTCACAGTCCAGCCGCGCTTGAGGAGGCCGACAGCCACTTCGCCGCCGACACCGCCGCTCGCACCGATCACCAGAGCCGTTTTCATCGCCTTGTCCTCACACCTATGGGTGAGAGATGCGGCCTGCGGGACTCAAGAACAATTGCGCAGGCGTGAAGGGTTGCTATACGATTTCGTATGGCACGCTCTGACCCCAAATGGGAAACCTACCGGACCTTCCTTGCGGTGATGACCGAAGGCAGCCTGTCGGCGGCGGCGCGCAAGCTGCTGCTGACCCAGCCGACGGCGGGGCGGCATATCGATGAGCTCGAAGAAGCGCTCGGCCAGAAGCTGTTCACCCGCTCGCAGGCCGGATTGATCGCGACGCAGGCGGCGCGCGAGCTTCTGCCCCATGCCCAGGCGATGGCAAGCGCGGCACAGGCGCTGGTGCGCACCGCTTCGGGCGCCGAGGGCGAGGAGCGCGGCACGGTACGGCTGACCGCCAGCGTTTTCGTCGGCGGCGAGGTGTTGCCGGAGATCCTGACGCGCTTCCGCGGCGCGCATCCCGGCATTGCGATCGAGCTCGTGCTCTCCGATGCGACGCAGGACCTCCTGCGCCGTGACGCCGATATCGCGGTGCGGATGGTGCAGCCGAAGCAGGATGCGCTGGTGGCGAAGAAGATCGGCACCACAGCGCTCGGCCTCTTCGCGCGGCGCGACTATCTGGAGCGCTATGGCACGCCGCAATCGCTGAACGATGTCGCCGGCCATGCCATCATCGGCTACGACCGCGAGACGGCGTTCGAGCGCGGGTTGAAGGCGATGGGGCTTCCGCTGACGCGGGAGATGTTCACGCTGCGCGTCGACAACGACCAGGCGCGGGCGAATGCACTGCGGGCCGGGTTCGGCATCGGCGTGTGCCAGATCGGGGTCGCGAAGCGCGAGCCGGATCTCGTGCACATCCTGCCCAAGGCGTTCCGGATCGAGCTGCCGCTCTGGCTGGTGATGCATAAGGACCTGCGCAACACGCGGCGGATGCGAATCTTGTTCGACTTCCTGGTGGACGAGCTAAAGGCCTATGCGGCGGTGAGCCGGTAAAGGTCGCTCTCGAAAATACATGTTTTGTGTATATTGCGTTATTTACATGTTTTATGTATTCTCTATTGATGACCAAGCACACCACCACCGCCGCAGAACTCGTCCGCCAATTCTCGCATTACAGCGATCTGGCGCTGAAGGAGCCTGTCGTCATCACCAAGAACGGCCGGCCGCGAAACGTGATGATCTCAGTCGACGAGTACGAGCGGTTGAAGCTGCGCGACCGGCAGGTTTTCCTGGCCGAAGACACGCCGCAGGAGTTCATTGACGACATGAAGGCCTACCTCCGCGGCGAAAAAGCTTGAGCGCAAACGTGCCGCAGCGCGGCAGCGTCGTGCGATATTCCTATCTGTGGGCGCGCGAGCATCGGCGCGGACAGATCGAGGGACTGAAGGATCGGCCGACGCTGGTTCTCTCGCTCTCCATTCGCGTCGAAAACAATCGCACGCGCGTATTGGTCGTTCCTGTAACGCACGCACGTCCGGCAAACCCTGCCGATGGCGTCGAAATACCGGCAGCGGTCAAACGTCAACTTGGCCTTGATCGCGAGCCGGCTTGGATCGTGACAACGGAAAGCAACACGTTCACATGGCCCGGGCCGGACCTTCGCCCGATACCGGAGAAGCCGGCGGGCACTTTTATATATGGCCAAGTGCCCGACGGCCTGCTGCGCGAAGTGACGGAATGCTTCATTCGCAACAAGGAACGCGGCGCAATCGTTCCGCGGGACGAAACCTGACTACGCCGCCACCAGGTTCCTGAGCACGTATTGCAGGATGCCGCCGTTCTTGTAGTAGGCGACTTCGTCTGCGGTCAGGATCATGAGGAAGAGCGGCATCGGGCTCGTGTGGCCGTCCGGATAATGCACCGTCGCGGTCACCTTCATCTGCGGCTTGATCTCGCCCGAGAGGCCCGGGATGTCGATCGCCTCGCGGCCGGTGAGCGCGTAGTCGCGCCGCGTCTTGCCGTCGGCGAAGACGAAGGGCGCGACGCCCATGCCGATCAGGTTGGAGCGGTGGATGCGCTCAAAGCTCTCGGCGATCACGGCGCGGACGCCAAGCAACCTGGGGCCCTTGGCGGCCCAGTCACGAGAAGATCCGGTGCCGTATTCCTTGCCGCCGACAACCACGGTGTCGATGCCGTCGGCCTTGTACTTCGCGGCGGCGTCGAAGATCGACATCGCCTCGCCCGAGGGCGAGCCTTCGGAGAAGTAGAGCGTGTTGCCGCCTTCCTTGCCGCCCATCATCTCGTTCTTGATGCGGATATTGGCGAAGGTGCCGCGCTCCATCAGCTCGAAATTGCCGCGGCGCGCGCCGTAGGAGTTGAAGTCCTGCTGGCGGACCTGGCGCTCCTGCAGATAGAGGCCGGCCGGCGAGGTCGCCTTGATGTTGCCGGCGGGCGAGATGTGGTCGGTGGTGATCGAGTCGCCGAAGAGCGCGAGGATGCGCGCCTTCTCGATCTCCTTCACCGGCTTGGGCTCGATCGTCATGCCCTCGAAGAAGGGAGGATTCTTCACATAGGTCGAGGACATCGGCCAGTTGTAGGTCTGGGTCTTGGCCGCCTTGACCTTGCGCCAGTTGACGTCGCCCTTGAACACGTCGCCGTAGCGCGCCTTGAAGGACGCCGTCTTTATGCCCTTGCGCATCGCCGCCGCGATCTCCTTCGCGCTCGGCCAGATGTCCTTGAGGTAGACCGGTTCATTCTCCTTGTCGTAGCCGACCGGATCGCGCGTCAGGTTGATGTTCATCGAACCGGCGAGCGCATAGGCGACGACCAGCATCGGCGAAGCGAGGTAGTTCGCGCGCACCAGCGGATGGACGCGGCCTTCGAAATTGCGATTGCCGGAGAGCACCGAAGCCGTCACCAGATCGTTGTTGGTGATCGCGTCGGAGACGTTGTCCGGCAAGGGACCCGAATTGCCGATGCAGGTCGTGCAGCCATAGCCGACAAGCTGGAAGCCGAGCTTGTCGAGCGCCTTGTCGACGCCGGCCTTGGCGAGATAGTCGGTCACCACCTGGCTGCCCGGGGCGAGCGAGGTCTTGACCCAGGGACGCACTTTGAGGCCGCGCGCCACCGCCTTCTGGGCGACGAGGCCGGCGCCGATCATGACGCTCGGATTCGAGGTGTTGGTGCAGGAGGTGATCGCGGCGATCACGACGTCGCCATGGCCGATGGAATGCTCGGTGCCGGCGATCTTGCCGCGCTTGTTGGCGTCGTCTTCCTTTTTGTAGGTGTTGATCAGCGCGCTGGCGAATTCGTCGGCCGCCTTGTCGAGCGGGACGCGATCCTGCGGACGCGCCGGACCGGCGAGGCTGGGCTCGACGGTGCCCAGATCGAGGTGGAGCGTATCGGTGAAGACCGGATCTGCGCTCTTCTTGGTGCGGAAGAGGCCCTGCGCCTTGGCGTATTTCTCGACCAGGGCGACACGCGCCGGCTTGCGCGCGGTGTCCTTGAGATAGCGCAGCGTCTCGGCATCGACCGGGAAGAAGCCGCAGGTCGCGCCGTATTCCGGCGCCATGTTCGCGATGGTGGCGCGATCCTCGAGCGACATGTCGTCGAGACCGGGGCCGTAATACTCGACGAACTTTCCGACCACGCCCTTCTTGCGCAGCATCTGGGTGACGGTGAGCACGAGATCGGTCGCGGTCACGCCTTCGCGCAGCTTGCCGGTGAGCTTGAAGCCGATGACTTCGGGGATGAGCATGGAGATCGGCTGGCCGAGCATCGCGGCCTCCGCCTCGATGCCGCCGACGCCCCAGCCGAGGACCGAGAGGCCGTTGACCATGGTCGTGTGGCTGTCGGTGCCGACCAGCGTGTCGGGGAACGCATATTCCTCGGTTGCCTTGCCGTCCTTCTGCTTGCGGGTCCAGACGGTCTGGGCGAGGTATTCGAGGTTCACCTGGTGGCAGATGCCGGTGCCCGGCGGCACAACGCGGAAATTCGCGAAGGCCTGCTGGCCCCAGCGGAGGAATTCGTAGCGCTCGGTGTTGCGCTCGTATTCGATGACGACGTTCTTCTTGAAGGAATCGCGGGCGCCGAAATTATCGACCATGACCGAGTGGTCGATGACGAGATCGACTTCGGCGAGCGGGTTGATCTTCTCCGGATCGCCACCGAGATTCTTCATCGCATCGCGCATCGCGGCGAGATCGACCACGGCGGGCACGCCGGTGAGATCCTGCATCAGGACGCGGGCGGGGCGGAAGGCGATCTCGCGGTCGGAGGTCTTCTTCTTGAGCCAGCCGACCACGGCCTTGATGTCGTCAGCGGTGACGGTCTTGCCGTCTTCGTAGCGCAGCAGGTTCTCGAGCAGCACTTTCAGCGAATAGGGCAGTTTCGATGCGCCCTTGAGGCCGTTCTTCTCGGCCGCGGAGAGGCTGAAATAGACATAGGTCTTGCCGCCCACCGTCATTTTGCGGCGGGATTTGAAGGAGTCGAGGCTGCGGGTCACGGGGGCGCCTTCTGTGCGAGAGAGCGGATAGATGGGGGCCGGTTTAGTCCCGATTCCGCGAGATTCCAAGCTCCCGCTGCGTCACGGTGGCCGCGCGGCGCGGGGCGTGACAAACTGCCGAAAAATACGGGGGAAACGACATGGCCGCCGAGCACGTTCGGGTCGAGCGCAACGGACCTGTGACGACCGTCATCCTGGACCGCGGCCATGCGCGCAACGCGGTCGACCGGCCGACGGCCGATGCCCTGGTCAAGGCGTTCCTCGACTTCGAGCATGACAATTCTGCGAAGGCAGCGGTGCTGTGGGGCGCGGGCGGGAATTTCTGCGCCGGCGCCGACCTTAAAGGTATGAGCGAGGGCCGTGGCAACCGCATCATCGCGCCCGGCCAGCATTACGATCCCCATGCCGGCGATGCGCCGATGGGTCCGACTCGCATGCGGCTGCTCAAGCCGGTGATCGCGGCGGTCTCCGGCTATGCGGTTGCGGGCGGGCTGGAGCTTGCCTGCTGGTGCGACATGCGTGTTGCCGAAGAAGATGCGGTGTTCGGCGTGTTCTGCCGGCGCTGGGGCGTGCCGCTGATCGATGGCGGCACGGTGCGCCTGCCGCGCCTGATCGGCCAATCGCGGGCGATGGACATGATTCTGACCGGACGGCCGGTCGGCGCCGAAGAGGCCTATGCCTTCGGGCTCGCCAATCGCGTGGTGCCGAACGGACAGTCGCGCCAGGTCGCGGAAGAGCTCGCGCTCGAGATCACCCGATTCCCGGAGATCTGCATGAAGGGCGACCGGATGTCGGTGATGGACCAGTGGGACCATGAGCATCACCGCGCGATGATCAACGAGTTCAAGATCGGCACCGCGACGCTGCAAACCGGAGAGGCCCGCGCCGGCGCCTCGCGCTTCGCCGGCGGCAAGGGGCGCGGCGGGAGCTTCGAGGACCTATAGCCCGGTCCCAAATTCGCCCCATTCGTCTCCTAGCGTCAGGTTGGGGGCACGCCGGTATCTGCCGGTGCGCGGCTGGGATCGGTAACAAGCGACAAGAGGGCGAATGCCCAGGCGTGGATTTCTCTTCGCGGCGTTTCTCGTTTTCGCCGGCATCGGCGCGGGTTATGCGCAGGAAGGCGCGCGTCTGTCGTTCGAGCGGCTGGGCGAGCTGCAGACCGGGACGTATTCCACCAGCACCGGCGTATCGTTCAGCCTCGACCGCTATGGCGACAAATATCTGATGCGCGTCGCCGGCGAGCCGGAAATCTATGTCCTCTATGTCGATGGCGGCACGTTGGGCGGACGGGTGCTGAAATACGATTCCGGCGCCACGGCGATCCAGGTCTCGGGTTGGGGCGCACTGACGATCTACACCGACGCACAGCCATCCGGCCTTCCGGCCGAACGCACCGCGGGCAGCACCGCGCCGGCCGTGCAGCCGGTATCGCTTTCCGAAATGCAAGGCGCCGCCGAGGACGAGAGCGAACACCTCGCCTATGTCCGCGGCCTGCATATCGCCTTCGATGCCGACTGGTCGGCGCTGTCGGGCGATCCCGAGCTGCGCGCGCTGGCCTTCGATGCGATGCAGAACGCGGCGCGCGGCATCGACCGCTTCACCGCAAATCCGGCGGCACGGCAAAAGATGGCGGCGCGCGTCGGCGTGATCCATCTGGCGACCGGCGGAAAGCCGACGATCGACCTCGTCGGCAAGGTGCTGACCGTGACCTTCGTGCCGGCGCACGGCTTTGCCGGACGCGCCTCGTCGCACGGCATCGCGCGCGCGCTGGGTCAGATGTTCTCGATACCGACGGCGGGGTAACGCCCAGGAGCATTTTCACGTTTCTTCGAATCGCGAAAATGCTTCTGCTCTTTGATTTGTCGGGGTTCCGGACGGAAAACCGCTACACACTTTTCCTGGAACCGCTTTACGGCGAGGTGCGCTGGCCGGGGGTGACCGGCTTCTGCTCGGCGGCCGATGGGTTCTGGGTCACCGGATTGTCGACCGGATCGGCATGCAGGATCACACGATCGAGTTGGGCGCCGTTCTCACGGCCCTGGAGATACGGGATCTCGTACTTCTCGACCTTGGCGCGGTAATCCTCGAACGCAGCCTCGTCCTCGGGCAGGCGCTTGTCGCAGCGGTCGGGCGGAAGCTGCTGGGTCTCCTGGCACCAGAGGTCGAAATTGATCGTTTTGACATCGTAGTGCTGGCTCTGCGCCGCGACGCAGCTGCCGAAGATTGCCGCCGCCGAAAGCAGCAGCACGCGAGCCGAATGTCTCATGACCATCACCATACGCCCGAAGACAACGCGGCGGAAGCCGCAAGGCTCCCGCCGCATCGTGTTTCGCACCGTCCGTGACGATTGTGTTATTCCGCGGCGACGGCGTGGTCTTCGGCGACCTTCACGTTCAGCAGCGCCAGCGGCGGACGGCCCAGGATCATGTCGGCGGCCTTTTCCGCGATCATGATGGTCGGCGCGTTGGTGTTGCCGCTGACCAGCGTCGGCATCACCGAGGCATCGACCACCCGCAGACCCTGCACGCCGTAGACCTTGAGTTCGGCATCGACCACGGACTCACTGTCCTTGCCCATCTTCGCGGTACCGACCGGGTGATAAATCGTCTCGGCCGTCTTGCGAATCCAGGCATCGATCTGGTCGTCGGTGCGGACGTGCGCGCCCGGCATCAGCTCGGGGCCGCGATAGGGATCGAAGGCGGCCTGGGCGAAGATATCGCGCGCCATCTTCGTGCCCTCGCGCATCGCGCGGCGGTCTTCCTCGGCCTCCAGGTAGTTGGGCTGGATCACCGGCGCGACCAGCGGATCGGACGATTTGATCGAGATGTAGCCGCGGCTCTGCGGGCGGAGCTGGCAGACATGGGTCATGAAGCCGTGGCGATCCGCTTTCTTGCGCGCGTGGTCGCTCATCAGGGCGGCGATGAAGTGGAATTGCAGGTCGGGGTGTTCGAGATCGGGACGGCTCTTCACGAAGCCGCCGGATTCGAGGCCCTGCCCCGTCGCCAGGCCCTTGCGGAACAGCATGTAGCTGAGGCCCGTCTTCATCGCGTTGAGCGGATTGGACTGGCTGTGCAGGGTGATCGGCTGGCTCGATTCATACTGGATCGAGGCGTCGAGATGGTCCTGCAGGTTCTTGCCCACACCCTTGAGGTCGGCGAGCACCGGGATGTCGAAGCGCTTCAGGATCGCCGGATCGCCGATGCCCGAAAGCAGCAGCGTCTGCGGCGAGTTCACCGCGCCGCCGGAGAGGATCACCTCACGCGTCGCCGTGACCTTCACCGGCTGCTTGTTCTGGATGAACTCGACGCCGGTGACCTTGGTGCCTTCGAACAGCATGCGGCTGACATGGGCATGGCTCTCGATGGTAAGGTTCTTGCGCTCGAGGATCGGCGTCAGATAGCCCTTGGCCGCGCTCCAGCGTTCGCCGTTGTGAATGGTGAGCTGATAGGGCCCGAAGCCTTCCTGCTGGTAGCCGTTGAAATCCCTGGTTTCCGGGAAGCCCGCCTCGACCCCCGCCTTCATGAAGGCGCGGAACAGCGGATTGGTGGAACGGCCGTTGGAGACGCGCAGCGGGCCATCGCCGCCGTGGAAATCGTCGCCGCCGTTTTCATTGTGCTCGGCGCGCTTGAAATAGGGCAGCACGTCGGAGAACGACCAGCCTTCGAGGCCCATCTGGCGCCAGCTGTCGTAGTCGCGGGCGTGGCCGCGGATGTAGATCATGCCGTTGATCGAGGACGATCCGCCCCAGCCGCGGCCGCGCGGCCAGTACAGGCTGCGGCCGTTCATGTGCTGCTGGCCCTCGGTCTGGTAGTACCAGTTGAACGGGTTCGGCTTGGAGATGAGCTGCGCCACGCCGGCCGGCATGTGCACCATCATCGCCTTGTCGCGGCCGCCAGCCTCGATCAGCAGAACCTCGGTCTTCGGATCTTCCGACAGACGGTTGGCGAGCACGCAGCCCGCACTGCCCGCGCCGATGATGACGTAGTCATACGCTTTCATGGTCTATCCCTGAACGCCTCTTCCCTGCGTCCAGCATAGCCAAACATGACGCCGGTGTCGCGTTTATCGCGACGCTGCTGCCGCTAGGGCAGCAGCGTCACCACGGCGCGGCGGTTCTTGGGCTCCTTCACCCCGTCGGGCGTCTGGACTGCGAGGTCCTTTTCGCCGACGCCGGAGATCTCGATCGCCTCGCGCCGCGCACCCATCGAGACCAACGTCTCGGCGACGATGTTCGCGCGCTTGACCGAAAGAGCCTGGTTGTAGGTCGCAGAGCCCGAGGTGTCGGTGTGGCCGACGATGGTGATGCGCGACTGGCCGCCGGCCCGCGCGGTCTCGATGGCTTTTTGCAGCACGGTGAGTTGCTCGCCGGTCAGCGACCAGGAATCGAGATCGAAGTAGACGGTGTAGTCGGTGGCCGGCGGCGGCGCCGCGGCAGCCATCTGCGGCGGGTTGATGTCGCGCTCGAGCCTCGCGATCGAACTGGCGAAGGAGCCGCGGCAGGCCGCCGCGGCGGCCGCCTGCGACGCCACGGTGCTGTTCAGCATCCAGCAGTCGAAATCGGTCTGCGCCCGGGCGGCGTCTTCGGGGAAACGGTCCTTGCCGGCATCGACGGCCTTGAGGAGACGGTCGCGCGCGGCAGCGGATTCGGAGTCGCGGCCGGGCTCCGGCGACACTTCGGTGCCCTGCGCGGCGATCAGCGCCTTGGTGGCGAAGGCTTCGGCCAGGGTCCCCGTGCCGCTGTCATCATCGCCGAAGATGGTCATCGAGCCGTCGGCATCGAAGGTGCCGCCCGAATTATCCGTCGCACTGCCGAAAGAACGGGCAAGATAGGCGTAGTTCCGGAAAAGCTGCTGGGTGAATGCCGAACCGGTGGGCGTCGTGCCGTCGAGTTCGTCCAGCGAGCTGGTGCTGACGCAGGCCGAAAGGGCGATGGCTGCGATCGCGAGGACCGCGCCGGTGACGCTGCGTTGCAGAAGGCGATGCGCCATGTGGGGTCCCCCGGGGTTCCGATCGATGCGCCAGCTATAGCGTGCAGAGCCGCGAAGGTTAAGCGCTCTTAGCCCGACAAATTCGTCACCAAGTTGCGGCGGCGGTAACCTCTTGTTGACCGCACGCGGCGAAACTGTGCGGCGATCTGGAGCGGGGCAGGCATGCAGGGCCAGCCGATTTTGAAACGGATGGAAGACCCGGTGGTCGCGAAAGCGCGCGCCGAGCGCCGCCGTTTCCGGCGGGTGCCGGTCGACCTCGCCGGCCGCCTCTTCCTGCCCGCCGACAGCCGCGAAGCGGTGTGCAAGGTCATCGACATGTCGCCGGGCGGCGCCTCGGTCCTGTCCGACCTGATGCCCGAGGCCGACGCGCATATCGTTCTTTATATCGACGGCTTCGGCCGCTTCGAGGGCGTGGTGATCCGGCGCGACGGCGACGGCTTCGGTGTGCGCTTCTCGGGCACCGCGCTGAAGCGCGAGAAGACCGCCGAGCAGCTCACGCTCTATATGAACAAGACGCTGGTCGATTCCAGCGTGGTGGTGCGCCAGAACGACCGCACCCCGGCCAAGGGCATGTCGCAATTCGTCCGCGCCGACGGGACGATCGTCAAATGCGAGGTCATCGACCTGTCGCCGACCGGCGTCTCGCTGCGCACCGCGATCAAGCCGCAGGTCGGCGAATTCGTGCTCATCGGCCAGCTTGCCGGCCGCGTCGCGCGCCAGCACGAAGACGGCGTCGGCGTCCAGTTCGTCGGCCTGACGAGCGAGACGCCCAGCGCCGATACGCTGCACGCGAGCATCATGGTGCGCTGACTGGCGTGCAGACCGAATTCGGACTAATATCGGTCCGAAAGCGGTCCTGCCATGAAACTGTCCAATCGGGTCAAGCCCATCAGCTATCTGAAGGCGAATGCGCCGGCGGTTCTCGATGACATCGAGGAGACGCGCTCGCCGATGGTCATCACGGTCAACGGCGAAGCCAAAGCCGTGCTCCAGGACATCGCCAGCTACGAGGAGACCCAGGAGACCCTGGCGCTCCTGAAGATCCTGGCGCTCGGTGAAGCCGAGGTGCGGGACGGCAAGGCCGTGCCCTTCCGCGAGGCGTTTTCACGGATCCGCCGCAACGTGCGGCGCAAGTCCTGAGCGATGGCCCGCAAGGTCGTCGTCGTTCCCGCGGCCATCCGCGACATCGAGGACATCTACCGCTACATCGCGACGAAGACAGGCGTGATGACCGCGGAACGCGTGCTCGACGGCCTCGAACGCCAGATCGCGAGCCTGACGGAGCTTTCGGAGCGCGGAAACATTCCGAAAGAGTTGACCGCAATCGGCCGCAGCGACTATCGCGAGCTTCACTTCAAGCCCTATCGCATCTTCTACCGGATCGCCGAGTCCGCCGTTCAAGTCACGGCCGTTCTCGACGGGCGCCGCGATATGTCGACCCTTCTGCGCCAGCGTCTTACACGCTAGCCAGCCATGCTGCTGCGTCGCGCGGGTTGCTTAAGCGGACATAGGATTTGAGCGCAGCGGCGGCGAGGGCGCGGTCGATATGCGGGCGCTCGGCGCGGCGCAGCATCCACCAGAGCACTTTCGGCTGGAAGCGATCGACGCAGCCTTCCGGCATCTCCGCGCGGCGCGCGCCGGCGAGCATCCGGCGCAGGACGCGCGCCGTGCAGCGCCAGCGCGAGAAATCGAGATCGATCACCAGATCCGCGGCGTTCAGGCGCTGCACGCGCGCCGGATCGATCCAGCCCTCGATGATCCAGCGCGGCCGCGCCAGCCATTCGGCGTGCAGTGCGGCGAGCGCCTCGGGCGCGGGCTCCGTCCAGTTGGGCGTCCACTCGAGCTGGTCGCCGTGCAGAACCGGCAAGCCGGTCTTCGCACCGAGGGCGCGCGCGAAGGTGCTCTTGCCCGAAGCGCTGACTCCGATGATGGCGATGCGTTCAGGCGTCATGAATGCCGAGCTGGGCGCGCCGCTTCTTCGACAGGCCCTGCGCGATGATGGCATGGGCGCGCGTGAGATAGCCGGCGAGCTGCCTGTCGGGAAGGCGGTCGAGACGATCGAGCGTCACCCACTTGGCCCGCGCGAGATATTTCGACGGCGCGATGCCGCGCTTTTTGTCAACAGCTCGAAGCTCAATTCGTCGGTCTTGAACGAGATGCCGTTGCTCTCGCCCTTTTTCGCCTTCGGACCCATGCCGGCGAACATCTTCTCACCGACGACGAAGATGTGGTCGCTGCCCCATTTTATCGACAGTTCGGCGCCCGGAAGCGCGAGCAGGAGCCTGGTGACTTGGTCGTAGGTCATGGCCGGGACTATTTCGTTTTTTCAACAAAAGAGTGTCATGGCCCGCGAATGCGGGCCATCCATGGGGTGCGCCTCGATTTTCGAAGTTGTGGATGAACCGCATGGATGGCCCGCTCTCCGGCGGGCCATGACATCTGAGTTTAAAACTGAAACAGGACTAACCCGGCTCTCCGATCTCCAGCATCGCGCGCGCCTTGGCGCGGTGCTCCTCGCGGATCTGGCCGGCGACCATCGAGAGCGCCAGCGCGATCACCGCGGCGTCGTCGGTGAAGCCGACTCCGGCGAGGAAATCCGGAATCGCGTCGAAGGGCAAAACGAAATAGGCCAGCGCCGCGAACAGCGTCGCCTTGACCTTCGCGGGCGTCGCCGGATCGACGGCGCAGAAATAGGCTGCGGCCGCATCCTCGGCGAAGGGAATGCGCCCGGCCACGCGGCGCAGCTTCTTCCAGAAGTTCCGCTCGACGGTCTTCTCGTCGCTCGGCCGTGGCACCGGCAAGGGATATGCGGGTTCGCTCATCGCGCTATTATATGGGCGTATAAAGACGGCGAAAAAGGGGTGACATGGCGAGCGATATCGGAAAGCGCATTCTGGCGAACCAGCCTTTCCCGACCCTGATGGGGGTGGAGGTGGTAAGCGCGGAACCCGAAAAAGTCCTGGCGAAACTTGTGGTGCGGCCGGACCTCTGCACCGCCGGCCACATCATGCATGGCGGCGCGATCATGGCGTTTGCCGATGCGCTCGGCGCCATCGGCGCGGTGCTCAACATGCCGCGCGAGGCAAACACCACGACGATCGAGAGCAAGACGAATTTCATCGGCGCGGCGAAGGAAGGTTCGACCGTCACCGGCGAGTCGACGCCGGTGCATGTCGGCAAGCGCACCTCAGTCTGGACCACGCGCATCACCCGCGAGGACGGCAAGCTCGTCGCCATCGTGACCCAGACGCAGATGATCCTGTTGCCCTGATGCTGCTGCCGCATTCCGCCGCGAATATCAGCCGCCTCGGCCCGGCCTGCATCCATGTCCTGAAATCGAAGTGGCATGCCGAGCATGTCGATGCCCTAGTCGACCGTTTCCTTGCGGTGATGGCGGAGGCCGGCTGTGACTTTATCCCGGTGCACACGCTCAGCGGCTGTCTCGAGATGCCGCTCGCCGCGCAGGATATCTTCGAGATGGAGAGGGGCCGTCTCGAGGCCGTCGTCTGCTTCGGCGTGCTGATGAAAGGCGAGACCGCGCATTTCGAGATGGTGCTGAACACCATGACCGCGGCCTTCGCCCAGCTCACGCTTGCGGCGCGCGTGCCGGTGATCAACGCGATCCTGCCTGCGAGCCGCATCGAGCATGTGCTGGAACGCAGCGGCGACAACGATCTCAACAAGGGAATCGAGGCCGCATTGGCGACGGTCGAGACCGTCCTGTGGCGCCGCGACATCCGCGCCCGCGCCCTGCCCTAACGTCCGCTTTGCACCTTCGCGCCGGGCGGTCTAAGAGTCCGGCCGGCCAACAGGAAGGGCATTGAACATGGAACTGAATTCCTCGATTTCGGCAGTGATCACCGGCGGCGCATCCGGCCTCGGCGAAGCCACCGCCCGCGCGCTGCGCGCCAAGGGCGTCAAGGTCGCGCTGCTCGACATGAACAAGGACAAGGGCGAGAAGCTCGCCGCCGAGATCGGCGCGACCTTCTGCGAAGCCAACGTCACCAGCGAAGAGAGCGTGCTCGCCGCCTTCGAGAAGGCGCGCGCCGCCAACGGCCAGGAGCGCATCCTCGTCAACTGCGCCGGCACCGGCAACGCGATCAAGACCGCGTCGCGCGACAAGAAGACGGGCGAACTGCGCCGCTTCCCGTCGGACGCGTTCAACTTCATCATCCAGATCAACCTCGTCGGCACCTATCGCTGCATCGCCATCGCGGCGCAGGGCATGCTGAGCCTCGACCCGCTTCCAGGCGGCGAGCGCGGCGCGATCGTCAACACCGCCTCGGTTGCGGCGCAGGACGGCCAGATCGGCCAGGCCGCCTATACCGCGTCGAAGGCGGGCATCAACGGCCTGACGCTCGTCGTCGCGCGCGACCTGGCGCAGGAAGGCATCCGCTGCAACACGATCATGCCGGGCCTGTTCAACACCCCGCTGCTCGGCGCCGCGCCGGAGCAGGTGAAGGCCGCGCTCGGCGCCCAGGTGCCGTTCCCGCCGCGCCTCGGCAACCCGCCGGAATACGCGTCGCTCGCGCTCGAGATGCTGAGCAATCCGTACTTCAACGGCGAATGCGTCCGCCTCGACGGCGCGATCCGCATGGCGCCGCGGTAAGACACAAACATCCCTGTCATCCCCGGCGAGCGCCGCGCAGCGGTGCGAGGTCAAGGGGACCCAGGTGCTTCAATCTTCGCGACCGGCGCCAGAGATGGCGCCGGCTTTTTTTCGGACAGTGAGGACCTGATTTTTCTGCCTGGGTCCCCTTCCCGAACTTCGCGCAAATGCGCGAAGTTCGCCGGGGATGACAAGCTGCGCCAAGGGATGTCCACATGACCGCCGCCGCTCTCGATCTCTGGCACGATTACTTCCTCACCATCGCGCAGGTCAGTGCGACGCTGGCCGGCCTGCTCTTCGTCGGCCTCACCATCTCGCTCGGCCATGTGCTGAGCGGCACGGCTTATATGAACCGCGCTTTCGTCGCGCTCTTCCTGCAGTTCGAGATGCTGGTGATCGGCATCTTCGGCGTGGTGCCGGGGCAGCCTGTCTGGGTGCTGGGCGGCGAGTTCATCGTCACCGGGCTCGCCGTCCTCGGCGGCACCTCGATTTTCGTCTACCACTTCCCAGAGGACCCGAATGCGGTGCTCGGCACCATCGGTCCGCGGCTGCTGCGCACCGCGCTCGCCTGGACCGGCACGCTGATGCCGGTCGCGGCCGGCATCGGCCTGCTCACCGATTGGCCGGCAGCGCTCTATTTCCTCATTCCGGCGGAGATCGCCTGCCTCTATCTCTCCATCGGCAACGCCTGGGTCTTCGCGGTCGAGATTCCCAGGCGCGCGCAGACGAAGTGAGCCTCACTTCTTCTGCATGAACGCCTTGCTCGGCGGCAGCATGCGGACGAGGCCCGCCGATGCCAGTCCCGGCAGGAAGCTGAAATTCGCCGTCTGCCCGGTGCCCGCGACCAGCGTCGCCGCCGTGTGGCACGAGACGCAGGAGCCGGTGGTGAAGGGCGAGTATTTGCCGCCCGGCTCGTAGAAGGTCTGCAGGTAGGTCTCCAGCACCGTGTTGGAGAGATAGTTCGGTGCCGCATCTTCCGGACCGGGCGAGCTGCGCGGCTCGATCGCGGCACCCCATTGCGTGCCGATCAGCATGTAATTGGCGAAGACCGAACCGATCGCCTTGAGCTGGCCCTGCCACTGCGCATTCAGCGCCTGGGTAATCTGGTAGACCTGCCAGCAGCGCGTGATCTGGCTGCCGGCCTTGCGCGTCGATCCCGGCACGCTTTGCAGGTAAGCCTTGGCATAAGGCGGACTGCCGTTCCATTTGAACGCCTTGCCGCCATTGGCGGGGAAGTTGGTCTGCGCCTTGGCGAGCGTCGGATCGTAGTAGGAGAAGCTGCCTGTCGCCGCCGTCGGGCAGGCGGTCTGGTTCAGCATCCCACAGGTGCCGGGACTGGTGATGTCGCAGGCGTTCGTCGCCAGCGGCGCATTGTCGACATGCTCGAACGTGGTCCAGAACCAGTCGGCCTTCAGGGCGGGCGTGTCCTTGGTGGTGACGTTCTTCTGGATGATGTGCATCGCGACGAGGCCGAGATCGACCTTGGTGCAGACCGGCGCGACGATCGCCTTGGTGCCGCGATCGACGAGATCCGGCGGCACGCCGATCACCGCACGCACGACGTAGTAGAGCTTTTGGTTCGCGGCATGGTTCTTCGGATCGAGGATGCGCCACGCCGCCTTGATCTCCATCGCGCCGTTCGGCGTGGTGCCCGTGAAGGCCGGGAAGTTCGTCTTGCCGCCGCCATTCACGAAAGCCTGCTGGCCCTGCACCGTCGTGAGATTCCAGGTGGGCTGGCCCGGGCCGCCGGGCGCCTTCAGATAGGCGATCTCGATCCCGTTCACGCGGCGCTCATAGAGCGTGTAGTTGCCGTTGACGTCGATGGCGGGCTTGAGCGTCGCCGCTTCGATATACTCCTCGTTCTGTGCCGTCGGCTTGCCGCTGCCGTTCGAGCCGATGGAGAAATACTCGTAGCCCTGCGGCACCTGGCAGTTCGCCTGCACCGGGCTGTTGCCGAAGACCTTCGAGACGCGGCTCCAGCCTTGCCAGACGCGCGGCCCGGCGGTGCCGTCGAGACCCTTCTGCGCCGGCTGGCCGGCCTGCGACTGCGCCCAGTTCAGCGCAACGAAAGTCTGCCAGGAGTAATTGTCGAACGGCGTTTCGACATCGTTGCTCGGCGCGGTCGGGTTGGCGCCGACGATGCCGCGATAGCCGTTGTCGATCTTGAGCACCGGATCCGGCCCGATATTTCCGGGCAGCGTCGCGCAGAGCGGCGAGCCGGTCGTCGGCCCCTGCCCCGCGCAATAGTCGGCGGCCGGGACATAGGCCGGGGTGCTGGCGCTCAACAGAAACGCACAGCCAAGTGCGGCGAACAGAATGGCGAATGGCGCGGATCTGCGCATGCGGCCCTCCTTGCGATCGGTGTTCGCAAATAGACGCTACGCGCGAATACTTGATTCGTATCACGAATACTTCGCGATGGAAATCGAGCCGCCAGCTATTTCGTCGCCAGCTCCCGGATCTGGCTGTTGGCCAGTGTCAGCTTGGCGATCGACGGATCGCCGCCATGCTCGAGCGCTTCGAGGAAGCCCTTGGCGCGCGACAGGCCATCGCCGCGGCGCTCGGCCCAGGCCTTCACCGCCTCGGCGCCATCGGCGCGCGTGCCGTCGGATCTGTCCAGCCCGTCCAACGCCTCGGCCGTCAGCGCGCGCTGTCCGGCGAAGAGATCGTCGGCAATGCGGCGGATGGCAAGGCGATCCCAATGCTGGGTCGCGCTGATGCGCTGACTGAGACCGCGCAGCCGGTCGATGCCGACCGTCGCGCCCATGGCGAAATAGGCTCCGGCGACGAGATCGACGCTGAGCGTACGGGCACGCGCGAGCTGGGCGATCTCCGGCGCGCTGCCGACCAGCGGCAGGACGGCGATATCCTCGGCGATGTCGAGCGGCACGCCGGCATCGACGAGCTGGCGGATGCGCCCTTCGGTGTCCATCGCGTCGTAAGGCGAGACCAGCGAGTGGAAGGTGCCGCGCAACTGCTCCACGCCGGCGCGATAGAGCGCGACGGTGTCGGCGATCCCGGCATCGGCCGGCACGTTGTTGATGAACCAGAGCCCGACACGGCGAACGATCTCGGCGATGTCGGTGTACATGCCGGTCTGCACATCGGCGGCGATCTTGCCGTCGAGCGCATCGATGCGCTCCTTGAGCGCGGCGAGTCCGAAGGCGCCTTCCGCCACCGCGAAAGCGCGCGCGACATGGGCGCCGGTCGCGCCCGACATCTCCTTCATGCGCGCGACGAAGACGGGACCGGCGAGATTGACGATGCGGTTCGACAGCACCGTCGAGACGATCTCGCGCTTCAGGCGGTGCTGCTCGAGCGCCCCGGGGAAGCGCTCGACGGCAGCCGGCGGGAAATAGCCCGCGAGCACGGATTCGAAGGCTTTGTCGTCGGGCAGTTCGCTGGCGACGATCTCGGAATCGAGATCGAGCTTGGCATAGGCGAGCAGCACGGCGAGCTCCGGCCGGGTCAGGCCGCGGTTCTCGTTCTCCATCTTCTGGAGCTCGATATCGTTCGGCAGGAACTCGACCGTGCGGTCGAGACGGCCGCGCTGTTCGAGATCGCGCATGTAGCGGCCATGGGCGTCGAGATCCTTCACCGCACGGCCCTGCGCCACCGACAAGGCGAGCGTCTGGTCGTAATTGTCGCGCAGCACATGCGCCGCGACGTCGTCGGTCATCGCGGTCAGAAGTTCATCGCGGGCTTCGGTTGTGAGCTCGCCGCGGCGCACCGGACCGCCGAGCAGGATCTTGAGATTGACCTCATGGTCGGAGGTATCGACGCCGGCTGAATTGTCGATCGCGTCGGTGTTGATGCGGCCGCCGCTGCGGGCATATTCGATGCGGCCGAGCTGGGTAACGCCGAGATTGGCGCCTTCGCCGACCACTTTGGCACGGACCTCGCCGCCATCGACACGCAGTGCGTCATTGGCGCGGTCGCCGGCCTCCAGATTGCTTTGCGTGGACGCCTTGATGAAGGTGCCGATGCCGCCGAAGAACAGAAGGTCGATCTCGGCCTTGAGCAGCGCCTTGATCAGTTCCTGGGGCGAAAGCTTGTCGGCGGCGACGCCGGCGATCGCCTTCACTTCCGGCGTGAGCGGGATTTCCTTCAGCGTGCGCGCGAAGACGCCGCCACCCTTCGAGATCAAATCCCTGTTGTAATCGTCCCAGCTCGAACGCGGCAGGTCGAAGATCCGCTTGCGCTCGGTCCAACTGGCATGCGGATCGGGATCGGGGTCGAGGAAGATGTGGCGGTGATCGAAGGCCGCCAGAAGGCGCGTCTCCTTCGACAGCAACATGCCGTTGCCGAAGACGTCGCCCGACATGTCGCCGACGCCGATGCAGGTGAAGGGTTCGCTCTGAATGTCGCGGCCGAGCTCGCGGAAGTGGCGTTTGACCGCTTCCCAGGCGCCGCGCGCGGTGATGCCCATCTTTTTGTGGTCGTAGCCATGGCTGCCGCCGCTGGCGAAGGCGTCGCCGAGCCAGAAGCCCCTGCCCTCGGCAATGCCGTTGGCGATATCGGAGAAGGTCGCGGTGCCCTTGTCGGCGGCGACGACGAGATAGGGATCGTCGCCGTCATGGCGCACGACATCGGGCGGCGGCACGATCGAGCCGTCGGGATGGAGATTGTCGGTGACGTCGAGCAGCGCGTTGATCAGCACCTTGTAGGCCGAGATTCCGGCTTCCTGCACCGCCTCGCGGGTCGAATTGACCGGAAGCTGCTTGGGATAGAACCCGCCCTTGGCGCCGACCGGCACGATGACGGCGTTCTTGACCTGCTGAGCCTTCACGAGACCCAGGATCTCGGTGCGGAAGTCCTCGCGCCGGTCCGACCAGCGGATGCCGCCGCGCGCCACCTTGCCGAAGCGCAAATGCACGCCCTCGACCTCGGGCGAATAGACGAATATCTCGACGAGCGGGCGCGGCAGCGGCAGGTCGTCGAGCTTCTGGCTGTCGAGCTTGATCGCCACATAGTGCTTCGGCGCGCCGGAAGCGTCCTTCTGGTAGAAATTCGTGCGCAGGACGTTGGCGGTGACGTTGCGCAAGCGGCGGATGATGCGATCGTCGTCGAGGCTCTGGACGTCGTTCAGCGCGCCGTCGATGCGCGTTTCGATCGCCGCGGCATCGGCACCGGTCCCCGGCTGATTGCGGGCATGAAAGAGTTCGACCAAAAGCCGCGCGAGGTCGGGATTGCGGCAGAGCGCCTGCTCGACATAGTCTTGGCTGAAGGCGAAGCCGGCCTGGCGCAGGAACTTCGCCATGGTGCGCAGGATCGTCACGTCGCGCCAGTCGAGGCTGGCGCTCAGGACCAGGCGGTTGAAGCCGTCGCTCTCGGCCTGTCCGGCGATCACGGCATGGAAAACGTCTTCAAGCGGCTGCTTGATCTCGCCGAGATCGGCGGCGCCCTCGTCGACACGCTCCATCTGGAAATCGAGGACATTGGCTTCGTGGGTCCAGCTATCGCCGGTCTTGAGCGTCAGCGGGAAGGAATCCTCCGCGATCACGCGCAGGCCGAGATTCTCGAACACCGGCAGCGAGGCGGAGAGCGGCAGGACTTCGCCCAGGATGTAGAGCTTGATGCGCAGAGCGCTGTGGGCGTCGCCATGCTTGCGATAGACCCGGGCATGGATGCGCGCGTCGTGCTTCGTCAGGGCGATGATCTCGTCGAGATCGTGCGCCGCCTCCATCGGCGTGAAGCTGCCGCGATAGCCGGGCGAGAAATGGGCCTGGTGCTCCTGCACGAGACGCATGCCCTCGGTCTCGCCATGGACCGCTTCCATCGCGTCGGAGAAGCCGTCATCCCAGGTGCGGATCGCTCCGCGGATCTGCTCTTCGAGCTGTTGCACGCTGGCGAAGGGACGTTCGCCGTCGTTGCGGCCGATGATGTAGTGCACGCGGGCGAGCACCGAATCGTCGATCGTCGGCGTCGCCGCGGTGAGGCGGCCGTTCAACGCCTGGGCGAGGATGTGATGGATCTTCTCGCGGGCATGGGTGTCGTAGCGGTCGCGCGGGACATAGACGAGCGCCGAGACGAAGCGGTCGAAGCGGTCGAAGCGCAGGAAGAGTCGGACCGTCGGGCGCTCGCCGAGGCGCAATATGCCCTGCGCGGTGGCGAAGAGTTCGTCCTCGGAAATCTGGAACAGCTCGTCGCGCGGATAATTGTCGAGGATGTGGACGAGCGCCTTGCCGTCATGGCTCGCCGCCGGAAGGCCGGCATGGGCGATGACGTTTGCGATCTTGCGGCGCAGGAGCGGGATGTCGCCCGGACGGCGGCTGTAGGCGCCGGAGGTGAACAGGCCGACGAAGCGATGCTCGCCGGTGAGATTGCCTTCGGCATCGAAGATCTTCACGCCGACATAATCCATATGGACGCGGCGATGGACGAGGCTGCGCTCGTTCGACTTGGTGATGATCAGCGGCGAAGGCTGGTTGAGGAAGGCACGCACCTGCGCGGTGATCTGGGCGCGGTCCGGGCCGCGGCGGATGACGCGCGCCTCCGGCTCGGTGAGCACGCCGAGACCGGTCTCGAATACCGGCTCCAGCGCGCCGTCGCCGTCGGCGCTGTAGCGATAGTCGCGCGCGCCGAGGAAGGTGAAGTGGTTGTCGCCGAGCCATTCGAGGAAGGACAGGCTTTCGGCGAGCTCGTCGGCCGAGACCCGGGGCGGCTGGGCCTTCAGATCGGCGATCGCATCGCGCAGGCGCAGCATCATCGCGCGCCAGTCGCGCACCGCGACGCCGACCTGCGCGAACATCGCCTTGGCGCTGTGGACCAGCGCGCGCTGACGCACTTCGCTCACGACCGGCTCGAGCGCGAGAACGATGACGCTGACCGGTGCGCCATTGACCGAGACGATGGGATGGAACACGGCCCGCAGGCGGCCGCCTTCCGCCGTCACATCGGCGATCAGCGAGTCGAAAAGGAACGGCTTGTCGTCGTTGATCGCGACCAGCACGGTGTCGTTCTCGGCATAGGCGGGATCTTCGTCGCGCGCGCTGAACAACGTGACATTGATTTCGCCGGACTGGTGCGCCGAGACGCGCGCATGAACGAGCTTGGCCAACGCTGCGAGCGCGGCCGGCTCGTAGCGGTTGACGTCGTCGGGCGCGGCGTTGCGGTAGAGCGCCTGGAAGAAGGCGCGCGCATCCTGCGGCACCATTTCTTCTGCGCGGGCGATGCGGTCGGCGGCTTCGGCTTCGTTCTGCCGCGTGACATGGGCGGCGTCGTCGAGATGAGCGGACATGGAGCCTCGAGAAGGAGCGGCACTCTGCGCCGCGCGCGGGAATTTATCCCCGCGACCCTGCCCCGAAAACCCTTTCAATTGTGATTATTATGCGGCGATCAGGCCTTCGGGGATCTCGCTCTGATGCACGCGCACGGCATGGCGGGCGATGAGGATGACCGCCGTGGCAATGATTGCAGATGCGAAGAGCACCAGCGCCGCGACAACGCCGCCGCCGGCGAGAACGCAAGCGAATGCCGTCAGCCCGGCGACCGGCGCAAGAAACAGAAGCACGGCCAGCCGTTCGCGCAACAACACGGCAAGCGTCAATGACGGCACGGTGACGAACAGCAATGCGGTTCCCGCCGTGGCGCCATTCGCGAGCGCGAGGAACGCGCCGGCGCCCCAGGCGAACCCGGCATAGAGAAGGCAGGCTGCGAGATCCTGGGCGAAGGACTGCAACACGGGGCGTTCGAAGGGCTGGCGGATGGCGAAGGCATAGGCCCGCGTGACCGCGAGGCTGGCACCGAGGATGAGGATGCTCCAGGCGATGGTCTTCGGCGCGCCGGTACCGCCGGCGAACAGCACCGTCGCGGCGGCGAGCAGCGGCAGGGCAATGGCCGCATGCAGCGCGCGGCCGAGAAGGTTCGCGAGCCGCGCGGTCTCGATCGCCTCGGCATGCATCTGGGCGAGACGGGCGACGGCACCACGCGGATCGAGCAGGCTTTCCTTGGTCTGCTCGGGGGTGACGATGAAGAATGGGTTGGCGGCCATGGCGGCATCCGGGCGGAATTGCAGCCCTAGGCTCGGCTCACGGTCTTAACAATGTATTAATTGTAGCCGCCCCCTCGATTCGGAAAACCCGTAGTCCTCCGGCCATGGCCGTCATATTCGACCTCGAATTCACGGCCTGGGACGGCTCGATGCGCCATCGCTGGCTCCGGCCGGGCGAATTCCGCGAGATCGTCCAGATCGGCGCGGTGAGGGTCGATCCCGAAACGCTCGAGGTCACAGACCGCTTCGACATCCTGGTAAAGCCGCGGGTCAATCCGGCGATCTCGCTTTATCTCGAGAAGCTGACCGGCATCGCGAGTGCCGATGTGGCAGCGCGCGGCCGCGATCTCGTCGAGGCCTACGATGCCTTCCGCGCCTTTGTCGGCGGCGGCGCCTGCGCCGCATTCGGACGCGACGATCTGATCTTCGCGGAGAATGCGCGCCTCTATGGCGAGCGGTTCCAGCCACTCGAACGATTTCACGATTTGCGGCCGTGGTTTGATGCCAACGGGTTCGACACGCGCGGCGTGCATTCCTGCGAGGTAGAGCCGAGGCTCGGCGTCGCGTTCGAGGGCCATACCCATACCGGCCTCGCGGATTCACTGTCGGTCGCGGCCGGGATGAAGGTCCTTGTGGCCCGCGGCGCGCAGAGACTGTTTGCCTGAAACCGGTGCGCTGCTAATTATTCGGCATGAAACTTCCCGGACCCGATCATCCGATCGTCATCGAACCGGCGCCTGGCCGCGTTGTCGTGCGCTTCGGAGACGAGATCATTGCCGACACACGCACCGCGCTCGAACTGCGCGAGGCGTCGTACAAACCGGTACTCTATATTCCGCGCAGCGATGCCCGAATGGCGCTGTACGCGCGGACCACGCATTCGACGCATTGCCCCTACAAGGGCGATGCGAGCTATTTCAGCCTCGGCGGCATCGCCAACGCGGTGTGGAGCTATGAGGATCCGTTTCCCGCCATGGCCGCGATCAAGGATCATCTCGCCTTCTATCCGCAGCATGTGACGATCGAGCGCCTGCCGTGAGCCGCGAAGCGAACGCGCTGATCAAGGCGCTCGGCATGCGGCCGCATCCCGAAGGCGGCCATTACCGCGAAGTCTATCGCGACAACCGCCCAGGCGGCCGCGGACGGGCGCATTCGACCGGCATCTACTTCCTGCTGAAGAAGGGCGAGGTTTCGCACTGGCATCGCATCGATGCGACCGAGGTGTGGCACTTCTACAAAGGCAGCCCGCTCGCGCTTTCGATCGCACCGGCGCGGGGACCGGCGGTGCGCCATGTCCTCGGCATCGACATCGCCGCCGGAGAGAAGCCGCAGGTGGTCGTGCCGCCGAAAGCCTGGCAGAGCGCCCGCTCGCTCGGCGCCTTTACCCTGGTCGGCTGCACCGTGGCGCCCGGTTTCGACTTCGACACGTTCGAACTCGCGCCGCCGAACTTCGAGCCGGCGTAAGGCCTTACCCCGACAGTTCCCGCTTCCAAGAAAATCCGGCGCTGCACCTTGAACTCTGCAACGCAGAGTAATAACTCTGCATCGCAGAGTTCAAGGCGTGGATGAGCATGACGGTCGATCGCGAGGAAGCCAGCGCCATGCTGCACGACGTCGAGGACGTCGAAAGCCGCATCCGCCAGGCGCTGATCTACGCCAACACCGGCCGCTACCTGTTCCTGTGGGGGACGATCTTCCTGGTCGGATTCACCTGCAATTATTTCTTCCGGCCGTGGTCCGGCTATCTGTGGTGGGGCCTCGAGTTCACCGGGCTCTGCGTCACCGTCGCCTTTGCCGCCGCGCATCGCCGCCGCGCCCAGATCGCGAGCACCGCGATGCTGTGGCGGCCCGCAATCAGCATCGCCGCGGTCGTCGGCTTCGGCAGCTTCTGGGTCAGGCTCCTCGACATGGGCTGGCGCGAGGAGGTTACGTTCTGGCCGACGCTGTTGAGCTTTATCCTGTTCCTGGTCGGACTTTGGGTCGGACGCACGCTGGCGCTCGCCGCGCTCGCGATTTTCGCCGTCGCGCTCACCGGCTATTTCGTCGCCGGACCCTACCTGCATCTCTGGATGGCGGTCGCCATGGGCGGCGCGACCATCGCTGGCGGCTTCTGGCTGAGGCGCTGAGCATGGTCGACGAGGTCATCCACCAGTCGATGCGGCTGAAGATCATGGCCGCGCTCAACGCGCTGGCGCGCGGCGACGGAATCGAATTCACCCGGATGAAATCGCTGCTCGACACCACCGACGGCAATCTCGGCGCCCATCTCGAGACCCTGACCAAGGCGGGCTACATCACCGTCGACAAGCGCATCGAGGGCAAGCGCCCGCAGACCCGCATCCGCGCGACGCCTACCGGCCGCAAAGCCTTCGCCGCCCATGTCGCCTATCTGCGCGACATCCTCGACAATTCCTGAGAGAGGCATCCATGAGCAATCTCGCGCAAGCCCTGAAGCCGCTGATCCTCGACCTGCTGTCGTCGATCTTCTTCGCAGCCCTCCTGTTCATCACCGGCAACGTCTATGTCGCGACCGGAATCGGAATCGCGATCGGCATCGGCCAGATCGTGATCCTGAAGCTGATGAAACGGCCCATCGCCTTGATGCAATGGGTGAGCATCGCGCTGGTCGTCGTGTTCGGCACGCTGACGATCTACTTCCACGATCCGCGCTTCGTGATGGTGAAATTCACCATCGGCCATCTCGCCATCGGCGCGGCGATGCTGCAGCCGAACTGGATGAGCCGCTATCTGCCCAAGATCGTGACCGACAATCTCTCGACGCGCGAGCTCACTTTCTACAGCGGCATGTGGCCGGTGATGATGTTCGGCCTTGCCGCGGCGAACCTCTATATCGGCTGGTACATGGGCGAAGAAGCCTGGAAATGGTTCCTCGCCACGGTTCCCGGGAGCGCGCCCTGGGTGCTGTTCGCGATCCAGTACCTCGCCATCCGCCTGCATGTGCGCAGCATCATCCGGCGCCGCGCGGCGGCGCAGGCGGCGTGAGATGCGGGTCGTGATCCTTGCGCTGGCCGCCGCCGCCGTCCTGTGTGTCGGCGGACTCGCCGCCGCCATCGCCTTCTCCAGACCGGCGGCGCTTGCGCCGATGACGAGCGTCGAGAACGCTTTCGACGGTGTCGACTTCTCGGACCTTCCCGCGGTCTCGACCTTCGCCGCACGCGACGGCACGCGGCTAGGCTACCGCGCCTATCGGGGCGATCCGCAACGTGTCGTGGTGCTGATCCACGGATCGTCGGGGACTTCGGCCAGCATGCATGCCGTCGCACGCGCGATCCATGAAGCCGGCGCGACCGTCTATGCACTGTCGATGCGCGGTCATGACGGACAGGGACGCAGCGGCGATGTCGATTACATCGGCCAGCTGGAAGACGATGTGGTCGACTTGCTCAAGGTTCTGGGACCGCGCACACCCGGGCAGACGCGCACGCTGCTCGGCTTCTCCTCGGGCGGCGGCTTCACGCTGCGCTTTGCCGGCAGTCCGAATGGCGGGCAGTTCGATCGGCTGATCCTGATCTCGCCGCAGTTTCCGCATGATGCGCCGACGGTGCGGCAGGATGCCGGCGGCTGGGTCTCGGTCGCGATCCCGCGCTATGTCGGATTGTCCATCCTCACGCGCTTCGGCATCACCGCATTCAACGGACTGACGACGCTCGGCATGGCTGTCGATCCCGCGCGCGCGGCGGCGGCGCGGCAGACCAGCGCCTACAGCTTTCGGATGATGCGCAATTTCGGGCCGAGCGACGACTATCTCGGCGACTTCCGGCGCTTCAAGGGACCGATCACGCTGCTCGCCGGAGCGAAAGACGAAATCTTCCTGGCCGACCGGTTCGCGCCGGTGGTGAAGCCCGCGCGGCGCGATGTCCGGATCGAGATCGTTCCGGGCATCGATCACATGGGAATGACGACGCAGCCAACGGCGCTGGCTGCGATCGTCGCAGCGGCGCGTTAGACCGTTTCGGGTTTCGCGAATCCCGCATCCAGCGTCTTGAACAGCTCGCGCGCGCTCTGATCGGCGAAGTGCACCGTCGCGGCGGCGGGACGGGTCTGCGAGACGACGAGGCGCAGATGCGGCGCACGCGGATGCTGGCGCAGCGTATGCAGACCGCTGCCGGGCGGCGGAGGCGGCGGAAGATTGTCGTAGGACGGAAGCGGTTCGTCTTCCTGAACCAGCTGCGAACCGGCGAGGCGCTGGAAGGCGATGGGGCGGCCGGCGAGCAACGTCTGGTCGCTGAGGATCTGGATCAGGCCGATGAAGCGCGTCGGCTCACCGCCGTTGAAGCTGACCGGGCAGAGCACGGTCTCGAGCTCGACGAGACCGCCATCGGCGGCCGAACCGATCGAGGACAGGCAGACCGGCTGGTTGAGCTTGATCGCCTGGCGCATCAGCGAAGTCAGCGCGAGACTCGACTGCGCATCCCAATGCGCGAGGAAGCCGGTGCCGCGCAGCTCGAAGCCGAAGCGCTCGCACAGGCTGGTGCCGGCGAGGCGATAGATCGGACGGCCGGGATTTTCGACGTCGAGAATGAAGACCTGGGACAGCATGCGCTTGATCGCGCGCGGATCGATGTCGGTCTGATCCGGAACGGCGCGGCCCTTGCGCAGACGGCTCCAGTAACCCACCAGCAGATGGCTGTTCTTGTGCTTCATATCCCCATCGTCCCATTCGAGGGGCGTTCCCGTTTCGGAACGCCGTTTGTCTGATGGGAGAGGAGGAGAGCGAAACCTATGCCACCCTGCGCCGCGCAGCGGCGAAGGGTGCCTCCCGAAGCTCGCAAGAGCGCAGGGAGGCAGGCTTTATGCGCGCGGCTTCGGGCGGCAGGCCAGCGGCTTTCAGCCGTCGGCCCAGGGACCGCGCGGATCGAACGGACCGAAATAGCGCACGTCGCTGGATTTCAGCAGGGGCGTCAGTGCCAATCCGGCGAGAAAGCCGCCGACATGGGCCCACCAGGCGGTGCCGGGCTCGCCTGCCGGCGTGAGCACGGCGGTGAGAAGCTGGAGTGCGAACCAGGTCCCGACGACCCAGACGGCCCGTATCTGCACCGGAAAGAGAATGAGCAGCCAGGGCACGACCACGCGCACGCGGGCGCGCGGATATAGAAGCATATAGGCGGCGAGCACGCCGGAGATCGCGCCGGACGCGCCAACCACGGGAGAATTCGACGCCGGATCGGTCAGCAGCATCAGTCCCAGCGCGGCGATCCCGCAGACCAGATAGAACGCGATGAACTTCAGATGCCCGAAGGCGTCCTCGATGTTGTTCCCGAAAATCCAGAGATAGAGCATGTTGCCCAGAACATGCATCCAGCCGGCATGGAGGAAGAGCGAGGTGACGAACGTCACCCAGACCGGGACCGGCAGATGCGGAAGCTGGCTGCCTTCGGCGGGCAGGAGATAGGCCGGCGTAAAGCCGTATTGGGACAGCAGCAGGTCCAGACCCGCTTCGTCATAGGTCAGCTCGAACAGGAAGACGGCGAGACAGGCGAGGATCAGGCCGACGGTCACGACCGGCGGCAGGCGGGCGGGGTTCTCGTCCGAGAGCGGGATCATCGCGCCGCCCGTCCCGCGCAGGATGTCCCAAAACGGTGCGCAGCCGCCGGGTTTTCCCAGAGTTCGACTGGCATGGATCGTGAAGCGAACGGCCGTGTCATTAAGGCTTTGCCCGAGAAACCCGCGCATGCGGAACCCTTGCGATGCATAAGCCAGCCGGAGTGAAGGAGCAAAACATGTCGGGTCCGATCAAACGCCTCGCCGCGCTGCTGGCCGGTTTTGCCCTGGCGATCGCGCCGCTCGAGCCTGCGCTCGCGGGTGGCGGCGGTGGCGGCTATCACGGCGGTGGCGGTTCGACGCCCGGCTGTCCCAACATGGGCGGTGGCGGCGGCCATGGCGGCGGCAAGGGCTCGACCATCTCGATCTACAAGCCGGTCAACATCAACAAGAACATCAACATCTACAAGCCGGTGGTGATCAACAAGAACATCGACATCAACAAGAACATCAACATCAACAAGAACGTGATCATCAACAAGAACGTCGTGATCAACAAGGTGAGCGCGGTGGCGTCGGCCGAAGCGACGGCGTTCGCGGCGGCGGCATCGAATGCGGGTGCGGCGGCGGGCGCGCAGTCGATCGTTTATGCCGGCAGCTACCAGATCATCAACTACAACAACCGCGGCGGCGGATCGATCGCGATCGCAGCGGCCGCAGCCGGCGGCGCCTGCCACATGCAGTGGGCGACGGTGGTGAAATCGATCCATGCGGTCTGCGTCTCGGCCGAGGGCCGCGAATACGACGCCTCGCACATGATCGGCGATACCTGGATCGATTCCGGCTACGAAGGCGAAATCGCGCGCTGCATTCCCGGTTCGCGCCTGAAGGTGATCATCGGCGAAGTGGTCCAGTCGGATCAGGGCCTCGCCGGAACCTACGACAAGGGCCAGGTGCTGATGTGCGGCGAGCACGAAGCGCTGCGCCACTTCAAGGACGGCATGGTGAAATGCGCGCCGGCGATCCCGGTGCCGGATTGCACCGAGCGCACCAATCTGCGCCGCTGGGGCACCGGCGACTTCTTCTTCTCCTACCGCGCCCAGGTCTGCGTGACGGACACCCGCACCAGCAGCGCCGGCACGGCGGAAGCGGCCGAAGTCAGCGGCATGTCGCTGGACGGCGGCGTGGGCGACACGTCGGGTTACTGAGTTTCGGGGGGTATCGGGTTTCGGGGGAGACCGAAACGGTCGGCGTCCCTTTGTCTCAAAGGATTTGACCGGCGCCCCATCCCTTCGCGGGATGGGGCGTTTCGTTTTGCGGCAGGCGGTACGAATATTAACTTTGCCTGCCCAGACTGCGGCGGAACCCCCGCGCAGGACCAAGGGTGATCGCCCGCCTTCAGGCCATGCTGTTCGCGATTGTCGCGCTCCTTGCCGGCACCGATCTGGTGTGGGCGAGTTCCGTGCATTTCGACATCGACGCACCGGCCTATGCCCTGCTCGCGGCCATTTCGGCGGCGCTGGCCGGCGGCGCATTTCTGTACACCCGCTATCGACCCGATCCGCGGCTGGCCGCGATGCTGTCGGGGACCAGCTTCCTGATCGCCATGTCGGCGTCGTTCAGCGTCCTCAACTTCTTCCTGCTCACCGTCGCGGGGCCGCGCATCGACTTGCCGCTTGCGGCGATCGATCGCGCGATGGGCGTGGACTGGCCGGCGCTGATGGCATTCATCGCGCACTATCCGGCGGTCAACATGATTTTCCAGCTCGTTTACATTTCGGTGCTGCCGCAGATCGCGCTTCTGGTCGTGGCGCTCGGTCTCAAGGGCGAGCCGCGGCGGATTTATGAATTGTGCCTGGCGGTGAGCATCGGCGCCGCGATCGCGATGACGATCTGGACCATCGCACCATCCTTTGGTGCCTTCAGCGTCTACGACCTGCCGCCGGCGGTTTCGGAGAAGCTGGTGCTCGCGCTCGACGGCCGCTATGCCCACGATCTGGTGCAGCTTCTGGCGCATGGACCGGGGCGCATCGCGCCCGGCGCGGCGAAAGGGCTGATCGGCTTCCCCTCCTATCATGCGGAGCTGGCGCTGCTCGTCGTCTGGTACGCGCGTGAGATTCCTGTGCTGCGCTGGGGCGTATTGGCGCTGAATGCCATGGTGCTGGTGGCGACGCCGATCCAGGGCGGTCATCACGTCGTGGATGTGGTGGCGGGATTCGCGGTCGCGGCCGCAGCGATCTGGCTGACAGGCCAGGCCCGAGACTTCGCGGGCCGTGAGAGTATCGCGCTGGCGCTTCCCGCTCAGAGCGCAAGCCCTTAAAAACCCTGCGTCAATTGCGGCCCGCCGCGATGCAGGAGCGCGCGCTTGCCTCAGCAAGGTCGGCTGCTATTGTGCCGGCCATCCCGCCATAACCAGCCCAGGATTACCCCGATGAATATCCATGAATACCAGGCCAAGGAGGTCCTCCGTGGCTTCGGCGCTCCCGTGCCGCGCGGCAAGGCCGCTTTCACGGTCGAAGAAGCCGTCGCAGCGGCCAAGGAGCTTCCCGGCCCGGTCTGGGTGGTGAAGGCACAGATCCATGCCGGCGGCCGCGGCAAGGGCGGCGGCGTGAAGGTGGTGAAGTCCATCGAGGATGTGGAGAAAGAAGCCAAGCGCATGCTCGGCATGACGCTGGTGACGCATCAGACGGGGCCGCATGGCCGCGTGGTGAAGCGTCTCTATATCGAGGACGGCTCGGCGATCGATCGCGAGCTTTATCTCTCCGCCCTCGTCGACCGCGCCACCAGCCGCGTGGCGTTCATCGCCTCGACCGAAGGCGGCATGGACATTGAAGAGGTCGCGCACAAGACGCCGGAGAAAATCCAGACCTTCCAGATCGAGCCGGCCGTCGGCTATTCGCCCTATGTCGGTCTCGACATCTCCTCGGCGCTGAAGCTGAAGGGCGACCAGGCGAAGCAGATGGGCGCCCTCGTGAAGTCTCTCTACGACGCGGTGCTGGCCAAGGATATGAGCCTGCTCGAGATCAATCCGCTGGTCGTGACCAAGGACGGCAAGGTCGTCTGCCTCGATGCCAAGATCAATTTCGACGACAACGCGCTCTACCGCCACAAGGATATCCAGGCGCTTCGCGACCTCGAGGAGGAAGACCCGATGGAGGTCGAGGCGTCGAAATTCGATCTCTCCTACATCAAGCTCGACGGCGAGATCGGCTGCATGGTGAACGGCGCAGGCCTCGCCATGGCGACGATGGACATCATCAAGCTCTATGGCTCGGAGCCTGCCAATTTCCTCGACGTCGGCGGCGGCGCGAGCAAGGAGAAGGTGACGGCGGCGTTCAAGATCATCGTCTCCGATCCCAACGTGAAGGGCATCCTGGTCAACATCTTCGGCGGCATCATGAAATGCGACATCATCGCGGAAGGCATCGTCGCCGCCGCGAAAGAGATTTCGCTCAAGGTTCCGCTGGTGGTGCGGCTCGAAGGCACCAATGTCGAACTCGGCAAGAAGATCCTCGCGGATTCGGGCCTGCCGATCCTCTCCGCCAACGACCTCGCCGACGCGGCGCAGAAGATCGTGAAGGCGGTGAAGGGATGAGGGTGATGCGGCTTCTGATTGGAGCGATGGCGTTGCTGACAGCGTTCTGTGCTGCGGCACCGGCGCAGGCGAACGCATTCGACTTGCTGCAGAAGCTGTGCATCGCGACCCATGCCGACCGGACGGCGGTGGTCGCAGCGGCCGTGCAATTGGGCTGGAAGCCGGTCGATCCGGCGATGCTGCCCAAGGACGGCACGCTCGCCACATATGCCACGAGAGAGGCCTCCGGACGGCTGTACTTCGTAACTATCTCGGCAGGCGGGCTTGTAAACGGCGACAGCGACGGCGCGACGACCTGCGCGATCATCACAATGCCGGCCGAACCGGATGCCGTTGCGCAGGCGCACACTTGGGCCGGCGTCGACCCTGAAAAATGCAGCGACTTTGATTGCTACGTCATCGAGGGTGCCGAAGGTCATCACGTGAAGCTCGATCGGACGGCAATGAGAACGCCGGAATTCCGCAACGATCCGACGGCCATGATGTTCATGGTGGGCCTGTCCAGTGAAGGAACGACGTTGTCGGTCGTCATGCCGACGCGGCCTTCAACCTCCGGACAGCTGGAGCCTGCCACGCCGCACCGCTTCGCCGATGCGACGCGGAAGGCGGTGAAGGGGTGAAGCTGGTCTGCCTCCATTACCCTCCCCCTGAAAGGGGGAGGACGATCCGCGCAGCGGATCAGGTGGGGGTCCTGTGACCCGCTTCTCGCGCACCCGCGAAAAAACGGCGCGCGCACGCGCGCTTCGGCGCGCGGCCACGAAACATGAGAAGATGCTTTGGCCGCATTTGACCGATGCGAAGATGGGTGTCTCGTTTCGCCAGCAGCATCCGCTCGGGCCTTACTATCTCGATTTCTACGCGTCATCGATCAAGCTCGCCGTCGAACTGGATGGCGGCCAGCATGGAACGGATGCGGCGCAGGCCCATGACGCGGCGCGAGACCGCTATCTCGCGCATCAAGGCATTCGCGTGCTTCGGTTTGCGAACCATGAACTGAACGACAATCTCGACGGCGTGCTGGAAGGCATCTGGCGCGCCGTTCACGGGACCCCCACCGGCCCGGCTTCGCCGGGCGTCCTCCCCCTTTCAGGGGGAGGCATTGAACACGGCAACCATCACTAAGAGTCGAAACACCATGTCCATCCTCGTCGACAAGAATACCAAGGTCATCTGCCAGGGCTTCACCGGAAACCAGGGCACGTTCCACTCCGAGCAGGCCATCGCCTATGGCACCAAGATGGTCGGCGGCACTTCGCCGGGCAAAGGCGGCTCGACGCATTTGGGCCTGCCCGTCTTCGACACGGTGCGCGAAGCCAAGGAAGCGACCGGCTGCGACGCGACGGTCATCTATGTCCCGCCGCCCTATGCCGCCGATGCGATCCTCGAGGCCATCGACGCGGAGATCCCGCTCGCGGTCTGCATCACCGAGGGCATTCCGGTGCTCGACATGGTCAAGGTGAAGCGCGCGCTGCAGGGATCGAAGACCCGTCTCGTCGGCCCCAACTGCCCCGGCGTGATCACGCCCGGCGAGTGCAAGATCGGCATCATGCCCGGCCACATCCATCGCCGCGGCAAGGTCGGCATCGTCTCGCGCTCCGGCACGCTGACCTATGAAGCAGTGGCGCAGACCACCGCGGCCGGTCTCGGCCAGTCGAGCTGCGTCGGCATCGGTGGCGATCCGGTGAAGGGCACCGAACATATCGAAGTGCTCGAGATGTTCCTGAAGGATCCCGAAACCGAGTCGATCATCATGATCGGCGAGATCGGCGGCAGCGCCGAGGAAGACGCGGCCGACTTCATCAAGCACAACAAGGTGAAGAAGCCGATGGTCGGCTTCATCGCCGGCGTCACCGCGCCTCCGGGCCGCCGCATGGGCCATGCCGGCGCGATCATCTCGGGCGGCAAGGGCGGCGCGGATTCGAAGATCGAAGCGATGAAGAGCGCGGGCATCCGCGTCTCGCCCAATCCGGCGGCGCTCGGCACGACGCTGGTCGAGCTGCTTTCGGGCAAGTGAGCCATCTGGATCAGCGTCCGCCCGCGGCGCGTCTGCTCGGGCGGGAGATTGTCCGCATCGATCCCGACGGCGTCGCGCATCTGCGCTTCCTCGCGCAGCCCGAATTCGTCAACCGCCATGGCACGGTGCAGGGCGGCTTCCTGTCGGCAATGCTCGACTCGGCGACGATGACGCCGCTGCTGGCGCAGCTGCCGGAGGACCGTGTCGCGGTGACGGCGAAACTCGAGGTCGAATTCCTGCGCCCTGCGCCGCTCGGCCCGTTCACGGCGCGGGCCTGGCTGATGACCAAGGACGACCGCGTCGCGACCACGCGCGGCGAGCTCAGCGATCCAAGCGGCACCGTCGTCGCAGCCGCGACGGCGACGCTGCGGATACTGCCGCGAAAGCGATAACACGGCTCAGGCGGCGACAGCGCGGCCGCGGGGTTTGCGCAACAAGTGCTGCATCGGCAGTTCGAAGCCGTAGTAGGACAGCGCCCCGAGGCCGATCAGCACGGCGTAAAACGAGGCCATCGCCCAGGGCTTCATGAAAACCAAAGGCGTCCAGTCGAGCGTGCCGGCGAGCAGCGCGAGCGCGAGCTGCATCGGGAAGTGCAGCAGATAGGTCGAATAGGAAATGTCGCCGAGGAAGCCGAGGACCGGGCGTTCGGCGCCACGCTCGTTCAGCGCGAGAGCGAGCACGGTCAGCGGACAGAGCAGGACGTCGAATGTGAGCAGGAAGCCGGCATTGCCCTCGCCGCCGGCGATCAGCGGGTTGTCGCCGTAGAGCAGCAGCAGCAGCACGGTCCAACCGCAGAGCGCGACAAGCGCGAAGCCGCGGCCGATCAGGCGAATGCGCGCATGCGTGCGCAGCGCCTGCCAGACGCCGACCATCGCGCCGCCCATGAAGAAGCCGATGAAGCCGCGCGCAATGTGCTCGTCCCGCCAGATCAGCGGCACCGCCAGAAGCGCGACGACAAGTGCGCGCCAACCCGCACGCACGCCGAGCCAGCGGCAGGCGACGAAGAACACCGCATAGAGCAGGCATTCGAGCGACACCGACCAGGCCGGTCCATCGAAGCTCTGCGGCGCATCGAAATACCAGTTCTGCACCAGGAAGAGCTGGGCGACGAAGTGCGGCAAGTCGTTGACGTCGTAGATGAAGAAGCCCTCGTTCATGCGCCAGAAGAGATATTGGCCGAGCGCCACCGCGAGAAGCAGGACGAGGTGGAGCGGATAGAGCCGCGATGCGCGCAGCTGCGCGAACCGTCCCGCGCCGATCGTGCGCACGCGGATCTGTTCTCCGTAGAGCCAGAAAAACACGAAGCCGGAGAGTACGAAGAAGAGATCGACCGCGGCCCAACCCTGGACATAGAGCGGCTTCAGCAGCCAGTAGAGCGGCTGCATGTCCCGGCGCCAACCTTCCATCCAGTCGCCATCGATGGCGAAGAAATGCTGCCAGTGCCAGACGACGACCGACAGTGCCGCCACGCCACGCAGGGCGTCGAGAGATGTCAGTCGTTGGGAGGTCATTGATTGTTCTTGGAGGTTGATGCGAACGCACTGCCGCAAGGGACTGCCATCCTTCGACAGGCTCAGGATGAGGTCCATGCTCAATCCTCATCGCTGAGCCTGTCGAAGGATGCGGGCAGCGACAGCGCTCATTTCCTAGCCCGGTGCGGGCAAACACCCACGTGAAACTCCTGCAACGCCATCCCGATTCCGTCGCAATTGGGACGCAGTGCACCCATATTTAACCGTAAGAAGCGTTGAATTGCCGGCTCAACGGCGTTACACGCTCGCCACCGGCCCGCATGGCCGCAAAGGATCGGGCCCGGCCCAACAAGCCTGCCCATAACTGGTTGAAATGACAGACCAATCGTCGTCGGACCGGCTTGGCCGCAGCTCCAACGAAATTCTCGAAGCGACCTCCTTCCTCTCCGGCACCAACGCGGCGTTCGTCGAGTCGCTCTATGCCCAGTTTCTCGAAAATCCGGACGCGGTCGACCCGACCTGGCGTGCCTATTTTTTGAGCCTCGGCCAGAGCGAACTCAACCCGACCCAGCTTGGCCGCGGTCCCGCCTGGCGCCGTGACAAGAAACCGGACCTCGCCAATGGCGAGCTGGTCAGTGCGCTGACCGGTCAGTGGCCGGCGAAGAAGGGCGCGGTCGACGAGGCCGATCTGCACCAGGCGGCGCAGAACTCGATCCGCATGATCCAGTTCGTGCGCGCCTATCGCGTGATGGGTCATTTCGAAGCCGATCTCGATCCGCTCGGCATCACGCCGAAGCAGCCGCATCCGCAGCTCGACCCGACCTTCTACGGCTTCCATGCCGAAGACCTCGACCGCCCGATCTTCCTCGACGGCGTGATGGGGCTCGATACCGCCACGCCGCGCCAGGTCGCGCAAATCCTGAAGCGCACCTATGCCGGACGCATCGGCTACGAGTTCATGCACATCAACGATCCGGAGCAGAAGGACTGGCTGCAGCGCCGGATCGAAGGTCCCGAAAAGGAAATCAGCTTCACGCCCGAGGGCAAGAAGGCGATCCTGAACAAGCTGGTCGAGGCCGAGCAGTTCGAGAAATTCTCCTCGATGCGCTTCCTCGGCACCAAGCGCTTCGGCCTCGACGGCGGCGAAGCGATGATCCCGGCGCTGGAGCAGATCATCAAGCGCGGCGGCCAGCTTGGCGTGAAGGAGATCGTCATCGGCATGGCGCATCGCGGGCGGCTGAACGTGCTCGCCAATGTGATGAGCAAGCCCTATCGCCAGCTGTTCCACGAATTCTCCGGCGGCAGCGCCAATCCGAGCGAAGTCCAGGGCTCGGGCGACGTGAAATACCATCTCGGTGCCTCGTCCAACCGCGAGTTCGACAACCACCACGTCCATCTCTCGCTGACGCCCAACCCGTCGCATCTCGAAGCGTCCGATCCCGTCGTGCTCGGCAAGGCGCGGGCCAAGCAAATGCAGCAGGGCGATATTGTGGAGCGCGCCAGCGTGCTGCCGCTCCTTCTCCACGGCGATGCGGCCTTCGCCGGCCAGGGCATGGTCGCCGAATGCTTCGCGATGAGCGGCATCAAGGGCTTCCGCACCGGCGGCACGATCCATTTCGTGATCAACAACCAGATCGGCTTCACCACCTCGCCGTCCTATTCGCGCTCCTCGCCCTATTGCACCGACATCGCGCTGATGGTGCAGGCGCCGATCTTCCATGTGAACGGCGACGATCCGGAAGCCGTCGTGCATTGCGCACGCATCGCCACCGAGTTCCGCCAGCTGTTCCACAAGGACGTGGTGATCGACATGGTGTGCTACCGCCGGTTCGGTCACAACGAGACGCTGGAGCCGACCTTCACCCAGCCCTTGATGTACAAGGCGATCAAGGATCATCCGACGACGCTGCAGATCTACTCGAAGAAGCTGGTCGACGAAGGCACGATCACCGAAGCCGAAGCCGAGGCGATGAACAAGGACTTCCTTGCCCGCCTCGATGAGGAGTTCAACGCCTCCAAGGCGCACAAGCCCGGCCAGGCCGACTGGCTCGACGGGCGCTGGTCCGGTCTCGGCGTCGCGCCGACGGGCGACCGCCGCGGCGAGACCGCGGTGCCGCTCGACATCGTGCGCGAAGTCGGCGCCGCGCTGACCCGCGTGCCGGAAGGCTTCAACGTCCATCGGACGGTGGCGCGTGCTCTCGACGCCAAGGCCGAGATGTTCAAGTCGGGCGAAGGGTTCGACTGGGCGACAGCCGAAGCGCTCGCCTTCGGCACGCTGATGCTCGAAGGCATGCCAATCCGATTCTCGGGACAGGATTCGACCGAAGGCACCTTCAGCCAGCGCCATGCCGCGGTGATCGATCAGCAGACCGAGACCCGCTACTACCCGCTGCAGCATATCCGCGACGGCCAGGCGAGCTTCGAGATCATCGACTCGCTGTTGTCGGAAGAGGCGGTGCTCGGCTTCGAGTACGGCTATTCGACCGCCGAGCCGCGGGCGCTGACGCTGTGGGAAGCGCAGTTCGGCGACTTCGCCAACGGCGCGCAGGTGATCATCGACCAGTTCATCGCCTCGGGCGAAGCGAAGTGGCTGCGCATGTGCGGCCTCGTGATGCTGCTGCCGCACGGCTATGAGGGCCAGGGGCCGGAGCATTCCTCGGCACGGCTCGAGCGCTATCTCCAGCTCTGCGCCCAGGACAACATCCAGGTCTGCTATCCGACGACGCCGGCGAACTACTTCCACGTGCTGCGCCGCCAGCTGCACCGGCCGTTCCGCAAACCGCTGATCCTGATGACGCCGAAATCGCTTCTGCGTCACAAGAAGTGCACCTCGTTCCTGGCCGATTTCGGCCCGGGCTCCTCGTTCCACCGCGTGCTGCGCGATCAGGCCGAAGTCGTGCCCGGCGCGTGGACGACAAAACTGGCCGAGGACAAGGACATCAAGCGCGTCGTGCTTTGCTCGGGCAAGGTCTACTTCGACCTGATGGAACAGCGCGACAAGCTGAACGAGAACCGGGTCTACATCGTCCGCCTCGAGCAGCTTTATCCCTTCCCGGAGAACGTGCTTGCGCTGGAACTGAACCGCTTCCCGAAGGCCGAGCTGGTGTGGTGCCAGGAAGAGCCGAAGAACCAGGGTGCCTGGAATTTCGTGCGCGACCGGATCGAGGAGACGGTGCAGAAGCTCGGCGGCGAAGCCCGCGTGCGCTACACCGGCCGCCCCGAATACGCCTCGACTGCCGCCGGCCTGATGAGCCAGCACAATGCCGAACTGAAGGCGTTCCTCGCGGACGCTTTGACGTTGTGACGAAGAATTCCCTCTCCCCCGCCGGGGGAGAGGGTTAGGGTGAGGGGGTGGTTGGGCCGGCGCGCGCGTCTCCCCCTCACCCCGGCCCTCTCCCCCGCTAATGCGGGGGCGAGGGGGAAAAGGTTGTGAGATGAGCATTGAGATCAAAGTGCCCGCGATGGGCGAGAGCGTCACCGAAGCCACGGTGGCGCGCTGGTTCAAGAAGCAGGGCGAAAGCGTCGCGCGCGACGAGCCGCTGCTCGAGCTGGAGACCGACAAGGTCACGGTCGAAGTGCCCTCGCCTGCCGACGGCATGCTGGAATCCATCTCGGTCGAGGAAGGCGCCACCGTCGAAGTCGGCACGCTGCTCGGCGCCATCGCGGAGGGCGCCAAGGGCGCGCCGTCCGCCGTGACTGCGAAGAACCCGCAGGCTGCGGCGCCCAAGGCACCCGCCGCTGAGCCGCCGAAGCCGGCGGCGCCCAAGGCCGAACCGCCCAAGCCGGCCGCACCGAAGGCTGCGGCGCCCGCGTCGATGCCGGCCGCGCGCCGCATCGCCGAAGAGAACAACATCGATACGGCGAAGGTTGCCGGCAGCGGCCGCGACGGCCGCGTGACCAAGGGCGACATGCTGGGCGCCCTCGAAGCCCGCGCCGCCGAACGCGCCGCGCGCCCGGCCCCGGCGCCGGTCCATGCCGGCCCGCGCCCGCGCGCCGACCGCGAAGAACGCGTGGCGATGAGCCGCCTGCGCCGCACTATCGCGCTGCGCCTGAAGGAATCGCAGAACACCGCCGCCCAGCTCACGACCTTCAACGAGGTCGATATGAGCCACGTCATGGCGCTGCGCACCGAGTACAAGGACAGCTTCGAGAAAAAGCACGGCGTCCGCCTCGGCTTCATGGGCTTCTTCGTCAAGGCCTGTATCGCGGCGCTCAAGGAGCTGCCGAACGTCAACGCCGAGATCGAAGGCGACGACATCATCTACAAGAACTACTACGACATGGGCATCGCGGTTTCGACCGAGCGCGGCCTCGTCGTGCCGGTGGTGCGCGATGCCGACCAGCTTTCGCTCGCCGGGATCGAAGCGAAGATCCACGATTTCGGCCTGCGCGCCCGCGACAACAAGCTGAAGCTGGAAGAGCTCCAGGGCGGCACCTTCTCGATCACCAATGGCGGCGTCTTCGGCTCGCTGATGTCGACGCCGATCCTCAACACGCCGCAATCGGGCATCCTCGGCATGCACAAGATCCAGCCGCGCGCGATGGTCGAGGACGGCAAGATCGAAATCCGCCCGATGATGTATCTCGCCCTCTCCTACGACCACCGCATCGTCGACGGCCGCGAAGCCGTGACGTTCCTGGTGCGGGTGAAGGAGAACCTCGAGGATCCGCAGCGGCTGCTGCTGGATATCTGATCAGGTCGGCGTGTCCGCGAAGGGAAAGGCCGCCACCTGAAACTCGTCCTCGTAGAGGACATAGCCGGGTCTGTCTGTGCGGATCATCTGCGCGGTAATGCCGTAGCGCTCGAGGATTTCGGCGAACGCCCTCATTTTCGCGATGTGGTTCGTCGCGGTATCGCGAAACCAGCTCAAGGCCTGGGATTTGGCATGGGGGCGCGGCGAAAGTGCCAACCGTTCGGGTCTTTCGAGATGCTTATTGAACCAGGCCCAGATGTCTTCCAAAGCGTCGTCGTCCTGCGCTGACAGCAGGCCGGAGTCACGCAGCGATATAGCGGCCTGGAACAGGCCCTGCCGGCGGCCCGAACGCGGATCGCGTCTCTCGATAACAAAGCGGACAAGCACAACACGCCTCAAATTGGGCGCGGGGAGTAGCGGAGCGGACGCCTCGCGTCAATCGGCTAACGGGTCGGATCCTCGCCCACCTGCACCAGCATCTTGCCGAAATTGTCGCCGCGGAGCATTTCACTGAAGCACGCGGGGACGTTTTCGATGCCGTGGCGGATGTCTTCACGGTATTTGATCGCGCCCGAGGCGACCAGCGGGGCGACGTCGGCGAGGAATTGGTCGTAATGCGTCGCGGCATAGTCGCCGACAAAGAGATCGCGCACCGTCACGCCGCGCGCGGCGAAGATCGGCCCGCCCCGTTCCATCATCGCCTTGCGCGCGTCGACGCCGGGCGCATCACCGTAATGGGCGATGAGGCCGCAGATCGTCATGCGGGCGCCCTTGTTGAACAGCGGCAGCACCGCGTCGAACACCGGCCCGCCGACATTCTCGAAATAGACGTCGATCCCATCGGGACAGGCCGCCTTGAGATCGGCACCGAGATTGGCGCTCAAATGCGAGACGCAGGCGTCGAAGCCGAGTTCGTCCACGACATAGCGGCACTTCGCGTCGCGCCCCGCGATGCCGACGACGCGGGCGCCCTTCGCCTTCGCCAGTTGGCCGACGATCTGTCCGACTCCACCCGACGCTGCGGATACCACGACAGTCTCGCCCGGCTTCGGCTCGGCCATCACAACGAGACCGGCATAGGCGGTGAGACCCAGCATGCCGAGCATGCCGACGCCGTAGGAGATGCGGCCGCGCGCCGGATCGAGTTTGCGCGGCACCATGTAGCCCGGGCGCCAGACGCCTTCGCCCATCAGGCCATGCTCGGCCCACCCATTGGTGTTAAAGACGAAATCGCCTTCGGCGAAACCGTCCATCCGGCTTTTCAGGACCTGCGAGATCGTGCGCGCATGGCAAGGCGCACCGGCCGGCTCGGTGCCACGGCGCTTGTAGCCCCACTGATAGGGATCGAGCGATATGTAAATCGTGCGCGTCAGTGCCTGTCCCGGCGCGGGGTCCGGCAGCGGCGCGTCGCGGAGCACGAAGGTTTCGGCATCGGGCCAATTGCCGACAGGCTTGTCCGACAGGGTCCAGGTGCGGGTCATCGCGCCTCCTTGTGGAGGCGGAGACTAGCGATATCAAACGCGCGGGCCAAACCGTTCCGATCAGATCAAAAAATCTCGCTGTCATGGCCCGCAACAGCGGGCCATCCATGCGACGCAGCCAATGTTGGCGGGAGTAGAGGCGCACCACATGGATGGCCCGCTGTTGCGGGCCATGACAACTGGTTTGTTGTTGCTAATTGGGCCCGAACTCTAGGCGACCCGCTTGTCCATCATCTCGAGCTTGGCGAGCTCGACATGGGCGCGGAGCTCGATCTCGTCGAGCACGCTCTGCAGCTTGGGATCGTTGAACTGGTCGTGACGGCGCGTGACGGCGTTGGCGAGGCGGTTCAGCGTCGAACGCGGAACGCCGCCGGCGAGAAGTCCGTCGCGCACCTCGTCGAGCATGTCGAGCAGCTTCTCGCCATGCGCGAGGCCTTTCGAACGGCCGTCGGTGGAATCGTCGAGACCTTGGAGCATCAGAATGGAGTCGAGCGCGCCAATCGGACCGGGGCCGGAGACGACGGCACCGCGCACCTCACCCGGATCGGCGACGTGAAACGACGACGAGGTTCCGCCGGTGGTTTTGCCGGTGCGGCGTACGGGGCCGGTTTCGACGCGGCCTGGTCCTTTGATCTCCATGGGCTTTCGTCCCATTGCGACACAGCAGCATCGCCGATCGTGGTTAAGGAAGGGTTAGTGGAGGGTTGAGCTGCCCTCGCCCTTCGGCAGGCTCAGGGTGAGGGTGTGCTTTATGGCCTCAAAACGCGCCTCATCCTGAGCTTGCCCGCCTACGCCGAGGCTTCGGCGGGTCAAGTATATCTCATGTCCACCGAAGCTTTAGCGTAGGTGGATCGAAGGATGAGATGCGCGGAAGCCCTAAGCGCGGTGATAGGGATGCCCGGCAAGGATCGTCAGGGCGCGGTAGATCTGCTCGCTCAGCATCGCGCGGACCATGAGATGCGGCCAGGTTTGCGGGCCGAAGGCGAGGCTGCGGCCTGCTCGCTTTCCCGGCAGCTGTGCCAGTCCATCCGGCCCGCCGATGACGAAGCAGAGGTCCTTGGTGCCGGCATCGCGCAGCGCGCCGAGCATCTCGGCGAAATCCTCGCTCGTCATGCCCTTGCCGCGCGCGTCGAGCAGGATGACGTGCGCGCCTTCCGGCACACGGCCGACGAGCCGTTCGGCCTCTTCCGCCATGCGCTTCTTCAGATCGCGGTTCTTCGAGACCGCCAGCTCCTCGCAGGTCACCGCCGGAAATCCCATGCGACGGCCCATGTTGCGGGCGCGGCCGACGAAGTCCTCGGTCAGCGCACCTTCCTGGGTTCCGCGGCCATGGCCGATGGCGAGGATGTGAAGGCGCACTCTCTTAGCTCCGACCTCTAGGTCGAGATTCGTAGCAATATGGCCTTATCGCCCACAACCCCAGACATTTCCAACCGAGACCCCACCTTGAGAGTGTTGTACTGAGGTGATACTCGTATTTACAATACAGGCAAATAATCGTGGGGGATAACATGAGTGAAGGTAACCAGTTCAGCAATGAATTTGGGGCGGTTTTCCCCGACAGAATTGTTGTGTGTTCCAAGAAGTCTTGGTTCTCAGGTGGGTCGCAGGAAGATTTGCCGCTCCGTCATGTAACCTCGATCCGGATGGAAACCAGTCGGAACATATTCGGTGGGATCGTCCTTCTGCTTATCGGGCTTGCCAGCCTTTCATCCGGTTCGGGCGGCGTGATGTTGGTCGGACTGGTCCTCGGCGCACTTGGCGTCATCCTATTGATCGGTTGGCCAAAAGTGAGCGTCAACACCGCGGGCAACGACCTTCAGGTCATGACGGGCACGTTTCTACAGAAGGACGCGGCACAGCAGTACGTCTCTGCCGTGAAGAAGGCGTTGTTCGCTAAGCCCTAGCTCTACGGCTCAGTTGCGGCCGCGCCTCGGTTCGTCGACCGACCACATGCCTTCGAGGTTGTAGTACTCGCGCACTTCAGGGCGGAAGATGTGGACGATGATGTCGCCGGCATCGACCAGCACCCAGTCGCCCTGCTGTGCCCCGTTCACCGGGCGGGTGCCGTAGCCCGCTTCTTTCAGGCGCCGCGCCAGATGTTCGGCGGTCGAGGCGACATGGCGCGACGAGCGGCCGGAGGCGATGACGACCGCATCGGTCAGCGCCGAGCGGCCCGCCATCGGGATCACAACGATGTCCTCGGCCTTGTCGTCCTCGAGCGACGCGGTGATGCGCGCGAGCAGCGCCTCGTCGATCGTGACGGTCGCCTCGGGCTTCTTCTTGGGCGCGGCCTTGCGGACAGTTTTCTTCGCTGCCGGCTTCTTCGCGGCCTTTTTCTTCACCGGCGCCTTGGCGCTTTTGGTCTTCGCAGTCAGAGGCTTTCTCCTTCGCGCAAGTCAGCGCGTCGCGGCGAGGTTTATCACGTGGGAATCGCGCCGACAAAGCCTTCGGCGAAACGCTGCTGGGCGCGGATCGCGGTGGCGCTCTGCGCGTTGCGCTTGCCGTCGATGATCGTGATCGCCGGCGGACAGGCGGTGCAGATGCCGCGCCGCGGGCCGACCTGGCCGAAACGCTGGATCGCCTTGGCGCTCGCCATGGCGAGGGCGCTGCCCGGACGCTGGATGACCGCGATCGGCAGGAGGCGGGCAAGATCGGCCCAGCGCTTCCAGCGGCGGAAGATGCGGAGATTGTCGCTGCCCATCAGCCAGACGAAATTCACTTGCGGAAAACGCCGCTTCAGCGCCCGCACCGTGTCGAAGGAATAATGCGTGCGGAAATCGTGCTCGATATCCATCACGATGATGCGCGGATGCCTGGCGATCATGCAGGCGTCGCGCACCCGGTCGCGCAGCGGCGCCATGCCGGCGGTGGCCTTCAGCGGATTTTGCGGCGTCACCAGCCACCAGACATAGTCGAGCCCAAGCCGCTTCAGCGCGACCTCGCTGACATGGACGTGGCCCTCATGCGCCGGATTGAACGAGCCGCCGAGAAGGCCGATGCGCATGCCGGGCGCGATCGGACCCGGCGGGCGGACCCATTGCGCATGCGGACGCTGGAGATGCGTGGTCATGGCCGAACCTGTCCCGTGCCGCGCACGATGTATTTGAACGTGGTGAGCTGCTCGACCCCGACGGGGCCGCGGGCATGCAGCTTGCCGGTACCGATGCCGATCTCCGCGCCCATGCCGAATTCGGCGCCATCTGCGAACTGGGTCGAGGCATTCCATAGCACGATGGCCGAGTCGAGCGCGGCGAGGAAACGCTCCGCCACGCGCGGGTCTTCGGTGACGATGCTCTCGGTGTGATGCGAGCCGTATTTTTCGATATGGGCGATAGCGTCTTCCACGCCCCCGACGGCTTTCACCGCGATGATCGCGTCGAGATATTCCTTCGGCCAGTCCTCGTCATTGGCGAGATGGGCGATCGGATAGGCCTGCTTCACCTGCGCATCGCCGCGGATCTCGCAGCCGGCCTTGGTGAGATCGTCGAGCATCTTCACGCCGAGCGTCGGCAGGATGGCGCGGTCGATCAGAAGTGTCTCGGCGGAACCGCAGACCGAGGTGCGGCGCATCTTGGCGTTGACGACGATGGCGCGTGCTTTCGCCGGATCGGCCTTCTCGTGGATATAGACGTGACAGACGCCTTCGAGATGGGCGAGCACCGGCACGCGCGCTTCGGCCATCACGCGGGAGGTGAGACCCTTGCCGCCGCGCGGAATGATGAGATCGATGGTGCCGCCCAGGCCTTCGAGCATGAGGCCGACGGCGGCGCGGTCGGTGGTGGGCACGCGGGAGATCGCGGCGTCCGGCAGACCCGCGGCCTTCAGGCCTTCGACCATCGCGGCGTGGATCGCGGCGGAAGAATTCGTGGAGTCCGAGCCGCCGCGAAGAATGCAGACATTGCCGGACTTCAGCGCCAGCGCGCCGGCATCGGCGGTGACGTTGGGCCGGCTCTCATAGATCATGCCGATGACGCCGATGGGCGTGGCGACGCGGGCGATGTCGAGCCCGCTCGGCACCGTCCAGCGCGCCAGCTCGCGGCCGACCGGATCGGGCAGCGCGGCGACGTCTTCGATGCCCTTGGCCATGGCTTCGATGCGTTTGCCGTCGAGCATCAGCCGGTCGCGCAGCGCGGGCGTGAGATCGCTGGCGGCCTTCAGGTCTTCGGCGTTGGCGGCGAGGATGTCCTTCGCATGGGCGCGCAAAGCGGCGGCAGCGGCATCGAGCGCCTTGTTCTTCGTTTCGGTCGAGGCTTCGCGGAGCGCGCGCGCGGCGGCTTTCGCGGCAGCGCCGAGGCTCAGCATGTCGTCGCGCAGGCTCACGGCACGGCCACCGTGAGGGCGAGATCGTCGCGATGGATCATCTCGTCGCGGCCGCGATAGCCGAGGATCGCTTCGATGTCGGCAGTACGCTTGCCGGCGATGCGCTCGGCATCTTCGACGCCATAAGCGACGAGACCGCGCGCGATCTCCCGGTTCTGCTGGTCCTTCACCAGAACCGCATCGCCGCGTTCGAAGCGGCCGTCGATCTGGCGGATGCCGGCGGGCAGCAGGCTTTTGCCGTCGAGCAGCGCCCGCGCCGCACCGGCGTCGATGATGAGCGCGCCTTGTGGCTTCAGCACGCCCGCGATCCAGCGCTTGCGCGCCTGGGCCGGCGTTCCCGAAGCGATGAAGCGCGTGCAGCGCCCGCCTTTGCGGATCGCGGCGATGGGTGCATTGGGCTTGCCCAGCGCGACGATCACGTCGCAGCCCGCGGCGGTCGCGATCTTCGCGGCCGCGACCTTGGAGGCCATGCCGCCGCGGCCGAGGCCGGACACAGACTCGCCGGCGATGGATTCGATCAGCGGCGTGATCTGCGCCACCTCGGGAATGTGCTGCGCATTGTGGACCTTGCTCGGATCGGCGCTGTAGAGGCCATCGACATCAGAGAGCAGGACAAGGCGATCCGCCTCCATCATGCTGGCGACGCGCGCGCCAAGCCGGTCGTTGTCGCCATAGCGGATCTCGGCGGTGGCGACCGTGTCGTTCTCGTTGATCACCGCGACGCTGCCGAGCGCGAGAAGCGTCTTGAGCGTGGCGCGGGCGTTGAGATAGCGCCGGCGCTCTTCGGTATCGCCGAGCGTGAGCAGCACCTGCGCCGCGACGATGCCTTCACCGGCGAGGATATCGGCGTAAGCCTCGGCGAGGCGCACCTGCCCCGCGGCGGCGGCGGCCTGGCTTTCTTCGAGACGAAGCGCGCCCACTTTCAGCTTGAGCGCGCGGCGCCCGAGCGCGATGGCGCCGGAGGAGACGAGCAGAACGCCCTTGCCCTCGCGGCGCAGCGCCGCGACGTCGGCGCAGAGCGATTTCAGCCAGTCGCGGCGGAGCTCGCCGCTGTCGCGATCGACCAGCAGTGCGGATCCGACCTTGACGACGATGAGTTTGGCTTGCGCCAGAGGATCGGCTACGGCGTCCATGCCTTCTTCTCGATCTTCCTGGACGCGGCGACTTTCGGACCGCGATGCTTCGCGATCTCCTTCATCAGGGCGCGCAGCACGGTATCGACGCCGTCGCCCGACACACCGGAGATGACGAACACCTTCTTGCCGCAGGCCTTCTCGAGCGACGCCTTCTTCTTGGCCAGCGCCGCCTTCGGAATCGCATCGGCCTTGTTGAGGGCGACGATCTCCGGCTTGTCTTCGAGACCGTGGCCATAGGCTTCGAGCTCGGTGCGGATGGTGCGCCAGGTCTTCACGATGGCGCCTTCGGTGCCGTCGATCAGATGCAGGATCACGTTGCAGCGTTCGGCATGACCGAGGAAGCGGTCACCGAGGCCGACGCCTTCATGTGCGCCCTCGATCAGGCCTGGCAAATCGGCGAGGACGAACGCGCTCTCGTCGATCTTCACGACGCCGAGCTGCGGCTCAAGCGTGGTGAAGGGGTAGTCGGCGATCTTGGGCCGCGCGGCGGAGACGCGCGACAGAAAAGTCGACTTGCCGGCATTCGGCTTGCCGATCAGCCCGGCATCGGCGATCAGCTTCAGCTTGAGGATGATCGTCTTCTCTTCGCCGGGCTGGCCGGGATTGGCGAACTTCGGCGCCTGATTGGTCGAGCTCTTGAAATGGGCGTTGCCGAAGCCGCCATTGCCGCCGCGCAACAGCGTGTAGCGCTGGCCGGTTTTCGCCATGTCGGCGATCAGCGTCTCGCCGTCTTCCTCATAGATTTCGGTGCCAACCGGGACTTTCATGATGGCGTCATCGCCATGGCCGCCGGTCATCAGCTTGCCCATGCCGGGCGCGCCGTTCCGGGCTTCGACATGCTGCTGGTAGCGGTAGTCGATCAGCGTGTTGAGGTTGTCGACCGCCTCGACGATCACGTCGCCGCCGCGCCCGCCATTGCCACCCCAGGGGCCACCATATTCGATGAACTTCTCGCGCCGAAAGGCGATGCAGCCGTCGCCACCCTTGCCCGAGCGAACATAGACCTTGGCGATATCGAGGAATTTCATGCCGCGACCTTCCGGACAGCATGGGGCACGCCGGAGCGCCCAGCGCGAGGTTTCCGGCGTGTCCCGATCGCGTTCATGCGGCCTTCTTTCGCATATATTCCCCGGAGGTCAAAAGCACCCGGTTGGACAGCACTTCGGCGCCGCGGGCGAGGCTCTTGACCCGCGTGGTGCCGGTCACCGTGAAGCCGAGCTTGTGCAGCACCGCGCCGGAGGCCGGGTTGTCGTCGAACCAGCCGGCCGAGAGCTGTTCGGCCTCCAGATCTTCGAAGGCGAACCGCAGCACCGGACGCGCCGCCTCTGTGGCATAGCCCTGGCCCCAGTACTGGCGGCCAAACCAGTAGCCGAACTCCCAGTTGCGGCTCACGGTCCGGTCGAGACCGCACATCCCGATCAGCGCGCCGTCCATCGCCCGCGTGACCGCGAAGTAGCGGGCGTTGCCGTCCTGCCGTTCTCGGTCGATATGCGCGAGCGCCTCGCGGAACAGCGTCTCGGTGAAGGGATGGGCCACCATGCGCAGGTTCTTCGCCACCTCGTAATCGCCGAGGATGCGGACATAGTCCGGCATGTCGGTCATCGTGGGTGCGCGCAGGACGAGGCGCTGCGTGGTCGGATGGAAGCTCACGCCGCCCTCCTGCCGCCATAGGCCGCGCGATCCAGGATCGTGATGTTGCAGCCGATCTCCATGCCGCGTGCGAGGCAGGGGCGCTTCTCGAAATTGCGCGGCACGCAGCCGAGCTTGGCGAGGACGTTGCCCGAGCGCGGATTGTCGTGGAACCAGCCGGCCCACACCGTATCCGCCTTCAGATCGTCGAACGCGAAGGCGACGAGACGGCACGCGGCCTCCGTCGCATAGCCTTGCGCCCAATAGGGCTTGCCCAGCCAGTATCCGAACTCGAATCCGCCATCCTCGAGATGCAGTCCGATGCATCCCATGAACGCGGCGTCGGATTTGCGTACGATCGCAAACGCGAAATCCGTACCGGCTGCCCGCTTCTCTTCGGAATTCGTCACATAGGTCTCGGCGTCTTGCGCCGTGTACGGATGCGGCATCTTCGAGAGATTCTTGGCGACGTCGAAGTCGTTCGCCAACGGCACGATCGCGGGAATATCGCGCCGTCCTGGCGGTCGTAACAACAGCCGTTCCGATTCCAATATGAATGACATGACACGTCCCTCCGTGGAGGGACGAAAAAAGGGAGTTGGGCGGACCAACTCCCTCCTGATATTGGGCCGCCGATTTCTCGGGCGGCCTATGTCTTCAGCCGCCTATTCCGCTGCGCGCTTCGCCGCCGGATTCGTCGCATTAATCACGGATACATACGTGCGACGCTTGAAGCCCTGGCGGAACGACACTTGGCCGTCGGTAAGCGCGAAAAGGGTATGGTCCTTGCCCATACCGACGTTCTCGCCGGCCCAGAACCTGGTACCGCGCTGGCGCACGATCACGTTGCCGCCCGAGACGGCTTCTCCGCCGAACAGCTTCACGCCGAGCATCTTCGGGTTCGAGTCGCGACCGTTGCGCGAGGAACCGCCTGCTTTCTTGTGTGCCATACCCTTAGTCCTTCAAATCCAGTTCGCGCTTAAGCCGAGATCGCCGTGACCTTCACCTTGGTGAAGGGCTGACGGTGACCGCGCTTGCGGTGGGTGTTCTTGCGGCGCTTCTTCTTGAAGGCAATGACCTTCGGGCCCTTGCCCTGCTCGACGATCTCGCACGCGACCGAGGCGCCTGCCACGAGCGGCGCGCCCTGCTTCGGGCTGTCGCCGCCGAGCAGCAGGACTTCGCCGATCGTGAGGGTCGAACCGACCTCGCCAGCGACCTTCTCGATGGTCAGGACGTCGTCCTTGGCCACTTTATACTGCTTGCCGCCGGTGCGGATAACCGCGAACATGATCGTAAGTCCTTGAAAGATATAGAATACCGGCCAAACAGGGTCTGCCCGGGAGCGGCGCAATATACTGAGGGCGCCTTCGCGGTCAAGGACCGTCGTGAGAATCCCCCTTGCATGGTTCTACGCACCCTGCGAGCCGGCGGAACAGCTGCCTCGTAGCGCACAGACCGAGCTCCGTATCCGACACTCACGGAAATATCCTTGCGGGTTAGTACGTCTTTTGTTTCCGACGCCCACTTCAATAGGAGCGAGGCTTCCATGCTTCTGGGGGCGCGCATGCCCGCGATCATCGACAGCTCTGCCATGCAGGCGATCTTCGAATGTCCATGTCCCGACGGGACTTTCGACCCGCCGACCCGCCAGTATTTCGCCGCGGTCGGTGCGCGCCGTCCGATCCTGCTCCTCGCCTTCGCACCCAAAGCCGCCGGCACGTATTTCCGGCAAGCGGCGATGCACGCGATCGGTGGCCAGCTGATCCGGGGCGAGCACGCCTCCGGCGGGCGCGACGCCAGCCCGTATCTGCCGACCTTCCTCGCGACCTTTCTCGATGCCGATGCGCCGCCGGCGGTCATGCACATGCACATGCAGGCCTTGGCCGCCAACCGGAACTTCATCGATGCGTTCGGGCTCAAGCCCGTCATCATGCTGCGAAATCTGCCCGACATGCTCGCCTCGTTCCTCGACATGCTCGAGAAGCATCCGGCGGCCCGTCTGGAAGGCCTGAACTGTCTCATCCCGCCTACCTTCACCGCGCTCGACCGCGAGACGCGCACGGATATCGTCATCAATCTGATCGCGCCCTGGTTCGTGAGCTACTTCGCGACCTGGAAGGCTTACGTCGACTCAAGACCGGGCGTCGTCTGTGTCCTCGACTATCGCGCATTCAGCGACCGTCCGGTGGAAGCCCTGCACCGCGCGCTAAGGCATGGCGGATTTCCGGTCTCGGAGGCGCAGTGCGAGGCCGCCCTCGCGACGGTGTGGAAAGAGCGCGAGAATTTCCGCTTCAACAAGGCGGTCGGCGGCCGCGGACAGACCTATTTCTCCGATGACCAGCTGTCGAAGCTGGAAGACATGCTGTCCTGGTACGACTGCCTGAAGCCCTGGATGCCGGCATTGATGGACGAGTGAAGGCGTTCGGGTTCGCAGTTATCGCCATAGCCGGTCATTCCGCCGGTTCGACGTCGAAGGCGATGCAGATGCGCGGCTCCGCGCTTGCCGTCGGCCAGGTGCGGTGTGCGAAGTAGGACGGAAACAGCAACAGCTCGCCCGCTTCCGGCAAAAGGCTCCAGGACGGAAAATCCGCCATGTCCCGGCCGGCGATGTCGCGGACCGGTCCGAAGCCGATACGGCCGGCATCGCCCACGGCCGCGAGCGGCGGCACCGCGACATAGAACACGCCGCTGATCCAGGCGGAGGGATGGATATGGTACGCCTCGAAGCCATCGCCGCGCAGCACCAGCGCCCAGGCATTGAGCGCGACCGCACCGGGCCGGATCGCGAATGCCGGATGATCGGTGCGTGACGCGCGATCGGCGACATAGCGCCCGACCGCGTCGCGGATGTTCGCCAGCAGCGCCTGGGCATGCGGCCCGCCCTGAGTCTGGATGTGCTCAATCCGCACACCGTCGCCGCGCGTCGCCTTGTAGGATTGCGACAAGCCGAGCCTGGGATGCGACAGAATCTCTTCGGCCAGCGCCGCATCGCCGCCGGGCATCAGGGGTTGGCGCGCCAACAGCGCCTCGCGGTCGAGCAGCATGCGATGGTGCGGCGTGCCCTCGGCCCAGGACGACAGCGCCAGCAACGACAACAACCGGGCATGGCCGGCGCCGCGCGCCAGCAGATCGAGACAAAGCGCGAGGACGCTTTTGGTATCGCCGCGTGCCAGAAGAAGCTTGGCCGCGATATGGAGGGACTCCGTGTCCCGGGCATCACGCGCGAGGTTGCGCTCAGCGAGCGCCAGCGCGTCGTCTTCCCGCCCGGCATCGAAGAGGCCCCGGGCGCGGAGGCCGTCCGCCAAAGGATCGCCGCAGCGTTCCAGCAGCGGTATCGCCACGTCGAGCCGCCCCAGCCGCAGCGCCGCGCGCGCCCGCATGAGACGTATCTCGTCATGGGCATCAGACGCTTCGGCCAGCGGCGCCAACAGATCGAACATCTCGGCCATCCGGTCACCGGCATAGAGCAGCCGGGCCAGCCGCAACGTGATTTCGCTATCGCCCGGCCGCAAGCGAAGCGCCTGGCGCAGGACATCTGCCGCACGGCCGTCCGCGATCCGTTGCTCGCTCGAAACCTGCCAGTTCAACGCGTCCGCCAAGCCATCCTCCACCGACAGGACGATAGCAGAGCGCCGCGCGCTTCCGACAGGCTGGCGTGGCGCCGGCAAGTCGGGCAAGACAGCCGCCATGACGCTTCGCCACCGCCTCGCCACGCGGACCGATGTTCCGGTCCTGAAGCCGCTGATGAATGCGGCCATCGGCGAATTGCTGAAGCCGTTTCTTACCCCGGCGCAGGTCGAGGCGTCATTCGCGGTGATGGGGCTCGACACCCAGCTGATCGACGACGGCACCTATTTCGTCATCGAGAGCGACGGCCATATCGCGGGCTGCGGCGGCTGGAGCCGGCGCGCCACACTGTTCGGCGGCGATCACTCGGCCGGGCGCAATGCGGCGCTGCTCGATCCCAGGCAGGACGCGGCACGAGTGCGGGCAATGTACACCCATCCGGAATTCACCCGGCGCGGGATCGGGAGGCTGGTGCTCTCGCTCTGCGAGACCGCGGCGCGGGCCGAAGGCTTCACGCGCGTCGAACTGGCGGCGACCATGGGCGGCGTGCCGCTCTATCGCGCCTGCGGCTACGAGGATATCGAACCCTTCGAAAGCGACACGCCGCAAGGCGTGCGCGTGCCCTTGATCCGCATGGGCAAGGCGATCGTCTGACAAGGTTCACCGGAATGGGCTAGAATTCCGGTCATGACGAACGCGCCCGAAACCCTGCCCGCAACCCTTTATCGCGGTGACGCGCTCTATGAGGAGGAGCGGCGAAAGATCTTCGGCCGGACCTGGCAGATGGTCGCGCATGAAAGCCAGCTATCGGCCAAGGGCGAGTATGTCGCGACGGCTGTGGCGGGCTATCCGATCATCGTGGTACGCGGCGAGACGATCCGCGCCTTCCACAACGTCTGCCGCCACCGCGCCGGGCCGTTGGCCGATGGTGGGCGCGGCAAATGCGAGGGCCAGCTCGTCTGCCGCTATCATGGCTGGCGCTATGCGCTCGACGGCCGCCTGGCTTCGGCGCGCGATTTCGGGCCGGCCGACGGCTTCGACCCGCGCGATTACGCGCTCGTGCCGTTGCGCTGCGAGAGTTGGCGCGGCTTCGTTTTCGTGAACATGGACATGGATGCGCCGCCGCTGGCCGAGGCGCTGGCGCCGTTGGTCGCCCGGACGGCCGGGATGGACATCGGCACGCTGCATCTGGAACGTCACACGACGCACGACATCGCGTGCAACTGGAAGACCTATGTCGAGAATTATCTCGAGGGCTATCACATCCCGCTGGTGCATCCCTTCCTGAACTCGGCGGTCGATGCGGCAAAGTATGAAGTCGAGCTGGCGCCGCCGGTCATCTTCCACAGCGCGCCGCCGCGCGACGGCTCACCCATCGGAGGCCTTTGGGCCTGGGCGTGGCCGTGTCTGGGCGTGAACGTCTATGCCGACGGAATCCTGATGGAACGGATGTGGCCGCTTTCGGCGGGCCGCACGCGGCTCGACTATCTCTATTTCTTCCCCGACGGGATCGAGCGCGCAAAGATGGAGCGGATGATCGCGGCCTCCGAGATCACCACGGCGGAAGACAAGGCGATCTGCGAGGCGGTGCAGCGCAACCTCGATGCCGGGACCTACTCGGCGGGCCGCCTGTCGCCCAAGCACGAAGCCGGCGTCGCCTGGTTCCAGGATGAAGTGCGCCGGGTGCTGGGTGTCTAGGCTTTCTCTTCCTGTTTCGGCCGGCGGAGCTTGAAGACTCCGGCGATGGCGCCGACGAGCAGCGCGAGCCCGATATAGAAGCAGACCATCTTGATGTTCGTCGCGGTGTAAGCCGTGGCGGCGACACTGTCGGTCGCGCCGGTCGAGAGCATGTTGAACTCCAGCGAGTTCTCGACTGCGTCGGCGATGGCGCCGACGAAGGGGACGTAGCCGAGGTAGTCGACCAGCCGGCGCAGCGCACCACGCTTCGGCGTGAAGGCCTCGCGCAGGATCATCGCCGAGAAATAGAACGAGATCGCGTAGAGCGGCATGAACAGAAAATCGAAGCCGAGGCTGAAGCCCGCCGTGGCGGCGCTCTCGCGCGCGATCCAGGCGGAGAAGGCGCGCTTGTCGTCCATCGCCGTGCGGGCGGTCTGGAGGTCGAGCACGCCGAAGCCGGTATTGGCCTTGAGCCGGTTCTCGATCACCGCGAGGACGATGAAGGCCGCGACCGCCATCAGCGTCACCCACAGCCACAGGCGGATCAACGTCTTGAGCTTCATGCTTCCCCCGGCCCTTTTCTTGGCGATTTGCGGATGATAGCCCTTGGCACCGCCATGCGCAGCCTCCGCGACGTTCTTTACAATTTCCACTGGATCGTGCCGGGCGAGGCTGCGCGCGGGGCGCAGGCCTGGGCCGGCGGGCTGGAAGCCTTCCTGCGGCGCAACGGCATCCGCGCGGTGATCAACCTGCGCGGGCCGAACCCCAAGCATAGCTGGTGGCATGACGAGCGCGCGGCCGTCGGGGCGCTCGGCGGGACGCATATCGACGTCGTGCTCGATTCCCGTCATCTACCCAAGCGCGAGATGCTGGCCGACCTTATCGCCGCCTTCGATGCGGCGCCGAAGCCGTTCATGGTGAAGTGTTCGGGCGGACAGGACCGCACCAGCCTCGCTGCCGCACTCTGTCTCGTGCATCGTGACGGCTGGGCCGCCTTCGACCAGGCTCAGGCGCAGTTTGCGCGCTGGCCCTATCTGCATCTGCCCAAGCAGGAGCAGCGCTGGCTGAAGCAGTTTCTCGAATTCGCACGCACCGACGCTGCGGGACTGGCGGTCGGCGAATGGATCCGAACCCGCTACACGCCCGAGCGCCTGCGCGACTGGCTCGAAGCCAGCGGCCATGGCGGCACGTTCAAGGGCGTGTTCGAGCGCCGCGCGCCGGCGAACCGATGGCAGTGGTGAGCCTCGCGCCCGGCGTGACGCTGTGGCGGGAGAAGCTGTCGCGTGCCGAACAGTTGGATTTGCTGGCGCAGATCCAGGAACGCCTGCGCGACGCGCCGTTCTACAAGCCGCTGATGCCGAAATCGGGCACGCCGTTCTCGGTCGAGGAAACCAATTTCGGTTCGCTCGGCTGGTTCTCGGATCGCGCGGGCTATCGCTATGTCGCCGAACATCCGCTGACGCAGAAGCCCTGGCCGGCGATTCCCGGCGCGCTGCTCGCGCTGTGGGACGAAACCACCGCATATGGCGCGCCGCCGGAGTGTTGCCTCGTCAACCGCTACGGTTCCGCTGCGAAGATGGGGCTGCATCAGGATCGCGACGAGCAGGCGCTCGATGCGCCGGTGCTGTCGGTCTCGCTCGGCGACGATGCGGTGTTCCGCTTCGGCGGCGCCACGCGCAAGGGACCGACGCAATCGGTCGTGCTGTCGTCCGGTGACGTGTTGACCTTCGGCGGTCCGGCGCGGCGGATGTTTCACGGCATCGACCGCATCCGCGCGGGAAGCTCGACGCTTCTGCCGGGCGGCGGGCGGATCAACCTGACTTTGAGACGGGTGAACCCCAAATAAAGTGGCACCCGGTCGGGGGGCCAACCGGGTGCCGGATGCGCTTTTCGCGCGATGCCGGGAGGGGATGACCGGCATCTTCGAAGGATGTCACCCGGCTTGCGAGCGGGGGGGCAGTGCTTGCCGGATGTCGCTCATCCTTCAAGAGGTAAGTTATGCACGAATGCCACAGTTTGCAAGAAATTTTTTCCGGAATCGGGATTTCGAACTTTTTTTAATGACAGGTGCAAATCTGCCACTTGGACGCGGAAACCCGTGGCTTTTGCTCAACGGATCATCCGTTGCCAGGCCGCGGCCAATCCCGGAGTCGCGCGGATCTGTGCGCGTTGCGCATCCGGAATGCGCGGATGCAGGGCGGCGATGAATGTCTCGCGCACCGAGGGACCGCCGCTTGCAACTTCCCGCACCATCTCGCCGTGTACGGGTGCGAAGCCGGTTTCGACGACGCGCAGATACCAGCCGCAACGCGCCGACACCGTCATGCGCGCGGGGATGTCTTCGCGTGCATGAAGCGCAAGTTTGAAGCAGGGCGCGCGCGGCTGCGAGATCTCGAGCAGCGCATCGCCCCAGCGAAAGCGGTCGCCGATCGCGACCTGATCTTCGTCGCTGCCTTCGAGAGTCAGGTTCTCGCCGAAGGTGTTGGGGCCGCAGGCGAGATTGTGCTGTGCCTGCCACCACGACCAGTTGTCGGCCGGATAGGCGTAGACCGCCTTGTCGCGCCCGCCATGGACACGCAGATCGGCCTGGCCGTCGCCTTCGAGGTTTTCGCGTCCGACAAAGATGCTGTCCGCCTCAACTCGCGCCTTGGCGATGGCCGAAAGCACGGTCTCGCCTTCCGCCGTCACGCCGATAGCGCGCGGCAGGCCGACACTGACGTCGCGCAATCGAAGCTTCATAGCTTGCCGAGGTCCTTCGCGGTGCGGTCGATGGCGTTCTTGAGCTTGGCGACGATCTCCTCGACCTCGGTCTCGGAGACGATCAGCGGCGGCGCGAGCACCATGGTGTCGCGGATCGCGCGGCTGACGAGACCGCTGTTGAAGCAATAGTTGCGGCAATGGGTGCCGATCGTGCCGGGATCGGGGAAGAATTTGCGCTCGGTCTTGTCGCGCACGAGTTCGATGGCGGCGAGCAGGCCCTTGCCGCGCACCTCGCCGACGAGGGGATGACCGGCAAAGGTCTCCTTCAGGCGCCGCTGGAGATAGGGGCCGATGATGTCGCGGGTGCGCGATACGAGGTTCTGCCGCTCGATTACTTCGAGATTGCGCAGTGCCACGGCGCAGGCAACGGGATGGCCGGAGTATGTGTAGCCGTGGACCAGCTCCTCATTGGCGTTGAGGATGGTCTGGCTCATGCGCGCACCGAGCGAGATCGCCGAGATCGGCTGATAGCCCGAGGACAATCCCTTCGCCATCGTCATGATGTCGGGCGCGATGCCATAGGTCTGCGAGCCGAACCATTCGCCGGTGCGGCCGAAGCCGGTGATCACCTCGTCGATGTGCAGCAGCACATCGTGGCGTGCGCAGATGCGCTGCACTTCGGGCCAGTAGCTATCGGGCGGGAAGATGAGGCCGCCGGCGCCCTGGATCGGCTCGGCCGAGAACGAGGCGACGCGGTCGGGGCCGAGTTCGAGGATCTTCTCCTCGAGCTTTTTCGCGATCAGGAGTCCGAATTCCTCCGGGGCGATATCGCCGTAGCCCGCCTCCTTCGCGCCGTACCAGTAGGGCGCCGGCACCTTGTCGAAGCCGGGCAGCGGCAGATCCCATTGCGGATGCATCGGGGTGAGGCCCGACAGCGACGCCGCCGCCATGGTCACGCCGTGATAGGCGTAATCGCGCGACAGATGAATCTTCTTTTCCGGCCTGCCCTTCAGGTTCCAGTAGTAGCGGATGAGCTTGAGCGCGCTGTCATTCGCCTCCGAGCCGGAATTGGCGAACAGCACATGGTCATGGCCTTCGGGCAGAAGCGTCGCGAGCTTGGCCGCGAGCTCGATGGTCCAGGGGTTCGAGGTCTTGAAGAAGTGGTTGTAGTAGGGAAGCCGCTTCAGCGCCTCGTACCCCGCCTCCGCCAGCGCGCCATTGCCGTAGCCGACCTGCACGCACCACAGGCCCGACATCGCGTCGAGGATCTTCTCGCCTTCGCTGTCCCACAGATAGACGCCGTCGCCATGGGTGATGACGCGCACGCCTTCCTTGTTGAGGGCGGCGGTGTCGCTGAAGGGATGGACGTGGTGGGCGGCGTCGAGCGCCTGCCAGTGCTTGGTCTGATTGCTGCCGTGCATATGCGCGCACTCCTGAATGGGTTCGAAGACGATGGACTGCCGGACGCGCACAGGCGGCCGGCGGATCGTCTAGGGATTGAACCCGATCCGCGCGCAGAGAATGAGCAGGGCGCGCTTCCGCGTCATGATGGAAGGATAGAACACCTTGCGCATGAAGAAAATCAGGGATGCCGATTTTCGATCATTTGACCCTTCACACTTGGATCAAACTCGAAACCTCATCCTGAGCCTGCCCGCCTACGCCGAGGCTTCGGCGGATCAGGTATATCTCGTGTCCACCCAAGCTTTAGCGTAGGTGGATCGAAGGATGGCAGTCCTGCGCCGTCAGTGACGCCCCTCGCCCTTCGACAAGCTCAGGGTGAGGGTCATTGTGTGAAAGCAAAAGGGCACTATCAGCCCTTCATCAATGCAACCGCCGCCCGCCAGCCCGGCAATGCGGCGATATCGGCGCGCCAGCGCTGGATACCGCGATACTCGCCGAGCGGAACCCCGGCCTCGTCGCCGCGCACCAGCGTCGCACCGAGTGAGATGTCGGCGACGGTCAGCGTGTCGCCGGCGGCATAGCGGGTCTTCGCGAGCTGTCCGTCGAGCACCGGCGCCAATCTGGCGATCAGCGCGGCGCCGCGCTCGATCTCCGCGGCATCGGGTGGGCCCATGCCGAAGAGCTTCTTGACCACGTTCTCGAACATGTAGATCGCGACCGCCGGGTCCCAATGCGCGCTTTCCCAGAATTGCCATTTCACCGCGGTCATCCGTGCCTTGAGATCGGCCGGCATCATGCCGCTGTGCGGCTTCAGCGCCGCGAGATACTGGACGATGGCGTTGGATTCCCAGAGACAATAGTCGCCGTCTTCCAGAACCGGCATGCGCTGGTTCGGATTGAGCGCGGTAAAGCCCGGCGTCTTCTGCGCCTGCTTCGAGAAGTCGACCGGCACGAATTCGTAATCGATGCCGAGCTGGTGCGCCGCGAACAGCACCTTGAAGCCGCGCGGCGAGAGCGGAAAGACATGCAGCTTGATGGTCATGGCGCGGTATCCGTCTTGAGGTCGGGGGAGCCGGTTTCGATCGCGGTCTTGAGCCTGCCGAACTGCTCGGCGAGTACGCCATCGACCGCCGGTGCGAAGGTTTCGAGTCCGTCGGCAAGATAGCCGCCGACATTGTAGACGACGCTCAAGTCTGTGCCGCCGTCGGCAGGCTTGAGTTCGATCGTCATCGCGCCGTCGACTCCGAGACCTTGCAGCGGGCCGAGTGCGCCGCGGAGAACGAGCCGGCTGTTCGGCGCGGCGAAAAAGACCGTCATGTGCTGAACGCTGCCGCCATCCGGCAGTTTCTCGCACCAGCAGCCACCGGCCTTGGCATCGAGCGTCAGGTTGGCGGCGCTGCCCGAAAAGGTGTGACGGGAGCTCCACCAGCCGGATGGCACAATCAGCGCGGCATAGACCTGGTCCGGTGGCGCGGCGATGTGGAGCTGCTCGCGCACCATGAAGCCGTTGGCCGCGGCATCGACGACCTCGGCCCGCGCCGGGCAAACCAGCGCCGTGGCGACCATGAGCCCGATCAGGGCGTGATAGAGGCGATGCATCCTTGTCCCCCTTCCGGCCCGGTTCAGGCCGCTTCTGCATCCTGACGATAAAGCTCGAGGATCGCGCTCCAGCCGCCGCTGCCGTCGATCGCGGCGCGCATCGCTTCGCCGCCTTCGGCGCCCAGGCGCTCGAAATTGCGATGCTCGAGTTCGACGCGCGTGCGGCTCGATCCCTCGGCGATGAAGCGCACTTCGACTTCCGAGGCGACCGTCGCGTCGGACTTCCACATCGCATTGATGTCCCAGCTGTGCACGAGACGATTTGGTGGATCCCACACGCTCACCGTGCCGACGGTGCACTCGCTGCCGTCCTCATGCACCGTGTACCAGCGGCCGCCGACGCGCGGCTCGATCGCCGAGGATTTAAGCGGTGCGCCGCCGATGTGGTGCGATTTCGGCCACCAGGCGTCGAGGCGCGCCGTGAAGACTTCAAAGGCCTTCGCCTGCGAGACGTTCACGGTGACCGTCCGGCGAACCGGCGCGATGGTGATGGTCTTGGTCATGTGTCCCCTTCCGATCTTTCCGCTTCCGCCTTGAAGGCGTCGAGAGCGATCTCCCAGAATTGATCCAGCCAGGCGCGCAGCTTCGCGAGCCCGTCCGGATCGATCCGGTAGATGCGCCGCGTGCCCTCCTGCTCCTCGCTCACCAGCCCGGCCTCCTTCAGCACTTTGAGGTGCTGCGACACCGCCGGGCGGCTCACGGGCATTCCGGCGGCGAGGCGCCCGACAGCCTGCGGACCCTGCCGGAGCCGCTCGAACACCTTCCGCCGCGTTGGGTCTGCCAGCGCCTCCAGCGCATTTCCGTAAGCCATAGCTAACCGTAAGTATAAACTTACCGATTGTCAAGCACGGTTTGCCCTATGCTCCTGGCAGGAAGCGCTTGGGGAGAGTCGAAATGCCGGATTGGCTCAGAAGCACTCTGGCGGTGCTGGCGGGCGTGGTGACGATCGGTGTGCTGCATACCGGAACCGACATGGCTCTGGAGGGAAGCGGCATCTTCCCGCCGCCCGAAGCACCGTCGGCTCTCGATCCGCTCTATCTCGGAACGGCGGTCGTCTATCGCAACGTCTACAACGTCCTCGGCGGATATCTGACGGGACGCCTCGCGCCGGCAGGGCCGCAGATGCATGCTGCGGTGCTGGGCCTGATCGGCCTGCTGCTCAATCTCGCTGGCGGATATGTGATGTGGAGCATCGGGGCGCACTGGTATCCTGTGACGCTTGCCATTCTCGCCTTGCCCGCTACGTGGCTCGGCGGCTGGCTCGTGTCACGGAGGGCGGTGTGATCACGATCTACAATTTCCCGCGCGGGGCGCGCGGCGTGCGTGCGTTCTGGGTCTGCGAAGAGATGGGCGTGCCCTATCGCGCCGAGGCCGTGAGCTTTCCGCCGAGCGAAGCCTATCGCGCGCTCAACCCGATGGGCACGGTGCCGTTTCTCGAGGATGAGGGCGGCGTCGCGATCAACGAGAGCACGGCGATGATGCTCTATATCGCCGAACGCTACGGCCCGACCCCGCTGCTGCCGGCGAAGGACGATCCGGCGCTCGCCAAGGTGCTGCAGTTCACCGTTTACGGCGAAGGCACGCTGGGCAGCGGGATGAATCCTTTGATGATGGCGAAGTTCGGCGCACCCGACGCCGAGAAGGACATCTGGATGACGCGGGCGCTCTACGGGCGGATGGAGACGGCACTCGACATCGTGGCGAAGGCATTGGGCGACGGACCGTTCATCGCCGGCGAGACCTTCACCCTCGCCGATATCTCGGTCTCGACCGCGATCGACATGTGGAAAGGCGCGCTCGGCAAGGATACGCCGCCTGCCCTCGCCGCCTGGCGCGAACGCGTCCAGTCCCGCCCGGCCTATCTGCGCGCGGCGGCGGCGCAGCAGCGCTGACTTAAGGCGATGGCGGGCCTTTGAGCTCGACGGTGTTCCCGTCGGGGTCCTGCACATAGATCGATGGACCTACCCCCTCGGCACCATAGCGCTGGCCTTCGCTCGTGATGGCGACACCGTGCACGGCAAGGTGCGCGCGGATCGCGCTCTCATCGAAAGGCGTGACCTGAATTGCAAAGTGATCGAGATTTCGGCCTTCCATTTGAGGGCCGGCGCCGCCCATCTTGCCCAGAATGCCATCGAGCGGAATGAGATCGATCAGGCTGTCGCCGGCGCGCACCTGCCAGAGGCCGATCCTCTCCTGCACATTGTCGAGCGTGCAGCCAAGGACGTCGCGATAGAAGGCAAGGCTCTTCTCGAGATCGCGCACGCGCAGCACGACATGATCGAGTTTGCGGAGCGTGAACGGAACGGCCATGGCGTCCTGCTATGTGAGGATGGGTGCCGTGGGTTTCAATCGTCCGCCGACGCGCACCGGGTCGATGCGCGCGGCGAGACCCTTGGCGTTGGTCTCGACGAACACGCCGCAGACGGTTGCCGGGCCGGTCGCAGGCGTGAAGCGGCCCTGGCTCATCTTGGTGAGGAAACGCTGCACCGGGCCGTATTTCTCCATGCCGATGACGCTGTCGTAATCGGCGCAGGCGCCGGCATCGGTCTGATAGGCGGTTCCGCCTGGCAGGATCTGCGCATCGGCGGAGGGCACATGCTGATGCGTGCCGACGACGAGGCTGGCGCGGCCGTCGCAGAAGTGGCCCATCGCCATCTTTTCGCTTGTCGCTTCGGCGTGCATGTCGACGACCACCGCATCGGCGGCTTCGCCGAGCGGACAGGCGGCGAACTCCGCTTCGACGGCAGCGAAGGGATCGTCGAGCGCATCCATGAAGACGCGGCCCATGACGTTGACGACGAGCACGCGCTCGCCCTTGCGGGTCTGGAACAGGTTGGCGCCGCGGCCGGGCGTGCCCTTCGGATAGTTCGCGGGGCGCAGCACGCGGTCTTCGTCGCCGATGAAGGCGAGGATCTCCTTCTGGTCGGCCCAATGATTGCCGGTCGAGATCACGTCGACGCCCATGGCGAAGAACTCGCGCGCGATCGCCTGGGTCAGTCCGAAACCATGCGCCGCGTTCTCGCCATTGACGATGACGAGATCGAGATCGAGATCGGCGCGCAGGCGCGGAAGTTCCGCCGCCACCGCGTCGCGGCCGGGCTTGCCGATGATATCGCCGAGGAAGAGGATACGCATGATCGCCTATTAGCACAGAAAGGCGCACGGCAATGCTGCTGAAGATCTTCGTGCAGACCGCGCTGTGGCTGGGTGCGATGGCGCTCCCGCTGTTCCTGGGCGCGGGGCGCTGGGACTGGCCGGAGGGCTGGGCCTTCATAGCGATTTTCGGAATCGGATCGGCGGTGTTCGTCGCCTGGCTTCTGCCGCGCGATCCGGCGCTGCTGGCGTCGCGGATGGACGTTTCGGCGCGGGCCGACCAGCCCTGGTGGGACAAGCTGTTCCTCTTCGGCTTCATCCTGTTCTGGTTCGTATGGCTCGCCTTCATGGCGGCGGATGCGCAGCGCTGGCACTGGTCGCGTGTGCCGCTCTGGCTCGAGATCGTCGGCGGTCTCCTCGTTATTGCCGGCTTCTCCGCCACCGTACCGGTGTTCGCCGCCAACAGCTTCGCGGCGCCCGTTGTGGAGGTGCAGACGGAGCGCCAGCAGCGCGTCATCGACACCGGGCCCTACGCGCTGGTGCGCCATCCGATGTACGCGGCATCGGCGCTGTACCTCACCGGCTTGCCGCTGATGTTCGGCTCCTGGTACGGGCTGATCGGGACGGCGGCGTTCCTCATCGGCGTGTCGATCCGGGCGTTGGGTGAGGAGCGCAAGCTCGCTCGCGAACTGCCGGGCTATGCGGCGTACATGACGCGCGTGCGCTGGCGGCTTCTACCCTACGTCTTCTGAAAGCGGCGCACGCCGGCTTCTGTGATGACGGCGTTCAAGGGGAGGTCATGCGGCTCGCGCGGCACCGCGGCGATCTCCTGGCCGGCATAGGCGACACCGATCGCAAAAGCTGGCGCGCGCGCAGATGGGTTGGCGGGCGGCGTCTGCGCGCGCGCCAACAACGTAAGCGTTCTATCGTAATATCCGCCGCCATAACCGAGGCGATGACCGGTGGCATCGAAGGCGAGAAGCGGGACCAGCACGACCGTCGGAGTCACTTCGGGCGCGCTCGCGAGCGGCTCGGGGATATTGAACGCCTGCGCGTTCGCATGCATCGCATCGCCCATTTTCCAGGCGCGGAAGACGAGCGGCTGGCCCGGCGTGATCGCGGGCAGCGCAAGCGGATGGCCAAGCGCGGCGAGCGCCGACATCAGCGCGCGCGGATCGGCCTCGTCGCGGATCGGGAAATAACCGCCGACGACCGCGCCGGGCGCCAGAGAAAGATCGGTGGCGAATTTCGCGATCGCATCGGCATAGCCGGCGCGCGGAAGAGAAGCGCGACGCGCACGGGCCGCGGCGCGGATGGTCGTCTTGTTGGTATCCACATCCGCTCCGCATCGAGGCGCAAGGTGGACGGACCGCCGTCGCCGTTGGTGTTTGGATCCTCACGGGCCTGCAAGTGCAGGTGGGCGCCATGTGACCCGGACCACGATCCAGGCCAGGGACAGCTCCCGGTGAGTACCATTAAGGCCCCTGGGCATCGCTAACCTGACGCGCGGGGCAGTACCGTCCGGGGCCGAGTTTAGTGCATTGCGCGGCGCGGAGATACAGGACTGTCGCGACGGGCGGACATCCTTCGATCCACCGGCGCCAGAGCTTCGGCGGACACGCGATTGACTTAAGCCGCCGCCAGCCGGTTGACCACGTCCTCGATCCGGCGGGTTGCCGCTTCGAACATGCCGGCCGTGACCGCTTCGCTGTTTGAAAGCCTGCCCGCGGTTTCATCATGCGACACGCGCAGCGCGTCGCGCTCGGCGGTGACCGCATCAAGGCGTTGCGCGACGTCGTGATGCTCGTCGGCGATCAGGAGCGCCGCCATCAGCAGGAGCCGCGGCTCGCCGACCTGGCCGACCGAGGACAGGAGTTCCTTCACCTTGGCGTCGACATGCGCGGCGAGCTCGCGCAGGTGATCCTCTTCGCCGTCGTCGCAGGCGATGGTGTAGGCCCGGTTGTTCACCATGACGTTCACAAGAGGCATGTCGTTCTCCTAGCGCCCGAGCGCGGTGCGGATTTCGCCGATCGCGCCGTCGAGCCTGGTTTCGACCTCCTCGGCGAGGCCGCTGATCGCGCGGTTCTCCTCCTCGAGCTCGGCGATGCGGGCCAAGAGCGACTCGCGCTCCGCGGTGAGGTCCGCGATGCGGGCACGGGCATTGTCCAGCTCGTCCGATTTCGGGGCGGGGGGCAGCGCCTCCAGCGTCCGGAGCGCCGCGTCGAAGCGCTGCACGGCATCGTCCAACCGGCTCATGCGCGCGACCTTTTCTAACGAGAATCCATTCAGGACCATAGGCTTCGCCTCCCCCAACGGCAACGCAAAAGCCCAGGTTCCGCACGGTGAAAACGAAGCAGGCAGGCCCGAATTGGAGGCACGCACAGCGGCGTCACCAGGAACTCTTGACGGCTCCGTCCCGCGGTCGCTAAGGGCTCTCTCCCGCGCGGAGTTAGGACCTGATGGAATCGACGAAAGCTCCGCTGGAGCAGGCCAAAATCCGCCATCTGGCCAATGCGATCCGCGGGCTTTCCATGGATGCCGTGCAGCAGGCGAAATCGGGCCATCCGGGCCTGCCGCTGGGCATGGCCGATGTCGCGACGGTGCTGTTCGCGCACTTTCTGAAATACGACCCGTCGGAGCCGCGCTGGGCCGACCGCGATCGCTTCGTGCTCTCGGGCGGCCATGGCTCGATGCTGATGTATTCCCTGCTCTACCTGACCGGGTATGCGGCGCCGACGCTCGACGAGATCAAGAAGTTCCGCCAGGTCGGCAGCCCCTGTGCGGGTCATCCGGAGTTCGGGCATCTGGCGGGCGTCGAGACCACGACCGGCCCGCTCGGTCAGGGCATCGCCAACGCGGTCGGCATGGCGCTGGCCGAGCGCATCCTGAACGCGCGCTTTGGCGACGAGCTGGTCGATCACAAGACCTATGTCATCGCCTCGGACGGCGACCTGGCCGAGGGCATCAGCCATGAGGCGATTTCTCTCGCGGGGCATCTGAAGCTCAAGAACCTCGTCGTGCTGTGGGACGACAACCAGATCTCGATCGACGGCGCGCTGTCGCTCTCGGAGAGCGGCGACATGCGCAAACGCTTCGAGGCGGCAGGCTGGATCACCGATGGCTGCGACGGGCATGACGCGGCGGATGTGTTCCGCGCGCTGAGTGCCGCGCAGGGCGCGGACCGGCCGGTGCTGATCGCGTGCAAGACGGTCATCGGCTACGGCTTCCCGACCCGCGCCGGGACGCAGAAGGCGCATTCGGATGCTCCGGGTGCGGAGGAAATCGCCGGCGCGAAGACGGCGCTCGGTCTTCCCGCCGAGGCCTTCGCACTGAATGACGGCGTGCTCGACGCGTGGCGCCGGATCGGCGGACAGGGCCGCACGGCGCGCGAAGCCTGGGCGAAGCGCAAGGCGGCGTCGCCGCAAGCGGCAGAGTTCGATGCGACGATGTCGGGCGATGTGCCGGCGGAGCTGACCAAGGCGCTCGGCGAACTGAAAGCGACGTTCGCGGCGGAGAAGCCGACCGCGGGCACGCGACGGTCGTCGGAGAAAGTGCTGGAAGTGGTCAACGGCGTGCTGAAGACGACGGTCGGCGGCTCGGCCGACCTCACGCCCTCGAACAACACCAAGACCAAGAACATCGACTCGATCAAGCCGGGCGACTTCAAGGGCCGTTACGTTCACTACGGCATCCGCGAGCACGGCATGGCGGCGGCGATGAACGGGATGGCGTTGCATGGCGGCATCATCCCCTATGGCGGCACGTTCCTGGTGTTCTCCGATTACGCGCGGCCATCGATCCGCCTCGCCGCGTTGATGGGCATTCGCGTGATCTTCGTGATGACGCATGACTCGATCGGCGTCGGCGAGGATGGGCCGACACACCAGCCGGTGGAGCATCTCGCGGCGCTACGCGCGATTCCAAACCTGACGGTGATCCGGCCCGCCGACGCGGTGGAGACGGTCGAGGCCTGGGAACTGGCTCTGACCAACACGAGCGGTCCGACGTTGCTGGTGTTCTCGCGCCAGGACCTGCCGACGGTGCGCGGCGCGGGCGATGCGAACCTGACGGCGAAGGGCGCCTACGAAGTCGCCGGCGCGGACGGCGCGAAAGTAACCATTCTGGCAACCGGATCGGAGGTTTCGCTTGCGCTCGAAGCGCGCGAGATGCTGAAGACCGGCTGCATCGCGGCGCGCGTCGTCTCGATGCCGTGCTGGAGCCTGTTCGAGAAACAAAGCGCAACGCAGCGTGAAGCGCTTTTGGGCAAGGACACGGTAAAAGTCGCCGTCGAAGCCGGAATTTCGCTCGGCTGGGACCGCTACACCGGACCGCATGGCCGCTTTGTCGGAATGCATGGTTTCGGCGCCAGCGGACCGTTTAAAGATGTGTACAAACATTTCGGCGTCACCGCCGAAGCAGTGGTCGAAGCGGCGAAGGCCGCGTTGAACGAGAAGAACTAGGGAGCTCTTACCATGGCAACTCGCGTCGCAATCAACGGTTTCGGCCGCATAGGGCGCCTGGTGCTGCGCGCCATCGTGGAGAGCGGGCGCCGCGACATCGAAGTGGTGGCGGTGAACGATCTCGGCCCGGTCGAGACCAACGCGCACCTGCTGCGCTACGACTCGGTGCACGGCAAGTTCCCGGCGACCGTCACCATCGATGGCGATCACATCGTCGCCGCCGGCCACAAGATCAAGGTCACGGCGATCAAGGATCCGGCCGAGCTGCCCCACAAGGAACTCGACGTCGATATCGCGCTGGAATGCACCGGCATCTTCACCAGCAAGGAAAAGGCCTCGCTTCATCTGAAGGCTGGCGCCAAGCGCGTGCTGGTCTCGGCGCCGGCGGACGGCGTGGACATGACGGTGGTGTTCGGCGTCAACCACGACAAGCTGACCAAGGATCACGTCGTGGTTTCGAACGCGTCCTGCACGACGAACTGCCTCGTGCCGGTGGCCAAGGTGCTGCATGACGCGGTCGGCATCGAGAAGGGCATGATGACCACGGTGCACAGCTACACCGGCGACCAGCCGACGCTCGATACGATGCACAAGGACCTCTATCGCGCCCGCGCCGCGGCGCTGTCGATGATCCCGACCTCGACCGGCGCGGCCAAGGCCGTCGGTCTCGTGCTGCCGGACCTGAAGGGCAAGCTCGACGGCGTGTCGGTGCGCGTGCCGACGCCGAACGTGTCGCTGGTCGATCTCAAGTTCATCGCCAAGCGCGCGACGACGGTCGACGAGATCAACGGCGCGATCAAGGCCGCGGCCGCGTCCGGCCCGCTCAAGGGCATCCTCGAAATCGTCGAGGCGCCGCTCGTCTCCAGCGACTTCAACCACAACCCGGCCTCGTCGTCCTTCGCGCTCGACCAGACCAAGGTGATGGACGGCAATTTCGTCTCGGTGATGAGCTGGTACGACAACGAATGGGGCTTCTCCAACCGCATGGCAGACACGGCGGTGGCGATGGGGAAGTTGATCTAGAACAAGCCCCTCCCCTGAAAGGGGAGGGAAGATTGCACGCGCCAGCGTGCAATCCGGGAGGGGTCCCGCACGGGACCCCCACCTGACCGGCTACGCCGGTCGGCCTCCCCCCTTTCAGGGGGAGGACAAGGAGGTCGCCATGGCATTCCGCACGCTCGATGATCTGCAAGTCGCCAGTAAGCGCGTTCTCGTGCGCGCCGATCTAAACGTGCCGATGAAGGACGGTGTCGTGACCGATACCGTGCGCATCGACCGGCAGGCGCCGACCATTCGCGAGCTGGCGGAGAAGGGCGCGAAAGTGATCGTGCTCTCGCATTTCGACCGGCCGAAGGGGAAGGTCGTTCCGAGCATGTCGCTGAAGCCCGTCGCGGCGGCGCTGGCGAAAGAGCTGGGCAAGCCAGTGGCATTTGCCGAGGATTGCGTGGGCGATATCGCGCAGGCTGCGGTGGCGAAGCTGAAGGACGGCGACGTCCTGCTGCTGGAGAACACCCGCTTCCACAAGGGCGAGGAAGACAACGATCCGGCTTTCGCGAAGCAGATCGCGGCGCTGGGCGACATCTATGTCAACGACGCGTTCAGCGCGGCGCACCGCGCCCATGCGACGACCGAAGGCGTGGCGCATCTGCTGCTGAACGCCGCCGGGCGCTCGATGGAGATGGAGCTGACGCATCTCGAGAAGGCGCTGGGCGATCCGCAGCGGCCGGTGATGGCGGTGATCGGCGGGGCCAAAGTCTCGACCAAGATCGCGCTGCTGGAAAATCTGGTGAAACGCGTCGAGACGCTGGTGATCGGCGGGGCGATGGCCAACACCTTCCTCGCCGCCGAAGGTATCGAGGTCGGCAAGTCGCTGGTCGAGCGCGACCATATCGAGACCGCGCAGCGCGTCGTGCACATGGCGAACGAGGCTGGCGCCGCGATCCTGCTGCCGGTCGATGCGGTCGTGGCGCACGAGTTCAAGGCGCATGCGAAGCATCGCACCGCCGAAGTCCATCACGTCCACAAGGACGAGATGATCCTCGACGTGGGCACGAAGAGCATCTCGGAATTCACGCGGCGGCTGGCGGTGACCAAGACACTGGTCTGGAACGGCCCGTTCGGCGCCTTCGAGACCCCACCCTTCGACCACGGCACGGTGGCGGCGGCCAAGGCCGTCGCGGCGGCGACAAGGGCTGGGAACCTGCTCTCCGTGGCGGGCGGCGGCGACACGGTCGCGGCGCTCAACCATGCCAGGGTTGCCGAGGATTTCTCCTATGTTTCCACGGCGGGCGGCGCGTTCCTGGAGTGGCTCGAGGGCCAGGAACTGCCCGGCGTCGCGGCGCTGCAAAAGTAGCAAAACCGCGAAAGCGTTACGGCTGCTTATTTCTCCCATCCAATCCTTCTTATGACCGCAATTCTCGCGGTTGTAAGGAGCACAACGATGATTCTTGCAATTCAGGTCGCCCTGGCTGTCGACCTGGCCTTGGTATTGCTGCACGGCACGATCCCCTCGCTGAGCAAGCTTCTCCCACTTGGCGGAAGCCACATTGCGCAACTTGGCGCCGTGTTCGCTGCGACGGCCCTGGTCGTCGAAATCGGCGCAATTCTGCGTGCCACGCAGATGATCTGACCAACCCCGCTGCACCGCCGGGCCAGGAACTGGCCGGCGTCGCAGCGCTTCAAATCTCACATAAAACGGGCTAAGACCCTCCCAAAATAAGGGGAGTCGCCCAGTTGGCCCGGATCACGCTTCGTCAGCTTCTCGACCACGCCGCAGAGCACGATTACGGCCTGCCGGCATTCAACATCAACAACATGGAGCAGGGCCTCGCCATCATGGAGGCCGCCGAGCAGGTCGACGCGCCGGTGATCATCCAGGCGAGCCGCGGCGCGCGCTCCTATGCCAACGACATCGTGCTGGCGCGGCTGATCGATGCGCTGGTCGAGATGTATCCGGCGATCCCCGTCTGCATGCACCAGGACCACGGCAACGGCCCGGCGACCTGCGCGACAGCGATCCAGTACGGCTTCACCAGCGTGATGATGGACGGCTCGCTGAAGGAAGACGGCAAGACGCCGGCCGATTACGAGTACAATGTCGACGTCACACGCCGCGTGGTCGAGATGGCGCATTCGTGCGGCGTCTCGGTCGAAGGCGAGCTGGGCGTGCTCGGCAGTCTCGAGACCGGCATGGGTGACAAGGAAGATGGCCACGGCGCCGAGGGCAAGCTCGATCACAGCCAGTTGCTGACCGATCCCGACCAGGCGGTCGATTTCGTGAAGAAGACCAAGGTCGACGCGCTCGCGATCGCGATGGGCACGAGCCACGGCGCCTACAAGTTCAGCCGCAAGCCGGACGGCGCGGTGCTGGCGATGAATGTGATCGAGGAGATCCATCGCCGCCTGCCGAACACGCATCTGGTGATGCACGGCTCGTCCTCGGTGCCGCAGGACCTCCAGGACATCATCAACCAGTATGGCGGCAAGATGCCCCAGACCTGGGGCGTACCGGTGGAAGAAATCCAGCGCGGCATCAAGAACGGCGTGCGCAAGATCAACATCGACACCGACAACCGCATGGCGATGACCGGCGCGATCCGCAAGGTGCTGATGGAGAAGCCGGGTGAGTTCGACCCGCGCGCCTATCTGAAGCCCGCCAAGGAGGCGATGCGCAAGGTCTGCGTCCAGCGCTTCAATGAGTTCAATGCAGCCGGCTGGGCGAGCAAGATCAAGCCGCTCTCAACCGCGGCGATGGCCAAGCGCTATGCGGCGGGGGAGCTCGACCCGATGATCGGCAAGGCGCGCGCCGCGGCGGCCGAGTGAGCGAACGCTGCCGCCTCTATCTGATCTCGCCGCCAGCGTTCGAGCTCAAGCCCTTCGCGGAAATCGTGAAGCGCACGCTCGGCGCTGGAGATGTCGCGTCGTTTCAGCTCCGGCTGAAGAATGTGCATGACGACGAGATCCGGCGCGCGACCGAGGTGCTGATGCCGATCGTGCAGAAGCACGATGTCGCGTTCATCCTCAACGATCTGCCGGACCTCGCGCACGAGCTGCGCTGCGACGGGGTGCATGTCGGGCAGGATGATGCGAGCTATGCCGAAGCGCGCCGCATCGTCGGGCCGAATGCCATCGTCGGCGTGACCTGCCACGACTCGCGGCACCTAGCGATGGAAGCGGCGGAAGCGGGCGCGGATTACGTCGCCTTCGGCGCGTTCTTTCCGACCACGACCAAGGAGCCGAAGGCGCGGGCGGATATCGAGACGCTGCACTGGTGGGCGGAGATGATGGTGGTGCCCTGCGTCGCCATCGGCGGGATCACGACCGAGAACGCACAGCCGCTGGTCGAGGCGGGCGCCGATTTCCTCGCGGTCGCGAGCGGCGTGTGGGATCACAAGGATGGCCCCGCCGCCGCGGTGAAGGCCTTCAACGCGATCTTCGGCGCATGAAACCGCGCAAGCGCCAGGCTTCGGGCAAGATGGTCGTCGACGGCATCGACATGACCTGGGAGTTGATCCGCGAGGCGCATTATTCCTCGACCGAGGGTCTCAAGGGGATGCAGTTCTCGGCACGTGCGGTCAGCGAAACGGCGCGGACGTTCAAGGAGCTGATTGTCCAGTTTCCGTTCCCGGAGAAGAAGCCGGGCAAGCCGCTCGAGAAGGAGCGCATCTATCCGGAAAAGGTCGAAGCGGCGATCCGGCAGGCGGTGGCCGGCGGATTCGATCCGACATCACGCGGGCGGGTGTATGTGTGGCTGGTAGAGCCGTTGTAGCGGCGCAGCCCCCTCCACCATCGCTTGGCGATGGTCCCCTTCCCCCGCTTCGCGGGGGCGGAAAAGCACCGGGGATGACAAGGAGTGGCAAGATTGCTATCACCCGCGCGCTCTTTGTCAGCTCGAACCAAAAGGACCGCGCCCCCGGCGCGTTGACGCACATATGGCCAAGATCACCGGCAACGAAATCAGCCCCGGCACGCTCATCGAGTTCAACGGCGGGCTTTGGGTCGCGGTCAAGACCGTCAAGGTGAAGCCCGGCAAGGGCGGCGCCTACAACCAGGTCGAGTTGAAAGAGATCATCAACGGCACCAAGCTGAACCAGCGCTTCCGCTCCGACGAGACGGTCGACGAGATCTATCTCGACAAGAAGGACTACAACTTCCTTTACGCGAGCGGCGACATGCTGACCTTCATGGATGTCGAGACCTATGAGCAGATCGAACTGCAGTCCGACTGGGTCGGCGACCAGGCGCAATATCTCGCCGACGGCATGAAGGTGATGCTGCAGCTCTACGAAGGCCGCCCGATCTCGATCAAGCTGCCGGCGCAGGTCACGCTCGAAGTCGTCGAGGCCGATCCGGTGCTGCGCGGCGGCACCGCCGCGCCGAGCTATAAGGGCGCCAAGCTCGAGAACGGCATGACGATCCAGGTCCCGCCCTTCATCAACACCGGCACCAAGATCATCGTCTCGACCGAAGACGGCACCTACGTCCGGCGCGCGGAGTAACCAGCAGCGTTCCCTCATCCTTCGACAAGCTCAGGATGAGGTTTGGCTTAAATCCTCGCCCTGAGCTTGTCGAAGGGTGAGCGACGTGGAAAGAACGACATGCCCTACCTCTCCCCTGCCCTCAACGTCATGGTCGGCGCCGCGCGCAGGGCTGGGCGCAAGCTGATCCGCGATTTCGGCGAGATCGAGAACCTGCAGATCTCGATGAAGGGCCCGGCCGATTTCGTCACCACCGCCGACAAGCGCACCGAAGCGATGCTGGTGGAGGAGTTGCAGAAGGCGCGGCCCGGCTACTGCTTCCTCACCGAAGAGCACGGCGCGATCGACGGGCCGGACAAATCCCACCGCTTCATCATCGATCCGATCGACGGAACGCTGAACTTCATGCACGGTATCCCGCATTTCGCGATCTCGATCGGGCTGGAGCGCGAGGATCAGCTGGTCTCGGGCGTGATCTACAATCCGGTCACGGATGAAATGTATGTCGCCGAGCGCGGCCATGGCGCCTATCTCAACGACAAGCGCCTGCGCGTCGCGGCGCGGAAAAAGATGAACGAGGTGGTGCTGGCGACCGGCATCCCGTTTCTCGGCCGCGAAGGCCATGAACGCTTCCAGCACGAACTGAGCGCTGTGATGGGCGTGACCGCCGGCGTGCGGCGCTTCGGCGCGGCCAGCCTCGATCTCGCCTATGTCGCTGCCGGGCGTTTCGACGGCTACTGGGAGCGCGGTCTCAATCCGTGGGACGTCGCGGCGGGAATCCTGCTGGTAAAAGAGGCCGGCGGCGTGGTCACCGACCTGAATGGCGGGGGCGATGCGCTGATGGGCGGAACCCTGCTCGCGGCCAACGAATCGCTGCACCGGCCAATTCTGAAAATGTTGAAAGATGCCGCGCGGGCGGCAGGTTGAGGGGCCGTGCCCGGATCAGTATGGTCCGGGTGATCCGACAGGCTGGCGAATGAAATCGGCACTTGCGCTTGGCACATCCCTCTTGCTGCTGGCATCTCTGCCCGCGGCGGCCGCGTCCTATCCCGGACAGGATGTCTCCGTGAACCAAAGCGCCCTCGGCTCGGGCTATCTGCTCTATCCGGGCGGCAAATACGGCCGCTTCGTGCCGCATCTGCTTCAGCCCGGCGAAAAACCGGCACGGACGATCCACCTGCACATGCCGCGCAAGGTGACGGTCGTGCGCCCGCGCGCACCCAAGCCGGCGGCACCGGTGGACGTCGCAACCGCCCCGCCGCCTGCGCCCGTCGAATCGACGCCGCCGCCCAAGCCGCGCGTCGCCCGCACGACACCCAGCACGCCACCGGCCAGCACGCCAACCGCGACCCCCGACATCTCTGCGATGCCGGAGAACAGTGCTTCACGCCTTGTCGGCGCCACTGCGACGCCTCCGGTCACCCGGCCGCGTCGGGCCGCGCCCGTGGCCGGCGGTGCGGCCGCCTTTGCCGCGACCATCGCATCGCCACCGCCGAAGACCGTGGCGACCGCCGTGCCGCCGCCGGCAACGACACCACCGGCAACGACACCACCCGCAACGCCCGCCGACGACACCGCCGGCATGAGCCGCCAGAGCATAATTCCCTTCGCCGCCGGCTCGAGCACGCCGGCCGCGAGCGACATCAACGCCATCCACGGGCTTGCCGGCAAGCTCACGGCCGCGCTTAGTGCCGGTGCGTCGCGGGTACAACTTCAGGCCTATGGCGGTCCGCGCGGCGACAAGTCGTCCGACTCGCGGCGGCTCTCGCTCAAGCGCGCCCTGGTGATCCGCGAACTGCTGATCGAGGACGGCGTTCCGTCCGAGAAGATCGACGTCCGCGCGATGGGCGGCGTCGACGACAACAGCGCGCCCGACCGCGTCGATATCTTCCTGCGGAGCTAGACTCGTTTCGCCTCCCTCAACATGGGGAGGTGAAGCTCTCTACTTCTCCGGCGCCATCTCAACCTCGCGGGCCTCGGGTCCGAGATTGATCAGCAGCGCGATCAGAAGTGCCGCCGCCCCAGTCATCACCGCGAGCGCCGCCGAATAGCTCCAGCGGAAATCGTCGATCAGCACGCCCTGGCCGAGCACGATGCCGGCGGCGAAGAGATTGCCGAGCTGGTAGACGAATCCCGGAAAGGTCGCGCGTGCATCGTGCGGCGACAGCTCGTTCAGATGCGCCGGCACCACGCCCCAGGCGCCCTGCACCGCGAATTGGAGGGCGAAAGAGGTGATGGCAAGCACCATCGGATCGACGCTGAAGAAGACCCAGAAATAGATCAGCGGCAGCACCAGCACCGCCGCGATGGCGATGGCGCGGCGCCGGCCGATGCGCTGCGACAGGATGCCGAAGGTCAGCCCGCCCAGGATCGCACCGAACGGCCCGACCGAGCCGATGAAGCTCGCCAGCGCCGGCGTCAGATGGATCTGGTCGCGCAGGAATTTCGGATAGAAATCCTGACTGCCATGGCTCAGCGTGTTGAACCCCGTCATCAGCAGCACCGCGAACAGCGCGATGCCCCAATGCGAACGGATCACCGCGAAGGTGTTGCCCTTGGGCGCGCGGCTCTGCTCGAAGCTCGGCGATTCCGGCACGTTGCGGCGGATATAGAGCACGAGCAGCGCCGGGATCGCGCTCGCCATCACGCAGATGCGCCAGCCGAAATGCGGCAGCAGGAAGCCCGTGGCGATGCCCGCGATCATGCCGCCGGTGGGATAGCCGGTCTGCAGCAAACCCGACACGAAGCCGCGCGATTTGGCGGGGACATGCTCCATGGTCAGCGAGGCGCCGATGCCCCACTCGCCGCCCATCGCGATACCGAACAGGCAGCGCAGCACGATGAAAGTCTCGAGATTGGGCGCGAAGGCCGATACGAAGGCGATGACCGAATAGAGCGCGACATCGATCATCAACACCGGCCGGCGTCCGAAACGGTCGGCGAGGCGGCCGAAGATGAAAGCGCCGAGCGGGCGCATGATGAGCGTCGCGGTGATGATGAAGCCGATGCCCTTGGCGTTCGTGCCGAAGGTCTTGGCGATGTCCGAGGCGACATAGGTGATGAGCAGGAAGTCGAAGGCATCGAGCGTCCAGCCGAGATAGGAGGCGGCGACGACGTGCTTCTGGGTCGAACTCCAGCCCTTCACTGCCTCGAATGCCATGGCGTCCCCCTTTTCGGTCTTGTTCAAGGTGTAGCATGCTGGCGCCATGCGTCGAGTGCGTTGACAGGCCGCGAAACGCGCACTTAGGGTCGGCGCATCCAAGATGGCACTGCAAGCGTCCTATCCCGTCACCTATCAGCCCGAAACGGCGCCGAGCTGGCTGCATCATGCCGCCGTGCTGGGCGGGCATCTGGCGCCCGATCCGTCGGGCGCCTTCCGCTATCTCGAACTCGGTTGCGGGCGCGGCTATTCCGCCTTGCTGCATGCGGCGGCGCATCCCAACGGCCGCTTCGTCGCGGTCGACGCGAATCCGGATGCGATCGCGGCCGCGCGCGATGCGGCCGAGGCGTTGAAGCTTTCGAATATCGCCTTCGACACCGTCGATTTCGCGGCGAACGGATTTGAAGGGCAGTTCGACTTCATCGTCCTGCATGGCGTCTATAGCTGGGTGACGGCGGAGACGCGGGCGCGGCTGCGCGCAATCCTGCGCGAGCGGCTGGCGCCGGGCGGCATTTCTTATGTCAGCTACAATAGCCTGCCCGGCTGGGCCGGCGAATTGCCGTTGCGCCGCCTGCTATCCGAATTGAGCGCCGACGGCGTCGCTGCCGGCGCACAAATGGTGGACGGATTGCGCAAGGCGGGCTTCGCTTATTTCACCGCGAATCCCACGGCGGAACGGGCGGTGGCCGGCTGGAGCGCGCGGCCGGAAGGCTATCTGGCGCATGAATATCTTGCCGATGCCTGGGACTGCTTGTGGTCGGTCGATGTGATGGACGAGATGGCCGAAGCGGGTCTCGCCTTCGCCGGCAGCGCGACACTGCGCGATCATCACGACGCGCTTCTGCTCGACGAGAGCGCGGCGCGTGCCGTCGCTGCGCTGGCGACGCCGCGCCAGCGCATGCTGGCGCAGGATTTCGCGCGCAACCGCGGTTTCCGTCGCGATCTCTTCGGTCGCGATCTTCCGCCGGATTCGAACGGCGCGGCGCTACGCGATCTGGTCATCGAAAGCACCGGCGAGATTCCCGAGAGCATCGTCGTGCCGCGCGGACGGGTAAGCTTCCAGCCCGCCTTCATCGCGGCGCTACGCGGCTTGATGGCGAAGGGGCCGCAACGTCTCGGCGATGCGGTGCGCGCGCTGGGCGAAAGCGGCGATGTCGCGCGCAACCTGATGTGGCTGACCGCGGCCGGTGCACTCTCACCGGCCGTGCCCGACCGTGCGGCGCGCGCCGCCGCACGCACGGCGCTCGCCAAGATGGGCGTGGTGCCGGAGAGTTGAGCAGTCTTTCTTTCGAAGGCCCCGCACGCTCCGTCGTCATGGCCGGCCTTGTGCCGGCCATCCAAGATCACAAGTCAAACAAGATGGGTCAAATCTCGCGCCGCCGAGCAAGCTTGGCGGCTGCAAAAAGCGGTGTTCATGGATCGCCGGAACAAGTCCGGCGATGACGGCAGAAAGAAACCGCCCTACTCCGAACGCTGCATCGCTGCGGCACGGGCCTGGAATTCTTCAGTCGAATTCATGCTCGGATAGGGCTCGGCCGGCACCGGCACGCCGAGGAATTTGCACAAGGGCCCCCAGCCGTCCTTCGCCTCGAACACCAGCAGACGCTCCTTCGGAATGACGCGCTTCACCTCTTCGTTGTGGCGCTCATAGACGGCGATCATGTTGGCTTCGCTGAAATCGTCGTTGAAGGTCTTCTGGCCGATCTTCAGCGGGCCGAAGACGCCCGGCAGGCGCCCGTTGTTCTTCTGCATCGCCGGCAGGATCGTGTTGGTCACGCTCTTGTACCAGGACTTCGCGTCGCGCAGGCTGAGGATCACCTTGGCGTCGGGATAGGCTTCGGCCAGCTCGCGGTAATAGGAACAGCTCGGCCAGTCGCAGGCGGAGTTGTAGGACGCGAAGACCTCGTCCCAGTCGACCGTTTCGTCCTTCGCCGCGCGGTCCCAGAACTGCACCTGCTCGGGATGGGCGAAGACTTCCACCATGTGATGGCAGGGGCCGAAGCCCAGCATTTCGAGCGCATCCTTGAGCGAGCGCGTGCCGGTGCGGCCGAAGCCGGCGCCGATGACCTTCAATCCCATGATGATTCCTCCCCGATGAGCGCGACTGTCGCCCAGTCCCGCGATTGCGGCAAGGCCGTCACGAGGTCGGCGCGGTCTCCGCGTCGCTCAAGCGGTCGATCTTTCGCAGGGGCGGGAAGAGCCACATCCAGGCCGCGACCACGGCCAGCGTGCCGAGCCCGCCGACCACCACCGCCGGTACCGTGCCCCACCACGCCGCCGTCGTGCCCGACTCGAACTCGCCGAGCTCGTTGGAGGCGCCGATGAACAGCATGCTGACCGCGCTGACCCGGCCGCGCATCGAATCCGGCGTGGCGTATTGGATGAGCGCCGAGCGCACGAAAACGCTGATCATATCGGCCGCGCCCATCACCGCGAGCGCACCGAGCGAGAGATAGAAATTCGTCGAGATGCCGAACACGATCGTCGCGACGCCGAACAGCGCGACCGCGGCGAACATGATGATGCCGGTGTGGCGATGGATCGGCCAGCGCGCCAGCGCGAAGGCCATGCCCGCGGCGCCGACCGCGGTCGCGGCGCGCAGGAAGCCGAGCCCCACCGCGCCAACCTTCAGGATGTCGCTGGCATAGAGCGGCAGCAGCGCCGTTGCGCCACCGAGCAGCACGGCGAAGAGATCGAGCGAAATCGCGCCGAGCACCACGGGACGATGGCGCACGAAGTCGATGCCTTCCTTCACCCGTTCGAGCCGCGAGGCACCGGTATCCACATGCGGCGGACGGCGGCGGCCGCCCAGCGTCGCGGTCAGCACCGAAGCGATCAGCATCAGCGTCAGGCTGACGGAGAACGTCACGGTCGGTCCCAGTATGTAGATGAAGCCGCCAAGCGCCGGTCCCGCGATGGTCGCGGTGGTGAACACAGATGACGACAGCGCGATGGCACGCGGCAGCTTCTCCGGCGGTACGAGGAAGGGCATCAGCGACTGCGAGGTCGCGCCGTAGAAGCCGCGCGTCGCACCGAACAGGATCAGCACGAGGTAGTATGGCCAGGTGCCTCCGGTGTGGAACACGATCAGCAACAGGAACAACCCCGCGCAGACGCTCTGCATCGCCTGCGTCGCACTCAGCAGGCGGCGCTGGTCCATGCGGTCGGCGAGATCGCCCGCCGGCAAGGTGAGCAGGAACATCGGCACGAACTGGCAAAGACCGACAAGGCCGAGCTCGAGCGGCGAATGCGTGAGCGTGACGATCAGGAAGCCGATCGCCACCGACTGCACGTTCGAGGCGATGGTCACGATGAAGCGGACAGCAGCGAAGACGCGGAAGTCGCGGTCGCGATAGACGGTCGAATCGGGCGGGGATGACATTTCCGGCACGCTAGCCGATTTTCACCCCGCGGTCCGCCGGAGCCATTCGTCGCGTGTGATCGCCCATATGTCGACGGGGTGATTTTGCCCGCCGGTACGCAGATGCGTGAATGCGCCCTTGCTCTCGCCGACGCGGCGCGCCACCGCCTGCGAGCCAATGTTGTCGGGATCGATGCACGAGATCAGGCGATCGACCGGCTGCGTCAGAAACGCATAGCGGATCGCCGCTTCGGCGGCCTCGCTCGCATAGCCCTTGCCCCAGTAGGGACGCCCGAGCGTCCAGCCGATCTCGAGTCCCGGCCAACCTTCCGGATTGATCATGCCGACACGGCCGACGAGCGCGCCGTCCGCGCGCCGCTCGACCGCCCAGGTGCCATAGCCGCGCAGATGCCAGTGGCCGATGGTGGCGCTGAGCGCGCGCCAGGCGTCGTTGCGCTCCATCACCCCGCCGAGGAATTTCATCGTTTCGGTGTCGGCATAGAAGCCTGCCAGCGTGTCGAAGTCGGCGGCGCGCCATTCGCGCAGAAGTAGCCGCTCGGTCTCCAGACGCGGGATCATGCGTTCATTCTCCATTCAAGGTGGTCATGGCCGGTCGCGGCCTATCGCGGCGACGACAGTTCGGGACAAACTTCACGGAAACTGTACCGCGTTTCCAGCCGTTCATCCTTGCGAAAGATGGGGGACAGACCCGATCTCTCGATTGGGGTGAGAGACCACCCGGTAACGATGGAGACGACCGATGACGATCAAGGCAAAATTTCTCGGCGCGATGTTCGCGGCAATGACGATCACGGCGCCGCTGGCGCTCAGCACCACGCCGGCCGCGGCCGCGCCCTATCACGACATGCATCATCCGGATGCGATGCACGACCACGGCCGCAAGCCGCCGCCGCGCGTCGAGCACCGCTCGCGCATGCCGCACGGCCACTATCGCTGGCGCGCCGGCGAATGGCACTGGAGCCACGATCACTGGATCTGGGCACCGGGCCTCTGGATCAAGTTCTGACGCCTGCACCGCCTCCGCGAGCCCCGCTCGCGGAGGTTTTGGTTCGTGCGAATCGCGGCTGTGAAGCGTGTCGCGCCGTGTAAATACCGTCTTTCTCCGCATGGCGCACCACCGCGCCGTCCGGCATAACGCCACCATCATCGATGAACGGGCCGTCCAGCCGAGGTGGCGTACTGACTTGCGACCGGACGGCCAATTATCGATCGCTCAGTTCTTCACGCAGCGATAGTCGCCGTTCAGGATCTGATCCCAATGCTCCTGATCGGCAGCCGGCATGGGTGAATGACCGGCGCGGCAGATCGCGGCCGACCACGCGGCATCGTCGAACTCACCGCTGCGCAATCCCGTGTCGAAGTACCCGCCCGGGAGTACGTCGGCATGAACCGATGGCCGGCCCGGCCGCATGAACCACACCGTCACCGCATAGGGACAGGTGTTCACGGTGCCGAATTGATGATTGTTGAAGGTAAGGAAGCCCCAGCTCTTATGCGTGCAGGCTTCCACCGGGTTGGCCGCCTGCACCGGCGTGGCGACGAAGACAAGCAATACGAGCGCAGCCAGGCGCAAGCTCAGGACCATCTCCCCCTCCGGCGACAACTACTGGAGATGAATGGTAATCGTGTTCTGGCCGGGCCGCACTTCGAATTTGGTGGCGTCGAAGGATGGTTCGCTGAGCGTCGGCCGCGCATCGTTTGAGAAGCCGTATTTCTCCTCCGGCAGCCCGTACCAGGTCATGTCGAACTTGCCGTTGCGGTTGAAGTCCTGGAACAGCTTGACGGCATAGATGCCCGGCTTGATGCCGCTGAGCGTGACGACGGTTTCGCCGGGATGAGCGGGCACCACGGCGCCGCCGGAATCCTGATCGTCTTCGGAATGATAATTGGCCGCGTCGTAGAGCGCGACGCGGATGTCGCCGCCGCGCGGGGAGACCTTCTCGACCTTGACGGTCAGGGTCGCCGTCGGCGGCGCGGCAAGCACGGCGCCGGAAATCACCAGCGCCAGGGCGCCGGCGAGGGCAAAGCGAAACACGGTTGTCCCTTTCTCTGCCCCCGCCTGGCGATATCAGGCGAGACGCGGATCGAGCTTCTTGCAGGCGTCGATCAGACCCTTGACCGCGTCGGCCGACTTGGCGAGCTGCTCCTTCTCGGAGGCCGTGAGCTCGAGCTCGACAATGCGCTCGATACCCTTCTCGCCGATCACGGTCGGGACGCCGACATATAGATCCTTGATGCCGTAGGGACCGTTGACATAGGCGGCGCAGGGCAGCACGCGCTTTTTGTCCTTAAGGTAACTCTCGGCCATGGCGATGGCGGAGGTCGCCGGGGCATAGAAGGCCGAGCCGGTCTTGAGCAGGCCGACGATCTCGGCGCCGCCGTCGCGGGTGCGCTGGGTGATCTGGTCGAGGCGGTCCTGCTTGATCCAGCCCATCTTCACGAGTTCGACCAGCGAAATGCCGGCGACGGTGGAGAAGCGCGGCATCGGCACCATCGTGTCGCCATGGCCGCCGAGCACGAAGGCCGAGACGTCTTCGACCGACACGCCCATCTCCTCGGCGAGGAAATGGCGGAAGCGCGCCGAGTCGAGCACGCCGGCCATGCCGACGACCTTCTCATGCGGCAGGCCGGAGAACTGGCGCAGCGCCCAGACCATCGCGTCGAGCGGGTTGGTGATGCAGATCACGAAGGCGTTCGGCGCGTTCGCCTTGATGCCTTCGCCGACCTGGCTCATCACCTTCAGATTGATGCCGAGAAGATCGTCGCGGCTCATGCCCGGCTTGCGCGGCACGCCGGCGGTGACGATCACCACATCGGCGCCCTTGATGTCGGCATAGTCGTTGGTGCCCTTGAGCTTCGCATCGAAGCCTTCGACCGGGCCGGACTGGGCGAGGTCGAGCGACTTGCCCTGCGGCAGACCTTCCATGATGTCGAAGAGGACGACGTCGCCCAATTCCTTGAGCGCGACCAGATGGGCGAGCGTGCCGCCGATTTGTCCGCCACCGATGAGAGCGATCTTCTTGCGGGCCATGGGCGCCGTCCTTTCAGGAGAAACCGCGGGCTAAGTAACCCTTGGCGCGGGCCGGGGCAAGACGGCAAAAGCCCGCGAAAGGTCACGTATTTTTGTCGCCTGTTTCAAGGGCATAGCGCTCGGCGCGGCGGTTGAACCAGCGCTGCCCCGGACGCTCGACGAAGCGCCATGACAAGGCTGCCAGCGCGACGGTGAGGGCGAGGAACCCGGCCATGAGCAGGTCGTCGAGGACCAGCGGGTGGAGGTCGAGCGCGGCGCTTCCGTTCCGATGGGTGAGGACGGACAGGCCGAAGACGCGTTCCATTGTCTGCAGTCCGGAAAACAGCACCACCAGCAGCAGCATGTGGATCATGTAGATCGAATAGGACCAGCGCCCGAGCGCCGCGGCCGGCCGAGTGTTCAGCAGGCGGGACAGGGCACCGCCCTCTTCCGCAAAGACGAGCACGACTGCGGCGAAGAGCGGCGTCGCCGCATATTCCCAGGCCAGATCGCCGGGCACGAAGGTCAGGAAGGCGAGCGCGCCGGCGAGCACGAGCATTTCGCCTGCCGTGCCTGCAACGTGTCGCATGACGCCGCTGCGCCAGACTGCGTGCGCGAGAACGCCTGTGAAGAAGCCATAGAGACAGCGCGCAAATCCCCAGCCCACCGTCTCGCGCATCCCGTAGCGCGACCACCGTGCCAGGACGAACGCGCCGCCCGCGGCCAGAACGATTGCGGCAACGATGCGCGCCGCGCGCCCGCGCAACGGCAAGGTCGCCGCCGCGAACACAATGTAGGTCCAGAACTCCGTCGAGATCGACCAGGATGGACCGTTCCAGGTGAGGTCGTTGTGAAAGCCGAGCGACTGCACGAGGAACAGGTTGGTCAGGATGGCGAAAGGTGCGCGGTCGCCGGAAAAAGGAATTTGATCGAGACCGGGGTAGCGGATGTCGACGATGGCGTGGCCGATCTCGAGCGCGACCATGATGGCGAGGATCGTCACATGCAGCGGCCAGAGCCGCCCGAACCGGCGCAGCACGAAGCCGAAGGCCGCGCGGCCGCTGTCGAGCCTGTCCTCATAGGCATGGGCAATCACGAAACCGGACAGCACGAAGAAGAAATCGACGAACAGCCAGGCATTGCGGATCAGCGGCTGGAAATAGAGCCAGCCATGGAATTCGACATGATGCAGCGCGACGAGCGCTGCACAGATTCCGCGCCAGCCGTCGAGCACGCCGAAACGGTGATGTGAGCGATCTGTCATGCGATTCCGGCGGCTCTGCATCTGGTAACGCATTCGTCGGCAAATCGCATGTTCCCCTTCCAGTGGCGACATCGCCGAAAAGGAAAAAGCCGGCAGCGCTTGCGCGCGGCCGGCTCAGACCTTCCGAAGAATGCGACTTAGATCGCTTCCTTCAGTTCCTTCGCGGCGCGGAAGGCAACCTTCTTGGACGCCTTGATCTTGATCGCCTCGCCCGTCGCCGGGTTGCGGCCCATGCGGGCGGCGCGCTTGCGCACGACCAGGATGCCAAGACCGTTCAGACGGATGCGCGCACCCTTCTTCAGGTGCTTGGTGATCAGAGCGATGGTGTCCTCCAAGATCGCATTCGCGGCCTTGTTGGTCAGTTCATGCTTCTCGGCCAGCGCGGCGCCCAGCTGGCGCGTGCTCACCGTTTCGACCTTCGCCTTGGCGGCCTTCGCGCCAGATCCAGCCACTGCCATTTGTTTTTGCTCCTTGTTGCGAATCAAACGAACGCCCGATTTTACTGCACTTCCGAGACGCCGCGCACGCGGCGCAAGCAGAAAAGTGCGATAAATTGGGTGTTTCTACGCCTCAGGGGCAGGAAAGCCGCAGCGTCGGGGCTTGCGCGGCGCCGGCCCTGCGCAAAAACTGACGCCATGACGGCCGATCCCTTCGATCTCGAACGCTTTGTCCGAGCCCAGACACCGGTCATGGCGCAGGTTCTCGCCGAGCTCGAATCGGGCCGCAAGCGTACGCACTGGATGTGGTTCGTTTTTCCGCAGCTTGCCGGGCTCGGCGGCAGTGCCATGGCAAGGCTCTACGCCATCGCCTCGCTTGCCGAGGCACGCGCCTATCTCGCCCACCCGGTCCTCGGTGCCCGCCTGAAAGCCTGCGTTTCGGCGGCCCTTGCGAGCGGCGAGCACGACCCGCGCGCGCTGTTCGGAACGCCCGACGACCTGAAATTCCGTTCCTGCCTTACCCTCTTCGCGCATGCAGCAGAGAACGAGCCTCTTTTTCGCGAAGCCCTCCGCGTTTTCTACGGTGGAAACGAAGACCCCGCGACGCTCCGGCTGCTAACGAACCGTTAGTCCCAAGGCCATAGGGTTCGCCCCGATCGGAATCGGGAACCCGTGGCGATGACGTTTTTCGACCGCGCGGCACAAGCCATCGCAGATACAAGCCTTGAAGCGACCAACCGGGCGCTGGCCGAACACTGGCTGTCGCTCTGGACGGGGGATGCCATGCCGGCGCGGAAGAGCCTGCGCCCGGAGAAGCTCCGCACATTTCTTCCCACCGTGCTGCTCCTCGATACCGTTCCCGGAGAGAGCGTGAAGGTGCGCCTCGCCGGCACCACCTTCCGCCGCGCACTGGACACCGAGCTGACCGGGGCCGACTGGATCGCGTCGGCGCCGCCCGACTACCGTGAAACGCGGCTTCGCATCATTTCGGCCATCGCGCTCGGCGCCGTCGGCATCGGCCACCGCCGTGTCGAGATGCGCGGCGAGGATGACTATGTCTGCGAGGAGATCCTCCTGCCCTTCGCGGCCGACGGCGACGGACCGGCGACCGTGCTGGTCCACGTCAACTGGCAGCCCGAACATCTGTCGGTCGTCCGCTCGGCGACCCAGGCCCTCGGCAATCCGCTCGATTTCAAAGTCCTGCCGCTGCATTGATGGCGCCATTGCACCCCCGGACGCCCTGACCTACCGTCTCCTGACAATATGTCAGAATAGACCGTCAGGGAGACACCATGTCCGAGACCAGACTGCCCGGCATCCTCGAGCTGACGCCGCTGAACCCCGCTTTCAACGACGACCCGCATGCCCTGCTGGCGCCCCTGCGCGAGACCTGTCCGGTCCACCGCGACCAGATGGCCGGCGTCTTCATTCTGTCGAAGCACGCCGATGTCCGCGGCACGCTGTCCGACACCTCGATGCTGCGCGCGCCGGAAAATGCCGAGGAGGCCGCGATCATGACCCGGCGCGGCATCGGCGCCGCGCCGCCGCCCGGCCTCGAAATCGCACCCGATCAGCCGCGCCATTCCATCCTGACCATGGACGAGCCCGAGCACATGCGGGTGCGCGAGCCGCTGGCCAAGGCACTCTACAAGCGCGTCGCGAAATCGAAGGCGCTGGTCCAGAGCGTGGTCGACGAATGGCTCGACCGCATTGGCGATGCGAAGACCTTCGACGTGATGGACAGCTTCGCCATCCGCGTACCGATCGACGTGATCGCGCGCATCCTCGGCGTCGACGAGACCCGGCTGATGGAATTCCGCGCTTGGAGCGAAGGCGCGATCATGGGCTTCCATCCCATGCCGACGCCCGAGCAGGTCGAGATCATCGTCAAGAGCAACAATGCCCTGAACCGCTACATGCGCGGCCTGATGGCCGAGCGTGTTGCGGCACCGAAGGACGATCTCGTCTCCGACATGATGGCGCTGAAGGCCGAGGGCGCGAACCTCACCGAGGGCGAGATCTGCACAAATCTGCTGGCCCTCCTGATCGGCGGCAACCTGACGACCACCGACCTGATCGGCAACGCGATCTGGCTGCTGCTGAAGAATCCCGGCCAGCTTGCCAAGCTGAAGGCCGAGCCTTCGTTGATCAACGGCGCGGTCGAGGAAGTGCTGCGCTATGAATCGCCGGTGGACATCACCGGGCGCGTCGCGCCGCGGCCGATGGAGGTCAGTGGTTGCCCGATCCACGACCGCGCCTCGATGATCATGTCGCTGCGCGGCGCCAACCGCGATCCGGAAGCCTTCCCGGAGCCGGACAAATTCGACATTGCCCGCAAGGATGCGCCGCATGTCGCCTTCGGCGGCGGCACCCATCTGTGCATCGGCGCGCCGCTGGCGCGGCTGGAGGCGGTGGTCGCGATACCGAGCTTCTTCGCGCGCTATCCGGATGTGCGGCTCGCAGATCCGGAGGCGAAAGCGCAATGGCGCGACCTGCCCTTCTTCCGCGGTCTGAAGGAATTGAAGGTCGCGGTCTGAACCCCGCGTCCGAATTCCTGTATCCTGACGGCGTTTCGCTTTCCGGGAACCAGCATGGCGGATTTAAGCCTGGCCGACGGCTTCAAAAGCATGGGCCGCGACGCATTTCTTGCGCATCTGCACGAAGAAGCCCCGCTCTATCGCGATCCGAACGGCTTCTGGATTGCTTCGCGCTTCGAGGATGTGCGCGCGATCCTGCTCGATACTGAGCGCTTCTCGTCCGCTGCAATGGCGGTCGGCGCGATCGGCCTCGGCTTTCCGCTCCTGACCGACGATCCGCCGCGCCACACCATGCTGCGCGCCCTGCTCGCCAAGGCGTTCACGCCCGCGGCCATGGAAGCGATGCGGCCCTTCATCGACAGGACGGCGCATGATCTCGTCGCCCAAATGCCGGCGGGCGAGGAAATCGACGCGGTGCAGGCGATCACCTCCCCGCTTCCCGTCGCGGTGATCGCGCGGATGATGGACATTCCGTCCGCCCGCATCGCGGACTTCGCCCGCTGGTCCGGCCTGCTGGCCGGTATCGCCACGACGCCGATGAATCCGGAGAAGATACAGTCGCTGATGGCGCTGCGCGCCTGTTTCGCGGACATCGTCGAGAACCGGCGCAAACAACCGGGAGACGACCTCGTCAGCGCATTGATCCGCGCCAGCGAGAACAAGGAAGTGCTGAGCGACGATCAGGTCGTCACCTTCTGCATCCTGCTGATGGCGGCGGGCAACGAGACGACGACCAACCTGCTCGGAAATCTGCTGAGCCGCCTGGCCCAGCGGCCGGCCGATTGGGCCGCCCTGCGCGCCGATCCGGCGCTAATCGAATCCGCCATCGAAGAATCGCTGCGCATCGACTCGCCGGCCCAGATGGTGCTGCGGCGCACGATGGTGGATGTCGAGATCGGCGGCACCACGATCCCGAAGGGCCAGCAGGTGATGGCGTATCTCGCCTCCGCCAACCGCGATCCGGCGAAGTGGAACGATCCCGCGAACTTCGAGGTCGCCCGCATCCGCGAGCGGCATCTGTCTTTCGGGCACGGCGTGCACACCTGCATCGGCGCGCCGCTGGCACGGATCGAAGCCCGGGCGGCCATGACCGAGCTCGTCGGCCGCTTTTCCGCGCTCAGGCCCGGGCGCGAGCGCGGCGAGCGCATCCGGGCCGGCATTCTCTACGGCTACCGGTCACTGCCGCTGGTGTTCGGCTGATCCGATTTAGTCAATACTATTGACTATCAAGTTTATTGACCATACACCGTCAGGATGACGAGCGATCCTGCGGAAGAAATCGGCACTGCCGCCCTGCTGCGCGGCGCGCGGCGGGTCTATGGCGATGCGATCCGCGCCGCGCTCGACGACGCCGGCTATGACGATGTCCCGCGCAACGGCATCTTCGTGCTTTCCGCAATCAGCCGCAGCGGCACGCCGCTCGCCGGCGTCGTCCGCGACATGGGGATCTCCAAGCAATCGGGCAGTCAGCTCGTCGATGCGCTGGTGCTGCGCGGCTATCTCGAACGCCGGGACGATCCCGCCGACCGCCGCCGCCTCACCATCGTGCCGAGCGCGCGCGGCCGCGAAGTCGCCGCCATCGTGTCGAAAACGGTCGCGCGAATGAACGGCGTCGTGATCCGCAGGATCGGCAAGGAACGGATGCAGCAGATGCGCGAAGCCCTGCTCGCGATCATCGAGATAGGAAACAGCCCATGAGAGCCGGACTTGCCGTCATTCTGCTCTGGGCCGGTTTCGCGCTCAGCTGGATCGCCGCAATGGCCTGGAGCCGCGAGACCGCGGCCCGCGTGCCGTTTCGCAAGGAGATCGCCTATCGCATCGTGCTCGTCGTCGGCGGCATCGTCTTTTTGATTCCGGCGCATGGCGACTACGACAGCCCGCTGCGGCTCTGGTTCCTGCCCTTTCAGGCCGTGTGGCCGGCCGTCGCCGCGATCGGGCTCGGCTTCGCCTTCAGCTGGTGGGCGCGGATCTGGCTCGGCCCGCTGTGGTCGGGACAGGTGACGACCAAGACAGATCATCGCGTCGTCGACACCGGTCCCTACGGCATTGTGCGTCACCCCATCTACACGGGCATCCTGCTGGCGGTGTACGCGACGATGGCGCTGAAGGGCACGGTACCCGGCGTCGCCGCCGCCGCGATCATCACGCTCGGCCTCTGGATGAAGGCGCGGCTCGAAGAAGGCTGGCTCGCCGAACAGCTCGGCGCCGATGCCTACACCGACTACCGCCGCCGCGTGCCGATGCTGCTGCCGTTTGGTCCGAAGAGCGCCTGAGCGATAAAGTGCGTCAGATGGCCTGTAAGCCGGGTTCTGTCTCTCATTGCTGAGAGGATGGCCATTCCTCTGGGACGGCGATTGCTCGCCGCCTCTCGCGACCGACCCGGACGACGACCCGGAAACAGGTCAGATGCCGTCCCTATTTGGTCTTGCTCCCGGTGGGGCTTGCCGTGCCGCCTCTGTTGCCAGAGACGCGGTGCGCTCTTACCGCACCATTTCAACCTTGCCGTCCTCCTACGCCGAGGCTTCGGAGGATTTGGCGGTGTCATTTCTGTGGCGCTGTCCCTGGGGTCGCCCCCGCCGGCCGTTAACCGGCACCGTGTCTCCATGGAGCCCGGACTTTCCTCGACGTCCCTTGCGGGACCCCGCGGCCATCCGGCCATCTGACGCGTTCATATTTTAGCCGAAGCGCAGGACACCGCAAACCAGACGGGAAGCTGGTTCCGCCTTTCCATAAAGACAGACATTGCGAGGCAAAGTTTAGCGAAGCGGTTTCCGCTTCGTTAACGCGATTCCGAGCGCGCGATACCCAACGCGGAACGTATCCCCGATTTGGGGACTCTCCCTGTACCCACAGAACGGAGACCAAGGCGATGGGACTGGCAGAGAAGAATTTCACCGCGGCGAAAGCCATTCCGGCCTTCGAGTTGCCCGATCCGGCAACCAAGCGCTGGGTTCCGCGGCGCAAGGCGCAGGTCGTCGCCGCGGTGCGCGGCGGCTATCTCGAACTCGACGAAGCCTGCGAGCGCTACGCGCTCACGGTCGAGGAGTTCCTGTCCTGGCAGCGTGCCGTCGATCGTTACGGCCTGCCCGGCCTGCGCTCGACCCATGCCAAAGAATACCGCGGCTTCGGCCGCTGATCAGGCGAGCGCCAGATCGACCGCGGCCATGGCATGCAGCGTGGTGGTGTCGAACTGCGGCACCGTGCTGTCCTCGGGCTTCACGAGAAGCGGAATTTCGGTGCACCCCAGCACGATGCCTTCGGCGCCGCGCGCGACCAGCCGCGCCATCACGGCACGGTAAGCGGCGCGGCTCTCCGCGCTGAAGATGCCGCGTATGAGTTCGTCATAGATCACGCGGTTGATGGTCCCGGCATCGTCGCCGTCGGGCACGATGGTCTCGATGCCGTGGCGTTCGCGCAGCCGGCCCTTGATGATGCCATCCTGCTGCATGGTGTGGACCGTGCCGATGAGCCCGACGCGTGTAAGTCCGGCGGAGCGGATCGCCGTGCCGAGCGGATCGGCGATGTGAAGAAACGGCACGCCGAGCGCCGCTTCGATGCCCGGGCTGGCGCGATGCATGGTGTTGCACAGCATCATCACGAAGCCGGCACCGCCGCGCTCCAGCCCCGTCGCGGCATCGACCATCATGGCATCCGCCTTGTCCCACTCGCCTGCGTTCTGCAGCGGCGCGATCTCGCCGAAGTCGAAGGAATGCAATAGGCAGCGCGCCGAATGCGTGCCGCCGAGCCGACGCGACGCCTCGCGGTTGATCAGTTGGTAGTAGACGGCGGAGGATTCCCAGCTCATCCCCCCGAGCATGCCGATGGTCTTCATGCGGGGAGACTAGCAGGTGCCGGCCGCCGCGCGACAAGTGCGGCAGCAATCCGGCCATGCACTCGCGTCAGCCCCAGCTCTCCTGCACGCCCTTGCGCTTGGCCGCGACCTTCACGTTCGGCGGCGGCAACGTGGCCTCGGCCTTGCCGTAAAGATGACCCTGGCCGAGATCGAAGCCCATGGAGCGCGCGGCCATCGCCTGCTCGTTGGTCTCGATATGCTCGGCGATGGTTTCCACGCCGAGTTCGCGGCACAGCTTCACCAGCCCGGCGAGCAGCACGTCGTCGCGATGCGAGCGGCCGAGCTTGCGGATCAGGCTGCCGTCGAACTTCACGAAATCGACGCCGATGGCGTGGAGATAGTTGAGCGACGCCGCGCCGGCGCCGAAATCGTCGAGACCGACGCGATAGCCGAGCGCGCGCAGCGCCGAGACCGCTTTGTTGGCGTCTTCGAGATTGGCAATTTCCGCCGTCTCGGTGACTTCGATCTGCACGCGCTTGGCGAGCGCCCGCTTGCGCGCAAGGAGGCCGGCGAGCAGACCGAAATTGGCCGCATTGCAAATCGTGCGGCCGGAGACGTTGAACGCGATCTGGTGATTGCCGGAACTGCGCTGCTCGACGAGGGCGAGAATCTTGACCGCGACGGCGAGGTCGAAGGCATCGGAAATCCCGAGCGACTCGGCGAACTGGATCGCCTCGCCGGTATCGGCACCCTCGAAGCGCGCCAACGCCTCGAAATGCGCGAGCTCGCTGTTGTCGAGTCGCACGATCGGCTGATAGGCGACGGCAAATGTGCCATCGGCAACCGCTTCGGTCATCGCCCGCAGGCGGCGCTGGGTGTCGTCCATCATGCGGTCGAACTCGGCCGCCGCATCCGTGCTCGCGCCCGCGCTCCATTTGCCGCTGGTGAAGCGTTCGACGACATAGCGCAGCACGAGGTCGCGCTGGCCGTCGCTAAGATCCTTGCCCTTCAGCGCGATAAGAGTCTCTTTGACGTCGAGCCCGCCGGCGCCGCTTTCCGCCAGCGTGGCGCGGATCTGCGCGCCCAGCTTTCCGGCTCCGCCGGCCGCATCGGCAATGATGCCGAAAGTCGAAGGTGAAAGGCGTCCGGATGCCTTGGCGCCGAGTTTGGTCAGCGCCGCGCCGATCCGCGCGAGCAGCTTCTCGGAGTCCGCCGGCCCGAGCCCTTCGACGAATTTCGGCAGGCCCGGCACATCGACCATCGCGAGGGCATCGTTGGGACCGGCGATCCCCGCTGCGGCGGACAGGAAGGCGTTGCGGTTGGAAAGGCCGGTGTCGGCGTCGCCGCTCGGCATCAGCCGCGGCTCGGTCGACGAGAAAGTGCACGACACGTCATCACCGTCCGGCATCCGGAAGAGCGACAGCGCGACGTCCTTGCCGCCCGCGAGCTTGAGCTTGAACGGACCGGCCCGCTCGCCCTTGCCGAGCGCACGGCGCAGCGTTGCGAACTTGATCGCTTCGGTCGAGTGGAACAGCCGCGCCGAGGGCAGACCGACGACACTGCGCCCTTCGCCGACGAATTCGGTGGCGGCACCGGTGGCGAAGCGGATGGTGCCTTTGTCATCGACTTCGAAGAGGAAGTCGGCATTGGCGAAAGCGAAGCCGAGGAAGCGGGCTGCGTCGGACATGGAACTGGGGGCAAGAGCTGCCCCGCCATGTCACGCCACAAGTCCTAGAATTGCGTAAAAACCGATGCTCAAGGGCGCCTGGAGTGGCGCAAAGCCGCGCCAAACGCGGCGAAGATGGCGCGGGATAGGTAGTTCTCCGCATAGAGCCATTCCGGATGCCACTGCACCGCGAGCACGAAATCGCGGGCCGCCGGCATCGACACCGCCTCGATCTGGCCGTCCGGCGCCGTCGCCTCGACCCGGAGCGCCGCGGCCAGCCGGTCGATTCCCTGACCGTGCAGCGAGTTCACCTCGAAGCTGCGTTCCGGCACGAGGCCGGCGAGCATGCCGCCTTCGACGATCGCGATGGCATGCGCCGGACCATATTGCTCGGCGAGCGGCGCTTCCGGATTCTCGCGGTGATCGATCCGGCCTTCGACTTCATGGACATGCTGGTGGAGCGTGCCGCCGAAGGCGACGTTGAGCTCCTGGAACCCGCGGCAGATGCAGAGCACCGGTTTGCCGAGCGCGATCGCGGCCTCAAGCAGCGGCAAGGCCGTGGCGTCGCGATGCGGATCGAGCTGCGTACCGTCGCGCGGCGCGGCTCCGCTATAGCGGTCCGGATGGACGTTGGAGGGCGAACCGGTGAAGAGCAGGCCGTCGACCGCATCCAGGATGTCGCCAGTGGCGAGCGGCGGATCGAGTACCGGCAGAAGCAATGGCAACGCATCGGCGCCGCCGCGCACCGCGGTGATGTATTTCTCGCCCGCGACGTGAAAGGGATGCTTGCCGAGCGTGCGGCGGTCGCAGGTTATGCCGACGACGGGTCTCACTCAGTTCTCCGGCCGGCGCATCAGCGCACCCTTGCGCGGCAGCACGAACAGCGTCGGCGCCAGCGCGACGCCCGGCGTCAGCCCGCGCAGCACCACGGTCGTCTTCGATCCCTGGTCGTCGATCACCGTCCATTGCCGCAGCTCGTAGTCCGGCTCGGAGAACATCAGATAGATGTTCGCCTTGCTGCGGTTCAGGCTCGAGCGCAGGCCGAGGATGATCGCGCCGGAATCGTGCTGCACGCTGACGAGCTGCGGGCTGTGACGGATGTCGATCTTGTCGCCGAGGATGACGCTGAGCGGGATGTCCTTCAGCAGATAGTGGTCGACAGTGTTCAGGCGGCGGTTCGCCACCGCCACAGTGTGGCCGTCGGAGACGATCAGGCTGGCCGATGGCGGCTTGTAGTCGAACCGCATCTTGCCCGGCTTCTGGATATAGACATTCCCTTCGACCGCGCTGCCGTCGCCGTTGATCTGGAGGAACCCGCCTTTCAGCGTGGTGAGGCCGTTCAGATAGGCGCTGATGGCGTCGACCGCGCCGCGGTCGGCGTCGCTCATTTCGACGTGATGGGGCGCGGCCGGAGGCGCCTGGCCGGCGGCCATGAGCAGCGGCGTGGCGAGGACGACGAAAATCGCAGAGAGAAGACGGCGCATGCCCGGCTTCATAGCCGGGCTTTGTGGCGACGGCTAGGCGGCGCTACTCGGCGGCTTCGGCGGTGTGTTCCGCACCGGCATTCGGGCAGAGGCCGCGGACGATCAGGTCCATCACGCCCTCCAGCTCGCGTTCGAGCTTGGGCAGGGTCAGCTTCGACCAGAGCTGCGGATAGCGGAACTTCATCGTCGCCGCCTGGACCATCTCGGCGGTGAATTCCTTGTCGGCGATCGAGAATTCGCCGCGGCGCTCGGCCTCCTCCATCAGCTCGACGAGGATCTTGCGCTCGTTCTCGAGCATCCAGTTGGCGAATTTCGGGCGTTCCTCGGAGATCACGCGGGCCATCTGATAGGCGCGCGGATCCTTCTCGAGCTTGTGATAGGTGCGGCGCAGCTCCTCGAACAGCAGGTCGTGTAGGCGCTGGCGGGCATCCTTGCCCGGCGCGACCGCGATCTTGCGCAGGTGATCGAGATGCTTGGAGTAATCCTCGGTGGCGATGGCCTCGGCGATGTCGAGCTTGCCGGGAAAGAAGCGATAGAGATTGCCCGGCGACATCGCGCAATCGCCCGCGACCTCGGCCATGGTGGTCTTGGCGTAACCGAAGTGCGAGAAGCGCTTCTTCGCGGCCTCGACGATCTGGTCTCTGACGGTGTCTTTTTCAGCCATCTGGAGTTCCTTACCCAAGCCGATCTTCTTGTTGAGACGAAGATAAGCACGAATTCTGAATAATCAACAAATCGTTCAGTCTTCCACAGGGAATTCGCATTCCGAAAATGTCACAAATGGAAGAAACATCAAAGCCTTATGGCAATATCGGGGTCATCGGCGCGGGGGCCTGGGGAACCGCCCTGGCCTTCGTCGCCCACGCGGCTGGGGCAAAAACCAGGCTCTGGGCCCGGGAATCGGCCGTGGTCGATTCGATCAATGCACGCCACCGGAACGAACAATTCCTGCCCGGCATCGCCCTGCCGGAGGGCCTGAAGGCGACGGGCGATCTGGATCTGGTCACGCGCGCCGATGCGCTGCTTCTCGTCGTTCCGGCGCAGCATCTGCGCAACGTGCTCGCCGATCTGGCGCCGCGCATCGCGGCGGCGACGCCGATGATGCTGTGCGCCAAAGGTATCGAGAAGACGTCCGGAAAGCTCCTCACCGAAGTGCTGGCCGAAGCCCTGCCGGCAGCCGAACCCGCGATCCTCTCCGGCCCCTCTTTCGCGCACGACGTCGCCATCGGCTTGCCGACGGCGGTGACCATCGCGGCGCGCCTCCCGGTCGCGCAGCGCCTGCAGGCGAGCCTCGCCCATGCCCAGTTCCGTCCCTATGCCAGCGACGATGTGACCGGCGTGGCGCTTGGCGGCGCGGCCAAGAACGTCTACGCCATCGGCTGCGGCATCGCCGACGGGCTCGGCCTTGGCGAAAGCGCGCGCGCCGCGCTTCTCGCGCGCAGCTTCGCCGAGCTGACGCGCCTCGGCGAAGCGCTCGGTGCGCGGGCGGAGACCCTGATGGGATTGTCGGGGCTGGGCGACCTCGTCCTCACCGCGACCAGCACAGCCTCGCGCAACTTCGCCTTCGGCAGGAAACTCGGCGCCGGCACGCCGCTCGCCGAACTGCGCAAGCCCGGCACGCCGCTCGCAGAGGGTGTCGAGACTGCGCCGGCCCTTGTCGCCCGCGCGCGCCACGAGCAGGTCGAGTTGCCCATCGCCGAAGCCATTGCCGCGGTCCTCGCCGGTGCCTTGACTCCCGCCGACGCAATCGGACGATTGATGGGACGGCCGCTCAGGCCGGAGTGAGTGGGGGATCATGCGGGGCTGGTTGTTGGCGGCGGCGCTGCTCGTCTGCGCGGCCGATGCGGGTGCGGCCAAGGAAAAGCCCGACAGCTACGATCCCGGCATCGTCCAGGGCGACTGGATCAAGCGATCCGATATCCTGTTCGTCGGCGATTCCGAGAGCCTCGGCTATTTCGGCGCCCAGCTTTACCGCTCGCTGTCGCGCGAACCCGATCCCAAGACAGGCAGGCCGCTGACGGTGTGGAGCTTCTGGACCTGCGGCTCCGATGCCGGAAGCTGGCTGAACGGCGGCGTTTCCTATTGCGGCATCCGCACCTGCAACGGCGCCGGCGACTGCGCCCGCGATCACGGTCCGCTCGACGAACCCGGCCGCGTGCACTACGCACCGCTTGCCCGCTATGTCGCGCAGGTGAAACCGCGCGTCACGCTGATCTCGCTCGGCTCCAACATGCTGACGCAGAAGCCCCGCGCCTTCCGCAATGCCTATGACGCTTATCTCGACACCGCCGCGCGGCTGGCACGTGCGGTGCAGACGGCGGGCAGCCAATGCATCTGGATCGGCCCGCCCCAGGCCGCGCTCACCACCAAGCCGCTTGCCGATTACGAGCGCTTCACCGCCGATCTCGGCCGCGCCCTGCGCGCCGCGGGATGCGGCTATGTCGATTCCAATCCGCTCAGCGACCGAAAATATGTTCTGGCGCGCGATCCGGAGGGCATACACTATCAGGGCGCCGGCGAGCGCGACTGGGAGACTCGCGTCTGGGTCCAGCTTCGTCCGCTGCTGCTGTCGAAGCTCGCCCGTTAGGAGAAGCTGCATGCTGTTCGTCGTCACCGCCATCGACAAGCCGGATTCGCTCGCGCTGCGGATGGCGACGCGCGAGGCGCATTTCGCCTATGCCAGGGAAACCAACGTCATCCGCATCGGTGGACCGTTCCTCGACGACAAGGGCGACATGGCCGGCAGCCTGATCATCTTCGAAGCCGAGAATCTGGACGCCGCGAAGACCTGGCATGCCAACGATCCCTACAAGAAGGCCGGGCTGTTCGCGCATTCCGAAGTCCGGCCGTGGAAGCTGACCTTCAATCCGATCGACGCGAAGATCTAGGAGAGGCGCGATGGCCTATTGGCTGCTCAAATCCGAGCCCGAATCCTGGTCCTGGGAGGCGCAGAAGGCCAAAGGCGCCAAGGGCGAGCCGTGGAGCGGCGTGCGCAACCACCAGGCCAAGCTCAACATGATGGCGATGAAGAAGGGCGAACGCGCCTTCTTCTATCACTCCGGCAAGGACCGCGAGATCGTCGGCATCGTCGAAGTGATCGGCACCTATCGTCCGGACCCGACCGATGAGACCGGCAAGTTCGGCCTCGTCGACGTGAAAGCCGTGTGCGATTTGCCGCGGCGCGTGACACTGGCAGAGGCCAAGGCCGACCCGAAACTGGCCAAGATGATGCTGGTGGTATTCTCCCGCCTCTCGGTCCAGCCGGTGACCGACGCGGAGTGGAAACACATCTGCAAGCTCGGCGGCGTGAAGTAGCGCTATTTGCGCTGATAGATCGTGCCGCCGCCTTCCTGCTCGACCGTGTAGAGGCCGATGCAGTTCGGCTCGCCGAGCCGCGTGCAGCCCAGATCGAAGACGATGGCATAGCGCGCCGCTTCGGTTGCCGCGCGGCAGATGTAGCGGCCCTGCACCGAGGTCGTGACGGCGGCGTCGCCGTCGCGCTTCGCATAGGCCGGCAGGATGCCTTCCCGCTGCGTCTCGGCCAGCGCGGCATCGCACAGCGCGATATCCTCGGCGCGGCGGGCCGCAGGATTGTCCGGCACCGGAGCGGCGGCCTGCGGCGGTGGCGCGGCCGGGACGACCTGCCCGCGCATGTAGATTCCGAAGGCCGCGACCGCGACGATGAACAGCACGCCCAGCGTGCCGACGATCAGGGCGCCAAGCCACTCGCGCCGCAAGGCCGGCATGTTCGGGTCGTGCTCGAAATACATGGGAGATCCGTCAAAGCCGCTTGCGCAGCTCCATCGCATAAGGCGCGAAGCCGGCATCGCCATACACCTTACGCGCCCGCGCATTGCCCGCAAGCACGCCGATCTGAAGAGTATGGAAGCCGTGCCCCCGCGCCCAGTCCTCGCAGGCCGCCAGCAGCGCCTTGCCGGCGCCCGTGCCGCGCAGGACATCCTCGAGATAGAGTTCGGCAATATAGGCGTAACGGCGCAGGCTCTCTTCGACATAGAGCTGGTCGGTCGCCTCGATCACCACCGCCCAGCCCTGCGCCGCGCCGGCTTCGTCTTCGACCATGAAGATGCCATGCGCCTTGCCCGGATCGCGGAACATCTGGCCGAGATGGTCCTCGGCCACCTGCTCGTCGAGCCGCCGGTTGGGCACGATGTCGTATTCGAAACGCTGCAAGCCGAGGATGAACCGCCTCATCGCGTCCCGGTCGCGCGCGAGGTCGCCGACGCGGATGGAAAACCCGGTCATCGCACGAAGGCGAAGGCGGCGGCCGCCAGAAGCACGACGGAAAGAAACGTCATGTACAGCGCCAGATTGAACCGCAACATGCGCATGAGCAGGAGATTGAAGGCGTTGCGCGTAAGCTCTGCGCCGGCCCCGAGGAACGGGCTCGCCGAGCTGCGCAGGATCGACATCGCCAGCAGCGCGCCCGCCAGCAGCAGGAAGGTCGCGGCCAAGGTCGGCGCCGCCGGCCAACCATGGTCCAGCGCGAAGACACAGGCGACTGCGAACATGCCCTGGGCGGCAAGCAGCGCGCCGGCCTTCTCGGTATTGTGCTGAACACCGGTCAGGATATAGGCCAGAGCCTGTGCGCCATCCTTATCGCCGACGAGATTGCGGTATACCCGTTCGCGCTCAGTCTTATCGAACGGAAAGCCCAGGATCGCCGAAAGGATCGACATGGGCAGGCCTCAGCCGAGGGCCTTGACGATTTCTTCGGTCATCTTCTTGGCGTCGCCGAACAGCATCATCGTGTTGTCGCGGAAGAACAGCTCGTTCTCGACACCGGCATAACCGGAGCCCATGCCGCGCTTGATGAAGAGCACGGTCTTGGCTTTCTCCACATCCAGGATCGGCATGCCGAAGATCGGCGATTTGGGATCGGTCTTGGCCGAGGGATTGGTCACGTCGTTGGCGCCGATGACGTATGCCACGTCGGCCTGCGCGAACTGCGAGTTGATATCCTCGAGCTCGAACACCTCGTCATAGGGCACGTTCGCCTCGGCGAGCAGCACGTTCATGTGGCCGGGCATGCGGCCGGCGACCGGATGGATCGCGTAGGAGACTTTCACGCCTTCCTTCTTCAGGATGTCGGCCATCTCGCGCACCGCGTGCTGCGCCTGCGCCACCGCCATGCCGTAACCCGGCACGATGATGACCGAGCCGGCATTCTTCATGATGAAGGCCGCGTCGTCGGCACTGCCCTGCTTCACCGGCCGCGTCTCCGCCGGTCCCGCCGGGCCGCCAGTCTCGCCGCCGAAGCCGCCCAGGATCACCGAGATGAAGCTGCGGTTCATGCCCTTGCACATGATGTAGCTGAGGATCGCGCCCGAGGAACCGACCAGCGCGCCGGTGATGATCAGCGCGGTGTTCTCGAGCGTGAAGCCCATCGCCGCCGCCGCCCAGCCCGAATAGGAGTTGAGCATCGAGACCACGACCGGCATGTCGGCGCCGCCGATGGGGATGATGAGCGTGATACCGAAGACGAAGCTGAGCACGGCGATCGCCCAGAACGCCCAGACCGGCTGCTGCATGCAGAGGATCACGATCAGCGCGACGATGGCGAGGAAGATCACGATGTTGAGCAGGTGCCGCGCCGGCAGGATGATCGGTGCACCCGACATGTTGCCGTTGAGCTTGGCGAAGGCGATCAGCGAACCGGCGAAGGTGATCGCGCCGATGGCGACGCCGAGGCTCATCTCGATCAGGCTCTGGGTCCGAATCGCGCCCTCCACGCCGATGCCGAAGGCTTCGGGCGAATAGAACGCAGCGGCGGCGACCAGCACCGCGGCGAGGCCGACCAGCGAGTGGAACGCGGCGACGAGCTGCGGCATGTCGGTCATCGCAATGCGCCGCGCGATCACCGCGCCGATGCCGCCGCCGATGGCGATGCCGGCGAGAATGAGGCCCCAGGTCATCCCGTCGACCACATCGGCGACCCACAACGTGGTCGCGACCGCGATCGCCATGCCGATCATGCCGTTGCGGTTGCCGGCGCGGCTCGAAGCCGGTGAGGACAGCCCGCGCAGGGCGAGAATGAAGAGGACGCCCGAGATGAGATAGGCGAGTGCTGCGAGATCGGCCTTCATGACGAAACCCTTGTCCGGACGCGGCGCGCGAGCACCAGCACGACGGTCGCGATGTCGAGAATGACCGCGACGTAATTCAGTGCGCGCACGAGCACGAACTCATGCGTCTGCGTGATGATGAAGAGCGCGAGCCAGAGCGCGGCAACGACGCGCCACTCGGTCACGCCGCCCATGCCCCGCCAGGCGCGGAAGGCGAGCAGCAGGGCAAAGCCGAGGCTCGCCGCCGTCGCGATGGTCCAGACTGCGGGCATGAAGGCGAGACCGAGCAGCGTCACGTCGTGCGGGATGTCCACGTAGAACATGCACAGCACCATGGCCGCGACGGCGCCGCCCCACAGAAGCTGGGTCTGGCCTTCGCTCAGCGTCATTTCTCTTTCTTCTTGTACATCGCGAGCATGCGCGAGGTGACGAGGAAGCCGCCGAAGATGTTCACGCAGGCGAGGATCAGCGCCCCGAAGCCGAGCAGCTTGGAGGTCCAGGCTGCCGCACCCATGCTGGTCACCGAGACCGCGATCAACGCGCCGACCACGATCACCGAGGAGATCGCGTTGGTCACCGCCATCAAGGGCGTGTGCAGCGCGGGGGTCACGCTCCAGACCACGAAATAGCCGACGAAGATCGCCAGCACGAAGATCGTCAGCCGGAAGACGATGGGATCGACCATTTCCATATGCGTCAGCCCTTCAGCGCCGGATGCACGACTTCGCCGCCGCGCGTCACGCCGGCGCCCTTGACGATCTCGTCGTCCCAGTTGAGCGCGAGCGCGCCGGTCTTCTTGTCGACGATCAGCGTCACGAAATTCAGCAGGTTGCGGGCATAGAGCGAGGACGAGTCCACCGCGAGCCGGCCCGGCAGGTTGGTGTAGCCCATCAGCGTCACGCCATGGCGCTCGACCACTTCGCCGGCGACGGTGAGCGGGCAGTTGCCGCCCTGCTCCGCCGCGAGGTCGACGATCACCGAGCCCGGCTTCATCGTCTTGACCATCTCCTCGCTGACCAGCACCGGCGCCTTGCGGCCCGGGATCAATGCGGTGGTGATGATGATGTCCTGCTTCTTGATGGTCTCGGCGATCAGCGCGGCCTGCTTGGCCTGGTACTCGGCCGACATTTCCTTGGCATAGCCGCCGGCGGTTTGCGCGTTCTTGAACTCGTCGTCCATCACCGCGACGAAGGTGCCACCGAGCGATTCGACCTGTTCTTTCGTCGCCGGGCGCACATCGGTCGCCGAGACGATGGCACCGAGGCGCCGCGCCGTCGCGATCGCCTGCAGCCCCGCGACGCCCACGCCCATCACCAGCACGCGGGCCGGCGCGATGGTGCCGGCGGCGGTCATCATCATCGGCATGGCGCGGCCGAACTGCGCCGCGGCGTCGATCACCGCCTTGTAGCCGGCGAGGTTCGCCTGCGACGAGAGCACGTCCATCGCCTGGGCGCGCGAAATGCGCGGCAGGAATTCCATCGCAAAGGCATCGACGCCCTGCGCCGCGAGCTTCGCCGGCGTTTCCTTATCCGTATACGGAGCAAGAAGCGCGGCGAGCACCGCGCCCTTCTTCATCTTCGCGATCTCGGCCGCGTCGGGGGCACGCACGCCGAGCACGATATCGGCGCCGTCGAGTGCTGCGGTATCGTCGGCCGCGATCGTCGCGCCGGCCGCCTGGTAGTCGGCATCTGCCATGCGCGCGCCGGCGCCGGCGCCGGCCACGACGACGACATCGAGTCCGAGGCCTTTGAGCTTCTTGACGGTATCGGGCGACGCCGCAACGCGGGTCTCGCCGTCACGGCGTTCCTTGAGAACGGCGAGTTTCATTTGGGACTCAGTGTGTGCGGAAGACGGCCAGGAACGCCATGATCAGGATGATTCCGATCGTGGACCACTTCACGAAGGCAGTGAAACCGTTCCACGCCTTCACATGCTGGCTGATGTCCATCGAGCCGGACTGATAGTCCCCGGAATTGCCGTGCGCGGCCATGTAGAACCCCTGATCGAACCGGGCCGGACTATAGCAATCTAAGTGCGTCGCACAACGCCGAAAAGCCCGCGGAAAACCGGGACAAATTGGCTGGCTCTCGGCTGTTACGCCGCCCCTCGCCCTTCGACAAGCTCAGGGTGAGGGTCGTTGTGGAACCTTGCCGAGAACGAGGCATCATCGAAGATCAGGACGCAACAAATGTCCTCATCCTGAGCCCGTCGAAGGATGGCAGTCCTGCGCAGCGCCAAGCGCCCTATGCAACAGGCTTGCGCGTCGCCGTCGAGTGCTCCCAGTCGGCCAGCAGCGCGCGCAGCGCGGCGACCAGTGCCAGCGGCTGGTCGAGCATGATGTGGTGCTGGGCCTGGGGTATCTCCACCACCGGCGCCTGGCGCCCGAGCAGGTTGAACATGTACTGCCCGATCTCCGGCGGCAGCAGCACGGAATGCTCGCCGCGGAACACCGCGATGCGGCAGCGCGTGGCGCGCAGGCGTTCGGCGGTGTCGCCGATGGAGAAGCGCTTCCAGATCGCCGGGTCGAACTTCCAGGTGAAGCCGATCTCGCCGCCCGCCTGCGGCACTTCCTTGATCGAATGCCGCGCCACCCAGTCGACGATATAGAGATTCTCGCAGCCCTGCGGCGGCATCAGGCGGAAACGCGCCATCGCCGCGGCCAGCGTCGGATAGATATTGTGCGGCTTTATCGGGCGGTTGGGCGGGCCGCCGGGCCGGTCGGGCGGATTGACCGGCGAATCGACGATCACCACCCCGGCGAGCCTGTCGCCATAGAGCCCGCCGGTCAGCATGGTGACGAAGCCGCCGAAGCTGTGCGCCACGATCACCGGCGGCTCGTCGAGCGCGAACATGCCCGCGTCCTCGCAGACCGCGATCTCCTCGCGCGCGAACAGCTCCATCGAATAGCCGTCGGGCCGCCAGTCGCTGTCGCCCATGCCCGAGAGGTCCATCGCGGCGACGTTGTAGTCGTTGGCGAGGAAGGGCGCGATGAAGTCCCACCAATGGGCGTGCGCGGCATTGCCGTGCACCAGCAGAAGCCCTGGCTTGTTGCGGTCGCCCCAGCGCGAATAGTGGATCTTCGCGCCCGAGACATCGACGAAGCAACTCTCCGGCTTGATCGCGATGGTATCGAGGAACCATTTCGGCGCCGGCGGCGGCGCGCCGTCGAAGGGCGCGAGCGGACCTTGCGTCGACGTCACGGTGAACATCTTCTGTTCGGTATCGGGCAGGAGGCCGCGCATCGGCGGCATGTTCGGTGTGTCGCTCATGGCTTCGGTACCGCGCGCGGGCCGAGCTGCTTGAACACGCCGGTTCCGGTCATGATCGTGCGCTCACCGGCCCAGATCCGGCCCTTCACGGTGTAGAACCCGTCCTCGTCGCCGATCAGTTCGCTGGTGCCTTCGACCCAGTCGCCGAGCCGCGCCGCCGAAATGAAATCCGTCACCATCCGCGCGGTCACCCAGTAATGGGTGCGCCTGCTCGAGATTGCGTGGCCCCAGACCATGTCGGCGAAGGCCATCAGCATCCCGCCATGGCAATTGCCCATGCCGTTGGTGTGGTGTTCGGCGACGAGAAAGGCGCGGGTGAATCCGCCGCCGGGCTCATCGCGTTCATAGAACGGCCCGACCGAGCGCCCGAACCCCCGCGACCAGTTCATCGGCTTGAACCCGGGCGGAACCTGGGTGGTTTCGGTTTCGAGGAGATCGTCGGACATATTCGTATTGTGCAACCCACAAGCACCGCTGTCATCCCCGGCGTTCGCAGCGCGACAGCGCTGCAAACGGGAAGGGGACCCAGGTGGGAAACACCGTCATGGTGGCAAACACCTGGGTCCCCTTCCCTTCGCTCGCTACGCTCGCTCAGCCGGGGATGACAGCGCGTTTGTGATTACATCCACTCCATCCACGTCCCATGCGGATGGCAGTGCGCGAGCTTCGTTTCCTCGCGCGTCCCGTCGCGGTAGCGGATGATCGAGAGCACATAGAGCGATCCGTCGAACTCGAAGGACAGCCGCCACACCGGGCGGCGGAGGCCGCCGATGGTCAGGATGCTCTCCAGTGCCTCGCGCATCTCGGTCGAGAACTGATAAACCGCGATGGTGTGATAGACGACCGGCGCAGCGTCGCGCGGCAGCGCCGCCAGCGCGTCGGGCAACAGCGCCAGCGCGTCGCCGGCGCGAATCTGCGGCTTCTCGGTGGCGAAGAGCGCGATGGCGCGGTCGAGCCGCGTCAGCCGCGCCGCCTGGTCGGGCCAGATCAGCGCGCGCAGCCAATCGCGATCGTCGGCGTCCGACAGATCGACAGGATTGAGCTCAAGCCCGACGCGCGAGGCGACACGCGGTGCCGGTCCTGTCGGCGGGCGCTTATCGCCACGTAGTTCGCAGGCAATGACCAGCGGCGCGCTCTCGCCGACCCGCACCGCGCCGCCATAATCCACGCCATAGCGATCCCAGATCAGGTTCAGCCCGGCGCTCGGTCCGATCTCGATCAGGCCGAGCGGCGCTTCCGCTTCGCCGGCAATCGCGCGAAATCCGGCATGGAGCAGCGCACTGCGCCCGATCTCGTTGGTGTTGGTGACGCGCGTCTCGATCATCCGCGTCACCGCTTCGCGATGGCGCTCGACGAAATCGCGAAAGTCCGGAAACGGATCTTCGTCCGCCGCCGACACCGTTCCGCCGACGCTTGGATAGAACCGCTTCAGCGGATGCTCCGCCCCGCGCAACAGAAGAAAATGCACGGCGGCCAGAATGAGATTGGCATGCGGCTGCCCCGGCCGCACGCGTCCCGCCAGCGCGCGCATTTCTTCATCCGCGCCGATCCCGGCCGCGAGTTTCGAATACAGCACGCTGCCGGTCTTCAGCGCGTCCTGCGTGAAGAAATCCCAGTAATCCCTGTATCCGCCGCTCATCGCCGCGCCCGTTCACCACTTGTTAAGCCTATGCGAATTGTCCCGAGAAAAGACAGGATTAAACGCCGCGTTTACCGCTCCCCCGCGATAGTCGCCCCGCTGCCGGACGGTCTTCGTCCGCGCGGCCGTTTTCACGCCCGCTTTCGGGGAGCAGGACATGGCCCAGACGATTCTCGTTGTCGACGACGATCCGGTACAGCGCCGGCTTCTCGAAGCGGCGATCACGCGTTCGGGCATGCATGTCGTCACCGCGCCCGGCGGCGGCCCCGCGCTCGACCTTCTCTCCGGTCCCAAGGGCGACCAGATCGCGCTGATGCTGCTCGACCTCGTGATGCCCGACATGGGCGGTCTCGAAGTGCTGAACAAATTGCGCCCGTCAAATGCCGAGCTTCCGGTGATCGTGCTGACCGCCAAGGGCGGCATCGATTCCGCCGTCGAGGCGATGCGCGCCGGCGCCAACGACTTTCTCGTCAAGCCCGCGAGCCCCGAGCGCATCGCGATCTCGATCCGCAACCAGCTCAAGATCGGCACGCTCTCGGGCGAAGTGAAGCAGCTCAAGAAGAAGACCGAAAACCGTCTCACCTTCGACGATCTCATCGCCTCCTCGCCCGAGATGCGCCAGGTCTTCCGCCTCGGCACCCGCGCGGCGCAGTCCAACATCCCGATCCTGATCGAAGGCGAAAGCGGCGCCGGCAAGGAACTGATCGCGCGCGCGATCCAGGGCTCCTCCGACCGCGCCGGCCGGCCCTTCGTCACCGTGAACTGCGGCGCCATTCCGGAGAACCTGATCGAGTCGATCCTGTTCGGCCACGAGAAGGGTTCGTTTACAGGTGCCACCGACAAGCATCTCGGCAAGTTCCAGGAAGCCGATGGCGGCACGCTGTTCCTCGACGAGATCGGCGAGCTGCGCCTCGACATGCAGGTCAAACTGCTGCGCGCGCTGCAGGAAGGCGAAGTCGATCCGGTCGGCGCCAAGCGCCCCGTCAAGGTCGATGTCCGCATCATCTCGGCGACCAATCGCGATCTCGCCCAGCTCTCGCGCGACGGCCAGTTCCGCGAAGACCTGTTCTATCGCCTCAACGTCTTCCCGATCTTCGTGCCCTCGCTGCGCGACCGCCGCGACGACATCCCGGCGCTCGCCCGCCACTTCATCGCGCGCTTCGCCGCCGAAGAGAACAAGCCGGTCGCCGGCCTCACGCCGGACGCCGCGATGCTGCTCGAGCGCTTCAACTGGCCGGGCAACGTCCGCCAGCTCGAGAACACGATCTTCCGCGCCGTGGTGCTGTGCGACGGCACCCAGCTCGACGTGGTCGACTTCCCGCAGATCGCCGCCGCGCTCGGCGTCGAGGCACGCGCGCAACGCAGCGCGCCCGCCGCGAACCAGGCGCTGCCGACGGCTCATCACGGCATCGGCACACCGGCGCCTGCCGCGCCCGTGCATGCCTCGCCCTACGCGCTCTCGGGCACCGATGCCGCGGGCCATATGCGCAAGCTCGAGGACATCGAAGCCGAGATCATCCGCATGGCAATCGGCCGCTACGACGGCCATATGTCGGAGGTCGCGCGCCGCCTCGGCATCGGCCGCTCGACGCTCTATCGCAAGCTGAAGGAACTCGGCCTCGAGCCCGATGGCGACACCGCCATCGCCGGCGAAGCCGCGCAGCAGGTCGCGGGCTAGCGCCGCATCCCCAGCGCACCGAGATAGAGGTCGAGCATCGCCTCCTGTTCCTGGCGGTCGGCACTCTCCATTTTGCGCAGCTTGATCACCTGGCGCATGATCTTGGTGTCGAACCCGGTGCCCTTGGCCTCGGCATAGACCTCACGGATGTCGTCGGCGAGCGCCTTCTTCTCCTCCTCGAGCCGCTCGATGCGCTCGATGAAGGATTTGAGGTGTTCCTTCGCGAAACCGGACTTGGCCACGTCGCTCTCCATTGCTGCCGCGCGGGGGCGGAGACATAGGCGTTCGCGGGCGGGCGGCGCAACCGTCGCCGTGTCCGAAGCTGTGAGTCGTCTCGCGCTGGGTTTCACCTCCCCCTTGTGGGGATCGTTGCAAAATTGTGGATTGGTGATTCATTTGGTGTCGGGAGGCTATCTCGATGCAGCAGGTTTTTGGTGGTGGCTGGCTGTCGCCGAAGGTTGGTCAGAACGC
>JAFEEQ010000022.1 GCA_018241025.1 Pseudomonadota bacterium
ACCGGCCCGGAAAAACCCTCCAGCGCCACCGCTGAAGGCCAAATCCAGCAAGGCCGACAAGCCGCCTGCAACACTCAAACGCTCAAACGCGAATTATGCAGCGATCCCCACGATGGGGAGGTGAACTACGTCGCCGCCCGCGCCTTGGCGTCGCTGCGTTCGACCAGCCAGACGCCGAGGATCGAGATTTCGTAGAGCACCACCAGCGGGACGATCAGGCTGACCATGCTGAAGATGTCGGGCGGCGTGAACACCGCGGCGACGGCGGTGATGCCGACGATGGCGTAGCGCCGCGCCGCGCGCAGGTCCTTCGTCCCGATGATGCCGACACGGCCGAGAAGGATCAGCAGCACCGGCATCTGGAAGGTCACGCCGAAGGCCAGGATCAGCGTGGTGACGAAGTCGAGATACTCGCTGACCCGCGGCAGGAACTGGATGCCGAGATTGCCGGCGCTGCCCGGCTTGTCGAACGCGATCAGGGCGCGGATCGCGAAAGGCAGCATGACATAGAGGACGAAGGCGGCGCCGAGCAGGAAGAGGAACGGCGTCGCCAGCAGGAAGGGCAGGAAGGCCGAGCGCTCGTTCTTGTAGAGCCCCGGCGCGACGAACATCCAGACCTGCGCCGCGACGATCGGGAAGGCGAGGCAGGCGCCGCCGAAAGCGCCGAGGCGCATATAGGTGAAGAAGGTCTCGGTCAGGCCGGTGGCGATCAGGTTCTTCGTCGGCAGACCCTGCAGCGCATGGGCAAGCGGGATGGTGAGGAAGGTGTAAATCTGCGCCGCGAAGGTGAAGCAGATGCCGAAGCAGACCGCGAAGGCGACGATCGACCAAATGATCCGCTTGCGCAGCTCGATCAGGTGATCGAGCAACGGGGCGCGGGTGGACTCGATGGCGGCTTCGTCGTCGGCGTTGCGCGGGCTCATGTCAGGCGGTCACGGCTTCGGCGGCTCGTAGCCGGCGGCTGCGACCGGCTCGGGCGGATGCGCGTCGGTGACTTCGAGCTCGCCACTGCGCGGTTCGGGAATCTCCGGCAAGGGCGCCATGTGAGTCATGTCGTCGGGCAGGATCGGCTGGTGCAGATCGTGCTCGATCCCGGCAAGTGGACGTTCGGAACGCAGGCTCTCGATTTCGGCGCGCAGCTCGTCGAGTTCGGACTGGCGCGCCATGTCGTCGAAGCTCTTGCGGAACTCGTTGGCCATGTGGCGGGCCTTGCCCATCCATTGCCCGGCGGTGCGCATCAGGCGCGGCAGATCCTTCGGGCCGACCACGACGAGGGCCACGATCAGCACAAGGAGGATGTGGCTCCAGCTGAGATCGAACATCGCCTACTGACCGGCGGTCTTGTCCTTGTCGGAGGGGGACGAGTTGATGGTCTTGGGGTCCTCCGGCGGATCGGAGAGGCCCTGGCGGAAGCTCTTGATGCCCTTGGCGACGTCGCCCATGAGTTCGGGAATACGGCCACGCCCGCCGAACAGCAGCAGCGCGACTCCAGCTAACAGCAGAATGTGCCAGAGGCTCAGAGTACCCATGAAACTCTCCTTCTCCCCCCGTTGGACGGGTCGGCCGGCGACACCCGGCGGCCCCTTTAAGACCTTTCGGGGCGCGGAACGCAAGATATAGCCGAGATGGGCAGCAAATTCGCGGGAACAAGCGGAGTGCGCGGGAATGTGAAGGAGACCAAATACCTCACCAGGGCCGGTCCTCGCGACGCGGTCGCTGCGACCCCGGTGGCGCGAGGCGCCAAAGTAACTCGCGCGGAGACGCGGAGTCGCGGAGGAGAGCTCCACCTCCGCGACTCCGCGTCTCCGCGTGACATACGGGTTGGCGCTGCGCGCCAGGTTGGTGGCGCGCGGACGCGCGCCTGCTGGATGGCCGGCCAGGCACGGCCATGGTGAGGTTTGAGGTTGCGGTGGCGGAGGTCAGCCGATCAGAATCTCGCCCTTGCGGGCGAAGGCGGCGGCGAGGGTGCCGAGGCGCTTCTGGACCGGCTCACCGGCAATCGCCTCATGGCGGCGCGGGATTTCGAGCACGATCTTGGCCGGCGTCATGCGGAGCCTGTAGAGCGGCAGCGAGCCCGGCGCCGAAGCCGAGAGCGCAAAGGCGAGGCGGCAGGCGAGACCGAGGCGCAGCGCACGCTGCTCGTCGTCCTTGTCGAGCAGATCGGCATTGGCGATGTCGCGCGGGAAGTCCTCGTCGCCGGTGTGGCGGTGGTAGACCGAGGTCGCGATCAGAGCGCGCAGACGATGGCTGGCACCGGCGAAGGGTGCGGCGAGCACCTGCTGGAACCCGCCCAGCGCGCGGTCGTCGGGATGGCGGCGCCAGGCGATGTCGGAGAACAGGCAGGCGGCACGGCGCACGCGGCCGAGCTCGGCCGTCTCGTCGGCGAAGAGCGGCGCCATCCAGTCGAACATCTCGAGCGCATGGCCGGGCGCGCGCGACTGGCGCTGATTGGCGCCCTCGGCGAATTCGAGCAACGGATCGAGGGCGCGTTCCTCGGGCGTGAGCCGGGCGAACAGGATGCCTTCGCGCAGGCCATAGGCCGAGACCACGACGGAGCGCAGATCGCAGGCGAGCAGCAGGCGCTCCAGCACGATGGCGCCGTAAGGCAGGGAATCGGCGCGGCGGCGCGAGACCACCTTCATCTTCTCGACCGATTTGCGCGACAGGCCGGAGAGCACCTTGCACAGCTTGAGCGCGCGGGCGCGCGGGATCTCGTATTCCTGCAGCACGTGCAGCGGATAGCGCGTCGCTTCCATGTCGACGCGGGCGAAGCTGCGCCAGATGCCGCCGACGGCATAGAGAGCGCGATCCTTGGTGCCGATCAGATGGAGCTTGCCAAGCGCGTCGTCGACCAGCTTGCGGGCGCGGTCTGCATCGCCTTTGGCGGCGTCCATCAGGCGCAGGGGGCCGAGCGGCAGGGTGAAGGCGTCACCGGTGCGGCCGTGGCGCACGCTGACCATGTCGAGGCTGCCGCCACCGAGATCGGCGACCAGGCCGTCGGCATCGGGGATGCCGGCGACGACGCCTTCGGCGGCGATATGGGCTTCTTCCTCGCCCGAGAGGACGCGCACCGGCGCACCCCAGGCACTCTCGGCACGGCGCACGAACTCGGCGCCGTTGGAGGCGTCGCGCGCCGCAGCGGTGGCGACGGCCTCACGGGCCTGCACGTCGAGGTCGTCGGCCAGCATCTTGAAGCGGGCGAGCGCTTCGAGCGCCATGGCGCAGCCCTCGGCATGCAGGCGGCCGGACGTGACCATGTCGCGGCCGATGGCGCAGATCGATTTCTCGTTGTGCAGCGTGGCGGCGGCGCGGGTCTCGTTCTCGTAGATCACCAGACGCACGGAGTTGGAGCCGATATCGACGACGGCCACCGGACCGCGCGGACGCGGGCGCGCGCGCGAACCTTGCGGCGCGTGAGTATCCGCCGTCGGTGCTCCGATGCCGCTCATTCAGTCCCGCCGGGATACGATCGATATCGGCGACGGAATCTTGAGGGCCCGGCCACGGCCGGAAAGGGACGGATTCGTCATGAAGTAAGTATGCGCCGAAAAGGCCTCCGGCGACGAGGCCTCGGCGTCGCGGGTGTAGGTTCCATCGGCGGCCATGTGCCAGCTCTGGGCCTGATCCTTCAGCAGGGCGACCATGATCTGGTCGAGAACCTGTTGATGAACCGTGGGATTTTCGACCGGAACCAGCGCCTCGACGCGGCGGTCGAGGTTGCGCGGCATCCAGTCGGCCGAGGAGATGAAAACTTTGGCCTGGGGCGACGGCAGGCCATGGCCGTTGGCAAAGCAGACGATGCGGCCATGTTCCAGGAACCGGCCGATGATCGACTTGACCCGGATATTCTCCGACAGGCCGGGCACGCCCGGACGCAGGCAGCAGATGCCGCGGACGACGAGGTCGATCTTCACGCCGGCCTGGCTCGCGGTGTAGAGCGCGTCGATCATGTGCGGATCGACGAGGCTGTTGAGCTTGGCCCAGATCGCGGCGGGGCGGCCGGCCTTGGCGTTGACCATCTCGTGCTGGATCGCATCGATCAGGCGGCCGCGCAGATTGATCGGCGAAACGGAAATCTTCTCGAGCTGCGTCGGCTCGGCATAGCCGGTAATGAAGTTGAAGAGCTGCGCCGCGTCGCGTCCGAGCGCGGGATCGGCGCTGAACAGCGAGAGGTCGGTGTAGATCTTCGCGGTGTTGGGATGATAGTTGCCGGTGCCGAAATGGACATAGGTGTGGAGCTGGCCACTCTCGCGCCTGACCACGAGCGAGACCTTGGCGTGCGTCTTCAGCTCGATGAAGCCGTAGACGACCTGGACGCCGGCGCGTTCGAGATCGCGGGCCCATTTGATGTTCGCGGCCTCGTCGAAGCGGGCCTTGAGCTCGACCAGCGCGGTGACCGACTTGCCGGATTCGGCGGCCTCGACCAGCGCCGCGACGATCGGGCTGTCGGATGAGGTGCGGTAGAGCGTCTGCTTGATCGCAACGACGTTCGGGTCGGCAGCGGCCTGGCGGACGAACTGCACCACCGCGTCGAAGCTCTCGAACGGATGATGGACGACGATGTCCTTCTCGCGGATCGCGGCGAAGCAGTCTCCGCCATGATCGCGGATGCGCTCGGGGAAACGGGCGACATAGGGCTTGAACTGGAGATCGCGGCGCTCGTCGAGGATCAGCTTGGTGAGGTCGGACAGGCCGAGCATGCGGTCGATGATGACGAGATCGCCGGATTCGAGATCGAGCTGGTCGGCGATGAATTCGCGCAGATCCGACGGCATCGACTTGCTGCACTTCATATGGATGATGTTGCCGCGGCGCCGGCGCTTGAGCAGCGTCTCGAACAGCAGCATCAGGTCTTCGGCTTCTTCTTCCACTTCGACGTCGCTGTCGCGCAGGACGCGGAAAACGCCGTGGCCGCTGACCTCGTGGCCCGGAAAGAGCCGGTCGAGATAGATCGACAGCACCCTCTCGAGCGGCAGGAAGCGCACCAGCCGTCCGTGATCCGGCAGGCGGATGAAGCGCTGAAGCTGCGGCGGGATGGGGACGAGCGCGTTGACGACCTTGCCGTCCTTGGCGCGCAGCAGGCGCGCGGCGAGCGTGAAGCCGAGATTGGGGATGAAGGGAAAGGGATGGGCCGGATCGATGGCGAGCGGCGTCAGCACCGCGAAGATCTGCTCGCGGAAATGGCGGTCGAGCCAGACGCGGTCCTGGTCGCTGAGCTCGTCCGGCTCGACGACGGCGATGCCGGCTTCGCGCAGCTCGGCGCACATCGGAATCCACACCGCCTGCTGATCGGCGATCAGCGCCTTCGACATGATGTCGACTTCGGCGAGCTGCTGGGCCGGGGTCAGCCCGTCGGCCGACTGGGTCGCGACGCCGGCGGCGACCATGCCCTTGAGGCCCGCGATGCGGACCATGAAGAATTCATCGAGGTTCGAGGCCGAGATCGAGAGGAAGCGCAGACGCTCGAGCAGCGGGTGGCGGGGGTTCCGCGACTCTTCGAGCACGCGGCGGTTGAAGGCGAGCCAGGACAGTTCCCGGTTCACGAAACGCTCGGGCGACTCGATGTCGAAATCCGGCGCCGCGGGCGCGGCTTCGGCGTCATCGGCGGAAATGGGGGTCGACATCGCTCAGGCTTCCTCGGTCGGCGGGAGCTTAGGCGGGTGGCACGACAGTGTCATGACGCCTCCGTCTCGGCCAAAAGCTCTGCCACCAAAGCCGCGGAAACCGGGCTTTTTTTGGCCAAAGCGCGCGCGTCGGCCCGGGCGACGAAGTCGCGGATGGCCGCCGGCGAGCGTTCGATGGCGTTGACGATGCGCATGACCACAGTGTCGGGCACGGCCAGTTGCCGGTCGGTGAACAATTTGCGCGTCAGGGCGGCCAGCAGGGCATCGTCCGGCGCCCAAAGCGGGAAGGCGAGCAGCGACGCGAACCGCGAAACGAGGTCGGGAAACGTTGCGGGCCAGGCTTTAGGCGGCTCGTGACCGGTCAGCAGCACCGGCCCCATGCGCTGAAACAGGGCGAAGAGCGGGGCGTCGTCCGTCCGCGTCTCGACATCGTCGATGGCCACGGCCCTGCCCGGCTCCAGCGTCGCGACGAAGGCCATATCGAGATTTGCGGCCGCAATCCGCACGGCACCGGCCGCCTCCGACCAGACGTGAAGGAGATGCGACTTGCCAGATCCGGGCGGCCCGTAGAGTGCCGCGGCCGGTGCGGGCCAGGCGGGATAGGAGTCGATGAAGGCAACCGCCTGCGCATTGCCGGGCGCGACGATGAAGTCGGCACGTCCCAGCGCGGACGTTGCAGGCAATGGAAGCGGAAGTTGCGATGCCACGGGTATCAGGCGGGTCGACGGCCCAGGACGAAGGCGCGCAGCAGAAGCTGGCCGTAGGAGAACCACGACATCAGCGTGAAGGCCGCGGCGATGATGCCGGCGGATTCGGCGAGCACCGGCATGCCGACATCGAAGGTGAGGAGCAGCAGGATCAGGGCAACGTAGCCGACCTGGACCACCGTGCTGGCCTTGCCGACGGCGAGCGGCTCGATCTTCACCGGCAGCGAGAACAGCCGCGCGATGCCGACGCCGATGACGATGGCGATATCGCGGCCGATCACCAGCGCGGTCAGCCAGAGCGGCACGGCGTCCATCATCGTGAGCGTGATGAACGACGAGAGCATCAGAAGCTTGTCGGCGGCGGGATCGAGATATTCGCCGAAACGCGAGATCAGACCGAAGCGGCGGGCAAGGAATCCATCGAGGGCGTCGGATGCGCCCGCGATCACGAAGACGAGCAGCGCCGCCAGATCGTAGTGATTGAGCACCAGATAGCCGACCAGCGGCGCCAGAAAAATCCGGATCGCGGTCAGGATATTGGGGATGTGGCGCAGGATCAGGCTCACGGCGTGGCTGCCACCGGTTTGGGCGGCGGTGCATAGGCGATCGTCCAGTTGTCGCCGTTCTGCGTGAGCTGCACGCCGAGCGGAACGAGCGCATCCTGCAGCGTATCGACCGGCCCTTGATAACTGACGATCACCCGGGCATGGCCGATATCCATGGCTGAGACCTGCACGCCGAGAACGCTCGGCGACATGCTCATGGCGGTCTGGATCTGGTTCCATTGCGCCAGCGAGTCGATGTCGACATCGGCGGCCAGCGAGGCCTTCGGACCGAAGTCGATCGCGGGCTTCTGCTGGAACATCACCTCGATCGCGCGCACCGCCGCATCGGCGGCAAGCGGATAGGTCTGCGCCGGGTTCTTGATCAGCGGCACATCGACCGAGGTTTTCATCGGCGTCTCGGCGATGCCGATGCGACGAAGCCAGACCTGCACCTTGCCCGTCATCGGCTTGTCGATCGCGGTTCCGCCTTGCGTCAGCGGGATCGCCAGGGCGAGCACCACCTCGCTCGCATGGATGCGGGCGGCGACGAGCTGCACATCGGCCCAGGTCGCCGAATCGAATTTGAGATCGCTGAGCGCCATGACGTCAGGGGCGGTTCCGGTCGGGACCGCAAACGGCACCGCGCTGGCATTGAACCGCGGGTTCGAGAAGGCGCTGACCCAGGGCGACTTCGGATCGAAATTCGGCGCCATCGGGATCAGCAGAATCTTGCGGCCAGGACCCGCCAGGCGATAGCTCGGCGAGACGCCGGTCATCACCCGGGCGACGGCCTCAGGGCTGAAGATATAGGTGACGTCGGCAACGTAGCGTGTCGTCGAGCGCTTCTCGTTGTTGACGGTGTAGCCGCGCGACAGGCGGCGCAGGCCCGCGGCGTCGAGCTTGGGCTGTTTGCCCCAGTCGGCCTGCTTGGCGATGCGGCGATAGAGAATGTCCCAGGCCCGGGGCCGGCCCTGGTCGATGGCGATGGCTTCCGCTGCGCTGGCCGAAGGCCCCGATGCGTCGACGTGGATGCCGCTGACCGAATAGGTCAGGTCGGCTGCCGGTGCGGCAGCGGGAATCAGAAGGGCGAAGGCGAGCACCATGAGGGGGGCAAGCCGGGATAAAGCGCGAGACATCGCAAACCTTGGTTGAGCGGGGCAGACTATAAAGCGCGCAATTCCCCCGCGAAAGCGCCTATCTGTCAGGCAAAAGCGGCAAAGACACGGCGCGGCTTGCACCTGGGCGGCAGGCTCCTTAAAGGGTTCGACGCGGCCCGAACCCCTGCGCGATGAGCGACAATCCCCTCAAGAACGGCCTGACCTACAAGGATGCCGGTGTCGACATCGACGCGGGCGAAGACCTCGTGGCGCGAATCGCGCCGGCCGCGAAGGCGACCCGCCGGCCGGGCGCCGATGCGGCGCTGGGCGGATTCGGCGGACTGTTCGACCTCAAGGCGGCCGGGTTCAAGGACCCGGTCCTCGTCGCCTCGACCGACGGTGTCGGCACCAAGCTCAAGATCGCCATCGATACCGGGCTGATCGGCGGGATCGGCCAGGACCTGGTGGCGATGTGCGTCAACGATCTGGTCGTGCAGGGCGCGGAGCCCCTCTTCTTCCTCGACTATTTCGCCACCGGCAAGCTCGACGTCGATCACGCCGCGACGATCATCGAAGGCATCGCCGGCGCCTGCCGCGACAGCGGCTGCGCGCTGATCGGCGGCGAGACGGCGGAGATGCCGGGCCTCTATGCCAAGGGCGATTTCGATCTCGCGGGCTTCAGCGTCGGTGCGGTGGAGCGCGATGCGATCCTGCCGAAGACCGACGCGATGACGGCGGGCGACGTGATCATCGGCGTGGCCTCGAGCGGGGTCCACTCCAACGGCTATTCGCTTGTGCGCCGCGTGGTGACGGATAGCGGCCTGCCCTACAGCGCGCCCGCACCATTCGACGAGACACGGATGCTGGGCGAAGCGCTGATGGCGCCGACGCGGCTTTATATCCGGAGCGGTCTCGCCGCACTGCGCTGTGGCGGTGTGAAGGGGCTGGCCCATATCACCGGCGGCGGGATCACCGAGAACCTGCCGCGCGCCTTGCCCGATGGGCTCGACGCCGCGATCGATCTCTCCGCCTGGACGCCGCCGCCGGTGTTCGGCTGGCTGGCGCGGCAAGCCGGGATTGAAGAACGCGAGATGCTGCGCACCTTCAATTGCGGCCTCGGCTTCATGGCGGTGGTGGCGGCGGAGAAAGCCGGCCAGGTCATCGATGCGTTCCAGGAAGCCGGCGAAAAGGCCTGGCGCGTGGGCGAACTCGTCGCCGGCGACGGTGAAGCGAAAGTCGTTTATCGCGGATCGCTCAAGCTCTGATGAACAAGAAGCGCGTCGCCGTCCTGATCTCCGGCCGCGGATCGAACCTGAAGGCGCTGATCGGAGCCTGCGCCGCGCCGGACTTCCCGGCAGAGATCGCACTGGTGTTCTCCAATGTCGAAAGCGCCGAGGGGCTGACAGTCGCGCGCGATGCCGGCGTTCCCGTGGTCGCGTTCAGTCACAAAAGTTTTGCGAGCCGCGAGGCGTTCGACGCGGCGGTCGATGCCGAACTCGAGAAGGCCGGGATCGAATTGATTTGTCTGGCGGGCTTCATGCGCATCCAGTCGGACAGCTTTGTGCGCAAATGGGAAGGGCGGATGATCAATATCCATCCTTCGCTGCTGCCGGCGTTCAAGGGCATCCGTGTGCAGCAGCAGGCGCTCGATGCCGGGGTGAAGATCAGCGGCTGCACGGTGCATTTCGTCGTGCCGGAGCTCGACAGCGGGCCGATCATCGCGCAGGCGGCGGTGCCGGTGCTGGCGGACGATACGGCGGAGACGCTGGCGGCGCGGATACTCGTCGAGGAGCACCGGATCTATCCGGCAGCGCTGCGAATGCTGGCGGAGAGACGGATTGCGTTGCGCGACGGGCGGGCGGTGTTGCTCACCTAAAACTCCGCTGTCATCCCCGGCGAGCCGCGCTTCGCGCGGCGAGGGAAGGGGACCCAGGATAAGCAGAGCCTCAAGCGCACATTATCCTGGGTCCCCTTCCCTCGCTCGCTTCGCTCACTCGCCGGGGATGACAGCGGAGTTTTGATGACAGTCAGAAGCTAATGCGCCGCCGCGATCTTCTCCGATACCTCCCACAACCTCTGCGCCGCGGCATCGTCCTGTGCCGCGAGCGTGGGCTCTTCGAGTTTGCACTTGTAGAAATATTCGCCGCTGATCGTCGCGACCTCGGGTGAGGAGGCGAGATGGATAATCGTCTTGGCGCCCTGCTCCGGCGTGATACCGAACATCATGATGGCGCGTTGTAGCCCGCGCATGAAGACATTGTTCGCATTGTTGAGGCCGAAGCGGGTGCCGACGAAGCCGGGATGGAGACTGTTGGCGGTGACGCCGGCGTCGCCCAGCCGGCGCGCAAGTTCGCGGGTGAAGAGGATGTTGCAGAACTTCGAATTGCCGTAGGCGCGCGCGACGCTGTAACTCTTTTCGAGCTGCAGATCGTCGAAGTCGAGCTTCGCCGCCTTGTGCGCATCCGAGGCGGTCGAGACGATGCGCGCGCCGGGCGTCGCTTTCAGCCGGTCGAGCAGGCCGTTGGTGATGACGAAATACGCCATGTGATTGGTGGCGAACGTCATCTCGAGACCGTCGACGCTCGTCCGGCGCGAGAGGAACACCGCGCCGGCATTGTTTATGAGCACGTCGATCTTCGGCTCGGCGGCGGCGACTTCGGCGGCGACGCGCTTCATCTCGGCGATGGAGGACAGGTCGGCGAAGTGGACGCTGTGGCGCTCGCCGGGGAGCTTTACCAGCGTCGCATTGGCACGAACCTTGTCGCGGGCGATAAGGACGATACGCGCGCCCATCTCGGCGAGGCGCAACGCGGCAACCTCGCCGATGCCGGATGTGCCGCCTGTTATTACGACTGTCTTGCCTTGCATGAGTCAGCCCCGATTCAGATCGCGAGCACTCTAGCAAAACTACGCGCCAACGACTCCCTCGTCATGGCCGCCCCTGTGGCGGCCATCCATGAACACCCATGCGGCATGGGTGTTCATGGATCGCCGGGACAAGCCCGGCGACGACGGAAATTGGCTAGGAAATCAGGGAACGATATCGAGATCGGAGAAGAAGAACTTGATCTCGTTCGCCGCGGTCTCCGGCGCGTCGGAGCCATGGACCGAGTTGGCTTCGATCGACTCGGCGAAGTCCTTGCGGATCGTGCCGGCGGCGGCGTTGGCCGGGTTGGTGGCGCCCATCACTTCGCGGTTCCTGGCGATGGCGTTCTCGCCCTCGAGGCACTGCACGACGACCGGGCCGGAGGTCATGAAGGCGACGAGGCTGGCGAAGAACGGGCGCTCGCGGTGGACGCCGTAGAAGGCTTCGGCCTGGGCCTGGGAGAGGCGGATGCGGCGCGAGGCAATCACGCGCAGACCGGCCTTCTCGAAGCGGTCGACGATGGCGCCGGTCAGGTTCCGGCGGGTCGCGTCCGGCTTGATGATGGAAAGGGTGCGCTCGACGGCCATAGGTCACTCCGAAGTCGGGAAAATTTGCGCGGGTTATAGCCACCCCACCGCAAAGAGCAAGTTTGCTTTATGCTCCACAAACAACCCGGGATTTCGAGATATGGCGGCACATGCACAAAGCTGGAAACACGAGGAGTTCATTTCCGGTACCCCATTGGCCTACGCGCGCTCTTTTACACCGGACGAGTTCGCACGCCTCGCCGACGGTTTCATACCCAAACAGATGGAAGACAAGTGGTTCATCTACTTCGTGGAGCCCTACCTCTTTCTCCACCGTAGCTGGAACGGTTTACCGATCTATCGGGTCCGGCTAGAAAATACTGGCGATCTGGTCGTTGTGACCGAAGCGCTCTGGGAGGATCGCGCAGCGGGTCACAGCACCCACGAATATCATGCCGCCCTGCTCGATTTTCTGATCGCAACCATTTTGCTTGGCGAGCGGAAGCCGTTTCCGGTCGATCCCGGATTTCCCGCAGAAAAAGTACAAATTCTACAACACGCGATATCCGGTACCGGTTATCCCAGCAAATACCTTTCTCGGGGTGCCTGGTGGAAGTTCTGGAAACGGTCTTGACCCGCGCCCAGCACCGTCGCACACCCCCGCGCCATGCTCGTCATCGCCAACGTCCTCGTCCGCATCGCGGGCCGCGAAATCCTGAAAGGCGCCAGCGCCAGCCTTCCGGCCGGGCGGCGGGTGGGGCTTGTCGGGCGCAACGGCGCGGGCAAGTCGACGCTGCTGAAGGTGATCCTCGGCCAGATGCATGCCGATGATGGCGAGGTGTCATGGCCCAGCGCCTGGCGCATCGGCGCGGTGGCGCAGGAGGCGCCGGGGACGCAGACGAGCCTGATCGACACCGTGCTGGAGGCCGATCCGGAGCGGCTGCGGCTTCTTACAGAAGCGGAGCACGAGACCGACGGCCACAAGCTGGGCGAGATCTATCACCGGCTGGAGGCGATCGACGCCTATACCGCGCCGGCGCGGGCCGCGGAGATCCTCGCCGGCCTCGGCTTTTCGGCGGCCGACCAGCTTCGTCCGTGTGCGGAATTCTCCGGCGGCTGGCGGATGCGCGTGGCGCTGGCAGCGATCCTGTTCTCCGCGCCCGACCTTCTCCTGCTCGACGAGCCGACCAACTATCTCGACCTCGAAGGCGTGATGTGGCTGGAGAGCTTCCTGCAGCGCTATCGCGGCACGGTGCTGATCGTCAGCCATGACCGCGACCTGCTCAACACCGCGGCGGAATTCATTCTCCATCTCGAGCACGGCAAGCTGAAGCTCTACACCGGCAACTACGACACCTTCGCCGAGACCCGGGCGATGCAGCGCGCGCTCGACCTCGCGACGCAGAAGAAGCAGGATGCTCGACGGGCGCATCTGCAGAGCTTCGTCGACCGCTTCCGCGCCAAGGCGAGCAAGGCGCGCCAGGCGCAGAGCCGCATGAAGATGATCGAGCGGCTGGAGCGCATCGACATTCCGCTCGACGAGCATGTCGCGCCGATCCGCCTACCGCAGGCGACCGAGGCGCATCCGCCGCTGGTCACCATGGAACGCGTCAGCGTCGGTTACGAGACGGGCAAGCCGATCCTGACCAAGCTGTCGCTGCGCTTCGATGCCGACGACCGCATCGCACTGCTCGGCAAGAACGGCAACGGCAAGTCGACGCTGGCCAAGCTGCTCGCCGAGAAGCTGGTGCCGATGGGCGGCGAGATCGTTCGGGCGAAGAAGCTGGTGCCCGGCTATTTCGCGCAGCATCAGCTCGAAGAGTTGAACGGGCTGATCACGCCGGTCGATACGCTGATGCGGCTGCGGCCCAAGCTGACGCTGCAGGAGGCCCGCACGCAGCTCGGCGGGTTCGGGTTCTCGGCCGACAAGCAACTCACCAAGGTCGGCAATCTGTCGGGCGGCGAGCGGGCGCGGCTGATGCTGGCGCTGGCGACGCTCGACAAGCCGAACCTGCTGATCCTCGACGAGCCGACCAACCATCTCGACATCGATGCGCGCGGTGAGCTGCTCGCGGCGCTGAACGATTTCGACGGCGCGGTGGTGCTGGTCAGCCATGACCGCCGCCTGATCGAGGCGACGGCGGACCGCCTGTTGCTGGTCGCGAACGGCGAAGTGAATCCGTTCGAGGGCGATCTCGACGACTATCGCCGCTTCCTGCTCGCGGCCGATGCGCCGCCCGAGCCGGAGGCGGCCGTCGCCGCGCCGGTGAAATCGAAGGACGATCTGCGGCGCGAGGCAGCCGAGAAGCGGCGCCAGCTCAAGCCGCTGAAGGACAAGGTCGACGCCGCCGAGGCGCAGATTGCCGAATTGAACGGCGAGATCGCGAAATACGACAGGGCGCTGGCCGATCCCCTGCTCTTCACCAAGGACCCCGCGAAGGGCACCGCGGTGTCGAAGAAACGCGCCGACGCGGTGCGCAAGCTCGAAGCCGCGGAGCAGCGCTGGCTCGCGGCGAACGAGGACTACGAAACGGCAATGGCGGAGTGACGCCTCAGCTTTGCGCGAAGCCGGAGTAGAGCGCCCAGAAGCCGAAGGTGTCGAACAGCGCGTGCGCAACGATCGCGGGCCACAGGTTGCGGCCCCAGGCGAGAGAGCCCACGGCGTAGAGCATGCCGATCACGAAGACGCCGAATATCCCGACCGGCCCCTGATAGGCGTGGCCGATGCCGAATAGCATGCCCTGCAGCACGACCGCCGCGACCCACGCGACGCGGCCATTGCCAAGAACCTGCGCCATGCGGGTCATGATGAAGCCGCGGTTCAGAATTTCTTCGCCGATGCCGCCGAACACCCAGCCGACGGGGATGAGATAGAGCAGCAGGCCCAGATTGCCGCGCAGCGCGGCGAAAAAGCGCTCGGCCTGGTGCGGCTGGGCGCCGGTCAGTTTGAGGATGACCGGATCGATGAAGGGCGTGATCGCGATCTCGAAAATCAGGATGGCAACAAAGATCAGAAAGCCGCGCCCGAACAGGACGAGAAATCGCCTGGGCGCCACGATGCCGAATTCCGCCAGCGGCTCGCCGCGCCAATAGAAGTAGGCAAGAAGGAGCGCCGTGAGGAGGAAGTAGAGATAGGTATGGCGCAGCAGCGGCATCTGCGGCAGCGCGATGCCCGCCTGCGACGACAGCCAGACGACGGCGCCGACGAAGAAGAACGTCAACGCGATCATGGCGGCGAGCTCGAACGCGCGCCGCATCCAGAGGCGGTTCATCGTCGGCATGTCTGGCTCCTTCGGACTGAATTTAGTACGATTCGTACTATTGAACGAAGCGGAGCGGCAAATGACGAAAGCGCGAGCGGCGTTAACCGAGCTGGAAGGCGCGATCCTGGGCGTGCTGCGCCGGGCGCCGGGCATGACGCCCTATGCCGTGCGAAAAGTGTTCCTGGACTCGCGCTCGGCCGAATGGAGCGGCAGCGCCGGCGCGGTCTATCCCGCGATCGACCGGCTGGCGCGCAAGAGGCTGCTCAAGGCCCGCGCGGGAGGAGACAGGCGCGGGGCGAAAACCTATGTGCTCGGCCCGGCGGGCCTGGCCGCGCATGACCGCTGGCTCTGCGATGCCGCGCGCGCCGCAAGCCCCGGCATCGATCCGTTCCGCACGCGGGCTGCGCTCTGGCCGCTTCTCCCCGCACACAAGCGCAAGGCGCTGATGACGGCGCTCCGGCGCGAGATCGAAACGGCGCGCGCGGCGCTGTTGCAGGACTTGCCGGCGCGCGATCCGGCCGATGCGATCACCGACCGGCTGGTCCTTGCCGTGCTGGACAGCCGGCTGGCGTGGATCGGGCGAATGCGGGCGCAGAGATGACAGCCATCGCGCAGCTTCCGGGCTGGGCTCAGGCCTGCGTGAACGGAGTGCCAGTTTCCCTTCACAACTGCCGCCTAAAGCGCCGTGGTCAGTGACAGCCTTACCTCGCGCGGTTCCGACGGATGGGTGTGCACATCGTCCACCCCCGTCAGCGGCTCGCCCGGCAATCGCGAGGTGTAGAAATAGTCGATGTCGCTGGTCCGCGCGTCCAGCAGGTTGAACACGTCGAGGCTCAGCGCCCAGCCGTTGGCGAATCTGTAGCCCAAATCGGCATAGACCAGCGTCGTGGCGTGCGAATGCACCGCGCCGTCCTGCGTCAGCGGCCGCGGTCCGAAATAGCGCAGGCGCAATCCCGCCGTCCACGGCGCCAAACCGCCCGGAAGATCGTGCACCGCCACGCCGCCGTCGAACGTTCCCTGCAATGCCTCGGGCACACGCTGTCCCGCGGAATCGAAGCGGCTGAAGCGCGCCTGGGAATAGGCATAGTCGGCGTCGAACGTGAGCCACGATGTCGGCGTGTACCAGTTCGCCAGTTCCACCCCGATGCGGTCGGTCGGTCCGCTCGATTCGGTGTCGCCGGCATCGCCGGCCCACACCAGTTCGGATTGCAGATGCAGCCACCAGAGCGACAGCTCGGTCTTCAGTCCCGGAATCAGGGAGCTGCGAACGCCGAACTCGGCACCGGTCGAACGCGGCAGGGGCGTTGCGGGATCGACCGCCTGCACCGTGCCGCGCGCATCGTTGCTGTGGAAGCCTTGCCCGAAATCGACATAGAACTCGGTCTTGTCCCACGGCCCGAAGATCACATTCACCTTGGGGCTCACGACCTGCGACGACCGGCTGCCGGAGGCGCCGCCCGCCTTGTTGACGACGTCCATCCAGTAGAGGTCTCCGCGCAGGCCGACGATGGTACGCAGCCAGGTATTCCAACGCGTCTCGTTCTCGATATAGGGACTCGCACTTGTCTCGGTCACGTCGTCGGAATGTTCCGTGCCCAGAATCGCGCGGCGCTCGGTATGGAAAAGGCCGTTCTGGATAATGTCGCTGCGCAGGTCGATGCCGGCGCGTGTTTCCGAGTCGCCGCCGAACAATCCGTGCTGCCACGCCTTGTGCGCCGCGCCGCCGAACACATAGCGCTGGTCGGCTTGGAGGAACTGGTCGCCGTGCACCGGATCGTCCAGAAAATATGTGAAGTCGGAGAACATGTGCAGGTTGTAGAACATGCCGTAGACCTGCACAGCCGCGTCGTCGCCGCGCCACGCCGCGCTCAACGAATAGCGTCCGGTTTGCCCGCCGTCGGTGGGATCTATTGCGCCCCAGCGCGAGATCGTCGCCGCCGGTACGGGCGCCCCGACCGGATCGGCGAGCCCGGCGATCGCGCGATCCGGAATCTGATCGGTCGAGCGCCACACATTGTGATAGGCCGCCGCTGTCACCGTCCAAGCGCCCTGGGTGAAACGCACCAAGCCGTCGATCTTGCGTTCGTCGTCGCCCCGATCCCATGGCCCGTCATTGTGCTCGAAGGACAGAGCGGCGATCGCGTTGCCGCCGCCGAGGGCGACATTGTCCGCAATCATGGCGCGCGCATAGCCGAATTGCCCTGCTTCGATGCGCGCGAAACCTTCCGGCAGGCGATCATAGTAGAGGATGTCGAACGCGCCCGCCGACCCGAAATCGCCGACATCGGCATAGTACGGCCCTTTCTTGTATGCGACGCTCTCCACGAGTTCCGGCATCAGGAAGTTGAGATCGGCATAGCCCTGTCCGTGCGCATGCGTCGGCATGTTGACCGGAACGCCGTCCACACTGATCGCCAGATCGGTGCCATGGTCGAGATTGAATCCGCGGAGGAAATACTGGTTGGCTTTGCCGCTGCCGGAATGCTGCGTGATGATCACGCCGGGTATCTCTTCCACCACCTCGCCGGGCCGCAACAGCGGCCGCTGCTCGAGGTCTGCGGCGCTCACCGTGCCCTGGTTGGCGGATGCGGCGATGCCGGTAAGGTCCTGCGCCCGCCCGGTCACGATCACGGTTTCGATCGGGCCGGCCTGCGCCGTTCCAGCAGCCAGGACCGCGCATCCGAACACAAGGTCCCACCGACGCATCCCCATCCCCGATAGGACGTAATTATCAAAAGATCGTACTCGGGAGCAGCCGCCGGCAAATCCACCGGCCGGGCATGGCGCCATGTCTTTTGGGCATGGTGGCGGTCCGGATGAAAAATCGGCAAGTTTCGCAGGCGTAAGCACCCGCTGGGACTGCCTCATGCAGCGTATAACCATCGTCCTGGGCGACGAACTCGCAGCCGCGGTCGACGACCTTGTCGCGCATCGGGGCTACCAAAGCCGGTCCGAAGCCATCCGCGACCTCGCGCGCAGCGGCTGACGTGCTCCCCGTTATGCCCTCGTTCATGAGGAGAGTCTGTTCTGGTTATGGCCCTGGCTGGGCCGTGCTGCAAACTCCGTCGGTGTGAGCCCGTTCAGGCTCGAGTGTGGTCGTCTGGTG
>JAFEEQ010000023.1 GCA_018241025.1 Pseudomonadota bacterium
CCTCGATCTGACGCAGAAGTGCCACGATCTGCTCAGCACTAAATCGCTTCTTCGCCATGACAAAACCCCTTTCCCAAGACAGTTTCTAACAATCCGCCTGGTACAAAAAGGGCCAGTCAGGTCAATGCAGCTTGCTGGCCAAAACCAGTTTGATGATGCTGCAGCCGCTCTAGCAGCGCTTCGGTTGGCCGGGGATGTTTTTTTCGCCATTAGGATATTTTTCATACCTGCAGATACTTTTCTTGGTCTTGCACTGATGACAAGATTCGGTACCACACTGGCGAATTATCTCGAAGTAAGTCCTTCGAAAATACATACATTTGCATTTTGTCTTCTTGTTACAGCAGCGGTTTTGCTGATAACGGGTTGGTTTAGCATCCCATTCTAGAGCGACAATGGCGCGTGTTGGCGAGGCGCTCAACTTTGAAGGCGCGTTAATTGCAGATTGACTGGATAGGAAATATTACCCATAGTAACTCAGCCAACGCAGAAGGAGCTGAGCGTAGCTATGGCCGAAAGTTGTCGAATCTACGTAGCGGAGTACTCTGAGGAACTGCTCGGAGAGTTGGCACTCATCGCGAAAGAGGCAGGACTTGTGCGTTTGGCCGATCTTGTAGCCAAAGCAAGAAATGAAGCTTCTGACTGCATTCGGGCGGCGGCGCGATCATTCGACAAGACTCATCACTGACGTCACCGATGTATCAGCTGGTCGATAGGGGCGGTGCTATTGTGATTGTGTGTTGAGCTCTTTGAGTTTGTCGCACTCGCGTCAAAGACGCTTGAACAGGTGATCTTCGGGCTAGACCAAGAAATTTTGCGGCCGATCTGGGCGGAGGGCATGTTGGAAGTCCTATCGGCGCACTCCTTGCTACTCATCATTGCCGGCTCCCAGTATCTACCTATATTGGGCAGGAATCTGCTTACCACCCGCGCTAACTGTCAAGGCACGCGACAGCGTCAATATAAGTTCCCATGAAACCATTCCGGAACGTGCGTATCACACTACTTAAAAACAATACGATGTGTACATAAAGAATCGTATACCAACATATTGTGGACCCGATGTGTGGCGCAGCCATCTGATCCTGATGGACTCCGGCAGCGTCCAGGAAGAGGCGCCGTCACTTGGAAAGCCTGTCCTCGTCATGCGGGACGTTACAGAGCAAGCGGAGGCCGTCGAGGCCGGAAGGGTACGCCTTGTAGGTGCGGATTTGGGCCGGATTGTCGGCGTTGTCGCGTCCCTGCTCGACAAGCCGCGTGAGATGACCCGGATGACGGCTGCCGTGAACCATTACGGCGACGGCAAAGCCAGCGAACGCATTGTCGACAGCCTGAAGACGGCCTGACCGTCTAGCGGCGGCCGAACCTTCGACAAGGTAAGTGCCTATAATTGATAAGGAACCTGGAGCGGGCGAGGCGAATCGAACGCCCGACCCTAACCTTGGCAAGGTTATGCTCTACCCCTGAGCTACGCCCGCGAAACCAGGTTGGGCGGCGGTTATGGCGTAAGCCTGCGCAGGATTCAAGCGGCATTCTGGCCAAGGGGGCCGGGGTTCCCAAGCCTGGTTCGCAGACCCCCTGAGCGCGCTTTGTGGCTCTCCGGCCGCCGGACTGGGTCGAGCGCCGCGTTGAAACGGCACCTGGCAACCAGAAGGACAGCCCCATGTCGATCGATGCTGCCATCGCTACCAACCGGTTTGGTCTCGGTGCGAGGCCTGGCGACGTCGCGGATGTCGCCAACGACCCGAAGGGCTGGCTGATCGCCCAACTCACGCCGGAGCGCGAACTGCCAGACCCGCTGCGCGCGCTGCCTTCGACCGCCGACGACATGGGCGCGTTCTTCAAATGGGTCCGCCAAATCGCCGCCGATGCGCGGACGCATGGCATGGATCCTTATAAGCTCAAGCCCGAAGCCGGCATGCGTGACTCCGCGATGACCGGCGGCGATTCCGGCTTCAGCATCGAGCGCGAATATGTGAAGACCTTCATCCCGCGCTATGCCGTGGCGGTGAAGGCGCGCTTCGACACCTCGGTCCAGACCGAGCGCCCGTTCTTCGAGCGTCTTGTACATTTCTGGGTCAATCATTTTGTGGTTTCCGGCGCCAAGCCTGGCGCGATCGCGATGCCGCCGAGTTTCGAGCGCGACGTCATTCGGCCCAATGTCACCGGACGCTTCGTCGATATGCTCCTGGCATCGACCAAGCATCCCGCGATGCTTTTCTATCTCGACAATTTCCGGTCCGTCGGTCCGAATTCGAAGGTCGGCAGGAATCCGTCGCTGCGTGCGCGCCGTGACCAGCCCTTTGCGGTGCCGCAACAAACCGGGCTCAATGAGAATCTCGCGCGCGAGATCATGGAACTTCAGACCATGGGCGTCCGCAGCGGCTATACTCAGGCCGATGTGACGAGCTTTGCCCGCGTCATCACTGGCTGGACGATCGCCAGCCCGCCGCGCGTCCCGTTTTACAGGTTGGTTCTGCAAGGCCGCCTCAATGGCAAAGGGCTCTTCGAGTTTGACGACGAAGAGCACGAGCCTGGATCGCAGACCATCATGGGCAAGCGCTACGACGAGGCTGGCGTCGATCAGGGTGAGGCGGTGTTGCATGATCTCGCTGCCCATCCGGCGACAGCGCATTTCATTGCCACGAAGCTGGCACGCCATTTCGTCGCCGACGATCCGCCGCCCGAGATGGTCGAAGCGATGGCCGGTGCGTTTCTGGCTACAGGTGGCGATCTCAAGTCGGTGTATGTCCAGATGGTGAAGAGCGCAGGAGCGTTTCGCCCCGAAGCACAAAAGTTCAAGACGCCGGAGGAATATGTGATCTCCGCCGCGCGCGCGCTCCCGGATTATCGGCCCGACGCAGCCTCGCTTTTGCGCGCCTATCGCAGCATGGGGCAGGCGCCCTACAACCCGCCTGGCCCGAACGGCTGGCCCGACATCGCAGCGGAATGGCTGGGCGCCGACGCGGTATGGAAGCGCTTCGAGTGGGCGAACCAGACTTCTGGCAGTCTCGCTTCGTCCAATCTCAATCCCGGTGCACTCGGTGCCGACGTACTCGGTCCGCAATTGTCGGCCGCCACGAGTCAGGCAATCGCGCGCGCGCAAAGTCCGCAACAGGGTCTGACGCTTCTGCTTGCCTCGCCGGAATTCCAGAGGAGATAACCATGCTCACGCGCCGACTTATGTTGCACGCAACGGGGTGTGGTCTGGTCGCCGCCGGTCTCCCATCGGCCGTCTTCGCGGCGGCCGAGACGGACAAGCGCCTGGTCGTCATCATCCTGCGCGGTGCGATGGACGGTCTGTCGGCCGCTCCAGCCTATGGGGATCCGGATTTCGAGCGGGCGCGGAACGGTCTTGCGCTTCCACCGCCAGGGCAAGCGGGCGGCGTTCTCAAGCTCGATGCCATGTTCGGCCTCCATCCCAACCTTGTGGGGCTCAAGAGCCTCTATGACGCCGGTGAGATGACAGTCGTTCATGCCTGCGCCACGCCCTATCGCGATCGCTCGCATTTCGATGGCCAGAACCTGCTCGAGAACGGCTCCGAAAATCCAAATGGCCTCGAAACCGGCTGGCTCAATCGAGCATTGGCACAGATTCCCGGCACCGGGAAGCCGCTCGGCGTGGCCCTCGATTCTCACATGCCGCTGGTTCTGCGTGGTCCGGCGCCGGTCACGTCCTGGGCTCCGTCTCTTCTGCCGTCGCCCGACTACGACACTGTCCAGCGCGTGGCGATGCTCTACGGCGAAACCGATCCGGTCCTCGCCAGAGACTTCGCGTTGGCACAGGGTGCCAACAGCGTCGCCGCAGGAACGGGCGCGGCCGGCTATCAGGCGTTTGTGCAATTGATGACGGCTGCGGCCAGGTTCCTGTCGACCCCGGATGGCGAGCGCATCGCGATGGTCGATATCGGCGGCTGGGACACGCATGTGAACCAGGCCGGCGCGTTCAGCCCGCTCTCGACCAATCTGCGGACGCTCGATCATGGCATTGCTGCGCTCCGTCAGGGGCTGGGTCCGATCTGGCGGGACACGGTGGTGATTGCGGTCAGCGAGTTCGGCCGCACGGTCGCGATGAACGGGACTCAAGGAACCGATCATGGCACCGGCAGCGCTGTCTTCCTCGCCGGCGGCGCGATTCGCGGCGGGCAGGTCGTTGCCGATTGGCCTGGCCTGAAGCCTGCGAACCTCTACCAGAACCGCGATCTCAGGCCGACGACCGACTTTCGAAGCATTGCCACCGGCGTGTTGCGTGATCATATGGGTTTGAGGGCGAACCAACTGGCGGCAGTATTCCCGTCTTCGGCACCGATCCATCCGAAGGACGGGCTTATTCGCGCTTGAAGATTGGTACGCGCTTCTCGGCAAAAGCCACGAGCGCTTCGCGATGGTCGGCACTTCTCCCGAGAACTGCGAGTTCCTTCGAATTGACTGCTGAGGCTTCGTCCGGCGTGAGGTCGGGCGCCAAAGCGGCCGTTCGCTTGGTCGCTTCGACCGATAGTGGCGCACGGCTGGCGATGCGCACCGCCAGCGCAACGGCATCTTCCATCAGCGCGTCGGGCGCGGATATGGCGGTAACAAGGCCGAACATCTCGGCGGTTCGCGCGTCTACAGGCCCACCAGTCAGAAGCATATGCTTGGCGCGCGCGACGCCGATCAGCCGCGGCAGGCGATAGGCCGAAGCCATCAGCCCGACATTGACGCCGGAACAGACGAAGCGGGCATCCGGCGAGGCGATGCGGATGTCGCACACACTCGCAAGCTCCAAACCACCGCCAAGGCACCAGCCGTTTACTGCCGCGATAACCGGCAGTCGAAAGCTCTCAATTCGCTCCAGGACCTTCGCGAACTCTGCCAGATGCGCGGTGGAACCCACCTTCTGCGCTTCGGCTTGCTCCTTGAGGTCGTCCCCGCTGCAGAATGCGCGCGTGCCATGGCCGGTCAGGATTAAAGCGCGCAGGTCCTTGTCGGCATCGATCGCGTCTAGCGAATTCAGCAATGCTGCGCGCGCATTGCGCCCAAGCGCGTTCATCGGGGGATTGTCGATCTCCAGCAGGGCGACGTGTGGCGCCGGCCGCGTGAAATGCACTATCGCGCCCATTGCGCAATCCAGTCGGCCAGCGCCTGCGGCGTCATATGGCGGGCATCTTCAAGTGCCGAGACATTGTCCGGGTTGACGACCGTCTTGCCGTCGGGCTCGACAATCAGAATCGCCGGCACGCCGCCATCCAGTTTGACGCCGAAGCGGTTCGGAATCTGAAGGTTCTTGTCGAAGCGTCCGACATCGACCGAGACGAACTCGAAGTGCCGCGCCATGAACGGTTTCATCTCCGGCAGCAGCATGAGATTCGCCAGCACCACGCAATCCCCGCACCAGTTTCCACCCATGTCGATCAGCACGCGCTTGTGGCTCGTGCGTGCCCGTGCGAACGCCGCCGCGACATCGGCATTCGCATCGGCGGTCTCGACGTAAGGATTGCGCTCGACGACGGGAAGGGTAGCGAGAGATGCCAATGCAAGGCGGGGCGCCGGCGTGGCGTAAGCCGCAGATGCAGTGACAAGTCCCGCCGCGAGCAACGCGATCGCTACGCGCCTCATGCCGCCAATCCTCGTCCTTCGAGCAGGGCATCGATCTTGGGATCTCGACCTCGGAACAGACGATAGGCCTCGGCAAAATCCCTGGTTCCGCCAGCCGAATAGATGAAGTCGAGGAGACGTTTTGCCGTGGCCGGGTCGAAAGCGTCATGCGCTTCTTCGAAGGCCTGGAATCCGTCTGCGTCCAGCACTTCCGACCACATGTAGGAGTAGTACCCTGCCGAATATCCGTCGCCTGTAAAAATGTGCAGGAAATGCGGACTGGCGTGTCGCATGACGATTTCCTTCGGCATCCCAATCTTATCCAGAGACGCCTTCTCGAATGCCGCAGAGTCGAGATCGGCCGGGTTGTCGAGCGCATGATAGTCGAGATCGACCAGTGCCGAGGCAAGGAATTCCACCGTAGCGAAGCCCTTGTTGAAATTGCGTGCCTTCCGAAGCTTTTCGATCAGCGCCTTCGGAATGGGCTTGCCGGTCTCATAATGCAGGGCGAAGCGCTCGAGGGTCTCGGGCACCTCCATCCAGTGCTCATAGATCTGCGAGGGAAGCTCGACGAAATCCTGCGCGACATTGGTGCCCGAAAGCCGCGGGAACCGTACATTACTCAGCAATCCGTGCAGCGCATGGCCGAACTCGTGAAACAGTGTCTTCGCCTCGTCGAACGACAGGAGCGCGGGATTGCCCTTGTTGAAGTTGCAGCTGTTCACGATCAGGGGCGAAACGTCGTGGTCCAGCCGCTCCTGGTCGCGGAACGAGCTCATCCAGGCGCCGCCGCGCTTGGAGCTGCGCGCGAAATAGTCGCCGTAGAACAAGCCGACATGCGCACCGTTGTGCGTCACGTCCCAAACGCGAACGTCCGGATGATAGACGGGAATGTCGTGCCGCTCGGCGAAATCGAGCCCGAACAAGCGATGTGCCGTGTCGAATGCCGCCGCGATCATATTGTCGAGCTGGAAGTAGGGCATGAGTTCGGCATCGTCGAGATCGTAGCGCGCCTTGCGCACCTTCTCGGCGTAGTAGCGCCAGTCCCAGGCTTCGAGTGGGAAGTTGCCGCCCTCCTTCTGAATCTCGGCCTGGAGCGCGTCGCGCTCTTCGATTGCCCGTGCCTTGGCCGGAGCCCAGACTTGGTCGAGCAGGGTTCGCGCTGCGACCGGTGTTTTTGCCATCGTGTCGGCCAGCTTGTAATGCGCAAAGCTTGGGTAGCCGAGAAGACGTGCGCGCTCGGCGCGCAGCCTTACCATTTCGCCAATGATCGCCGAGTTGTTGTGTGCATTGGCATTGCCGCCACGCTTGATCCAAGCCTTGAAAAGCTTCTCGCGCAGATCTCGCTTGTCGGCGAATTGCAGGATCGGTTCGACGCTCGACCGCGAGGTCGTTACCGCAAATGACGCATCGAGCCCGCGCTCCTTGGCCGTTTGCGCAGCCGCTTCGCGAGCAACCTCAGGAACCCCGTCTAGGTCAGCCTCCTGCAAGGGCAGAACGAAGGATTGCTCGTCGGCGAGCACGTTCTGGCCGAATTGCGTTCCAAGCGTCGCGAGATTTTCGATGATTGTCGCCAGCCGCTCGCGATCGCCGCCTTTCAGTCTCGCGCCCGCGCGTTCGAAGTCGAGCTTGTAGCGTTCCAGCACACGCACGCTTTCGGCATCGAGCCCGTCTGTGGAAACAGCGTCGATGCGTGCGAACAAATCTGCGTTCAGGAAGATATCGTTCCAGTGCCTGGCCAGAATAGGTGCCATGTCGCGCTCGATCGCCTGCAACACCTCATTTGTGTGCGAAGCGCAGAGATTGCCGAACACAGCTTCGACTTTCCGCAACAGCTGCCCGCTCTTTTCCAGGGCGACGATCGTGGTTGCGAAGCTCGCTGGTGCGGCTGCGATGGCGCCAATCTCGCTGCGATGCTCGGCCAGTGCCCGTTCATAGGCTGGCCCGAAATGCTCGGGCCTTATCTTGTCGAACGGAGGCGCTCCGAAAGGCGTGTTCCAAGGCTCGAAAAACGGGTTGTTCATGGCTGGCGTTCATGGATTTCGCAGCCATCCTATCTGTCCATCGTTACGGTGCAAACGCAACAAATCTCACGGTTGGCAGGCGATTTCGCCGATATCACGCTCCCGTGTCCGGCCGTGGCATTGAACGCGCGATATGCTAGGGAGCAGGCGAACTATGCGATAGGGGAACCCATGAAGACGTCCCGCATTTTTGCTCTGGCCATGATGGCAGCAGCCGGCGGCAGCGTGGCGGCACTTGCCAAGGCACCTATAGCGGCGCCTGCGCCCGTCGATCCGGCCTATATGTGGGACCTTTCCGACCTCTACCCCTCGCCCGAAGCCTGGACGGCCGAGCGCGACCGCGTCAAAGCGGAAATGGACGGCTTCTCGAAGTACAAGGGAACGCTCGGCAAGAGCGCCAAGGATCTCTTGGCTGCACTGAGCGCCATGAGCGATGCTCGCCGCGCGATCCAGCGGTTGAGCGCCTATTCTGGTCTCAAGGCCGATGAAGATGTCCGGGTGGCCGCGAATCAGGAGCGGAACCAGTTGGCCGCCGCCCTTGGAACGCAATTCGGCGTCGAGACGGCTTGGGTTACGCCCGAAATCCTCGCGATCGGTGGAGACAAAATTCATCAGTTCGAAGCGGCGGAGCCTGATCTCGCGCGTCGCTTTGGCTTCTATCTCGACAACATCCTGCGATCGGCGCCGCACACGCTCTCCGCCGAGAGCGAGGGTGTTCTCGCCGCGGCCGGCAACGTCCTCGCGCAACCCGATGCGATCTATTCCGCATTTGCGAATGGCGAAGCACCGTTCCCGACTGTGACGCTCTCCGACGGGAAAAAGGTCGTCATCGATCAGGGCAGCTATGCCCGCTACCGCCAGGCCGCCAATCGGGCCGACCGCAAGAAGGTGTTCGATGCGTTTTGGGGTATGTGGAAAAAATACGAGGCGACGCTGGGTGCGACGCTGACGACGCAGGTGATGGGCGAAGTGTTCGACGCGAAGGTGCGGCACTTCCCGAATTCACTAGCCGCAGCAGTCTTCGCCGACAACATGCCGGAGGCGGTCTATCGTCAGCTAGTCGCACAGGCCAATGAAGGCTTGCCGACGATGTATCGTTACCTGAAGCTTCGCAAGAAGCTTCTCGGGATCAAGGGCGATCTCGCTTACTACGACATCTATCCTTCGATGTTCGAATTGAAGAAACCGCTGCACTTCACGGTGGCGGATGCGGAGCGCATTGCCCTCGACGTGACGGCAGCCTATGGCCCCGAATATGTGGCCGATCTCAAGAAGGGCTTCTCCGGTCGCTGGATGGATGTCCTGCCGCGTACCGGCAAAGCGGGCGGCGCATATATGCAGGGTTCGGCCTATGACGTGCACCCTTATCTGCACCTCAACCACAATTACGACTACTACTCGCTGTCGACCTTCGTTCACGAATGGGGCCACGCGGTCCACACGCTGCTGACCCACGACAACCAGCCCTTCGAGCTTTCGGACTATTCGACCTTCACCGCCGAGACGGCATCGATCACCAACGAGATGCTTTTGAGCGATTACATGGTTGCGCACGCGCAGACGGACGCCGAGAAGCTCTACTATCTGGGCGAACTGCTTGAGCTGATGCGCGGAACCTTCTTCCGCCAGACCATGTTCGCCGAATTCCAGCTCGCCTTGCATGAAGAGGTAGAAGCGGGCCGGGCTATTTCCGGCGCGCGCATGTCGGAGATCTATTGCGGACTGCTGAAGAAGTATCATGGCGATGCCGAGGGCGTGATGAAGATCGACCCGGCCTATTGCACGGAGTGGGAGTTCATCCCCCATTTCTACTATGGTTTCTACGTCTGGCAGTACGCGACATCCATGGCGGGTGCCGCGAGCTTCGCGGATGCCATCGAGCACGAAGGCAAGCCCGCCCAGCACCGCTTCATCAACCTGCTGAAAGCCGGCGGTTCCGACTATCCCTACAATCTCTACAAGAAAGCCGGTCTCGATATGGCGACGCCGGCGCCTTATCAGGCGTTGCTTGCGCGCATGAACAAGACGATGGACGAGATCGACGCCATCGAGGGCCGGATGGGGCACTGACCGGCCTGCTCATAAGCAAAAAAGGCGGCGGGGCACTGCTCCGCCGCCTCTTTCATGTCCCGATTTCCCTATTTCAGTTCAAACGTCACCGATACGTTGGCCGTAACGGTCAGTTCGCCGGCCGCTGTCGGCGTCGCGGCGTCGTTGGCGAACATCGCCTTGGCCCGAAACACGGGCATGGGCGCGCCGCTTCCGGTCTCAGCGATCGACTGCACAGCGCCGAGGCTGGCACCGGCCGCCCGGACATAGGTTTCGGCCCGGTTGCGTGCATCGGCAATGGCGGCTTCGCGCGCCTTGGCTTCAAGCGTGTCGGTGTCTTTGATCTCGAACCCGACCGAATTGATCTGGTTGGATCCTGCTGCCACCAACGCGTCGAGTGCGGGTCCCAGCTTCTTCACGTCGTCCAGCGTCACGTCGACCTGATTGGATACAAGATACCCTGTGATACGCGCCTGCTCGTTTCCACTCGTGTTCGCATATTGCGGCTGGACCGAAAAGTTCGAGGTCTGGATCAGCCGATCGGGGACGCCGAGCTTCTTGAGGGCATTGAACACGCCGGTCATTTTGCGCGCGTTGGCAGCGAGGGCTTGGGCGGCGGTCGGCGCGAGGGTGGTGACGCCGGCGCTGAGGATGGCCCGGTCGGGGGCGCCGGCAGCTGTTCCTTCACCGCTGACGGTGATTGCGCGCGGCCCCGGGTCGGCCTGCGCCGCGAACGGTGCGAGGGCGGCGACGACGCCGAAAAGCGCGGCGGCGCCCATGCGGCGGAAGCTTGAGATTGGCATGGCATATCCTCTCTGGTCGAAGCACGAGGCTTTTCGCGAAGTCGTTTCCAGCATCCGGTCTACGAAAGGCCGAACTGGGGCATCTCCGTGGCGGATCATAGGCCTGTGCACACAATGTCGCGAGCGACCGCTTCCAGCGCCCCGGTCATTCCTGCTAAGGGACGGCCGAAGGGCCTGTAGCTCAGTTGGTTAGAGCTGACCGCTCATAACGGTCTGGTCGCAGGTTCGAGTCCTGCCGGGCCCACCATTCTCGAACCGCGAGGAAATCCGCTAAGACCTTGAACGGCAAATTGAGCCTTGCGGTCCAAAGCCCCTCATTTCCGTCTTTGGCAAAGCGCTCGGCAGAATTCGGTCTGAGCAGTGCGCAGCGCGCTGTGTGGCCCCCAACCACGCGCGCTAGCCCGCGCGTGTGAGAATTCGGAGATGTAGCGGTTCCCCTCTGATCATGGTGTCGCCGGAATTACCTTCATAAGTCTCCGAGACAGAGATTGCGCCCGACATGAATTGAAGTGTTTTCAGGGAGCCCAGTAGACTGAGACGGGTACGGCGGTCTGCCTCAGCACCGCATGAACCGGTGCCCGCAAGACATTCTGTTCCTCCAATGCCTTTTTGTAGGCGGCAAGCTTTTCTTCGCCCCGGATGATCAGGACGATCGACCGCGAATCGAGGATAGCCCGCAAGGTCAGGGTCAAGCGTTCTCCCATGGACCCGATATCGGATGGATAAACGGCGGTGGCAAAATCTGGACCGTGCGGGTTCATCGCGCGGTCAAGTTCCACGGCGCCGGGGATGAGCGAGGCCGTGTGAAGATCCATACCCATCCCCAGCAAGACCACATTGAACGGACGAGGCATGGAAGAGATGCTGGCGGAAACGCTTTGTTCGGCCGCGCCGGCGCTGGATGCTCGCGTCTTCATCGGCACGAGGTTGGCTGAGTTTGCCTTACCGCGCATCAGGCGAGATCGCACCAGATTCTCGTTGCTTCGTGTCGATGATGTGTCCACCCAACGTTCGTCGGACAGCGTGATCCAGATATTCTTCCATTCGAGGTCTTGCGACGAGAGCAGGTCGTAGAGTTCTCCCGGCGAGGTTCCGCCTGATGCGACCATGCTGGCCTTGCCGTTGCGTCCAATCCCGTCATTCAGCTGTTTGACGATCCTTTCTGCCAACGCCGCATACATCTCCTCTGCGTGCCTAAATCGATGAAGCTCATTCATGCCAACTGTGTCCGTTGCGTTCCGCGAGTGCGACGGCCGACGACGGTCCCCAGGTCCCTGCCGGATAGGGCGAAGGGGTGACGCCCTGCCGACGCCAGCCTTCTTCGATCGAATCGATCCAGCGCCAAGCCGCCTCAGCTTCGTCACGTCTGACGAAGAGCGTACTGTTGCCGTTCAGCGCCTCCAGCAGGAGCCGTTCATAAGCAATCCGCCGCCGCGCCTTGCTGAATGTGTCACTCAGACTGAGGTTAAGGCTCAACGGCCGCAGAGTGAGCTGGTCGAGATCGGGAGTCTTGTTGACCAGCGTCAGCGATATCTCCTCTTCAGGCTGGAGACGGATCACCAATCGATTGGCGGGAAGCGCGTTGCCGGGAAAAATCGAATGCGGGACCTCGCGGAACTGGATCGCAATCTCCGAGCGCCGGCGCGGCATTCGTTTGCCCGTCCGCAGATAGAACGGCACGCCTGCCCAGCGCCAGTTATCGATGTTGGCCTGAAGCGCGACGAAGGTTTCGGTGTCGCTGCGACGGCCTCCCGGTTCGCTGGTGTAGCCCGGCACAGGCCGCCCCTCGGCGAAACCTTCGGAATATTGCCCCCGCACCGTACGCTTTGAAATCTCCCGGCCATCCAGCGACCGAAGGGCGCGAAGCACTTTGACTTTCTCATTGCGGACGGAATCCGGCTCGAGGCTTGCCGGAGGCTCCATGGCGACCAGGCAAAGAAGCTGGAGAAGATGGTTTTGCACCATGTCCCGCAACGCGCCGTATTCGTCGTAATACCCCCACCGGTCTTCGACCCCGACAGTCTCGGCCACCGTGATCTGCACCTGTTCGATGGAGACTTTGTTCCAGAGCGGCTCGAAAAGCGTGTTGGCAAATCTCAAGGCGAGAAGGTTCTGAACCGCTTCTTTTCCCAGGTAGTGATCGATCCGGAATATGTCTTCTTCGGCGAACGCGCGCGCGAGCGAATCGTTGATGGCCTGGCAGCTGCGAAGGTTGGAGCCGACGGGCTTTTCGACGACGACTTTGTTGTTCGAGCCTGCGAGGCGGGCCGATCTTAGATTTCTGCAGATTGCGTCGTAATGGGTCGGCGACGTCGACAGATAAAAGAGGACGTCATCAATACCGTCGAGAACGGATTTCAGGCTCTCAAAGGATTCCGGCACATTTGCATCGACTGTTGCATGCAGCAGCCTGTCGCCCAGTTCCGCCCATTTGCTTTTGTCGAATTGACTACCCAGCCGTTCGGATACCCACGTCCGGGCGGCAGATGGAAAATCGGACATCGCGCCGCGGGAGCACCCGACGATCAGCAAATCTTTGGGTAGCAAACCATCGGCGTGCAAATTGTACAGCGATGGAAGCAACATCCGCCGCGAAAGGTCGCCGGTCGCACCGAAGATCACGATGGCGCGGGTCACCATTGCATTCGACCGTCTATCCAGACTTCTGAAACCGCAAATTTCTCATCGATCAGGACGAAGCTCGCTTGCTTTCCCACCGCTATCGATCCGATCCGGTCATCGATTCCCAGGTAAGCCGCGGGATTTCTGCTGGCCATTTGTGATGCCGATGCAAGGTCAACGCGCATCATCCGGATTGCGTTGCGAAATGCGCTCGCCATATCGAGATCGCTGCCCGCAAGTGTTCCGTCGGGTGCGCGACAAATGCCGTCTGCGACGGAAATCCGCCGGCCCTGCAACATGAAGGACTTGGTATCCGCACCCACGCTGGGCATTGCATCCGTCACCAGCATCAATTTTTCGGAGCCTTTGGCGGCCAGGGCGAGGCGAAGCGCGACGGGATCGACATGGTGCCCGTCCACAATGATGCCGCACCAGCTCGATCCGTCGTCCAGAGCGGCGCCGACCATGCCAGGCTCCCTGGCGCGCAGAGGAGACATCGCGTTGAACAAATGGGTGAAGCCAGTCAGACCACGATCCAGCGCGACGCGGACCTCGCTGCACGTAGCGTCGCTATGGCCGGCCGAAACGACAATGCCGGCTGCGACCAGCGCGGCAATCATCTCCGGCTTTGTGCGCTCCGGCGCCAGTGTGACGAGCGTCTTGCCGCGCTTGAAGGACGTCACGATCTCAAGCGCGTCGAGGTCGAGGTCGCGGAAATTCGTTGCGTCGTGAATTCCCTTCCGGGCCGGATTGAGAAATGGCCCCTCGATGTGGATTCCAAGGATGCCGGGTATACCGGCTGCCATCGCGGCATCGACGGCCGAAATCGCCCTTTCCAATTGCTCGAGGGTCCCGCTGATCAACGTCGGCAGGAAACCTGTTGTACCGAACTTTGCGTGTGCCCTGGCGATGCGCGCCAGCGTGTCGACGGTCGGATCGTCACCGAACAGGACGCCGCCACCGCCGTTCACCTGGATGTCGATGAATCCGGGCAACAAAGTCCGTCCGGCGAGATCGTGACGCCGAGCCGCCGGCGGAATATCGTTCTGGTCGCATAGCGCAGCGATTCGATCGCCTTCAATCACGACAGCGCAATCCTGCGCCATGCCGTGTTCGGTCAAGACCCGGCCGTTGATCAACGCAGCCAGCATATCAACGGGTCTCGGTGATTTTGTTGAGGTTGGGCGGGTGGTCGGGGTCAAGACCCCTGGCGCGCGCGAGGGCCTCCACCATGCGATAAAAACTTTGGGTCATGAGGATCGGTTCGAGCGCGGAGTGCGTCTCGATTGTCGGCAAAGTTACTGCGCCGGGACGCTCGAAACCTGCCACCAGTACGCGCGACCCGGTTGCATTCAGCCTGTCCGCCAGATCCAGGAAGCCAGGACGTGTTTCATCGCGCTGTGAGAGCAGGAGGACGGGAAACCCCTTTTTTGCGAGCGCCATCGGGCCATGCCGGACTTCGGCCGAGCTGAAGGCTTCAGCATGCAACCCGCAGGTCTCCTTGAACTTCAGCGCCATCTCCTGCGCAGCGCCGAACCCGAAGCCCCGTCCGATGGTGTAAAGATTGTGTTCGCCCGCGAGCATGTCGACAGCAATTTGCCAATCGCATGCCCATGCCCTGCGCAACAGATCGGGAAGTTCATGCAATGCCTGGCGAAGCGCGTCGTCATCCGCCCATTCGGCAACCAGCGCGGCAATCGCGCTGACTGTAGCAAGATATGTCTTCGTGGCCGCAACGCTGGTCTCCGGCATGGCGCGGAGCGGCAGCACTTCGTCGGCGAGCTGCGCAAGCGGGCTTGCGTCGTCATTGACGATTGCCACCACAGTCGCTCCGCCGGCTTTGGCGCTCTCTACGGCCGCCAGAAGATCCGGGCTCTGCCCGGACTGCGAAATCGCAAGGAACAGGACATTTTCGAACTTCGGTTGTGCGGCATAAACCGAAGCGACCGAGAGACCGATCGACGAGGTCAGGACGCCCGTCCGTGTTTCGATCAGATATTTCGCAAAGGTCGCCGCGTGGTCCGAGCTGCCGCGTGCGCCGGTTACGACGGCAAGCGGCCTGATTTGCCGTAGTTTTCGTCCGATGGCGGCTGCCTGTGCGCTATTCGAAAACAACTGGCGCGCGATGACGTCCGGCGCCTCGGCGGCTTCGGCGAACATTCTGGTTTGTGATGCGCGAAGGCCATGCGAAGCCGCCATCGCTATTCCAGCTCCGATGCGTTCAATTCGGCAACAAAGTCATAGGTGTCGCCGCGATAGAAGGATTGCGAAAACTCCATCGCACGTCCGTCGGGAAGAAACCCCCGGCGTTCGACCAGCAGGCCCGCATCGCCGGTCTTGGCGCGCAACAGCTCGGCCTGCTCATCGCTGAAAAGGACCGCTCGCAGGCGCTGCAAGGCGCGCGTCGGGCGATAGCCGGCCTGGGCCAATGCTTCGTACAAGGATGATTCCACGGCTTCGGCCGACGGAAGGCAGAATGCCGGCACGGTGCAATATTCGATCGACATCGGCGCGCCGTCGGCGAAACGAATGCGGTGAAAGCGATAGACCGGAGTTCCGGGCGAAAGCCCCATGGTCAGGGACTCTTCGGGCGTGACCGTCCCGCGGCTCTTGCGCAGCCACTGGCTGGTGGGTACCCGGCCGCGCGCAATCATGTCCTCTGTGAACGAGGTCAACTTGGAGAAGTTCTTTTCGACGCGGCCGGCAACGAAGGTGCCCGAGCCTTGCTTGCGCGTGAGGAGGCCCTCCGCGACCAGCCCGTCGATTGCCTTGCGCACTGTTATGCGTGAAACGGAAAATTCCTCGGCTAGGTCGCGTTCCGGGGGCAGGGCGTCATCAGGGCCGAGCAGTTTGCTTTCGATCGCCGAGCGCAGGCCGCGCTGCAATTGCTGATAAAGCGGCAGGCTGGCGCCTTCGTCCAACTGGCCGATGACCTTGAGCAGCCCCACATCGCACTCCTGAGCTTTCCGCGCAACAGAACGCGGAATTCGTCCTCAAGTTATATAACCAATCTAGTACCATAAGTACAGCCATTCCCGTCACCGGCGGAAAAGTCATAAATTTGGCGCTTGACTTACACAGTCCAATTGCGAAATGGTTATACATTGGACTTGGATTGGTGTTTCCGCTGGACGGAACCGTGAACCAGACCGGGCCCTGGGATTGTAGCTGATGGAGGGAATTCACATGACCATTCGGGGGGCCTTGGCCGGCTCGGTCAGCCTGGTAGCGCTTTTGGCGGCGGCACCGGCTTATGCGGACGATGCGCCGGAAGTCGTTGTCGTCACGGGTATTCGCGCGTCAATGGATCGCGCGATCGATATCAAGCGCGACTCGACGTCGATCGTCGACGCGGTTTCCGCCGAGGACATCGGCAAGTTCGCCGACAAGAACGTCGCCGACGCGCTTCAGCGCATTCCGGGCGTCAACACGGTCTCGGCCGCGAGCGGCGAGGGCGGATTTGACGAGAACGATCGCGTCTCGATCCGCGGCACCAATCCGTCGCTGACGCAAACTCTGGTCGACGGTCATTCGGTCGCGACGGGCGACTGGTTTATTCTCGATCAGTATCAGACCATCGGCCGCAGCGTGAGCTATACGCTCCTGCCGTCGGAAATTGTCGACACCGCCAGGGTTTACAAGAGCCAGCAGGCCGATCTCGTTGAGGGTGGCGTGGCCGGTGTCGTGGACATCATCACACGCAGTCCTTTGACGTCGTTCAAGGACGACCTCACGCTCGTCGGCTCGGCCGGTCTTGCCTATACGACGCTTCGCGGCTCGACCACGCCGCAAATGAACGGCCTCATCAACTGGAAGAACGAGTCCGGTACTTTCGGCGTGATGGTCCAGGGCTTCTATGAAGCACGCAACATCCGTCGCGATGGCCAGGAATTCCTGGGCTATGCGGCGATCGACCCCGCTTCTGCGGCGGCTGTCGCGCATTCCGATCTTGCCGGCGTGCTTTATCCGACCCTGATCGGTTCGGCGCTGTTCCTGCAGCAGCGCGTACGCGAAGGCGGCAATGTCACGGTCGAGTATTCGCCGAACGACTCGTTCGACATCAAGCTTCAGGGCTTCTACTCGCACCTGTCCGCGAGCAACGTGAACAACAACTACATGTTCTGGGGCACCAACGAATTCGCCACCGGCCAGAACGTGCCGACGAGTTACACGATCAAGGACAACACCGTGATCGCGGCGACATTCCCGGCCAAGGCCGGCGTCGCGCCGATGGTTGCGGACTTCATTCAGCGTCCGGGTGGCGGCGCCGAGACCTACTACTTCAATGCGGACGGCGACTGGAAGCCAACCCAGGACCTGACGATCGGCTTCAAAGCCGGCTACAGCCATGGCGTCGGCAAGACCAATCCGCAGGTGGCCTGGGAAGGCGAGATCGCGCCGGGCGCGGGTGCGGCGGCGAGCTACGATTTCTCCCAGGGCGTGGCAGTCGTGTCCGTTCCGGGCGTCGATCTGTCGGACGCCGGCAATCTGGTCAACGACTGGGCTTGGACGGCGGTCGATACCGCAGTCGACAGCGAATGGTATGGCCAGCTTGATGCGGAACAGGCCGTCTCGCTCGGTCCGATCAACTCGATCAAGGCCGGCGTGCGTTACGCCGAACATAGCCGCAAGAACGACCTGTTCAACGGCGGCGTCTCCTATGGCGGTTCGATCGGTAGCGACGTGTCCACGGGCAACTACCCGTCCGACTTCGCCGACGCGTTCAAGGTGCCGGGTATGCTCACCGATGTTCCGATGGGCAACACGGCGCTGATCGAACAGCTGCTCTACAACAACACCAGCTGGCGCCCCTATCCGCAGACGCCGGGCGCAATCTCTAACCCTGCCAATGGCCGCTTCGACTGGCCGGCCAGCATGGACATGCGCGAGCAGGACTTCGCAGCCTATGCGATGGCGAACATCGGTGGCGACCACTGGAAAGGTAATTTCGGCGTACGCATCGTCAATACGCGCGAAAGCATCAACCAGTACATCAACCAAGTCGGAGGTATCTACAGCGACTTCGGTTCCTACGGCATCAACAAGATATCGCACAGCTACTGGGATGTTCTGCCCAGCGCCAATATCAGCGTCGATCTGAATGACGAGATGGTTCTACGCTTTGCCGCGGCCGAGGTGATGTCGCGTCCTGACTACAGTGCCTTGGGTGGCGCGGTGCAGCTGGTCGATACCAACCTGACAGGAACCGGAGGCAATCCGAACCTGAAGCCGGTGAAGGGTGCGAACTACAACGTATCGTGGGAATGGTACTACGGTCCGCAGTCGCTGTTCTCTGTCGGCGTGTTCTACATGGACCTGTCGTCTTACGTGTCCTACGGCACGACGAGCGCCAGCTACGTGAACATGACGCTCACCGGAATGGGCCCGACGGTCTACTCCACCTATGCCATCACCTCGCCGTACAATTCGAGCGGTCACGATGAGGGCATCGAGCTGTCATGGCAGCAGCCGATCTGGGGCGGCTTCGGCGTCCAGGCGAACTACACCTATGCCAACGGCGTCGACGACTCCGGTGGCCCGCTGGTCGGCGACTCGAAGAACACCGCTAACCTGGTCGGGTACTACGAGGACAAGCTGCTCAGCGTGCGCCTGTCATACAACTACCGTTCCAAGATGCTGGTCGGTCTCGACCGCAGCTCGGCGGAGAACCAGAACGCGTACGACTCGCTGGACGCTTCGGTTGGCATAAACATCACGGATTGGGCATCGTTGAACTTCGATGCGCTGAATCTGACCAACCGTACGCTGCGCTACTACGCCAACACGACGACGGCGCCCCGTGCGCTGTATTCGAACGGCTCGCAGTACTACGCCAGCCTCCGCGTAAAGTTCTGAGGGGAAGCGGGCCGGTCGCTCTCCCCGGACGGCCGGCTCGCAATTTCAAGCAGATGCGCCCTTCCTGTCGCACTGCTAACGTGGATGGGCGGAGAGGCAGCACTCTCCGCCCATTCCATTTTGAGGCGAGGCCTTTGAACCGCCGATTGCTGTCTTTGTTCGTGATTTTCGCTGCGGTGTCGCTTGCGCCGCGCGCCTGGTCGGCGCCGCTTCTGGTGCCGATGCCGGCGAAGGTGGTCGAGCAAAGCGGTGCGTTCGAAGTCAGTGCGCGCACCCCGATCGTCTACTTCGACAGGCGCGACGCGTTCGCGGCACGCTACCTGTTCGACCTCGTCAAGCGCACGCGCGGCATTGCGCTCCGTCAGGGACGTGGCGCGAAAGCCATCGTTCTGAAGCGCGATACCGGCATCGGGGGCGACGAGGCCTATCGCCTGCAAGTCGCCCCTGAAGGTGTGACGATCTCGGCGCGAACCGGCTCAGGCATATTCTACGGCGTCGTCACACTCTGGCAGCTGCTGACTCAGACGGCAGGTGAGGCCGATCATATAGTCCTCAATGCCGTTACGATCGACGACGCGCCGCGATTTGTCTGGCGCGGCATGCTCCTCGACTCCGTGCGGCATTTCCAAACCGTATCGTTCGTCAAACAGTTCATCGATGCGATGGCGCGGGAAAAGCTCAACGTACTGCAATGGCACCTGACAGACGATCAAGGTTGGCGCATCGAAATTAAACGCTACCCAAGATTGACCCGGGTCGGGGCTTGGCGCGTACCTGCCGGAGAGGCCGCACGTCGCGATATCGATGCCTCAACAGGCAAGCCGAGACTCTATGGCGGGTTTTATTCGCAGGCGGACATTCGTGACATCGTTGCCTATGCCGCAGAGCGCCATGTGACGATCGTTCCCGAGATCGAAATGCCCGGACATGCGCTGGCGGCGATCGTTTCGTATCCGTGGCTGGCATCCGTCTCGAACCCGCCCAGCGAGGTCTCCAGCGACTGGGGCGTCTTTCCCTATCTCTACAACCCGCGTGCCCGGACGTTTCAATTTCTTGAAAATGTCCTGACAGAAGTGATGGCCCTGTTTCCGAGCCGGTACATCCATGTGGGCGGTGATGAGGCGGTCAAGGACCAGTGGAAGGCCAATCCGGAGATTCAGGCCAGGATGCATGCCTTGGGTTTGGCGGATGAAAACGCACTCCAAGGCTGGTTCATTGCCCGCATCGGGAAGTTCCTCGCAGCGCATGGAAGACGTCTGATCGGCTGGGATGAAATTCTGGAGGGCGGCGTGCCGCCCGATGCGACGATTACGTCCTGGCGCGGCATAGATGGTGCGATCACGGCGGCCAAAACCGGTCACGATGCGGTTCTGTCACCGGCGCCCGTTCTGTATTTCGACAATCGGCAAGTCGAAGGCGCAGCGGAGCCGTCCGGGCGCGGTGCCATTGTTTCGCTCAAGGATGTCTACGATTTCGATCCGGCGCCGCCGGCACTCAGCGATCTCGAGCGCAAGCAAATTATTGGCATCCAGGCCAATATCTGGACCGAGCACATTCGTGAGCAGAAGAATGTCTTCTATGCGGCGTTTCCACGCGAAGCGGCGCTTGCCGAAATTGCGTGGTCGCCGGCCGCGACTCGCGACTGGTCCAGTTTCCTCGCGCGTGTGCCTGCCGAGCTTGCGCGTCTCGACGCGCTGGGCACAGGGCACAGCAATCATCTCGATGGGCCGCCGCCGGCCCCTGCTTCACCGGACCGCCGCGACAGCCATGAGCTTGGCCTTTGCAGCAATGGCGTTGTCCTTTCGATAGAGGGGGGAGCACCTGTCGCTGGCCCCCGGCCGGTTTTTCTGCACGACATCATGAATCCCTGCTGGATCTGGTCGAAGGCGCCCATCGGCGGCGCCACAGGAATATCCATCACCGCCGGCCTTCTTCCGTTCAATTTTCAGATTGGCGACGACCGTGCCAAGGTTACGAACAGGCCGCCTGCGACTCCCAATGGCGAGTTTGAGGTACGGCTGGATGGTTGCGACGGACCGAAGATTGCGACCCTTCCCATGCCGCATCGAGGCGCGGACGAGGGGTTGGCGACAATCCATGGGCCAGTTGTGCCGACGGCTGGCACACACGACCTCTGCCTGATGTTCACTACGCCAAGCGTCGATCCATATTGGGCTTTGCATTCAGTGGAACTCGTCCGGAAGTAAAGAGACAGCATGTCCAACCTGACTCTCGTCGCTCCGATAAAAGGCTGGGTTGCGCCATTGGACGAGGTGCCGGATCCGGTATTCGCCGAACGCCTTCTGGGTGACGGGCTGGCGATCGATCCTACGGGCGACAGCGTACACGCCCCTTGCGACGGCATCGTCGTGTCGGTAGCGCGCCACGCGGTGACCCTGCGCGCATCGAACGGCGCGGAAATCCTGATTCATGTCGGACTGGAAACGGTTGCGTTGCATGGGCAGGGGTTCGTCACACATGTCCGTGACGGACAATCGGTTCGAACCGGCGACCCGCTGATAGCGTTCGATCTCGACTTCCTGGCGATGAAGGCCAAGAGCCTGATTTCACCGGTCGTCGTCACGAATGGTGACGCCTTCGCGATCGTTCGCCGGAGCGGTGACCGCGAAACGGAGTGCGGTGAATTTCTCATGGAACTCCGGCCGTTGTCGGAGCGAGCGGAACAGGGCGTCTCCGAAGCATCGCGACAGGTCCTCGTACGCTTGCCGCATGGTGTGCATGCCCGACCCGCTGCGCAAATATCCGGTGTGGCCAGGAAATTTGAATGCGACGTCGAGGTCGTGTGCCGCGAACGCCATGCAAATGCCAAGAGTGTGGCTGCGCTCATGTCGTTGGCTGTGCAGGGTAACGAGCAGATACGCGTATCGGCGCGCGGGCAGAATGCACATCGCGCCGTCGATGAGATCGTGGAGCTCATCGAACACGGAATTGTGGAAGAGGCTGCAGAGCCGGCAGCGCCCATCCCCCTCCCGCCTGTCGCAGAAAACTTGCCGTCCAACGCCATTCGGGGCGTCAGCGGCGCACCGGGAACCGCGATCGGCCGTGTCTACCGGCTACACGTTTCCGAGCAGATCGTGGTTGAGCATGGCGCCGGCCGCGAGCTGGAGGCTGCGCGCCTGCGTGCCGCGCTGGATGGTGTTCGTTCACGCCTTGGCGATCTCAAAGCGGCCGGCAATCGTCAACAACATGATATCCTTGGTGCACATCTCGCTTTACTCGACGATCCCGAGCTTCTGAACTGCGCGGCCGCAGAAATTGCAGCGGATAAAAGCGCCGCCTTTGCCTGGCGGGCGGCGAGTCGCCAGCTTGCCGGGACGTTTCGGGCCTTGAAAGATGGCCGCATGCGCGAGCGTGCCAGCGACGTGCTGGACCTCGAGCGTCAGGTTCTCGCCGCATTACTGGGTGAAGCCCACACGAAACCAGAGAGCCTTCCTCCCGATGCGATCGTCTTGGCCGAAGAACTCCTGCCCTCCGAGCTCGCAATACTCGGGACCGTTGCAGGCATTGTTACGGCGTCGGGCGGGCCGACATCCCACGTTGCCATCCTTGCGGCAGGTAAGGGAATTCCCACTGTTGTCGGCTGTGGGCCGCGCGTCCTCGAAATTGCGGATGGCGCAATCATCGTCCTCGATGCTTCGACCGGCCTCCTGTATGTCGAGCCGGGCCTCGAGTTGCTTGAGGATGCCCGACGAAAGATCGAACGACAGACCAATGCTGCATCGGATGCTCTGGCGCGCGCTGCCGAGGTGTGTGTCACGGCGGACGGCGTCCGCGTTCTGATCACCGCGAATCTCGGTTCGGGAGCCGATGAAGCTCTTGCGGCGGTCCAGGGTGGTGCCGAAGGTTGCGGCCTGCTGCGCACCGAATTCCTCTTTCAAGATCGGGACACATCGCCTTCGGCAGACGAGCAGTTCGATATCTATCAGGCGATTGCCACAGCGCTCTCCGGCAGGCCGTTCAAAATCCGCACATTCGACATCGGCGGCGACAAGCCAGTCCCTTATCTGCCGCTGCCATTCGAAGAAAATCCCGCACTCGGTTTGCGCGGCGTACGCGCGGGGCTAATGCATCGTGATCTGCTGCGAACGCAGCTTGCCGCCATCCTGCGTGTTTCGCCACTGCCAAGCATCATGTTGCCGATGGTGTCGTCACTGGAAGAAATTCGCGCAGTTCGAGAGCAGCTTGCCGAGCTCGGCGCACCACCGGATATCCAACTTGGAATCATGGTCGAGACGCCCGCATCGGCAATGCTCGCCGCGCAATTTTCTGAAGACGCCGACTTCTTCTCCGTCGGCACGAACGACCTTACGCAATACACACTCGCCATGGATCGCGGTCATCCAGAGCTGGCGCCGCATATCGACGCGTATCACCCGGCGGTGCTTGCCCTCATCGCGCGTGCCGTTTCCGGCGCCGAACGGCACTGCAGACCCGTTTCCGTATGTGGAGGGCTTGCCAGCGAGCCGTTGGCCGCCGCCTTGCTGCTGGGCCTCGGAATCCGGGAATTGTCGATGCCCGCGGCTGCGATTCCCCGGATGAAGGACGTGATTCGGTCTCTCGACATCGAAACTTGCCGCGCCGCGGCCCGGGACGCCTTGCAGCAGAATTCGCCGCGGGATGTTCGAGCCATTGCCGCAAGACTTCTCCAGCCTTCCGGAGACTTCCAATGACCATTGCCGAGAAATTGCAGCCGCTGGGGCGCGCTTTGATGCTGCCGATCGCGGTCTTGCCCGCCGCGGGTCTCCTGCTGCGCCTCGGGCAGCCCGATCTTCTCGACATAGGATTTGTCGCGGCTGCCGGCGATGCGATCTTTTCCAATCTCGGTCTCCTTTTTGCCATTGGCGTCGCCGTCGGCCTGGCACGTGAGAACCACGGTGCCGCCGGGCTTGCCGGGGCGGTCGGATTTCTGGTCGCCACGAAAGGCGCTCAGGTTCTCATCGCGGTTCCGCCTTCGGCCCTGACCGGCATACCGAACACGCTTCAGCCGATGGCGATAGATGCATTCAAGGCTGCCGCTATCGCGAAGCTCAGCGTTCCGGCCGGTATTGTTTCAGGGTTGATCGCAGGTTGGCTCTATAATCGCTATCGCGACATCAAGCTTTACGAGTTTCTCGCCTTCTTCGGTGGGCGCCGCTTCATCCCGATCGCATCCGGCGCAGCCGGTGTCGTGCTCGCCGCGATTATCGGTTTCGGCTATGCGACAATCAACGGTGGGATGGACGCGCTCAGCCACGCGGTTCTGGGTGCCGGAAGCATCGGGCTCTTCGCATATGGCGTTCTCAACCGGCTGCTGATCGTCACCGGCTTGCATCACATCATCAACAACCTGGCGTGGTTCATCCTGGGTGATTTTCATGGCGTAACTGGCGATCTCAAGCGATTTTTCGCCGGCGATCCCAACGCCGGAAAGTTCATGAGCGGATTCTTTCCGATCATGATGTTCGGACTGCCCGCCGCCTGCCTCGCAATGTACCAGGCAGCTTTGCCGTCCCGCCGGAAGGAAGTTGCGGGTCTCTTTGTTTCGATGGCGCTGACTGCGTTTCTGACCGGCGTTACCGAGCCGATCGAGTTCAGTTTCATGTTTCTTGCGCCGGCGCTCTACGCGATCCACGCAGTGCTGACCGGTGCGGCCATGGTGATCATGGACCAGTTGGGAATTCGCCTGGGATTTGGCTTCTCGGCCGGTCTGTTCGACTACCTGATCAATTTCGGAAAGGCGACCCGACCGCTTTGGCTGGTCCCGGTGGGCGTAGCGTATTTCGCGCTTTATTACGCCCTCTTCAGCTTCGCGATCCGGAGGTTCAACCTCAAAACTCCGGGTCGCGAGGATGAGCCAACGGCAGGCATGGCTACCGCCCCCTTATCGAACGCGCGCGGCGAGGCCTTCGTCCTCGCACTTGGCGGGCGAGCGAATTTGATTTCGGTCGATGCGTGTACGACGCGGCTGCGCCTCATTCTGGTAGACGGAGCCACGGTCGATGAGAAATCTCTGAGAACGTTGGGTGCCCGCGGGCTCGTGCGGCCGTCCGCAAATGCTCTTCAGGTCGTTCTCGGACCGATGGCCGATCAGATCGCCGGCGAAATTCGGGAAGCATCGTCGACCGCGCCCGTGGCCCCAGCGGAGGTTGCTCCTCAAAGTCCGACAGTGAAGGTGTTGCGCGCCATGTCACCGGCTGTGATCGATAGCCATGCACTTCTGCTCGCGCTCGGCGGTTCTGCGAATGTCATCGCGGTCGATACGTGTTCAAGTCGTTTGCGCATCCACATTGTTTCTGGAGACCAGATCGACAACGGGAAATTGAAGGCCCTTGGTGTCCGCGGAATCGCGCGGCCGAAGGCCGACAGCCTGCATCTGGTCATTGGTCCCGGCACCGAAGACGTCGCCGAAAAGCTGAAGTTGGAACTGGCTTAGCCCAGAGCGTCGATCAGCGGCCCGAGATGTTTTTCATAAGTTTTCCAGCGGCCAATCGCCGTCGAGTAGAGCGGTTGGCGTACCTGGGCCTGGCTCAGGGTTCGGACAGGCCGGTCCGTCGACGAAAAGGCGAGACACCTCGGATCCCACGCGAGCCCGCAGAACGCGATCAACCGGCGCGCCTCGGCTTCGAGCGTTCCGACCAGCGATTCATATTCGATTTCCATGAGTGCGGTTGTCGGAAGCGTTTGACGCCAATGGGACATCAGCTTGTCGTGCATCCGGTGGTACCGGCCCAGTTCTCCGAGATCGTAGGTAAAATTCAGACCGCCAAGAAAAAGCTTCGAATAGCAGGAGAAGCAAGTATCGAGCGGGTCGCGCCGCAAATGAATGATCTTCGCGTCTGGAAGCAAAAGATGGATAAGCCCAAGATGCCGGAAGTTCGCCGGAAGCTTGTCCACGACCCGTGCTTTTGCGGGCGCAATTTTCGCAATGCTGTCGAGATATCGCCTTCCGAGACGTGACAGAGCACTGTCGTCCAGACCGAGCGTGCCCTGTGGATAGCCGGGAACGTCGGCGACGATATCGCTCATGGTCAGAAGTTCGCCCGCGCCATGCACTTCGGGATGGCTCGCCAATATCTGTTCCACAAGCGTTGTGCCGGAACGCGGCATGCCGACTACGAATATGGGCCTGCTGCCCTTTGCGCCCGCTCTGGAGCGCGCTTCGAGGAAAGCCTTCGTGAAGGTCGCCGCGATGTCATCGAAGTGCCTGGAAATGCTCCTCTCGTCATAGGCAATCCGTCGGCGGTGGAGCCCGTTTCCCGAGCGCAGTTGGACGAAAGCATCGTCGAATTGGCCGAGATCGTCATAGGCTTTGGCCAAAGCGAAGTGGAGTTCGATGCTGTTGGCGGTATCCAAGCCCCCGCCGCGTTCGAGCGCCTGCAAAGGAGCAAGACGCGGATCGTCCGGTACAAAGCGAGCGGCTTCGGCCAGTGCGCGGTAATACTTCAGCTCTCGCGGAGCAAGAGCGACGGCTCGTTCGAAGTGTGTTCTGGCTCGCGCGCTGTCGCCGCGCTGCATGGCCAAACCTCCGAGGCCAAATTGCGCCGGCGCAGGCAATGTGTCGGAGAGTGCGGCGAATGCCTCTTCCGCTTGTTTGATATGTCCAAGCACACTCAGCGCATCTGCCAGACCGATCTGGACCATGGAGTCGCCGGGGCGCAGGCAAAGGGCTGTCTCGAATGCGGAGACCGCGGCGACATAGCGTCCGGATGCCAGTCCGGCCTTGCCCAGATCGGAGTGTATCGGCCCGTTTTTAGGGGCGGCTCCTGCCGCCTCGGACAGCAGCCCGAACGCTTCGTGGGCCCGCTGCGTATTGAGCGCAATGATACCGAGGCCATGAAGGACGCCGGGATGGCCCGGGGCGAGCCTCAGCACCTGCCGATACAATCGTTCGGCCTCCGCCAAAGCGCCTTGGCGGTGCAGCGCGACGGCTTTTTCGAATGTCGATCGCGCGACGTTGGCGCGTTCCGCCGGTGTCATCCAGGCCGCATTGAGAGCAGATCAAGATGCGCAAGATGGACGGTTCAGCGACAGGTCGCAACCGAGGCCGGACGCTGTGCCGGCTATCCCGCAACAAGGAAACAAAAAAGAGGCGGCGAAGTCTGCGCTTCGCCGCCTTCAGTTTTCCGGGAACGGAGACCTTGCTACCGGAACAACGAGAGAATCGTCTGCGGCGCCTGGTTGGCGATCGACAGAGCCTGTACGCCGAGCTGCTGACGGACCTGCAGCGACTGGAGCAGGGCGCTTTCCTTCGCCAGGTCTGCGTCGACGAGGTTGCCGATGCCTGTGGTCAGCGTGTCGGACAGCTTCTGCGCGAACGTCGCCTGGATCGAGAACTTCTTCGCGCCCGAGGAGAGCTTGGCGAGAGCGGAGTTCACGTTGGTGAGCGACGCCTGGATGGTCGCAACCAGGGTCGAGGCCTTCGACTGGGTCGAGATCGTGGCGGTCGACTTGATCGTCACGATCGTGCCCGAAAGCGAAAGCTTCTGGGCCGAGGTCGTGATGCGGCGCGTACCGTCGGCGGAGGCCAG
>JAFEEQ010000024.1 GCA_018241025.1 Pseudomonadota bacterium
CCTCGATCTGACGCAGAAGTGCCACGATCTGCTCAGCACTAAATCGCTTCTTCGCCATGACAAAACCCCTTTCCCAAGACAGTTTCTAACAATCCGCCTGGTACAAAAAGGGCCAGTCAGGTCATATCTGTCGGAGATCCCCGTGCTTGGCGGCCTTTTCGGCACCAAGAGCAACGACACGACGCGTACCGAACTCATCGTGCTGCTCACGCCGCACGTGATCGACAATCTGCAGAAGGCGCGCGCGGTGACCGACGAACTCAAGCGCAAGCTGCCCGGGCTGAAGACCCTGCTCGAAAAGCCATGAGACGCGAGCGCGGCATAGCGCTCGTCTCGGTGCTGTGGGGCGTCGCGATCCTGTCGCTCATCGCCGCCGCGCTGCTTTCGCTCTCGCTGACTTCGGCCCAGCTCGATCGCAACGCGTGGAACCGGGCTCGTGCCGCAAGCGCCGCGGATGGCGCGGTGAACCAGGCGATCCTTGCTTTGCTCGATCCGCGCCTGAAGCGACAACCGCGTGTCGATAGTACGCCGGCCGATGTCGTGTTCGATCATGTGAAGGTTCGTGTCGCGATCCAGGACGAGAGCGGCCGCATCAACGTGAACTTCGCCTCGAAAGACCTGATCGCCGCCGCGCTCGCCGCCTCCGGCCTCAGCCCCGGCGATGCCCGCACACTTGCCGGGCGCATCGCGGCCCGCCGCGGCCCCGAAGAGCAGCTCATCGCCAAAACGACCTATCGCGCACGCGACGAACTGCTCGCGATCGATGGCTTGCGGCGCGAGACGCTCGACCGCGCCGCGCCGCTTATCACCGTCTTCGGCCGCAACGACAGCGTGAACCAGAGCGTAGCTCCGCGCGCCGTTCTCGCCGTCCTTCCAGGTCTCGACGCCGATGCGGTCGACCGCATCCTGAAAGAGCGCGCGGCGCGGCAATCGCAATTGGCCGACAGCGATGACGACGCGAGCGGCGCACCGCTTGGCGCGTCCAATGCCGTCTTCCGCATCACCGCCGACGCGACGCTCGATCCGGTGCATGTCCACCGTATCGCCGAAGTGCTCTTCACCGGCGATGCCGCGAAACCCTGGCTCATTCTCGACTGGCGTTAGCCGGGCACGAGCGGCCCATAGAGCCACACCAGCCAGATCCCAAGCGCCAGCGCCGGACCGAATGCGAGGCGGTCGGCGGCTGTGATGTCCTCGCCGCGCATGCGCCTGAAAAGCACGAAGGCCAGCCCGGCCAGCGCTGCCAGCAGCACCACCGTGGGCAAGCCGCGCCAGCCGAGCCACGCGCCTGCCGCCGCGAGCAGCTTGGCATCGCCCAGTCCAAGACCATCGCGCCCGCGCAGGCGGCGATAGACTTCGCCGAGCACGGCAAACACGGCGAAGCCCGCAGCCGCGCCGATGAGATGTTCGACGACGATCGCCGGATCGATCAGCCAGGCAACGACCAATCCCACCGCGATCAGCGGCAGAGTCAGGACATCGGGCAGATAGCCGGTGCGGGCATCGATCGCCGACAAGGTCAGCAACGTCCATCCCAGCACGCAGCTCGCAATCACGATCCACCCGCCCGTCACCGCCGCGGCCCACAGCGCGACCGCCAGAGCACCGGCCTCGACGACGGGATGCAGGACATCGATCGCCGCGCCGCAATGTGCGCAGCGCCCGCGCCGCACCGCGTAGCTGAGGAGCGGGATCATCTCGAAGGCCGACAGCCGCGCGCCACAGGCATCGCAGGCCGAGCGGCCGGCGAGCGGATTGGCGTCCCGGCTCAGACGGATCGCAACCACGGCAAGAAAGCTTCCGAACACCGGCGCGGTGACGATCGCCCCCAGCGCGAAGGGATCGATACTCACGGCAGCCGATGCAACAGCTGGTCGAGTTCGGCGCGCACCCGGCTCATCGGATAGGCGTACATCCGCCGCTGCCCGTCGACATCGTCATAGCCGAAGGTGATCCCGACCAACGCTCCGCTCGCCGCATCCAGAACCGGTCCCCCGCTGAAGCCCGGACCTGCATCCCCGATATAAACGAAACCGGTCTGCGCATTGCAGGTCCGGCAGCGCGTCTCCACCGGCATGTCGAGCCCGCGCACCACGCCCCTCGCCACGCGCAAGCCGCCGTGCAGGTCCGTGCCATAGGCGATCACGTTCTCGCCGATGGCCGGCGCCATCACCGCCGGCGCCGCATTGTTCTCGACACGGAAGAACATCAGGTCGTAGTCGCGCGACCGCCCGATCACTGCGCGCGCCCCCAGAAAATCGGCGACATGCGCATTGGTCACGGCGATGCCGGGCTCGATGACGAAGGCCGCGGCGCTGTCGTGCAACAGAACCGAGCGTCCGGTGACCGGGATAAAGGCCCGCGCCGCCATGCCGTCGATGAAGCCGCTCGCCGCCTCGCCGGAGGGCGAAGCGCATCCGGCAAGCGCCAGCATCACGAAAGCGGCGCAGAGAACGCGGCGCATGCGATCTTAGAACGGAATCTCGTCGTCCATCTCTTCGCGCTGGAAGCTGGCCGGCGCGTCGGAGGCGCCGAACCGGCTGCCGCCACCGCCGCCGCCCTCTCCGCGCGTGTCGAGCATGGTCAGCTCACCGCGGAAATTCTGCAGCACGATCTCGGTCGAATACTTCTCCTGGCCGTCTTTGTCGGTCCATTTGCGGGTCTGAAGCGAGCCCTCGATATAGACCTTCGAGCCCTTGTGCAGATACTTCTCCGCGACCTCGGCGAGGTTCTTGTTGAAGATCACCACGCGGTGCCACTCGGTCTTTTCCTTGCGCTCGCCGCTCGACTTGTCGCGCCAGCTTTCGGAGGTCGCGACCGACAGATTCACCACCGGCTCGCCAGAGGTCATGCGGCGCACTTCCGGATCCTTGCCGAGATTTCCGACCAGAATGACCTTGTTCACGCTGCCTGCCATGACTTCTCTCCTTACGCCGCTTCCGGGGCTCTCCAAGACCGCGAACCTAGTCCCCGCATTTGACACGCGCTATCGGCCGAGACCGGGGGTCCACAGGTTCTGGGGGCCTTCTAACATTGTTCCTGTTTCGTTCCAAGCCTTATTTCTCCCAACGCCGTTGGTGCGATCCGGCTAGGCTGGCGCTTCGCTTACAGTTTCGGCAGGGCCCATGTTCTATCTCGCCATCAAGGCGGCGCTTTCCGGCGTCATCGTCGCCACCGTGTCGGAGGTCGCGAAGCGCTATCCCGGACTGGGCGGTTTGATCGCTTCGCTGCCGCTGGTTTCGGTACTCGGCATGATCTGGCTGTGGAACGACACCCACGACCCCGAGCGCATGGCGGCGCATGTCTCCGGCACGCTCTGGTTCGTCGCGCCATCGATTCCGCTGTTCATCCTCATCCCCGCTATGCTGAAGCGCGGGATTGGCTTCTGGCCCGCGCTCGGCGCCGGTTGTGTCCTGACCATGGCGTTGTACGCATTGATGGTCTGGGCCGCGCCGCGCTTCGGCATCCGGCTCTGAGCCCGTCGCGCATGAGAATTTCCCGGCGCTCCCTTCTCGGCGGTCTTCTTGCAGCGCCCGCGATCCTGCGCGGCGCGCGCGCCGCCCTGCCGCCTCTGCCGAACATCGCGGAGACCGACGCGATTCTCACACTGCCCGGCACCCCGCTCTATGAAAGCGCGCTCGTCTCGTACAACAAGCGCACCACGCTGCGCCCGGCGTTGCGCATCTTTCCCAAGACGGCGCGCGGCATGGCGCAAGCGATCGACTGGCTCAGAAGCAACGCCATGCCTTTCGCCCTGCGCAGCGGCGGCCACTCCTATGAAGGCTTCTCGCAATCGTCCGGCGCGGTGCTCGACACACGGCTGATGAAGGACATCGCTCTCGACGGCCGCACCCTTCGCACCGGCGCCGGCGCGACGCTGGGCGATATCTACAAATATCTCGGCCCGCGCGGCCTCGCCTTTCCCGGCGGCTCCTGCCCGACGGTCGGGATCAGCGGCCACCTGCTCGGCGGCGGCTTCGGCCTCCTTGCCCGCGAGCGCGGCCTTGCCTGCGACGCCGTCAGCGGCATCGATCTCGTCGACGCCGACGGAAGAGCCATTCGGGCCGATGCCGGCGAAAACCCCGATCTCTTCTGGGCCTGCCGCGGCGGTGGCGGCGGCAGCTTCGGCGCGGCGACGCATTTCGATCTCACCGTTGCGCCGATCGGTCCGATGGCCGTTTACGCGGTGACCTGGGCACTGCCGCCGAACGAAGCTTCGCGCCTCTTCGCCGCCTGGCACGATTGGGCGACCTACGCGCCCGACGCGATGACCGGCATCTTCCGGGTATCGAAAGCCAGGAGCGGCAAGATCGTGCTCCACGCCGCCGGCCAGTCGACGGCAGGCGAGGCCGCCGTGACGCGCGAACTGCGCGCGCTCACCGATGCCAGCGAGCCCGACACAGACCTCAGCGTGAAGACGATGAGCTGGTTCGCGGCCGTCAATCACTTCTCCGGCGGCTGGCGATACGAGAGCGGGTATTCCAAAGCGAAGTCGGACTACATCACCCGCAAGCTCGATCGCGCCGGGATCGACGCTTTGATCGGCGGTATCGCCGCCCTGCCATCCGGCGCTGTGCTCGCGATCTGCGATGCCTATGGCGGCTTCATCGACCGCATCGCGCCGGACGCCACGGCCTTTGCCTATCGCGCCGGCACACAGTTCTGCATCCAGTACTACGCCGGCTGGGGCAGCCCCGCCGCGGGCACGCGCCGCATGGCCGATCTGCGTGCGCTTTACGCCGCGATGCGGCCATGGTCGGGCGGCGCCTATGTGAACTACTGCGATCTCGATCTCGAGGACTGGCGCACCGCCTACTGGCGCCAGAACCTGCCGCGCCTCGAAGCGATCAAGGCCAAGGCCGACCCGGACAACGTCTTCCACCACCGGCAGAGCGTTTAGGGACTACGCCCATCTTCCGACAATAGAAGTTCCGTCATGGGCGGGTTTAACCCGCCCATGACGAACGACACTGAATTGTGAAGAAGACAACACTCCTGAGTTCTACTTGAACACCGGATCGAACAGGTCGGACAGCGCCAGCGCGCCTATCACGCTTAGATGATGATGATCGACGTAAAGCGGCCTGCCGTCGCGCATCAGTTCGCAACGCCCGCCGGCGCACATCGCGGCGCCAGTCCGAACAACCGTCACGCCATAGCGCTGTTTCATGAAACGCAGATCGCGCAGGACGAAACTGTTGCGCTCCAGGAATTGCTGGATGGTGAGCCGCCGGTCGGTCTTCACGCCATGGAGCGCGTCGCGCGCCAGTGTCTCGGGCACATCGAAGCCCGGCTCGGGCACCGGCGCGACCAGAACGACCTTCACGCCCATCGACACCAGCGTGCTCACTGTGCGGTCGAGCAGGCGCAGGAAAGCCGCGTGCTGGTCGGGATCGCTCGCGGCGGATGGAACCAGATCGATCAGGTGACGGACCTCCACGCCATCCGGTCCAAAGCCCCGGCCCTGGTCGTAGTAGGCCCAGCGCGCGTCGAGGATCACGGTGTCGAGCTTCTTGCGCTTGATCAGTGCCAGCGCCTCGGCGTTGAGCTTCGCGCAGCGCTCGGTCGGCTCGTCGGTCAGCGACAGTTCGAGGATCGGCGGGCAGCGGCCATGGGCCACGAAATAGCCGCTGCGGCCGGCGCGGCCCGCAGCAGCGTCCACCGCCGGCAGCATCGCGTCGGCATGGCTGTCGCCCCAGAGCAGGAAACTCGGTTGCGCCTTCGCGGCGCCGATGGTGCAGATCCGTCCTGCCGCGACATCCGCCGGTTTGCGGTTGAAGCATTCGCTCCGCCGCGGCTCCGCATCGTCGGCCTCGGCGAAGATTTTCCGTATCTCGGGCGCGAAGCGTTGCGGCAGTCCGTGCAGCGCGAACAGCGCGCCGCACAGCAACAGCGTCGCCGCCATGGCCGCGCCGGCAAGACGGAAGATCGTCCGGCGCGGAATGCGCGTGCCGCGGAACGGCCGCTCGACATAGCGCCACGACACGAAGCCGAGCGCGCCCGACAACGCGATCAGCAGCACGGTTTCGACGAGGGTCGCGCCGCGGCCGGCCGCATAGTCGAAGAACACATGCACCGGCCAGTGCCAGAGATAGAGCGAATAGGAGATCAGTCCCACGCCGACGAAGGGCGCCGACGACAGCACCCGCTTGACGACGTAGCCCTCGCCCTGCCCTGCATAGATCAGCGCCGCCGCCCCCAGACAGGGGAAGAGCGCGTTGGCACCGGGAAACCGTGTGTCGGCGGTGAAGCCGAACACCGCCCAGGCGATGGCGGCGAGCCCGCCCAGCCCGACCGCCTCGTTTGCGGCGCGCGATTTCAGCGCCGGGACCTCGCCCAAGGCCAGCGCCGCGCCCAGCATCAGCTCCCAGGTGCGATAAGGCGCGAGATAGAACGCCGCCGAAGGATGCGCCGCCACCGCCCACAGACTTGCGGCAAACGAGACGACACCAAGCGCCGCCACCAGCCCGAGCAGCACGCGCCGGCTGCGGCTGTGCAGCAGGTAAAGCAGGGCCGGAAAGACGAGATAGAACTGCTCTTCCACCGCCAGCGACCAGGTGTGGAGCAGGGGCTTCAGACCGGCGGCGACGTCGAAATAGCCGGCCTGCTGCCAGAAATCGAAATTCGAGCCGAACGCCGTCGCCGCCGCGGCGCTTTCGGCCAGCCGCAGCAGGTCGCGCGGGAACAGCAGTACCGTGCCCACCGCCAGCGCCGCGAGAATCATCGCGAACAAGGCCGGGAAAATGCGCCGCACCCGGCGCTCGTAGAAGCGCAGCACCGAGAATTCCCCGGCCCGCATCTCGCCATGGATGAGCGCGGTGATCAGGAAGCCCGAGATGACGAAGAAGACATCGACTCCGACGAAGCCGCCACCGAAGCCCCGGATGCCGAAGTGGTAGAGCACCACCGGCACGACCGCGAGCGCGCGCAACCCGTCGATATCGGGGCGGTAGCGGATGCTGCCTTTTTCCGGAACCTGCGCGTGCGGCATGAGCCCTCTGGCCGGACCCACCGGCAATGCGCCAGCATAAAAGCCGGGTTCGCGCCCGTTTCCAACCCATCGGCCTCTGTCAGGAGGCCGCGCCGGCGCTTCGCCATTGCTCCCATGTGAAACCGCGGGAACCGGTCCGCAGGCGCCACGCACGCTGCTGCCATCCGCCGTCAGCACGGCGTCGTAAATTCTCACAGGCCGGCATTCCGCGCGGCTAGAGTTCTTGTTATGTTCCGAGCGACTCCCGAGGCTCCCCGCTTGTCTTTTGGCCCCTTCGACCCCATTTCAATGACCGCACGCCACCCGGCGCGCGATCCCTTGAATCATGACGGCGATGCGGTTGCGGGACCAAAGCCCGCCCGCCAAAGTGCGCGTTTCGACGAAGGTCATCGATGCTGAAGAACATCTCCATCCGCGGCGCCCGCGAGCACAATCTGAAGAATGTCGATGTCGAGATCCCCCGCGACACGCTGACCGTGCTCACCGGCCTCTCGGGTTCCGGAAAATCCTCGCTCGCCTTCGACACGATCTATGCCGAGGGCCAGCGCCGCTATGTCGAGTCGCTCTCGGCCTATGCCCGCCAGTTCCTGGAACTCATGCAGAAGCCCGATGTCGACCACATTGAAGGCCTCTCCCCCGCGATCTCCATCGAGCAGAAGACGACCTCGCGCAACCCGCGCTCGACGGTCGGCACCGTCACCGAGATCTACGACTATCTGCGCCTGCTCTTCGCCCGCGTCGGCGTGCCCTATTCGCCGGCGACCGGCCTTCCCATCGAGAGCCAGACCGTCAGCCAGATGGCCGACCGCATCCTCGCCCTGCCCGACGGCACGCGGCTCTACCTGCTCGCGCCGATGGTGCGCGGCCGCAAGGGCGAGTACCGCAAGGAATTCGCCGAGCTGCAGAAGAAGGGCTTCCAGCGCGTCAAGGTCGACGGCAAATACTACGAGATCGCCAATGTCCCGGCGCTCGACAAGAAGGTGAAGCACGACATCGAAGTCGTGGTCGACCGCATCGCGGTGAAGAAGGATCTCGGCAACCGCCTGCCCGACTCCATCGAGACCGCGCTCGGCATCGCCGACGGTCTCGTGATCGCCGAATTTGCCGACGAAAAGGAAAAGGACGGCTCGCCGAAGCAGCTTCTGATGTCGTCGAAATTCGCCTGCCCGGTGTCCGGCTTCACGATTCCCGAAATCGAGCCGCGCCTCTTCTCGTTCAACAACCCGCATGGCGCCTGTCCGGCCTGCGACGGCCTCGGCACACAGCTCTATTTCGATCCCGCCCTCGTCGTGCCCGACGAGTCGCTCACCTTGCGCAACGGCGCCATCGCGCCCTGGTCGAAGGGTTCGTCACCCTATTACCTGCAGACGCTCGAGGCGCTGGCGCGGCACTACAAATTCTCGCTCAACGAGCCCTTCGAAGACCTGCCGAAGAAAGCGCGCGACGTCGTCCTCTACGGCTCGGGCGAAGACGAGATCAAGTTCATCTACGACGACGGCCTGCGCCGTTACGAGACCAAGAAGCCGTTCGAGGGCGTAGTCCCGAACCTGCAACGCCGCTTCAAGGAAACCGACTCCGCCTGGGTGCGCGAGGAGCTCGAGCGTTTCCAGGACACCAGCCCCTGCGAGGTCTGCAAAGGCTATCGCCTCAAGCCCGAGGCGCTCGCAGTGAAGATCGGCGGCCGCCACATTTCGCAAGTCTGCGAACAGTCGATCCGCGATGCCGATTCCTGGTTCCGCGATCTCGACAAGAAGCTCACCAAAAAGCAGCAGGAAATCGCGGCGCGCATTCTCAAGGAAATCCGCGCCCGACTGAAATTCCTCAACAATGTCGGCCTCGACTATCTCAGCCTGTCGCGCGCCTCCGGCACGCTGTCGGGCGGCGAGAGCCAGCGTATCCGCCTCGCCTCGCAGATCGGCTCCGGCCTGACCGGTGTGCTTTATGTGCTCGACGAACCCTCCATCGGCCTGCACCAGCGCGACAATGCCAAGCTGCTCGAGTCGCTGAAAGGTCTGCGCGACATGGGCAACACTGTGCTCGTGGTCGAGCATGACGAGGACGCGATCCGCCAGGCCGATCACGTGATCGACATGGGTCCCGGCGCCGGCATCCATGGCGGCGAGATCATCGCCGAAGGCACGCCCGAAGACATCATGCGTTCGCCGAAGAGCCTCACCGGCAAATACCTCGTCGGCATCGAGCAGATCGCGGTTCCGGCGAAGCGCCGCAAAGCCACCCACGACCGCTGGCTGAAGGTGATCGGTGCCAAGGGCAACAATCTCAAGAATGTCTCGGTCGAGATTCCTCTCGGCACGCTGACCTGCGTCACCGGCGTCTCGGGCGGCGGCAAGTCGACGCTGACCATCGAAACCCTGTTCAAGGCCGCCTCGCGCAAGCTCAACCAGGGCCGCGAGCATCCCGCGCCTTACGACAGGATCGAAGGCCTCGAATATCTCGACAAGGTCATCGACATCGACCAGTCGCCGATCGGACGCACGCCGCGCTCCAACCCCGCGACTTACACCGGCGCCTTCACGCCGATCCGCGACTGGTTCACCGAGCTGCCGGAGGCCAAGGCGCGCGGCTATCAGCCCGGACGCTTCTCGTTCAACGTGAAGGGCGGGCGCTGCGAAGCCTGCCAGGGCGACGGCGTCATCAAGATCGAGATGCACTTCCTGCCCGACGTCTATGTCCAGTGCGATGTCTGCAAGGGCAAGCGCTACAACCGCGAGACGCTGGAAGTGAAATTCCGCGATCATTCCATCGCCGACGTGCTCGACATGACGGTGGAAGCCGCCGCCGACCTGTTCAAGGCGGTGCCCTCGATCCGCGAGAAGATGGACACGCTGACCCGCGTCGGCCTCGGCTACATCTCGGTCGGCCAGCAGGCGACGACGCTCTCCGGCGGCGAAGCCCAGCGCGTGAAGCTCAGCAAGGAACTGTCGCGCCGCGCCACCGGCCGCACACTCTACATCCTCGATGAACCCACAACGGGCCTTCACTTCCACGACGTGAAGAAGCTGCTCGAAGTGCTGCATGAGCTGGTCGACAACGGCAACACCGTGGTGGTGATCGAACACAATCTCGAAGTCATCAAAACCGCGGACTGGATCATCGATCTCGGCCCCGAAGGCGGCGATGGCGGCGGCGAAATCGTCGCCAGCGGCATGCCGGAAGATGTCGCGAAAGTCGCGCGCAGCTATACCGGCCAATACCTGAAGCCGCTGCTCAAGACCAAAGCGCCGGAGAAGCCGTCGAAAAAACTCAAAGCGGCCGAATGACGCCCGGTTGATCTCGATCAATCGAGCAGCGACCGGCGCGGAATAGCGTTTCTCCGACCGGTTCCCCTCCCAAGGCTGCGCACCCGCGCGAAGCCGGTCGAGGGCCTCCCTTGTGGAGGCCCTTTTGGCATCAGGGCATCAGGTCGGCGCGCCAGGCCTCGAGGTCGTAATTGCCGAACAGCATCTGCTCGATCGTCTCGAGCTGCCTCCGCGTGAAGCGCGCGCGTCCGCGCCCGTCCTCGCCGCGGTTGAAGCGGCTCTCGTGACGCTCGCGCCACGCCATCTCGGCGCCGAGTTCGCACATTTCATCCGTACACGGTATATCAGAATGCTCCAGAACCGCGCGCACGGTCTCCACCGGCCGCTCCCGCACATCGGCGAAGCGCAGCACCTTGATGCGCTCCGGCGCCTCGGCGGCGAAGGCGCGCCAGGTCGCGAAATAGCTCGCATACCAGGGCATCAGGATCGCGATCAGGAAATCGGCCCGCCGTTCCGCATTCCAGCCGTAATAGGCGGACGGGATCGCGACATTCAGCCAGTGGTCGGGCGTCGGCGGCTCGGAATCGATCATGTCGAGATAGGACACCAGCATGTCCGGCACACTGCGCAGCATGATCGCCGGCCGCAGATCGAGCGCCTCGATGAGATGGCGGTTCGCCGGCAGCGCCTGCATGTGGATATGCGCGACCAGCGTGCTCTCGGGCACGCCGCCGGCGAGATAGAGCAGATAGATCGGCAGATAGGGCGTGCCGTCCCGCCCGCCATTGGCATGGGTCACGCGGGTGAGCTGGCCGTTGACGGCATAGAGCAACGCCGTGCGCAGGAATGTCCCCGCCGCCTTGGGCGCGAAGGCGAGCAGCACGGAACGCCGCCGCTGGCCGAGCGCGTTCAGATAGGCCGCGCTGCCCGGCTCGAAATCGCCGTCGCTGTTGGGCAGCATGAATACGGCCGAGGCGATATCGACATCCAGCGCCATCGGAAACCCGCCGAGATTGCGGAAACCGGTATCGGCCGCGTCGCGCCGTGGCGTCCGTTACAAATCCGCAAACGCCTTGCGAAGCGTGGCCAATCCGGGCTTTGTCGACGCTTCGATACAATTCGTGAAGCTCAACCGCGGAAGCCCATCCCCCGGATCAGTTTGGCCTGCACCTTGGCCGCGGCTTCGGCCTTGGTGATCACGCCGTCCCTGTTGGCGTCGAGCCCGGCGTTCTGCTGATAGGCCTTGGTCGGCTGCTTGAACAGGACGAAAGCTTCCGGCTTGCCCACCGCGGCAGGCCACAGGATCGTCATGTAGACGTCCGACAGCGTCTTCATCTTGCCTTTGTAAGGCTTCAGATATTTCGCGACGTAGTCGAGCTGGTCGACGGCGGTCATCGCCGCCATCGCATCGGTCGTGGTGCCGAGCGCCTTCGCGGTCACCGGCATGAACTGGATCAATCCGGTGGCGCCGCTGACCTTGTTGCGCACATCCGCCGTGAACCGTTCGCCGGTCTCGAACGCCATCGCCGACATGAGATGGCTCGGATCGCATCCGAGCCCCGCCGAAATCGTCAGGACCTTGGCTTTGAAATCGGCGCCGACCTTCGCGCCCCAGGCAATTGCGTCTGCCATGTCACCCTCCCAGGCAAACCGTCAGACGCACGGCTGCCCGGGATAGTGTCAGGAACGGCGGTCAATGCAAGCCGGGTTCAGGCCGCTTGAGCGTGATGATGCTTGCCGTGATGGTCGTCGTGCCCATGACCGTCGTGACCGCCATGGCCATGATCGTCATGCCCACCATGGCCGTGTTCGTCGTGGCCGCCGTGACCATGGTCGTCATGGCCGCCGTGATCGTCATGCCCACCATGCGCATGATCCTCATGGCCACCATGACCGTGATCGTCGTGGCCGCCGTGACCATGGTCGTCGTGACCGCCATGCCCGTGGTCATCGTGACCACCGTGGCCATGGTCTTCGTGGCCCCCGTGACCGTGATCGTCATGGCCACCATGTCCGTGGTCGTCGTCACCACCGTGTCCATGGTCGTCGTGGCCCCCGTGACCGTGATCTTCATGGCCGCCGTGACCATGATCGTCATGGCCGCCATGGCCGTGATCGTCGTGACCTCCGTGGCCATGGTCATCGTGACCGCCATGTCCATGGTCGTCATGAACCGGCGCGATCAGCGGCGCGACAAGAGCATCGTCGTCTTCGGCTTCCTCTTCTTCATGGCCCGTCACCGCGCGGTAGGCGGTCGCCGTCGCGCCGGCGAGAAGCGCGCTGGAGAGGATCATGCCGATCGCGCTTGCGAGCGCGAACATTCCGGCATGGCCGGCATAGAGCTGCAGAACGGCATGAAGCCGCGCAACGGCATCACCGGTCTTGGGCAGGCCGGCCATATCCTGGCCGACCAGGAAGTGCATCGCGATGCCTGCAGCGATCGCCAGCGGCAAGAAGGTGCCGACGAGAACCAGCAGGATGCGCCAGCTCGAGCCCCGTGCCAGTGCCCAGCCCCGGGCGACGCGAGCATGCTTCTCGACCGCCGCGACGGCGGCAAGCAGGAAGCTCAGGCGCAGCACGGCGAGGAAATAGGCGACATAGATCAGGACCGCCAGAACGAGCGCGGCTATCGCCAGCGGCGGCTTGCCGAGAACGAGCGGCGCGGGCATCAGCTTTGCGCCGTAATCGACGGAAGCCTTCAATCCGAATGCGACCACCAGCGCGACCACGACGCTGAGCGCGATCAGGATCAGAACCAGGCGAAGCATCGCGAAGATCAGCCGAAGCTCGCGCGGTCCGAGGACGAAGTGCGCCAGGGCGAAGTCGTGACGGATGCCGAGCGCTTCCTGGGTCAGGGAGATGCCGAGTACCGCCTTCACCACGAAGGCCGCAACGATCAACCCGCCCAGCGTAAGCAGGCCGCTTGCAAGCTGCTCCTGGTTCTGCGTCAGCGGCGACAGCCAGTTCGGCGCGCCTTGCAGGAATACATAGAGCGCTCCGGCATAGAGCGCGGCCGGCAGCCAGGCCGTGCCGATGATCTGAAAGAAGCGGCCAAACAGGAATTGATAGGCGTGCGCGATGCTCCGCCCGACTGGCACTTTTTCCATCTGTAATCCCCCTGGATCCGCTTGTGCGGACCAACACCCTTACCGCAAGGCTAACCTAAATTTCGCGGGTGACGCAAAGACGACGAAGCATAAAAAAATTTGAGCTCCGTCATGCAACAAGCGGTTGTGAGGCGGCTCGGCGGCTCCACAGAAGCGCGAGAAAAAGCGCGAGGAGGAATATTACCGCCGAGACATAAAAGGCGGCACCCGGCAGCTGATAGGGCGCAGAAGCGCTGACCCAGTAACCAAAAATTCCCGTCCAAACCAAGGGTCCGGCGATGCTGCTGAGGTTGGTGATGCTGGCGACCGCCCCTTGCAGCAGACCCTGCTCATTGGCCGGCACGGCGCGCGACATCAGCCCTTGAACCGCTGGCTGTGCAACCGTCCAGCCGGTGATGGCGAACGGCATGACGAGATACATCTGCCAGCCCTTGTCCACAGCCCCGTACAGGATGCTGACGGCAACACTGACGCTAAGCCCGATCAAGATGGCATTGCGCTCGCCGATTCTGGGTATCAGCACGCGGGTGAACCAACCCTGCCCGATGACGAATATCGCGCCCATGACGGCCAGAGAGACGCCGACTTCCTGGGGCCCCCAGCCGAAGCGGTAGGCGGTATACAGCACCCAAATCACTTCGGACGCGCGGTTGGCGAAAGTCGCCAGAACGAAGATCCCGAGAAGCGCGTAGATCGAATTGTAACGGCCGATCTCCAGAAATGCCCCGAACGGATTGGCATTGCGCCAGGCGAACGCCTTGCGATTTTCCGCCTGGAGCGACTCCGGAAGCGCGAAGAAGCCGAACGCCAGATTGGCGACGCATAAAAGTCCGGCGGCAAGGAAGGGCAGGCGCAGATCGATGTCTCCCAGCACGCCGCCGATGAGCGGGCCGGTGATGAAGCCCAGGCCGAATATCGCGCCGATCAGTCCGAAGCTCTCCGCGCGCTTTTCGGGTGGCGTGATATCGGCGACATAGGCCGCCGCGGTCGCAAAGGAGCCGCCCATTACGCCGGCGATCAGCCGGGCGACGGCCAGCACGCCCAGATCGGGCACAGCGGCCATCAGGAAATAGGACAGCGCCGAGCCGACCAGCGACACGAGGATCAGGGGCCGCCGGCCGAAACGGTCCGACAGGGCGCCGAACAAGGGCGCGAACACGAACTGGGCGAGCGCAAAGAGCGAGGCAAGAAGGCCGAAGAGATAGGAGGCGCCGGCGATGCTGCCGTGCTCCATCTGCTGCAGCAGGCGCGGCAGGATCGGAAAGGCCAAGCCGATGCCCAGCATGTCGATATAGACGACAGCGAGCACGACGATCAGGCGCAGGTTGCGCAAAGTCCGGCTTTCTTGCCTGCGGCAACTCAGCCGCGTTCCACACTTCCTCCAAACACGGTCTTTCCCGTCATCGCGCGATACGCGAACGCCGCAGGTGTGAACGCCAACGCATAGGTCAGCGGCGACAGGAATAGCGCGACTCCGACCAGAATGGGAAGATTGGGCTGGGCGGCGCGCAGTTCCAGCGCGATCGCCTTCATCAGGTCCGGCAGCGTCGTCGGCGCGGCGCCCTGCGGCGCGCTCCCGGGACCGAGCAGAACCGAGGTGATGAGATCGACCACGAGCGCGATCGGTGCCAGCGTGGCAATGCCGACGCCGACGATGCGCCAGAAATTGCCGCCGGTGAGGCGCCAGCTGCGGATGAATCCGATATCGCTGCCGTCGAGGACCGCCGGCACCAGCAGGAAGCTGAGCCGCGCCGCCGCATAGATCAGCGCGCCGAAGCCGACACACACCGTGACGGCCACCGCGCCGGGTCCGGCCGCCATGGCAACTCCCGTCGCCAGGATCAGCAGGAAGAGGAACAGCGTCAGCAATCCGTAGAGGAGGAAGAAGTTGCCGAAGACCTTCAGCTCTGCCGCGCCGAAGGCCAAATGCGCGAAGGCCGGACCCTGCCGGATTCCCATCACCTGCTGGCACAAGGCAACGGCGATCATCGAAAACGCGATCAGCGTCACGACGATGAGCAAGAACGGCAGCAGCGTGACGCTGCCGGCCGGTGCGGCGCCGGACTCGAGGGCATCCGCCACGGCCGGATAGTAGGCGCGCAGCACGAAGAAATTCACCGCCGCCTGGATCACCGTTGGCACCCAGATCAGACCGATGACAGTGCCGATTTCCTGGAACGCGAAAGCGTAGGCCTGACGAATGACCTGGCCTACGGGAAGTTTGTTCATGCCTGCTCCGAACCGGTGACGAGCGTGTATGCGGTGCCGATGGCGCCGTTGACAAGCCCGCTGCGCAGAATGAGCGAGACAAGTTGGACGATCACGAGCACCGGCGCCAGCGTGATGAGGAGTTCGCCGAAATGCTTCAGGAACCGCGCAGCCTCCGCCGGATCGTTGTCCATCGGCGTCATCATGGCATTTGGGCCGGCAACAATCTGGACCGCCGTGAATATGACGATCTGAACCGCGACCGCGAGCGGCACGGTCACGATCAGGTATGTGCCGACGATGCGCCAGAAATTGCCGCGGCCGAGCTGCCAGGAACGGCGAATGCCGATGTGGTTCTCCGCGACGACGACAGCGGGGATGAAAAACAGCGCGCGCACCGCGGCGTACAGCATCCCGCAACCGGCGGCGATGCCGCAGAGCACGGTGATCAGGATGTTCAAAGCCTGCTGGTCCGGCAGCGTCTGATGCAGGACGTATCCGATGATTGCCACGACGAATATGAGAAGCAGGCCCATGCCGTACCCGATCAGCAGGAGCAGCATGTACGATCCGATCAGCCGCCAAACCTGGCCGCCAAGCGAGAAGAAGAAGAACACCGGCCCGGGATGCTGGCCGAGCGCCTTGCGCATGACGCCGACACTGACCATCGCCTCATAGACGATGAGTAGGATAAAAAGCACGAAGTAGCGGCCAAACAGCCCGAACATCGCCGGAAGCAGGGTCGGCGGCGGCGGCGCCCCGCCGCCCTTCGACTGCGATATGGCGTTGATGAAAGCGGCGAGCTCGGGCAGCGACAAATAGATCATTCCGCCCACCAGCGCGCAAAGCACCACCGACGGAAACCAGGCGATGCCCACGATCGACAATATGTTCGTGAACGCAAAACGATAGGCGCCCGATATCGTCGCCTCGAACGGAATCTTCATGGCCACCACCCCCGATGCACGGCTGCGCATCTTAGGGACCGCAACCGCTTCGGGCAATCGACCCCGCGTGCTGCACTGCCGCGAAGGCGCACATGCCGTGACAGGCGTGCGACGCTGCGGTTAAGGTTGCATCTCATCCGAAGGATCAGGGCATGAAATCGTTCGAATACGGCGCCTACGACGCGTTGGGCCTCGCCGCGCTCGTCAAGGCAAAGAAGGTCAAACCGGTCGAACTGGTCGAAGCCGCGATCGCCCGCGCCGAAGCGGTCAACCCTAAGCTCAACGCCATCATCTTCGCAGATTACGACGGCGCCCGCGCCGCCGCGAAGGGCAAGCTCGCCAGGGGCGATTTCACCGGCGTGCCGATGCTGTTGAAGGATATGCGGGCCAACGTCCCCGGCTGGCCGACGCGCAACGGCTCGCGCTATTGCCCCGCAACACCGGCAACCGTGCAATCGAACACCGTCACCGCCTTCAAGGCCGCCGGCCTCATTCCGCTCGGCAAGACCAACGTCCCCGAATTCGGCATCCTGCCGACCACCGAGTGCAAGCTCTACGGCCCAGCGCACAGCCCATGGAATCTCGACCATTCCACCGGCGGATCCTCCGGAGGATCTGCGGCAGCGGTTGCGGCGGGCATCGTGCCCATCGCGCATGCCACCGATGGCGGCGGCTCGATCCGCATTCCGGCTTCCGCCTGCGGTCTTGTCGGTCTGAAATCGACCCGCGGCCGCATCAGCCAGGGCCCCGAAGCCGGCGACGCCACCTCGGGCCTGTCGATGGACGGCGTGGTGACGAAAAGCGTGCGCGACACCGCCGCCGCGCTCGATGCGTTGTCGGGCATCGACTACGGCGATCCCTATTGGGCGCCGCCGAAGGAAGGCTCCTATCTCGAAGGTATCAAGCGCAAGCCGAAGCGCCTGCGCATCGCCTTCAGCACCAGGATGCTGAACGGCACCGCGCACGATCCCGAAGTCACCGCCGCGGTGAAGAAGACGGCGAAGCTTTGCGAGAGCCTCGGCCATATCGTCGAAGCCAAAGACCCGCCGATCGATGCCGGCGCGCTCATCGGCGCGTTCTCGACGGTGTGGTGCGCCACCGTGGCCTACAATCTCGACATGCTGGAGAAACAGACCGGCATCGCGCCTTCGCTCGATGTCGTCGAAGGCCTCACCCTCGGCCTTTACCACATGGGCAAGCAGGTCAGTGCCGTCGCGCTCACCGAGGCGCGCCAGACCATGATCCGCGCCGGCCGTGTCTTCGCGGCGTGGCACGAGACTTACGATTGCTGGCTCACCGCCACGCTCGGCCGCCCGCCGATGAAGCTCGGCACCATCGACATCGACGAGACCGATATCCAGAAGGGCTTCGCGCCGAATTTCGGCTACGTCCCCTTTACCTCGATGCAGAACTCCGCCGGCACGCCTGGCATCAACCTGCCGCTCAACTGGAGCAAGTCGGGCCTGCCGCTCGGCGTGCAGTTCACCGCCCGCGCCGGCGGCGAGATGACATTGCTGAAGCTCGCGGCCGAGCTCGAAAAGGCGTCCCCCTGGGCGCAGCGCTATTCGCAAGTGAGGATCTGACCCATGGCTTTCTCCGAATATGCCGACTTCGACGGCACCGGCCTCGCCCATCTCGTGCGCCGCGGCGACGTCACCCCGCTCGAGCTTCTCGACGAAGCGATCGCCCGCGCCGAGCGTCACAACCCGACGCTCAACGCCATCGTCTACAAGGCTTATGACGAAGCCCGTCAGGTCGCGAAGGGCAAACTGCCCGACGGCCCGTTCAAGGGCGTGCCTTTCCTGATCAAGGACATCGGCATGGAGGTCGCCGGCTGGCCGATGACCAACGGCTCGGCACTGCTCGAAGGCTATGTCAGCCAGCACGATTCCGAACTGACCAGGCGCTACCGTGCAGCCGGCATGGTGCTGTTCGGCAAGACCAACACGCCCGAGTTTGGCATCCCCGGCACGACCGAAGGCCGCTTCCTCGGCAATTGCCACAATCCATGGAATCCGAACCACTCGACCGGCGGCTCCTCGGGCGGCGCGGCGGCTTCGGTCGCGTCCGGCATCGTCCCGATGGCCCATGCTTCCGACGGCCTCGGCTCGATCCGCATTCCGGCCGCGCAATGCGGCCTCTTCGGCATGAAGCCGACCCAGTTCCGCAATCCCGGCGGGCCCGACGACCGCGGCCGCGCCCACGGCATGATCGTCGATCATGTCGTCACCCGCACGGTGCGCGACAGCGCTGCGATGCTCGACTGGACCGGCTACCCGGAAGACGACGCGCCCTATGCGCCGGTTCCCAAGAACCGTCCCTACACGGATGAAATCCAGACCTCGCCCGGCAAGCTCCGCATCGGCTTCAGCGCCGAGACGATCCAGGGTCTCGGCCTCCATCCCGAAGTCCAGGCGACCTTCGAGAATACCGTGAAGCTGCTCGGCGAGCTCGGCCACACCATGATCGAGAAACCGGTGCTCGGCCCGCATTTCCGCAAGCTCTACAAGGCGCAGGGTTTCCTCTCCGGCGCGGTTGCCGTCGCCGGCTATGAGGAATGGGCGGAAAAGATGAACCGCCCGATCGATATCTCGACTCTCGAATGGCTCGCGCTCTCGGGCTATCGCGCCGCGAAAGAAATCCCGGCCAAGGATGTCGCCTGGGGCCTCCAGACCATCCGCCAGATCGGCCGCGAGATACTCGCGCTCTATCGCGAATTCGACGTTTTGCTCCAGCCGATCCAGATCACGCCGCCGCCGCCGCTCGGCTTCCTCGATCCGATGAACGTCAGGGCGAAGGAGTTCAACCGCCGCCAGGGTCAGACCTTCGGCATGACGCCGCTCGCCAATCTGACCGGCCAGCCGGCGATGTCGATGCCGATGGCGACCTCGTCCGACGGCCTGCCGCTGGCGATGATGTTCAGTGGCCGCTACGGCGACGAAGCCACGCTCTTCCGTCTTGCGGCGCAGATCGAGCAGACCCAGCCCTGGATCGAGCGCAAGCCGCCGATCTGGAATTGAGAACGGAACGCCGATTTAACATCCGCTCGGCATCCGTTCCGGCTAGGCTCGTTGCGCGCTATCCGGAGCAGTCGCCATGATGCGTGCCGCCTTCGCACTCGGCCTCGCCGTCTTCGTCACCGCGGCCACCGCCGCGCCGAGGGCAAAGGGACTCGACGACGCACGCAAGGCTTTCGTGCACGATGTCGAAACGAGGAATTGGCGGGGCCTCGATTTGCGAGTCGCCTGGCCTCTGGTGGTCGACAACTACGGCTCGCCGCCGCGCCTGACCAGGGCAGAGTACCGGCGCGATCACACCAGCCTGACCGTCTATGTCGATGCCGCCGACCTGCTGAAGTGCATCCTTCATGCCCCCGCGACCTATCAGAGCAACCGCAAGGAATTCGGCTTCGATTCCTGGGTGGTCGACTGCAACGGCAATGAATTCTACTTCGGCAGAAGCGGCGGAGTATGGCGCCTGACTGCCTACCAGAACATCAACGAGTAGGCCTCGCAGATTGATTGCGCGGTACGCGCCGGCGAAGAGCCATTATCGTCCGTCGGAGATCAGGTCGCGGACCTGATGAAGATCGCGGGCGACCAGCACGCAAAGCGCGCGGATATCCTCCGTCGCATCGAGCAGGTCGGGCACCATCACCGTCATCATGCCGGCCGCCGCCGCCGAACGCACGCCGATATGCGAATCCTCGAGCGCCAGGCATAGGCGCGGCTCCACCTTCAATCGTCCGGCGGCGGTGAGGAATGGATCGGGCGCTGGCTTGCCGTTTTCATAATCGTCCCGGCACGCAATCGCATCGAAGCGATCCTTGAGGCCGTGAGAGCCCAGATGATGCGCCACCGTCTCGCGCGACGACGAGGTGGCGATTGCCCGCGGCATCCGGAGACGGTCGAGCAGGTCCAGCAGTTCGATCACGCCCGGTTTCATTGCCAGCTTGCTGTCCGCAATCTGCCAGAAGTGCCGCCGCCAGCGCCCGTGGAAATCGGCGAAATCGAAGTCCGCGCCGAACTGCGCCAGAAACAGGTCCCGGCACTGCGAGCGCCGCACGCCGATGGACTTTCGGTAGATCTCGTCCGTCACGCCGCGCCCGGCTTCGGCGGCCGCGGACAGAAGCGCCTCCTGCCAAAGCGCCTCGGTGTCGAACAGAAGGCCGTCCATGTCGAAGATCACCGCGGACGGGCGGTGGGGCAATGTCATGTTGCGCCGTCTCCCGATTCCGAATTCCGCATCGGACCTGATACCGTGGCATGGCGAATTTTGGAATCGGGATGTCCGATACGGCTTTCGCCGGGGAGCCTTCGCCATGGACGACACCTATCGCCGGAATTATCCGCTCGGCGCCCTGCTGAACGAAGGCAAGACCAAGAAGATCTATCTCGCCGGCGATGCTACCGACCAGGTGGCGGTCGTGGCCAAGGACGACATCACCGCCGGCGACGGCGCGAAGCACGACATCATCCAGGGCAAAGGCCGTCTCGCCACCACGACCACCACCAATGTCTTCCGCCTGCTCAAGGATTGCGGCGTACCGGTGGCCTTCATCGAACAGGACAGCCCGACCTCGTTCCTCGCTCCGCGCTGCGAGATGCTGCCTTACGAAGTCGTGTTGCGGCGCGAGGCGCACGGCTCCTATCTCAAGCGCAACACCCATCTGCCGCGCGGCCATTTGTTCCCGCGGCTGGTGGTCGAATTCTATCTGAAGACCAAGGACAGGAACTGGAAGGGCAAGCCGCTCGTCTGCGACGATCCGATGATGCTGTACGAGGACGGCAGCGAGGAGATCAGGCTGTTTAATCCGGCAAAGCCTATGGCTGGGCAGGAGCCGTTCCTCGTCCTGTCGCCGGCCGAGGTGTTCGGCCATGACGACGAATGGAAATCCTTCGCGCAGATGCGGCGCGTCGCCGGCCATGCCTTCCTCGTGCTCGAAAAAGCGTGGCAGCTGCAGGGCGGAAAGCTCGTCGATCTCAAGGTCGAATTCGGGCGGGACGGTCTGGGCAATCTCCTCCTCGCCGATGTCGTGGACAACGATTCCTGGCGCGTTCTGGAAAACGACCGCCATATCGACAAGCAGGTCTATCGCGACGGCGGGTCGCTCGACGATGTCGTCGCCAAATACGGCCATGTCGCCGATGTCACCAGCCAGTTCCGCGTGCCGGCGCAGCGCATCATCCTGTGGCGCGACACGGAAGCAGAGAACACCGCCATCGAGGAGGCGCTCGGAGACCTCAAAAGCATGACCACCGTCATGACCTGCTCCGCCCATAAGGAGCCGGTGGCGATGGCTGAAACCTTTCATCGCCTCGTCCAGGACGCGCCGGACAGCGTCGTCATAGCCTTTGTCGGCCGCGCCAATGCGGCAGGCCCTGCCCTGTCGGCAATGACGACGGTCCCGGTCATCACCGTGCCGGCCGAGATCGAGGCGTTTCCCGAAGATATCTGGTCGTCGCTTCGCGTACCGGGCGGCGTTCCGGTCATGACGGTTCTCGAGCCGGAAAATGCCGTCCGCGCGGCGCGGCAGATCCTGTCCGCGCGCAACCCGCGCCTCTATGCCGATCTTCGCGCCGAAATCGAAAGCCGGGCGATCAACACCGTCCGGGTTTGAGCGGCGCTAAACGTCGAGCGGATTCATCCAGCGCAACCGCTTGAACCGCGCGAAGCCGGAATCGTTGCTGCACAGCACGAGCCCATGCTCGATCGCCAGCGCAGCGAGATGGACGTCCATGACATCGCGCATGCCGATCCCGGGTGTCGCGAGCAATTCTCCGATCGTCTCTGCATGCCGCTCGGTCGCTTCCGGCACCCACACATTGGGACCGGCAAGCCAGAGCCGCGCCACTCGCCATGCTTCGGCGGCCGGTAGCGGGCGCGCGTACATCCTCGGATTGGATGCCAGACGGGCGAAACCGAGCAGGCTATGCCAGGGCAGGCCGATGCGCATGCCGCCGGCAAACTGCCGCTCGAGCCATGCCTTGGCTGGCACATGCTCGGCCGCGGATTCGATCTGGGCATAAAGGAGCAGATTGACGTCGAGCAGGATCACTTCGGCAGCCCGAGCTTTCGCAGGTCATCCTCTTCATCGAGCAGGCGCAGCAACTCTTTCGGGTCGTTGAACAGCGCCGGACCGAGATCGAGCGGCGGCGGCGGCGCCCAACTCTGAGTCTTCGCCTGCTCCTCCATCGCATTGAGCCCGCGCCGCAAGGCGTCGTTGATGACATCCTTCAGGCTGGCATCGCGCTCCTTGCGCAGCCGCTCCAGCCGGGCGGCGTTGTCGGGGTCCAGGGTCAGCGTGGTTCTCATGCATCATAGCATCAAATAATTGATGCTATGATGTCAACTAAAGATATATTTTACTCAACCCTTGATTGTTCTTTATCTGTTCCCATATCACCAGCTAACCCTTGGGACCACCGGACATGGCAGACCATATCGACAGGCTTATCCACGCCATTTCCGGTGTCGGATCAAAAACTTGCGTGCGTTCGGCGACATTCGAACCCGAAAATTCGGCTGTCGGCGTTGCCGAACAGCCTGTCCATGCCAAATTCGCAGTGCCGCCAACGCCTTGGCGCGATTTCTCGCCATTCGAACCGCATTTTTCGCGGATCGTCGATCTGTCGTGCTAAGGACGCGCCCCATGTCGAACGAACTCCACATCATCGGCGGCGGCCTCGCCGGCAGCGAAGCGGCCTTCCAGGCGGCGGAGGCGGGCCTGCGCGTCGTCCTCCACGAAATGCGTCCGGTCCGCGGCACCGAAGCCCACATCACCGACGGGCTGGCGGAGCTGGTCTGCTCCAACTCCTTCCGCTCGGACGATCACGAGAACAACGCCGTCGGCCTCCTGCATGAGGAGATGCGACGCGCCGGCTCGCTGATCATGCGCGCCGCGGACGCACACCGCCTGCCCGCGGGCGGCGCGCTCGCGGTCGACCGCGTCCCCTTCTCCGAAACCATCACCCGCACGCTCGAAGCCCATCCGAACGTCACCATCGCGCGCGAAGAGATCGCCGGCCTGCCGCCGGAAGACTGGCGCGCGACGATCATCGCCACCGGTCCGCTCACTTCCCCTGACCTTGCCGACGCGGTGCGCGGTCTGACGGGCGAAGATTCGCTCTCCTTCTTCGACGCCATCGCGCCGATCGTGAACCGCGACAGCATCGACTTCGACATCTGCTGGATGCAGTCGCGCTACGACAAGGGCGACGGTGCGGACTACATCAACTGCCCGCTCAACCGAGACGAATACGAAGCCTTCATCGCCGCGCTCCTCGCCGGCGAGAAGACCGACTTCAAGGAATGGGAGGCTTCGACACCCTATTTCGAAGGCTGCCTGCCGATCGAAGTCATGGCCTCGCGCGGTCCCGAGACGCTGCGCTTCGGTCCGATGAAGCCCGTCGGCCTTCAGGATAGCCGCAAGAGCGAACGGCCCTATGCCGTCGTCCAGCTGCGCCAGGACAACGCCCTCGGCACGCTGTGGAACATGGTCGGCTTCCAGACCAAGCTGAAGCATGGCGAGCAGACCCGCATCTTCCGGATGATTCCGGGCCTGCAGAACGCGACCTTCGCGCGGCTCGGCGGCCTGCACCGCAACACCTTCATCAACTCGCCGCGCCTGCTCGATCCCACGCTGCGGCTGAAGGTGCGGCCCTCGATCCGTTTTGCCGGACAGGTCACCGGCGTCGAAGGCTATGTCGAGAGCGCCGCCATCGGTCTTCTCGCCGGCCGCTTCGCCAGCGCCGAGCTCAGCGGCCGCGCAATCGTCGCGCCGCCGCCGACCACCACGCTCGGTGCCCTGCTCGGCCATATCACCGGCGGTGCCGACGCCAAGACGTTCCAGCCGATGAACGTCAATTTCGGCCTCTTCCCGGAGCCGCCGCCCAAAACCAAAGGCAAGGACCGCAAGCGCGCCCAATCCGCACGCGCCCTCGCCGATCTCGCGACTTGGCTCAGCCCTGCGCAGGAGGCGGCGGAGTAATCAGATCCTCCGCCGCATCGCCGCCGCCAGCAACCGGACCTGGCGCCGGTGGATCGGCACATCGGCCCTGCGCAGCAGCGGATCGGCAGCGCGCCGCACGCGCCGCAGAAACAGCGGCACCAGAGAAGCCGGCAGGATCGCGGGAAGAAGCTCTCTCGGCACGCGCGCCGCACGCGCCTTCGCCAGATGCTCCTCCGCCCAGAGCGCCATCTGGTTGATCACAGCCCGCAGCTTCGCGCGATCCCTGCCATGGAATATCTCCTGCGGCGTCAGGTCGATGGAGGCAATGAGATCGAGCGGCAGGAACAGCTTATGGCGCGCCGCGGCATGTGGCAGCGAACGCAGGACGCCCGCGATTGCGTAGGCGATTCCGGCATGCCGCGCGGCGGCTTCGGCTTCTCCGCCCAGGATGTGCATGGCAAGCCGCATCAGATTGCCAGAGGTCGCGTCGCAATAGGCTTCGAGTGCAGCCAGATCCGGAAACGCCTCCGCAGTGGAGTCGAACGCTCTCGCCGTCAGCATCGCCTCGAAGCGTTCCGCCGGAAGGCCGACATGCGCGAACAGATCGGTCAGTGCCCGGGCGACATTGTGATTGCGTGGCATCCCCTGCCGCGCACCGGCCAAAGTCTCGCGCCACCATTCAATCCGGATCTCACCCATCATCGGCTCGCGCACCGTGTCGGCGACACGCGCGACCTCGACGTTGAAAGCATAGAGCGCCATCAGGAGCGGGCGCTTGTCGGCCGGAGCGAACAGCGTGGACAGATACCGGTCCGGATCGGCGCTGCGAATGAGTTGATCTAAAGGAGACATTCTTTCTCCAACGAAAAGGCCGCCGGATCGCTCCGGCGGCCTGTTCGATTGCCTGATGCAGATGCCTCAAGGCATATGCGAAGCCGCCGCCATGCAGAAGAGCATGGGGATCGACAGCAGCGTATTGATGCGGCTGAACATACCGGCGGTCTTGCCCGACGCCGCCTTGGTCGCGGCGTCGAGGCCTTCGCCCTTGCCGTTCAGGTTCAGCGCGCGCTGCTGGTTCGGCCAAATCACGAACCAGACGTTGAACCACATGATCGTGCCCATCCACATGCCGAGACCGATCAGCAGATAGGACGGCGTCGAAAACGCGCCGGTCGGATCGTTGACCATATCGAGCGAGAAGGCCTGAATGAGATAGTGGTTCATGCCGGCGAGAATGATGCCGAACACAATCGTTCCCATCGCGCCCCAGCGGAACCAGAACAGCGCCTCCGGCGTGATGTACCTGCCGAGCGCCGGCCGCAGCTCTTCCGGAATCTTCGGCGTCGTCGGCGTCGAAACGAAGTTGAAATACCAGAGCAGACCGATCCACATCACGCCGCAAATGATGTGCGCCCACCGAATGATGAAGGCCCAGAAGGCCTCTGTCGCGAAGTCCAGATTGCCCATCGACAGACGGATAAATAGTACGATCGCCGCCAGCACGAAGCCGGCAACGACCGTATTCCTCAGATTTCCCAAAAAGGCCGCCATGGCCACCCTCCCGCTATGAGTCCGGGCGGAACTTTACCCTATTCGGTGGCCAAAACAGCCCTTTTCTCTATATGGCCAATCGCTTGGGGCGCCGGATATTCAGCCAGGCGACCACGATCAACCGCGTCACCATCACGGCCGTGAAGAATGACGTTGCGATACCTACGCCCAGGGTAACGGCGAAGCCGCGAACCGGACCCGATCCAAGCTCGAACAGGATCAAGGCCGCGATCAGGTGAGTCGAGTTCGCGTCGATGATCGTCGCCATGGCGCGGCGGAAGCCCTGGTCGATGGAGGCCAGCATGCTGCGGCCATTGCGCTGCTCTTCGCGCATGCGCTCGTAAATCAGCACGTTGGCATCGACGGCCATGCCCATGGTCAGAACGATACCGGCGATACCCGGCAGCGTCAGGGTCGCGCCGAACAAAGTGAGTGCCGCCAACAGCAGGATCACGTTCAATGCCAACGCAACATCCGCGAACAGGCCAAAGAGGCCGTAGCGGGCGATCATGAACAAAGCGACCAGCACCAACCCTGCGAGTGCCGAATAGCGGCCGGCGTCTATCTGGTCCTTGCCCAGGCCCGCGCCAACCGAGCGCTGCTCGATGACCTTCAGCGGCGCGGGAAGTGCACCGGCCCGAAGCAGGGTCGCAAGGTCGGCGGCGCTCTGTGCCGTGAACGATCCGCTGATGATGCCGCTGCCGCCAAGGATCGGCTCGTTGATGCGGGGAGCGGAAATGATCTTGTCGTCGAGGACGATGGCGAAGCGCTGCGTCTGCGGCGGATAGGCCTTGGTCACGTCGCCGAACTGCTTCGCGCCCACCGTGTCGAAGCGGAAGGAAACCACCGGCTCGCCCGAGCGCTGGTCGTTCTCGTACTTCGCGTCGACCAGGCGGTCGCCCGCCACCATCACGCGGCGCTCCACCACGAGCTGATCGAGGACCGCGTTGGTGCCGTTATCGACGACCGGAAGCACTTCATCTTCCGGCGGGATGGCTTTGTGTCCAATAGCGTCGTCGCGCATCGCTTTTTCGTCGACGAGCTGGAACGTCATCTTGGCGGTCTTGCCGAGCAACTCGATGAGATGCTGCGGGTCCTTGAGGCCGGGTACTTGGACCACGATGCGGTCGTCGCCCTGGCGCTCGATCGAGGGTTCGCGTGTGCCGAGGGCGTCGATACGCTTGCGGACGACTTCGATCGATTGCGCGACGACCTCCTGCTGCGTCTGGCGCCGGTAGTCGTCGGTCATCTTGAGCGTCAGCAGGCCATGACCGTCGTCGCTGTAGTCGTATTGCTTTACACCGCCGCCGAGCAGACCGCCGCTCGAAGGGATGAGCCCCTTGACGGTGTCATGCGCCTCGGCAAAGCGGGCCGGATCCTTGATCCGGATGGCGATCGTGCCGCCGCCATTGGTGACGACCTCATAGCCGATGCGCGGCTTGGCCTTGCGCAGCGCATGGCCGATGTCGGAGCGCAAAGAATCCAGCTTGTCCTTGTAGACGCTGTCCATGCCGACTTCGAACAGCATGTAAACGCCGCCCTGGAGATCGAGACCCAGCGATACCGTTTCGCTCGGCAGCCAGGCGGGCATCTTCGTGCGAACGCTTTCGGGCAGCGCGTTCGGAAGCGCGATCAGGATACCCGCGACGACGACGGCGGCAACGACGGCGCGGACCCAGTTAGAGACGTGCAGCATGTCAGCTCTTGTCGGACTTGGCTTCGACCGGCTGGGTCTTGGCGCGTACGTCGGCGATGGTCGTCTTGATCACCTTGATCTGGACGCCGTCGGCGATTTCGAGCGTGACTTCGGCATCTTCCTTGGCTGGCGCCTTGGAGACCTTGCCAAGCATGCCTCCGGCCGTCACGACCGTATCGCCGCGACGCAGATTGTCGATGGCGGAGCGGCGATCCTTTTCGCGCTGCTGTTGCGGGCGCATCAGCAATAAATAAAAGATGAGTCCCATCGGGACGAGCACGACCAAGGGATTGGCGAGAAAATCTTGCATCGGAATTCCGAAGGGATGGGCCGCAGCGGCGCGGCATTTCGGGCGGGAATATAGCGGTGCGGCCACCCTTTGCAACCACGCGAAATCAAGGACTTAGGCGATGACAGCCGGCAAAAAGACAGAGACCGTGACCAAAGACGCGGACCTGCTGGCCCGTATTGCAGTGGCGCTGGAGCGAATTGCGCCGGGTGCGGTGGCGACCCGCGCGCCGTCCGAGGGCGACGCTTTTGTCTGGGAGCCGGCGCAGGGCGGGCTGGTGGCCGTCGATCGGGTCGCCGCAGTGCCGCTGCCGCTGCTGCAGGGGATCGACGCATCGCGAGACATCCTGCTCGAAAATACCCGGCGCTTTGCCGCGGGACTGCCGGCCAACAATGCCCTGCTCTGGGGAGCGCGGGGAATGGGAAAGAGCTCGCTGGTAAAAGCGGCCCACGCCGCCGCCAATCGCGAGTTGAAGGGCAAGGCGCGGCTCGCGCTGATCGAGATCCATCGCGAGGACATCGCCACACTGCCCCAGCTCATGCGCATTTTGCGCAGCGACAAGCGTCGCTACCTGCTGTTCTGCGACGACCTGTCGTTCGACCGCGACGACACCAGCTACAAATCCCTGAAGGCCGCACTCGAAGGCGGCCTTGAGGGCCGGCCCGAGAACGTCCTGTTTTATGCGACCTCGAACCGGCGCCATCTGATGCCGCGCGACATGATGGAGAATGAGCGATCGACCGCGATCAATCCGTCTGAGGCAGTCGAGGAGAAGGTTTCGCTATCGGACCGTTTCGGCCTGTGGCTCGGCTTCCACAATTGCAGCCAGGACGATTATCTCGCGATGATCGACGGCTATGCGGCGCATTACGGCCTGATGGTCGAGAAGAACGAGCTTTACCGAAAGGCGCTCGCCTGGGCTGCCGGGCGCGGCGGGCGTTCCGGCCGCGTCGCATGGCAGTTCGTGCAGGACCTGGCCGGCGAACTCGGCGTGACGCTTTAGCTTGCGCGCGACGTCGAGAGCAGGCTCAGCGGATTGACCGGCTGCACGCCACGGCGGATCTCGAAGTGAAGCTGCGGACTGCGCACATCGCCGGTCTGTCCCGAGTAGCCGATGATCTGGCCCTTCGCGACATAGTCTCCGCGATTGACGACGATGCGATCCGCGTGGGCGTAGGCCGTGACGTAGCCACCATCATGCTTGATCAGGATGAGATTGCCGTAGCCACGCAATTCGTTGCCGGCATAGCTGATCTGACCGGCAGCCGCGGCATGGATCGGTGTGCCGAGCGCGGTGCCGATATTGATGCCGTCATTGCGGCCGCCACCGGTCGTCGATCCGAAGTCGGCGATGACACGTCCCTGGACCGGCCACGTGAAGGCCGGCGCGCCGCTGGGCACGGGCGTGTAGGTCGCGGGCTGCGTGACGGGCGCGGGATCCGGATTGTACCAGCCGGGCTTGCTGCGCGGCGTCGGGCAGTCGAGCGCGGCGCTCTGCACCGGCGGCGGCGCCGGGCGATAGGGGCGCCGCACGGGCTTCGGACGCGGTGTCGGGGCATTGGAGGCGACGCGCGGCGCACCAGCGCCCTGCGGGAACCAGTCGAGCTGCGTCCGCGGCGTGTCGGCGACGCATCCGCTGAGAACGCTTGCCGTCATCAGCACGGTGGCCAGGATCACGACCGCGCGCTGCACCTGAAGATTGAAGACCATCGCACGTCTCTCATGGCAGGCCCGACAGCATCGGGACAAACAGGACGGGGATCAGGACCTCTTCCTTCACGCCCGTCTCGGTGCGGATGATCTTGGTTAATTGTTGAGAAAAACTTTCCGCGCGGGCCGAAACGTCCGAATTCGGCACAGTACCTACCGGCGCGATCAGGATGCCGCCCGGTTTTAACTGTTCGATAAGACTTTCGGGAACTTTCGCGACCGCGCAGGAGAGAATGATGCGGTCGAACGGCGCCTGTTCCGGCCAGCCCTTGAAGCCGTCGCCATGCTTGGTCGTGACGTTGTGCAGGCCGAGCGCCTTGAAGCGCGCCTCGGCCTGTTTCAGCAGCGGCTTGTGACGCTCGACGGTGTAGACGCGGCGGCAGAGCGGGCTCAGCACCGCGGCCTGGTAGCCGGAGCCGCAACCGATCTCGAGCACGCGATGCGTCGGCTGCACGCCGAGCCGCTGCGTCATATAGGCGACGACAAAAGGCTGGCTGATCGTCTGGCCGCAGGCGATGGGGAGCGCCGTGTTGTCGAAGGCGGCATGCGCGAGCGGCTCGTCGACGAAGGCTGCGCGCGGCGTGCGTTCGACGGCATCGAGCACGCGCGGATCGTCGATGCCCTGCCTGCGCAGCTCCATGATGAGCTGGATCTGGCGCGGATCGGTCATGTCACACCGGCGCGATGGTGCCGAGCTTCTCCTTCAGCGTCGCCAGCACCTTGTGTTCGGTGAGGTTGAGATGCAGCGGCGTCACCGCGATCCGGCGATTGTAGATCGCGTGCAGATCGGTGCCGGCGGGCGGGTTGGAGCGCACGCGTTTGAAGCCGATCCAGAAATACGGATTGCCACGCGCATCGACACGGCGTTCGAGCGCGGCGGTCTGCAGATCGCGCTTGCCTTGGCTGGCGATATCGATGCCCTTCACGTCTTCCGGCTTCGCATCGGGGAAGTTGATGTTGATCAGCACGTCGTCGGGCCAGCCGACTTCGACGAGCTTTTTGATCAGCGGCGGTCCCTGCACCTCGCCGCATTCCCAGCGTATCGGATCGCCTTCGGTCCAGCCGTAGGACTGGCTGAGCGCGATCGACGGGATGCCGAGCGCGCAGCCCTCCATCGCGCCGGCAATGGTGCCGGAATAGGTGACGTCGTCGGCGATGTTGGAGCCGCGATTGACGCCGGAGAGGATGAGCGTCGGCGGATGATCCTTCATCACCTGGGCGCAGGCCATCATCACGCAGTCGGTTGGCGTGCCGGTGACGGCGAAACGATGCTTCTCGATCTCGCGCAGACGGAGCGGCAGGGTGAGCGTCAACGAATGCGAGGCGCCGGACTGCTCGGTCTCGGGCGCGACGATCCAGACATCGTCGGTCAGGGCGCGGGCGATCTTCTCGGCGGCGACGAGGCCGGGGGCGTGGATGCCGTCGTCGTTGGTCACCAGGATGCGGAGCTTTTTTGTCATCGATCGGTCCACGATTTTTCGGGTTCGAATGCCGCGAATGCAGTGCAAGTGCCGGACGCTGCACGGGATTTGTGTTGGATAGGCGATGGCGGCGAGGCCGGTTCCACAGGGAGCCGCGAATTTTCGGGTTCGAATAACCCGGAACGCAGGCAAGCCCTTGCCGGCAACGCTGTTCTCGCGTGGATAAGGGCTCGCATCGTCCTGTTCTTTATCTCCCGGAACGGGCGCGCAATTGCGCACGATTCCGCCGCCCTTCACAGAGCGGAATGGTATTGTCTCAGTTTGAAATTAGCCGGGATTGCCGGGTTTTGGCTGCGGTATTAGGGTCAAAAGGTGGCCCGGAGTCCGCCAAATGCCGATAATGATCAAGCGAGGCGGGGTAAGTAGCCCTTACAATAGTTTGGAGGCTAACTCGCACCCCAATTTGAGCCAGTCGGGTAGCAACATCCATTTGCAATTCCAGTTGGCGTCAAAGGGGGGTGGAACAACTGTTGTTGAGGTTCTATTCGCTCCAGATCAATTCAGCCAACTTGCCATCCTGATGGCCTCTGCTGATCGCAAGGCTGCTGCGCAGGCATTCTCGGCAGGAGTAGCCCGTCTTGCCTAAAGGCCCCCAAGGACAGAAGAGACCCGCCGACGTGATCGGCGCTGCCGTGCTGGTCGGGAAGATTGCGACGGGCGACGCAGAAGACATCAAGCGCGACCCCGGGACAGAGGCGAACCGGAAGGGTGGTCTCAAGGGTGGCAAGGCGCGGGCTAGTCGTCTCTCTCCGGAGAAACGAGCGGAGATTGCGAAGAAGGCTGCGCAGAAGCGGTGGGGGAAGGCTTAGGCTTGGCCTCACCCTCGACAATGGTCAGATAGTCAAAATTCCACGGTTTGAACATTCGTAGCGTCTGCATCGAGACTGAATCCGCGGACATCGCGTTCGCCGCTCTCAGTTCGATATTGTGCCATTGGCCGCGGCTCTTGAAGTTTGCGGCAAATAGTTGCCGCACACGCGATGCCATGTCGTTGGCCGTTTTCAGAGCCCGCGCAGAATCGAACTCCACGCTGTAGACGATGTAGATGGTGAGCGAATACACGTCCTCTGCGCCGTCGCGTTCTATCGCCCGGCCCTGATCAAGATCAAAAAGTATGGCGATGATGTCGGTGCCAGAGCCCTTGAAAATGTTGGCGAGCTTCTTGTGGACCTCGACGGGCCTGTTGCTAAGACGTCGGTTGAATTCATCGGGGAAAACCGGTCGGTGATATCTCGATGCGAGCCATGCTTGCAGCGTGAAATGGTCGTCTGGCGTCAGGAGTACGTTCTTCGCGGGAGTTTGTGCCAGGAACAGAGCCTTTTCGATTGGTACCCTTTTAGTGGCATAGAATTCCGCAACCACGTGAGTGGTTCCTGCTGAAAATTCTAGGTGTAGCCGGCGTGGGCTTTTCCCTTGTGTGAAGGACCCGTTTGCTTGGTCGATAACTTTGCCGACGAGCAATTCGCAGAAGGGCTCGATGTCGGAAGACTCGACGACATCGCAATCATGCGAGATCAGGACAGCGATGGTATCATTTGCATGTTCAGGCGGGCACAATCCGAGGGCGACTACGCCATCGGCATTTAGGATGAACCCTTGTTGCCAAGGCGTATCATTCCGGGCATCCCCCATGGGAATTGACCATCACGCATCTTCCAACGGAGGCAAACCTAAACCACCGCCGGACTTGCGACCGGCAAGTCGCTCATTGAGCAGCTTCCGCTGCTTTGCTTCCGTTGCCAGAATTTCCAAGAGAGTGTGGGCAGCAGCGCCGCCATCGCCGCCGCTCGCCACGATATCCAAAAGCGTTTGACCTCCAGAAATCTTCCGGCGCAGCGCAAGCGAGGGAATGGCCACATCGGATTCAGCGATGACCTTCGCCGCGTCCATAAGGCTGGCCAGCTTGACGGCGTTGTCGCCTTTAATCTCGCCGCCGTTCTTCCAATTATAAATGGCTTGGCGCGTAACGCCAATGGCGTCCCCGATTTCTCGCATCGAAAGGTGCAGCGTCTCACGGATTCGATCGACGTCAAATGCCTGGGTACTTGCAACAGGCGCAGCATCACGCTTTGCGAACAGCAACCCTTCCTTGCGTAGGTCAACCTTCGACGGGTCGAGCAGACCTCCCGTACCAACGGTTAGGGTCAGCGCGAGAGGAATCACAAGCGTCAGACTCGAACGCGCGCCTGTCGAGGTTTGAACCTTTGAATATGCGGGCGTCTGATACATAGCTTTATTTCCATACCTCTCGGGCATGATCAGTCACCGTGTGCGCGAAGGATTTGGCGAGCTCATCGTGAAGTGATTTGAGGGTTTTTTCTAGGTAATCGAACGAAAAATCCTCACGTTTTTCTTCGAAACTATCGGTATCAATTATGGCGTACAGTCCTTTGATTCCGTCGAATCTCTTCGGAAGCCCAAGCACGATAGGGTGCAGCTCTTCAGGCATGGCAGGACCACTAGGCTCAGCCTGATCCAATAAAATAGTGCGGCTCACCAACGTGGTTTGGTCTCGGGTTGTTCGGGTTTCTGACATGGCCTGTTGCAAGCGACGCGGCGATAGTTTGTCGAAGATCCCCATCACGGATGGCGCAAGATATTCAGGCAACGTCTCGCCATCTCGAAGGGGGCGCACCACGTCCAGATACCGAATTCCGAGGCGAGACGAGAAACTGAGTTTAGCTGCGTCGTGGACGGTCTTGAGACCAAGGAAAAACGCTTTCGAAAATGTTTCGAAGGTGTCGTACTCGGTCGTGTGAAACACCAGCCCGTCCGGTTCTAGATTGAAGCCAGCGGTTCGGCGTGCATTTAGGAACTGAAAACGAACCTGCGTCTGTATCGCGGGCACAATGGAATTCTGTTGGCCAGGCGACATGTTCACGGCAACGCCGTGAGCGACCATACGCTCGAAGTCCGGATAATCCGCCTGCCGAAGACTTTCCTGAATTGCGGGCACGAACTGCTCAAGTTGAAGCAGCGCGTTGAAGCGCACTTGCGCAAGCGCATAGTAAATCGGTGCCTTGCTCAGCTTCTTACCCATTGCAACTACCTATTTGACAGCCCACTTGACACTTTACAAGTGGCTTTACAGGGGTCCAGTGAGATAACGCCAAATGCGGTAATAAGTCGTTGATGAGGCTAACTATCTGTTTCAGCTGTCATATCTAGGATTCTTTATATGAATATTATACTTGACACTCAAGCAATAAGTTCAAATAATGGGTGCATGAACAAGCTGCCCCTCGAAACCCGCGTCCGCATCCTCAACATGCTGGTTGAGGGCAGCAGCATGCGGTCCGTCAGCCGGGTCTGTGACGTGTCGATCAACACTGTGACCAAGCTGCTGGTTGACGCTGGCGAGGCTGCAGAGGCCTTCCACGACCGGACAATGACAGGCCTGCGCACGGCCAATCTGCAGGTTGACGAGATTTGGTCGTTCTGCGTCGCGAAGAAGGTCAATGTCCCGAAGATGAAAAGCGTCAACCCGGACGCTGGCGATATCTGGACGTTCACCAGCCTCGACCGCGACTCCAAGGTCATCGTGTCGTGGTTCGCTGGCGACCGGACTCAGAGCGCGGCGCAGAAGTTCTTGACTGATACCGCTGCCCGCATCGTGACGCCCGTGCAGGTCTCGACGGACGGGTTTCAGGGATACGAAAGCGCGGTCGCGGCATCCTTCCCCGCTGGCACGGCTTACGGCCAAATCCAGAAGAAGTACGGAACCACCGCAGATCGTGGTCCGGCGCGCCGCTACAGCCCCGGCGTTTGCATCGGTGCAGATCGTGAGGCAATTGCGGGCAATCCCGACAAGGCGATGATTTCAACCTCGCACGTCGAGCGCATGAATTTGAACATGCGCATGGGAATGCGCCGTTTTACGCGCCTAACTAACGCTTTCAGCAAGAAGTTTGAGAACCACTGCAATGCGCTGGCGCTCTACTTTTTCCACTACAATTTCTGCCGCATTCACAAGAGCCTGCGCACGTCACCGGCTCAGGCGGCTGGTATCACCAGCGAATTGCTGAGCATGGAGCATCTGTGCAAGCTGATGGATGATGCGAACCCGCCGAAGAAGCGCGGGCCTTACCGGACTAAGCTCAATGACTGATTGGCCGACGATCCATTACTATGCCGAAGAGGCAGAGCTTTGGAGCACGCTTGCCATCAATTTGTGGGCATTGGCTGCCGGTATGTATCTGGTTGTTGGCCGATTGGTTGGCCGAAGCTCCAGCGGGATGTCTCAATTAGTTCACGCGCTGATTTTTGGAATGGCGTGTGCCGATATTGGATTGATCGCAATGGTGAGTGTGTTTCAGCCACCTCACTGGATTTGGATGATAGCCGCGAACATCTCAGCCTCCGTATTTGTCATCGCAGGGGTTCGAATTTCTTGGCGAAATTCAAACTGAGACACTACCAGCGGAATAGAAGAACATAAGAAGAACAATCCGAGGTTCAAGACCCGGGGCGAGAGATTTTCTCCTGTCCAACAACCGTCATGGGCGGCCTTGCGCCGCCCATGACGGAGTTTTGTCCCAGGCAATTGCGCGCAGACGTTACGCCCGCGCGATCCTCTCCAGCCCGCCCATGTAGGGCTTCAGCGCGTCCGGGACGGCGATCGAGCCGTCGGGGTTCTGGTAGTTCTCCAGGATCGCGATCAGCGTGCGGCCGATGGCGAGGCCGGAGCCGTTCAGCGTATGCGCCGGACCCTTCATCTTGCCGTCGGATCCGCGCACGCGCGTGTTCATGCGCCGCGCCTGGAATTCGCCGCAGTTCGAGCAGGAGCTGATCTCGCGGAAACGGTTCTGACCAGGAAGCCAGACCTCGATGTCGTAGGTCTTGCGCGCACCGAAGCCCATGTCGCCGGTGCAGAGCGTGACGACGCGATGGCCGAGATCGAGCGCCTTGAGGATCGCCTGCGCGGCATCGGTCATGCGCTCATGCTCGGCATCGGACTGTTCGGGCGTGGTGATCGAGACGAGCTCGACTTTGTCGAACTGGTGCATGCGGATCATGCCGCGCGTGTCCTTGCCCGCAGCGCCGGCTTCGGAACGGAAGCACGGGGTGTAAGCGGTGAAGCGGAGGGGTAGCTCGGCTTCGGCGAGGATTTCGCCGTTGACGTAGTTGGTCAGAGGGACTTCGGCGGTGGGGATGAGCCAGTGTCGACCTTGGACCGGAACATTGAGCATTTCCTGTCCGACCACATCGATAATTTCGGTCACCTCGTAGTGCGCTTTCAAATATTCAACACGCGCATTCCAGTCAGGCAACGAGTCGTATACGTCTCTCGGGATTAGCCGCGCGTGCATGAGTGCATTCACTGCCGCTATGCGCTCATTCGGATCGAGAGGCATCTCGGTCTTGAACAAGTCCTCTTCAAACTTCGGCAGCTGTCCTGTTCCGTACATAGCCTCGTCCCGCACAAGCAACGGTGGCACGACCTCTTCATACCCAAACTTCGTCGTGTGGCTGTCGAGCATGAAGTTCGCGAGCGCGCGATTGAGGCGGGCGAGCTGGCTCTTGAGATAGACGAAACGCGCGCCGGAGACCTTAGCGGCGCGCTCGAAATCCATCATGCCGAGCGCTTCGCCGAGATCGAAATGCTCTTTCGCATTGTTCATCCCGCCGGCGGGCACGCGCGAAGCCTTGTAGGCGCGCGCTTCGATCGCGACATTGGCGTGCTCGTCCGCGCCCGGCGGCACGTCGTCGGCCGGGAGGTTGGGGAGCACCTCGAGCAGGTTCTTCAGCTCGGTCTCCAGATCGCGCTGCTTCTGCTCGCCCTGCTGGATCGCATCCTTGAGGCCGGCGACCTCCTCCATCAACGTCTTGGCCTGCGCCTCATCTTTCTTGGCCTTAGCCTGGCCGATCAGCTTGGAGGCTTCGTTGCGGCGCGCCTGCTTCTGCTGGAGATCGGTGAGGAGGTCGCGCAGTTCGCGGTCCTTGGCGAGGAGCGTGTCGGTTTCGGAGGCGGCGGACGACGCATAGGCGGGTCGGCGCGCAAGCGCGGCGGTGAAGGCGGCGGGATTGTCGCGAATGGCCCTGATGTCGTGCATGACACTGCTCCTTGATGGAGCGGGTAATGGCATGGGGCGGGCGGAGGGTCAAAGCGCCGTCTATCACCTCCCATCGTGGGGAGGTCGAAATGCGAAGCATTTCGGGTGGGGGAGTGACGTCCCCACCCGACGCTCGTTTCACTCGCGTCGACCTCCCCACGATGGGGATCGTTGCAAAATTGTGGATTGATGATTCATTTGGTGTCGGGAGGCTATCTCGATGCAGCAGGTTTTTGGTGGTGGC
>JAFEEQ010000025.1 GCA_018241025.1 Pseudomonadota bacterium
TCAAATGCACCTGAACCGGCCCGGAAAAACCCTCCAGCGCCACCGCTGAAGGCCAAATCCAGCAAGGCCGACAAGCCGCCTGCAACACTCAAACGCTCAAACGCGAATTATGCAGCGATCCCCACAAGGGGGAGGTCAGTTGAGCTTCACACCCGCTCGATCAGCCCCACCGTGCCATGCCCGCCATCGGCGCAGATCGACACGATCCCGCGCGTGCCCTTCGGCATCGCCGACAGCTCCTTCACTGCTTGGCTCAGAATCCGCGCCCCCGTCGCCGCGAAGGGATGCCCGATCGCGAGCGAGCCGCCATGCAGGTTCAGCCGCTCCCACGGGAATTCGCCGAGATCGAAATCGACGCCCGCCTTCTCGCGGCGATAGGCCGGATCCGACGCCGCCTTCACATTCGCCAGCACCTGTGCCGCGAAGGCCTCGTGGATGTTCCACACATCGATGTCCTTGAAGCTCAGCTTGTTGCGCGCCAGCAGCCGCGGGATCGCACGCGCCGGCGCCATCAGGATGCCTTCCTCGTGATAGTCCATCGCCGCGATTTCCCAATCGGCGAACTTCACCGCCGCCGGATTGCCCAGCCGCTTCAGCCCTTCGGCGTCGGCGACCCAGATCGATGCGGCGCCGTCGGTGTTGGGCGACGAATTGCCGGCCGTCAGCGTGCCGTGCTCATGGTCGAAGGCCGGGCGCAGGGTCGCCAGCTTTTCCAGCGTCGAGTCGCGGCGCGGGATCGTGTCGTGATCGACGCCGCCGAACGGAATGACGAGATCGGCGAAGAACCCGCTATCCTGTCCCGCGATCGCCGCCTGATGGCTCTTGAACGCGCGCATGTCCTGATCGGCGCGAGGGATCGCGAAATGCTTCGCGGTGTCCTCGGTGTGCTGGCCCATCGAACGGCCGCTCTGCTTGTTGGCCCAGCCGTTCACCGGCAGGTCGAAATCCGCCGGTGTCACCTTCTGGAGCATCTCGAGCGCGCCGGCCGGGTTCTTGGCAAATTGCGCGAAGACGCCGTCGGCGAAGCTCGATTTCAGCGCCAGCGGCACATGGCTCATGGTCTCGACACCGCCGACCAGCGCGAGATGGATGCGCCCATGTCCCACCATACCCGCGGCTTCCACCGTGCCCATGAAACTGGTCGAGCAGGCCAGCACGGTCGAGAACGCCGGAATCTCGGGCGACAGCTTCGCATCGAAAACGAGCTCGCGGGCGATGTTGGTCACCGTCGCATCCGGGATGACCTGGCCCCAGACGAGAAGGTCGGGCGTCGCCTTCTTGGCCATCGCCTCGACGACGGCGGTCGAAAGCTGGATCGCGTTGAAGCCGAGATAGGCGCCGCCGGCCTTGACGAAGGGTGTCCGGACGCCCGGAACGAGAAAGACGTCACTCATGAGTCACCTCGCGTGTTTGGGCTTGTGAGATAGGCCCCGGCCATGACGATTGCCAGCGCGCCGGGCCTGGCCTGCCTGACAACCTGTCATAAAAATTGTGTCGGACACCCCTTGTATACCTCTGGTTGTTGCATATTTGCAGCACTGTGACCCATAGGACTCAGTCGTGTTGTAGCGCGCGCAAATTCTGCAAGACATACGAGGCGTTAGGCGCTGCTTGCGCGCCCACGCGGCGAACCGATCGGAGAGGCCCCTTTGGCAAGGGCCGCCGGTCCAAGACGCCGAAAGGCTTGAGGTCCACGGCCAACCGTGCCGTTCGCGTGAGGTGGATGCACCTCCGCGCCGGCTGCGCAGCGGTGGAAAGAAGAGGGCGGATCCGGCGCCAGGGTCCGCCCTCTTCTTATGGGCGAAACCGCCTGAGCGCGAGGAAACCGCTGACCACGAAGAACACCAGCACCACCCCCTGCACCGCGCCGAACACCGGCCCGCCCGGCGGAGCCCCAGGAGCAAGCGCATGCAGCGCCGGCACTTTCAGGAACGACTGGATCACCAGCACGAAGCAGTTGAGGTAGAGCGAGAGGAAGGCCGTCACCACCCAGATCCAGCGCCAGGCTCCGGCAAAGCCGAAGACATGGCGTGCGAGCAGGGCCGGGATCAGCGCGAGGCTCAGCAGCACACCGGTCACCACGGCCGGTGTCACCGGGAAGGTCTGGATGATGAAGCCGGTGATCGCGGTCAGCACGCTGAAAATCAGGAACACCGAGGTCGCGCCCTCGCTCCGCCGGTTGCCCAGCGTGGCGAAGAGCATGAGCAGCCCCGACACGATCGCGATCAGCGTGATCAGCGTGTGCACGAAAACGAACGAGAAAACCGGTATCCCGAAAAACATGCTGCCCCCCCTCAAACGAATTCTATGCCGCGATGCGCACCGTCATCGCGTCGAAACCCTTCACGAAATTCGAATTCATCCGCATCGGCTCGCCGACGACCTCGATCCGCCGGAAGCGTTTCAATATCTCTTCCCACATGATGCGCAGCTGCATTTCCGCGAGACGCATCCCGACGCAGCGGTGGATGCCGAAGCCGAAGGAAACATGCTGGCGCGGGCGCTCGCGATCGATGTGGAATTCATCCGGCCGGTCGATCGCCTCGCCGTCGCGGTTGCCCGAGACGTACCACATGACGACCTTGTCGCCCTTGCGGATCTGCTTGCCGCCGAGCTCGATATCGGCGAGCGCGGTGCGCCGCATATGCGCAACCGGGCTCTGCCAGCGGATGATCTCCGGCACCATGCTCTCGATCAGGGACGGATTGGCGCGCAGCTTGTCGTACTGCTCGGGGTTCTGGTTGAGCGCCAGAAGGCCGCCGGTGATCGAATGCCGCGTCGTGTCGCTGCCGGCGACGATCAGCAGCACGATGTTGCCGAGATAGGCATCCGGCGTTGCCTTGCGCGTCGCGTCGTTGTGGCAAAGCATCGAGATCAGGTCGTGCTGCGGCGGCTTGGCCAGCCGCTCGTCCCACAGCGCGGTGAACTTGCTGAAGATCTGGAAGAACTCGACCTGCCGCTGCTCTTCGGTCTGCACCACCGGCGAATCCGGCCCGGGCTGGGCCAGGATCAGGTCCGAGGCCCGTGGCAGCAGGCGGCGCTCCTCGAACGGAAAGTCGAACAGCGTCGCCAGCATCTGGCTCGTAAGTTCGACCGACACCTTGTCGACGAAATCGAACGGTTCCCCGACCGGCAGTTCGTCGAGGATCTTCGCCGCCCGCTCACGGATCAGCGGCTCGAGAACCTTCAGGCTCTCCGGCGCGAACATCGGCGCGATGACCTTGCGCTGCTGATCGTGGTCCGGCGGATCGAGCGAGATGAAGCTGGTCTGCTCGCGCGGCTGCGGCCCGTCGAAAATCGTGATCCCGCCCAACTCCGAGTCCGACGAGAAGACGCGATGATTGCTGTCGACCGCGATGATGTCTCTGTGTTTCGTGACGGACCAGTAAGGCCCGAAGGCGCTCTGGTTGCAGCGGTGCACGGGGTCTTCCCGCCGCAGCCGCTCGAACCAGGGCCACAGCGTGTCGCCCCGGAACAGCTCGGGGTCTGAAACGTCGAATGCATCGAGCGGGGTAGCTTCCGCCTTCTCCCGCGCCTCGGCATAGCGTTTTTTGAGGACGTCCAGCATCGCGTCTTCCCCCGCGAGTTCCCGGCCATGAGACCAAGCGGCAAGGGGCGGCGCAAGGCCTTGACCGTCAGGAAATCAGCCGTTCCAGGTGGACGCGACGTGCTCTTCGTCTTCCTGCGATGCCCGTTCGTGCTTCAGGAATTCGTAGTAGCCGCATTTGTTGTCGCCGGGGTAGGCGCGGCAGATCGACGGGCGGGCGCTGTAGATCGTGCAGCGCCGGGCCTCGGTGTCGAAGAACTGGCAGATCTTGCCGAAATGCTCGTCGGCCTTTCGCCGCATGGCGAACTGCTCATCGCCGTCCACCTTGGTGAACTTCTTGCGCGCCTGGGCATAGCTCAAGCCGAAATGCTTGGCGAGACGTTCGACGTCGCGCTTGTTGAGCGGGATCACGGGATAGGAGCAGCAATAGCCCGGGCACTTGGCGCAGTTGTACATGGCAATCCGTATGCGATGATGCTCCGGCATAGCGGTTCGCGCGGATCGATGCAAAGCGTTTGCGGGGCAAGACGATGACCACGTTCAAAAACATAGAGTTGTCCGGCATCACACTCCGTGCCGCGGTGGAAGGCTCGGGCCCCTTGGTGGTCATGGTCCACGGCTTTCCCGAATCATGGTTCTCCTGGCGCCATCAGATGACGCCCATCGCCGAGGCCGGCTTCACCGCCTGCGCCATCGACGTCCGCGGCTATGGCGGCTCGGGCAAACCGCAGCGGGTCGAGGATTATGCGATGGAACGCATGGTCTCCGACGTGACCGGCGTGATCGAAGCCCTGAGCCCAAACGAAAGGGCGATCATCCTCGGCCACGATTGGGGCGCACCCATCGTCTGGAACACCGCGCTCATCCGCCCCGATCGCGTCCGCGCGGTCGGCGCCCTGTCGGTGCCCTATGTCGGCCCGCCGACGCGGCCCTTCAGCGATATCTTCAATGAGATCTTCACCAGGCGCGGCAAGTTCTTCTATCAGGCGTGGTTCCAGAACCCGCGATTGCCGGAGGCAGAAGCTGAAGCCAATCCGCGCGACTTCCTGCGCAAATTCTACTACGCGATCAGCGGCGACGCGCCCGACGGCACCTGGCCCAACAACAAGACCTCGGATCAGACCCTGCTCGAAGGTCTTGTCGATCCCGGCGAATTCCCGGGCTGGCTGACGCCGGCCGAACTCGACTACTACGTGAAGGAATTCGAGGGCTCCGGCTTCTTCGGCCCGATCAGCCGCTACCGCAACCACGAACGCGACTTCGAATATCTGCGCCGCTTCGCCGATCGCAAGATCGAACAGCCGGCGCTGTTCATCAGCGGCACCCGCGATCTCGCCTACAACATGTTCCGCGGTGCTACCGATCCGCTGGTCCCGATGCGCCAGCACGTCACCGATCTGCGCGTAGCGGACATTCTGGAGGGTTGCGGCCACTGGACCCAGCAGGAACGCCCCGCCGAAGTGAACGCGCGGCTCATCCCCTGGCTGAAATCGCTCTAGGCAATCTCTTCTTCAAACTTATAGGCCCCATCGAGCCAGCCAAGGATCTCCCGCGCCGCCTCATGGTCGAAGCGGCTATAGCGCTGGCGCAGCCGCTCTTTTGTGACGTCCTGCAGTCGGGGCAGGCTGACATCCTGGAAGAACAGGATGTCTCGCTGGATTGCCGTCGCCAGATCCTCCGGCATGATCGCCCGCGCAGCCTCGGCAAACGCCCGTCCATATTCATAGGCATCGCCTTCGGCATAGCTCGCCGCCAGCGAAATCGCCGGAATGCAGGACAAGGTCGGCTGCAGCGCCGGATTGACACTATGCGCCGAGAGATATGGCGCGAGGCTCGCATGCCGTCCGGTGAACGCGCGGATATGCAGGAACTGCGACATGCGGGCGCCGTCATTGACGGGATAGTTGTCCCACAGAAACGGCTTGCGCCCGATCTGCTCGCCCACCCGCTTCAGATGTCCCGCCGAATATTCCCGGCTGCACACCTCTTCGCCCGTCCAGAACACTTCGATCGACTTGTCGAGCAGCCGGCCCAGATCTTCGAGATAGTTCGCCGGCCGATGCCCAAAGAACCGGTCCAGCGTCGGATCGTCGGAGTAATAGCTCGGGCAGGTGATCAGCCGCGTCGCCTTCGACCGTTCCTTCACCCAATGTAGGATATCCACCTGGGTCTGCGCGAGGTTTGGCAGATCACCCCGCATGTCGTCGAACAGGATTGCCAGATCGTCGACGCCCCAGCTGTCGAACGCGGCCAGCTTGCGTGACAGATCATCCTTCGTTTCGGCGTTGAAATCGCGATAGAGCTCGTAGGGGCTGAGGCCGATACCGAAACGGACGCCCATCGCCCGGCAACTCGCCGACAGAGCTTTCAGCGCTGCCGCCATTTCCACCGGATGATCCTCACGCCAGCGCTTGCGCAGGAATTCGTCAGCCTTGGGCGCGTAGATGTAAAATGTATAGCGGCGCCGGTTGAGTGTGCGGATAACCGACTCGCGGGCCTGCCAGCTCCATGGTTTGCCGTAGTATCCCTCGATCAAACCCAGTTCGACGGTCATGGCGTTCCCTCGATTGCGCTCTTCATGTCAGCCGAAAGGTAGAGTAGGGCTGCGATCGCCGAAAGGTCGAGGAAATAGAGATAGCGATAGTCGCAGGCGATGGAGATGAAAAAGAAACTGGCGGCAAACGCCAGCGCCGAGAGCAGCATCGCTGCGACGACGATGTCCGGATCGCGACGGCGTCGCAAAAGAAGCATCAGGCAGCAGATCGCAATGGCGGCATAGAACGGATGCGACCATACCGGCGTTCCAAAGAGATTCTTTCCATAACGCTCCAGCGCAATGTCGCGGGCATCGCGCCGCGCAGATATGCCGATCCTTTTCAGGTCTTCGCGTGGCCCTTCGATGCCTACGAATACCGGGCGGCAGGCTGCAACGTCGGGCGTCGCGAAAATCCACCAAAAATCTTCGGCGCGCACGCGAAGATAGAGCCAGGGATGCGTAACGAATGTCTCTTGCCAGGCCTTGCTGATCGCGTCGGGATCGGCATCGGCTATCGCCGATGAGATTGCTGGAACACCGGCAAGCGGATCATTGCGAACAGGTGTGAATGCGGCGCGGCCCGACCCGTGCAGAACCTGATCGAGCTTCGGCTCGTCGTCTCCGAGATTTGCCAACTTCAAGTGTGGATTGCGCTTCAATGCGCCGGCAAGGTCGTAGACTTGCAACAGGGCAATCTGCTCCTGCGGCCCGGGATTGCCGTCACTTCGCAGGTCCAGAAGTGCGTTGGCCACCCATCCGCAGGCCAATACTGCCAAGGTCGACGACACGGTCAGGCCGATCGCACGCCCGGGCGATTGTCCCATACGCAAGAGAAGCCAGCCCAGCGCGAGGGCGGCGAACGGTAGAATGATTTGCCCATTTTGCCGCGTCAGCGACCCAAGAATCAGCAGCACCAGGCTCGCGACCGCGGACAAAGAACGCCGCCATCCCTGAAAGGCGGAGGCGCAGGCGAGGGCGGCAAAGGCCGCAACCGCGCAATCGGCGAAAAGGACATCCTTCCAGACGATCCCTTGATACAAAACTAGCAGGGGGCTCGCCGCGGCGAGCCCGGCCAGAACCATGACGCTCAAGCCCAGTTGCCTCGGCGGAATCAGAACCAGCAAGGCAAGGCTTCCGAATGCCAGAATTCCATCGAACAGGATGAAAAGCCCGGTGCCGGGAATGGCTGCGTCGCCAAGACCGAGCAACCAGGCCATGACCGGAGGATGCCAATTGTTGTAAAGCCCACGCCGTCCCTGCTCGAGCTGCAGGATTGAGTCGTATGACAGATGCCCTGGCCAGTTGACCGCAATGGCTGCAGCAAAGCCCGCCAGCAGGATGGCGACGGCGACGCTGGCAGGCCATGCTTTGGGCAAATTCATGGTCTCTGTTCTGCCACGCTTGGGGTGTGGTTGGCTAAAGTGATACCGCGCCGCTGGCGCATCTGGAGCATTACCGTGACGTTCATCTTCCGTCGGTGCGAGTCCGGAGCGTTGAGCCATGGCCGGTAAGAAGCCCATCTTCTTCGATGCCTCGGGCCGCCGGGCGCGCGGTGCTGCCATCCTCGGTTGGGTAGCGGGCCTCGTCAGCCTGGTCCTGGGCGCCGTGTTTGTGGTGACGCTCCTTTACACGCCGACAAGAACCCAGCCGAAAATGCCCGGACATCTGACGGGCGTGGCGATACGAAATCTCGAGCGCTCGGCCGCAGATCCGCGCCTCGTCGGTAGCGCGGCACGGCTCGCCAACGCAGCGAGGGCCAGGCGCGAAGAGCTTGCCCGCCGCCGCCGCGAGCACAATGAGCGCGGCCTCCGCACCCGGCCGCTGGCGTCCATTCTGAAACCCCAGCCGACCCGTTCGCTGTCGATCGCCTTTTATCCGAATTGGGAAGCGTCGGCCTATCCATCGTTGATCAGCGCTCTTCCGCATCTCGACTGGCTGATGCCGACATGGTTGGCGCTTCAAGGGCCGGATCTCCGTCTCAACAGCGCGCTCGATAGCCGTCTGCTTGCCGAGATCCGCTCGCGCCGCGCCAATCTCGCCATCCTGCCTGTCATCCAGAATGCCGAGCGCGGCAAATGGAACGGCGATGGGCTGGCCCGGCTGCTGGCTGATCCCGCCCGCCGCAAGGCTTTGGTATCGAGGATTTCGGAGTTCTTGTCCGACAACAAATTGCAGGGCGTTACCATCGATTTCGAAGAGGTGCCGGACAGTGCGCATGGCAACCTGGGCCTGTTTCTGAAGGAGCTTTCAGCCGCCTTCCTTCCCCATGGCTGGATCATCGCCATGGCCGCGCCATTCGACGACGACGATTGGCCCTACACCACCTATGCCCGTTCGATCGACTACACGCTGTTGATGGCTTACGACGAACATGACGATACCGGTCCGGCAGGACCGATCGCCAGCCAGTCGTGGTTCGAAACCACCCTCGACAAGCGGATGCGTGATCTGGCGCCGAGCCGCACCATCATATCGATCGGCAATTATGCTTACGACTGGAATGGCGGGCAGGCCGACGATCTGTCGTTCGAGGACGCTGTGGCGGCTGCCCACGACTCCGATGCGACCATCGACTTCGATCCGGACGCGAACAATCCGCGCTTTTCCTACGTCGAAGACGATTCGACAAAACACGATGTCTGGTTCCTGGATGCAGTGACCGCTTACAACCAGATTCACGCCTCCGACATCTACCGGCCAGCGGGCTACGCACTCTGGCGGCTGGGCACGGAGGATCCTTCGGTCTGGAACGTGCTGGGCCGCGCCTATGGCGCCTCAGCCCCGGCAAGACTGAAGACCATCTCCATCATTGGCGACGTTGACTACGAGGGGGCCGGCGAATTCCTGAAAGTCGAAGCGGAGCCGACAGACGGGCAACGTGTCCTAGATATCGATCGGAGCACGGGCGATATCGACGACGAAACTTATACGCGCCTACCGACGAACTACATCATCCGGCAGTTCGGCCTGGTTCCCGGCAAGATCGCGCTGACGTTTGACGACGGGCCAGACGCAGAATGGACGCCGCAGGTTTTGGACATCCTGAAGGCCAAGCACGTCCATGCGACTTTCTTCGTTATCGGCGAAAACGCGGAAGCCAATCCCGATCTCATTCAGCGGATACTTGCCGAAGGGCATGAGCTCGGCAATCACACTTATACCCATCCGAACTTGGCCGATACGCCTTATCAGGCCGTGCTGCTCGAGTTGAACGCGACGCAGCGACTGGTCCAGGCGCTGACGGGCCGGTCGCTCATTCTGTTCCGGCCACCCTATCTTGGCGATGCCGAGCCTGGCGACACGAGTGAGATCGTTCCGGTCCAGATTGCCCAAGGGCTGGGCTACATCACAGTCGGCGAGCACATCGATCCCGTCGATTGGGCACTGCCCGGCTCGACGGCCATCGTCAATCGCGTGACGACAGCCCTCGATCATCCGACGTCGGAAGGCCGGGGCAACACGATCTTGCTGCACGACGCCGGCGGCGACCGGTCGCAGACCGTGGCAGCGCTGCCGATCCTGATCGACAAGCTGCGGGCACGCGGCCTTCAGATCGTACCGGTGTCGGAACTTATCGGTCTCAATCGGGATGCAGCGATGCCGCCGCTGCGTCCATCGCTCGCGCTCGCGATGGACCGATTTGTCTTTCTGTCGATGAGCTGGATCGGCCGCGCGTTGTACTACGCCTTCCTGGCCGCAATCTGGCTCGGCGTATCGCGGTTGTTCTTTCTTGCCGGCTTGAGTCTGTGGAACCGGCGCAGTGTCCAGGCGGAGAATGCGCCACCAGAGAGATTCGCGGCTACCGTGTCCGTCATAGTTCCGGCCTACAATGAAGAGCGCGTGATCGTCAAAACGGTCGAGCGAATTCTGCAGAGCGATCAACCGGATCTGGAGGTGATCGTCATCGACGACGGTTCGCATGACGGTACGACGGCGGTTTTGCAAGGCGCGTTTGGAAGCGATTCCAGGGTAACGCTGATCCGGGTTCCCAATGGCGGAAAGGCCGCTGCCCTGAATGTCGGGATGGAGCGCGCGCGCGGTGAAATTCTCGTAGCGCTGGACGCCGATACCCAATTTCAACGCGACACCATTCCGCGGCTCGTGCGCTGGTTCGCCGATCCGGAAATAGGTGCCGTCGCCGGAAACGCGAAGGTCGGCAACCGCATAAACATGATCACGCGCTGGCAGGCGCTCGAATACATCGTGGCGCAGAACCTGGAACGCCGTGCTCTTGCGGCGCTCGGCACTCTGACGGTCATTCCGGGCGCCGTTGGCGCCTGGCGGAAATCGGTCCTCGAAACGATGGGCGGATTTCATTCCGACACGTTGGCCGAGGACCAGGACCTTACTATCGGTATCCAGGTGCGCGGCTATCGCGTGCGCTTCGACAGCTCTGCCGTCGCCTGGACCGAGGCGCCGACGACATTAACCGGGCTTGCACGGCAGCGTTTCCGCTGGGCCTTCGGCACGCTGCAGTGCCTGTGGAAGTATCGGAGCCTGACCTTCAATCCGCGATATGGCGCGCTCGGACTGATCGCACTGCCGCAGGTCTGGCTGTTTCAGATTGCGCTTACGGCACTGGCGCCGCTGGCCGATCTGCTCCTGATCTGGCAGCTCATCAGCCAGTGGATCGCCTATGCCCAGCACGGTCCTGAGTTCAGCAATACCGATCTCGTGACGGTCGGCATTTATTATCTGGTGTTCGTCGCTGTCGATCTGCTCGCGGCCGCGTTCGGCTTCCTGATGGAGCGGCGGGAAAATTGGAATCTGCTCTGGTGGCTGCCACTGCAGCGGTTCGGATATCGCCAGCTCATGTATTATGTGGTCGTGCGTTCGATTTCGGCCGCGCTTCGCGGCGCGGTTGTCGGCTGGAACAAGCTCGAGCGTACGGGAACCGTCGAAGCGCGAAGCTAGCGCGGCACGAAGAAAAATCCGTCATCGCCGCGAAGCGCGAGCCGGTAGTGCGTTCTGAGCGCGTCGCTGATCTGCGGCGTGAGCGAAATTGTTTCGGGTGTCTCGAACTCGATGATCCCGTAGCGCTTGCCCGAAATGGCGGCGACCAATGCTTCGTCGCTCTTTTGCCCGGTGCGGAAGACCTGAGCGAGATTGAAGACGTCCGCTTCGGGTTGTTTTCCGGCCCAGTAGCAAAACGCCAATGTTTCGCAGAACGCTGGCCCCGGTGCGGCGTGGACGAATGCGATTTCGCGCGCCGCCGCTTCGCGCTCCTCGTGCATGGGGTCGGTCCAGAAGGTGCGGTCGGTCCAATTCGCGTCCATATTCCAGAGCCCGCAAATCAGCGTCACGGCATAGAGCGCGACTGCGGTCAGCCGCGCGAGGGGAGATCGCAGGACGTCGAGCAGAAGACCCGCGCAAATCGCCAACGCGATATCGGCATCGAACAGGGCGTTCGCATCGACGCCTTCCCCACCGAGGAAGTACAGCCCGGCGGCGACGGAAAATACCGCATAGAGAAGTGCGAACAGCGCATAGCGGTCGTGGCGGGCCGTTGCGTAAAGCGCGCCGGCACCGAGCAGCAGTGGGCCGCCCCAGGGCAACCATGCCAGAAACCCCTGCCAGATGAGCGCGACCGAGTAGACACGCGGCGACGAAATCACGGAGAGAAGGCCGAAGCCGAATGTCTCTTTGAACAACCCCAACCCCAAGAGCGCGAATACGGCGCCGCTGATGATGAAGGTTCGAGCAAGGACACGGTCGGCGAGCAGCAGCCAAAGCGCAGTCGCGGCCGGTAAGGCGATGAGGTTGTGCTTTACGAACTCGGCGATGACAAAAAGCGCGGCGGCGGCGACGGCCCGCCGAGGCGTTCGCGGCTCGCCCAGGATCAGGATCAACCCGCCCATGGCGATGACGTGGCCGAGCATCTGAGGATCGTCCATCCCGGCATAGTCGCTGGTCAGGCCAATGGCGGCGAAAAAGAAGAGCGCGGCAAAAGCTGAAGCCTCGGGGGAGCAGGCCATGATCCGCATGGCGGCAAAGATGCCGCCGGACGTGGCTAGCAGCGCTGCGAGCGCGACGAGCCGGCCGGCGACGATTGCGTCGCCGGTGAGCCGCGTCACCGCCGCAACGACATAGAACGACAGCGGCGGATAATTGTTGGTGAGCAGACTATGCGCCGGCGGATAGGGGGAGCCCGTCGCTTGCACCAATTGAGTGAAAGCCGCGTTCCAACCTTCGTCGGGGTCGAAGGAGATGTGAAATCCGATGACGCTTGCAATGTGTAGCAGGCCGAGTGCGCAGCCGACCCCTAACAGAACGACGAAGGCACGAAGGATTGTCATGACCGGCTGCATCGCGCGTCGGGCACGATGTCGTAAAGGGTGTAGAACGTATGGTGTCGCGGATTGCGCAGCATCGCGGGCACGCGTGAAGCCGGTCCGCGGCCGGCGATCACAACGGCCTGATCGAAGTGGCACTGAAAGTAGAGCAGATAGGGAAATACGCCCGAGATATCTTCGTCTGCGTCGGCGCGGCCCGCGGCGAGATCCTCCAATTCGTCTATGTCGGGTGGCGATCCCTGCTGTGCGGTGGCTGCGGCGAAGCGATCGAAGGGTGGACGGATGCGAATGACGTGCTGTCCACGTGTGGCAAAGAGCAACGGCGTGAAGGCGTCGCGCTCCGGGATTGCGAACTCAGCCATGTGCCAATAGGGCTGATCGGAATCCCAGCCGAGCGAGTCGCCGTCGAGCACGGTCAGAATGCGCGCACCTGTTCGGATATCGTCGATATGGCTCCGGAATTCGGTGTATTGCGCATCGTAGCGGGACCATAACCGTTCCGTCGTCACGGCGGCCGCCGCCGAGGCTGCGAGCAGGACGGCAGCGGCGGTGGCGAGAATCCGTGTGGGCAGGCGCCATTCCAGCGCGGCGAATGCGAGCGCGCCAAGCACCGGCGGCAGACGCATGTGAACGCCCCAACCGCCGAAGGCCCATTCCGGCGCGGCGATGGTGGCGACGGCAAAAACAAGGATTGCCAGACGCATGCGGGGGTGAAGATAGGCGCGCTTTGTCAGAAGTCCGGCGATGACCGTGAGCCCGAGGATTGCGGTCAAGGCGTAGGCCGGATTGTCGAAGCCGAACTGAAGCGCGGCACCGGCACGGTCGAGCATGCTGTCGGCATAGTCGAAGGCGATGTGCGACTCGCCGGCGCCGGCCGGCTTCAGGATCAGGAAGGCGAGGGCGGCGGGTAGCGCGGATGCCGCGACGGTCAGGGCACGCCGGGCGAGATTGTTCCATTGGCGTGCCGGCGTTTGCCACCAGTCGCCGGTCTCGACGCAGGCGATGGCGAGGATGAGCACGGCGAAGGCGAAAAGGTGGCAAAAGTAGAGAAGTGTGAATGCGACAGCGAAGCCTGCGAGGCGAAGCGGCGAACGGCGCGCATCTTGCGCGATCCAGAGCGCCAGCAGGATCAGTGCCACGCCGATGGCGAAGGTATAGTTGAGGAAACCCCACATGAGATTGGCGTTGTAGGCGAACAGGGCGCCGGCGAGGGCGCCGGCATTGGCCCGGCCGAAAAGTGCGCGCTGGATCAAAGCCGGGCCGATCGCCCAGAGCAGGACAGTGACGGTGAGAAATATGCGGTTCGCAGCGGTTAGCGGAACGAGATGGGCGATCCAGGGCACCAGGGTCTCTGCGGCGAGATTCGGAACGAAGCTCCAGACGACGTCGTAGTAGCGCGATGGCGCGCCGCCGATCAGGGCGAAGCTTGCATAATGTGCGGGATAGTCCGGCATGCCGGGAATCGTCACGCACCAGAGTGGTACGGCGAGGATCGCAGCGGCCAGTATCGACGCAACCAGCGGCCAATCGATGCCGCGCAACTTTTCCATGATCCGGCGCAGGTTCCCTCGCGGGCGAGAATAGCGCTTCCTTGAGCCCGCGCGTCAATGGAAGTCCCTCGACTTGGGCAGGATGCGGACGTCGCGCGGATGACGCCCGCCGCGGGAATCGGGGCGCTGATAGGCGATGTCTTCTCGCCGGCCCTGGAACGGCCGGACATCGTCTTCCGTCAGACGTGAAAGTTCCTCGCTGCGGTCGACGATGCGTTCGGCGACGAGATGGACGACGTTGTCGCTCGACTGCACCTTGCCTTCGATCAGCAACACACGACCACCCATGATGGCGCGGCGGTATTCCTTCACCAGCTTCGGCCAGACCACGACATTGGTGATGCCGGTCTCGTCGCTGAGCGTAATGAAGACGACGCCCTTGGCGCCGGGCATCTGACGCACCAGCACCACGCCGGCGGCGCGCGCCCTCGCGCCATCCGGCAGCGCTTCGATCTCGGCGCAGCTTTTCACGCCTTCGGCGGCGAAGGTCCCGCGCAGGAACTGCATCGGATAGCCTTTGAGCGAGAGCCGCAGCGTCTGGTAGTCCGCCAGCACATGTTCGCCGAGCGGCATAACGGGCAGCGGCGCGATGTCCTCCGGCGGCAGCTCTTTCATGCGCTGGGCTTCGAACAGCGGCAAGGTGCGGTGATCGGGCAGGCGCCGCGTCGCCCAGATCGCTTCGCGCCGGTCGAGGCCGAGCGAGCGGAACGCGTCGGCGTCGGCGAGCGACATGAAGGCCTTTTTCGGCAACTCGCTGCGGCGGACGAATTCGGCGAAGCCGGGATAGGTGTAGCCGCGGTTTTGCGCGACGGCATCGGCCCAGTCCTCGCGGAAGCCGTCGATCTGGCGGAAACCGAGACGGATCGCGAGCGCGCCCGTCTCGTCGCGTTCGAGCGTGTTGTCCCAATGGCTGTGGCTGACATCGGGCGCGAGCACCGGCACGGCGTGGTCGCGTGCGTCGCGCACGATCTCGGCGGGGGCATAAAAACCCATCGGCTGCGAATTGAGCAGTGCGGCGCCGAAGGCGGCCGGGTGATGGCATTTGATCCAGGCCGAAATGTAGACGAGATGGGCGAAACTCGCGGCATGGCTTTCGGGAAAGCCATAGGAGCCGAAGCCCTCGATCTGCTTGAAGCAGCGCTCGGCGAATTCGAGCGTGTAACCGCGGCTCGTCATGCCGCCGATGAACTTGTCTTTATATCTGTCGATGGTGCCGAGATTGCGGAAGGTCGCCATGGCGCGGCGCAGGCCGTTGGATTCGTCGGGCGTGAACTTCGCCGCGACGATGGCAAGACGCATCGCCTGTTCCTGGAACAGCGGCACGCCCATCGTCTCCTTCAGCACCTGGTAGAGCTCATCGGGCGCGCCGTGATCGGGATGGGGTGCGGGATATTCGACCTTCTCGATGCCTTTGCGGCGCTTCAGATAAGGATGGACCATGTTGCCCTGGATCGGGCCGGGGCGGACGATCGCGACCTCGACGACGAGGTCGTAGAATTTGCGGGGCTTGAGCCGCGGCAGCATGTTCATCTGCGCCCGGCTCTCGACCTGGAAGACGCCGATCGCGTCGGCCTTGCACAGCATGTCGTAGATCGCCGGATCCTCGCGCGGCACGGTGGCGAGGTCGTAGCGCTTGCCTTCATGGGTCTCGATCAGGTCGAAGGCCTTGCGGATGCAGGTCAGCATGCCGAGCGCCAGCACGTCGACCTTCATCAGCTTCATCGTGTCGAGATCGTCCTTGTCCCATTCGATGAAGTAACGGTCGTCCATCGCCGCGGGGCCGATAGGCACCATGGTGTCGAGATGATCGTCGGTCAGCACGAAACCGCCGACATGCTGCGAGAGATGGCGCGGAAATCCCATGATCTCGTTGGCGAAGCGCACGGCGCGGGCGATGGCGAGATTGTGCGGGTCGAGCTTGCCCTGGCGAACCTGGTTCTCGTTCAGCGCCGAGCCCCAGCTGCCCCAGACGCTGCCCGCCATCGCCGCGGTGATGTCCTCGGTCAGGCCGAAGACCTTGCCGACTTCGCGGATCGCGCTGCGCGGACGGTAATGGATCACGGTCGCGGTCAGCGCGGCGCGGCGATGACCGTAGCGCTGATAGACATGCTGGATCACTTCCTCGCGGCGTTCGTGCTCGAAATCGACGTCGATGTCGGGCGGCTCGTTGCGCTCGGCGGAGATGAAGCGTTCGAAGAGAAGATCGATCTGGGTCGGATCGACGGCTGTGACGCCGATGCAGTAGCAGACCGCGGAGTTCGCGGCGCTGCCGCGGCCCTGGCACAGAATCTTCTTCTCCCGCGCATAAGCGACGAGGTCGCGCACGGTGAGGAAGTAATGGGCGTAGTTCTGCTTCTCGATGACGGCGAGCTCTTTTTCGATGGTATCGCGCAGCTTGGGCGGCACGCCGCCGGGATAGCGCTCGGCTGCGCCTTTCCAGGTGAGGTCGGTGAGGTGGCCGATGGCGGTCTTGCCCGGCGGCACCGGCTCGTGCGGGTAGTTGTAGTGCAGGTCGCTGAGCTGAAATGCGATGCGGCTCGCGAAGCGCACGGTCTCGGCAATGGCGTCCGGCCAATCGCGGAACAGGCGCGCCATCTCCGCGGGTGGTTTCAGGTGACGCTCGGCATTGGCTTCGAGCAGCTTGCCCGCCTTGTCGATGGTGCGGTGCTCGCGGATGCAGGTGACGACGTCCTGCAATTCGCGCCGGCCGGGGTCGTGATAGAGTACGTCATTGGTGGCGATGAGGGGCACACCGGCGGCGCGGGCGAGGCGGTCTAGCCGGCGCAGGCGGCGCTTGTCGTCGCCGCGATAGAGCAGCGACGCCCCCAGCCATAGGCGGTCCGGTGCCGCATTCCGCAAGCTATTGATCATTGTTTGCGTAATTTCGAGCGAACCGCGCGCCGGCGGCAGGAGGACGAGGAGGAGGCCGGCCTGGTGGCGGAGGAGGTCGTCCCGGGTGAGGTGGCACTCGCCTTTTTTGGCGCGGAGCTTTCCCTCGGAGATCAGGCGGCAGAGCCGGCCATAGGCGGGACGGTCGGTCGGATAGGCAAGGATATCGGGTGTACCGTCGGTGAAGACAAGGCGGGCGCCGACAAGAAGGCGGGGTACGCGTGCGGCGGTCTGCGGCACGTCAGCCGCGGCGTGCTTCTTCCGGAGCTCTTCCAGCGCCGCATAGGCACGCACTACGCCGGCCAGCGTGTTGCGGTCGGCAATGCCGATGGCGTCATAGCCATGGGCATGGGCCTGCCCGACCAACTCCTCCGGACGCGATGCGCCGCGCAGGAAGGAGAAGTTCGAGGTTACGCCGATTTCGGCGAGGGGCGGCGTCACGCGAATAGTCCGTGTACGAACCATTTCGGCATCATGGTCTCGTGATGGTAGAGCCCCTCGCGGAAGAGCCAGAAGCGGCGGCCGGTCTCGTCTTCGACGCGGAAATAGTCGCGCGTCGGCTTGTGGTCTTCGCCCTGCCACCATTCCATCGCGATGCGTTCGGGGCCTTCGGCCTTGCGCACGCGGTGGCGCAGGCGCCGCCATTGAAAGGTGACGGGCGGCCCGTCCGGCACCTGTGCGACGGCTTCGATCGGTTCGGGCTTTGCGAAGAGGCGCAAGGGACGGCGCGGCGGTTCGCCCGGCTCGCGCCGTTCCCATTCGACTGTGGGGTCTGGCGCGTGCTGGGCGGGAACGGCCACGCCAGCGGCTTCGGGAATATGCGTGTCCTGCGCGAGGAAGGAGAGCATGCGATGCGAACCGAAACGCGCGGCGAGCCGGTCGATAAGGAACGCGATCTCCTTGTCGTCGTCGGGCCTGGCTTCGAGGCCGACGCTTTCGGGCACCAGGCGCTCGCTGTGCACGGCGTCGAGCCGCACCATGTCGAAGCCGAACCCGGGATCGAGCGGATCGGCGAGAGCGTCAAGACGGGTGCGAAACAGCTTTGCGATCGTGCCGGGCTCGCGCAGCGGACGCCCGGTTTCGACGGCGATGCGGCGCACGACGCCGTCGCTGCGGAAGAAGGACGCTTCGAGCCGGCGCGCGCCCTTGCCGCGCTCTTCCATGATCGCGGCGAGCGAGCCGGCGAGGCCGTGCAGTGTCTCGGCGATCATGTCCTCGCTCACCACCGGCTCGGCGAAGCGGCGTTCGGCGCTGAAGGCGGGCAGGATGCGGCGCGGCGAGATCGGCTTTTCACCCTTGCCCAATGCTCGGTCGAGCTTGAACACCATCTCCTTGCCGAAGCGCGCGGTCAGCTCGGCGCGGCTGCGCTCGGCGACCTGGCCGACGGTCTTGAGGCCAGCGCGGCGCAGTGCGGTCGTGTCTTTCACATCGAGGTCGAGCGCGGCGGCGGGCAGGGGCGCGAGCGTTGCCGCTTCGTCACCCGGTGCGGCAACGGTGCCGGGCGCGAACCGTGCCAGTGCGCGCGCCGCGACCGCGGTACCGGCGATGGCGGCGCAGGCGGTGAAGCCGCCCTTGCGCAGCGCATTGCACAACGCGGCAAGCAGCTTTTCCTCGCCATTGCCGGACGCGTCGGCAAAGAGATGGCTGACGCCGGTGATGTCGAGTACGAGGCCGTGCGGCGGATCGAGCGTGACGAAGGGCGAGAAACGGTCGCACCAATCCGCGATCTCCACCAGCTTGCGCCGGTCGGCGGCCGGATCGGCTTCGACGATCTCGATCTCGCCCACGATGGCGCGCGCGCTGGCGAGCGGCATGCCTGCCCTGAGACCGAGACGCGCGGCATCGCGATCCAGCGCGTAGACGATGCGCGCATTCGCGCTTCTCTGCGAGAAGACGAGCGGTTTAGCCGGCGCGGCGCCAGGCGGGTTCAGCCGGCGCCAGCGTTCGGCCGGCAGGCGCGGCAGCCACAGCGCGAGAATCCGCCGCCGGGTTGAATGCTCTTTCGTCACAACACCACTCCATTGCCCAGCGCCCGAGTTCGCCATGCCGGTTGCGTGTCAGTTCGGCGTCGAAGCGCGGCATTCCCCAATCGTCGTGATCCGCCGAAGCGAGACTGCGAATCCGCCAACGTGTCTCGGCCGCGCCCGGCTGCGGCTCGGCGCCGGGACGCAGCAGGAAGACGGTGACGCCTTTGGCCTGCGCGCCGAGGGCGAAGCGGCGCGAAGCGACGAGGTCGAGCACTTTGGGATTGCCGGGAATCTCGACGATCACCGCACCGAGTGCCGCACAGCTCAGCGCATCGGCGCCGGCGCGCAGGGCGTCTTCGGCATGGGCGACGCGCAGCAGGAGGACAGTGGCGGGATCGATGCCCAGTTCGGCGAGGCCGGTGGGCGAAATTTCGGCATGTTCGAGCGCGGCAAAGTCCTGCCGGATCCAGAGCAGGCGCTTATGGCCACGCATCCGCTGGGCCAGGCCGAGGGTAAACCCGGACGCGGCCGCACTCGCATCACCCGGGAAGACTTCATGCAGCGCGTCGCGCGCCAGCCCCCCGCGCAGCATCGCATCGGCGGCGTCATGCCCGAGGGGCGCGCGGGCGAAGTTGCGGCTTTCTCCCAGGATGGGGTCCAGCAGCTGGCGTGTGCCGGCGAGTTTTCGCGCGAGCGGGGACATGCGTCATCCGAAATGTTCTCTTTTCGTTCTTACAATGGGAAAGCCGCCGCCCGGAGTCAAGAGCTCCCATAATCTACTGATATCATAGGAAAATCAGGAGGGTTTGTGCACGCAATCGTGGCCGCAGACCGAGCGGAATCCTTCCGCCCCGTATTTCACCAGGCGCGGTTCGATCTCATCGAAATCCTCCGCATGGCAAAGCCCGCGCGAGAGATGCTCGATCGCCCCATTCGCCATGTTCACGACCATCAGCGAGCCGGAGAATATGTGGTAGCTCCAGTAGAGGTCGGTCTCGCTCGCATCGGGCAGCGTATCGCGCAGAAGCCCGATGAAGCGTTTCACCACCGGATCGAACTTCTCGGCGAAGATGCCGGCCAGTTCGGGGGCGGAGCCCAGATTGCCCACGAAGGCGCAATAATTCCGCCAGCCCTGGCCACCTTCGCGGTTCAGCCGGAACATCGGGCGCAGATAGGCGGCGACGATCTCCTCGACGCTGTAGGGGCCATCGCCCTCGGCCTCGAGGCGGTCCATCTCCCGCATGCGTTCGGTATTCAGAATGTCGCCGCGGCGCGCGAACACCGCATCGAACACGCCGCGCTTGGACTCGAAATAGTAGTGCAGAAGCGCGGTATCGACATTCGCCAGTTCGGCGATCTCGCGCATCGTCACGCCGTAGATGCCGTGCTTGGCAAACAGCTCCTCGGCTGCGCCGAGAATCCTCTCGCTCGTGGCCAAGCTGCGTTGCGTACGCTTGGAGGACTTATCCTCCAGAAGTGCGCGGCGAAACGGTCTCCGGGGCTTGCGCGCCAGACGTTCGCGATCCTTGCGCCCCGCAACAGGGGCTACTCCCTGCATAATCGTTTCCCCCCAAAAGGAACGATTAATGTCGTTGTCGTTGTGAGGAGCGTTACACAATCGACATCGATGCCAAAGCATAACCGGCACGCAGCGCCCAAGAATTTCTGACAAAAAGTCGGCCGCAACGCAGCAAAACAGGCTGAATTTCAGTGTGCACCGCAGCATAGGCGGGGGCTTTCGTGGCGTCGCCGCCACACTCATCATCCAATGTTCAGTGCACGATGAATTCTCTTTGACAACAAAATTACCCCCGGGCATCACTCATTGATCAATGAATAATACCGCTCAGGTAGCAGGGGAGATTCGTTCGTGCTGAATCAGAAGAGAGCCACCTTTATCGCAGCGTTGCTGATGACGACGGCGTATACCGCGCCGGCCTTCGCCGAAATCGAAGTCGTCACCGTGACCACCGAGCGCAAGGTGGAGAACATCCAGAACACGCCCGTCGCCGTGACGGCGCTGAGCGGTGACGACCTCAAGTCGAAGCAGGTCAGCACCTTCAAGGATCTTCAGTTCCACGTCCCGAGCGTGACCTACACGAAGTCGAACTTCGGCGGCGCGCAGTTCCAGATCCGCGGCATCACCACCCAGTTCGGTCTCGGTGCCGCCATCGCGCAGAACGAGAACGACATCTATCTCGAAGCCCCGGCCCTCGTGAACGGACAGTACTTCGACGTCGATCGCGTCGAAGTCGCCCGCGGTCCGCAGTCGACCTCCTACGGTCGCGCCGCGACCGGCGGTGCGGTGAACATCATCACCTCCAAGCCGGACCTCGACCAGTTTGCGGCGCGCGCCAGCCTCGACTACGGCACCTACAACACCTTCAAGCCCGAGATGATGGTCAACATCCCGATCATCGAAGGCGAGCTCGGCGTGCGCTTCGCCGCTCTCGGCGTCTGGCACGACGGCTACGAGAAGAACGACTATTCCGGCCCGGCCATCCTCCAGGGCGGCCTCGCCGACAAGAAGATCAACGGCCAGGGCACGGCTTCGGGCCGCTTCTCGATCCGCTGGGAGCCGAGCGCCGACACGACGATCGACTTCGTCGCCGAAGCCGGCACCGAAAACGACAATCGCGTCCGCGGCGACAAGCAGCTCTGCCATCGCGATCCGTCGGGCGTGCTGGGCTGTCTCCCCGATCAGCTGAAGGCCGAACCGCTGAACGTGCTCTCCACGCTCGGTGCGACGCTCGGCTCGAAGCAGGGCATCACTGCGCTGCTGAACCTTTCCTTCGGCGTTTCGAATTTTGGGCAGGCGCAGGCGCTCGGCAATGCGCTCGGTCTCTTCCAACTCGCAGGTAACGGCGGTGCCGGCGATCCGGCTGGTCCTGTGGTCGGCCAGTCCTTCCTTGGCTACACGACGAACCCGCTTGGTCCGTATGTCACGCCGTCCGGCATTCCCGGCGTCTATGCGCTGAAGCCGCAGCCCGTGAACGGCTATGGCTCGGGCGCCGGCGGTGTTGTTTCGAAAGATCTCCTGACGGCGAACACCGCATTCAACCCGGTGTTCAAAGGCAGCAACCAGACCTATATGATGAATTGGTCGCAGACGATTACGAGCTGGCTGAAATCCACGCTCGATGTCGGCTATGCCTCGACCTACCAGTTCACACAGCAGAACTACAACGACTCGACCCCCGAAAACATCAGCTCTGCGATCAACGCTTCGGTTGCCGGCTTCATGGGTCTCTTCGGCAACGGCGCCGGTACGCCTGGCGTAATCAACAATGCCAATGGCTCGGGTGCCTATAACGCCTACTTTGCCGCCGGCGGAACGCTGCCGATCTCGAACACCTTCTACAACGGCAAGTTCGGATCCTATGCGGGCATTATCGATCAGGCGCACGGCATTCTCGCCAATACGCCGTACTTTGCTGCGTACGACGAAGACAATTTCTCGTCGCGCGAATGGACCGGTGAGCTGCGTTTCCAGACGGCATTCGACGGTCCGCTCAACTTCTCGGCCGGTGCATTCTGGATGTCGTATGATGGCCGCAATCAGTATTGGGTCGCCTCCAACGGTCTCGATTGGGAATCGATCGCGATCGGTGCGTTTGCCGGTTCCGGCGCGGGTCCGGGCGGCATCGACCTTCCGCTGATGGCGGCGAACCCCACCTTCGACAGCGAGCATCGCCGCGGTGCCGTCCAGTCGCGTTCGATGTTCCTCGAAGGCACCTACGAGTTCACCGACAATCTCCGTGTGATCGTTGGTGCGCGCTACAATGACGACCGTTCGAGCGCACTCAGCACGCCGATCCAGGGCCAGCCGCTTTATCCGGGTGGTCCGATTGCCAGTGTCGGTGGTGGTCTGCTTCTGACCAACGGCTTCGCTCTGGTTGGAACCCAAAGCTGCACGGCCAATGGTGGTCTTGCAGCACCGGGATGCGTCGGTTATCCGGGTGTGTTCCGTCTGCCGACCGGCCTGACCGGGAAGCAGAACAGCGTGACCGACAAGTGGACCGGTCGCGCGACGATCCAGTGGGAACCGCATCTTAGCTGGACCGACCAGACCCAAGTTTATGCCACGGCTTCGCGCGGCGAACTGGCCGGCGGCATCAACAAGGCGAACAACGCGGCGGCGCTCGGTATTCCGACCGAATACAATCCGGCAACCGTCGATGCCATCGAAGTCGGCACCAAGAACACCCTGCTCGACGGTTCGCTGCAGGCCAACCTCGACGTCTGGTACTACAACTACGAGAACTACCAGGTCGGCATCATCTCGAACCGTCAGGCCCTCACGCTCAACATTCCGGCTCATCTCTACGGCCTGGAAGGCGAGTTCGTGTGGCAGCCGGACGACGATCTGGCCTTCAACCTGACGCTCAGCCTGACGCGTTCGCAGGCCGGCACTGCCTATCTTGTCGACCAGCGCAACCCGACCAACGGTCAGGCCAATTCGATCCTGGTCAAGGATCTCACCAACGGCTCGCTTTGCGTGGTCGTCCCGACCGATCCGGCCACGGTCGGCCACACGCCGGGCGACTCGAGCACGGTGGCTCCGAACACCATCGGTGCGCATGTTAACAACTTCTACCTGCCGAATGGTGGCAATGCCGCGGTCGATGCGCCCTACGGCGTGCCGCTCGTCAACTACGGCGTTTGCAACACGGCCCTCGCGCCGGCGCTTGCGGCGGCTGGTTATGCCTACTCGACGTCCGTCGATCCCAAGACGGGTTTGTCGACGGGTATCGCGGACGGCAACGGCATCGCCCGCAACATTCACGGCAACAAGCTGCCGCAGGTTCCGAATGCCCAGGTCGGCTTCGGTGCGCAGTACACCTTCCACTTCGACGAGTACACGCTGGTTCCGCGCCTCGACTACTACTGGCAGTCCAGCATGCAGGCTCGCGTGATGAACGACCCGGGTTCGGACTACATCGGCGCCTGGGATACGCTCAACGGCCAGATCCAGCTGAATGCGCCGGACGACAAGTGGTATGCCAAGGTGTTCGCGACGAACATCTTCGACAAGCACAATCCGACCGGCGAGTACCTCACCGATCCGACCTCGGCTCTGTTCACCAACGTGTTCGCGGAAGACCCGCGCGTGGTGGGCATCTCGGTCGGAGCGAAGTGGTAATCGCAACGTCGTAAGGTCAACGAATGGGGCGCCGGGCAACCGGCGCCCTTTTCGCTTGTGCCGCGGGTGTGGCCGCGCGGCATCCTGCCGCGCGAAATGAATTCATCGTCTGATGAAATTCGTTTGACCGCGCGACGGGTTCCGAATATTCATTCGTTGGTGAATTTGTGTGTTGCACCGCCGAGTCAATGGCTCATGCGGTGCAGCGAAGGGACACCCAACCGGACCGTCCTTACCCAGGGGACCCCGTTTGGAGAAATCCCCCGGCCTGCGCTCCTCCTCGGGCAAGGCCGGGGGATGTACCTTCCAAATCATCCTTTTCCGCCAACTGATTCGATTGAGAGCCGACCGCGGAACGGGCAAGCTCGCGCAGTCTCACGCCCGAGCCCGCCATGCCCCTGAACGTGCTTTTCATCACCGCCGACCAGTGGCGGGCCGAATGCCTTTCGACCCTTGGCCACCCGATTGTCCGGACCCCCCATCTGGACGCCCTGGCAGCCGAAGGCGTGCTGTTCGCCAGCCACTTTGCCAATGCGGTGCCCTGCGGCCCGTCACGGACCTCGCTCCATACCGGGTTGTACCTCCAGAACCACCGTTCCGGGACCAACGGGACACCGCTCGAGGCCCGGCACACCAACTGGGCCAAGGAGGTGGCGGCGATCGGCTACGACCCTGTCCTGTTCGGCTACACAGATACGAGCCAGGACCCGCGAGAGCTCGAGGAGGACGATCCCTGGCTCCGGACGTATGAGGGGCCGCTGCCGGGCATACGGCCGATCGTCATGATGGGCGACAATCCGGTGCAGTGGGCCCAGTTCCTGCGCGAGCGGGGCTATGCGGTGCCCGACAACCTCACGCGGGCCTATGCCATCCGTGACGAGGGCCCCGATTATGAGGACGGCGCAGTTGCCCCCAAGCCGCTGACCATCCGCGAAGCCGACGACGACACCAACTTTCTGGTCGATCGCTGCATCGACTACATCCGCGATGCCAAGGGGCCGTTCGTCGCGCATCTGTCGATCCTGCGCCCGCATCCGCCCTTCATCGCGCCGGAGCCGTACAACGCGCTCTACGATCCGATGGGGGTGCCGGGCTTCGCGCGGCTGGGCAAGCCGGATGACGAGGCGGCGCAGCATCCCTGGCTCGCCTATCAGCTCTCACGCCGGATCTATCGCGCCACGGCGGACGAGAAAAAGCTGCGCCGGATGAAGGCGGTCTATTACGGGCTGATGACCGCGGTCGACACCGCTCTCGGACGGATCTTCGCCTTCCTGAAAGAGACCGGGCGCTGGGACGACACGATGATCGTGTTCACCTCCGATCACGGCGAGCAGATGGGCGATCATTGGCTGATCGGAAAATGCGGCTATTTCGATGCCTCCTACCGCATCCCGCTCATCATCCGCGATCCGCGGCGCAGCGCCGATGCGGGCCGTGGCCAGGTGGTCCGGTGCTTCACCGAGAATGTCGACATCATGCCGACGCTGCTCGAAGCGCTCGGCGCACCGATCCCGCAGCAATGCGACGGCCGGCCCCTGGCGCCGTTCCTCGAGGGTGCACCGGCGCCGGCAACATGGCGAACGGAAGCGCACTGGGAATACGACTTCCGCGATCCGACAGATGCGGCGGCGGAAGAGCGCCTCGGCCTGACGCTGCATCAGTGCACGATGAACATCATCCGCGACGAGCGCTTCAAATACGTCCATTTCACCAAGTTGCCGCCGCTGCTGTTCGATCTACAGAACGACCCGGGCGAATTCACCAATCTGGCCGGCGATCCGCGCTATGTCGGAGTCATGCTCGAATATGCACAGAAGCTCCTCTCCTGGCGCATGAATCACGACGAGCAGGTTTTGACCCATATCGCGATCACCCATGACGGGCCGGTGGCGCGTCCCGCGCCGCGCTATTGAACACTGCCGCCCGCGTCCTATCTTTCCGGTCAGACCTCGGGGGTATTCATGCTGTCGATCAAGAATCTGAGCCACGTCTACCGCGGCGGTGTGCGCGCCCTGAATTCCGTCAATCTCGACATTCCCGCGGGCATGTTCGGCCTGCTCGGCCCCAATGGTGCCGGCAAATCGACGCTGATGCGCAGCATCGCGACGCTGCAAACACCGACCAGCGGCAGCATCACGTTCAATAACATCGACGTGATCAAGGAGCCGGAGAAGCTCCGCCAGGTGCTCGGCTACCTGCCGCAGGATTTCGGCGTCTATCCGCGCGTCAGCGCCTACGACATGCTCGACCACATGGCCGTGCTGAAGGGCGTAACCCGTGCGGGCGAGCGGCGCGAAACGGTCGAAGCGCTGCTCAACCAGGTCAATCTCTGGAACGTGCGCAAGAAGGCGATCGCCGGGTTCTCCGGCGGCATGCGCCAGCGCTTCGGCATCGCCCAGGCGCTGATCGGACGACCGGCTCTGCTGATCGTCGACGAACCCACGGCCGGCCTCGACCCCGAAGAGCGCAACCGCTTCCTCAACCTGCTTTCGGAGGTCGGCGAGCAGATCGTCGTGATCCTCTCGACGCATATCGTCGAGGACGTGTCGGATCTCTGTCCGCGCATGGCGATCATCGCCGACGGCCGCATCGTCGGGACCGGCGCGCCGGCCGAGCTGATGCAGACGCTGCACGGACGGGTGTGGAAAAAGACGGTCACGAAAGCCTCACTCGAAACCTACCGCCAGAAATACAATGTGATCTCGACCCGCCTCGTCGGCGGCCAGCCGGTGATCCACATAGTTTCCGATGGCGATCCCGGCGAGGGCTTCATGCCGGTCGACGCCAATCTCGAGGATGTCTACTTCTCGACCCTGATCAGCGCGCGCAAGGCGGCGTAAGCCCATGTTCGCAAAGATCGCCGGATTTGAATTCCGCTATCAGCTCCGCTCGCCGGTGTTCTGGGTCGCGGCTGTGATCTTCTTCCTCCTGACGTTTGCGGCGACGACCCTCTCGCAGGTCCAGATCGGTTCGATCGGCGCGGTGCACAAGAACGCGCCTTACGCGATCCTGCAGGTCACGGGCACGATGTGCGTGTTCAGCATCTTCGCCCTTGTCGCTTTCGTAGCGAACATCGTGGTCCGCGACGACGAGACCGGCTATGGGCCCATCATACGGTCGACGCGGATCACGAAATTCGACTATCTGTTCGGCCGGTTCGCCGGCGCCTTCGGCGCGGGCGCGCTGATGCTGATCGCGCTGCCGCTCGGTATCCTCGTCGGCACGCTGATGCCGTGGATGGATCCGCAGAAGCTGGGGCCGTTCCGCCCCATGGACTACATCTTCGCCTACACCGTGATCATGCTGCCAACGATCTTCGTCCTCGGTGCGGCATTCTTCGCGCTCGCCACCGCGACGCGGTCGATGATGGCGACGTATGTCGGTGTGGTCGGCTTCCTCGTCTGCTATGTGGTTCTGACGGCGCTGTTCCAAAAGCCGCAATACGATCATATTGTCGGGCTTCTCGAGCCCTTCGGCCTCGGCGCGATCGACGAGACGGCAAAATACTGGACGACGTCGGACCGCAACACCCTGCTGCCCAGCCTTTCCGGCGTGCTCCTTTACAACCGCATCCTCTGGCTGGCGTTCGCCTTCGTCATGCTGGCCATTTCCTATGTATCCTATCGCTGGCAAGCCCGCGGCGGAAAGCCGGCGAAGGCCGAACGTGTCGACGCCGTCATCGCCCGCGCGCGGACCGGTTCGCTGCCGGAGCCGCGATTCGACCGCGCAAGCCTCCGTGCCATGGCGTGGAAATGGACGCGCTTCGAGATGGCGCAGATATTCCGCAGCCCCGCATTCTTCGTGCTGCTGGCACTCGGCATCGTCAATTCGCTCGGCGGATTGGTGTTCGCGACCGAGCGGGCCGATTACACCGTCCTGCCGATCACCAACCTGATGATCGATACGCTCGAGGGCGCGTTCACCATCATTCCGATGATCGTCGCGATCTACTATGCCGGCGAGCTCGTGTGGCGCGAGCGTGACCGCCGGACGCATGAGATGTTCGATGCGACGCCCGTTCCGGACTGGGCTTTCGTCATCCCGAAGATTCTCGGCATTTCGCTCGTGTTGATCCTGATGTTCGCGATCTCGGTGCTCGCGGCCGTCGCGGTGCAGCTCTATCACGGCTACACCAACTTCGAATGGATGCACTATCTCGACTGGTACATCGTTCCCAATGCGATCAAGGTGATCGAGATCGCGGCGCTGGCGATCTTCGTGCAGGCCGTGAGCCCGCACAAATATGTCGGCTGGGGCGTGATGGTGCTGATCCAGATCGCCATCATCTCGTTCGCCAATCTCGGCTTCGAGGACAAGCTCTATCTCTACAGCTCCGTCGGCACCGTTCCGCTCTCGGACATGAATGGGCAGGGCACATTCTGGATCGGGCGGGCCTGGTTCCAGGTCTACTGGACAGCCTTCGCGCTCATCCTGTCGGTTTTTGCCTATGCGCTGTGGCGGCGTGGAACGGAAACGCGGCTCACGCCGCGCCTTGCCCGCCTCTCCGGCCGATTGAAAGGCCGCGCCGGATTGATCCTGGCTGGGGCGGTATTGGTGTGGATTGGCGCCGGCGCCTTCGCCTTCTACAACACGCATGTCCTGAACGAATTCCGCACCTCGATCGGCGATGACGAATGGCTCGCCGACTACGAGCGCACGCTCTACAAGTTCCACACACTGCCGACGGCGCGAATCACGGATGTCGTCCTCAACGTCGCCATCTATCCGCACGACCCGCGAATCGTCACAGACGGCCGCTATGTCGTGCAGAACAAGACCGGCAAGCCGCTGACGGAAATCCATGTCCGCTGGCAGCGCGATTTGAAGGTTGACCGGCTCGCGGTGAGCGGCGCGCATGTCAAAAAGCGCTACGACCGCTTCAACTACGTCATCTTTGCCTTCGACAAGCCGCTTTTGCCCGGCGCGACGCAGACGGTCACCTTCCATTCGATCCTCGAACAGAAGGGCTTCCGCAACAGCGGAAACATGACGCGCGTCGTCGACAACGGAACCTTCGTCGACAATCAGGGCATCACGCCCTCCCTCGGCATGGACGACAATTTCCTGCTGACCGATCCTGTCAAGCGCCGCCGCTATCACCTGAAGCCCGATCAACTGCGCCCGCCGAAGCTCGGCGATGCAGCGGCGCGAAATGTCGGGTTCTTCACGGATGCCGACTGGGTGAATTCGGACATCACGGTGTCGACCGTCGCGGACCAGACACCGATCGCACCGGGCTATGCCATGTCCGACAAGACGGCGGATGGCCGCCGAACGGTGCGTTACAAGTCCGAGGCGCCGATCCAGGACTTCTTCTCGATCCAGTCCGCGGCCTATGCCCAGCGCAGTGCGATGTGGCACGACGTCAAGCTCACGGTCTACTACGACCCGCATCATCCCTTCGAGATCGACCGCATGCTGAAGGCGATGAAGGCGTCGATGGACGTCTACAACAAGGTGTTCAGCCCCTACCAGTTCCGCCAGGCGCGGATCATGGAATTCCCGGGCTATGCCAATTTCGCGCAGTCCTTCGCCAACACCATCCCCTATTCGGAGAATCTCGGCTTCATCCAGGACGACAGCGCGATCCGCGCCGACACCGACAAGATCGATCTCGTCACCTTCGTGACCGCGCACGAGCTCGGCCATCAGTGGTGGGGCCACCAGCTCAGCGCCGCGAACATGCAGGGCAACACGATGCTGATCGAGACCTTCGCGCAGTATTCGGCGATGCTGGTGATGGAGCACCTCTATGGCCGCGACCATGTGCGAAAGTTCCTGAAGGAGGAACTCGACAACTATCTGCGCAACCGCGGCAGCGAGGCGGTCGAGGAGCTGCCGCTCGACCGGGTCGAAAACCAGGGCTACATCCACTACCGCAAGGGCGCGGTGATCATGTACCGGCTGAAGGAAACGGTCGGCGAAGATACCGTGAACCGCGCGCTGCGCCGGATGCTGAAGCTCTATGCCTTCAAGGCGGCGCCCTATCCGACGACGCTCGACTTCCTGAAGATCCTGCGCGAGGAGGCGGGGCCGAAATACGACGCACTGATCACCGACCTTTTCGACAAGATCACGCTCTACGATCTGCATGCCGAAGGCATGACCGTGACCAAGCGGCATGACGGGCGCTTCGACGTCGCGCTGACGGTGACGGCGAAGAAGTTCTACGCCGATGGCAAGGGACTCCAGACCGACGCGAAGATGGACGAGAATGTTCCAATCGGTCTCTTCACAGCGCGGCCCGATGCCGCCGATTTCGGTACGGACAAGGTCGTCGTCATGAAATGGCTCCATATCGGAACGGGGCGGCAGGTCCTGCACTTCGTGACCGACAAGGCGCCGAAATTCGGCGGAATCGACCCCTACAACATGTGGATCGACCGGAACTCGGACGACAACATTGTAGAGTGACCCCTCCGCCCTACGCACCTGACGGTGTTACGGGCACCTCCCCCACGACATGCTACGCATGTGTGAGGGAGGCGGTCTTGTGCTCTGGCATCGGGCGGGGAATTGGTCTAGCAAATCCGGGTATTGGGGATCCCGGACTTGGACTCGCTCGACCACATCGATGGCGTCTTGCCCGCCAACCAGGCACGCAGCCGCAACGCGCGCGACCGGCTGCTCGAAGCCGGCGATCAGGTATTCGCAAAATTGGGTTACGACGCCGCCCATGTCAGCGACATCGCGCAGGCCGCAGGCTGTTCGGTCGGCAGCTTCTACCGCCGCTTCCGTGACAAGGAAGCGTTCTTCATGGCGCTGCATCACCGTTTCACCGAACGCAATCTCGACAACGCCGACAAGTTCTTCGCCCAGCCGCGCTGGCAGGACGAGCCGACGGCCGCGCTGGTGCGCACGCTGATCCAGAACACTGCGCACATCATGAAACGCAATCACGGCTTCTTCCGCGCGCTGTTTCAGCGCTCGCTGGCCGGTGCCGGATCCGATTACTGGCCGCGCATGCGCGCCGGAACGCAGCGCCAGGGCGAGTTGCTCGCGGTGCAGATGACGGCGCGCGGGGAGGGCGGCCATCACGCCGATCTGACCAAGGCCTGCGTCTTCGCGCTGCGTTCGGCCGACGGGGCGCTGGTTCATCGCCTGCTCAATGACGGTCCCTATATCGACGACGACTTCGTGATCGACTCGCTCTCGCGCATGGCACTCGCCTATCTCGGGGTCGACGACCTTCCGTCCATGGCGGCGAAGTGAATCGTTCCGACTGGGTTGCGGCCGGTATGATCGCGGTTGTTGCGCTGGTCGCCGCCACCGCACCGATGCTCTTGTCTCATTCGCGCCCTGCCTGCCTCGATCCCGATGCGCCGGCGCCGCATGACGGGATGGTGTGGATTCCGTCCGGTGACTATGTCGAAGGCGACACGCTCTATCCCGAAGAAGGCCCGTTCACGCCGGTGCATGTGAAGGGCTTCTGGATGGATCGGCACGAGGTGACGAACGGCGAGTTTGCCCGCTTCGTCGCGGCCACCGGCTATGTCACAGAGGCCGAGCGGCCGGCCGATGCGAAAGCCAATCCGGGTATCGATCCCGATCTGCTCCAGCCCGGTGCGATGGTGTTCGTGATGCCGGAGCGGGTGCACGGCATGGAGGACATTTCGCAGTGGTGGCACTTCGTGCCAGGCGCGAACTGGCGGCATCCTGCCGGGCCGGGCAGCAGCATCGAAGGGAAGGAAAACTTCCCAGTCGTCGAGATCACCCATGCCGATGCGCTCGCCTACGCGAACTGGAAGGGCCATGCGCTGCCGACCGAGGCGGAATGGGAATGGGCGGCGCGCGCCGGCGATCCGCATCCGGGCGACGATCACGACCAGCCGAAGCAGGCCAACACCTGGCAGGGGATCTTTCCCGTGCTGAACAGCGGTGAGGACGGGTTCGTCGGGCTGGCGCCGGTGGGCTGCTATGGCGCGAGCAAATACCGGCTGTTCGACATGTTCGGCAATGTCTGGGAGATGACGGCCGATCTGTTCCGCCCGCGCCATGGCGATCCGGCCGGGCCGGACGAGATGCCGCGCATGGGCGCCGGCGCGCGCTACACGATCAAGGGCGGCTCGTTCCTCTGTGCGCCGAATTACTGCGTGCGCTATCGCTCGGGCGCGCGCGAGGGCCAGGAGGCCGATCTGGCCGCGAGCCATCTGGGGTTTCGGACGGTGGTGCGGGGGAAACAACCCTCCCCTTGAGGGAGGGTCGAAATCGCGAAGCGATTTCGGGGAGGGGTCTGGCATCGCGCTCAACCCCCGACTCCTCCCAGAAAAATTCGTCGCGCCGCTCCGAATTTTATCGACCGTCCCTCAAGGGGAGGGTGGTTCAGTCTTCCGCCACCATCTTCGCTTCGATCGCGCCGATCTTGTCGATCTCGATGCGCACCGTGTCGCCGGCTTTCAGGAATTGCGGCGGCTTCATCGACTGGCCGACGCCGCCCGGTGTGCCGGTGAACACCATGTCGCCCGGCATCAGCGTCATCGCCTGGCTGAGATAGGCGATCTGGTCGAAGCAGTTGAAGACCAGATGCTTCGTGTTCGAGTTCTGCCTGGTCTCGCCATTGACGAGGCAGCGAATGCCGAGGGTATGCGGATCGCCGATCTCGTCGGCGGTGACGATCCACGGGCCGATCGGCGCGTGGGTGTCGAAGGATTTGCCGACCAGCCATTGCGGGGTGTGGAACTGCCAGTCGCGCACCGAGATGTCGTTGCCGCAGGCATAGCCGAAAATCACGTCGGCCGCATTCTCCTTCGCCACATGGCGGCAGCGCTTGCCGATGACGAAGACCATCTCGGCTTCCCAGTCGATCTTGTCCGAGGCCTTCGGAATATGGATCGGGTCGTAAGGTCCGTTGATGGCGTTGCCGAGCTTGCCGAACCAGATCTGCCTTTCGGGCGTCTGCGCGCCGCTCTCGGCGATATGGTCGGCATAGTTGAGGCCGATGGCCATGACCTTCTGCGGCCGGGGCACGGGGGCGAGCAGATGGACGTCCTTCAGCCTGTAATGCGCGACATCTTCCCTGGCACGCGCCGCGACCTTGGCCTTGAGCGAGGGCCAATCGGCGATCAGCGCGATCATGTCGGGCGCGATATCGGTGATCTCGACGAGGCCTTCGTCGGTGACGAGGCCGACGCGCTCGCGCTTGTCGGTTGTCTGGAATGTCGCGAGCTTCATGCCTTTGCCGCCTTCGGTTTGCTGCCTTTGACACTGGTACGGACCATCTCGCGGCGGTGGCCATGATAGTCGTTGAGCGCGAAATGCTGGGTGCAGCGGTTGTCCCAGATCGCCAGTGTGCCCGGCGCCCATTTGAGCCGCCAGGTGAAATTCTCGTTCACGGCATGGTGGAAGATGTGGCCGAGGAGGCCGTCGGATTCCGCCTTGCTCCAGCCGGCGATGCGCTGGGTGTAGACGGGGTTGAGATAGAGCGCGGGCTTGCCGGTTTCGGGATGGGCGATGACCGCGGGATGGGTCTGTTCGCGATAGGCATCGGGCGACGGCTCGATCCTGGTCGACATCTTGTCCTTCACGCCGTCGAGATAGCCGCCGGTGCCGTAGGCCGGACCGGCGGAATGCACGGCGGAGAGGCCGAGCAGTGTGTCGCGCAGGCCGGGCGAGAGCGTCTCGAACGCCATGTACTGGTTGGCCCAGACCGTGTCGCCGCCGGCGGGCGGGGTTTCGAGGCAATAGAGCACGGTGAAGCTCGGCGGCGCTTCGAGATAGCTGAGATCGGTGTGCCAGGCATTGGCGAAGTTCAGCTTCTCATGCGGCTCTTTCAGGATGCGGATGACGAAGGGATGGCCGTCGATCGGCTTGACGAAAGGCGTGACGTCTCTGCCGCCGAGCGCATCGGTGAAGCATTCGAGATCTTCGAGGCCGAGCTTCTGGTCGGGCAGGGCGACAACCTGATGGGCGAGAAGTGCGTCGCGGATCGCGGCGATCTCCTCGGCGTCGTTCGTCTTGGCGAGGTCGATTCCGGTGACATAGGCGCCGGCGGAGCCGCCGGCCGGCGTCACTGTCGTGCGAGCCATGTCATCCTCCCAGATGCCGGGTGAAGAAATCCACCGCGAGCGCATGCGCCTTGAGCGTCGTCTCGGGATTGTAGCGCATGATGACCTTGCCGCCCTTGCCCTGATTGCCGCAGGGGTCCTGCACCTCCATGTCGGCCTCGGGCATGTCGAAGCCGTGATGGCTGTCGGGCATGACCTGAAGCGTGATCTTCGCGGCATCCTCGGGTTTGAGGCCCGCGACGAGCTTGGCGGAGATTTCGGGGTCGTTGTCGTATTGGTCGAGCGCGCCGGTGATCAGCAGGATATTCGTGTCGGTGAGATCGCCGAACTCGAAATTCGGCACGCGGTTGTAGGTCCAGGTTGCGGGGTAGACGGGCATCAGCGCCGGGAAGGGGTTGCCGTCGCTGTGCTTGGCGGTAGCCGCGAGCATGCAGGCGACACCGCCGAAGGAGAACCCGGCCGCGCCGATGCGGGCGGGGTCTACTGCGGGGTGGCGGCTGAGGAAGGCGCGGGCGCCGGTGAGGTCGGGCAGGGTCTCGATCACCGATTTCGGCCGGCCCTCGGCGCCGCCTTTGAGATTGCGCGCCGACCACTGGTCCATCTCCAGCGTCACGAAGCCGGCGGCGTTGAGGACATCGGCATAGCCGCCTTCACGGCCCGATGGTCCGGCAGAGCCGTGGAGGAGGATGACGGCAGGATGCTTGTCCTTGCTGTCAGCCGGGATGCGCAGCCGCGCGGCGATCGAGAGTGGCTGATCGTGCAGCGAGGGGATGGTGACGTAGTGGAGGGTGTGCATTTTCGTATCTCAATCGTCATCGTCGGCCTCGTGCCGGCCATCCAAGATCACCCAAGCGGCATGGTGTTCTTGGATGGCCGGAACGAGCCCGGCCATGACGGTGGTAGGGGTGGAGCTAGGCTGTCAACCGTCAGCCCAGCCGCTCCGCCGCCGTGAACGTCACCGGCATCACCTGGGGCCCAGAGATGAAGTTGGAGGGGAGCCAGCGCGGCGGCTCCTTGAGCTTGACGTTCTTCATCCGGGTCAGGACCTCGATGAGCATGGCGTCGATCTCGATACGGGCGATGTGCTGGCCGAGGCAGCCATGCGGACCGGTACCGAAGGCGATGTGCTCGTTCGGCGTGCGGGAGAGGTCGAGGCGGTCGGCGTTCGCGAATTTCGCCGGATCGCGGTTGGCGGCGCCGAAATACATCACGACCTTGTCGCCTTCCTTGAGCTTCTTGCCCGCGAGTTCGGTGTCATGCGTCGCGCGGCGGCGCATGTAGATCACCGGGCTGCACCAGCGCAGCAGCTCCTCGCGCGCCGAACCCAGGCGGCCGGGAAGATCCTCCATCAGCCAGCGATGCTGATCGGGATTGTCGAGCAGGGCGAGCAGGCCGGACGAGAGCAGGTTGCGCGTGGTGTCGCCGCCGGCGTCGACCAGCAGCAGGAAGAACAGCAGGAATTCCATGTCGTCGAGCTTCTTGCCGTCGACTTCGGCCTGCAGGAGCTTGGTGGCGAGATCGTCCTTCGGGCGGGCGCGCTTCTCGTCGATCACCTTGCGGCCGTATTCGAACATTTTGAACACCGCGACCATGCCTTCCTCGGTCGGCGTGCCGCCAGCGGTGGTGTGGATCGCCTCGGTCCATTTGTAGAGCTCGCGGCCGTCGTCGAGCGGTATGCCGAGCAGCTCGGCGATGACGTAAGACGGCATCTCGCCCGCAACTTGGCCGACGAAATCGCATTCGCCCTTCTCGATGACCTCGTCGACGATCTGGCGGGCGAGTTCCTGCATGCGCGGGACACGGCCGGCGGAGACGGGCTGGGTGAACTCCTGGCGGATGAGGCGGCGGAACGCCGTGTGTTGCGGCGGGTCCATCATCAGCATCATCTTGTAGCCTTTGAAATTGGTCGATTGCTGCGGCGCGTCCTGGATCATGATCGTCGGTTCGGACGAGAAAGCCTGGAAATTGCGGTCGACGTCGTAGACATCCTGCCAGCGGGTGACCGCCCAATAGCCCGCCCCTTCGGGCTCCGCCTGGAAATGCACCGGATCGTTGGCGCGCAGCCAATCGTACTGCGCATGCGGATGGCCGGCGGCGAAGCTCTTCGGATTCCAGAGGTCGATGTTCATGGCATTTCGCTCCCAATCCGTCATGGGCGGACTTGATCCGCCCATCCATCGCATACGCGGCAGCGTATACGGAAGAGTCTTCCGGCGCGCCGACGCGCGCCGGATGGATGGCCGGCTCGGAGGCCGGCCATGACGGACGCCTTATTTTACATCCGCACCCGTCGGCTTGCCGTCCACGATCTGGTCGAGATACTCGCTCAGACCATACCCCGTCATGCCGTTGCAGGTGTACTCGGTCATGCCTTCGGTGATGCGGGTGTTGAGTTCCTGACCATCCGGCGTCTTGCGGCGATTGCGCAGCGGGATGAGCGACATCACCTTGCCGGTCACCTCGTAGGTCGCGCCGGACTCGGTCTTCACCTTGGCGCGCAGCGCGGTCTGGTACCAGTTCTCGTCCCAGTCGCTGTCGATCTTGCATTCCTTGATGAGGTCGTACTTGCCGTCCTTCAGCACCATGCCGCCTTCGCGGGGCTTGCCTTCGGTGCCGGCGACGATGGAGAGCATCATCGCGAAATCCTTGCCGAAGTTCATCGGGCACCAGCGGTACCAGTTGATCGCCTGCCAGTAGCGCGGGCCCCAGCTCTTGTCGCGCAGGCCATAGCCTTCGATCTCGAAGCTCTCGTCGCCGAGCGAGAAGGTGCCTTTCGCCGCCATGTGCTGCTCGTAATGCGCCTTGGCGAAAGATTTCTCCGGATCGATCTCCATCGGCTTGCCGTCCTCGCGCACGGTCTCGCCGCCGAACATCGGCGAGACGCCGTCGTAGTCGAGCGCGATCTTGCAGGCGACCGTCGGATTGTTCTTGAAGGCAGTGGAAGGGTCGGCCATCTCGAAGGGCTTCGAGAGGACGAGCGCCTTGCCGTCGTAACTCACGCGCAGCTTCTTGAATGGCTCGACGACCTCGATCTTCATGCCGCCGGCGTTCATCGCCTTGTTGTCGGAAATCTTCGGGCGGCCGTACTGGAAGGCGACGCGGCCGTCGGGGAGATAGAGGCAGGCGGTCATCTCGGCATAGCCTTCGTTCGGACGGTTGCCGAGGCGGAACCAGCCGCCGACCTTCCGCTTCGGATCGAAGACGTTGAAGTACATGCTCTCGTTGTAATTGGACGCAGCGTCTGGCGTGTGGGTGAATTCGTCCTGCGGCTCGAGGCGAATCTTGAATCCGGTGGGGGCGGCGGCCATTGGGGGTCTCCCTGTTTCTTGCGCGGATTTTGAGAACATCCCGTGCGGGCCGCAATCGCGTTGTCGGGCAGCCCTTACGGAACTAGAGTGCAACAAAACAGCGCGCGGACGATGTTTCCGCAGCGTCAGACGGGGAGTTGAGCCATGCCGTGGAATTTCGGCGACATATTGGATGCGATCGAGCCTGTGCTGCCGCCGGACGCGCCGGCCTTCGTGCACGGCACGCGGAAGATCACCTGGGGCGAGACCTCGAAGCGGACCAACAATCTTGCGCGGGCGATGATCGGGCGCGGCGCGAAGCCCAAGGACAAGGTTGCGTTCTATATGCGCAACCGGCCGGAGTATTGCGAGACGCTGGCGGCCTGTTTCAAGGCGCGGCTGACCCATGTGAATGTCAACTACCGCTACAAGCCCGAAGAAGTGTTCTACATCTTCGACAATTCCGACGCTCAGGCGGTGGTCTATGGTTCGGAGTTCCGCGATGTCATCGCCGAAATCCGCCCGAAGCTCACCAAGGTGAAGACCTTTGTCGAAGTGACCGACGGCGCGCCGGCGGCGGACTTCGCGGTCGACTTCGAGACGCTGGCCGGCACGGGCGACGGCAAGAAGCTCGACATCGCGCGTGCGCCGGACGACGAGTTTTTCATCTACACCGGCGGCACCACCGGCATGCCCAAGGGCGTGATCTGGACCCACAACGATCTGCGCGAGACCTCGCTGATCGCGCTGCGCAAGCTGGGGCCGGTGCCGGAAGACCTCGAACAGGTGGTTGCGGCGATCAAGCTGATGGGGCCTGGCTCGCGGCTGCTTCCGGCCTGTCCGCTGATGCACGGCACGGGACTCCTGATGGCGCTGTCGAACATGCTGTCGGGCGGCTGCGTGGTGACGCTCCAGCATCATTCGCTGAACGCGCATGAGCTGTGGAAGGCGGTCGAGGACAACAAGGTCGCGACCGTGGTGATCGTCGGCGACGCCTTCGCCAAGCCGATGCTGGCGGTGCTCGAAGAACAGCCGGGACGCTACGACACCTCGTCGATCGTGAACATCCTGTCCTCGGGCGTGATGTGGTCGCGGGAGGTGAAGCAGGCGCTCCTGAATCACATCCCGCAGGCGATCATGGTCGACAGCTTCGGCTCGTCGGAAGCGGTCGGTTTCGGCACGTCGATGATGACCAAGGACGGCGAGGTCGCGACGGCGAAATTCCAGATCAGCGACCGGGTGAAGGTGTTCGACGAGAACGACCGGCCGGTGGCGCCGGGTTCGGGCATCAAGGGCTTCGTCGCCATGCCGGAGCCGATCCCGCTCGGCTACTACAAGGATGCGAAGAAGACGGCATCGACCTTCAAGACAATCAATGGAGTGCGCTACTCGATTCCGGGCGACTGGTGCATCGTCGAGGCGGACGGCACGCTGACGCTGCTCGGGCGCGGCAGCGTCTGCATCAACACGGCGGGCGAGAAGGTGTTCCCGGAGGAGGTCGAAGAGACGCTGAAGCTGCATCCGGTCGTCGAGGATGCGCTGGTCGTCGGCGTTCCGGACGAGAAATGGGGCCAGTCGGTGACCGCCGTGGTGACGGTGTCGAAGGCCGGCGATTTCAGCGAAGACGACGTGCGCCAGCATGTCCAGCGCCATCTCGCGGGCTACAAGGCGCCGAAGCGCGTGCTGATCGCCGGCGTGCCGCTGCGCGCGCCGAACGGCAAGGCGGATTACAAGAGCGCCCTCGATTTCGCGAAGCGGGAACTGGGGATCGGCTAGTCCACCTTCGCCAAATCGTAGCGCGGCGAGAGTATGTGCACGACCAGCAGCGCCAGCGGATAGGCGGCGCCGGCAACGACGAAGATCGGTGTATAGGTTCCGAGCTGGTCGAGCACATAGCCGGTGTATTTCGCCATCAGCATGCCGCCGATCGCGCCCACCGTTCCGCCGATACCGATGACGCTCGCCACCGGGGCGCGCGGGAAGACGTCCGAGGGCAAGGTGTAGAGATTGGCCGAGAAGGCCTGATGGGCCGCAGTCGCGAGGCCGACGATGGCGACCGCGAGCCAGAGATTGTCGGCGTGCATCGCGAACATCACCGGGAATACGAAGATGCAGGACACCAGCATGGTGATCTTGCGCGCCGCGTTGATCGAGCAGCCGCGCTTGATCAGCGTCGACGACAGCCAGCCGCCGGCAACGCTGCCGACATCCGAGAGCACATAGACCGCCACCACCGGCGGACCGAAGGTGCGGAGGTCGAGATGATAGCGGTCGTGGAAGAAGCCGGGCAGCCAGAACAGATACATCCACCAGATCGGATCAATCAGGAATTTTCCGGCGGCATAGGCCCAGGTCTCCTTGACGCGGAGCAAGCGCGTCCAGGGAATGTTCCTGTGCGCCTCGCTGTCCGGCGGGTCGCTTTCGATGAAGGCGAGTTCGGCGGGCGAGACCTTGCTGTGCTCGCGCGGATGGCGATAGGAGGCGAGCCAGAACGCCAGCCAGATCAGGCTGAAGGCGCCGGTGATGACGAAGGCCGCCTGCCAGCCGAAGGCGAGCACGATGGGCGGCACGATCAAGGGCGTGACGATGGCGCCGATGCCGGTGCCGGCGTTGAAGATCGAGGTCGCAAGCGCCCGCTCGCTCTTGGGGAACCACTCGGCGACGGCTTTCACGCCGGCCGGGAAGTTGCCGGATTCGCCGAGACCGAGGCCGACGCGGACCAGCGTGAAGCCGGTGACCGTCTTGACCGCGGCATGGGCGACATGGGCGATCGTCCAGATCACGATCGCGGCGGCGAAGCCCAGGCGGGCGCCGATCTTGTCGATGATGCGGCCGAAGCCGAGATATCCGATGGCATAGGCCGCCTGGAACCAGAACACGATGTCGGCATATTGCAGCTCGTTCCAGCCGAGATCGCTTTGCAGCGTCGGCTTGAGCACGCCGAGCATCTGGCGGTCGACATAGTTGATCGCGCTTGCGGCGAAGAGCAGGGCGCAGATCGTCCAGCGGTAGCGGCCGGCGCGTGCCGCGGCCTTGTCGACAACCGCGTCCTGCGGGATGCCCGTCATCGCTTTTCCCTCCCGCGGCACAGATCCGCTGTTTTCCCGTCGCGCCTCTAGCGGGCGCTTGGGCGATGTTCGTTCACGCGGCGGCGGTCGCGATGCATTCAATCGCGCCGAGCGCGCCGAAGTCCACCTTGCCGCGCTGGCCGATGGCGATGTCGTGAATGCCGGTCGCGGCGCCGGTCGAGATCAGAAGTCCTTTGGTGAGCGGACGGCCATGCGCCGCGCAATGTTCGGCGAGAAAGCGCAGGGCTTCGATCGGGCCGCCGGGCAGATCCGAGGCCGCGCCTTTGCCGACCGAAATTCCGTCGATGAAGCTCTCGCAGACCATTTCGGTTTCCGGGATGGCGCGCCAGTTGGCGATTTTCGGTCCGAGGATGAGGCCGGCATTGTTGCCGAAATCGCTGACCACTACGGCCGGGCCGAGCGCGTTGATCGTCGCGAGCGGGCTGCCCGCGGTCTCGATGCCGATATGAAGCGCGCCGATGAGCGTGGCGGCTTGTTCACGGGTCCAGCTTTTCTTGTCGCGCGGCGCATCGCTGCCGAGTTCGAAGACGAACTCCGCTTCGATGGCCGCGAAACCACCGGCAAAAACGGGAAACGGAGTCAGGCCGTCGGCATGGCGAAGCTGGCGGCGAAATATAGGTCCCGCGAGACGGCCGGGACCGAATCGGGCTTCGAACTCAGGACCGACGCGGCCGATCTTCCAGCCGACGATCTCGTCGGGAAAGAGGGCGATGGCGGCGTCCTGGTAACGGTAACCGGTGGCCAAATCGGGCGGCAAAACACCGGGAAAGGCGGCAAGGGCGCGGCCGGAAAGGCGCGCCTCCACAAACTGCCGCGCAACACTGTCGCTCAATGGTCCCTGCTCCCGCCGCTTCTTAATAATCGGCCATCCCAAGTCTTTTTCGGCGTGGTGCGGTTGTCTGTAGAGGAAACCGGTGTCATTTTCAATCGACGGCACGCCCGCAAACGGGTCAAGATGCCGCCCGAACAAGAAAAAGAGGGGACGCGATGACCAGGAACGCCGCATTCGGGCTCATTTTTCTGGGCGTTTTGCTGGCTGGTGGGGACGCGGCCCTGGCCGTGAATGCGCCCGCCAAGCCCGCTGGCCAGCCCTTGGCCTTTCCGGGAGCGATGGGATGGGCGGCGCACACGCCGGGCGGCCGCGGCGGCCAGATCATCCGCGTCACCAACCTGAACAATGAGGGGCCCGGTTCGCTGCGCGCCGCCGTCGAGACCAAGGGGCCGCGCATCGTGGTGTTCGAGGTCGGCGGGGTGATCGATCTCGACCGCAAGACGCTGACGATCACCGAGCCCTATCTCACCATCGCCGGACAGACCGCGCCCTCGCCCGGCATCACGCTGATCCGCGGCGGGATCGATGTCGGCGGGCACGACATCGTCATCCGGCATCTGCGCGTGCGCGTCGGCGAAGCGGGCGCGGCGAAGAAGAGCGGCTGGGAGGAGGATGGGTTCTCCACCATCGGCGATGCGCATGACATCATCGTCGATCACTGCTCTTTCTATTGGTCGACGGACGAGGACATGTCGGCCTCGGGCCTACGCTTCGTCGGCGACACGCCGGAGAGCTGGCGCGCGCATACCTCTCACCGCATCACCTTCTCCAACAACATCGCGGCGGAGGGGTTGTCCTATGCGACGCATTTCAAGATCGAACACTCCAAAGGCTCGCTGATCCACGACAATGCGAGCGACATCCTTCTGGTCGACAATCTCTATGCGCACAATTTCGAGCGCAACCCGCTGCTCAAGGGTGGTGTGCGGCTGGCGATGATCAACAACCTGATCTTCGATCCGGGCCAGCGCATCGTGCATTACAATCTGATGGCCGAGGAATGGGGCGATCATGCCTGGCAGATCGGCGAGCTGACCGCCGTCGGCAATGTCGCGCGTGCCGGGCTCTCGACCGTGCCGCATATCGCCTTCCTCGAAATCGGCGGCTATGGCGATCTTCAGTACTACGGCAAGGACAACATCGCGGTCGACCAGATCGGCAATCCGCTGCCGCAGATCGGGCGCTACACCACCGCGCCGGCGAAGATCGTCATGATGGCGAAGCCGCCGCTCTGGCCCGACGAGGTCAAGCCGATGCCGGCCACGGCGGTCCAGCAATTTGTGCTGCACAATGTCGGCGCGCGGCCCTGGGATCGCGACTACGACGATGTGCGGCTGATCGCCGATGTCGCGGAAGGGCGCGGCACGATCATCAACAGCGAGACCGACATCCACGGCTATGTGCCGCAGAAGCCGACGGCGCGTCCGTTCAATCCGGACGACTGGAACCTGTTCGACATGACGCCGAAGCGGCCGGACGTGCTCGACGGCTCGGCCAAGGCGCACGGGACCTGAGCTACCAACCGTCGCCCGGCAACAGGCCGCCATCGCCGATCGCGTCATAGGCGCGGGCGAGGGCGGCGGTGATGGCCGGATCGGTCCGGGGCAGGAATTCGGCGAAGAGCATGACGTCATGTGCGCCGGTGCCGGTGCTGGCCGTGCCACGTTCGGCGAGGCGCTCGGCTTGGGGGTCGATGATCTCGGTGCCTTCGCGTGCGCGGCGGCGGATGAAGCGCATCCAGGCCGCGACCGGGATCGCAAGTCGGTCGAGCGGGCGCTGCGCGGCAATCGCGGCTTCGATGACCGGGTAGAGGCGGATGGCCAGCTTCAGCGTTCCGTCGAAGGCAATCTGGCCGAGATGATGTTCGATGGCGGGATTGGCGATGCGCTCGAACACATTTTCGGCATAGGCCGCGAGATCGAGTCCGGCAGGCGGAGTCAGGCTCGGCGCAATGTCCTGGCCAACCAGCGTGCGCGCGAAGGCTGCAAGCATCGGATCGGCCATGGCGTCGCGCGTCGTCCGGCGGCCGCGCAACAGGCCGAGATAGGCGAGCGTCGAATGCGCGCCGTTGAGGATGCGCAGTTTCGCCTGTTCATAACCGGCGACGTCGCGGGTCAGTGTCACCCCGGCGGCAGCCCAGTCGGGATCACTGTCATGGTCTTCCATCACCCATTGCACGAAGGGCTCCCGCTGCACCGGCACCATGTCGAGCAGGCCTGTGGCTTGTGCGACGCGTGCCTTGAGGGCTTCGTCCGATGCTGGCGTGATGCTGTCGACCATGGTGCCGGGGAAGCGGGCTTCGCCGTCGATCCAGCGGGCGAGATCGGGCTCGACCTGCGATGCGAACTGCACGACAGCGCGGCGCAGGCGCGCGCCATTGTCCGAGAGGTTGTCGCAACTGATCATCGTGTAGGGCGCGAGGTTACTGGCGCGGCGCAGCCTGAGCCCTTCGACCAGCCAGCCGATCAGGCTCGTCGGCGCCGATGGTGTGGCGAGATCGGCGGCGATCTCGCTGCGCGCTGTGTCGAGGTCGCCGGACGGCATCAGGGCATAGCCGTTCTCGGTCACCGTCATGGTGACGATGCGCGTTGAAGCCGCAGCGAGGCGTGCGCGAAGCACCTCCGGATAGGTCGGTGCCGCGACGGCTTCATGGATCGATCCGACGATCCGGAAGCTTGGCGAAGGACTGAGTTCGGCGATGGTGTAGAGGCCGCCCTGAACGGTCAGGGCCTCGGGCGTCGCAGTGCCGCGCAAGGCGACGTCACAGATGCCCCAGCGCGAATCCGTCGCCAACAACTTGTCGACGAAGAAAGCCTGATGCGCACGATGGAAGGCGCCCGGGCCGAAATGGACGATGCCGGTCGTGATGCTGCGCCGGTCATAGGTCGGAACGGCTATCCCGGGCTGGACGCGGGCAAGGCTTTGCGGCGACAGGCGTTCGAGGGTCATGGCGACATAGTGAGGGCCGAAACGAACTCATCAAGGTAACCGGTGTCATGTACTGTGCCAAAGGGCAATCTCTGCCTCGCTGCTGTCGCGCTATCGGGCGGGATCGGCACCTGTGGCGTCCGCGCGCCGGCACGGTTAATAGTGGCCAATGGCTACCCTCCAGGTGATTTGGTGATTTCGCGAAAGCCGCGCCCCGACAGCGAAGGAGAGCGCCGGGGCAAGCGTCCCACCATCAACGATATCGCACGCCTCGCCCAGGTCTCGAAGAAGACTGTGTCGCGGGTGATCAACGACTCGCCATTCGTGCGCGAGGAAACGCGCGAGAAGATCAGCGCCATCATCAAGGAGCTCGGCTTCGCGCCCGATCCGCAGGCGCGCGGCCTCGCCTTCCGCCGGTCGTTTCTCATCGGCATGATCTACGACAATCCGACGCCGCAATACGTCGTGAACATGCAGCAGGGCATCCTGGACGCAATGAAGGGCACGAGCTTCGAGCTCGTCATCCGGCCGTGCAATCGCCAGGACCCGCACTTCCTCGCCGACATGCGCGCATTCGTCGAGCGGCAGAAGCTGTTCGGCGTCGTGCTGCCGCCGTCCGTGTCGGAAGACGAGCGCCTGATCCAGGTGCTCGACGAAATCGATTGTCCTTATGTCCGCATCGCTTCGATCGCGCTCGATGAGCCCGACGCCATGGTGGTGACGCATGACCATGTCGGCGGAATGGAAGCGGCGCGGCATCTGACCCGGCTCGGCCATACGCGGATCGCGCATATCTCCGGTCCGACGCTGTTCCGTTCCGCGCATGAGCGCCGCCGCGGCTTCACGCAGGGCCTCGCCGAAGCCGGTCTGAAGCTGCCGAAGGAATTCGACCGCGAGGCGGCGTACACCTTCGAAAGCGGTGTCGAGGCGGCGGCGGCATTGCTTGCGCTCAAGCCGCGGCCGACGGCGATCTTCTGCGGCAATGACGAGATGGCGGCGGGCGTGTACAAGGCCGCGCGCGATGCGGGACTTTCCATCCCGGGCGATGTCTCGGTGGTCGGCTTCGACGACAGCGCCATGGCATCGCGTCTCTATCCGCTGCTGACTTCGGTGAAGCTGCCGATCCACGACATGGGCGAGATGGCGGCAGCCAAGCTGATTGCGCGCACCCGCGAGCGCCGTGCACACGTCCAGGAAAAGACCGAGGTCGTGCCCGAACTCGTCGCGCGCGAGTCGAGCGCAGCGCCGAAAGGCTGATCGGGAAGAAGTTTTCGCCTGTGCTTGCACACGTCTCTGACACCGGTTACCAAGCGGGCCGGACACGGAGGACCGCCATGTACACGCGCACCATCCACGCCTCGCATCCGGACAGCATGGCGGGCGCCGACAATGCGCAGCTGCGCGCGCGCTATCTGATGGCCGGGCTCTTCGTGCCCGGCGCGGTCACGCTCAACTACACGCATTATGAGCGCTTCGTGATCGGCGGGGCTGCACCCGATGGCGGCAAGGTTTCGCTGCCGCTGCAGGGCGAACCGGAATCGGCCAAGGGCAAGCCGTTCCTCGAGCGCAGGGAGATGGGTGCGATCAATGTCGGCGATGCGGACGGCGCGATCACGGTCGATGGCGTGCGCTACGATCTGGCGCCGAAGGATGGGCTCTATATCCCGATGGGCGCGAACGAAGTCGTGTTCGAGGGCGCGACCAAATTCTATCTCGCTTCCACCCCGGCGCATGCGCGCTACGAGACAGTGAAGATCTCGATCGAGAAGGCGGTACCGCTGGAGCGCGGCAGCCTCGCCACCTCCAACGAGCGCACGATCTATCAGTATGTCGTGCCGGCGACCTGCAAGTCGTCCCAGTTGCTGCTCGGGCTCACCATGCTCAAGACCGGCAGCGTGTGGAACACCATGCCGCCGCATCTGCACGACCGCCGCTCGGAGGTGTATTTCTATTTCGGTCTCAAGCCGGAGGACCGGGTGTTCCATTTCATGGGCGAGCCGGATGCGATGCGGCACATCGTGATGGCGAACGACGAAGCCGTCGTCTCGCCGCCCTGGTCGATCCACATGGGATCGGGCACGGCGAACTACACCTTCATCTGGGCAATGGGCGGCGAGAACCTCGACTACACCGACATGAACGTGCTCGACATCTGCCAGCTCAAATGACCGGCCCATTCGATCTTTCCGGCAAAGTCGCGCTCGTCACCGGGGCCAATACCGGCATTGGGCAGGGGATCGCGGTCGCGCTCGCCGGGGCCGGCGCGGATATCGCGGCGGTGTCGCGCGGCGCGCCGGACGATACGGCGAGAGCGGTCGCCGCGGCGGGACGCGCATTCCTGCATGTCGCTGCCGATCTCACGACGATGGCGCCGATTGCGGGCATCGTCGAACGGACGCTGGCGCGTTTCGGCAGGATCGACATCCTCGTCAACAATGCCGGCACGATCCGCCGTGCCGACGCCCTCGACTTCAGCGAAGAAGACTGGGACGCGGTGATGGGCGTGAATCTGAAATCCGCCTTCTTCCTCTCGCAGGCCGTTGCGAAGACGATGCTCTTGAGCGGCGGCAAGATCATCAATATCGCTTCGATGCTGTCGTTCCAGGGCGGCATCCGCGTCGCGTCCTATACCGCGAGCAAAAGCGGGCTTGCCGGGATCACGAAGCTCCTCGCCAACGAATGGGCGGCGAAGGGCATCAACGTGAACGCGATCGCACCGGGCTACTTCGCGACCAACAACACCGAGGCCTTGCGCAACGACGAAACGCGCAGCCGCGATATCCTTGCGCGCATTCCGGCCGGGCGGTGGGGCAAGCCTTCCGATCTCGGCGGCGCGGCCGTATTCCTCGCCAGTGCCGCCTCCGACTACGTGCACGGTGCGGTGATCCCGGTCGACGGCGGCTGGCTCGCGCGCTGATTGTGCGCCGCAGCAGAGCCGTTGCGCGATTGCATCGGCGCAGCGTGTTTTCAAAATCCGGCCGCGACACCCACTTGTCTGACGTCGAAAATGTGAATTAGCTGTCATTGCCACCGGTGACAACGCATGAATGTCATGTTATGACACCGGTGTCAGCGGCTAGGTCAAAGCCGCAAGGGATGAAACATCACCCGCAAAGCGGGGCACACAGGTAAAGCGGCACCGGCTCGCCGGTCCCGCGAAGGGGAGGGCGCAGTGTTCCATACATCCAAGCGCGCGAAGCTTTGGCTTGGCGCATCCGTCATGGCTCTGGCAGCGGCGGCAGGCCTTCAGGCGGCCCAGGCCGACGAAATCGAAACCGTCGTCGTCACCGGCTTCAAGGAGAGCCTCGAGCGGGCCCTCGACCTGAAGCGCAATGCGCTCGACTCGTCGGACTCGATCCTCGCCGAGGACATCGCGAAATTCCCCGACCTCAACGTGTCGGAATCCCTGCAGCGCATCCCGGGCGTGGCGCTGGCGCGCGATGCCGGCGAAGGCCGCGAGATCGCGGTGCGCGGTCTGGGCGCGCAGTTCACCCGCGTCCGCATCAACGGGCTCGAAGCGCTGGCGACCACCGGATCGGCGGACTCCTCAGGCGGCACCAATCGCGGACGTTCCTTCGACTTCAATGTCTTCGCGTCGGAGTTGTTCTCGAACCTCACCGTGCACAAATCGGCGACGGCGGAGATCGAGGAAGGTTCGCTCGGCGCGACGGTCGACCTGCACACCGCGCACCCCTTCGACTTCAACAAGTTCACCTTCGTCTCCTCGTTCCAGGGCGGCTACAACGACCTGGCCGGCAGCTTCAATCCGCGCGGTGCGGTGCTGGTGTCGGACACGTTCCTCGGCGGCCGGGTCGGTGTCCTGTTCTCGGCGGCCTATGCCGTGCGCCATATCATCGAGGACGGCACCAGCACGGTGCGCTGGCAGAACGACGGCACGCCGCGCGCGTCGGACGGCAGCGCACCCGGCGTGGTCGGCTGCGTCTCGCCGTGCAGCACGTCGAACCGCTTCAAGGCCTATCAGCCCGGTTTCGCCGGACCGCTGATCACGTCCGGTGCGGATTACAATCTACTCAACGAGGCATTCCGTCCGCGTTTCGCCCGCTACGACCTCTATCACGACGGCGAAAAGCGCCTCGGCATCACCGGCTCGGTGCAGTGGCAGCCGGACGACGACACGCTCTTCACCTTCGACGCGCTGTTCGCCGACTTCGCGGCCGAGCGCGACGAGACCTATCTCGAATCGCCGGTGTTCAGCACCTCGGGCGGATCGGGCATCGGCAATGTCGTGGTCGGTTCGTTCCATGTGAACCCGACGACGAACACCCTCGACCAGCTGACGGCGAACAACATCGATCTGCGCGTCGAGCATCGTCTCGATCACCTCGATACGCGCTTCGCCCAGTTCACGCTGGACGGCACGCATAACTTCTCCGACAAGTTCAAGGTCCACGGCCTCGTCGGATGGGCCCAGTCCAACCACCGCAATCCGATCCAGACCACGCTGACCTACGACCTCGCCGATGTGCAGGGCTATTCCTTCGACTACAGCGGTACGCATTCCAATGTGCCGGTGCTGGACTACGGCTCGGCCAATGTGACGACGCCGGGCACAACGGCCGGCGTCGACAACTGGTACCTTTCGCAGATCCGCATCCGGCCGCAGACCGCGCTCAACATCTATCGCTCGGCAGAGTTCGACGGCGAGTACGATGCGTGGAACTGGCTGACGGTGCGCGGCGGCTTCGACTACAAGGAGTATGGCTTCAAGACCACCGAGATGCGCCTCTCGGACGGAACGACGGCGTCGAAGGAAACCTTCCAGACGGCGCCGGGCGTCTTCGCAAGCGGCGCGGCGGCGTTCTACGGCGCGGCGTTCGGTACGGCGGCGCAGAATCTGTCGAATTTCTCGACCATCGCACATCTGCCGTCGCAGGGTCTCAACATCGCGTCGCCGACGCCCACGGCGTGGCTCGAACCGGCGCTGGGCACCGCACAAAACGTCCTCAACTACTACGGCCTGCCGCTCGGCATCGGGCCGGCGCTCGGCAACAACAAGGGCGTCAGCGAGCACGATACCAGCGGCTGGCTGCAATTCGGCTGGGACTCGTTGTTCTACGGCGTGCCGTTCCGCGGCAATCTCGGCGTGCGCTACGTGTCCACCGATCAGACTTCGACGGCGTACAATCTGTCGGGCAGCTCCTACGTCCTGACCCACAGCAAGAACAGCTATGACGATTTCCTGCCGTCGCTGAACGCGGTGGTCAGTCCGTCGGACGACTTCCTCGTTCGCCTGAACCTGGCCCAGGTCATGGCGCGTCCGGATCTCGGCCAGTTGTCCGGCACCTCGGTCAGCGTGTCGGGCAACAACCGCACCGTGACGGTCGGCAACCCGTCTCTGAAGCCGTTCCGGGCCAACACCGCCGACCTGTCGTTCGAGTGGTACTATCACAAGGGCGCGCTGCTCTCGATCGCGGTGTTCTACAAGAAGATCGGGACCTACATTCAGTCCTACTCGGCGACGCAGGCCGGCACAGCGGCCTTCACCCCGCCCTTCGGCGGCGTGCCGGTCACGATCGACCCTGCGGTCTTCACCGCGGCCTGTGGCGGCGCCGTGGGTTGCACGGCCGCGTCCAACTGGTCGTTCAGCGAATCGATCAACACGCCGGGCGGTTCGCTCGACGGCATCGAGCTCAACTGGCAGCAGCCCTTCGACTTCCTGCCCGATCCGTTCAGCAATCTCGGCTTCCTCGGCAACGTGACCTATGTCGACTCGTCGATCGTGAACGGCACGGGCACCTCGGCGCCGCGCACGACGCTGACCGGCCAGTCGCATCTCAGCTACAACGCCACCGGCTACTACGACGACGGCGTGTTCCAGGCACGTCTTTCGGCGGCGTTCCGGAGCAAATACCTGACGAGCAATCCCGGCCGCAACGGAAACGACATCGAGGGCAACAACTCGACCTTCAACCTGGACGCTTCGGCGAGCTATCGCTGGGACGACAACTTCACGCTGACCTTCGAGGCGTTGAACCTGACCAACCAGTTCCAGGATCAGTATGTCGACAGCGTTGGAGACCGGCTGTCGGTCTATCATCAGACGGGCCGCGAGTTCTTCTTCGGCATCCGCTACAATTACTAGCAGGAACTCCCCGTGACTGCTGATTTCGGGGCGCCGGCGACGGCGCCCCGATTTTCTTTCAGGCGCCGGTACGTTCCTTGAAGAACTGGATCACGCGTTGCTCCGTCTTCTTGGTCGGCCCGTCCGGATCGTCGTCGCGCAGATTGATCGTCAGCACCGAATGCGCCGCCATCGGACCGGGCGCGGCATCCTTCGGATCGAGCTCGATCGCCTCGAACCTGTCGCCAAAGGTCTTCTTGTAGGTCTCGAAGCGCTCCGGCTTGACGAAGGGATCTTCGTGGAAGCGCAGGCCGATCATCGAGAGGTTCTCGTCGGCGAAGCGGCGCTTGGCACAGGAGATTTCCTCGGGCGAGACGCCGATTGCCGCCTCGCGACGCTTGTTGCCGAAGCCGAGCGGCAGCGAAGGCTGCGACAGCACCGGCGCGACGACGGAGGGCTCGGTCATCATCGCGAGCGCGAAATTGCCGGTGAAGCACATGCCGACGGCGCCCACACCCTTGCCGCCGCACTCGGCATGGGCCTTGCGCGCCAGCGCGCGGCACCAGTCGATGATCGGGCTCGAGCGGTCCGTCGCCCAGACGCTGAACTCCCGGCGGATGCAGATGCCCTGGAACATCTGGCCCATCGCATAGAGCGGCGTCGGCGTCCTTCCGGGATGGCCGAACAGGTTGGGCAGGAACACCGTCATGCCGGCCTCGGCGACATGATCGGCGAAGCGTACCACCAGCGGATGCAGGTTCGGCATCTCATGGATGACGATGACCGCGGGTCCGGTCCCGCGCCGGTAGACCGGACGCGTCCAGCGCCCGTCGCTGAAATCGAATTTCCGGTAGTCCTTGAGAACCGCCTCGTCGCTCATGCCCGCCCCTTCCGCTTCGCCGGCCGGTCAACCTAACATGCGAATCCATGGGGACTGCCAGACGGAATTCGCCAGCGTGAGCACCGACGATACAGCGCCGCCGCGGCCACGGCCTTGCCTTCGGGTCGGGGTCACGGGTCATCGTCCGGGTGCGAAGCTGTCCGGCCAACAGGCGGCGACGGCGCGGCAGACGGTCGACCGTCTTCTGGGAGAGATCGCCGGTGCGGCGCGCGTCGTGCTGGCGCGCGAAGCCTGGGCGTTCGATTCCGTGACGCCGCAACTGACCGTGGTTTCGGCACTTGCGGAAGGCGCCGACAGGATCGTGGCCGATGCCGGCCTTGCCGCCGGATACGGGCTGCGCGCGGTGCTGCCGTTCCATCGCGGAGAATTCCGCAAGGATTTCGCGAGCGAGGCCGCGCAGCAGGATTACGACCGGCTGCTCGCGCATTGCGAGGCGGTATTCGAACTGGACGGCGGCCGCGACCATGCCGGCCGTGCCTATGAGGCAGCCGGCGTGCTCATGCTCGCCAATGCCGATCTCGTCATCGCGATCTGGGACCAGCAGCCGGCCGACGGCCTGGGCGGCACGGCGGCCATCGTCGAGCGCGCCCTGGCCGAAGACGTTCCCGTGATCCTGATCGACCCTGCCGATGCCGGCGGGGCATCCCTGCTCTGGCGGGCCGATGCGGCGCTGCCGACCGCGCGCGAAGGCGTGGAGCGGGTCCTGCGCCGCCCGATCGACGGACAGCTGGCGGGCATCGTCGATATCCTGCTGGCACCACCGCGCGACAGCGGCCAGCGCGCCGCGCTGAAGGCGCTGCTCGACGAGACCACGCGACGCTGGAACGTCGCGGTGTCCTATCCGCTTCTCCTGTCGCTGCTCGGCATCCGTGCATTGCGCTGGAGCGACCTGCGCACGCCGGCGAAGAACCCCGACGATGCGCGACGCTGGCGCGACTATCTGGTGGGGCGATTGAACGACGAGTCGCTCAGGCCCATCGACACCGACACGCTCTATCGCGGCTATACGGCGATCGATCACCTCTCGACGCGTTATGCGCAGATCTATCGCAGCGCATACGTCTTCAACTTCATCGCCGGCGCGGCAGCGGTGCTGCTGGCGACCGTCGGCCTGATCGCGCCGTCGCCGGACATGGAAACGTCCTTGAACTTCAAGGCGGTGATGGTAACCGCCGAGATTGCGCTGATCGTTTCGATCCTCGTCGTCCTCCATCTCGGAACGACGCGGCAATGGCATCGCCGCTGGCTCGAATATCGCCGGCTGGCGGAGGAGCTTCGTCATCTGCGCATGCTGGCGCCGACCGCCGCCGCCGCGCGGGTCGAGCGTCCGAGCGATCGTGCCGGCCGCGCCTATGGCTGGATCAGCTGGTATGTCCGCGCCGTCGAGCGCGAGATTCCGGTTCCGGACACGGCGGTCGACCAGACTTATCTGGTGGCGGTGCGCGATGCGGTCTGCGATGCCGAGCTGAGCGGACAGATCGCGTGGAACGCGCGCAATGCCGAAGCCATGGAAAAAGCGGCGCACCGCTTGCACTACGCAGGCAATCTGCTGTTCTGGGCGACGCTGGCGATCTGCATCGGCTTTCTGGTGCTCTTCTTCCTCGACGGCACGATCGCCGAGGCCTTGCGGGAATGGACGGTGTTCCTGACCGCGCTCTTCCCGGCGATCGGCGCGGCGCTCAGCGCCATCCGCAGCCAGGCCGATTTCGAGACCGTGGCGCGGCGCAGCCACGAGACGGCAGCCGACCTCGCCTCGGTCGAGCGGGCGATGATGCATGAGCCGCTGGAATTCGCCCGGCTGACCGACCGGATCGAGAAAGCCGTCGATGTGATGATGGCCGACAATGCCGAATGGCATGTGCTGTTCCGGACCCGGCCGCTCAGCCTCCCGGCCTGAGAGTTAACAAAACCTGTTAAGCCAGGCGTAAGCCTTGCAGGCGATGATCCGGTCATGAGCCGGTTCGGACAATTCGCCCGAAATGTCGGCCGGATCATTCCGTCCGGCGTGGTGCGTCCGCTCGGCCGCCCGGCGGCGGTGCTGTTTCACGGCGTGGAACCGATAACGCGCGACGTGCGGCTCCAGACGAACCATCACGAGACCGCGGCCTTCCTGCGCATTGCGCGGCACCTGAAGACGCATTTCGACGTTCTGCCGATCGAGGCGCTGGACGATGTGCTGGCGCGGCCCGACCGCCATCCGCGGGCTATCTTCCTGACCTCGGATGACGGCTACGCCAACACGCTGACTGTCGCGGCTGATATCCTGGCGGAGTTTCGCCTGCCCTGGACGCTGTTCGTCAGCACGCATCACGTCGCCACGGGTGAGCGCAATCCCATCTTTCTCGCCCGGCTCTTTGCCCTGCACGCGCCCGAGGGCCGCTACGAGATCGCAAACCTGTCGCGGCCACTGATCCTCGGTCCCAGACGCGACGGCACCGCTACCGAACTCGTGTCAGACCTGCGCGCCATGGAGATGTCGAAGGCGCAGGACGCGGTCGACGCGATGATCGGTGCGATGGATCGCGACAGGGTTAATGCGCTGCTGGATGAATTCGCCTCCGAAGCCTTCCTGAATTGGGAGCAGGTACGCACGCTCAAACGGCGTGGCGTAGCGATCGGCGCGCATGCCCATCGCCATTGGCCGATGAACGGCGCGCAGGACATGAGCGGCCTGCGTGACCAGGCGCGCCGTTCCCGGGCACTGATCGAGGCCGAGGTCGGGCCTTGTGCATACTTCGCCTATCCCTTTGGAAACAAAGGCGATATTTCGCGGGCGGCATGGCTGGCGGTGCGCGAGGCGGGGTATAGGGCGGCATTCACTACACTCTCGGGAACGCTCGATGCGGCATCGAACCGTTTCCTGCTGCCGCGATACGGGCTCGAAGCAGACGCACCGCATCTGTCGACTTACATCTCGCTTCTGCGCGCCGGCAATGCGCGCGTGCACCGCTTTCAACGCGCACTCGCCGGCTAGTCCCGCATAGGGATTCCGTTCAGACCTCTTAACGCCTGTTAGGAACACAGCGGCACAACTCTGCGCCAAACCGGGACAATGACGTGCCCGATCCATGGCCCGGCCGATGCAGCCGGTCTCGTATCGAAATACGAGGCGTGCCGTGTCCGTTCAGAAGCAGATCGACGATCAGTTCATCGCAGCGCGTCCGCATCGCGACGCCATTCATGCCGCGAGCGACGATCTGGCGGCGGCGTTCCGTCTTGCCCCCGAAGCGGTCTGGCCGGTCGCCAACGAGAATACGACGCCGAACCGGCTCCAGCCGGCGCTCAAGCGTGCTCTCGATCTGATGATCGCCATCCCGCTGCTCGTGCTCTGCGCACCGCTCTTCGCTGTGCTCGCGGCGATCATTCTCCTGGACTCCGGCGGGCCGGTGTTCTTCCGCCAGACCCGCCTCGGCGCAGGCGGCCAGCCCTTCGACGTCTTCAAGTTCCGCACGATGCGGGTGATGGAGAACGGCGACACCGTCGTGCAGGCAACGCGCAACGACAGCCGCGTGACCCGGTCGGGAAGCTGGCTGCGCTCGACCAGCCTCGACGAGCTGCCGCAGCTGCTCAATATCATCGCCGGCGACATGTCGCTGGTCGGTCCGCGCCCGCATGCCCGGGCCCATGACATCTTCTATGCCGCCAGGATCGCCGACTATACCCAGCGTCAGGACGTCAAGCCGGGCGTGACCGGCTGGGCCCAGATCAACGGCCATCGCGGCGAGACCCCCACCGTCGATGCGATGCGCGAACGCGTCGATCTCGACATCTGGTACGCCCGCAACGCCTCGCTGGCACTGGACCTGCAGATTCTCCTGCGCACGCCCTTCGCCGTGCTCAGCCGCAGGAATGCCTACTGATGGAAGCCGTCCGTCCCCTCGCCCCCGCCCAGCCGGTTCGTCCGGTTCCGGCCAATGACCGCTTCGCCGAGGCGGTTGTCGGTGGCATCCGCACCGCCTGCGTGACCCGCGGCCAGCTCACCGGGCTGATGGTCGAGGATTGCCTGGCGGCGCGCGAGACCGGTGCGGCTCCGAAACTCGTCTTCGCCTCCAACGGCCACGCCGTCGCCTTCGCCGCGACCGATGCGAAATTCCGCGCGCTCTTCGACGTTGCCGACATCGTGCACGCCGATGGCCAGCCGGTGGTGATCGCCTCGCGCCTGCTCGGCCGCAACGCAGTGCCGGAGCGCAGCGCAACGACCGATTTCATCCACGACGCCGCGCAGGCGGCCGTCGCCAATGGATTGTCGCTTTATCTCCTCGGCGGTACCGAGGATGTGAACGCGCGCTGCGCGGAGATCCTGCGGTTCACCTATCCCGGCCTGCGCATCGCCGGCCGCCGCAATGGCTACTTCGGCAATGACGAAGAGGATGCGGTGATCGCCGATATCAACCGTTCCGGCGCGGATATCGTGTTCGTCGGCCTCGGCGTTCCGAAGGAATACGAATTTTCGGTGCGCAACAAGGCGAAGCTCGCGGCTGGCTGGCTCGTGACTTGTGGCGGCTGCTACAATTTCGTCACCGGCGATTATCGCCGCGCGCCGCAGTGGATGCAGCGCTTCTCGCTCGAATGGCTGTTCCGACTTGCGCGCGAGCCGCGCCGCCTGTTCTGGCGTTATGCGGTGACCAATCCGCTGGCGCTGTTCTTCCTCGCGACGCGAACCGCATAAAGGCGCGTTTCCGCATATCCGACGCGGCCGCTTCGTGGCGGCGCAAGATCGCGCGCGTGTGTATTTGGCCCTTTATTTTCAGGGCTCAAATTGTTCGCCGCTCCGGCCAAAACTGGCCTCCGGCTTGCAGTTCTGGACGCAGGTGTCCCCATCCGGGCACCGCGGAACCAGGAACACAGAACTGTGCAGAGCATTGCCCAAACGCCCTCCATCGCCGAAGCCCCCTCGGCGCTGGACAAGATTCTCGCCCTCGTCGGCCGTTACGCGCTTTCCGCGCTCGGTCCGGTCTTCATCTCCGGCGCGCACTTCGCCGGCGCGGTGCTTGTGCTGCACACACTGTCGCCCGAGCATTTCGGCTACTTCTCCTTCGTGATGACGATCGTGCCGTTCTGCGTCGGCGCGGCGGCGGCGCTGATCGGCGCGCCGACGACCATCGGCATCCGCAAGCGCGGCCATGTCGACGACGCCGAGCTGGCGACCTACCAGAAAGCCAATCTTGTACATTCCGTCTTCGCATTCGGCGTCGTCACCGCGTCGCTCGCGGCGAGCGGGTTGTCGCTCCGTGCGGCGTTGCTGTTCGGTGTGTACGGCGCGGTGATGAGCCTGCGCTGGCTCGCCCGCGTCTATGCCTATGCGGTCAACGCGCCGGTGCGCGCAGCCGCTTCCGATGTGGCGTATGGTCTGCTCGTTCTCGCCGGTCTGGGCGCGCTCTATTTCGCCGACCGCATGACCATGAGCTACACCGCCATCGTCATGCTGCTCGCAGCCCTCGGCAGCCTCGCGGCCTTCGACCGCGAATTCCTGATCCGCCAGTTCGCACCGTCCAATGCCGGCAAGCTGTCAGCCTATGGCCCGGTCTGGCAGGAACTGACGCGCTGGTCGCTGCTCGGCGTCGCCGCCTCGGAACTGACCGTCAACGCCCATGCCTATTTCGTCACCTTCTTCTCCGGCCCGGGCGCCTTCGCGCCGCTGGCGCTCGGTAGCCTCCTGATGCGCCCGGTTTCGCTGGTGCTGTCCTCGCTTCCCGACATGGAGCGTCCGGTGATGGCACGGGCCATCGGCGCCGGCGATCTCGGCCGGGCTTTCCGGGCCGTTAAGGAATTTCGAACCGCGGCGGTTGCAGTCTTGACGGGAACGACCCTGATCGCGGCGGCACTCTTGGCCTTTTACCCCAGCCTCATCCTCAAGCAGGGTTACAATGCCGGCTCGGCCGAGATCATTGCTGCCGTCTGGGTGCTGATCATGGCGATCCGCGCGCTGCGCACGCCGGATGCGGTGTTCCTCCAGGCGGCCGGCGAGTTCGAGCCGCTGGCCAACATCGCGATCAAGGCCTCGATCGTGTCGCTCGGCGCGACGCTGGCGCTTCTGCTGACCGTCGGGCCGATCGCATCGCTGTTCGGAATCGTGGCCGGCGACATCGTGATGAGCGGCGCGATCTTCGCCCGGGTGCGCGCGTGGAAGCGCAACCATGGCCCGATCGAACATGTCGCGATTCAACATGCCTAGGGTCACTGTCGCAATCCCGACCTTTCGCCGCCCACGCGGTCTGGCGCGGCTGCTCGAGGCGTTGGCGCGGATCGAGACCACGGCGTCCGTGCAGGTGCTGGTCGCCGACAACGACGCCGAGAAGCACGAAGGCTTCGATCTCTGCGCAAGCCTGCGCGGCTATCGCTGGCCGTTGCAGGCCATCGTCGTTCCGGCGCGCGGCATCGCGCAGGTGCGCAATGCGCTGACCGATGCGGCGCTCAACGACGAAGCGATGGACTTCCTCGCCATGCTCGATGACGACGAGTGGCCGGAGCCCGGCTGGCTCGACGCGTTCCTTGCCGAGCAGACGCGGACAGGTGCCGGCGCCGTGCAGGGTTCGATCCTGTTCGAGATCGAAGGCGGCGCGAAGGACTGGAGCGGGTCGTTCGACGGCATGTCGGACATCCGCCACGCCAGCGGTCCCGTGGACATGCTGCAGGGTGCGGGAAACCTGCTGATCGCGCGCGCGGCGCTCGACGCGGTGGCGAGCCCGAAATTCGATCCCGCCTTCGCGCTTACCGGCGGCGAGGACCGCGACTTCTTCCTGCGCCTGAAGGCAGCCGGCGTACGCTTCGCCTGGTCCGACGAGGCCGTGGCGCGCGGCTTCGTGCCGGAAACGCGGACGAGCTTTCGCTGGGCGCTCGCGCGCGCCTATTCGGTCGGCAACACCGACATGCGCAGCTTCCTGAAGTACCGCCCGTCGCTGCGCGCATGTGCGCTCGAAGCCGGCAAGATCGCCGCGGCGCTCTTGTTGTCGCCGGTGCTGTTCGTCATCCTCGGCTATGACGCGAATCGGCGCGCCGATGCGCTGCGCCGGATGGCGCGCGCCGCCGGAAAGGTGACCGCGCTCTTCGGGCGGCGCTACAACGAGTACGCCACGATCCATGGCGACTGAGACCTACAGCCCGTCACTTGCCCCTGCGCGCCCCGGTATCGAGACCCGTATCGCCGAGGCCGGCTTCGTCCTGCTTCTCCTGCTGGTGATCGTCGGGCTGACGCCGTTCGACGATCGCACACCGGCGGCGCTCAACGCGCGCGCCGCGGCATCGGAAGGCGGCGACGCGCTGCGCCAGCTCGCCTATGTCGGTGTCTTCGCGATGATCGTCTTCGGCGCGATGCGCATCCGCGGTCTCGCCATGCTCAGGGCCATGCCCCTGATGCTAGCCGTCCTGATGATCTGGTGCCTGATGACCTCGATCTGGTCGACGGAGCCGGATGTCGTCGCGCGCCGCGCGATGCTTTCGATCATCTTCGTGTCCTCCGTGATGCTGTCGATCGACACCTTGGGCGTGCGGCGAACTTTCGAGCTCTGGTACGGCGTGCTGGCCGCGGTGATCGTCGCCGACTGGATTTCGGTGGCGCTGATCCACAATGCCATCCATCTGCCGAGCGATGTGGAATCCGAGCTTGCCGGGTCCTGGCGCGGCGTGCATGCGCACAAGAACTCCGCCGGCGCCGCTGTAGCAACGGCGTCGATCATCTTTTTCTTCAAGGCGCTGGAGACGCGCCAGAGACGCGACATTCTTCTGACCGTGGCGGCGATCGGCTTCCTGATCATGACGCGGTCGAAGTCCTCTATCGGTCTTCTTCCCATCGGCCTCGCCGCCGGTTTCGTCTATCGCGCCGCGCGGCGCAATGCGCTCGACCGCGCCATCGCCGCCACGGTGACGGCGCTCTTCCTTCTGTTTCTTGGCGTCGCCATCGCCATCAACTGGGAGATGATCGCGCGGATCTTCGACGATCCGCAGCAATTCACCGGCCGCGCCGCGATCTGGCAGGCGGAGTTCGCCTATATCCGCGACCATCCGCTGATCGGCGCCGGCTTCGGCAGTTTCGGCAACACCGGCGTCCGTTCGCCGCTCTATCAATATGTCGGCGCCGACTGGGTCGCGCATATCGGCGAAGGCCATAACGGCTATCTCGAGATGCTCGTTACCGTCGGCGGCATCGGGCTCTTCATCGGCCTGATCGTGCTCGTGGTGCAGCCCTTCATCCAGTTCTGGAGCGCCAAGCGTACCGATGTCGCCTTCAACGCAATGCTGTTCGCACTCTTCACCTTCGACCTGATGCACAACTTCATGGAATCCGATTTCGTGAACGTCACCTCGGGTCAGTGGGGACAGCTTCTGCTGATCGTCGGCTTCCTGCGCGTTCAGGGCCGCGAGGCCGATGAGGGCCGCGTTCGGCGCGTGTGGCGAACATGACGGCCCCGTTCTTCTCCGTGGTCATCCCGGTCTACAACCGCGCGCATATCCTGCGGCATGCGCTCGATTCGGTGCTGGTCCAGGATGAGCAGGATTTCGAGATCGTGGTCGTCGATGACGGCTCGCGCGACGATCCCAAGGCGGTGATCGATTTGCTGAACGACCCGCGCATCCGTTACGTCCGGCGAACAAACGGCGGCGGTGGCGCGGCGCGCAACACCGGCATCGCCGAGGCGCGCGGCGAATTCATCGCCTTCCTCGATTCCGACGACGCGTTCCTGCCGCATCACCTCGCACAGATGCGAGCACTGCTTGCCGGAACCACGAATGTGGCGGGCTATGCCCGGATCGTCGTAGACCGCGGCGGCGGACGAACGCTGCTCAAGCCGCCGCGCGGCATCGCGCCGGGCGAAGACATGGCGCGCTATCTGCTCTGCGACCGCGGCTTCGTGCCGACGATTACGACCGTCGTGCCGCGCGAGCTCGCGCAACAGGTTCTCTACGACACCGACCTGCGCGAAGCCGAGGATACGGATTTCGCGATCCGGCTCGCGCTGGCCGGCTGCCGCTTCCGCATGGCGGAAGAGCCCGGCGCCGTCTGGGCCGATCACTACGACCCGAACCGCCAATCGGCAGGCCGCAGCACCGCGCGGCTGGCGCAATGGCTCGAGCGGATGAAGCCGCGCATGTCGCGCGCCGCCTATCTCGGTGGCCGCGGCTGGGCGGTGGCGAAGGGCGTCGCGCTACAGAGCCGCGCGCGGGCGCTGCATTTCTATCTCGCAGCGGTACTGGCCGGCTGCTATCGCCCGCGCCTCGCGGTCGTCGTGTTCCTGCAGATATTCCTGCCCGACCGCACCTATCGCCGGCTGGCCGATGGCGTCGTCGGGCGGTTCGGAATGGCGGCATGATCTCGCGCCGCGCTGCGCTTGCCGCTCTGGCCGCAATACCGGCGATCGGGCTGGCCGAAACGCTGCGGCCGAGCCTGACCAACGATGGTCCGTCGCTCCGTGCGCTCGCCGGGTCGCGCGGCATCGCCTTCGGCGCGGCCACGGCGAATTTCGAGCTGCGTCAGCGCGACTTCACATTTGCGCTTTTGCGCGACTGCGGCATCATCGTGCCCGAGTATGAGTTGAAGCGCGACCTGACCGAGCCGGTTCAGGGCCAGATCGATTTCTCCGCCACCGATGCGCTGCTCGATTTCGCGCGCCGGCACGGGCTTTTGATCCGCGGTCACACGCTCGTCTGGTACGCCTCCAATCCACCCTGGCTCGAGCCGGCCGTCGCCGCGGCGCCGGACGAACGCATCTTCACCGACTATGTCCGCGCCGCGATGCGCCACTATGCCGGGCGGATGCATTCCTGGGACGTGGTCAACGAAGCGATCCAGCCGCAGGACGGCCGTGCCGACGCACTGCGCGATTCCTTCTGGCTGCGGAAGTTCGGGCCATCCTATATCGACACCGCGTTTCTTGCGGCGCGCGATGCCGATCCGTCGGCACTGCTGGTCTACAACGACTACGGCCTGGAGGAGGAAGGCGCGATCCACGATCAGCGTCGCCGCGCCGTGCTCAAGCTGCTCGAAGGCATGATCGCGCGCGGCGTGCCGGTCGGCGCGCTGGGGCTGCAGGGGCATCTGGCGGCCTTCACCCGCAAGGTCGATCAGCGCAAGCTCGAAGCCTTCCTGAACGAGGTTCGCGCCACCGGGCTGCGCATCCTGATCACCGAGCACGATGTCGATGACGGCGGCGGGCCGGTCGATTTCATCACCCGCGACCGCGCGGTGGCGGATGCGACGCGGCGCTTCCTCGATGTCGCACTCGACAACCGCTCGACGATGGCGCTGCTCACCTGGGGTCTGAGCGACCGCTTTCTCAAGCCGGAGAGCATGCGCGAGCAGCTTCTGCGCGGCACGCCGCGCTCGCTGCCGCTCGACGCGGCATTGCAGACGACACCGATGCGCGCGGCGATCGCCGACGCGCTCCGCAACGCCAGGCCGCGTTAGGCCGCCTTCTTCAGGCCATGGGCCGCGGCGATGCGGCGATGCAGGTGTCCGGCGAGGCGCGGTGCGGCGAATTCGGCGCCGACCATGAAACGCAGCAGCGGGCCGAAGCTGTTCGCGGCGCTGAGACCGAGGAAGTAGAGACCGCGCTCCGAGCTTTCGAACTGGTCGCTCAGCACCGGCGTGCCTTCGACCTGGGCAATCGACTCGCGCAGGGCGCCGTCGAAGAAGGGAAGTCGTTTGAGATCGGGCTTGTAGCCCGTCGCGGCGACGACATGGTCGGCCATCAGGACGCGGCCGCGGCCGGTCTCGTCGCGAACCGAAAGTGCGGCGCGGCCGTCGACCATGCGGGCGGTTTCGAGATGCTGGCCGAGAAGCGTCGGAATCCGGCCCTCGACCTTCTCGCGCGTGAACCAGCCGGGTGCCGGTCCCAGATGGCGGCGCGTGATGTCGAGGCGCAGTTTCTGCGGGAGGCGATGGAACAGAAGCGGCGCATTCGAGCAGAAGAACGAGCGCCAGCCGGGGCCGATGCCGGTATCGGGATGGGCGAGTTGCTTGAGGACCGTCGGGTCTTCGTTATCGGGCGCGACATGGAACGCGATCGTCTTGCGGCGCCCGACGATGCGCACGCGCGCGCCGGCCTCATGCATGGCGATGGCGGTGTCGATCGCCGAAGCGCCGGCGCCGAGCACGACGACGTCGCGATCCTTGAAGCGCGCGCAATCGCTGTGATCGAAGGAGTGCGACACGGCGTCGGCGGCCAGCGCCGCCAACTCGGCAGGCATGTTCTTGAACCAGGTGATGCCGACCGCCATGACGACGCGTTGTGCGGTCAACTGTTCGCCGTCCTCGAGTGTGAGGCGATAGCCCTCATCGGCCTTGGCGATGCCGGTGACATTCTTTTCTTCGAGCATCGACACATAGGTCCGCACGAACCAGCTCGAATAGGCGACGAAGTCGTCGACATGGACCGGGACCTTCTGGGCCGAATAGGCCCGCCCGTTCGCCGCCGACCAGGCTTCCAGCGTGGACGCGGCGTCCGGCGCCGAGAGATTGGAGGCGAAACCCTCCGATTTCAGGTTCATGCCCTTGGGCATGTGATGGCGCCAGGTTGCCATCGCCTTGCCGAAGATCCGGAAGCGAATGCCGGATGCGGCGAGATGGGCAGCGAGCGAGAGACCGTAGGGGCCGGCGCCGACGATGGCGACTTCGATCGGATGGGGCATGACATCCTCAAATAAAGACGTCCCGAAACGGGACAGATTTCAATTCGAGACGGAAATTCCGCAATTTCGCGCCGCGCGGGAGCCACGGTCCAAACTTCATGCCATTCGGGATTGCCATTCAGAATTGATTGAGACTGGCCGATTAAATTCGTGCAATGGCGCCCCGGATTCTCCTTCTCACGACCGTCGAATGGCCGTCGAGCGCGCGGCTGGCGAGCGCATTCGCGGCGGCGGGTGCGACGGTCGAGGCCGTCTATCCGCGCGGCCATGTCATCGCCGGAAGCCGGTTCGTCTCGGCACATCACCGCTACACTGCCTGGGCGCCGTTGACTTCGATCACCAAGGCCATCGAGCGGGCGCAGCCCGATCTCGTCGTGCCTTGCGACGATCGCGCCGTGGCGCAGCTGGTGCGTCTCGACCGTGGATCGCTCCATCCGCTCATCGAACGCTCGCTCGGCACGCCGAAGAACTATGCCGCGCTGATGGCGCGCGGGACGTTCATCGACGCAGCGCGCGCCGCCGGCATTGTCGCGCCCGAAACCTACGTCGTGCCGGATGAAACGCTGCTCGACGAGATCCTGAGCCGTGCCGGCTTTCCCTGTGTGATCAAGGCCGATGGCAGCTGGGGTGGCGACGGCGTCGCAGTGGTTCACGATCGTGCCGACGCGCATGAGATCTATCGCCGTTTTGCGCCGGCGCCCGGACGTCTGCGCAGCCTCGTGCGCGCGGTGAAACGCCGGGACGTGCATTTCCTGCGCGAGATGGTGCGGCCGCGTCCAATGACGGTGAGCGTGCAGCGCTTCGTGCCGGGGCAACCGGTCACCACCGCTTTCGCCTGCTGGAAGGGGCGCGTCCTGGCCGCGATTCACATGGAGGTGCTCGAAACGCTCGGCCCGACCGGACCGGCCAGTGTTCTGCGCCGGATCGACTGCCCGCGGATGGACTTCGCGGCGGTGCGCATCGCCGAGCAATTCGGCCTGTCGGGCCTGCATGGCCTCGATTTCATGCGCGATGCCGGCGGCCAGCCTCATCTCATCGAGATCAATCCGCGCGCCACCCAGTCGGCGCCGCTGGCGCTCGGGCCAGGTCGCGACCTGGCGGCTGCCCTGGCGGGCTGCATCGCGCCGCTGCCCCGGCCGGTCCGCCCGACCGTCACCGCCAACCCGGTGATCGCGCTTTTCCCTCAGGAATGGCGGCGCGATCCGGCCAGCGCGTGGCTGGCGAGCGCCCATCTCGACGTCCCCTGGGACGATCCGGCGGTGCTGCTGGCCTGCCTTGCTCCGGGCGACGCGGTTCCGGAGCGCCGGGCCACACCGCGCGGAAACCCCTTGGTTCTGGCCGGACGCATGCCCAACGGTCATTAACCGTTCGTCAGGCGGCGTTGCTGTAAATCAGTCAGCAGAAGCAAAAGGCTCGCCGGCGTAACACGCGGCGAAAAGGGCATGTCGTTCCAGGGGATTAACCCAAATCCAGCTCGCGATGCCCGTGAACCGGCGGCATCCTTCGAGCTTTCCGACGTGCTCGCCGTGCTTCGGGCGAAGGCGGGGCTGATTCTGCGCGTCACCGTTTTGGTCGTCGCCGCCGCGGTCGTCGCGGTATCGCTGATGCCGTCGACCTATTCGGCCTCGGCGGTCGTGATGCTCGATCCGCGCAAGAATTCGGTGGCCGATCTGCAGGCCGTGCTCTCTGCGCTGCCGACCGATCCGGCCTCGATCCAGAACCAGATTCAGGTCCTTCAGTCGCGCGATCTTGCCGCGAAGGTGATTGCGAAACTCCAGCTCTACGACGATCCCGAATTCAACGGCATGCTGCAGAAGAGTGTCGGCAGCACCCTTCTCGGCCTGCTCAATCCGAAGCACTGGCTCGCGGGTGGAGCGCCTGCCGCACCGGCCCCGGATCAGATCCGCGATTCGATCGTCGACAATTTCCTCAGCCACCTGTCGGCGGAATCGGTGGGGCTCTCGACCACCGTGAACGTCACCTTCACCTCGCGCGACGCCGCGAAGGCCGCACGGATCGCCGATGCGGTGGCGCAGACCTATATCGACGGGCTGGTGGAGACCAAGCTCAAAGCCTCGGAATCGACCAGCGCCTGGCTGACGCAGCGCATCCGCGAACTGGCCAGCCAGGTCCAGCGCCAGGAAGCGGCCGCGCTGACCTATCGCGCCGAACACCATCTCGATTCCTCCGATGCCGGCACGGCGCTGATCGAACAGCAGATCGGCGGCATCAACGGCCAGATCATCCAGGCGCGCGCCGATCTCTCGGCCAAGGCCGCGATCTACGACCAGGTCGAGCGCCTGATGAAGGAAGGCCGGCCGGCGGACGTTTCGCAGATCGTGGCGTCGCCGCTGATCATCCAGCTGCGCACCCAGCAGGCGGATCTCCTGCGCGAAGAGGCGGCGCTGGCAATTCCCTATGGCCCGAAACATCCCAAGCGCATCGCGGTGGAAAACCAGCTGCGCGATCTCGATCAGAAGATCGGCGAAGAGGCCGCGCGCATCGCATCGGCGCTGGCCAACGACGTGACCGTCGCCCGCGCCCAGCTCGGCTCGCTGCAGTCGAGCCTGACGAGCACGCAGCATACCGTCTCGGGTCAGGATCTGATCGCGGTCAAGCTGAAGGCGCTGGAGGCGGAGGCGGATTCGACGCGCAAGCTCTACGAGTCGTTCCTCGAAAGGCTGCGTTCGATCCAGGACCAGGACGGGTTGCTCGTGCCCGATGCCAATCTGATTTCGCATGCCGCCGTCGCCGGTGCGCCGACTTCGCCGCCCAAGATGCTGATCGTGCTGGCGTCGTTCCCGGCCGGTATCCTGCTGGGATGCCTCATCGCCTTCCTGCAGGTTCGCCTGTTCGCAAGCCCGCCGCGCCGGCGCCGCGAGCCCGATGCGCCGCGCCCGGTGTCGCGCCCGCTGCAGCCGGCCATGGCCGGACCGCCGATCCTCGCCGACGTGCCCGGCGCCTTCGCCTCCGGTGCCGCAGATCAGGTCGTCGACTGGCCGGCATCGCCGTTCTCGCGTGCCGTGGCGCAACTGCTTGGCCGGGTGGTGCCGGCGCGGCGGTCCGGACAGGCGCGGGTCGTTGCCGTGACGGCGTTGGCCCAGGACGGCGCGGGCACCAATCTCGCTTTGGCGATGGCACGCAGCGCGGCGCGTGCCGGGCTTCGCACCATCATCGTCGATGGCCATTTCCAGCAGCCGGCCCTGGCGCGCATGGTCGGCGTCCGGCTTGAAGGTGGCCTGATGGACGTCCTGCAGGGAAGTGTCACCGTCAACCGGGCACTCACCCGCGATCCGCGATCCAATGTCCTGATGCTGGCTACACAGATTCCTCCGCGCGATGCCAATGCGGCACTGGCTTCGCCGCGCGTGGGAGAGTTGTTCCGCCACCTCCGGGCGATCTGCGATCTGGTGATCGTCGCCACCCCACCCGTCAGCAGTTCGCACGAAGCACCCACCTTCGCCCGCCTGTCCGACGCCGTCATCATGGCAGCCCGTCCCGAAGAGGGTCCGGGACCCCGTGCCAACGGCGCCCTGGCAACGCTTTCCCAATGGCGCTCGGCGCCGGTCGGGCTGGTCGTTGTCCGCTGACGGCGGGATTTACCTCATTCACAGAGATGGAGGGCATTTAAGCCGGGCGGCGCCATCTCCGGCTTGCCCTTACCCCCGCCTTACCGTTAAGTGCGCGCCGCTGACATTCGTGGGGTGAACGCCATATGCCGTTTGACTTGAACAGCACCACAGGAAAGGCCGTCCTCGGGACCGCCCTCCTCGTGCTTGGCCTGATCCTGGGCTGGTTCCTCCATCGCGCGATCTTCGCGCCGGCGGATGTTCCCACCCTCATGGTCTATGACGACTGGCGCGTCGGCTGCCCGGGCAGCAAGGAAAAGGACATGCATTGCTCGATCACGCAGGACGTGCTCGAGGCCAAGTCGCACAGCGAAATCGCGCAGATCGCGATCAATCGCACGGACAAGGGCGCCGTCATGACGGTGGTGCTGCCTTATAATGTTCTCCTCGAGCCGGGCATCGGCCTCAGCTTCGCGGCCAACGACAAGCCGGACATCTACAAGTTCGACATCTGCGACGGCGTCGGCTGCATCGTCCGCATTCCGTTCGACGACAAGCTGGCGCGCAAGCTGCTCACGGCCAAGGAAGCCCCGCGCATTCTGTTCGCGGGTATGGACAACAAGCCGGTCGGCCTGCCCTTTTCGCTGAAGGGCTTCCGCGCCGCCTACGCCGTCTACACGAGCGCCGAGGCACGGCGCCATTCCTGGTTCCGGAGACTGTGGTCATGAAGTCGCTTCGCTCGTTCTTCGGTGGCGCCATCGCCGCCACGCTCCTCACCGTCGCCGCCGCGGCCCAGAACGCGCCGGGCCAGCCGCTCGCGCCGAGCGAAACCAAGCAGTTCGGCGACTGGATGGTGCGCTGCTTCGCGGTCGACAAATCGCCTTCGCCTTGCGACATGTTCGAAGTCCTCGCCGACAAGAAGAGCGGTAACCGCATCCTGAGCGTGTCGATCGCGTATATTCCGTCTACCGACAAGCATGTCATCCAGGTCGCGGTGCCGCTGGGCGTCGTGATCCAGAAGGGTCTCCTGCTCACCTCGGACAAGTATACGTCGCCGGTATTGCACTATCGCCGCTGCGATCGCGGCGGATGCTATGTCGAGATGCTGCTCGATAACGCCGCGGTGGATTCGCTCGCCAGCTCTTCCGGTCCCGCGACGGTCAAGTTCGTCTATGGCGACAAGCCGTTCGACGTTCCGTTTTCGCTGAAGGGCTTTGCCGACGCGCATGGCACGATGACCGATCTCGCGCGCAAGAAGGCTGCCGGTGCTTCGGCGCCGGCCGCCCCGGCACCCGACGCGGCACCGGCCGCTGGCGATGCCACTCCGGCGAAGCCGTAAGGCGCACGCGCAGGCCATTACGACAGGCGGCTCGCGATCGCGGGCCGCCTGTTTCGTTTTCACCCGAACCAGGCCTTCCAGAGTTCGCCCAGCGGTCCGAAGGCGGCATTGCCGAGCGCGCCCAGCGCCAGCAACGATGCCGACCACAGGATCGCCGAGGTGACGTTGGCGATCTGGAACGGCCAGAACGCCATCTGCGAAATGCCCGCGACGATCGGGACGGTTGCGCGGAACGGCCCCATGAAGCGGCCGATGAAGATCGCCCATGTGCCCCAGCGGCGGAAGAAGGCGAGGGCGCGGTCCATCTGGTCGCGATAATGTGAAATCGGCCAGACCGCGAGCGCGTGCTCCTTGTAGCGATGGCCGATCCAGTACGAGATCCAGTCGCCCGTGACCGCGCCGAAGGCGGCGCCAAGCCAGATCGGAATCGGATTGATTCCGGTCGCATGTATCACCACGCCGAGGCCGACGAGGATCGTCGTGCCCGGCACGAAAAACGATATGCCGACAAAGGATTCGCCGAACGCCGATATCAAGGCGATGGCGAAAGCCCATTCGGGATGATGGCGGGAATACTCGAGAAGCCAGGACGCGGTCTCGGCGATCCAGGCGAAGAAATCGTGCATGCGCAAATCCGAAAAGGAACCGACGGAGGGTGGACGGGTTTCCGTTCTGATATGGTGGCTTTTGGACGCACTGTCCAATGCCCCTTGCGACAGTTTGGACAAATTTCCGCACCATCTCCTTGTTAGGTCCGCGACGGCAGGGGATTTTGCCCGCCGGGCCCCCGGCGCAAAGCGAGAGTTCGATGAGCAGTCCTGGAAGCCTGAGAGGCGCGCTCGACCGTGCCGCCGCGCACACCGGCCGCGCCTGGCAGTGGGCAGCCGCGCGCGTACCGGGCGGCCGCAAGGTTTTGTGGTCTCTGGTGGCTCTGCTGGTCCTCGCGCTTGTGGTCTGGCGTGCCTGGCCGGGCGAAGACACGAGCCGGCGCCGCTTCGGGCCGCAATCGGTTGCCGTCGCCATTGCCCAGAAGGGCGACATGCAGATCACGCTCAACGCGCTCGGCACCGTCACACCGCTGGCGACCGTGACGGTGCGTCCGCAGGTCGGCGGTCAGATCGTCAAGATCGCCTTCAAAGAGGGACAACTGGTGAAAGCCGGCGATCTCCTCGCCGTCATCGATCCGCGGCCGTTGCAGGCGGCGCTCGCGCAGGCCAACGGCCAGCTTGCGCGCGACCGGGCGAATCTCGACAACGCCATTCTCGACCTGAAACGGCAGAAGGGGCTGCTCGCGGCGAACGCCACCTCGCAGCAGGCCTATGCGACGCAGCAGGCGCTGGTCGGACAGCTCCAGGGCACGGTCAAGTCCGATGAGGCGAATGTCCAGGCCGCGGCGATCAATCTGGGCTACACCCAGGTTACCTCGCCGGTGGATGGCCGCGTCGGCCTGCGGCAGGTCGACATCGGCAACACGGTCTCCGCGGGCCAGACCACCGGCATCGTGGTGGTGACGCAGGAGCAGCCGACCTCCGTCCTGTTCACGCTGCCGGAGGACAACATCTCCGACATCCTCGAAAAAGTGAGTGCCGGCGAGAAACTCGTCGTGCAGGCCTACGACCGCGGCCAGACCAAGCTGCTTGCGACCGGGCGGCTTGAGACCATCGACAATCAGATCGACACCACGACCGGAACGGTCAAGCTGCGGGCGCTGTTCGACAATGGCGAGGGAACGCTGTTTCCGAACCAGTTCGTGAATGTCCGCCTGCTGGTCGAAACACGGCACAACCAGACTCTCATTCCCGTGGCCGCCGTCCAGCGCGGCTCGGACGGCACCTTCGTCTTCGTCGTCTCGCCCGACAAGGAAGCCACCGTCCGGGCGGTGACACTCGGACCGGCCGATGCCACAAATGTCAGCATTGCGTCCGGGCTGAAGCCCGGCGATACGGTCGTGATCGATGGCGCCGACCGCCTGCGCGACGGCGCGAAAGTCGAAATCCCGAACGTCAGCAAGCCGATCGCGGCGCCGAGTGCCGCGCCGGCCGGCGCGGCCGGCACCGACGATCGTGCGGCGCGGCGTGCCAAGATGGCGGCCCTGCTGAAGCAATACTGCGCCGCGGATTTCGAGAAATATTGCCCGAGCGCGAAGCCCGGTACGCCGGAAGCCCGCACCTGCATGCGCGAGAACCGCGACAGTTTCTCCGACGGCTGCAAGGGCGCGCTCAAGAAGATGCGTCGGGCCTTCAGTGGCGGCGGCGGCGGGCCCTGAGGCAGGGCCATGAACCCTTCAGCCCCCTTCATCCAGCGCCCGGTCGCGACATCGCTTTTGATGATCGCGATCCTGCTCGTCGGCATCGTCGGCTATTCCTATCTGCCGCTGTCGGCGCTGCCCGAAGTCGATTACCCGACCATCCAGGTGCAGACCTTCCTGCCGGGTGCGAGCCCGGAAGTGATGACCACGTCGGTCACCGCGCCGCTCGAAAAGCAGTTCGGCCAGATGCCGGGCTTGACCCAGATGACCTCGGTCAGCTCGGCCGGCTCGTCGGTCATCACCCTGCAGTTCGATCTCAGCCTCAGCCTCGACATCGCCGAACAGGAAGTGCAGGCCGCGATCAATGCCGGCGGCAACCTCTTGCCGTCGAGCCTCCCGGCGCCGCCGATCTACGCCAAGGTCAATCCCGCCGACGCACCGGTGCTCACCATCGCCATCGGATCGAAGACGATCCCGCTCACCCAGGTCCAGGAGATCGCCGATACCCGGATCGCGCAGAAGATCTCGCAAATCTCCGGCGTCGGCCTCGTCAGCCTCGCCGGCGGCCAGAAGCCCGCAGTGCGGGTGCAGGCCAATATCCAGGCGCTTGCCGCCTATGGCCTCAATCTCGACGATCTGCGCACGACGATATCGAACGCCAATTCGAACGCACCGAAGGGCAGTTTCGATGGCGCCTCGCAGTCCTATACGATCGACGCCAACGACCAGCTCCAGGATCCGGAGGACTACAAGAACATCGTCGTCGCCTACCGCAACGGCGCCCCGGTGCATCTCTCCGACGTCGCCAAGGTGACCGAGAGCGCCGAGAACGTGAACCTGATCTCCTGGCAGAACGGCTCGCCGGCGATCCTGCTCAACATCCAGCGCCAGCCCGGTGCCAACGTCATCGAGGTTGTCGATAACATCAAGGCTCTGCTGCCGCAGGTCATTGCCGGTCTACCGGCCGGCATCGATGTCACGGTGCTGACCGATCGCACGCAGACCATCCGGTCCTCGGTCGCCGATGTCGAGTTCGAGCTGGCGCTCGCCGTCGTGCTCGTCGTGCTGGTGATCTACGTCTTCCTGCGCAGCGTTCCGGCGACCTTCATCCCGAGCCTCTCGGTGCCGCTCTCGATCATCGGCACCTTCGCGGCGATGTATCTGCTCGGCTATTCGCTGAACAACCTCTCGCTCATGGCGATGACCATCGCCGCCGGTTTCGTCGTCGACGACGCGATCGTGATGATCGAGAACATCTCGCGCTATCTCGAAGAGGGCCATTCGCCGTTCGACGCGGCGATGAAGGGCGCGGGCGAGATCGGCTTCACCATCGTCTCGCTGACCGTGTCGCTGATCGCGGTGCTGATCCCGCTGCTCTTCATGCAGGAGGTCGTCGGGCGCCTGTTCCGCGAGTTCGCGGTGACGCTGGCGATCACGATCCTGATCTCGGCGGTGGTTTCGCTCACGCTGGTGCCGATGCTCTGCGCCAAGCTGCTGCGCCGGCACAAGGAGCCGGCAAAGGACTCGCTGTTGGGCAAGGCGGAGGACGCGTTCAACCGCGTCATCCGGGAGTACGACCGGCTCCTGATCTGGGTGCTCGACCGCCAGCCGCTGACGCTGCTGATCGCGGTCGCCACGCTCGTCGTGACGGTGCTGCTCTATATCGTCATCCCGAAGGGCTTCTTCCCGACGCAGGATACGAGCCTGGTGCAGGGCATCAGCGAGGCGGGTCCCACGGTCTCCTTCGCGGAGATGTCGCGGCGCCAGCAGGTCCTGGCCGCGGCGATCCTGAAGGATCCGAATGTCGCCAGCCTGTCGTCCTTCATCGGCGTCGACGGCACCAACAATACGCTCAACGCCGGCCGCTTCCTGATAAACCTCAAGCCCAAGGACGAGCGCAGCGAGGGCGTCGAGGACGTCATCGCCTCGATCCTCGACCGCGCCCATGACGTGCCGGGCATCGCGCTTTACCTGCAGCCGGTGCAGGACCTGACCATCGATTCCACCGTCGCGCGGGCGCAGTACCAGTTCGCTCTCGAGGATGCGAGCGCGGCGACCCTGCGGGCGTGGGTGCCGAAGCTGCTCGAAAAGCTCCAGGCGCGGCCCGAACTCCGCAACGTCTCGACCAGCTTCCTCGACCATGGATTGTCGGCGAATGTCGTTGTCGACCGCGATACTGCGGCGCGGTTCGGCATCACCTCGGCGACCATCGACAACGCGCTCTATGACGCCTTCGGCCAGCGCATCGTCTCGACCATCTTCACCCAGTCGAACCAGCGCCGCGTGATCCTCGAAGCCGATCCCGGAATCCAGAACTCGATCGGTTCGCTCGGCGACATCCGCATGCCGTCGGCCGGCGGCGGTCAGACCCCGCTATCGGCCTTCGCCCGGGTCGAGCCCAAGCCGGTGCCCCTCGAGATCGATCATCTGGCCCAGTTCCCGGCGGCGATGATCTCCTTCGACGTCGCGCCCGGTTATTCGCTGGGCGCCGCGGTCGATGCCGTGACGGCGGCGGAAGCCGATGCCGGCCTGCCGGCCTCGATCACCACCGTGTTCCAGGGCTCTGCGCTCGCCTTCCAGTCGGCGCTCAGCAACGAGCTCCTGCTGATCCTGGCTGCGATCGTCACCGTCTATATCGTGCTCGGCGTGCTTTATGAGAGCTTCATCCACCCGATCACGATCCTCTCGACGCTGCCTTCCGCCGGCGTCGGCGCGCTGCTCGCGCTCATCCTGACGGGGAACGATCTCGGCATTGTCTCGATCATCGGCATCATCCTGCTCATCGGCATCGTGAAGAAGAACGCGATCATGATGATCGACTTCGCGCTCGAGGCCGAACGCAACGAAGGCAAGAGCCCGCGCGAGGCGATCCATCAGGCGGCGCTGTTGCGCTTCCGCCCGATCCTGATGACGACCGTGGCGGCGCTGTTCGGCGCCCTGCCGCTGATGCTCGGTTCGGGCACCGGCTCGGAGCTGCGCCACCCGCTCGGCATCTCGATCGTCGGCGGCCTCCTGGTGAGCCAGCTCCTGACCCTCTTCACGACGCCGGTGATCTACATCTATTTCGACCGCCTGGGCGGCCAGCTTCGTGATTGGCGCGCGCGGCGGGCGGCGTCATGAGTTTTTCCGAAACCTTCATCCGCCGGCCCATCGCCACGACGCTGCTGACGATGGGTCTGGCGATTGCCGGTTCGGTGGCCTACTTCCTCCTGCCGGTCGAGCCGCTGCCCAACATCGATGTTCCGACCATCTCGGTCTCCGCGTCGATGCCGGGCGCCAGCCCCGAGACCATGTCGACCGCGGTGACGACACCGCTGGAGCGCCATCTCGGCGTCATCGCCGATGTCGAGGAGATGACCTCGACCAGTTCGGTCGGGTCGGCGCGGATCACGCTGCAGTTCAGCTCCGGCCGCGACATCGACGGTGCGGCGCGCGACGTGCAGGCGGCGATCGTGGCGGCGCGCGCCGATCTTCCGGCGGCACTGCGTTCCAATCCGACCTACCGCAAGATCAACCCGGCGGACCAGCCGATCCTCGTGCTGGCGCTGACCTCCTCGACGCTGACGCCCGGGCAGATCTACGATTCCGCATCCAACATCCTCCAGCAAAAGCTCTCGACCATCGACGGTATCGGCCAAGTCCAGGTCGCCGGCGGCTCGGCGCCGGCCGTGCGCATCGAGCTCAACCCGCGCGCGCTTTTCAAATACGGCATCGGTCTCGAGGATGTGCGTTCGGCGCTGTCGGCGGCGAATGCCAATGCGCCCAAGGGTGCCGTTGAGCAAGGCGCCCAGCGCTACCAGATCTACGTCAACGATACCGCGTCCAAGGCCGGTCAATACCGTAGCCTCATCATCGCCTATCGCAACGGCGCCGCCGTGCGGCTCGGCGATGTGGCGCAGGTCGTCGACGGGGTCGAGGATGTGCGCAATCTCGGTCTCGCCAACAACAAGCCGGCCATTCTCGTCTTCCTCTTCCGCACACCGGGCGCGAATATCGTCGCCACGGTCGCCCGGGTGAAAGCGGCGCTGCCCCAGCTCGAGGCAGCCCTCCCGCCCGCCGTGCATCTCGATATCGCACTCGACCGCACCGGCTCGATCAAGGATTCGCTGAACGACGTCCAGACCGCGATGCTCGTCTCGATCCTGCTCGTCATGTTCGTGGTCTATTTCTTCCTGCGCGACGGGCGGGCCGCGATCATTCCCGCGGTCGCCGTGCCGCTTTCGCTGATCGGCACCTTCGGCGCGATGTACCTGCTCGGCTATACGCTCAACAACCTGTCGCTCATGGCGCTCACCGTGGCCACGGGCTTCGTGGTCGACGACGCCATCGTCGTGCTGGAAAACGTGAAGCGCCATCTCGAGGCCGGGATGGGGCGGATGGAAGCGGTGATCACGGGCACGCGCGAGGTGGCGTTCACCGTGGTCTCGATGAGCATCTCGCTGACGGCCGTGTTCATCCCGATCCTGCTGATGGGCGGGGTGGTCGGCCGTTATTTCAACGGCTTCGCGATGGTGCTGGCGATCGCGATCGCGATCTCGCTGCTGGTTTCGCTCACCACCACGCCGATGCTGTGCGCGGTGTTCGACATCCACCGGCCCGGCCGCCGGCAGGGATTTCTCCTGCGCTTTTCGGAGAGGCTCTATGGCGGCGCGCACCGGCTCTATGAGCGCTCGTTGGCCGTCGCGCTGCGCAATCCGGGCAAGGTCGCGCTACTCCTTCTGCTGACCGTCGTGCTGAACTTCGTGCTCTACGACGTCGTCCCCAAGAGCTTCTTTCCCAGCGAAGATACTGGACAGCTCTTCGGTGCGGCGCGCGGCGGACCGACCGTGTCCTTCCAGTACATGCACGACAAATACACCAGCTTCATGAAAATCATCTCGGCCGATCCTGCCGTGCAGACCGTGGTCGGGAATCTCGGCGGCGGCGGAGGCGGGCCGCGCGGCGGCGCGACGAATTCCGGCAACGTGCTCGTTCAGCTCAAGCCGCTTTCCGAGCGCGGCGGGGTTTCTACCGACGATGTCGTCGATCGGCTGCGGACCAAGTTCACGAATGTGACGGGGGTGCGCCTGTTCCTGACCGGCGGCCGCGATACCCGAATAGGCGGGCGCCAGTCCGATTCGGAATATCAATACACGGTGATGGCCGACACGCTCGAAGAACTCGATGCCTGGCTGCCGAAGATCACCGACGCCTTAAACGAGCTCGATGAGCTTGAAGACGTCAACACCGATCGCGGCGACAAGGGGCTCGAGATCGCGCTCAAGATCGATCGCGCCACCGCGGCGCGGCTCGGCCTGTCGATCAGCCAGATCGACAATACGCTCTACGACGCCTTCGGTCAGCGTCAGGTCTCGACGATCTACAACGAGCAGAACCAGTATCACGTGGTGATGGAAGTCGCGCCCGAGTTCTGGCAGAGCCCCGACACGCTGAAGGAGATCTATATCAGCAAGTCCGGCGGCGCGATCAGCGGCACCCAGGCCTCGGGCGCGGTTGCGGGGACGACGGCGATTTCAGCCACATCGGCGGCCACGGCCGCGGCCGTCGCATCCGACGTCGTGCGCAACCAGGCCGCCAATGCGCTGGTCAACAGCGGGCGCGGCGGCGCATCCACCGCGGCTTCGGTCTCGACGGCAGCCGAAGCGATGGTCCCGCTGGCGGCGGTGGCGTCCTGGGGCCCGGGCACGACGCCGCTGGGCATCAATCACCAGGGTCCCTTCGTCGTCACCACCTTCTCCTTCAATCTCGCCAAGGGCGTGTCGCTCGGACAGGCGACGACGGCGATCCAGAACAAGCTCGCGCAGATTCGCACACCGGTCTCGATTCACGGCGAGTTCGCCGGAACCGCGCGGCAATTCCGCGAGTCGGTGGAGAACCAGCCGGTGCTCATCCTCGCAGCGCTGGTCACGATCTATCTGGTGCTCGGCATTCTCTATGAGAGCTATGTCCACCCGATCACGATCCTCTCGACCCTGCCGTCGGCAGGCGTCGGCGCGGTGCTGGCGCTGCTGTTGTTCAAGACCGATTTCAGCCTTGTGGCGATGATCGGCGTCATCCTGCTGATCGGCATCGTGAAGAAGAACGCGATCATGATGATCGACTTCGCCATCGATGCAGAGCGGCGCGAGGGGCTCAGCCCGCGCGAGGCGATCACCAAGGCCTGCCTGATGCGCTTCCGCCCGATCATGATGACGAGCTTCGCCGCTATCCTGGGCGCCATGCCGCTGGCCTTCGGTTTCGGTACCGGTTCGGAGATCCGCCAGCCGCTCGGCATCGCCATCGTCGGCGGTCTTCTGGTCAGCCAGATACTGACGCTCTACACGACGCCGGTGGTCTATCTCTATCTCGAAGGCTGGCGCCTCCGGCGCAAGGCGGGCTGGGACCGGTTCTACAACCGTTTGATGGGCGAGGCCCCCGCAACGAAATAGGGCCGATCGCTTGATCGGCCCTGTTCGAATTCAGTCGTTCAATATCTGTCAGAGGTCCGGCAGGTTCTCGGTATCCGCCGCGCCGTTGCGGATCTCCGCATTGCGGTGCTGGCGATAGAGGCTGCGCGTCGTGGCATAGAGATCGACCGAGGTCCGCTCGATCTGGTCCAGCGCGTCGACGTTGCGGGCGCGCAGATCGACAATGCCGAGACCGCTGCGGATCATCATGTGAAGAGTCGAGTTGTTCCACTTCATGTAAGTGAAGGGGTCCATGGCGATATCGCCGCCCATGCCGACGACGTCGCGCGGATTGCTCGGTCCGGCGAAGGGCAGCACGAGATAGGGACCTTCATCGACACCCCAGACGCCGAGCGTCTGGCCGAAATCTTCTTCATGGCCCGGCAGGCCGAGCTTGCCGGCGACATCGATCAGGCCGCCGATACCGAAGGTCGAATTGACCACGGCGCGGCTGAAAGTCGTGCCGGCGCGGGTCGCTTCGCCCTGCAGCACGTCGTTGGCGAAGATCACCGGCGAGTCGAGGTTGCTCAGGAAATTGTGGACACCGTCGCGCGCGAAACCGGGGACGGCGTGGTTGTAGAAGACTGCGACCGGGCGCGCGATGGCGTGGTCGAAGCCCTGATCGAGGGCGAAGATCGAGCGATTGGTCTGCTCATAGGGATCGTTCTGGCCGCTCGGATCGGTGGCACAGCCCGCGAGCGCACCGGCAAGGAGCAAGACCCCAACTGTGGCGAATAGCTTTCTCATGGCCCCTTACCGCAAATCCCGTCTGTCTAAGCAACCGTTCAAATAGGGTCCGGTTCCGCGAACCGGTAGTCGAATATGGTGATTCCTACCATGAACCTGCAAGGGGCGGCGGAAATCGTCAAATGCCGCCATACCAGGTGTAGCCCTGGTCCTCCCAATAGCCGCCCTTGCCGCCGCCGATCCGGCTGAAGTCTTCCATAAGTTCAATGGTCTGGATGTATTTGGGCATTTTGTAGCCAAGCTGCCTCTCGGCGCGCAGGCGGACCGGTGCGCCATTTTGAACCGGCAGGGGGGCACCGTTCAGATCATAGGCGAGGATGGTCTGGGGGTGAGTCGCCTCCAGGAGGTCGAGACTTTCGTAATAGTGCGGCGCCGGGACCAGGTTTCCGGCGGCGTCGAAACCGTCCTCGCCCATCGGGTCGGCGCAGTGGAAGACCACATAACGTGCAGTGGATTTGGGCCGGGCCGCGGCCAGGATCAGGCTCAGCGGCGCACCGGTCCATTGCCCGATGCAACTCCAACCCTCGACGCAGTCGTGCCGCGTGATCTGGGTGCGGGGCGGGAAGGCCTTTAGGTCCGTCAAGCCAAGATCGAGAGGCTTTTCGACCAGCCCGCCGACCTTGATCCGCCAGTTCTTGAAACCTTCCGCTGCGGCGATGGCGTAATCATTGGTCCCCGGATTGAGCGTGCCGTTGGCGCGGAACACCGGCGCGATATCGGCCTTGGTGAACTCCGGCGCCAGCGCATGCCCGCCTGCGAACAGCCGCTGGGCGCGGCGCGTGAGATTCTCGACTTCACCCAGGATCGTGCGCACCGGCGGCGATTGCGACGGGTCGCTGCATCCGGCGACGGAGATCACGGCTGCGGTGGCGGCACCGCGCTTGAGGAATCCGCGGCGATGGACGGGATCAGCCATGGGCGTCGTCCTTCTCGATTGCGAAGCGTCCGGTGATCATCGAGCGCAGTCCGTTGATCGGATGCGACAGCAGGAGCGCTAGCATGTGAACGATGAAGAATCCGAGAAACGAGAACGCCAGAATGAAGTGGATGGTGCGTGCGCTCTGCCGTCCGCCGAAAACCCACAACAGGATCGGAAACGCGCTGTCCATCGTCGGCGACATGGTGAGGCCGGTCAGCACGATCAGCGGCCCGAAGACGAAGATCGCGACGAAGTAGGTCAGGCGCTGAAGCCCGTTGTAGTGCTTGGCCGCTTCGCCCTTGGGGAATTTGAGCTGGGCATGGGTGACGATCTCGTGCGGCAGATCCTTCAGGTTCTGCTTCGTGGGCAGAAGCTCCTTCCGGAAATGCCCGCTCCAGAACACCCAGGCGAAATAGGCGAGGCCGTTCAGCACCAGGATCCAGGCGATGAAGAAATGCCACAACCTGCCGATCGCGAGGTTCGGCGAGGGGCCGGGAAAGGTCGCCCATTCGGGAAAGCCGCGCACGGTCTTCACGCCGTCCGTGTCGGAGACGCCGAAGACGCCGTCGGTGTTGAACGTCCAGGGACCGATCTGGGTGACGCCCCAGTAATGCTCCGCCGTGCCCTGCGCGGTCATCGACAGGATCGGGTGATCGAAGTCGGCACTCTTGCCCCAATAAAGCGCGGGGTGGGCGTTGAATATCTGCAGTCCGGTGAGCAGCATCATCACCATGCAGATCGCATTGATCCAATGCAGCACGCGCACCGGGATCGTGTGGCGGTAGAAGGGATAAGTCTCCTTCGGCTCGCGTGGCCTTAGGCCCAGCCGCGCCCGGACCATGCCGATCCACTCGTCGAATTTCCCCAGCGCTTCGCCGGTCGAACTCATTTTTCCGCGCCTCCACAGCCGCCCGCAGCATAGCAGGCTCGCCAGCCAATTCGCCGCTGTTGCCGATTCCGTTACAGGCTTTCAATATTGCGTCTACGGGCGCCGCAGAGCGCCGGATCTTCCAGGGAGTCACCCATGGCCATGCTCGCCCGCGATGGCGTGAACATCTACTACGAAACCCATGGCGAGGGTCCGGTGATCCTCTTGACCCATGGCTACTCCGCGACGTCTCAGATGTGGGCCGGGCAGGTCGCGCCGCTCTCCAAAGCGCACAAGCTGGTGCTCTGGGACATGCGCGGCCATGGCCAGAGCGACTATCCCGCCGACCAGGCCGAATACAGCGAAGAGAAGACCGTCGCCGACATGGCGGCGCTGCTCAATGCCGTGGGCGCGCAGCAGGCCATCGTCGGCGGGCTGTCGCTCGGCGGATATATGTCGCTGGCGTTCTACGCGACGCATCCGGAGCGGGTTAAGGCGCTGCTGATCATCGATACGGGTCCTGGCTACAAGAAAGACGACGCGCGGGAGGGCTGGAACCAGAACGCGCTGCGCACCGCGGAGCGCTATGAGCGCGACGGCCTCGGCCTCCTGGGCGGCGGCAGCGCGGAGCGACGCACGGCGCGCCACCGCGATGCCACCGGGCTCGCGCGTGCCGGGCGCGGGATGCTGACGCAGAAGAATGCGCGGGTGATCAATACCCTTCCGGAGATCAAGGTCCCATCGCTGGTCGTCGTCGGCGAGAAGGATACGCCCTTCCTCGCGGCTTCCGACTACATGGCCGCGAAAATTCCCGGCGCCGAAAGGGCGGTGATCCAGAATGCGGGCCACGCCGCCAATATCGACAATCCCGAAGCGTTCAACGCGGCGGTGAATGGATTTCTCGCGAAGCTCGGCTGACGATAGCAATCTGAATTCGAAACAGGAGAAGTGAATGGTCGATCGCGTCAAAGGCAAGGTTGCACTCGTCACCGGTGGAGCAAGCGGTATCGGGCGCGCCAGTGCGCTGCTTCTCGCGCAGGAAGGCGCGGCCGTGGTCGTCACCGACATCCAGGACGATGCCGGCAAGGATGTCGTTCATGCCATCAAATCGGCGGGCGGTGCCGCGCTTTACATACATCACGATGTCGCCGATGAGGCGGCCTGGGAAAGCGTCGTCGCGCAGACGAAGGATCGCTTCGGCCGGCTCGACGTCCTCGTCAACAATGCCGGCATTGCAATTGCGGGCTCGGTGCTGACCATGACGCTGGCCGACTGGCGCCGCCAGCAGGCGATCAATCTCGACGGTGTCTTTCTGGGCGTGAAGCATTCGCTGCCTCTGATGCGCGCGAGCGGCGGCGGCTCGATCATCAACATCTCGTCGCTGGCCGGCCTCAAGGGCTCGCCGACACTGGCCGGTTATTGCGCGACCAAGGGCGGCGTGCGGCTCTTCACCAAGGCGGTGGCGATGGAATGTGCCGGCGCACGCGACAATGTCCGTGTGAACTCGGTTCATCCGGGGATCATCGAGACGCCGATCTGGAACGCGATCATCCCGGGTGCCAGCGGCGCCAATACGCCGAACCTCGATGCGATGTCGGAGACGGTCGTTCCCACCGGCGTCAAAGGCGTGCCGGAGGATATCGCGCAGGGCGTGCTCTATCTCGCCAGCGACGAGTCTCGTTACGTCACCGGCAGCGAACTCGTCATCGACGGCGGCATGTCGACTCGCTGAGGCGGTTGCGCTGGCGGAACTTGCGGGCGTTCGCCGGTGGTATGCGCGGGCGCTCCGAAAAACCCAGCAGAGCCGCCGAGCAGCGGCTCAGCGGGCCAGACCAATCGCTCCGTTGCAGCGAGAAATGACACCGGTTACCATGCCGGAAATGACAAGCGTTTCAAGCCGGGGCAAAGTGCCGGCTCATACGCAAAATCGGGGTACGAAATGGCCAGGGACCGGCTTCAGACGCTGGGCGCGATGATCGATCAGGGCGTGATACCGGTCTTCTATCACCCCGATGTCGAGGTCTGCACGAAGGTGATCCAGGCCTGCGCCAATGGCGGCGCCAAGTGCATCGAGTTCACCAATCGCGGCGACTTTGCCGCGCATGTCTTCCTCGACGTGACCCGCCATTTCGCCAAGGCCGATCCCAGCGTGATCATGGGGGTCGGCTCGATCGTCGATGCACCGACGGCCGGTCTCTATATCGCCAACGGCGCCAACTTCGTCGTCGGCCCGATGACGAATGCCGAGGTCGCGCGCCTGTGCAACCGGCGCGGCATTCCCTATTCGCCGGGCTGCGGCTCGGCGACGGAAATATCCGAGGCGCAGGAACTCGGCTGCGAGATCGTCAAGATGTTTCCGGGCGAGAGCGTCGGCGGGCCGGCCTTCGTCAAGGCGGTGCTCGGACCGATGCCATGGACGAAGATCATGCCGACCGGTGGCGTCGAAGCGACGGAGGAGTCGCTGCGCGCCTGGTTCGGCGCCGGCATCGTCGCCGCCGGAATCGGTTCGAACCTGATCACCAAGGCACTGCTCGATGCGAAGAACTACGATGGCATCGAGAAGAAAGTGCGCGAGACGGTCGCGCTGGTGAAATCCATCCGGGCAGGAAAATGATGGCTGACATTCTGAACATCCGTGCCGCAAGGGACTGCAAATGGGACTGCGTCTCCTTCGGCGAAGTCATGCTGCGCTTCGATCCGGGCTTCGGACGGGTCCGCACTGCGCGCACGTTTCAGGTGTGGGAAGGCGGCGGCGAATACAATGTCGCGCGCGCCATGCGCAAATGCTGGGGCAAGCGCGCCGCGGTGGTGACGGCGCTGCCGGTCAACGATCTCGGCTGGCTGGTCGAAGATTTTATCATGCAGGGTGGCGTCGACATGTCTCACGTCATCTGGCGCGAGCATGACGGCATCGGCCGCAACACCCGCGTCGGCCTCAACTTCACAGAGAAGGGCTTCGGCATCCGTGCCGCGCTCGGCTGTTCGGATCGCGCCAATTCGGCCGCGTCGCAGATCAGGCCCGGCGAAGTGAACTGGGACAAGCTGTTCGGCGAAGAAGGCGTACGCTGGTTCCATACCGGCGGCATTTTCGCCGCGCTCGCGCCCAACACCAGCGAAGCCGTGATCGAGGCGGTGGAGGCGGCGCACAAATACGGCACCATCGTTTCCTACGATCTCAATTACCGCGCCTCGCTGTGGAAATCGCAGGGCGGGCAGGAGGCCGCGCGGAAGATCAATCGCAAGATCGCCTCCCATGTCGACGTGATGATCGGCAATGAAGAGGATTTCACCGCCTGCCTCGGCTTCGAGGTCGAGGGACTGGACGAGCACATCTCGTCCATCGATCCGGCGAATTTCAAGAAGATGATCGCGACGGCGGTGAAGGAATTCCCCAATTTCAAGGTCGCGGCGACGACGCTGCGCAACGCGAAGACCGCGAGCTTCAACGACTGGTCGGCAATCCTCTATGCCGGTGGCGAGTTCTATCAGTCGATGATGCGCGAGAATCTCGAGATCTACGACCGCGTCGGCGGCGGCGACGGCTTCGCCAGCGGCCTCGCCTATGGCTTCCTCGAAGGCAAGGGTCCGCAGGCGGCGGTGGAATACGGTGCCGCGCATGGCGCGCTCGCCATGACGACGCCCGGCGACACCTCCATGGTCAACGCCAGAGAGGTCGAGGCGGTCATGAAGGGCAAAGGCGCCAGAGTTATCCGATGAGCGTGATCAGGTGACAGCGCTTTCGCTTCATCCCGATCGTTTCTTCCCGGCCGATCCGGCAACGCGGAAAATCGCGCGCGAACTGTTCGCGCTTGTCGAGCATCTGCCGATCCTGTCGCCGCACGGCCATACCGATCCGAAATGGTTCGCCGCCGACGCGCCTTTCGAAGATGCAACCAGTTTGCTGCTCTGGCCGGACCATTATGTGCTGCGCATGCTCTATTCGCAGGGCATCGCGTTCGAGGACCTCGGCATCGGTGACGCCGCCGCGGACCGGCGCAAGGTGTGGCGCCTGTTCGGCGCCAACTATCACCTGTTTCGGGGTACGCCGTCGCGGCTCTGGCTCGATCATGTCTTCGCCACGGTGTTCGGCCTGACGGAACGGCTGGACGCGCGCACGGCCGACAGCTATTTCGACGCTATCGCGGCGGCGCTGGCGACGCCGGCATTCCGGCCGCGCGCGCTCTTCAAGCGCTTCAACATCGAAAAGCTCGCGACCACGGAAGGTGCGCTCGATGCGCTTGGCGACCATGACGTGCTGGCGCGCGACTGGCCCGGCCGTGTGATCACGACCTATCGTCCGGACGATGTCGTCGATCCCGATGGCGCGAACTTCACGGGCAATGTCGAATCCTTCGGAGCTGTCACGGGCGAGGCTACGTCCACCTGGCAGGGTTATCTCGCCGCGCACCGGATACGCCGGGCCTATTTCCGCTCGCGCGGCGCGACCGCGACGGATCACGGCCATCCGAGCGCGCAAAGCGCGGAGCTGTCTGCGGCGGAAGGGCAAGCCTTGCTCGACCGCCTTCTCGCAGGACGGCGTGAGGCCGGCGATGCGGAGCTGTTTCGGGCGGCGATGCTGACCGAAATGGCGAAGATGTCGCTCGAGGACGGGATGACGATGCAGATTCATCCCGGCAGCTTCCGAAATCACAATCCGCAGCTCTTTGCGCAGTACGGGCCCAATGCCGGCGCCGACATTCCTGTGGCGATGGATTATGTTCGCGCGCTGAAACCGCTGCTCGATGCCGTCGGCAATCGCGCGGATTTCACCCTGATCCTCTTCACGCTGGACGAGTCGACCTATGCGCGCGAGCTGGCGCCGCTGGCCGGGCACTATCCCTGCTTGAAACTGGGTCCGGCCTGGTGGTTCCACGATTCGCCGGAAGGCATGATGCGTTTCCGGCGCATGACGACGGAGACCGCCGGCTTCTACAACACAGCCGGCTTCAACGACGACACGCGAGCCTTCCTGTCGATCCCGGCACGCCACGACCTTGCCCGGCGCATCGACGCGGCCTGGCTCGCCGAGCTGGTCGCCACGCATCGGCTTGGCGAGGACGAGGCCCAGGAACTGGTCGTTGCGCTTGCCTACGGACTGGCAAAGGCCGCTTACAAGCTGTGACGGGGCAAGCTGTGACGCGGCGAGCTGTGACGGGCAAAACTTGTTGGACCGGTTAATGGCCGGGGGCCCAGTATCGCTTTCCCGATTTCGCCGGTACGATCGCATGTTTCCAGCGTGAAGTTCCTCGCGAAGAGGCGCCCGTGCGGCAGTCGTACCAGTAACGGCCCCAAATTGAGCGTGCTATACGACGTGCAGCCTATTGCTGTTTGCTATAGGCAGGCCAATCAAGCCGTTGGGGGTGGGATGACCAGATTCGGTGAGAGTTCATGCAGTCGCCCGCTCGCCCGGGAGTATTGCCAGAGGCCATCTATTCGCTCCAATTGAGCGCGAAGAATTGCCCGTTGCGGTGCAGCCGTTCATGCTGCAACCTTCGCGCGTAAGTTCATCAGCCGAAATTCCAGGAAAAGTCCGAGATTCCAACGCATGAGCAAGCCGCCGGGATTGAATTGGCGACTCGATACTCCGCGTGCGGGAGACGTCGTTCCTGCGCTTTTGGTGGCGGACTCACCTCTCGCCGACGACGTCACCCACGCCGTCAACGGCAAATCAGGGTTCGGATTTGAGATCGCGGGGCGGGAGCCCTTGGCGGGGCGTGCAGCGAAGGAATTGCATGCCGCGATCGTCGAGCGGGTGAAGGCAGATGGCTTCGCCACCCTGGTTGTCCCTGCCCATGCGCTCGACGACAAATGCGCCACGGCCGAGTGCGATGCACTGCATGGCATGCGGCGCATTGAGCTGGAGAGCCTCTATGAGGATCTCTTCGGCCGTGTCGCCCTGCCGTTGATCGACGATTCCTGGTTCGCCGAAGTGCGGGCCTCCAAACCCAACTGGCTTTATGAACCGCTGAAGCGGACGATCGACATCGTTCTATCCGGGCTTGCGCTGGTTCTGCTGTCCCCTGTGTGGCTCGTGATCGCGCTGGCGCTCACCGTTCAGGGCGGGCCGCCGCTGATCTTCCAGGAGCGGGTCGGACGCGACGGCAAGACCTTCGCACTGCTGAAATTCCGCACCATGCTGTTCGACGACGGCGAAGATCCGGAAAAGAAGAAGCATAACCGCATCACGAAGATCGGCGCATTCCTGCGCCGCACGCAGCTCGACGAGGCGCCGCAGTTCTGGAACGTGCTTCGCGGCGACCTGTCGTTGATCGGACCGCGGCCGGAAATCCCCCACCTCGTCGCCACCTATGCCGCTGAGATACCGTACTATCTGGAGCGGCATTCTATCCGGCCGGGCATTTCTGGATGGGCCCAGATCAAGCACGCCTCGCCGCCCAAATTCGGCCTCGACGTCGAAGCGACGCGGGAAAAACTGTCCTACGACCTCTACTATCTGCGGCATCGTTCGATCGCGATGGAGATCGCGGTCATCCTCGGAACGTTGAAGCAGCTGCTCGGCGGCTCCAGCCGCTGAAACGGAAGCAGGTGCGCATTCGCCTGTGCCGGGGTAGATAGTCTGTCGTCCGAGAACATCCTGGATTGTCGAATGGCCAAGATCCGCTCCGCCCGCGTCATCGTCTGCTCGCCCGGGCGCAACTTCGTCACCCTGAAGATCGAGACCGAGGACGGCTTGACCGGGCTCGGCGACGCGACGCTGAACGGCCGCGAGCTGAGCGTGGCGAGCTATCTCACCGATCATGTCATCCCTTGCCTGATCGGCCGCGACGCGCATCAGATCGAGGACATCTGGCAGTATCTCTATCGCGGTGCCTATTGGCGGCGCGGGCCGGTGACGATGTCGGCCATCGCCGCGGTCGACACCGCGCTGTGGGACATCAAGGGCAAGGTCGCGGGCCTGCCGGTCTATCAGCTGCTCGGCGGCGCCTGCCGCGAGGGCGTGATGGTCTATGGTCATGCTAATGGCGCGACGGTGGAAGAGACCGTCGCCGAGGCGATGAAATACAAGGCCGAGGGCTACAAGGCGATCCGTCTGCAATCGGGCGTGCCGGGTCTTGCCTCGACCTACGGCGTTTCGAAGGACAAGAAGTTCTACGAGCCGGCCGACGCCGATCTGCCGACCGAGAATGTCTGGTCGACGCCCAAATACATGCGCAGCGTGCCGGAGCTGTTTGCGAAAGCGCGCGAGGCGCTCGGTTGGGACGTGCATCTGCTGCACGACGTGCATCACCGGCTGACGCCGATCGAGGCGGGAAGGCTGGGCAAGGATCTCGAACCGTATCGCCCGTTCTGGCTCGAAGACGCGGTGGCGGCAGAAAACCAGGCCGGCTTTCGCACCATCCGCCAGCACACCACGACGCCGCTCGCGGTCGGCGAGGTGTTCAACACGATCTGGGACGCCAAGCAGCTGATCGAAGAGCAGCTGATCGACTATATCCGCATGACGGTGGTGCATGGCGGCGGCATCACCCATCTGCGCCGCGTCGCGAGCCTTGCCGATCTCAACCATGTGCGCACCGGCTGCCACGGCGCGACAGACCTGTCGCCGGTCTGCATGGCGGCGGCGCTGCATTTCGACATCTCGGTGCCGAATTTCGGCGTGCAGGAATACATGCTGCACACGAAGGAGACCGACAAGGTCTTCCCGCATGCCTACACCTTCAAGGACGGCATGCTGCATCCGGGCGAGGCCCCGGGGCTCGGCGTCGAAATCGACGAAGACCTGGCGGCGAAGTATCCCTACAGGCGCGCCTATCTGCCGGTGAACCGTCTCGAAGACGGCAGCATGACGAACTGGTGAGCACGCTCGCCAACCCGCCGGTCTTCCGTCTCGCCGATGAAGACGGTAATCGCCTGACCTTCGTTAGCGACGGGCCCGCGGTCGCTTATGTCTTCGTGCTCGAAAAGCACATCATGCGAGTGATGGTCCTGCCCGACGGCAAGATCAAGCATTCGAAAAGCTGGGCCATCGCCATCGGCCGGGACGACGTGCCCGCGAGCGGGCGCGACCGCTTCGACCTGTCCGGATTCCGGCTTCCCGATTTCGCCATCGACGACACGCAGGACGGCAAGATCGTCGTCGAGACGGCCTGGCTGCGCCTCACCATCGGTCTACGCGGCTTTCTCTGCACCTGGGAGAGTTACGACGATACGGCGGACGGTCTGGTCGAGGTCCTGAAAGACCGGCCGACCCAGGCCTACAATTTCGGCTGGTGGGACGATCGCGTGCACCACTACCTCGTGCGCGAGCCGGGCGAGATGTATTTCGGCCTCGGCGAGCGCTCCGGCGCGGTGGACCGCGCGGGACGCCGCTTCCGCATGAACAATGTCGACGCGATGGGCTATGACGCGAAGACGTCGGACCCGCTCTACAAGCACATTCCCTATTACATCACGCGCAAGCCGAATGGCGCGACGGTGGGGCTGTTCTACGACACGCTGTCGGACTGCACCTTCGACATGGGCTGCGAGCGCAGCAACTATCACGGCCTGTTCCGCAGTTTCGTCGCCGACCACGGCGATCTCGACTATTACGTCATCGGCCACGATATCCAGGGCATCGTCGCAGGCTTCACCTGGCTGACCGGCTCGCCGGCCTTCCTGCCGAAATGGGCGCTCGGCTATTCCGGCTCGACGATGAGCTATACCGACCGGCCGGATGCGCAAGCCGCGATGATGGAGTTCATCGCGAAGTGCAAGGAACACGACATCCTGTGCGACTCCTTCCATCTCTCGTCTGGCTATACCTCCATCGGCGACAAGCGTTACGTCTTCCACTGGAACCGCGACAAGTTTCCCGATCCTGCGGCCTTCGTGCGGTCTTATGCCGAGAAAGGCGTGCGGCTGATCCCGAACATCAAGCCGGCGCTGCTGCACGATCATCCGCTGTTCGCCGAGGCGCGCGACAAGGGTCTGCTGATCACCGACGGAGACGGAGCGCCGGAATGGGTGCAGTTCTGGGGTGCGCACGGCGCCTATCTCGATTTTACCAATCCGAAGACGCTGGCGTGGTGGAAGGAGAAGGTGACGATGTCTCTCCTCGTGCCCGGCATGGCCGGGACGTGGAACGACAACAATGAGTTCGAGATCGTCTCGCCGTGCGCACAGGCGAAGATCGGTCCCGCCATCGAGACCAAGCCGCTGCAAACCATGCTGATGATGCGCGCCTCGCGTGAGGCCCAGCTCGCGCGCGCGCCGGACAAGCGGCCGTTCCTCGTCTCGCGCAGCGGCGCGGCGGGGATGCAGCGCTACGTCCAGACCTGGTCGGGCGACAATTATACGAGCTGGGAAACGCTCAAATGGAACATCCGCATGGGTCTCGGCCTCGCGCTCAGCGGCGTATCGAACACCGGCCATGATGTCGGCGGCTTCGACGGGCCGAAGCCGGATGCGGAGCTGTTCGCACGCTGGGTCGGCTTCGGCATCTTCATGCCGCGCTTTTCGATCCATTCCTGGAACACCGACCGCAGCGCCAACGAACCCTGGATGCATCCCGGCGTCACGCCGGTGGTGCGCGACCTGATCAAGTTGCGCTATCGCCTGCTGCCCTATCTTTATGATCTCAGCCATCGCTACGCGACGCTCTACGAGCCGATCATTCGGCCGGCCTTTCACGACTTCCCCGACGATCCGAGGTGCTTCGAAGATAGCGACGACATGCTGCTCGGGCCGTCGCTGCTGGTCGTGGCGGTGGTCGAGAAAGGCGCGGCGACGCGCAAGGTCTATCTGCCGGCGGGCGAAACCTGGTTCGACTGGTGGACGGGCGAGATCTTCGAGGGCGGACAGACCGTGACGCGGCCCGCGCCGATCGACCGCCCGCCGCTCTTCGCCCGCGCGGGCAGCGTGATCGCGCTCAACATCGCCGAGCAGCATTTCGGTTCGCGGGCCGATACGCGCGGCTTCGCGGTGTTCCCGGTCGCCGAAGGAGCCTTCTCCGACGACATCTACGACGACGACGGCGAGTCGCTCGATCCGGCCGCAATCATCTGGCGGGTCGCTGTGACTTGCACGCGGGACGAGATCGCCATCGCGGTGACGGCCGGCGATGCGCCCGCCGACGCGCCGATCATCCTGCCGGCGACCGAGACCCGCCGCGTCACCGTCACCGGCGGGCGGCGCGTTGACTGACGCTGCGGCACGCCGCTTAGCTTCGCCCGATACCGGAGACCCAGAATGAACAGCCCGACGACCGATGCCGCCATGCCCCTGACGCCGGCCGGGACGCATCGCTGGTCGACTTTCGCGGGTCCCGAATGGAGCAATCCGGGCGGCGGGCTCTGGGGCGGCTATGCCATTGGCCTCGCCATCCGCGTGCTCGACGCCGAGCCCACCGCCACCGGCGAAGCCCTGTCGCTCACGCTCACCTATGCCGCCGCGCTGCCTTCAGGGCCGATCGATGTGCGCACGCGCTGCCTGCGCCAGGGCCGTTCCATCGGCGTCTGGGAAGTCGAATTGCGGCCGGGCGGCAGCGACCAGGTCGGCGTCCACGCCGTCGTCACGATGGCGCAGCGCCCCGCGACGCCACCCTTCGAGTTCGCCAAGATGCCCGAGGTCCCGGGTCCCGAGACGCTTCCGAAACAGGAATTCGATGGCCCGTCGCAACACTACGGCGCCTCCGCTTTCGAACGCCGCATGTTCGGGAACTTCATGCCCGAGGCGGGCGGCACCAGCGCGCTTTCCCATGCCTGGGTCCGGCCGCGCCGCGGACCCTTCGACAAGGCGATGCTCGGCATGGTGACGGATTTCTCGCCGCCGCGTTCGATGTACGCGCTCGGCCGCACCATCAGCACGACAACGCTGTCGCTCACCGTCTATCTCCATGCGACGGAGGAAGAACTCGCGGCGATCGGCGAGGATTTCATCCTGATCGAATGCGACGGCCGTGTCGGCTCGCGCGGCGCATCGGATGAGCGCTCGAGCTACTGGAGTCGCGACGGCAAACTGCTGGCGACCAGCGAACAGCTGGCGTGGTATCGGGAACGGCCAGCCTAGCGCCCTCGTCCTTCGACAGGCTCAGGATGAGGGCTATTGCAGGATCGGATGCCGATCCAATCCACCATCCTGAGCCTGTCGAAGGATGGCGGGAAGCTCAATCCGCAATCGCCGAATACACGATGCTCTTCAGCTGGCCGCGGAAGTTGAAAGCGCCGCTCGGCATCAGCTGGGTCATGAACACGACCGCGAGATCGTCCACGGCATCGACCCAGAAGATCGTGCTCGCCGCGCCGCCCCAATACCAGTCGGTGCCGGCGATGCTGCCCGATTGCACGCTGTCGAGCGTACAGGCGAACCCAAGACCGAAGCCGACGCCCTCATTGGCGGTCTCGGAGAATCCGCCGATCGCCATCTGGGTGAGGTCCTTGTTGTCTTTCAGATGGTTGCGGTGCATCAGCTCGATGGTGCGAGGTCCCAGGATGCGCGCGCCGTCGAGCTCGCCGCCGCGGCGGAGCATCTCACAGAAGCGGACATAGTCCGCCGTCGTGCCGGTGAGGCCGCCGCCGCCGGAGAAAAAGCTCGGCTCCTTCAGGTACGTGCTCTTCTCAGGATCGTCGACGAGATGGAGCTTCTTGTCGGCGCCACGGCGGTAATTGGCGGCGAAGCGTGGCAGCTTCTCTTTGGCGACGGTGAACGCGGTATCGACCATTTTCAGCGGGCCGAAGATTTCGTCTGCCAGGAATTTATCGAAACGCTTGCCCGAGATGATCTCGACGAGCGCGCCGCAGACATCGGTCGAGAGCGAATACATCCAGCGCTCGCCGGGCTGGTAACGCAGCGGCACGCGGCCGAGCTTCTGCACGAATTCGCGCAGCGTCTCGCCTTCGCCGCGGCGGACGCCCACCTTGGCGTATTCCTTGTCGACCGGATGGGCGGTGTCCGGCGCGCCGAGCGCGGCCAGTGCGTTGCCATAGGTGATGCCGCCGGTGTGGCACAGCATGTCGCGCATGCTGACGGGACGGTTCGGCTTCGCGGTCTCCATCGCATTGCCTTCGCCCGAGACCCAGACGCGATGGTCGCGCCATTCGGGGATGAAGCGGTGCACCGGATCGTTCAGCTGGAAATAGCCGCGCTCGTACAGCATCATCAGCGCGACCGAAGTGATCGGCTTGCTCATCGAATAGATGCGGAAGATGGCGTCGTCGACCATCGGCCTGGCGCGCTCGCGGTCCATCTGGCCGAGCGATGCGAAATAGGCGAGATGGCCCTTGCGCGTCACCGCCACCTGGCAACCGGCGATCTTGCCGTTGTCGATGTAGGAACGCTTCAGGTGATCGGAAATGCGGTCGAGCCGTCCGGCGGCGAAGCCCGCGGCTTTCGGATTGGTCTCCATGTCGTTCTCCCTTATTGCGCCTTCAGCCATGCGGCGCTTTGGCTGCGTACGATGTCGAGCAGGTTGCCCATGAACAGGTTCATGTCGATGAGGTGCAGGCCCCAGACGGGAGATACCTTGCCGTCGATCAGTGTGTCGCCCGAGATATCGTCGGTGCGCGGATCGGCGGGGTCGCCATGCACGGCGATGGAAAGATAGTTGCCGCTGTCGTTATGCGCGCATTCGGCGGTCAGCAGACCGGGAAGGCTGACGAAAGGCGTCGTCACGGTCTTGCCCTTGACCCAGCTTTCGCCGGTGGTCGGCGGCGAGTTGCCGAAGCCTCGCCAGCTGGTCGCCAGATACGCATGCACCGCGCCGCCGTCGAGCGCGGCCGGGTTCACGCAGGCCGCTTCCGTGCCGGGCTTGTCGGCCTTGGTGAAGAAGCTGTTCGAGGGCGGCACCGTCGCACGGAACGAGGCGAAGGCGATGACGCAGCCGGGCGTCGTGTCGGAATGACAAAGCGGCACCGACTGGAAATCGCGGCCCATGTCCTTGCCGGTGGGCACGGTGAGGCGCGTACCGCCGAGAATCGCAAGGACGAGCTGCTTCTGAACGGGCTTGCCGTCGATCTCGTTCTTGATCAGCGCCGTGAGCACGCCGGAACCCTGGCTGTGCCCGATCAGGACGACGCCGCGGCCCTTGTTGTAATGGGCGAGGTAGTAGTTCCAGGCGTCGACCACGTCGTGATAGCCGATATAGGGATCGGCCGGCAGCGCCATCGGCTTGCCGGTCTGGCGCGCGACGAGCGACATCAGCGTGTACTGGCGGTAGAGCGGCGCATAGGTCCGGCACACGCCGGCAAAGCGGGCGAATTGCTGCACCACCACGCTCCTCTCTTCCGGTCCGGGATTCATGTCGCTGACCACGCTCTGGTCGAACGACACCGTGGGATAGACATAGAAGCAGTCGACCGGCGGATCCGATGCCGGTGTGAATTTCTCGGGCGTCAGCGTGCCATCGGCAGCAACCACGGTCGCGTCCTCGTCGACCGTGCAGGCATCGGTGCGGCCCGGCAGGCAAAGCCAGCTGGCGCCGTTGCCGTAGTCGTTCTGCGGCATGGCCGGCGCATCGGCGGCGAGTGCAAGGCCGCTCGTCGCCAGAATTGCGGCCAAGCCGAGAATGCTCCCGATCTTCCGCATGGTCCCTCCCGATCTTGTTGTTGGGGAAAGTATGCGCGCGGCTTCGCGTGGCGGTCCAATGAAAATCCGGCGGGGTTGCGGCTCAGCTCCCGCTTCCTGCTGCAAGACCCGTGCGATCAAAAAGCCGCAGGCTCGAAACCAGCGCCGCGACGACGGCGAAGCCGACACCGGCATAGAGCGCGGTCACCGCGCCCATCGCGGGCACGAGCGAGAAGCAGAGCGCGACCAGCGCCGCGCCGATGGTCTGGCCGAGCAGGCGGGCGGTGCCGAGCATGCCGCTCGCCCCGCCGCTGCGCGACAAGGGTGCCGAGCCGATCATCGCGCGGTTGTTGGGCGACTGGAACAGGCCGAAGCCGCAGCCTGCCAGCGCCATGCGCCAGACGATGTCCGGAATGGTCGCGTGTTCCGGCAGGAGCGCGAGCGCCAGCAATCCCGAAGCGAAGACCAGCAATCCGAGCCCGCCGAGCAACCCCGCGGGATAGCGGTCGGCGAGGCGGCCGGCGATGGGCGAGACGATCGCGATCGCGATGGGCCAAGGCGTGATCATCAATCCGGTCTCGACGGCGGAGTAGTGCAGGTTGGTCTGCAGCAGGAAGGGCAGCGATACCATCGCCAGCATCTGTCCGCTGAAGGAACAGATCGACGTGCCGATGGAGAGCGCGAACATCGGAATGCGCATCAGGTCGATGGGCAGCATCGGCAGCGCCGCCGTCGCCTCGCGCCGCACCATCAGCCAGCCGATGCCGATCGTGGCGGCGATCTCGACCGCGAAGAGCAGGACCGACTCGCCATGGCCGAAGGCGTCGATGCTGCCGATCAGCAGGGCGAACATCGCCGCGACCAGGATCGCGCCGGGAATATCGAAAGCGTGCGGTGCGCGCGGCGTTTGGGGCAGGGCGCGTAGCGCGACGGCGACTGCGACGATGCCGAAGGGGATGTTCACCGCGAAGAGCCAGGGCCAGCTCGCCGTCGCCAGGATCGCCGCCGCCGCGGTCGGCCCGGCCGCCGCCGAGACCGCGACGATGAGCGTGTTGATCGACAATCCGCGCCCGAGTTGGCTGTGCGGATAGATGAAGCGGATCAGCGCGGAGTTCACGCTCATGATGCCGGCGCCGCCGAAGCCCTGGACCACGCGGGCAAGTGCGAGCACCGGCAGGCTGTCCGACAGGGCGCAGAACAGCGACGCCAGCGTGAAAAGCACGAGACCGGCGATATAGATCCGGCGATAGCCGACGATGTCGCCCAGCGCGGCGAGCGGCAGGAGCGAGATGGTGACGGCGAGCTGGTAGCCGTTGACGATCCAGATCGACAGGGCCGGGTTGGTGTTGAGGTCTTTGGCGATGGTCGGCAGCGCGACATTGGCGATGGCCGAATCCATCACCGCCATGGTGACGCCGAGCGCGATGGTGAGGATGGCGAGATAGCGCTGGGGGACGGGGAGGCCGTCGGGGGCGGTGGTCATGGCAGTCTTTTACCTCCCATGAAAGGGGAGGTCGAAAAATCCGGCGGATTTTTCGGGAGGGGTCCAACACCGAATCCGATCCCGCCCGAAATTTGCCGCGCAAATTTCGACCTCCCCTTTCAGGGGAGGTAAAGGGACGCTCAATTCCCCACCCAGCCCTGCGCCACCGCTGCGTCGTGGCGCGCTTTCTCCGGCCCACCCAGCGCCTGACGGTTGAACCCAATCCGCTTGAACCAGTAGTGCAGGCCGAGCAAATCGGTGAAGCCCATGCCGCCATGGACTTCGGTCGCGGTGCGGGCGACGAAGGTGCCGACCTCGCTGGTATGCGCCTTCACATGTGCGGCCATGCGGCGGCCATCCTCGGGGAATTCGTCGAAGGCATAGGCGGCATACCACATCAGCGCGCGGCAGGGTTCGAGCTCGGCGATCATCTCGGCGCACATATGCTTGACCGCCTGGAAGCTGCCGATGACGCGGCCGAACTGCTTGCGCTCGGCGGCGTAGGCAACGGCCTTCTCGATCATGCGCAGCCCCGCGCCCAGCGTGTCGGCGGCAAGGATCACGCGCCCGGCATCGATCATGCGGTCGAGCGCGGCCTGCGGATTGTTCGCCAGCGGCTCGGCCTCGACGTTGTCGAAATTGAGCTGGCCGATCACGCGCGTGGCGTCGATGGTCGACAACGCGACCTTCTCGATCCCCTTGGCGTTCGCATCGACGACATGCAGCGCGCCGAAACGGTCGGCGACGACATAGATACCCGCGCCGGCGAAATCGAGCACGAACAGCGCCGTACCGCTGAGCTTGCCGCCCTTCGCGGTGATGCCCGACTTGTCGCGCGCCCCGGCGGCCTGTTCGCTGACCGCGACGCCGGCGATGAGCTCGCCGCTTGCCAGTTTCGGCAGGTATTTCGCCTTCTGCGCCTCGCTGCCGGCATTCAGGATCGCCAGCGGCGCCATCACCGACGAGGCGACGAACGGCACCGGCGCGACATGGCGGCCGAGCGCCTCGCCCGCCAGCGCCGCATCGAGCAGCTTGAGCCCGAGCCCGCCGTACTCTTCCGGGATCAGAATGCCGGGCAGGCCGAGTTCGGCCAGCGCCTTCAGTACGTCATCGGCATGCCCCTCGGCCTTGCGCACGCGCTCCAGCGGCGCGACGCGCTCGAGCGTCCGGTTGATGCTCTCCTGCATCATCTTCTGGTCGGCGGTGAGATCGAATTCCATGAGGCTACCTCCCTATGCTTCGGGGCTCGTCTTCGCCTCGCACCTCAGCATGACGGGCATCCGCGTCATCCTGAGGTGCGAGCACAGCGAGCCCCGAAGGATCACGCCTTCGCCAGCTTCGGTTCGCGCGGCATGCCGAGGCCGCGTTCGGAGATGATGTTCTTCTGGATCTGCGCGGTGCCGCCGCCGATGATCAAGCCGAGATCGAACATGTAGCTCGACTGCCAGTTGCCGAAATTCCGCAAATGCGGCGAGCCGTTGTAGAGCATGCCGAGCTCGCCCAGCGCATCGATAGCGAACGCCGCGAGCTGGTGATTGATCTCGCAGCCCATCAGCTTGACGATCAGCCGTGCCACACCCGGATCCTCGCCCTTGATTGAGGCGGTGAGCAGGCGCAGGCCGTGATACTCCATCGCATGCACGCGAGCTTGCAGCTTGAGCAGCCGGTCGCGCAGCGCCGGATTGTCCATCAGTCGCGAGCCGTCGACATCCTCGGTCTGCATCAGCTCGATGATGGCCTTGAGCCGTGTGCCGGCCTGGTTGGGATCGCCCAGCATGCCGCGCTCGTGCTTCAGCGTGGCGTTCGCCACCATCCAGCCGAGGCCGCGCCCGGCGACGACGCCGGATTTCGGCACGCGGACATCGGTGAAGAACACCTCGTTGAACTCGGCGCGGCCGGTCATGGTGACCAGCGGGCGCACTTCGATGCCCGGCGTCTTCATCGAGAACAGGATGTAGGAGATGCCTTCATGCTTCGGCTTGTCCGGCTCGGTGCGGATCAAACAGAAGATCATGTCGGCCTGCGCCGCGGTGGAGGTCCAGATCTTCTGGCCGTTGACGATGAAATCGTCGCCATCTTCCGTCGCGCGCGTCGTGAGCGAGGCAAGGTCGGAGCCCGCGCCCGGCTCGCTGTAACCCTGGCACCAGATGATGTCGCCGTGCAGCGTGGGGCGGATGTATTTCTGCTTCTGCTCTTCGGAGCCGACTTCGAGCAGCGTCGGCACCAGCATGGAGATGCCCTGGCCGCTCAGCCCCATCGGCAGCCCGGCGGCGATGAACTCCTCGGCGATGATGCGCGATTTCAGCACGTCGGGCTCGGCGCCATAGCCGCCATATTCTTTCGGGATCGTGCGCGCGGCATAGCCGTGCTCGATCAGCAGGCGCTGCCACGCCTTGCCTTCTTCGTTGAAGCCGCCGCCGTTCTTCGGCGCGCTCGGGCCGTGTTTGGCGCAAAAGGCGCGGACCTCGTCGCGGAAGGCGAGATATTCGGGGGAATAGGAGAGGTCCATGGCTTGGTTGCCCTCTCTCAACCGTCATCGCCGGACTTGTTCCGGCGATCCATGATCACAACTGCCGCTTGGGTGTTCATGGATGGCCGGCACAAGGCCGGCCATGACGGTGGTGGGTTGGAGTGAAAACTACAGCCGCTCGACGATCGTCACATTGGCGAGGCCGCCGCCTTCGCACATCGTCTGCAGGCCCCACTTCTTGTTGCGGTCCTTGAGGCCGTAAAGAAGCGTGGTCATCAGCTTGGTGCCGGAGGCGCCGAGCGGGTGGCCGAGCGCGATCGCGCCGCCATTGACGTTCAGCTTCTCCGGATTGGCGCCAGTGTACTGCAGCCAGGCGACCGGAACGGACGCGAAGGCTTCGTTGACCTCATAGAGATCGATGTCGTCGATCTTCATGCCGGCCTTTTCGAGCGCGCGCTTGGTCGCGGGCAGGGGGGCTTCGAGCATGATCACCGGATCGCCGCCGATCACCGTCATGTGGTGGATGCGGGCGAGCGGCTTGACGCCGAGCGCCTTCAGCCCCTTCTCGTTCACGACCATCACGCCCGAGGCGCCGTCGCAGATCTGCGAAGAAGTTGCCGCCGTGATCGCGCCGCCTTCGCGCAGCAGCTTCACGCCCTTGATGCCTTCGAGGCTGGCGTCGAAGCGGATGCCTTCGTCGGTCGTGTGTTGGGACTCGGCGCCTTCGGCGTCCTTGATGGTCAGGCTGACGACTTCATCCTTGAACTTGCCGCCTTGCGTCGCCGCGATCGCCTTCTTGTGGCTGTTGTAGCCGAACTCGTCGAGCGTATCTTTTGACAGCTTGTACTTCTCGGCCATCATCTCGGCGCCCATGAACTGGCTGAACTGGACGTTGGGATACTTCGCCATGATCTCGGGGCTCATATACGAGCCCATGCCCTTCTCCATCGCGAGCACGGCGGAGGCGCCCATCGGCACGCGCGTCATGCTCTCGACGCCCATCGCGATCACCGCGTCCATAGAGCCCGACATCACCGCCTGGGCCGCGAAGTGCAGCGACTGCTGCGAGGAACCGCACTGACGGTCGACCGAAGTGCCCGGCACATGCTCGGGCAGGCGCGAGGCCATCACCGCGTTGCGCGCGACGTTGATCGCCTGCTGGCCGACCTGCGAAACGCAGCCGCAGATCACGTCCTCGATCAGGTCGGGATTGGCGCCCGAGCGGTCGAGCAGCGAATTGATGACGGTGGCGCCCAACGAAACCGGATGCCAGTCCTTCAGCTTGCCGCCGCGCTTGCCGCCCGCGGTGCGTGCCGCCGCGACGATATATGCCTCACCCATGATGGTACTCCTTCGGTTGACCGGCTGGTGTTTTAGCACCGGGATTTCGCGCTCGCACCAGCCTCGGATTGCGTCTTTTTAATTGCCCCAACGGAAACGGCCTTTGCCGGGCGATACGCGCCCGTCACAGTGGCATGGTTTGTGGTTCGCAGCACTTCGGAGGATCGCCATGACCCTGCACACCTCGCGCCGCACACTTCTGACCGGTCTCGGCGCCACGGCGCTCGTCGCGCCCGCCATCGCCAAGGGGCTGGTTTCCTGGAAGGGCAATCCGTTCAGCCTGGGCGTTGCCGCCGGTGCGCCCGCCGCGGATGGTTTCGTGCTCTGGACCCGGTTGGCGCCGGAACCGCTGGCGGAGGATGGCGGAATCGCCGGCCCGTCGCGTGCCATCGGCTATGAGATCGCGACCGACGACTCCATGCATCACATCGTCCAGCGCGGCACGGCGCTGGCGGAATCCGAGTGGGGTTACTCGGTTCACAAATCCATCAAGGGCCTGAAGCCCGGCCGCCCCTACTGGTACCGCTTCACCTCGGGCAGCGCGTCGAGCGCCATCGGCCGCGCCCAGACCTTGCCGCCGCACGGTGCCGACAAGCTTCGCTTCGCTTACTTCTCCTGCTCGCATTATGAATATGGCTACTTCTCAGCTTATCGCCACGCGGCTTACGAAGATCCGGATTTCGGCATCTTCCTTGGCGACTACATTTATGAATACGCCGAGAAGCATCCCGACAAGCATCCGACGGTGCGCACGCATTCCGGCGGCAAGGAATGCGAGACGCTGGCCGAGTATCGCGCGCGCTACACGCAATACCGCCTCGATCCCAATCTCCAGTTCCTGCACCAGATGGTCCCGGCACTGCTGACCTGGGACGATCACGAGGTGCAGAACGACTATGCGGACAAATGGGGCGAGGATTTCCAGGATCCGGCCGCGTTCCTGAAACGCCGCGCCGCCGCCTACAAGGCCTATTACGAGTTCATGCCGCTGAAGCCGGTGTTTTCCCAGCCGCATGGCCCGAACATGCGGCTCTACGACCGCTACGATTTCGGCGATCTGATGCGGCTCGATTTGATCGATGGGCGGCAATACCGCTCGCGCGAAGCCTGCTACGACCACCAGAAGGCGATCGGCCAGCGCGGCGGCGGCCATGTCGAGACACGCGGCTCCTGTCCGGAGCTGTTCGAGGCCGATCGTTCGATGATCGGCATGAAGCAGGAGAAGTGGCTGTTCGACGGGCTCGCGACCTCGAAGGCGCGCTGGAACGTCGTCGGCAACGACGTGACGATGGCGCGGCTGCGGCAGAAGAACAAGGACGGCGAACTCGGCTGGTACACCGACGGCTGGGACGGCTACCCCGCCAGCCGCGCGCGGCTGATGCAGCATGTCGCCGATTCCAAACCGTCGAACTTCGTCGCGATCACCGGCGACATCCACTCCTATTGGGCCAACGATCTCAAGACCGATTTCGACGATCCGAAGGCGCCGACCATCGGCAGCGAGCTGATCGGGACCTCGATCACCTCCTATGGCGTGCCCTATGACGTCTTCGCGCAGATCCTGCCCGACAATCCGCACATCAAGTTCTTCGAGAGCCGCAAGCGCGGCTATGTCTCGGTCGAGCTGACGCGCGAGCGGATGACGGCGAAATTCCAGACCGTGTCCGACGTGACCGATCCGGCGGCGACGCTCTCCACGCTGAAGACTTTCGTTGTCGACGACGGCAACCCGGGGCCGGTTGAAGCGTGAGCCGAGCGCATGCGTGCTTCGGCAGGCTCAGCATGAGGGCTCTATCAGTAACCTCATCCTGAGCTTGTCGAAGGATGGGGTTGCTGCGAATGTCCGCGCATGAACAAAGACACTCCGATGAAGCCCGCGACTGTCGCGGCGCAGGCGCTGGGCTGGATCGACGAGGCGACCAAGGCGGTGGCGCCGCCGCTGCATCCGTCTTCGACCTTCATCCGCGATGCCGACAACGGCTACAGCTCGGGCCGCAATTATTCCCGTGCCGACAATCCGACCTACGACCAGGCCGAGGCCGTGCTTGCGAGTCTCGAAAATGCCGCCGATGCGGCGATCTTCGCCAGCGGCATGGCGGCGGCGACGGTGGTGTTCCAGTCTCTGGAGCCGGGCGATCACGTCGTGATCTCGCGGGTGATGTACTGGTCGCTGCGCAACTGGCTGCTCACCTTCGCGGCCGATTGGGGCCTGAAGGTCGAGGTCGTCGATACCACCGATCTTTCGGCGCTGAAAGCGGCGATGCGCCTGGGCGAAACCGCGCTGGTCTGGATCGAGACGCCGGGCAACCCGACGCTCGCCGTCACCGATATCGCCGCGGCGGCGGAGATTGCGCATGGCGCCGGCGCGCGGCTCGCGGTGGATTCGACGGTGGCGACACCGGTCTTCACCCGCCCGCTCGATCTCGGCGCCGATATCGTGATGCATTCGGCCACCAAGTATCTCAACGGCCATTCCGATCTCGTCGCCGGCGCGCTGGCGACGAAGGCGGTCGATGCGCATTGGGAGAAGATCAAGAGACTGCGCATCCAGCTCGGGGGCGTGCTCGGCAGTTTCGAGGCCTGGCTTCTGCTGCGCGGCATGCGCACGCTGTTCCCGCGCGTGCGCGCGGCGGCGGCGAATGCGATGGCGGTGGCGCAGCATTTCCGCGGCCATCCGCTGGTGGAGGATGTGCTTTATCCCGGCCTGTCGAACTTCCCCGGCCACGACGTCGCGGCGAAGCAGATGCTGGGCGGCTTCGGTGGCCTGATGTCGATCCGGGTCAAGGGCGGCGAGCGTGGCGCCATCGCCACCGCGGCCAATGTGCAGATATGGAAGCGCGCGACCTCGCTCGGCGGCGTCGAGAGCCTGATCGAGCATCGCGCCTCGGTCGAAGGCCCCGACTCGCCCGCCCCACCGGACCTGCTGCGGATGTCGGTCGGCATCGAGGAGGCGAGCGACCTGATCGACGATTTCGAGCAGGCGCTGACGGCGGCGCAGAATTAGGGAATCACCCCGTGCCTGGAACTCAACCCAACCCGTCATGGGCGGCTCAAGCCCGCCCATGACGGAATCTCGTTTTCAGAACTGGATTGCAGACTCTAGGCTGCGCTGCGTCCGCGGAATTCGCGAACCAGCAGGTAGGTCATCGGTCCGAAGGACCCGGCGGCGAGCGTCAGCACGATGAACGGCCAGGCCGGCAGTCCGCTGCTGCGTGAATCGTGCGCCATCCAGATGCAGGACAGCACGCAGACGATCACCAGATCGACGAAGACCTGTGCCCCGCCATAGCTTTTGAAATGCGGCTCGAGGATTCCGAAAAAGCCGACATCCATCAATGCCAGCGCGGTCAGGACGCCAAAAGCGCCAATGACCACGATGAGGATAAGTGCGCGACTGGACATGCGGTGCTCCCGTCTTGATGACGGTGCACATTCTCCGGCGCCGTGAATGATCTCAATTACCTTGCAGGTTATTGAAGCGGCGCAATTGGGCTACCATCGTTGGAACAGGAGCGCCCGATGTCCCTGGCACACGACCTATCGAACGGATTCCCCACCCTGCTGAAGCACTGGCGGCAGAAGCGGCGCCTGTCGCAGCTCGATCTCGCGCTGGCTTCGGGCGTGTCGCAGCGCCATGTCAGCTTTCTCGAATCCGGCCGCGCGCGGCCGAGCCGCACCATGATCCTGCAGCTCAGCGAAACGCTGGAGGTGCCGCTGCGCGACCGCAATGGCTGGCTCACCGCGGCCGGTTTCGCGCCCGTGTTCAAGGCGCGCCCGCTCGACGATCCCCAGATGGGGCAGGTGATGAGCGCGGTTCGGATGATCCTGTCGGCGCATGCGCCGTTTCCGGCCCTGGCCGTCGACCGCGCCTGGAACGTCGTGCTCGCCAACCCGCCCTTCGAGATGCTCGCGGCGATGATGGGCGCCGATGTCTGGACCCGTATCGGCGGCGCGCAGCGCAACCTGATGCGGCTGTTCTTCCATCCCGATGGCCTCAAACCTTTCATCGCCAACTGGCGCGATATCGCACCGCTTCTGTGGCTTCGGGCGCAGCGTGAGGCCGAGACGGCCGGCGGCGCAGAGATGAAATCCGTCCTGGCCGAGCTCGGTCCGCTTCAGGATGCCGCGACGCTGTGGGGTGCGGAATCCGCGGCGCTCATGCCGGTGCTTCCGCTCGAGATCGCCAAGGACGGGATGCGGGTGTCGCTGTTCACCGTGATCGCGACCTTCGGTACCGCACAGGACGTCACGGCGGACGAGTTGCGCATCGAAACCCTGTTCCCCGCCGATGCCGCGACGGAGCGCCTGTTCCGCGGCGCGGCGAACGGCTGAGGCGTGCGGACTCAAGCGGGCAATTAGAACGAAGTCGCTGTCAGTCCAGTTCTTCGAATGCTCCTGCGACCCAGGCTCGGCCTCTCAAATATTCGAATGCAGCGGTCAGGCGGACGCCGCGCGCGCAAGCGAAAGTGACGTGGAATTCGGTTGATCCAGTCAAGCGGTATGAAGGCAAGTCTTCACGGCGCACGATCCTGTCGCGACGGATGCATGGAGCCACTTCCCCGATGCGGCTGGGCACCCAGTGAATTCTTGTGTCGCAAAATGCAAACGTATCGGTGTCAAGTGGTCGGAGATTGCTGTGTCGCGCACAGCGAATGAAGTCCGATAGACTTCTATCCACCACGGGAGGCCAGTCACGGACTGGACGTGCGGTGACCGCCCAACCAGGCAGGGTAACGGCGAGGATCACGGCTGACGCTAAAAGACGTGGCGTCATCCTATTTCCTGATTGCCTTCAGGAACGCCATCGCCGCCGCCGGATTCCGCTCCTTCGCGCCCGCGATGAAGTACACGAACACGTCGCGCTTCTTCTTGGGCGCCGGCTTTCCGAATGCGGTCATGCCTTTCGGCAGCCCGCCCGCTTCCCACGCCTTCGCCGCTTCGGCCCATCGTTTGATCTCGGCAGCGGTGTACCCGGTCTCGACGCGCTCTTGCGTCTCCTGCAGGCGGCAATAGACGAAATCGGACGTCGCATCGGGGATCGCGGGATAGGTCTTCGAATGCGCGAACACCGTCGCGGCATTGTATTTGCGCGCCAGCGCGATGAACTCCGGCGTCTGGAAGCTCGCATGGCGCGGCTCGACAGCGTGGCGCAGCGGCACGCCCTCGATCGACTTCGGCAACAGGGCGAGGAAGCCCTCGAAATCCACCGCATCGAACTTTTTCGTCCCCATGAACTGCCACAGGATCGGACCGAGCTTCTGTTTGAGTTCGCTGACGCCGCTCTCCAGGAAGCGCGCAATGCTCGGTCCGGCTTCGCTCAGCACCTTGCGGTTCACGGCGAAACGATTGGCCTTCAGCGAAAAGACGAAATCGTCAGGCGTCTCTTCGAACCACTTCTTGAACGTCGGCGGCTTGAAGGTGGAATAGAAGGTGCCGTTGACCTCGATGGTCGTAAGCGCGCGGCTGGCGTATTGCAGCTCCTTCGCCTTGGAGACGTTCGCCGGATAGAAGGTCTTGCGCCACGGCTCGAAATTCCAGCCGCCAATGCCTGCCCGGATCATTTGCGCGTCCTGTTGTTCGCGCAGCGATCATAGGCGCGCTGCGGCTAACCGGAAAGCGTCGCCCAGCTTTCGAAGCCCGGCGTGCGGCCGAACACGGTGCGCAGGCCGCGGGTGAACGATCCGGCATAGACCGAGTTGTGGGTCTCCTGCGGGAAGACCTCCATCGCCATGCGAAGCTTCGGATATTTGCGGCCGCGCAGTGTGGCGTCGAGCGTGTAGAGGTTCGAGACCATCTGCGCCGGCGGATAGGCGGCCTCTTCGAGCGCGCCGATGGAGGTGAAGAGATTGACCGGCAGGTCCTTCGCCGTCTTCGCGAATTCGGCCTCGATGCCGAGGAGCGCGCGTTCGTCCCACCAGATCGAAGGGCTGAGCGCGACCACGCGTTGGAACGCGCCCGGCTTCGTGAACAATGCGAAGAGCGCGAACAACCCGCCAAGCGACATGCCGGACAGCGTCTGGTCCTTCACGTCGACCGGATACTTCGCCTCGATCAGCGGCTTCAGCTCGTCGGTGATGAAGGAGAGGAAGGCACCGGCGCCGCCGGGCATCACGCCGTCCGGGATCTCGCCCGGCATCTCGCGGCGAATGCGCTCGACATAGGCAGGGGCCTCGGTCGGGCAGAACTCGCGAAAGCGCAGGCCGCGGATCGTCCTGGCGTCGACGGTCGCGGGATAGCCGATGCCGACCAGCACGGCGCGCGGCAGCTCGCGCGCGAGATTCATCAGCATCACGGTCTGCGCGGCGATGCCGAAGCCATAGCTCGCATCGGTGACATAGATCACCGGCAGCGGCTCTTTCACTTCGCCCGGCGGGGCCAGCACGTCGATCTGGAAGGTCTGGTCGATCCGCGCCGCCGTGAGCAGGAAGCTCTCGGCGCCGCGGACGATGGTGGGACCGATCGGATCGAGGCTGGCCATGCCGGTACTACTCCGCAGCGACTTTCAGCGGCGCGCCCATGATGCGTGCCTTCGCATCATTGTATTCGCGCGTCAGCCGCGCCACCAGTTCGCCGGCGGTCGGCACATGCTTGACCGCGCCGATGCCCTGGCCGCAGCCCCAGATATCCTTCCAAGCCTTGGCCTTGGTGTTGCCGCCCGAGCCGAAATTCATCTTGGACGGATCGCTGACCGGCAGATTGTCGGGATCGAGCCCGGCGCGCACCACGCTCGGGCGCAGATAGTTGCCGTGCACGCCGGTGAAGAGGTTCGTGTAAACGATGTCGTCGCCGGCCGACTCGGTGATCATCTGCTTGTAGCCGGCATCGGCGTTGGCTTCCTCAGTCGCGATGAAGGCCGAGCCGATATAGCCGAAGTCGGCGCCCATCGCCTGCGCCGCGAGCACCGCGCCGCCGGTCGCGATCGCGCCGGAAAGCGCGAGCGGTCCGTCGAACCATTCACGGATCTCCGAGACGAGCGCGAAGGGCGAGAGCACGCCGGCATGGCCGCCGGCACCCGCCGCGACCGCGATGATGCCGTCGGCACCCTTCTCCACCGCCTTGTGGGCGAACTTGTTGTTGATGATGTCGTGCATCACCACGCCGCCATAGGAGTGCACCGCCTGGTTCACATCCTCACGCGCGCCGAGCGAGGTGATGACCACAGGCGCCTTGTACTTCACGCAAAGCGCAAGGTCCTGTTCCAGCCGGTCGTTCGACTTGTGCACGATCTGGTTCACGGCGAAGGGCGCGCTCGGGCTTTCCGGATGGGCGCGATCCCACGCCGCGAGTTCTTCGGTGATGCGCGCCAGCCATTCGTCGAGCATCGAGATCGGGCGGGCATTGAGCGAGGGGAACGATCCGATGATGCCGGCCTTGCACTGCGCCAGCACGAGTTCGGGGCCGGAAATGATGAACAGCGGCGATCCGATGACCGGGACCGACAGCTTTTTGGTGAGTGCACCCGTGAGGGCCATGACGTTTCTCCTGGTTATGCGGTTGCAGATTTCGGAAAAGTGTTGCGGCGCGCCGGCGCAGTGCGCGCGCCGCGGAAGGTGAGCCGCATGGTCTCGAAATAGAGATCTTCGACGTTCATGCCGGCGGGCAGGCGCCCGGCAAGATGCAGCACGATCACGCCATGGCTCGCGGCCCAGAGTGCGTTGCCGATCACGGCGGGATCGCCCTGCACGATGCCGGCGGCGACGAGGTCCTTCACATGCCGGGTCACGGTCTCGCCGGCGCGCCTGCCGGCGCGGCGCAGCTCGGGATGGCGGGCTTCGTCCGGCGGCGAGAGATCGAACATCAGGCGATAGGCGTTGGGATTCTTCAGCGCGAAATCGAGATAGGCACGGCCGACGGCGCGGGCGCGGGCAAACGCATCGCCGCCGCTGGCGAAAGCGGCTTCGAGCTGGTCGGAAAAGCGGTCGAAGGCATCGGCGCGGACATAGGCCAAAATCTCGTCGCGGTCGGCGAAATAGCGGTAGAGCCCCATCGGCGAGCGGCCAAGCTTCGAGGCGATGTCGCGGATGGTGATCGCGCCTTCACCCTTGGCGGCATAAAGCGCCGCTGCCGCCGCGCCGATCCGGGCGCGGGTCGCTTCAAGGTCCTGGCTGGAGAGCTCTTTCGGCATGAGGTCTCGTACGTCGTACGAGTACACTGTACGAAACGTCGCCATGTGTCCAGCCCTTTCTTGAAACGGGCCCGATATCCTTCTCGGCAGCGCGAAATTTGCCGCGTAAGGTCCCTCCGGGATGACATCGCTTCGGACATCGCTTTTCGCCTGTGCGGCACTGGCCGTTCTCGCCCCCGCCGCCGCTGCCGCCCCGATCGAAACCGTCGTGGTCACCGCGTCGCCACCCGATCCGGTCGGCAACAAGGCCTTCTCGGTCGCCACGCTCGATGCCACCGATATCCACGACGCGACCGAGCTCGACGCGGCGCTGAAGCAGGTGCCGGGCCTGTCGCTGTTCCGCCGCGACGGTTCGCTCAGCGCCAATCCGACGACGCAGGGCGTGTCGCTGCGCTCGATCGCCCCCTCCGGCGCGGGCCGGACACTGGTGACGCTCGACGGCGTGCCGCAGAACGATCCGTTCGGTGGCTGGGTGATCTGGTCGTCGCTGCCGCCCGAGGACATCGAGGGTGCCGAAATCGTGCGCGGCGCCGGTGCGGGCCCCTATGGCGCGGGCGCGCTGACCGGAACCATCGCGCTCAGCGAAGCACACCGCGCCTCCGCCGACGCCTCGCTGGCCGAGCGCAACGGGCGGCGTATTGCGGCGGCGGGCGGAACGACGCTCGGTCCAGTATCGCTGTTCGCGAGCGCATCGGACGAGGACAGCGACGGCTGGATCCCCGTCTCGCCGACACAGCGCGGCGCGGCCGATACGCCGGTCACCTATCATGCGCGCAACGCGTCGCTCCGGGTCGAAGCGGAGCCATGGACCGCCACGCTGCTCTCGCTGCGGCTGGGTGCCTATGGCGAGAACCGCGACTCCGGGCTCGACAAGGCGGCATCCTCGGCTGATGGCGTGACCGCGAGCCTCACGCTCGCGCATCCGCAAAGCGAAGGCGCGTTGGGCTATCGCGTGCAAGCATGGCTGCGCAACACGGGCTTCTCCAATACCTCCGCCTCCATCGCGGCCGGACGCGTCTCGACCACGCTGACCAACGATCAATATGCGACGCCGGCGCTCGGCTTCGGCTTCAACGCCGCGCTGCGCGGAAGCCTGTCGTATTTTTCCTGGGAGATCGGCGGCGATGCACGCTTCACCCAAGGCGAGTCGAAAGAGCATGCCTCCTTCGTCGCCGGCGTTCCCACGATCGGCCGGGTCAGCGGCGGACGGACGGTGGTCGGCGGTCTCTATGCGGAAGGCGCACTGCATCTCGACGATCTGCTGATCACCGCCGGCATCCGCGCCGATCATTGGGCCTCGACCGGCGGACATCTGATCCAGACCACCTTGGCGACGAACACCGTCACCGTGAACCAGATCACGCCGGGCAAGGGCGGCGAGGTCCCGACGGCGCGTCTCGGCGTGCGGCAGGAGCTGGGCGGTGGACTCTATCTACGCAGTGCCGCCTATGGCGGCTTCCGGGCGCCTTCGCTGAACGAGCTCTACCGCCCATTCCGGCTCGGCAACAACATCACAGAGGCCAATCCCGGCCTGACGCCCGAGAAACTCTACGGCGCGGAATTCGGCTTCGGCGGTGAAGGCGAACGCTTCAGTTGGGACGGAACGATCTTCTACAACCAGCTCCACGGCGCGATCACCAATGTCACGGTCGCGCATGGTCCGGTGGCCGTGCCGGGTGTCGGAACCGTGCCGGCGAGCGGCCTGCTCATCCAGCGGCAGAACGCGGGCAATATCGCCGCTTATGGCATCGAGGCCGATGGCCGTTGGCGGATGACCGATACGCTCAGCACCAACCTCGCCTTCGACTATGTCGATGCCCATGTCGAGGGCGGCGCGGCGGCGCCGCAGCTCACGGGCAAGCGCCCAAGCCAGGCGCCGCGCCTGACGCTGACCGCCGGCGCGAGGTGGAACCCGCTCGACCGGCTCACCCTGTCGGCCGACCTGCGCTACGAGAGCGCCCGCTTCGCCGACGACCAGAACACGCTGCGTCTCGCGCCGGCGCTGACCGTCGATGGACGAATCTCCTGGCGCCTGTGGAATGGGCTGAGCGCCTATCTCGCAGGCGACAATCTCTTCAACGCGCAGGTCGCGACCACGGAGAGCGCCGATTTTGTAACAAACTACGCGAGCCCGCGCGTTCTGCGCATTGGCGTTTCCTGGACGGAATGACGCGCGCGAAGCGGGCGGACGCGGGCTATAGTGCGCCCGTCTCCCGCGCGAGTGTCCCATGAAAAAAGTCTATCCCGACGCAAAGGCAGCGCTCGACGGTGTGCTGTTCGACGGCATGATGGTGATGTCCGGCGGCTTCGGCCTCTGCGGCATCCCCGAAAAGCTGATCGCCGCGCTGGTCGCGTCCGGCGTGAAGGACCTCACCGTGGTCTCGAACAATGCCGGCGTGGACGATTTCGGCCTCGGCCTCCTGCTCCAGACGCGCCAGATCAAGAAGATGATCAGCTCCTATGTCGGCGAAAACGAGACCTTCGAGCGGCAATATCTCTCGGGCGAACTCGAACTGGAGTTCAATCCGCAGGGCACGCTGGCCGAGCGCATCCGCGCCGGCGGCGCCGGCATTCCCGGCTTCTATACCAAGACCGGCGTCGGCACGCTGATCGCCGAGGGCAAGGAGCACAAGGATTTCGCCGGCCACACATATATTCTCGAAACCGGTCTCGTCGCCGATCTGTCGATCGTGAAGGCGTGGAAGGGCGATGCCGAAGGCAACCTCGTCTTCCGCAAGACCGCGCGCAATTTCAATCCGATGATGGCGACGGCGGGCAAGGTCACGGTCGCCGAGGTGGAGGAACTGGTGCCGGTGGGCTCGCTCGATCCCGACACGATCCATACGCCGGGCATCTTCGTGACGCGCATCATCGCGGGCGCCAACTACGAAAAGCGCATCGAGAAACGCACCGTGCGGGAAGGCGTCTGATACGCTATACTGGCGCTGGAAAGGCCGTAGCCATGAACGAACTGCTGAAGCGTATTCACCTCAACCCAAAGGTGATGGTCGGTAAGCCGGTGATCCGCGGAACGCGCATCACTGTCGAGCACATCATGGGGGAACTGGCCACTGGCATGAGCGCCGCGGACATCCTGCGCGAATATCCGGACCTCAAGGAGGAAGATATCCGCGCGGCTTGCGCCTATGCGGCGGCCAGCCTTGCGGATGAAAGCTTCGAATTCCTCGCTGCCGAATGAAAGTTCTGGCCGACGAAAATTGCGGCCAGACGTTCAAGCGGGTGCTGATGGCGGCCGGCCATGACGTGCAATTGATCCGCGATATCGCGCGGGGATTGGATGACGAAGCTGTCTTCGATTTGGCGAGAGAGCAGGGCCGTATCCTGCTTACACATGATCGCGATTTCGGCGGCATCGCGGAGCAAGCGGCGACAAGGCCACCGGCCGTTGTACTGATGCGCTTGCGCACCCTGAGCCCGGATTCGTGCGCCGCGCTTGTGGCGAAAACTCTTGCCGATCTAGGCGAAACCCTAGTCGGCCATTTTGTCGTGATCGAACCGATGGGTGTCCGCATCCGTCGCTACAAGGATTGACGGAGACTTTCATGCCCTGGACACGTGACGATCTCGCCAAAGTCGCGGCGCGCGAGCTGCGTGACGGTTTCTACGTCAATCTCGGTATCGGTATCCCGACGCTGGTGGCGAACTACATCCCCGACGGCATGGACGTGACGCTGCAGAGCGAGAACGGCATGCTCGGCATGGGCCCGTTCCCGCGCGAGACCGAGGTCGATCCCGACCTGATCAACGCCGGCAAGCAGACCATCACCGAGCTCGACCGGACGTCGTATTTCTCCTCGGCCGACAGCTTCGCGATGATCCGCGGCGGCCATATCGATCTCTCGATCCTCGGTGCGATGGAAGTGTCGGAGACCGGCGATCTCGCCAACTGGATGGTGCCGGGCAAGCTGGTGAAAGGCATGGGCGGCGCGATGGATCTCGTCGCCGGCGTGAAGCGCTGCGTCGTGACGATGGATCACACCGACAAGGCGGGCAATCCGAAGCTGCTCAAATCCTGCACCCTGCCGCTCACCGGCAAGGCCTGCGTGCACCGGATCATCACCAATCTCGGCGTCTTCGACGTCGTGCCCGGCGGCCTCAAGCTGATCGAGATCGCACCCGGCGTGACGAAAGACGAGATCGCGGCGAAGACCCAGGCGGCGCTGGTGTAGCTCTCTCCGGGATTTGTACCTTCATCCAATTTGTCATGGTCCACAAAGCGGGCCGTGCGGCGGTGACGTGGTGCACGAGAGCAGAGAGCGTCCCGAAGAATTTTCTTCGCGCATCCGAAACAAAATATCGCCGCGCGCGCGCCATCACTTCGCTTGTCCAACAACTCAAATCGAAATCGCCGCGCTGTCCCTGCCTTTTTCTCGCATTGCCGTCGGAAAGCATCGTCTCCGAAAAAATCTTCACCCGCCTCTTGGTGGTGTCCTAATTTGACGATTGATGCCGCCAACTCTTTTTGGCTCGGTCAATTAGAAAAACAATCGCAGCAATGGGCGAGAAGGGGAAAAACACCAGCCCCAGCGCGATAGCAATCGCGACTTTTCGGATGAGACGAGTGAACGGGCCTCGCTCCGGAACGACAGAGGCAACGATCCAGCTCGCCACTACGGCTGCGGCAAGGGCGGCGATAATATACCGCGCGGTCACTTACTTCTCGCCTCTGCCACGATAGCCGCCTTAACAGGCCAGATCGAGCCGCGCACGGCTAGGTATCGCCTTACGCGCGGCTGCCTCCCTGTTTAGGAGAGGTCTTACAAGCCTGATGCCTTTCGGCAGCGCAGGAACGAGCGGATTGTCAGACCTAGAGATGGGGTGTCAAGCGCCCAAATCCAAGGCCTTCTAGCACAGCGGCGTTAACGATGGCCAAATCCGCCTTAGAAATCCGCTGGTTAAGGAACGTCTATTGTGGAGCGCCAGAACCACAACATGCGCATGTCCACGCGCCGGTTCACCGGCCTGACCAATGGCTTTAGCAAGAAGCTGGACAACCTCAAGGCCGCTGTCGCGCTGCATTTCGCCCACTACAACATGGTCCGCACTCACCGAACCCTGCGCGTCACCCCTGCCATGGCGGCGGGTGTTTCTGATAGGCTGTGGACGCTCACGGAATTGGTTGAGCAGACTTCGAGGTAGCAATGGCGACCTACAAGCAAATTCAGGAGCGGGTCAAAGCCCAACACGGTGTCACCGCCAAAACGTGCTGGATAGCGCATGTGATGTCCGACAACGGATTGACCCAACGCCAAGCGCCAAATCGCATCAATTCCAAGGTGCGAAAAAACCCGTGTCCGGTTTCAAAGCGGGGTCCAATCGTTGCCGCCCTCCGTCATTTTCGCATGATGTAATTCAAATTAGGACACTACCCGCCTCTTGAACCGAGTCGGTCGAACACCCATTTCCGCTAAATCCCCAGCATTGTGAGCGTGAGGCAGCGATGACACGTCGCGATGGCCTGCCTGCGGCTTCGCAGCCGCAGCGAAGCAGGCGCATTTTCGAAACACGGCAATGGTTTGAGCGCCGACCTGCGGAGGTTGTTTTCAAAAAAACGCGCGCCGAAGAACCGGAGGCCTCAGCCCGGACCGGTCACGGCGTAGCCCGCCGCTTCCAGGCGGTCGAGCACGGCACCCTTGCGCAGGAAAAAGCCCATCGGCACCACGACGATCGTCTTGCCGGGCTTGGCGAGCGCCGCGGTGATCGCGTTCACCTCGTCGCGGATCGCCCGCTCGCGCAGCGCGACATAGGCGTTGTTCTGGCCGAGGCAGGCGTCGAGCTTCGTTTCCGAGAAATTCGCCTTGATGCCTGCCATGTCGCCGACGGCCCAGGCTTCCGCCGCCGCGGTGCCATGCGCCGACAGCGTGTCGATGTCGCTCAGCGCATATTCCACGCAGGCGCGATTGGCTTCGGCCGACATCTTGGGCACGTCGTTGACGACATCCATCGCCGGATAATTGGCGACGGCGCGCGTGCGCACGCCGGCATGCGATGCGATGGCTTCGAGCGTGCGCTGCGGTTCGCGGGCATTGAAATCGACGGATTTCAGATAGTCGCCCTCGAGCATCAGTGCGGCGACCGCGGGCAGATATTTCGCGTAGCGGTCGGCATCCTCGTGCGCACGCTGGCGCGCCGCGACGAACCGGCCACGCAGCGGTTCGGGCAGGGAGGCTTCGAGCGTCATGCCGTCCGGCTGTTCGAGACGGTCCATGTGCCACATGTAGAACCACAGGCCTTCGACGATGCCGACCGATGCCGAAGGCGGAAGCAGCACGGCATTCGCACCCTTCATCAGGTCTTCGATGCTGGTCTTGTCCCATTTCAGCTTGTTCGGCACCGGCGAGACGGTCGCGATGATCCAGACCTCGGAGTCGCCCTTGGCAATGTGCCAGAGCGGCGGGCCGGGATGATCCGGCGTCACCGTCACCACCTCGATATTCGACCAGTCCGTCACCGGCGCATCGGCGGGCGCGGCGGCGGTCAGCAGCAAGGTGGCGGCAAGCGCCAGGAGAAGGCGAGACGGCTTCATCGGACCTCGACAGTTCGAACAAAATTCGCGGCGAAAGCGTGACAAATGCCAGCGCACACTTTCAACGGCCTGTAACGCGCCCCGGCCTAGAAAGCACGTTAGCACAATTGGCCGGATGTCCGGCGAAAGGGGCAGATGCACGTTCTGGTGATGGCCTCCCAGAAGGGTGGCTCGGGCAAGACGACCCTGTCGGGTCATCTGGCGGTGGAGGCGGAGATGGCGGGCGTCGGTCCGGTCGCGCTGATCGACACCGATCCGCAGGGCAGCCTGTCCCACTGGTGGAACGCGCGCCAGTCGGCGACGCCGCATTTCGCCAAGGTCGGTCTGCTCGAACTCGGCCAGGCGCTGAACCAGCTCAGGACCGCCGGCATCCGCCTCGCGGTCATCGACACGCCGCCGGCGATCACCGCTTCGATCGCACAGGTGGTCGCTCATGCCGATCTCGTCATCATCCCGACGCGGCCGAGCCCGCACGACCTGCGCGCGGTCGGCGCCACCGTCGATATCGCGGAACGTCATGGCAAGCCGGTGCTCTTCGTCGTCAACGGCGCGACGCCGCGGGCACGCATCACCGGCGAGGCGGCAGTGGCGCTGTCGCAGCACGGCGTGGTCGCGCCCGTGACGCTGCATCATCGCGTCGACTTCGCCGCCAGCATGGTCGATGGCCGCACCGTGGGCGAGATCGTCGGCAAATCGCAATCGGCGAAGGAGATCCGCGATTTGTGGCTTTATGTGCAGGACCGCATGTCGCGGCTGACCGGCGATCCGAAACTGTTGCCCGATCTCAAGCCGAGTCACTTCGCCATCGGCCCGCTGTCGGCGCTGGACGAGCGCGGCACGGACGCCGAACCGCCCCCGCCGCCGGACGAGGCGCCGTTGATGCCAGAGCGCCGCTTCCAGGCCGAGCGCCGGATCAATGTGACGCCGTTCAGCGGTCCCGATCGCCGTGCCCATCCTTTCGGCCGCCGCGCGGTCGACCGTCCGATATAGGAGAGACGCGTGAGTCGCTTTGCGCCCATCACCTCGAGCCTTCTCGCCCGCAAGGGCGATGCCGTTCCGTCCGCCGCGAAGCCGTCCCTGTTCTGGGCACGCGAGCCGGCACCGCCCGAGACGCATCATCACGCGGCGCCCGCGCGCGAGATGCCGCCGCCGCGCGAAGTGCGTCCTCCGAGCGAGCCGCCCCAGGGCGACAAGCTGCACCGCATGATGATCGCGCTCAGCGGCGCCGAGTTCGAGCGCCTCGGCATCGCCGCCGTCAAGAAAGGCGTCACGCGTCACCAGATCGTGCGCGCGGCGCTCGATGCCCATCTCGACCGGATCAAGCGCGAATATGGCGCCTGCGGCTGCATGGCGGGCGAGTGCAGCGCCGGTTGCGGCGGCGACTGATGCTTCCCGTTCGCTGCGGCAGAGGTCTATGCTGCGGCGATGGACACCACGATCCTTGGCCGGACCGGCCTCAAGGTCAGCGTCGCCGGTCTCGGCTGCGGCGGCCATAGCCGACTCGGCCAGGCCTATGGCAATTCCTTCGACGACAGCGTCGCGGTGGTGAAGGTTGCGATCGATCTCGGCATCAACTGGATCGACACCGCCGCGGCCTATGGAACCGAGAAGATCGTCGGCGCGGCCGTGAAAGGGGTGCGCGACAAGGTTCATATCTCGACGAAGACCGCGATCCTGCCCTGGGGCGAACCGAAGGCAAAACCTTATACCGGGGCCGATGTGCTGGAACAGCTGGAGAAGAATCTCGGCCGTCTCGGCACCGATTACATCGACCTCTACAATCTGCACGGCATCGTCGAGGCGCAACTCGATTATGTGAATGCCGAGCTCGTTCCGGCGCTGATCAAGGCGCGGGAACAGGGCAAGATCCGCTATCTCGGTATCACTGAACATTTCGGCAGCGACACCAGTCACAAGATGCTGACCGCGGCGGTGCCGACGGGCATCTGGGATGTCGTGATGGTCGGGTTCAATCTGCTGAACCCCTCCGCGCGGCACAATGTGTTGCGCCTGACGCGCGAGCATCGCGTCGGTGTGCAGGACATGTTCGCGGTGCGCCGCGCACTGTCCAATCCGGACGGTCTCAAGGAGGCGCTCGAGGCGATCGAGAAGGCAGGACAACTCGACCGCAGCAAGCTCGACGCCGAGCCGCTCGCCTTCCTGGGCGATGTCGTCGATGCTGCCTATCGCTTCTGCCGCCACGAGCCGGGCATCGACATCGTGTTGACCGGTACCGGCAAGGCGGCGCATCTGAAAGAGAACGCCGCCTCGATCACGCGCGGACCGTTGCCGCCGAAGGTTCTGGCGCGGCTTGAAGAGTTGTTCGGAGATGTCGACTCGGTTTCGGGGAATTAGCGATGCGCATCGAAAAGCTGCCGCCGATCAAAACGTCGCTGAAGCCGTCCAACCATCCCTATCTCAACGGCGCCTGGACGCCGCTGCATGAGGAAGTCGATGCCTACGATCTCGACGTGATCGAGGGCCGTATTCCGAGCGACATCGACGGCGTCTATCTGCGCAACACCGAGAACCAGATCCATCAGCCGCTCGGCCGCTTCCATCCCTTCGACGGCGACGGGATGATCCATCAGATCGATTTCGCCGGCGGCAAGGCGCAGTACCGCAACCGCTTCGTGCGCACGCGCTGCTTCGATGCCGAACAGGAGGCCGGTGGCTCGCTCTGGGGCGGCCTCGCCGATCCAGTGCAGCTCGCCAAGCGCCCGGGCTTCGGCGCACATGGCTTCCTGAAGGATTCGTCGTCGACCGATGTCGTCGTGCATGCCGGCAAGGCTTTGTCGACCTTCTATCAATGTGGCGAGGGTTATCGCCTCGATCCCGAAACGCTCGAGCAGTCCGGCGTCGAGCCCTGGGTGCCGATCGACGGTATCAGCGCCCATCCCAAGGTGGACGAGCACACCGGCGAGCTGATGTTCTTCAACTATTCGAAGCATGCGCCCTATCTGCACTATGGCGAGGTCGACCGGTACAACCGGCTGACCAACTACGTCCCGATCCCGCTCGCCGGACCGCGCCTGCCGCACGACATGGCGTTCACCGAACACTACGCGATCCTCAACGACCTGCCGGTGTTCTGGGATGCGGAGCTGCTCAAGAAGAACGTGCACGCCGTGCGCGAGCACAAGGGCCTGCCGTCGCGCTTCGCGATTGTGCCGCGCCATGGCCGGACAGAGGACGTGCGCTGGTTCGAGGCGGCACCGACCTATGTGCTGCACTGGTTGAATGCCTACGAGGACGGCGACGAGGTCGTGCTCGACGGCTATTTCCAGGAGAACCCGACGCCGGGCCCGAAGAAGGATGCGCCGCCCGGCTTCGAGCACATGATGGGCTATCTCGACGAATACAGCTTCCAGTCCAAGCTGCATCGCTGGCGCTTCAACCTGAAAACCGGCGAGACCACCGAGCATCATCTCGACGACCGCGTGCTCGAATTCGGGATGATCAATGCGCGCCATGCCGGTCGACCCTATCGCTACGGCTATTCGACGCTCGCCGTGCCGGGCTGGTTCCTGTTCCGCGGCTTCGTCAAGCATGACCTGAAGACCGGCGAAAGCTGGTCTTACGAACTCGGCGAAGGCCGTTACGGCAGCGAAGCGCCCTTCGCACCGCGCGTCGGATCGACAGAAGAAGACGACGGCTATCTCGTCAGCTTCGTGACCGACGAGAACACCGGCACCTCGGAATGCGTGCTGCTCGATGCAAGGCGCATCCAGGATGGCCCGGTCTGCCGCGTCGCCCTGCCGCACAAGCTGTGCAGCGGCACCCATGCGGTCTGGGCCGACCGAAAATTCATCCGCGACGGCGCTATCTAGGAAACCACGGCACGAAGGCCGGGGTGCGGCGGACATAGTCTTCGTAGTCCGGCTTGCGACGCCGCATCGGGCCTTCGGTCGTCGGAACGCCGCTCCAGCGAGTGAGAAGGGCGGTCAGCAGGATCGGCCCGATGATGGTCGCCATGCCGAGCAGGCCACCTTCCGCCGCGATCAGCCACAGCCCCCACCACACGCAGGCATCGCCGAAATAGTTCGGATGGCGGGTGTAGCGCCACAACCCGGTATCGAGCACGCGGCCTTTGTTCTCGGGTTTCGCCTTGAAGGCTGCAAGCTGCGCATCGCCGACGCTCTCGAACACGATGCCGAGCGTGGCGAGTACAATGCCGACCGCCGCTAACACACCGAGTGGCCGGTCGCCGAAGCCGCCGATCTGCACGGGCAGGGCGACGATGAATTGAAGGACCGCCTGCAGGGCGAACACCGTCCCGGCCGCCCAGCGCGCGAAGCCGATGCCGCGCTCGCTTTCGGCGCGGCGCGCCATCGATTGATAGCGATGATCCGGACCCTGCTTCCGCCAGCGCCAGAGGAGATAGACGCCGAGCCGCGCGCCCCAGCAGGTGCAGAACGCGACCAGCACGACCTTTCGGTCGGTTAGCGGTCCGCCGAACAGAAAGCTCGACCAGGCCAGCACCACCATGCCGAGCGCCCACCACGAATCGACGAAGCTGACATCGCGGATCGACAGTGCGAACAGCCAGAGGGCCACGAAGCACAACGCCGACAGTCCGGCATTCCACAGCAACAGCTCTGCGATCTCGCCCATATTTGCCTCCCCGATATCCCTTTTAACGTTCCGGAACGGCACAGCGGATCACTTGGCTGCCCGGCTTCCGGCAAGGGGTTGTTAGGAGGAACGTAGGATACTGGCCGCGATTTCGAAAATTGCGTTTTCGTCGGCCGGGGGCAGTTCAATGGGCGTGGTGGAGTTGGCGCGCAATTCGGCGCCGGAAAAGCGAATCTTCATGCGCGTCCCGGTCGCCCTGGTCGGCCGCGCCTTCTATCCGCCCGACGATCGCGAGAGCGATTGCATCGTGACCGACATTTCGCTCGGCGGCGCCACGCTGCAATGCGGGCGCGTGTTGCCGGTCGGAAGCGAGATCGTGCTTTACCTCGAAGGCTTTGGCCGTTTCCGCGGCACGGTCGTGCGCTCCGATGCCGAAGAGACCGGCATGCATTTCGACGCCTCCGACGACGAACGCGTCCGAACGGCCGAGAACATCGTGCTCTATCTTTCGGGCGTTCGTCTCCAGGAAACCGAGCTGCGCCGCAACGATCGTATCGGCGCGCCGCGGCGCTTTGAACGGGCAAGCGGAGAATTGGTCGGTTTCGAGATCCGCGATATCTCGTTTTCGGGAGCCTCGTTCATTTCGGCGGTGCGGCCGCCGGTGGGTGAAATCGTCCTCATCGGCACGGTGGAAGGCCGGGTGACGCGTCACTTCGACGACGGCTTCGCGCTGGAGTTCCTGCGCTAGACGCCGAAGGGCACGACCTTGTTGCCTGCGTCGTGGCCGATATCGGCCATGCCGAGCCACGCGATTCCTGTGCGCGCGCACCAGCCGCGCACGATTTCTTCCGGCGTTTCGCCGAAGGGTGGATCGTTCTCGGGGATGTCGCTCATACGTCCCTGGCGAATGCCCGCGACCCGGCGGATGCCCGTGTTCGCGGTGATGTGAAGCATCAGCCGGTCTATGGCGTAGAGGTGCTCGGAAACCTCCTCGATCATCAGGACATGACCGGCGAGATCGGGCATCCAGGGCGTACCGATCAGCATGCTGAGGATCGTCAGGTTGAAGGCTGCAGCCGGGGTCTTGCCATCCAGGGAAGGCTCGAGCGCAGAGCGGTCCCGATCGATCATCCAGCCGAGGGCGCGCGCCACTGCGGCGTCGCCGCCCGCGCGGCGGATGTCGTGCGGGATCGGCCCATGCGCAACGGCGTGGCCGGCACGGTATAGCGCCGCCAAAAGGAAGCCGCCGTCGCTGTAGCCCATATAGCTTTTGGCTTTGGCGGCCGGCCCCAGCCGGCTGAGCACGGCATCCAGGATGCGGCCCGCGCCATAGCCGCCACGGGCAAACCAGAGATGGGAAAAGCCCGGGTCGTTGGCAAATTCGAGAAAGGCGTCCGCCCGCGCGGCATCGCAGCCCGCGAAATGGCCTTCGGAGAGGAAGCACTGGGGATGGAAGACCAGTTCGGCCCGGCCGGCAAAGCGCTCGGCAGCCAACGTCGCGACACGCTCCGTTGTCTCGGGCAGGAGCCGGCCAGCCGGTGCGACGATACCGATCTTCACTCCGCGCAACCCTTTGCTTTTGCCGCTCCGATGCGGCTTATAGCGTCCGACAATGACTCCAGACAGGCCTTATTTCTTCTGCGGGATCGGCGGCAGCGGCATGCTCCCGCTCGCGCTGATCCTCAAGTCGCGCGGCGCAAGCGTCGCCGGCTCCGACCGTGCTCTCGACCAGGGCCGGCTGGCGGAGAAGTTCGATTACCTGCGCCACGCCGGCGTCGCACTCTATCCGCAGGACGGCAGCGGGATAACTTCGAAGGCGACGACCCTCGTCACCTCCGCTGCGGTCGAAGACACAATTCCCGACGTCCAGGCCGCCAGGCGCGTCGGCGCGAAGCTGATGCTCCGCGCCGAGCTGCTGTCGCAGCTCTTCAACGACGCGCCGAGCCCCATCGGCGTCGCGGGGACGAGCGGCAAATCGACCACCACCGGCATGATCGGCTGGATCCTGTCCGATTGCGGCTTCGACCCGACGGTGATGAACGGCGCCGTGATGCTCAACTTCGCGACGCCCGACGCACCCTTCGCCAGCGCGCTTGTCGGTCAAAGCGACATCTTCGTCAGCGAGGTCGACGAGAGCGACGGCTCCATCGCGCGCTATCATCCGCGCATTGCCGTGCTCAACAACATCGCGCTCGATCACAAATCGATGGACGAGCTGCGCACGCTGTTCCGAGCCTTCATCGGCAAATCGGAAATCGCGGTGCTCAACCTCGACAGCGATGAAGTCGTCGCGCTGTCCGCCGATCTGCCACGCAAGCGCCGGCTGACCTATAGCCTCGCCGACACCTCCGCCGATTATCTGGCGCAGGACGTCCAGCCCCTGCCGGACGGGGTGGCTTTCACGGTGAGTGAGCGCAACGGCGCGTCAAGCGTGCCGGTGTTGCTGCGCGTGCCGGGGCGCCACAATGTCTCGAATGCGCTGGCCGCAATTGCGGCGTGCCGCGCCGCCGGCGTTTCGTTGGAGGATGCGGTCGCTTCGCTTGGGCGCTTTGCCGGCATCAAGCGGCGGCTCGAAGTGGCGGGCACGGCGAACGGCGTTACGGTGATCGACGATTTCGCCCACAACCCGGACAAGATCGCCGCCACGCTCGCTACTTTGCACGACTTCCCGGGCCGTCTGCTTGTCATGTTCCAGCCGCATGGCTTTGGGCCGCTCCGGCTGATGAAGGACCAATTCATCGCCTGTTTCTCAGGCAATCTCGGCAAGGACGACATCCTGCTGATGCCCGAACCGGTCTATTTCGGCGGCACGGTGGACCGCAGCGTATCGAGCGGCGACATCGTCCTGGGCGTTGAAGCCAAGGGCCGCACCGCCTACGTCCTTCCCGACCGGCCGGCTTGTGGCGACAGGCTGGTCGAACTGGTGCGGCCGGGCGACCGTATTGTTGTCATGGGCGCGCGCGACGATACGCTGTCGCAATTCGCGGCGGAGCTTGTCCGGCGTCTCGACGGCTGATGGAGAACAGATGAGTGGCGTCGGCGGATCGCAGCTTTCCCTGCGCACCATCATTGTCTTCTCGCTTGCAACGCTCCCGGTCTCGGCGCTCGGCGTCGTCCTCTTCGTCTATCTCCCGCCCTATCTGGCGTCGCATCTCGGTGTCTCGCTGGGCGTGATCAGCGGTGCCTGGGCGTCGGTCCGCGTGGTCGATCTGTTCGTCGACCCGCTGCTCGGCCATGCGATGGACCGGACAGTGACGCCTTATGGCCGCTATCGCGCCTGGCTGGTCGGCGGCGTGCCGATCTTTGCGGTTTCGGCCTATCTGCTTTTCATGGCGCCGATGGGCATCGGCTGGAGCTATCTCTTCTTCTGGCTCTTCGTGCTCTACCTCGGGAATTCCATCCTCGGTCTGGCGCAATCGGCCTGGAGTGCGACGCTCGCCACCGACTATCACGAGCGCAGCCGGATCTTTGGCGTGACGACAGCCGTCGGCGTGATGGCCGCTGTGGCGACACTCCTGATCCCGGTCTTCACGCCGATGATGGGCCTCTCCGACACACAGAGCGTCCAGCTCATGGGCCTGACCACCGTGGTGATGACGCCGCTGGCGGTGTGGTTCGCCGCCTGGCGGACGCCGGAGCGGATCAACCGTTCGACCGTGCACCACTTCGTCGCGCGCGACTATCTCGAGATCGTGACCAAGCCGGAAGTGCTGCGGCTCTTCTTCGCCCAAATGGCGCTCACCATGGGGCCGGGCTGGATGAGCGCGATGTATCTCTTCTATTTCCAGGACGTGCTGACCTATACGCAGCAGCAATCGACCATCCTGCTCCTGATCTACATCCTGATCGGTGTCGCCGGCGCACCGCTGACGGCGCGGGCGGCGCGGCGCTTCGGCAAGCATCGCACGCTGATGGTCACGACCTCGCTCTACTCGCTTGCACTTCTCGTCGTGCCACTGGTGCCGAAGGGCAATATCTACGCCGGTGCGCCGGTGATGGCCTGGTGCGGGTTCATGGCGGCGGGATTCAATCTGATGATCAACGCCATGATGGCCGATGTCGGCGACGAAATCCGTCTCCAGCAGGGCAAGGAACGGATCAGCCTGCTGTATTCGGTGCTCACCTTCGCCGGAAAACTCGCATCGGCCGGGGCGATCGCGCTCAGCTTCGAGCTCCTGCGTCGCGGCGGCTACAACCCTGCCGAGGGGATCCACAACAGCCCCGCCGCGATCAATGCATTGTCATGGATCTTCATCACGGGACCGATCGTCTTCGTCATGCTTGGCGGCATCTGTGTCGCGGGCTGGAAGCTCGATGCCGCGCGGCACGACGAAATCCGGCGCGCGCTGGAAGCGCGCGACGCCGCGGCTCATGAAGCGGCTCCTGTGGTCGCTGTCGGCACAACGCCAGCCATCGCCGCCGCCGAAGTCGAAGCGGCGGCGGAGTTGGGCGGCAACTGACGGCCCTCAATGCGCCGCGTCGTTTGCCGCCTTGGCGGCGTCGTTGGCCGGTTCGGCGTTGAAGCCTGCCTGCGTGATCACGACCTTGTAGGATGCGCCGTCGGCGAGCGGCATATAGTTCGCCGAGCCGAACCGCCGATCCTCTGTATAGAAGTGATCGAGGATCCAGGGCAGCCAGTCGTCCGGCACGTACTGGTTCACCACCGGCTTGCCGGTGAGATCGCAGGACGTGATCATCTTGCCATTGCCGCGTTCGGCCGTGGAATATTTGTTGCTGATCTGGTCGAGCGTGTAGGTCGTGTCGAGACCGAGGACGTTGGCCCAGGGCTTCCACTTCTGCACCCGTCCGCCGATCAGCCATTCGTCGCCCTGGATGGTGCAGCTCTGTACCGGGATGTTGCCGTCGAGACGCTTGACGGTGACGAGATAGGTGCTGTCGGCCGGGTTCACGTCCTTGACGCTTACCATCGCCACCGGCGCTTCATAGGTCAGGCGCGAGAAAAGCTGCATGTTGATGCCGACCAGGCTCAGCGCCAGGCCGATCGCCCCGACGGCCGCACCGCCGAGCACATTGCGTCCGCCGCGCCCCACTTCGCCGCGCACCAGATGCGTCGCTCCGGCACCGACGAACAGCACGCCGAACACGGCGACTGCAGCCGGCGCAATCCACCAAAGAACACCCACGCAAGACCTCCACATCCCCAAGCTTCGCCACTCTAGCGGCTTTTTGTGGCAGAATCCGGGTTTGCCGAAAGGATGGTTTCCATGCAGCGGGTTGCACTGGTCACCGGTGCCGGTAGCGGTATCGGCCGCGCCGTGGCACTGGCCTTCGCCAGGGACGGATATGCCGTTGTGCTGGCCGGGCGCCGCGCGGAAGCACTCGCGGAAACCGCCGCGCTTGCGCCCCATGCAACCTTTTTGTGCTTACCGACAGATGTAGCCGATCCGGCAGCTGTTATGGCGCTATTCGCAGCCACCAAGGACCGCTTCGGGCGGTTGGACGTCCTCTTCAACAACGCGGGAACCGGCGCGCCGCCCGTACCGATGGAAGATCTCACCCTGGCGCAATGGCAGGCCGTGGTGAATGTGAACCTGACCGGACCGTTCCTCTGCACCCAGCAGGCCCTGAAGCTGATGAAGGTGCAGGGCGGCGGGCGCATCATCAACAACGGCTCGATCAGCGCCCATGCGCCGCGCCCGAACTCGGCTCCTTACACGGCAACCAAACACGCGATCACCGGTCTGACCAAAGCGACGGCGCTCGATGGTCGCGCCTTCAACATTGCCTGCGGCCAGATCGATATCGGCAATGCGGAGACACCGATGACGGCGCGGATGAAGAACGGCGTGCCGCAGCCGAACGGCACGCTCGCGCCCGAGCCGGTGATGGATGTCGAGGCGGTGGCGAAGGCGGTGCTCTACATGGCCAGCCTGCCGCTCGACGCGAATGTGCTCTCGATGACCGTGATGGCGACGAAGATGCCGTTCGTCGGGCGCGGTTAGCGTTCGCGCAACATGGCGCGGAAGGCGCGGTCGCGCTTCAACTTCACCTCACGCCGCATCGCGCCGTTCCGCGTGCGATGGCGTTCGGCATAGATCAGCGACCATTTCCCGCCGCGCGTGAACTTCGCACCTGTGCCGCCATTGTGCTGCTCCAGCCGCCGCTCGAGATCGAGCGTCCAGCCGACATAGGTCCGGACCGGTTTCTTGCGGCTGATGAGGATGTAGACGAAGGCGGGCATCAGGCGGCGAGCGGGAGCGCGCCCTGCCACAGCGCAGTCAGCTCCGCCTCGATTTCGCGCGGCATGTTCAGGCGGCAGAGGCGCGACTTCGCTTCGCGGCGGACCTCGGCAGAGGCTGGCCAGGGCGCGGTCTCGACGTACCAGCCGAGATGCTTTCGGAAGATCTTGAGGCCAAGCCTGTCGCCATAGAAGCGCAGGCTATCCCGGAAATGTTCGAGCACGATGGCAAGGCGTTCGTTGCGCGACGGTTCAGCCGTCTCGCCGCCGGTTTCGAGAGCGTTGGCGATGGCAGAAGCGATCCACGGCTTGCCGTACGATCCACGGCCGATCATCACTGCGTCGGCACCGGATTGTTCGAGCGCCGTCCGCGCGCTCTCGGCATCTACGATGTCACCATTGACGATCACCGGGACTTTCACCGCGGCCTTCACTTCGGCGACCGCACGCCAGTCGACAGTGCCGCGGTAGAATTGCTGGCGTGTGCGCCCATGCACAGTGATCGCCTGCACGCCGAGACGCTCCGCCATGGCTGCGATCTCGGGTGCATTGCGGCTCGCATCGTCCCAGCCCAGCCGCATCTTCAGTGTCACCGGACGCGTCGTGGCGCCCACCGTCGCGGCGATCAGCGCTTCAGCCAGCGCTGGTTCGCGCATGAGAGCCGAGCCCGACAATCCGCCGGTCACTTCCTTCGCCGGACAGCCCATGTTGATGTCGACGATGTCGGCGCCCGCGGCTTCGGCCATGCGCGCGCCTTCGGCGAGCCATTCGGCGCGGCGGCCGACAAGCTGGATCACAGTGAGCGGCAGCCCGTCGCCGACGGCGGCGCGGCGCACGACATCGGGCCGGCCCTTGGCGAAGAGTTCGCAGGCAACCATCTCGGTCGCGACATAGGGTGCACCCAGCCGCGAGGCCGCCCGGCGGAACGGCAGATCCGACACGCCGGTCATCGGCGCGGTCAGCACGCGGCCCGCGATACGCACGCCGCCGATGGAAAAGTCGTCCTGCATGGGGCTCCGATACACGAAAACCGGGCCCCTCTGCTATGCTTTCCGGCAATGTGGCGGGCGGTCCTTCTCTATGCGGTGCTTCTGGCAGCCGGTGCTTTCGCGCTGGAATGGCTGCAGTACCAGTACGTCATCAGGGTCTTCGCGCCCGAGGTCTATATCGGGCTGATCGCCCTCGGCTTCACCGCGCTCGGCATTTGGGCCGGGTATCGCCTGACCCCGAGACGTGCCGCCGAAGGGTTCGAGAAGAACGACGCGGCGCTCCGCTCGCTGGGCGTAACCGAACGGGAGTTTGCGGTGCTGGAACTTCTGGCCGCCGGACACTCGAACAAGGAGATCGCCCGCGACCTCGATGTCTCACCCAACACGGTGAAGACGCACGTCCAGCACCTGTTCGAGAAGTTGGAGGTCCAGCGCCGGACCCAGGCGATCCAGAAGGCGCGCGCGCTCCGCCTTGTCCCATAAAAAAGCAGGAATTCCGCCAAATCACCCTTTCGGGCGATATCCGGCCCCTCGCCGTTCGTGTCAAATCGCCGGCGTCGAACGCACAGCGAGGGCTGACATGGAACGGGTGACAGGCATTGGCGGCTTCTTCTTCCGCAGCAAGGACCCGAAGGCGCTGGCGACCTGGTACGACACCCATCTCGGCGTGAACCCGGTGCCGACCCAGTACAACACGACGTCGTGGGAGACGGAGGCGGGGACGACGGTCTTCGCTCCGTTCAAGCAGGACACGACATATTTCGGGACCAAGGACTGGATGCTGAATTTCCGGGTCCGCGACCTGGACGCGATGGTGGCCCAGCTGACGGCTGCCGGCATCGCGGTCGAGGTCAATCCCGAGACCTATCCCAATGGCCGTTTCGCCCGGCTGGCCGATCCGGAAGGCAACCCGATCGAGCTCTGGGAGCCCGAAGACGCCAAAAAGGCCTGAGCCGCACCATCATTCAGAGGGGGACCATTATGCTCAGAATTTCGCTCGTCTTCGGCTCGATCGCAGGGCTCATCGTCATTGCGGTGCTGATCCTCGGAATCGTCTTTCCGAACACGCTCAACCACTTCAACACCGAGTGGTTCGGCTACCTCGTCATGATCGTCGCGCTGTCGCTGATCTTCGTCGGGGTGAAACGCTACCGCGACAATGAGCTCGGCGGTGTGATCCGGTTTCTCCCGGCTCTCGGGCTCGGTCTGGGAATCGCCGTGGTCGCCGGCGTGATCTATGTCGCGATGTGGGAGGTTTATCTCGCCTCCACCGGCTATCAGTTCATGAGCCACTATGTCGACGGCATGATCGCGGCGAAGAAGGCGCATGGCCTGTCCGGACCGGGGCTCGATGCTTTCGTCGCGCAGATGAACCAGATGAAAGCGGACTACGACAATCCGCTCTATCGCCTCCCGATGACCTTTGTGGAGATTTTTCCCGTCGGCCTGATCATCGCGATAATTTCCGCGGCGGTGCTGCGCAATCCCCGCGTGCTGCCGGCGCGCGCTTGATCAGGGCGCGTCGGGCGGGCGGACGGCGATAAGCTGCATGGTGAAGACGAGGGTCTGGTTCGGCGGAATGTCCGCACCGGCACCCTCGGCGCCATAGCCGAGATCGGCAGGGATCACGAGCTGCCACTCGTCGCCGACATGCATCAGTTTCAGCGCCTCGACCCAACCCGGAATCAGCCCGCCTGCGGGGAAGCTCGCGGTCTGGCCGTGTTCGGTACGGTCGAAGACGTGCCCGTCGATGGTCCAGCCCTTGTAGGTCACCGTGACGATATCGTCCGGACTCTTCACCATCGCGCCGTGACCGGCGGTGATGATGCGGTATTGCAGCCCGCTCGGCATCGTCACGACATCTTTTCGGGCCGCGTTGTCGGCGAGGAATTTGCTGTTCGAATCCGGCGACAGGTCGTAGTGCGGTTCGCCCGCCTTGTCGCCGCAACCGGCGAGGAACAGCGTGCAGAACAACAGTGCGGCAAGTGCGGCGCGCATGGCGGACCTTCGGGTGATTTGCGGCCGGACCATATCAGAACCGCCGGATAGTGGGAGAACGGGTCAGGCGCGCCCGGTCAGGACATAGATGAGCCGTCCGATCCATTCATGCAGGGCGTGATCGACAGTCATCAGCCCGTCCGATGGCGCCTTCAGGCTGCGCAAGTGCCAGCCGGCGGTGGTCTCATAGTCCGAGGCCCAGGGGATCATCGTCCAGCTCAGGTTTCGCGTCACCGCCATGGCGCGCGGCAGATGCATCGCCGATGTCACCAAGACCCAGTGTTCGCCCGGCTTCGGTTTCACCAGCGCTTTGGTGAACCGAAGATTGGTGCCGGTATCGACCGAGCGATCCTCGATCACAATGCGATCGGGCGCGATGCCTTCGGCGCGAAAGAAATCCCGCACCGAAGCGATCTCGACGCCGCGCAGCGGCTCTTCGCGCTGAACGATGCCGGAGAACACGACCCGGGCTCGCGGATAGCGCCGCGCCAATTCGGCGCCCGCGAGCATGCGGACAAGGCCGCCTTTTTCCGGGATGACGCCTCGGCTGGCGGTGATGGCGGGACCAAGGTTGCTGTTAAGCACAACGATGCCGTCGACCCGCGCCGGCAAGGCCGGACGCGGATAGCGGCTCTCGAGCGGTCGCGCGAGCATGTCGTCGACCGGCAGCACAGCGAAGGCGGTGAGGAACGCCAGCGTTCCGATCACCAGCCCCCGTGCGAGCCTGTGCCGCTTGTAGTGCTCGGCAATGACGGCGCCCACCAGGATCAGGATCGCGATTCCGACGGGATCGAGCAGATATCGCGACAAGGCCCCGGTGAGCATAGGCCGGGCCTAGAGCAGGTCGCCGCCGCAGGCGCTGGCAGTCGTGCCGGTCGCCTTGAACGCCTTGATCGCATTGCGGCCGGTCGTCCACTTGTGGACCTCATCCGGACCGTCGACCAGGCGCTGCGAACGGATGTGGGTGTACCAGGCGGCGAGCGGCGTATCCTGCGAGTAGCCGAGCGCGCCGTGGAGCTGGATCGCCGTGTCGACGACCTTGTGCACCATGTTCGCCAGATAGACCTTGGCGATGCCGTTCTCGTTGCGCAGGTCGAGACCCTTCTCCGCCTTGTAGGCGATGTGCATCAGCATCAACCGCGCGATGTAAAGCTGGCTGGCGCATTCGGCGATCATGAACTGCACGCCTTGACGCTCCGAGAGAAGCTTGCCGAAGGTCGAGCGCTTGGAGATATGTTCCACCGCCATGTCGAGCGCTCGCTGCGCCATCGCGACGTTGTGCATGCCGTGACGCAAGCGGCCATAGGCGAGGCGATGCTGGCCCATGTTGAAACCCTGGCCTTCGCCGCCGAGCAGGTTTTCCGCCGGGACTTCCAGATCGGCGATTTCGATCTCGGCATGGCCGCCACCGAGGATGTGGCTGAGCGGGCCTTCGATGCCCATGGTCTTGATGTTGCGCTTGATCTTGTAGCCGGGGTTCGGCAGCTCGACCAGGAAGGTCGAGAATTGCTGATGGCGCGGCGCATCCGGGTTGGTCTTCGCCATCACAAGCGCAATGTCGGCAACCGATGCCGCCGAGGAGAACCACTTCTCGCCGTTCAGGACATAGGTTGAATTGCCCTTCTTCTCGGCGCGGGTCTGCATACCGGTGGCGTCGGCGCCTGAGGCCTTTTCAGTCATCGAGTAGCAGATGCGCTTCTCGCCGTTCAGCAGCGGCTTGAGGAACTTCTCCTTCTGATAATCGGTACCGTTCTGGAGCAGCGTCAGCATGGTCGCGTCATCGGGACCCTGCGTATTCATCGAGAGTGCGCCGAGATAGCTCTCGCCGAGCTCCATCTGCACCAACGCATTGGCGAGCGGGCCAAGACCCATGCCGCCCCACTCCTTCGGGATGAAGGGGCACCACAGTCCCTGCGCCCGCGCCTTGGCGCGTAGCTCGCCGAGGATGGTCTTGTAGTCGCCGCCGTCGAGCAGCTTCTTCTCCGCCGGGCGGCATTCGTCATGCACCCATTTGCGCACGCGTTCGCGCATCGCTTTGGCGTCTTCCGGAATTTCGAAATCGATGGCCATGGCCGTTTCCTTTGTTCTGGTTGGATATCGAGGGCGCGACTGTAGCGGGGGCAGTGCGCATGGCGCCATCCATCACGCGCCTTGTGACAATTCGAGCCTCGGGCCAGAACTGACAACTTGTCATTTCTGGCCGGGTGTGCGATCTACCGTTGGGGAAACGCGGCGGGACAGCCATGGAACACTTCGACGTCATCATTGTGGGCGCCGGCCTATCGGGCATCGGCGCGGCTTATCACCTCCAGACAGAAACCAAGGGCAAGAGCTACGCGATCCTCGAAGGGCGCGAGGCCATCGGCGGGACCTGGGATTTGTTCCGCTATCCCGGCATCCGCTCCGACAGCGACATGTACACACTGGGCTATGCGTTCAAACCCTGGACCGAAGCCAAGGCCATCGCCGACGGCCCGTCGATCCGCAAATACGTTCGCGAGACCGCTGCCGAGAACGGCATCGACAAGCACATCCGCTATCGCCATCGCGTGAAGAGCGCCGCATGGTCGAGCGAGACCGCGCGCTGGACCGTTGAAGCCGAGACGCCGAACGGCGTCGTACGCATGACCTGCAACTTCATGATGATGTGCGCCGGCTACTATGCCTATTCCGGCGGCCACGATCCGGAGTTCGCGGGCCGCGAGAATTTCGCCGGCAAGATCGTCCATCCCCAGAAATGGCCGGAAGATCTCGACTACAGCGGCAAGAAGGTGGTGATCATCGGCTCGGGCGCGACGGCGGTGACGCTGGTGCCCGAGATGGCGAAGAGCGCCGCGCATGTCACGATGCTGCAGCGCTCGCCGACCTATGTCGTCTCGCGTCCCGCCGAAGACAGCATGGCCAACTGGCTGCGGGCCAAGCTGCCGGCAATGACTGCTTATGGCATCACACGCTGGCGCAACGTTCTGTTCGGCATGTTCTTCTTCCGCCTCGCGCGCAAGAACCCGGAGAAGACCAAGCAGAACCTCATCGCCATGGTGAAGAAGGAGCTTGGCCCGGACTACGACGTCGCGACTCATTTCACGCCGCGCTACAACCCGTGGGATCAGCGGCTTTGCCTGGTTCCGGACAGCGATCTGTTCCTGTCGCTGAAGGAAGGCCGCGCCAGCGTCGTTACCGACCAGATCGAGCGCTTCACGCCCAAGGGCATCCAACTCAAATCCGGCCAGGAACTCGAAGCCGACATCATCGTCACCGCGACGGGCCTCAAGCTCGAGATGCTGGGCGGCATGCAGGTGTCGGTCGATGGCGAGCAGCGCGATATCGCCCAGACCATGAGCTACAAGGGCATGATGTACAGCGATGTGCCGAACCTCGCCTCGTGCTTCGGCTATACCAATGCGTCCTGGACGCTGAAATGCGACCTGACCTGCGAATACGTCTCGCGGATCATCAATTATATGGATCGCAAGGGCACGCCGATCGCGATGCCGAAGAGCGATCCGTCGGTCGCCGAACTGCCCTGGCTCGACTTCTCCTCGGGCTATGTCCAGCGTGCCAGGGGCGTGTTGCCCAAGCAGGGCGCGACCAAGCCGTGGCGGCTCTATCAGAACTACGCGCTCGACATGCTGACCCTGCGCTTCGGCAAGGTCGATGACGGCACGATGCAATTTCTGAAACCCCATCCCGTCGCGGCGAACTCGAACAAGCCCGAGGCGATCGCCGCGGAATAGTCAGCGACCGTAGCGCGCTTTCATTTCAGCCGCGAGCGCCGCTTCGGAAACGAGGCGGCCAGAGCCGAGACGCACTTTTGCTATGCGTCCCCTGGCGTCGCGCAGGAGTGCGGCTGGCTCTCCGAAATTGCCGTAGGACCCCGACTGGCTGATCCGCGCCTTGTCTTTGCCGGTCACGGTCAGTTCGCCGACTTTCAGGAATGGCGTCGCGAGGCCGGGAAGGGCGAGCATGACCCTGCTGCCCATCGGCACGAGATCGGTCGCGCCCCAGCTGCTCCACCAGCGGCCGGTCCAGTCTTTCAATTTGCGCTCCGGCGCACCGTGCGTCTTGAAAGTCGTCAGGATGTGCAACACGCCATCGGACCACAACTGCGGCACCGCATCGGCGGCATTGGTCAGCAGCGAGACGGCGATGCCATGCGCCGGCACAATGGCGGTGCGGGTGAGATAGCCCTGGAAGCCGCCGCTGTGACCGAACCAGTCCCAGCCGGCGAAGCTGCCGGTGATGATGCCGAGGCCATAGCCGCCCTGAACCGGCGCATAGGCTTCGTGCCAGCGCGGATGGATCATCTCGCGGCGGCTTGCCTTCGACAGAATGCTTCTCGGTGCAGCGGGATCGAGCTGGCCGAAGAAGGTCACGAGATCGGCGGCGGTGCTGACGAAGCCGGTCGCCGATGCGAGAGCATGGGTCGACTGGTCGCCGGGGAAGACGAGGCGGCGTCCGAGCAGCAGCTTGCCGCTATGTCCGCTCGCAAGTTTCGCGCTCTTGGGCAATGGAATGTCCGGCTGGGTATTGGCGAGAGCAAGCGGCTTGATGATTTCGCGTGTCACGAAGGATGCGTAGGACTCGCCGGTGATCGCCTCGATCACCAGCCCCGCCAGGCCGAAACCGTGGTTGGAGTATTTCAGCCGCGTGCCGGCATCGATAGCCGGGGGCAGCTTGAGTTCCTTGCGCAGCCTCGTCTCATCGGCGAACGGGCCGCGCCCGGCCCAGTAATCGGAGTCCTCACCATCGCGGAAAATGCCGGCGGTATGCGACAGCAATTGCACGATCGTCGCCTTGGCGATTTCCGGATGAAGACCTTTCACATATTTGCCCGCCGGATCGTCCAGCGTCAGCTTGCCCATCTCGCGCAGCTTCATGATCGCCGTCGCGGTGAAGGATTTTGAATGCGAGGCGACGCGGAAGCGATGCTTCGGCGTCAGCTTCTCGCCGCTGAGGACATTGGCGTGACCGAAGGACGTATCGAGCACGATGGAGCCGCGATGGGCGATGGCGAGGGCGCAGCCGGTCTGCTCGCTCGCGCGCATCTGGAATGCGAGCCAGCTCTGGATGTAGTTGAGCGCCGGTGCCAGCCAGTCCGCATCTTTCGCCATGGTCGTGGGTTCCCCGATTTGCCGGCCTCGATCATGGGCGGGATGGGCCCCGCACCGCAACGTGCTGCATACGCATAACTCCCGTCGCGTCAACACGATTGGGGCTTGGCGCGCCGGTGCGAATGGCATTTGAATGCGCCGCCTCCGGAGGTCCGCCATGCCGACACGCAGCGAAGCCATTGCCGCCCTGACCGCGAGCGGACAGTTCGAGATTACGAACGACACATCGCTCGGCTATCCGATCAAGGTCTATCGTAACGCGCCGCCCTCGCTGCGTTCGGTGCTGGAGATGACGCAGGTCCATGGCGACAGGACCTTCCTGATCTATGGCGACGAGACGATCACCTTCCGCGAGCATTTCGCGCGCGTGGCGGCGCTCGCCTTCCGCCTGCACGAAGCCGGGGTGCGCCATGGCGACCGCGTCGCCATCGGCATGCGCAACTATCCCGAATGGATGATCTCGTTCTGGGCAGTGCAGGCGATCGGCGCCATCGCGGTGGCGCTCAATGCCTGGTGGACCGGTCCGGAACTGGCATTTGCCCTGGAAGACTCGACGCCATCGGCGCTCCTGATCGATGGCGAGCGGCTGGAGCGAATCGCACCGCTCCTGCCCAAGCTCGATCTCAAAACCGTAATCGTCGCGCGGCGGGGTGAGAGCGGCAGCGAGGGCGAGGACTTCTCTCAGGTCATTGCCCGCAAGGTCGATGGCCTGCCGGCGGTGCAGATCGCGCCCGATGATTTCGCGACGATCCTCTACACCTCCGGTACGACGGGAAAACCGAAGGGTGCCGTCGCGACCCATCGCAACCATGTCACCAACATCATGAACTCGCTGCTTGCCGGAGCGGTCGGCCGTGCGCTGCTGGGCGACGCAGCACCCGATCCCGCAACCGCGCCACAGCCCGCCGTGCTCCAGACCTTTCCCTTCTTCCACATCGGCGGGATGACCGGGCTCTACGTCGCGACCGTGACCGGGGCGAAGGTCGCGCTGATGTACAAATGGGATCCGGCAGAAGCGGTGCGGCTGATTTCGACCCACAAGCTGATGAGCGTCTCTGGCGTGCCGATCGTGGTGCGCCAACTGCTCGAAGCGGCGCGCAGCTCCGGTGCCGACATCTCTTCTCTGGTCGGACTTGCGGCCGGTGGCGCTTCTGTGCCGCCCGATCTCATCCGTCAGATCAATTCCCAGTTCGAGTCGCGCGCCATGCCGGGCAATGGCTACGGCCTGACTGAGACGACGAGCGCCGTCATCACCAATGGCGGGCTCGAATACTTCGCCCATCCCGACAGCATCGGCCGCCCGGTTCCGGTCGCCGAAGTGCGCATCGTGGACGACCAGGGCAAGGATCTGCACACCGCCGAGATCGGCGAATTGTGGATTCGCGGACCGAATGTCATTCCGGGTTACTGGAAGAATCCGGCGGCAAGCGAGGCGGCATTCGGCGGCGGCTGGTTCCGCACCGGCGATCTCGGCTATCACGATTCCGAAGGGCTCTATTACGTTGTCGACCGCAAGAAGGACGTCATCATCCGCGGCGGTGAGAACGTCTATTGCGCCGAGGTCGAAGCCGCAATCCTCGAGCATCGCGACGTGAAGGATGTCGCCGTGGTCGGGCTTCCCGATCCCGAATATGGCGAGCAGGTCGCGGCGGTGATCCAGGTCGCCGATCCGGCAGCCGCGGCCAAGCTGCCCGAGGAACTGCGTTCGATGCTGGCGCTGACGCTGGCCAAATTCAAAATCCCGACTGCGTTCAAGCTGACCGAATCCGAGTTGCCGCGCACGGCCACTGGCAAGGTGCTTAAACGCGAGCTGCGCGGGCTGTTCAAGCCGGCCTGATACTCTGCCTTGATACTTGGATTTTGGGCTTAGACCCGCCCGCCATGGGAACGGAGAATGGCGCGTGTCTGGCCGAGGCTCTCGCGCACGCCCTGGCGCATCTTCTGAATCATGATCACGGTCTGCACGCTCGGCGCGTATTCGCCGGGCAGGGCGGCACGAACCGACATTACTGCAGCGGCATCGACCATAATCGGCGTGCCATCGGGCCGCGTCAGACGCACTTGCGCGCCACCGACCCTGCCCGGCGATCCGCCACTCAAAATCGCCGCGATCCCGGCGACATAGTTGACGGTCTCCGCCGGCCATGGATGACGCCCAGCATTGTGCGCTTCGAGCATCTTGGGTCCGTCATTGTATGCGGCGAACATGTCGGGATAGCCATAAGCCCTGTAGAGGATGCCCAGATAGGCGGCGCCCGCGGTGAGGTTGTCGCCCGGATCATAAGGATCGGGACCGAGACGATAGAGTGCCCGCATTGTCTCATAAGTATCCGGCATCACCTGCATGATGCCCATGGCGCCGGCCGTTGAAGTTATGGGCTGGCTCTCGGCCATCATGGTCCGTCCACCGCTTTCCATCCGCATTACTGCACGAATCCATGCGGCCGGAACGCGAAAGCGCTTTGCGGCATCGCCGATGGCCGGCTCCCAGCGTGCCATCAATTCGCGCGGCGTCATCGCGGATTCGGACGCATAGACAGATGGTTCCGGCGATTTGGGCTTAGTGCTCTGGCTGGAATTCAGGGGCTTTTTCGCAATGTGCGGTGCGGCCAGCCGGACAGGCAGCGGTTTGACCTGCGCGGCCTGCATGGCACCCCAGGCGGCGAAGACCGACAAGACCAGGAAAAGTCCGGCCGCGATTGCGCTCCGGTGCCGGGACAGGGAGAGAACATCCATGCCCGGAGTATACGCGCGAACGGCCGATCCGGGCGCATGGCTATGGATTCGTCCGGATAGCCGGACGGCCGAATTTGCGTGATTCTGCACAGGTATCAGGGCTGGGCGTGCCGTGACCTACGAGATCAAGCGCAATGAAATCCGTGCTCTCGAGTGCCAGCGGCTGGCGAGCCGGGCCTGCGATCCCGCCGTGCGACTGGAGCTTCTGAAGCTGCGCCAAGCCTATCTCGCCGCCGCCGCACAATTGCGCAACACGGCCGAACCGGTCCGCTGACCATTCTTCAAAGCCTTCGACGCGACGGCAAAAGCTGATATTCGTCCCGCGGCCGCACCGTAATGCGGCTCTGACTGCTGGTGATGGGTATGGCGCAACGCGCGACTGACGACAGGCTTGCCTTTTTGGCGGAGCTGGAGCGCAAGGTTCTCTGGCTCGCGAGCTGGACGATCCACAACGCCAACCATCTGCGGCCGAACGACGACGGACTGAAAGTCGGTGGCCATCAGGCGTCCTCGGCCTCTCTCGTCAGCATCATGACCGCGCTCTATTTCGCGGTGCTAAAGCCCGAAGACCGCGTCGCGGTGAAACCGCATGCCAGCCCTGTCTTCCACGCCATCCAGTATCTCTTCGGCAAACAGACGCGCGAGAAGCTCGAGAATTTTCGCGCCTATGGCGGCGCGCAATCCTATCCCTCGCGAACCAAGGATATCGACGATGTCGATTTCTCGACCGGCTCGGTCGGCCTCGGTGTCGCGGTCACCTCCTTTGCCAGCATGGTGCAGGATTACATCCATGCCCATGGCTGGGCGAACGGCCGCAACAAAGGCCGCATGATCGCGCTCGTCGGCGATGCCGAGCTCGACGAAGGCAACATCTACGAAGCGCTGCTCGAAGGCTGGAAATTCGGGCTGAAGAACACCTGGTGGATCATCGACTACAACCGCCAGAGCCTCGACGCCGTGGTGCGCGAGGATCTGCATACCCGCTTCGAGAAACTGTTTCAGGCGATGGGCTGGGATCTCGTCGTCCTCAAATACGGCAGGCTGCAGCAGGCCGCGTTCGAAGAGCCGGGCGGCGACAAGCTGAAGGCCTGGATCGACAATGCGCCCAACCAGCTCTATTCGGCGCTGACGTTCCAGGGCGGCGGCGCGTGGCGCAAGCGGTTGCTCGACGACCTTGGCGATCAGGGCGATGTCACCCAACTGATCGAAAATCGCAGCGATGCCGAGCTTTCGGCGCTGATGAGCAATCTCGGAGGCCACGATGTCGCCTGCGTGCTCGAAGCCTTCGAAACGATCGATCACGACCGGCCGGTCTGCTTCCTCTGTTACACGGTGAAAGGCTTCGGCCTGCCGCTCGCCGGACACAAGGACAACCATTCGGGTCTGATGAACGAAACCCAGATGACGCAGCTCCGCGCCACGATGCAGATTCGCGAGGGCGCGGAATGGGACAAGTTCGAGGGGTTGTCGTTGTCCGAAGCCGATCTCCAGAGGTTTCTCGACAAGGTGCCCTTCGCGCAAACGGCTTCACGCCGGTTTGAGGCGCCGCGCATCGACGTTCCGGAAGAGCTGACTTATCCGCTGCAAAAGACGATTTCGACGCAGGCGGCATTCGGCAATCTTTTGCACGAGATTGCGCGCGGCCAGACGGAGCTTGCAGCGCGGATCGTCACCACCTCGCCCGACGTCACCGTCTCGACCAATCTCGGCGCCTGGGTGAACCGGCGCGGCCTGTTCGGCACCAACAACGTCGGCGACACCTTCCGCGAGCAGAAGGTTCCTTCGGCACAACGCTGGGAGTTCGGTCCGAACGGTCAGCATGTCGAGCTCGGCATCGCCGAAATGAACCTGTTCCTCAATCTCGCGGCGCTCGGGTTGTCGCACAGCCTGTTCGGCGAGCGGCTTCTTCCCATTGGCACGCTTTATGATCCGTTCATCGCGCGTGGCCTCGATGCGCTGAATTATGCCTGCTACCAGGACGCCCGGTTCATTCTGGTCGCGACGCCCAGCGGTGTCGCGCTGGCGCCGGAAGGCGGCGCGCACCAGTCGATCGGCACGCCGATGATCGGCATGGCGCAGCCGGGGTTGCTCTCCTATGAGCCGGCCTATGCCGACGAGCTGGCGGTGATCCTGCGCTGGGCGTTCGACCACATTCAGAAGGAGGGCGGCGATGAGCCGGGTGGCTCGGTCTATCTGCGCCTGTCGACGCGCGGTATCGATCAGCTGTCGCGCACGCTCGATTCCGCGGCGAAGCGCGACATCGTTGCCGGGGGCTACTGGCTCGCAAAGCCCGGCGCCAGCACGCGCCTCGTTCTCGCCTATCAGGGCGCCGTCGCGCCGGAGGTGATCGCCGCCGCCGGTTTGATGGCGGAAGACCGCCATGGCGTCGGTGTTCTGGCGTTGACCTCGGCCGATCGCCTCTATGCCGAATGGCGCCGCTCGCAGCGTCACCGCCATGGCGGCCGTCTGGCACATCCCTCGCATATCGAGAGCTTGCTTGCGGGCGTTCCGCGCGATGCCGTGATCGTGACGATCATCGACGGCTATCCCGCCGGCCTCTCCTGGCTCGGCGGCGTGATCGGCCACCGGGTCGAAAGTCTCGGCGTCGATGCCTTCGGACAGACCGGCACAATCGCCGATCTCTATCGTCACTTCGGCTTCGATGCCGAAGGCATCATGCGCGCCTCCGAAGCCGGTGCGCCCGGCCGACCGATCCGCTTCCGCGCCGGTTAGGCCGAACGCAGCGTGAAGCGCTTCTCCGCGGTCCGCAACAGCACATAGAACACCGGCGTCAGGAACAGGCCGAAGAACGTCACGCCCAGCATGCCGAAGAACACCGCGATGCCCATCGCGTGGCGCATCTCGGCGCCGGCGCCCGACGACAGAACCAGCGGCACCACACCCATGATGAAGGCGAAGCTCGTCATCAGGATCGGGCGAAGCCGAAGCCGCGCCGCTTCCATCGCCGCCGCCACGGTCATGCGGCCTTCGGCCTCGAGCTCGCGCGCGAATTCGACGATCAGGATTGCGTTCTTGCACGCCAGACCGATCAGGACGAAGAGGCCGATCTGCGTGAAGATGTTGTTGTCGCCGCCGGTCAGGTAGACGCCTGCGATGGCCGAGAACAAGCATAGGGGCACAATCAGGACGATGGCCAGCGGCAGGAACAGGCTCTCGTACTGCGCCGCCAGCACGAGGAAGACCAGCAGCACGCAAAGCGGAAACACCAGCAGCGCCGTGTTGCCCGCGAGAATCTGCTGATAGGTCAGATCGGTCCATTCGAAGGTCATGCCCTTGGGCAGCGTCTTGTTCAGGATCGCCGTGATCGCCGCCTGGGCCTGGCCGGAGGAATAGCCGGGCGCGGCGCCGCCGTTGAGATCCGCCGAGCGGAAGCCGTTGTAGCGCAAGGCGCTGTCCGGACCCGTGGTCTCGCGCACGTTCACCATCGCGCCGAGCGGCACCATATTGCCGTCGAGATTTCGCACCTTCAGGCGCAGGATATCCTCCTTCTTCGTGCGGAACGGCGTGTCGGCCTGGGCAATTACCTGGTAGGTGCGGCCGAAACGGTTGAAATCGTCGACATAGATCGAGCCGAGATAGGTTTGCATCGCGTCGAACACGTCCTGCACGTTGACGCCGAGCTGCATCGCCTTGGTGCGGTCGAGGTCGGCGAAAAGCTGCGGCGTGCCGATGCTGAAGTTCGAGAATACGCCGGCCAGCGCGGGATCCGTGCGGGCCGCGTTCTGAACGTCCTGCATCGTCCTGGCGAGCACGGCGTCCCCGAGATCGGTGCGATCCTCGACCTGCAGCTTGAACCCGCCGATCGTGCCGAGGCCCTGCACCGGCGGCGGCGGAAAGATCGCGATCATGGCGTTCTCTATGGCGCCGAATTTCTGCTGCAGCTTCTGCGCGATGGCGGTGCCCGAAAGGTCGGAGGAAGTGCGCTGGTCGAACGGCTTCAGGGTGACGAACACAATGCCGGCCGATGGGCTGTTGATGAAGCCGTTGATCGAAAGGCCCGGGAAAGCGACGGCGCTTTCGACGCCCGGTTCCTTGAGCGCAATGTCGGACATCCTGCGGATCACGTCTTCGGTGCGGTCGAGCGTGGCGCCTTGCGGCAGCTGGGCGAAGCTGACGAGATACTGCTTGTCCTGCACCGGCACGAAGCCCGGCGGTACGATCTGAAATCCGGCATAAGTCAAGGCGAGCAGGGCGCCATAGACGACGAGCGCGCGCGACTTGTGGCCGAGCAGCGTGCTGACGCCGCTGCCGTAGCCTTCGCCGCTGCGGTGAAACAGATTGTTGAACCGCGCGAAAAAGCCGCCAAGCGCGCCATCCATGATGCGCGACAGCCGGTCCTTCGGCGCATCGTGCGCCCTGAGGAGATACGCGGCGAGCGCCGGCGACAGGGTGAGCGAATTGAACGCCGAGATGATCGTCGAGAATGCGATGGTCAGGGCGAACTGGCGATAGAACTCGCCGGTCAGTCCGCTGATGAAGGCGATCGGCACGAAGACGGCACAGAGCACCAGCGCGATGGCGATGATCGGTCCGGTGACCTCGCGCATCGCCTTCAGCGTCGCTTCGCGCGGCGAGAGACCTGCCTCGATGTTGCGCTCGACATTCTCCACCACGACGATGGCGTCGTCGACCACGATACCGATGGCCAGCACCAAGCCGAACAGCGACAGCGCATTTATCGAAAATCCGAAGGCGAGCAGGAAGGCGAAGGTGCCGACGATGGAAACCGGCACGGCGAGCAGCGGGATGATCGAGGCCCGCCACGTCTGCAGGAACAGGATCACGACGAGCACGACAAGCAGCACCGCTTCGAGCAGCGTATGCACCACCGCCTTGATCGAATCGCGGACGAAGACCGTCGGGTCGTAGACGATCGAATAGTCGAGGCCCTGCGGGAAATTCTGCTTCAGTTCCTCCATCGTGGCGCGGACCTTGTCCGAGATCGCGATGGCGTTGGAGCCAGGCGCCTGGAAGATTGGAATCGCGACCGCCTGCTTGTTGTCGAGAAGCGAGCGCAAACCATATTGCGATGCGTCGATCTCGACTCGCGCGACGTCGCCCAGCCGCGTCACCGCACCGGCGGAATCGCGCTTGATGACGATGTTCTTGAACTGATCGGGATCGGACAGGCGGCCCTGCACGTTGATCGGCAGCTGAAGCTCGCCGCCCTTGCCATAGGGCGGGCCGTTGATCACGCCGGCTGCGACCTGGACATTCTGCTGGCGGATTGCCGCGACGATATCGCCCGCCGTGAGGTTGCGTTCGGCGATCTTCTCGGGGTTCAGCCAGATGCGCATGGCATAGTCGCCCGAGCCGAAGAGCTGGACGTTGCCGACGCCTTCGATCTTGGCCAACCTGTCCTTGACGTTCAGCACCGCATAGTTGCGCAGATAGAGCATGTCATAGCGGCCGTCGGGCGAGGTCAGATGCACCACCATCGTCAGGTCGGGAGACGACTTGGTGGTGGTGACGCCGAGATTGCGCGTGACTTCGGGCAGGCGCGGCAATGCCTGGTTTACGCGGTTTTGCACGAGCTGCTGCGCAAGGTTCGGATCGGTGCCCAGCTTGAAAGTGACAGTGAGGGTCAGCGTGCCGTCCGATGCCGCCTGTGACGACATGTAGAGCATCCCCTCGACGCCGTTGATCTGCTCTTCCAGCGGTGTCGCCACGGTGGCGGCGATGGTGTTCGGGTCGGCGCCGGGGAACTGGGCTTTCACCACCACCGAGGGCGGCACCACCTCCGGGTATTCGGAGATCGGAAGCTGAGTCATCGCGATCGTTCCTGCGAGGAAGATCACGATCGAGATGACGGCGGCGAAGATCGGGCGGTCGACGAAGAACCGGGACAGGCTCATGGCATTTCCCCAGATGATTTATGACGTGTTGTTGCGCCGGCCGCCCGAATGCTCAGCGGGCCGCGAATTGCTGCGGATGGGCTTCGACCACGGCGCCGGGCTGGACGCGCTGCACGCCGTCGACAATCACCTTCTCGCCGGGCTTCAGACCCGAGGTGACGATGCGCCGGCCGCCGACTTCCTGCCCGAGCACGATCTCGCGGAAGTCCGCCTTGCCGTCGCGGCCGACCACATAGACGAAGCGCTTGGACTGGTCGTTCTGGATCGCGCCCTCGGGCACCAGGATCGCCTTGCTGCTGACCGCGTCGGCGAGCCTGACGGTTGCGAACATGCCGGGCACCAGCGCGCCGTCGCTGTTGGTGAAGCGCGCGCGGGCGCGAATCGTGCCGGTCGAGGTGTCGATCCGATTGTCGAAACTCTCGATCGTGCCGGTGTAGACCTTGTCGTCGCCCTGGATGACCAGTTGCACCGGGATACGCTGCTCCTGCCCCGGCGATGCGGCGTGGTCGTGGATCGAACGTAGATAGGTCTGCTCGTCGACCTCGAAATCGGCATAGACCGAGTCATTGGCCACGACCGAGGTCAGAAGCGGCGCGTTGACGCCGGCTTGCACGAGATTGCCCACGGTGATTTCGGCGCGGCTGACGCGGCCGTCGATCGGCGCCTTGACGTAGGCATGGTCGACATCGAGCCGGGCCTGGATCAGCGTCGCCTGCGCCGCCTTGATGTTCGCCGAAGCGACGCCGGCGGCGTTGCTGCGCTGATCGAAATAGGCACGCGAGATGGCGTTGGCTTCGATCAGGCGGCGCGCCCGCTCGAGATCGAGCGTGGCGAGATGCGCATTCGCGTCCGCGGCGGCAAGATCGGCCTGCGCTTTCGCGACCGCGGCTTCATAGGGCCGCGGATCGATGACCATCAGGATGTCGCCGGCATGTACCTGCTGGCCGTCCTTGAAACGGATCTCCGTGATGCGGCCGGAAACCTCGGGCCGGATTTCGGCCGCGTTCACCGCCGTCAGGCGGCCTGAAAACTCGGACCACACTCGCACCGGCTGGGGCGCGACCGCCGCCACGGTCACCACGGCCGGAGGCGGCGCGGCCGGCGCCGAATTGTCCTGGCCCTGCGCGAGGGCGCCGGCACCCAGGATCGCTGCGGCGGTAATGCCGCCCAGGACCGGGTGTTTTTTCAGGAAATTCAGGGGCTTGAAGCCCTTCTTCGCGGCCTCGAAATCCGGGTTCCGGACAAGATCGGCAATATGGGACATCGGCCCCTCCAATTCTGTAACGCTCGATACAGATATGGACTGGAAGAGCCGCTTCAAGGTACATATGTAGCAACTGATACAAAAAATGCTCAAGGGAGGTATGGCGTGAAGACTGGCCGCCCGCGCAGCTTTTGCGTGGAGGACGCGCTCGACAGCGCGATGGATGTGTTCTGGCGCAAAGGCTACCAGGGCGCCTCGATCAGCGACCTTACCGATGCCATGGGCATCAATGCTCCCAGTCTCTACGCGTGCTTCGAGAGCAAGGAAGGCCTGTTTCGCGCCGTGCTCGATCGCTATGAGGAAGCGGGCAAGGGTTTTCTGCGCACCGTGCTCGACGCGCCGAGCGCGCGTGAATCCGCCGAGATATTCCTGAAGGGCGTCGCCGCGCGAGCGACCGATCCGCAAAGCCATCCGCCCGGCTGCCTCCTGTTGCAGAGCGGCCTCGCGGGCGACGACCAGCGCATTCCCAACGAGCTTGCGCGCCATCGCGCCGAGAAGGAACTCGCGTTGCGCGAACGCTTCGAATGTGCGCGCCGCAAAGGCGATCTGCCGAAGAGTGCAGATCCCGCGGCACTGGCGCGCTATCTGGTGACGGTCGCGAACGGCATGTGCGTGCAGGCCTCGGCCGGCGCTGCACTTTCCGATCTCCAGACAGTCGCCGACATGGCTGTTGCCGCCTGGCCGGTTTCGGAGAAGAAGAAGACGAAGCGAAGGCCCGTGGCTGCGGACTGAAGCGTCGGCAAAGACTGGCGGAGCCGGAGGGATTCGAACCCTCGATACGTCTTTTCAAACGTATAACGGTTTAGCAAACCGCCGCCTTCAGCCTCTCGGCCACAGCTCCATCCGTCGCCCCCGCGAACCTGCGAGGAGGGCGACTTTTGCCCTAGTTTGCCCGGCGCCTCAAGCCTGCCGCGCACCGCAACTCCCCGGCCCGCCAGCCAATTCCCGCTCGTCCCGTCATCTCACTCGACGGACAATGAACGTCCGAAAGCCGACCGAATCTTGCGGATTCAGCATGAATGCCGTCTTTCCCTTGTAACAGGACTGTAATGAGCGCAGCATTTCCTCACAGCGGGGGCTGACCGTTGGGGCCCGAGCCCCGCCGCAAAGCCTTCCGGACGCCGGTCCGGCGAGAAGAGATCCGCGGCGCGGGTGTCGAGGTCCTTGGAAAGAATGGCGAAGGCCGTTCGGGAGGAACGACACAATGCTGGTCAAACACATTCTTGGAGAGAAAGGCCGCGACGTCATCGCGATTGCGAGCGATGCCACGCTTTCGGAAGCGGCACGGATGCTGGCGCACAAGCGGATCGGCGCCGTCGTCGTTCGCGACGACAGCGGCATGCTCGCGGGAATCCTGTCGGAACGCGATGTGGTGCGCGCCGTGGCGGATGGGAGCGTCAGCGCGCTGGCACGTCCGGTCTCCATCTACATGACGCGCGCGGTGGCGACCTGCGAAGAGCAGGACACCGTCGAGGAGATCATGGAGATGATGACGATCGGCCGCTTCCGCCACGTGCCGGTGCTGTCGAGCGGTCAGGTGACAGGCATCGTCTCGATCGGCGATGTGGTGAAGACGCGCATTGCCGAGACCGTGCGCGAGGCGGAATCGCTGCGCGAGTACATCTCGGCCGCCTAAGGGCGCCTGCGAAGATAGCGCGCCGGCGTTTCGCCCATCTGCTGGCGGAACGCTGCAATGAAGGCACTCGTGCTCGCATAGCCGGCTTCTGCGCCCGCGCGGGTCACGCTTGCGCCGAGATGGAGCTGCGACACCGCGTGAAGGAGGCGCAGGCGCTGCCGCCACGCGACGAACCGCATGCCGGTTTCACCCTGGAAGATGCGCTGGATCGTTCTTGTGCTTGCGCCACAGGCGCGTGCGAGGACTTCCAGGGTCCGTTCGTCGGAGGGATCGGCCAGCAGACGCTCCGCCAGCGGGCGCACGCGGCGATCTTGCGGCATCGGCAATTGAAGCTTCAGCTGTTCGGCGCTTCGCAATTGGTCGACGAACACGTCCGCGAGGCGGGCTTCTTCGGCCAGGTCTTCCCGCAGCATTCCGCGCGACACGATATGCAGGATGAGTTCGCGCAGGAGCGGCGCGACTTCTATGGCGACGGTTGCCACAGGCAGTCCAACATCGCGGCCCGGCGGCACATAAACCGTTCGCATGGCCGTCGCACTCCGCATCTCTATGGCATGTGTTACGCCCGCCGGCGCCCACAGCGCGCGCGATGGCGGCACCAGCCAGACGACGTTGCCTGCGCGAACGCGCATCGTCCCGCCGGCTGCGAAAATCAATTGGCCCCAGCGATGGCGGTGCGCGGCCAGCACATGACCGTGGCCGAAGTCCTGTGCGAGAGCGCGAAGTGCAAAATCCATGACGTAAATTCGGTATTATTTGTCATATTAGCGATATCACGACACGGCCTGGGCGCCTAGGATTCGGGTTGGAGGTGCCGTTCATGGCCAATCACATCCGGTTTTTTGCCATCACTGCGGACGATACCGACCGCGCTCGCGCCTTCTATGGCGCGGCGTTCGGCTGGACGTTTGAGGACTGGGGGCCGCCCGGCTTTTGCCTTGTCCAGGGCGCTGGCCTGGCCGGTGCGATCCAGGAGCGGCATGAGCCGCTCGCCGGCGATCATCCGCGCTCCTTCGAACTGACCGTCGGCGTCGAAGACATCGACGCCGCGATTGCTGCCATCACGGCGGCCGGTGGAACGATCGTCATGCCGAAGACCAGACTTCCGACGGTCGGCACGCTGATCCATTTTCTCGACAGCGAAGGCAATCGCATGGGCGCCATGCAGTACGAGGAGGATTCAGAGTGACCGGACTGGCGATCGGCTACGTCAACTTCGGCGTTCGCGACTTTGCACGCGCCGTTGCGTTCTATCGCGACACGCTGAGCCTCACGCTCAAATTCGCCGACGAAGCGTTCAAATATGCTGCGTTCGATGCCGGCACGATTTCGTTCGCCGTTGTCGGAAGTGAAACTGTCCACGACGGCGATCGTCACACAGGCATCGGCTTCTGTGTTGCCGATGTCGACGCGACGCATGTCGCGCTTGAAGCCAAAGGCGTGCGCTTCACGATGCCGCCCTCGAAGCAGCTATGGGGCGGCTATATGGCGATGTTCTTCGATCCGGATGGCAATGTGTTTTACCTCGACCAGCTCGCGGCCTAGCGGCGCGGAACGTACGGCTCCCGACGCCGTTTCCTCCCCGGATATCGGTGGGAGAAGCCAGTATGCACAGGCAGCTGATGGTGAGCGCGGCCGCGTTGATTGTGATGTGGGCTGCTGCGCAGGCCGGAACGCCTGGAACCACGCCGACGCCTGCAGATCGGGCCGCAACCGAGCGGACGAGTGAAGAATCGCTCGCCAATGCACGTGCGAATGCCTCGGCCGACGACGCGGCGCGGCGAGATTTCGAGGCCAAGCAGGCCGAAGTCGACCGCGAGCGCGCGGCCGTTGCGGCGGATCGCGCAGCCTATGCGCGCGAGCGCATCGCCTATGACCACGCGATGGCGCCGTTCCGCGGGCCTCACCCCTGGGCCTCCTTCGATGGCCGCACACGGTTTCGCCTGCTAGCGGACGTGCCGACTGGCCAGCTCCAGGGTCTGCGCGTCGTTGGCCGCGATGGCGACCAGATTGGGCGGATCCAGGCTGTCGATCCCTATGGTCGCGTGACCTTGCACATTCGGACTGGCGAGACGCTCTGGGTCGACGCCGAGGATCTGCGCTACGACCCGGCCATGCGGAAGGTCTATTCCGATCTCACGCGGCACCAGATCGTCGCCATGCGCTTCGGTCAGCGCTGACGGGTGTGTCCGCCGCGCCACGCCGTCGGAATAACGGGCATGCGGGCGGCGCAAGTTGAAACCCGATAGCCGCGGGCCACGTTAAGCGAACGGGAGAGTGAGACCATGTCCTCGAAATTCCTGATCGCTTGCCTGCTCGCCATCGTGATCGGTGGCAGCGTCGCCGCGATCATGCCCGACGACAATCCGCCCCCCGTTCACGCCGTCGCCGACTAGGCGATCGCCGCGCGCAAGGCCTCGGTCCACGGCACCCAGCGTGCGTCCGGGCCGCTTTGCCCATCCCACAGCATGTTGTTGCAGACATAACCGACCGCCACGCCGCTTTCCGGATTCGCAAAGCCGATCCGCCCGCCGGCGCCATCGTGGCCGAAGGATCCCTCGCCAAGCATCGGCGCCGCGGTGCGGGTGAGCTGGTAGCCGAGGCCGTAGCGGTGCGGGGAGGGCGACGGCATTTTCGCGAAATCGCCCGGCGCGTTCAGCCCCTCGGTCAGCCAGCGCATCGCATGGCGCACCGTTTCGGGCTTCAGGAGGCACACGCCGTCGACCTCGCCGATGGTCGCGGCATACATTTTCGCCAGCGAAGCCGCATCGCCGATCATGTTCGCCGCCGGCATCTCTGCCGCATGGCCCTTGCGCGAATTGATGAAGGCCATCGCCGCGCCCATGTCGGCGAAGGTCTTCAACATCGCCCGGGCGTGGCGCGAGGTCGTGTCGATGCCGAGAGCGCCGAGTAGGCCCGTCATCTGTTCGGCGGTAAGCCCCGGCCGGTCGGAAAAATGCGGTGCGACGCGCGGCTCTTCGCCTTCGGGCAGTCCGATCCACAGGTTGAGCCCGAGCGGTCCGGCGATCTCCTCGGCGAAGAAGGTGCCCGGCGTCTTGCCGGTGATGCGCCGGATCACCTCGCCGACGATGTAGCCGTAGGTGAGGGCATGATAGGACATTGCCGATCCCGGCTCCCACAGCGGTGCCATCGCTGCCAGCGCCGCGGTGCAGCGGCTCCAGTCCGCCAGCGCCTCGATCCCGATATCGCTATCGGCGTCGAAGGTGTTCAATCCGGAACGGTGCGACATCACCTGCGCGACGGTGATCCTGTCCTTCCCGTTCGCCGCGAATTCCGGCCAGTACGTCGCGACCGGTGCCCCGAAATCGAGCTGCCCGCGCTCGGCCAGCATATGCGCCATCGTCGCCGTCGCGCCCTTGGTCACGGAGAAGCAGATGGAGATCGTCTTATCCGTATACGGACGGTCATTGACCTTGTCGCGCCCGGCCCACAGGTCGACGACCTTTTTGCCGTGGCGGTAGACACAGAGCTGCGCGCCGCCATCGTCTTCCGCCTGGCCCTTTGCAAACGCATCGCGCAGCGTCTCGAAGCCCGCCGCCGTCGTTCCGTGAACGTCCATCACGCCGCCTCCATTCCGATCGCTTCGCGCAGGGCCGCCGTCCAGCCCGTCCAGCGCGGATCGGGCGACATCGAATCCCAGAGCATGTTGTTGCAGGTGTAGCCGACGGCGGTGCCACTTTCGGGATGCGCAAAAGCGAGCCTCCCGCCGGCGCCCGGATGACCGAAGGAGCCGCGCCCCAGCATCGGCGTGACCGGCGTCGACAGGGCATAGCCCAGCGCCGGGCGCGCCGGCGCGGCTGTCGGCAGCTTGGCGAAATCGCCCGGCGGCATCAGCTTCGGCCCCGGCGCGCGGACCCGTTCGACCGTCTCGTCCGACAGCAGCCGCACGCCGTCGACCGTCCCGATGAGCGCGGCATAGAACTTCGCGAGCGCCGCCGCGTTGCCGATCGCGCCGCCGGCGCCGATCTCCGCGGCATAGGCGCGGCGCGTGTTCAGCACGTCGAAGTCCGGGAAGGTGCGCAGCGACTGCGCTTCCATTGCTCGGCCGAGGCGGTTGTCGAAATCGACACCCTGTTCCTTCTGGCGCGCGACCAGCTTCGCCATGTCCCACGGCTTGCCGGGAAGGAAATGCTGCGCGACGCGATGTTCCTCGGCCTCCGGCAATCCGAACCAGAGTTCGACGCCGAGAGGGCGGCTCACTTCATCCTGCAGAAATTCGCCAAGACGTTTTCCCGTTTTGCGCCGGATCACTTCGCCGATCAGGAATCCATAGGTGAGCGCATGATAGGAATAGGCGGTGCCGGGAGCCCAGAGCGGCGCCATGCGCTCGAGCAGCCCGACGCATTTGTCCCAGTCGCACATGTCCTCGACCACGAAGCCGCTGTCGGCATCGAAGTTCACAAGGCCGGAGGAATGCGTCAGCAGGTGACGGATCAGAACGCCATCCTTTCCGTTCTGCGCGAATTCCGGCCAGTAGCGCGCCACCGGCGCATCGAGGTCGAGCGCGCCACGCTGGACGAGGATATGCGCCAGCGTCGCGGTGATGCCTTTGCTTGCCGACATCAGGATGGTCAGTGTCTTGTCCGTATACGGACGATTCGCTGCGGGATCGGCGCCGGCCCAGATGTCCACCACCTTGCGTCCGTGGCGATAGATGCAGAGCTGGGCGCCGCCGCGATCCTTTTTCTGGGCTTCCGCAAAGGCGTCGCGCACCTTTTCGAAGTCGCGTTCCACGGTGCCGCCGACGGTCATCGCCTGGTCCCTCCCTTTTTGGTGAGTTTGCGGGACCTGCCGGCAGGGCGCCAGTCGCAACGCCCGGGCGATTTCCGCCTTACGACATATTATTGCCAGAACGTCGCGACCCCCCAGATGATGTGTGGGCCATTCGCGCCCGTCGCGAAAGGAACTCTCCTGCGCGAGACCATCCACAGGCCCTGAAAAAAAACTGAAATTTCCGCTCTTTTACCGTTTGACAGGCCGGAAGCCCCCGCCTATACACCGCGCCCACGCCGAACGCGGGTGACGAATTCGCGAACGGCGTTTGTTTCGAAAAGGCGGCGCAAACCGCGGTTTGGAAACGGCTCTTTGACATTGTGATCACAGGAAGGGGAACGTGGGCGGCGGCTCGTTAGCCACGTCGTGTGCTTCGGCACGCGACAAACTAATCGAGCTCTCGCAGCTCGCGTTTCTCAGCAAGACAAACACATAGATCGCATCGGGCCTGTGACGGGACCGATACGATCGAACCCTTGTCATGCGAACAAACGCAAAATGAGTCAGCGAGAGTTCAGGATCATAACTTGAGAGTTTGATCCTGGCTCAGAACGAACGCTGGCGGCAGGCCTCAAACATGCAAGTCTAGGGGGCGTAGCAATACGTCACCGGCGGACGGGTGCGTAACACGTGGGAATGTACTTACTGGTTCGGAACAACTGCGGGAAACTGCAGCTAATACCGAATGAGCCCGAAAGGGGAAAGATTTATCGCCAGTAAATCAGCCCGCGTTCGATTAGCTAGTTGGTGGGGTAATGGCTCACCAAGGCGACGATCGATAGCTGTTCTGAGAGGAAGATCAGCCACACTGGGACTGAGACACGGCCCAGACTCCTACGGGAGGCAGCAGTTGGGAATCTTGGACAATGGGGGAAACCCTGATCCAGCCATGCCGCGTGAGTGA
>JAFEEQ010000026.1 GCA_018241025.1 Pseudomonadota bacterium
CTGGCCTCCGCCGACGGTACGCGCCGCATCACGACCTCGGCCCAGAAGCTTTCGCTTTCGGGCACGATCGTGACGATCAAGTCGACCGCCACGATCTCGACCCAGTCGAAGGCCTCGACCCTGGTCGCGACCATCCAGGCGTCGCTCACCAACGTGAACTCCGCTCTCGCCAAGCTGTCCGCCGGCGCGAAGAAGTTCTCGATCCAGGCGACGTTCGCGCAGAAGCTGTCCGACACGCTGACCGCCGGTATCGGCAACCTCGTCGACGCCAACATGGCCCAGGAAAGCGCCACGTTGCAGTCGCTGCAGGTCCGTCAGCAGCTCGGCGTGCAGGCTCTGTCGATCGCCAACCAGGCGCCGCAGACCATTCTGTCGCTGTTCCGCTAAGCCTAAGAGCGGCGGGGCGAAAGCTCCGCCGCCCTTCAGGGACTTCGAAGGAATCGAAGAATCGATCCTTCAAACCCCGGGGCGTAGGGGATTTCATTTCGGTGGGAATAAGAGCGAACGGGCGGCGGTCATCGGACCGTCGTCCGTTTCGCCTTTTGCGGCGATCAGGCAGGAATGCCGACGATGCTGAAGCAGAAGCGGCGCGGGCCGGGCGCATAGGCCATCGGCTTGCGCGTGTCGTCGAGCTCGAGCGCCGAGAGCATCAACTGACAGAACAGCGCGCCATTGCTGACGCGATGGGTGAGGAGGCCGAGCAGGGGCGCGACCTGACGCTCGATCTCGACACGGATGCGCGTGCGGTCGTCGCCGATTTCGGCCCAGCCTTCGGTCAGGCCGAGGCCTTGCGAAGACGAGACGAGGAACGACACCGGCGCGCCGTGCTCGATGGTCTCGCCGGCAAGATCGAAACGCTCGGCGGCGTGGCCGCCATTCTGGGTGATCAGCGAAAGGCGCGAGGCGTCGAAGGCGTCGCCGAGCAAGGTGATGTGGCCGAGGCGCAGGCTGCCCTTGCCCCAGTCGTTCCAGTGGAAGGTGAGATCGAAATCGATCCGCGGTTCGCGGGCGCAGAAGCGCAGCGTCTTGTCGATCGGACCCTTGGCGGTGTCGATGCGGCCATGAACGAGCGTGTCGCCATTCGCATCCTGCCAGCGGCGCGACTCGCACCATTCGAGGTCGGTGATCTTGTGCTCGCCCGGTGCTTCGAAGACGCAGTCGCCGGTGTACCAGTCGGCCTGGAGCGCGATGTCGTCGAAATGGCCGTGGGCGAGGCCGCCGAGCGCCGGACGTTCGTGATTGGCGAACTGCACCGTTGCGAGGGCGAGGCCGCGGCGACGGTCGAGACGCGCGGCGACGAAGGGCGTCGCGACGTCGATGTTGCGGCATTCGATGGTGTTGCCTTGCGGCGTGGGTGCCGGTGCCGGCAATGGCGAAGACCATTTCGCTTCTGCAGCGCGAAGGCGATCGCAGAGCCCGGCCCAGCGCGTCTCGGTGATGTGGGTGCGGTTGTCGCTCGCCCAGAGGACGCAGAGTTCCTTCCAGGCCGCGGCGTCCGCGTGCTTCGCGACCATGCCGCGATAGATGCGCTCGCAGGCGGCGTTGATGCCGAGATCGTCGCGGCCGGTAACGGCCCAGCGGGCGAGATTGTATTTGCGCTGCTTTTTGACCGGGATGGGGTTAGCCGGGGTTTCGAGGCGCAAGGTCTGGCCGGCATGTGCGGTATCGCGCAGGGCGAGGACATCGGACGGCGCGACGATCTCGTATCGCGCCGAAAGCTGCGCGAAGGCGTCTTCCATGCGCAGCCATTCGCTGGCGCCGGTGAGCTTTTCCTCGGTCTTGTAGCGGCCGGGACGGAAATCGAAGATCTCGGCATCGCTGGCATAGATGCAGAGCGCGCGTCGTGTCGCCGATTGCTGGCCGCGGATGTAGTCGAGATAGGGTCCGGCTTCGATGTCGCGATGGACGAAGCGCTGGAGCTTCTGGAAGGCAACGGTGTTGGTCCAGACGATGCCGATGCTGCGGCCATCGGGGCCGAGCGCGCGCTGCGGCAGATAACGGGTTTCGCCGTGCCACTGCGGATGGGCGGCGCCGGGATTGTCCCAGTCCATCGCCAGCGCCTTGTAACCGGCATCGAGATAGAGGCCGACGAGACCGGCGGAATAAGCCTGCTCGTTGACGAGGGCGATGGCGGGGCGGACGCCGAGCAGGCGCTCGTAGGTTTCGTTGCCAAGCTTGAGATTCGCTTCGGTCACGCGCGCGGGCACCAGCGGGCCGATCATCTGGGCATAGCCGGATCCGATCAACTCGATGCGGCCGGAATCGATCAGGGCGCGGGCATAGGCGATCCAGCTCGGATCGCGGGCTTCGATCTCTTCGAGGGTGAAGCCCGTGGCTTCGATGCCGATGGGGCCGAATTTTTCGGCAAGGCGCAGCAGCGGCCAATAACAGCGCGCGATCACCTCGCTGCGCTGCTCTTCCTCGATGGAGGAGAAGGCGAGGTTGAGATGGAAAAGGGCGAAGAGCTGCAGCGTGCCGGACGCTGCAGCGACTTCTTGCTCGCGCAGGGGCGCGTTCATGCCGTGACGATCTTCAGGCAGGCGAGCGCGTCATTGGCCGCGGCGATGGCGGCGTCGCGCGAGGGGCCGGTGGTCAGCACCATCGCGGCAGAGGGACGCTTGTCGCCGGCGGCGGGGATGATGTCGCCCGGCTTGGCGGTGACGATGACCTCGGTGACGCCGGCGATCTTGCGGGCTTCTTCGGCGCCGGAAACGGAGACGACGCGGCCGGCCTTCGGGAAGGCGTAACGCTGGATCACGGGCGTCTGCTGGCGCGGCTCGAGTTCTTCAGGCGCGACATTTTCGCCGAGCGCGACCCGGATTGCGGCGCCGATGAAATCGACGCCGGTGTTGAGCGGGATCTCGCGGGTGCAGAAGAAGCCGCCGGAAAGGCGCGCGGCGAGTTCGATCACGTAAGCCTCGCCCTTGTGGACGACAATGTCGCCCTTGACGGTGCCGTGGGTGATGCCGAGCGCGGCGGCGGCGCGGGCGACGACGTCTTTCACCTTGTCCTGGATGTCGGGCGGCAGGTGGCTGGGAAGATCGCCGCCGTTCTCGATGAAGAAGGGCGCGTAGCGGTCGAGATATTCGTAATTGCGGTCGGAAAAGCCCGGCGTGAAGCAGCGGCCGTCGACCACGACGGATTCGGTCGAAACCTGGGGGCCCTCGAGATACTGCTCGACGATGACGCGTTCGCTCGGCGAATGGGAGCGGGCGAAGGCGAAGGCCTTATCGAGATCGGCGACCTGGGCGACGCGCTGGACACCGCGCGAGCCGCGCGAGTCGACCGGCTTGATGACGAGATCGCGGCCGCGCTCGATGGCGACGCGTTGGAGTGCTTGCGGTGTCGCGACTTCGTCGAACCACGGCACCGGCACGCCGCATTCGGCGAAGCGGCGCTTCATCGCGAGCTTGTCGCAGGCGAGTTCGGCTGAGGCGATGGAGATGCCGGGCAGGCCGAGGCGCTGAGCCACAGTCGCCGTGGTGATCGGGGCGTCGGCGGCGACGCAGATCACGCCGTCGATCTTGCGGACCTTGCGGCTGAAGCGCTCGGCGGCGGAGGCGGTCTCGGCAGGGCCGTAGACATCGGCGATGAGGCAGGAGTCGGCGAACTGGAAACCCGGCGCATTGGCGTCGCGGTCGGAGACGACGACGTAGTGGCCGAGCTCCTTGGCGCGCTTGGCGGCGTCCGCCGCTTCGATGCCGCCGGAGACGATGAGAAGGGTTTTGCCCATCAGAAGTAGAGTCCGCCGTTGACGTTGATGGTCTGTGCCGTGATGTAAGACGACGCGTCGCTCGCCAGGAACACGACGGCGTCGGCGACTTCATCGGTGCGGCCGAGGCGCTTCAGGATGATGCCTTCGGCGGCTTTCTGGACGCTCGCGGCCTGGAGACCGGCATTGCCCATGTCGGAGGCGATCAGGCCGGCGGCGACAACGTTGGAGCGGACATTGTGGCTCGCGCCGAAGCGGGCGATGACCTGGGCGAGCGAGATGAGCCCGGCTTTCGAGGCGGCATAGTGCGCGGTGCGCGGGCCGCCATATTGACCGCTGACCGAACCGATATGGACGACGGAGCCCCCGCCGTTCGCGCCGATGATCGGCAGGAAGACCTGGGCGCAGACGAATGGACCTTTGAGATTGGTGGCGAGAATGGTGTCCCAGTCTTCGTCCGTCACCTTGTCGAAGTCGGTCGGTTTGTTGATGCCGGCGTTGTTGACGAGAATGGTCACCTTGCCGAACGCCTGCGCAGCGACGGCGGCGGCATCGACACTGGTCCGGTCGGTCACGTCCATCTGAAGCGCGAGGGCGCGGCGGCCCCTGTCGAGGATCAGCGAGCCGACGGCTTCAGCTTCGATGTGGTTCTCGCGGTAGGTGAAGACGATATCGGCACCCGCCTCCGCGAGGCCGAGTGCGATGGCGCGGCCGATGCCGCGGCTGCCGCCGGTGACGACGGCGGTGCGTCCTTCGAGCGAGAAACGGGTCATCGCGTCAGGCCTTTCTCTTGCGCTCCAGCACGGCGCGCGCGGCCCTGGCGATATGCGGGCCGGTGAGGCCGAACTGTTCGGCAAGCTCTTCCGGTTCGCCGGAGGCGCCGAAGACGTCCTTCACGCCGACGAACTCTATCGGGCAGGGATGGGAAGCCGCGAGCGACTCGGCGACGGCGCTGCCGAGGCCGCCATAGATGTTGTGATCTTCCGCGGTGACGAAAGCACCAGTCTCTTCGGCGCAGCGCTTGAGGAGCGCGCCGTCGATCGGCTTGATCGTCGCCATGTTCACGACGCGGGCGGAGATGTTCTCTTTCTCCAGCTCCTCGGCCGCATCGAGGGCGCGGGCGAGTTCGACGCCGCAGGCGACGATGGTGAGATCGCTGCCGTCGCGCACGATCTGGCCCTTGCCGATTTCGAAGACATGATCGTCATTGAACACGCGGCGCGCGGGACTGCGGCCGGTGCGCATGTAGACCGGACCTTCGAATTCGAGCATCGCGCGCGTCGCCTTCGCCATCTCGATCGGATCGGCGGGCGAGATCACGGTCATGCCGGGAATGGCGCGGAAGGCGGCGAGGTCTTCGAGCGCCTGGGCGCTGCCGCCGTCGGGGCCGACATCGAGGCCGGGATGGCTGGCGACGATCTTGGCGTTGCGGCGGGCATAGGCGAGCGATAGACGCGCCTGCTCGATGGCGCGCAGGCAGAAGACGGCGAAGGTGGTGACGACAGGAACGAGGCCGGTCGCAGCGAGGCCGCCGGCCGCGGCCATCATGTTCTGCTCGGCGATGCCGAATTGCAACAGGCGCTCGGGATGGCTCTTGCGGAAGTGGTGGACGCCGGTGCCGCCGGCGAGATCGGCGTCGAGCACGACCACCTTGGGGAATTCGTCGGCGAGTGCGGAGAGCGCCTTGCCGAAGGATTCGCGCAGCGAGTCGTTGCCGATGGCGATGAGGGAGGGAGTGCTAGACATCGAGAAGCTCCTTGATCTCTGACCGTGTCGCGCCGAGCGATTGCAGCGCGTCCTCGGCCTGCTGGCGGGTGAATTTCACGCTGCCGTGCCAGGTCGGGATGTTCTCCATGTATTTCACGCCTTTACCCTTGATCGTATGGGCAATGATCACCGACGGGCGGCCCTGGGTGACCGAGGCGCGGCGGAAGGTCTTGAGGATTTCGGGAATGTCGTGGCCGTCGATCTCGGCGATGCCGAAGTCGAAGGCGCGCCACTTCGCGGCCAGCGGCTCAAGCCGCATGATCTCGGAGTTGCGGTTGTCGCTCTGCAGCTTGTTGTAGTCGATGATGATGCAGAGATTATCGAGGCCGTGATGGGCGGCACACATCGCCGCTTCCCAGACTTCGCCTTCCTGCAATTCGCCGTCGCCGAGGAGCGTGTAGACGCGGGCGGAGAGGCCCTGCAGCTTCAGTCCCATCGCCATGCCGACCGCGACCGAGACGCCCTGGCCGAGCGAGCCCGTGCTAGTCTCGACCCAGGGAAGATCGAGGACGTGCGGATGGCCCTGGAACGGGCTGTTCAGCTTGCGCAGGCGGAGCGCGGATTTGGCGTCGCAAAAACCATAGCGTGCGCCCACAGCATAGAGCGCCGGGGCGGCGTGACCCTTGGAGAGCACGAAGCGGTCGCGATTGGGATCTTCGATGCTGTCGGGCCAGAGATTGAGCTCGGCACCATAGAGGCAGGCGAGGATGTCGGCAGAGGACATCGCGCCGCCCGGATGGCCGGAACCGGCGTGATAGATCGAGGCGATGGAATGTTTGCGCACGAAGGCCGCGGCCTGCGCGAGTTCGGTCTCGAGCGCGTGGCTGCTGGCGCGGGCCGGATCTTCGTTGATCGAGCGGAGAGTGAGAACCATGTCGCGCTCCTAGGCCGCCTGCTTGGCGCGGCTGAGAAGATCGGCGTAGAGCACGATCTCGGCATTCGGCGTCAGCTTCGTGACTTCCTCTGCGATCTCGCTCGCGAAATCGCGGCTCATCACCACGACGACGCCGGGATCGGTTTCGGCGAGATTTTCGGGGGCGATCAGCGCGCGGCCATGGCGTTCGCCGACATGGGCCTTCAGATGCTTGTCGACGAGGGCGGCAAGCGAGGAGGTATCGAAGCGACCGTAATGAACGAGACTGTCGAACAGGCGGCCGGCGCCCCACATCGCGACACGGCGCGGGGCCATGCGGCCCAGCTCGGCGGCGACCGCGGTGAGCGCCGCCATGTTGCGGGCGCGGGTGGCGATATAGGTCGCCATCAGATCGGTTGCGTAATCGACCTCGACAAGATCGCTGCCGACATGGGCGATGGGCGTGCCGGTCTTGCGCGCGACGAAGAACAGGTTGCTGCGATCCTTCGGATCGGGCGCCTGCTCGATGGTAAAGCCGGCGGCTTCGATCATCCGCGTCAGGGTGCGGGCGGAGAAGTGATAGAGATGCTTGTCGATGAACCACTCCTCGACGATGTCGTCGGCCGCGAGCAGCGCGGTGTTCGGCGCATCGAGGATGAGCAAACCATCCTGCTTCAGCGCGCGATGGTGATCGCGCAGTGTGTGCATCGGATGGATCAGGTGCTCGATGGTGTGGCAGGAATGGATGACGTCGAAACGGCCGCCCTCGAGCGCGACAGCCTCGATGCGCGCTTCGATCAGCTGGGTGCGCGGCAGGCCGGCGCAAGCGGCGGCGACGCGCTCATCCGGCTCGACCGCCGTCAGATGCGCATGCGGCGCGACGGCGAGGAAGGCGCGGGCGAAGCTGCCGCGGTTGGAGCCGACATCGAGAAGCTGGAAGTCGGCGTCGATGTTGCAATAGCGGCGCAGCGCGTCGATCGCGATCTGGGTGCGGAAGCCTTTGCCATAGCGGACATTGCCCCAGTCGGCGCCGCTCGACACCGCGGCGGCGGCGCGCGCGGCGCGGTCGGCGCGCGGCAGGCTCTGCAGAAGGCCGCAGGCGCCGCAGAGATAGATGGTGAGATCGCGCGTCGAGCGTTCGGGCTTGTAGATGGGGTCGAGCGCGGCGCGTTGGCAAAGCTCGCAGGTCTCGGTCATGGGACGGTTCCGGGAATATTCCGGTAACCATCTTTCGCCGTTTAGCGTTAATAATTCACTACATACTCGGCGCGTCCGGCATAGCCCAGACGCTGCACCATCGTGCCGGCGATGGCATCGAAGCGCGCGCGCTCGTCGTCGTCGAGGAGGCGATCTTCCGGCCGGTTGACGTTGTGCGGGCGATGGAAAATCGCGATGTCGGCGTCCGTGCAGGAAAGGTTAAGAAAGTCATAAAGCCCCCGCACGGCGACGGGATCTTCGTGCAGATCTTCGAGACGAACGAATATCTGCCGCTCCGGCGCGAGCGCGGCGAGGGATTCCAAGATGACGCGATTGATCTCGGCCCAGTGCCAGCAGATGCGCTCGAACTGCGTGAACGTCCGGAAGAGATCGGCGTCCTCGGCGCCTTCGCGCGGGACTGGCCACCAGTACTTCTTCTCGGGCGGCGGTGCGGGCACCGCGGCCGGATTGTCGAAATGGGCCTGCAAAATTGCGGTCGAAGCGTCATCGTAGCATTCGGCGCCGAGCTTGCGGAAATAGGAGCCGGAGACTTTCCGCCCATCGCGCACCAGATGGATGAATTTCGCCTGCGGCATGAGCGCGGCAAGCTCCGGGATGATCCAGGACAGCTTGTTGGAGGAATCGCCCCAATGCGTGGCGCCGCTGTAGTGCACAGCCGCGGCATGGGTTTGGGCGACGACAAGGCGCGCTTCGTCCGGTGAAACGAGGCCGAGATAGCGCCGCACCGCCAGCGGCTGGGTGATGTGCACCATGTATTCGTGGTGCATCTCGACGCCGGCCCTTGCCGAGAGAGCCTTGTGCAGCATCGCCGTGCCGGAGCGGCCGCTGGAAACGACGAAGAAGGGGCTGGCGCTCATCCGGTTCCTTACGCGCAGTTCCAGCGCGTTAACGCTCTCTTAGCCATGTCAGCTTTAAAAACCGTTAAGCAAAAGGAGCACGCATGACGCGCGGCCCGATCTTCATTGCCGAAGCCTCGTCCAATCACGACCGCGACCTGTCGCGCGCGCTGGCTTTCGTGGATGCCGCGGCCGATGCCGGCTGCGATGCGGTAAAGTTCCAGCTGTTCAAGATCGACCGCATGTTCGCGCCGGAAATCCTCGCGCAGAGCGAGAAGCATCGCGCAAGGCGGCAATGGGAATTGCCGGTGGCGCATCTGAAGCCGCTGGCCGAACGCTGCGCCGCGCGCGGCATCCAGTTCTCCTGCACACCGTTCTATCTGGAAGCGGTGGCCGAGCTTGCGCCCTATGTCTCGTTCTACAAGGTCGCGTCTTACGAGCTTCTGGTGACGCCGCTGCTCGAAGCCTGCGCGGCAAGCGGAAAGCCCATCGTGCTGTCGACCGGCATGGCGACGATGGATGAGATCGCCGCAGCGGCGAACACGCTGAAGCGCGCCGGAGCGCGCGATATCACGCTTCTGCATTGCGTGTCGGCCTATCCGACGCCGGCGAACGAAGCCAATCTCTCCGCCATCGCGGCGATCCGCGATGCCACCGGATGCAAGGTCGGCTGGTCCGATCACACGCGGCGTCCCGCCGTGGTCGAACGTGCGATCCATCGCTGGGGCGCGGCGGCCGTCGAATTCCATCTCGATCTCGAAGGCGAGGGTGCCGAATACGCTGCCGGCCATTGCTGGCTGCCGGAGGAGATCGCGCCGGTGATCGCGCGGGTGCGCGAGGCGTTCAGCGCCGACGGCACGGGCTTCAAGGGCCCGCAGCCTTCCGAGCTTTCCGATCGCGAATGGCGCGCCGATCCGTCGGACGGCATGCGTCCGCTGAAACGCATCCGCGCCGCATGGAAGCCTGCCGCGTGAAGATCGTTGCCATCATCCAGGCGCGCATGGGATCGACCCGGCTGCCGGGCAAGGTTCTGCGTCCGGTCGCGGGCCAGCCGCTGCTCTGGCACATCGTCCATCGCCTGAAAAAATCCAGACTTATCAATGAAGTAGCTGTCGCCACGACGACCAATCCGCTGGACGATGCCATCGTCGCGTTCGGCAAGGAGCACGGCGTCACCATCGTACGCGGGCCGGAAGACAATGTGCTGCAACGCTTCGCGCTCGCCGCCGAGGCGACCGATGCCGATGTGATCGTGCGGGTGTCGTCGGATGCGCCGTTCATCGATGCCGGGTTCATCGATCACATGGTTGAGGCGCTGGTTGCGCAGGATGGCGGCTATGTGCTGATGGAAGACGGCGCGGTGACGGCGCATGAAGGCGTCGATCCGCTGTCGCGCAAGGCGCTCGACAAGCTGATGATGGATGCGGCGGACGATGCGGTCGCGCGCGAGCACGTCACCGGCTATTTCAAACTGCATCCGGATTTTGTGAAGATCGCGCGCGCGGGTGCCTACCCCGAATTGGCGCGCGAAGGCGGACGGCTCACCATCGACACGCCAGACGATCTTGCTTTCATCGAGGCGGTGCATGCGCGCATGGCGGCGAAGGCGGGCGAAGCGTCGCTGAGCGACATCCTGTTCCTGCTTGAGCGTGAGCCCGGACTGCGTGCGATCAACGCGCATGTGAAACAGAAAGCACTCGTCACGCGGGGCGGCCTTGCGCTGATCCGCTGCGATGGCGGCGGCAAATTCGGTTATGGCCATGTGAAGCGAATGACGGCGCTGGCACGGGCGCTGCGCGATCGCGAGGGCGTCGGCGCGGTGTTCGCGGTGAACGGCAGCGAAGACGCCTGCGCGCCGATCCGCGCCGCCGGATTCGCCGCGACGCTGATGGGCGGAGACACGCTGGAAGCCCTGATTGAATCGCATGCGCCGGATATGCTGCTGCTCGATGGCCGCGAAGGGCCGTCGCGCGCGGAGCTGGCGGAGATTTCGAAACCGGTCGGGCTGACCGCGGTGATCGACGACGGATCCGAGCGGCGCCTGGCTGCCGATCTGGCCTATTACCCGCCGGTGCCGCAGGCCGAGACGCTCGACTGGAGTGGCTCGCATTGTGTGCCGCGCGTCGGCTGGCAATGGGCGCTGCTGGGAGCGCAGCGCAGCGTCGTGCAACGTCCGCGCAGCGGCCGTCCCGTGTTGCTGGTTTCGATGGGCGGCAGCGATCCGTTCGGACTGACCCTGCGCGCGGCGCGGGCGCTGGTGCAACTCAATCCGGCGTTCCGCGTCCGCTTCGTGATCGGGCCGGGGATGGAGAACCGCTGCGCGGTGGCGCGCCAGATCGTCGCCCTGCACAGCAGCTTCGAGACCATCGAGGGTGCCGACGATCTCGCCACCGAGTTCGCCGTCGCCGATCTCGCGCTGACCGCTTTTGGCGTGACGGCGTATGAACTCGCTGCGGCGGGCGTTCCGGCGCTCTATCTTTGTCTGAATGAAGATCACGCCCAATCCGCCTCGGCCTTCGACAAGGCGGGCATGGGGCATTCGCTTGGCGTCGCCGACGACGTATCGGACCGTGCCATTGCGTCGGCCGTGCAGGGTCTGCTCGGCGATTTCGCGCGCCGCCGTGCCATGCGACAGGCCGGCTTGATGACGGTCGACGGCAACGGCGCGGCGCGGATCGCGTCGGATCTTGCGGCGGCGCTTTCGGCGCGCCGCGAAGGCGTCAAAGCCGCGATGTGAGACGCGCCAGCGTCTTGTCGAATGTTTCGGTCCAGTCGCCGCGCATTTCCGGCATCATCAGCTCGCAGGCCGGCGCAAACGGTTCGTAAGGCTGCGCGAAGCCCGTCCAGCTCGTGTCGAACAGCACCTTGTAGGTATCGACGCCGGTGCCGGCGGCGAGCCAGGACACGGCGGTCGGCGCCGTGACCACGGCATCGAGCGAGGCCAGCATCGCAGCAGTCATGTCGAGTTCGTTTTTCTGATCGAGGCCGGAGAGATTGACAATTGCGCGGCCGCTCGCCGCCGCCAGCGCTTCGATCTCGTCGTCGCTCGCATCGTATTGCACGCTGACGACGGTGCCAGGGAGGTTCGCGATGAAAGCCGTCCAGGCCTCCTGCGGCGCATATTGCAGCGCGCGGTGGCCGGACATCTTGCCGCTTCGCCAGCAGACGCCGATGAAGGGGCCGGGTCCGACGCCGGTGAACAATCCGGCCCAGCGCGCCATCGCGCCGGGATCGGGCCTCAGGTAGGCGTTCGGCTTCGGGAAGGCTTCGATCTTGCCGCGCATCAGCTTCGGCAAGCTGCCCATCTCGATCGCCGCGCTGGCGCCGCCCGCCTGCTTGAGCCAGCCGCAGCGTGCGCGGGTGATGCCGCCGCGGGTTTCAAGATCCCAGGCGTGGACCGTCGCGGAAGGGAAGGAGCGGGCGAAGAGCGGGACCAGGCGCGGCTCGCATTCGAGAACGATGGAGCCGCCATCTTGCGCGGCGCGTTCGCACAGCTCCGGGATCATGCTCGCGAACATGATCTGGTCGCCGACGCCCTGCTCGGCGGTGACGAGCAGTCGGGTGCGTTTCAGCGTGTTGCCGTTCCAGCGATCGAGGCGATGCTCGGGCACCGGAACCTTGCCGGGAACCTTGAGACGGGCGGCATAGTCGCGCCAGCCGTCTTTCAGGTTGCCGGTCAGCAGATGCAGCACCGCGCGGTTGAGACGGGCCTGGGCGTTGTCGGGGGCATGGGCGATCGCCTTACCGTAAAGCGCGACTGCTTCATCGACCTGGCCGGCATCGGTCAGAAGGTCGGCGAGATTGGCGAGGGCAGGGGCGTAGTTCGGCTTGCGCGCGATCGCTTCGCGATAATGCGCTTCGGCGGCGCTGAAATCGCCCATTTCGCGCAAGGTCGAGCCGAGGGTGAGCCAGAGTTCGGGCGCGTCCGGATCGCGGGCAAGGGCGGGAGCGAGCAAGGCCCGCGCGGCAGCCAGCTGGCCATTGCTGCGCAACAGGTTGGCGAGGCTGACCAGAGCCTCGAGCCGCTCCGGTTCCTGCGCCAGGACGCGGCGATAGAAGTCTTCGGCCGGGCCGGCGAGGCCGAGCGTGCGCGCGGTATTGCCGAGGGCGAAAAGAACGCGGGCATCGTCGGGTTTCTGCGCCAGCGCGCGTTCGAAGCGCTCGATGGCTTCGATGTGGCGGCCCTCGGCGGAGAGCTTCAGGCCGTCGTCATAGTCGCGGGTTTGGAGAGCTTGCATTGCTCCAGACTGGCGCAGCGCCCGTTAAGGCCCGATTAAGCACGTTCGCGCCGCCTTAGCATGCCGTTAAGGCCATTCGGGCGACAGTTCCGCATTGGTCGCGAAGGTTCAGGCGTGTCGGTCAGTTTCGATCCAAATCTGCTGCTGAGCTACTATCAGGCGAGGCTCACGACGACGGCGTCTCCGTCATCGTCGGCGGCAGCGACTGCGACCGGCACAACGGCGTCGAAGAGCGCGAGCGCGACGGCGAACGATGCGCCGCCCTGGCAGGCGACGCAGCTCAGCCAGACGGCGATGGACGCGAAAGTCCTGTCGACGACGAATTTCCTCGACACCAGCAACGTGCCGCTCTCGATCTCGTCGAAGACCGACGCTAAGACCGAGCAGGACAACCAGAAGCTCTTCTCGCTCTATACCGCGGTGAACACGCTCGCCTATCTCGCCAAGATGGGGCAGCGCGACGGAACGACGGACGGCCAGCTCGCCGGCCTCAACACGCGCTTCCAGGCGGGCCTTACGCAGATCGAGAACTACATCGCGGGCACGAGTTTCAACAATTTCACGCTCCAGGCGGCCAATCCGACATCGTCGGTGACGTCGAGCGCCGAGGTGCCGTTCGGCTCGTTCGACTATTCGACCAAGACGCTGGTCAGCAATGCCAACCTGAGCAGCGCGCTGCCGGGGTTGAGCGCCTCCGACAGTTTCACCATCGCGATCAAGCAGGGCAGCACGACGACCAATGTCGGCATCGACCTGTCGCAGATTCAGGGGCCGCTGACGCTCGACAACGTCATCAGCTATGTGAACCAGACGCTGTCGGACGGCGGCTTCAAGACGCGGTTGCAGAAGACCTTCACCTCGGGTTCGGTGCTCGATACCAGCAAGGCGACCTATGGCTTGCAGGTTTCGCCCGGCGCGAACGAGACCGTGAGTTTCTCGGCCGATGCGATGCCCTCGCTCTATCTCGCCGGCAACACCGGCATCGCGACCAACACCTCGACCACGACCAATGACAAGACGACCGGCACCGCCGCCGACCAGCAGGGCCGCCTGATCAAGCTCGGAGATATCGACAGCACGCCGACCAGCAGCTTCAGCGTCAATGCCAAGCCGACCAACGGCAACACGACGGCGCAGGCGACGGTGGTGGACGGCAGCGGCAATGTCTACGTCATCGGCAATGCGACGGGCGATTACGGCAACCAGCTCAACCAGGGCACGCAGGACGCCTATCTCACCAAATACGATTCCGCGGGCAACGTGCTGTGGACGCGGATGCTGGGCAGCGCCGGGACCGCCAACGGCTATTCGCTCGCGCTCGATCCGACCGGCGGCGTGGTAATCGCGGGCTCGACCACCGGACAGCTCCAGACCGGCTCGGTCACCAACGGCAATACCGACAGCTACGTCGCGAAATACGACACCAACGGCAACCAGACCTGGGTCAAGCAGATCCAGACCCTCGCCAACAACCAGGCCGCCTCCGTGAGCGTGGACGGCTCCGGAAACGTCTATGTCGGCGGCCAGGTTTCAGGCGGTGTGATCGGCTCCGGGCAGACCAAGTCCGGCGGTTCCGATGCCTATGTGATCAAGCTCGATAAGAAGGGCAGTATCTCTTACGAGCAGCAATTCGGCACGACCGGCAGCGACAGCGTCGCCGGCACCGCAGTGGGTTCCGACGGCAGCCTCTATGTCGCGAGCGTGCAGAACGGTCACGCGGTCATCAGCAAATACGCCAATGGCGACGCGACCTCGGCGCCGACCTGGACGCAGGATCTCGGCGATCTCCAGAACGGCGGCGGCATCGCAGGCATCGCGGTGCAGAACGGCGAGGTTTATGTCGCCGGCTCGACGCAGAACGGCAATCTCACGGCAGGCGGCGCCGCGAGCGTGGCGAGCGCGAGCTCCGGCGGCAGCGATGCTTTCGTCTTCCATCTCACCGACAGCGGATCGACGGCAACGGCCGACACCGTGAGCTATGTCGGCACCGGATCGACCGACAAGGCGGGCGGCATCGCGCTCGGCGCCGACGGCACGGTCTATCTGACCGGCTCCACCACCGGCACCTTCGCCGGCCAGACGCGCAACATCGACAATGTCTCGAACATGTTCGTGACTGCGCTTTCGGCCACCGGCACGCCGCAATGGACCAAGCAATATGGCGGCCTCGACGGCGTCTCGTCGGGCACGGGCATCGCGGTCGACAATTCCGGTTCGAGCGTGCTCGATGCGCTCGGACTGCCCAAAGGCACGGTCAATCCCTATCAGACCGTCGATCTTGCGGCGCAGACGACGCTGCGCGCCGGCGACAGCTTCCAGATCCAGTTCACCGGCACCGCTTCGCGCACCGCGACGATCACGATCGAGAAAGGCGAGACGCTGCAATCGCTCGCCACCAAGATCAACATCCAGATGCAGACCTACGGCAAGGCGTCGGTGAACTACACCGGCGGCGCGGCCGGACTGAAGATCGCGGTGAATGCGGGAACGACGCTCAGCCTCGTCGCGGGGCCGGCGAATTTCGATGCGCTGGCGCGTCTCGGCATTCCGGCCGGCACGCTGACGGCGCCGTCCGATTCCAAATCCACGACCTCGACGGCGTCGACGGCATCGACCACGCAGGCCTTTGGTCTTGGGCTGTCCTCGACGCTCGACATCTCGACCCGCATCGGTGCCGACATGGCGCGTTCGCAATTGCTGAGCGTCCTGTCTTCGATCCAGACGGCCTATCAAAAGACCAATACGCCCGCCGCGGTGACCGCGGCGCAGAATGCCAGCGCGGGCAGCGGCACGGTTTCGCCCTATCTGCAGAACCAGATCGCGAGTTCGCAGCTCGCGCTCAATCTGTTGGCGTAAGTCGGGCGCAGATCATTCCACAAACTCAGGCGTCATGGCCGGACGTTGCGACGCTGTCGCTGCAACTCCGGCCATCCATGATTGCGATGCTTGCGGAAGGGTAAGACTGTGTGCCGAGGGGCAAGCTCGGCGATTGCAGACTTGGGTGATCTTGGATCGCCGGAACAAGTCCGGCGATGACGTGGGTGGATAGAGGGAGCTCTACACCACGCTGTTGAACACCATCGCCTGGGACGGCTTGCCGTAGGCGGCGGCGCGCGGATTGTAGGTGCGCGTCGGCGCCGCCTGGCGGTTCACTTCATCGGCAATCGCCTTGATCATGCCTTCGGACGCATTGCGCATGCGGGTGAGCATACGGGCGTGGAGCGCCAGTACGTCGCGGAATTTCTGCGTCACCTCGACGAAGCGGTTACGCAGCGGCGCCGGAGCCGATTTTGCGGCGTCGGGCGTGAGCCCCTGCGCCTCGCGGCCATAGAGAGCGGACAGTTTCTGGATCTCGGGATCGAGCGTGCGCATGGCGCCGGGCGTGCCGGCCTTGAGCGCGGCGATGTCGCCTTCGATCGCCTCGATCAGGCGCTCGGCCATCGTGACCAGACGTTCGATGCGTTCGGGTGCGGGGTTCAATGCGCGACCTCCTGGGTGCGGAGCAATTCGCGCTGCACGGCGCTGGCGAGGCCGAAGCCGCCCTGCGCCGCGAACTGCTTGCCGTATTCGTCGAGCATCAGCGAGCGGAACATCGCCTCGCCCTGGCCGCCGCCGAACATCCCGTCAGTCGAAATGCCGGAGAACATTTCGCCGAGGAACTGGGTGACGAACACCGCTTCGAATTGCTGCGCGGTCTGCTTGGCAACCTTCGGATCGGTGGTCGTGCCGGGCACCGCGGGCGTGGTGCCGCGCAGCGCCGTCATCGCGACCGAGGTGTCGATGGCGGGCGTCATCCGATCACCTGGATGTCGGCCTGGAGCGCGCCGGCGGCCTTGATCGCCTGCAGGATCGAGATGATGTCGCGTGGGCCGACGCCGAGGGCGTTGAGGCCGTCGACCAGGTTCTGCAGCGACACGCCTTCGTGCAGCACGGCGAGCTTGTTGCCCTTGCCGTCGTCGATATTCACCTGGGTGCGGGGCACGGTGGTGGTGGTGCCGGTTTGGCTGAAAGGCTGCGGCTGGCTCACTTGCGGCGTCTCGGTGACGCGGATGGTGAGGTTGCCCTGGGCGATGGCGACGGTGGAGATGCGGACATCGGCGCCCATCACGATCACACCCGATTGCTCGTCGATGACGACGCGCGCCTTCTCGTCGGGATCGACCTTGATCTGCTCGAGATCGGTCAGCATGCCCATCACGCCGCGCGGATAGTTGGCCGGAATGGTGAGCCGCACGGTCGAGGGATCGGCGGCTTCGGCGACGCCGCCGCCGACATAGGAATTGATCGCCGCGGCGATGCGCGAGGCGGTGGTGAGGTCGGGATTGCGCAGCGACAGGCGCAGCGAATGCTGGTCGGCGAGGTTGAAGTTGATCTCCTTCTCGACGATTGCGCCGTTGGCGATGCGCCCGGCTGTGGGCACGCCGCGCGTCACGCTCGCGGCATCGCCGCCGGCGGTGAAGCCGCCAATGGTCACCGGGCCCTGGCCGATGGCGTAGATCTGGCCGTCGGCGCCATAGAGGCTGGTGACGAGGAGCGTGCCGCCCTGAAGGCTCTTGGCGTCGCCGAGGGCGCTGACCGAGACGTCGATCCGCGTGCCCTGGGCCGAGAAGGGCGGCAGGTTGGCCGTGACCATCACCGCGGCGACGTTCTTGGTCTGCATGGTGGTGCCACGGGTGTTGACGCCCAGGCGCTCCAGCATGGTCTGGAGGCTCTGCTGTGTGAACGGAGCGTTCTTCAGGCTGTCGCCCGTGCCGTTCAGGCCGACGACCAGGCCATAGCCGACCAGCATGTTGTCACGGATGCCTTCGATCTCGACCAGGTCCTTGACCCGGCTGAACGCCAGCGCCGGGTAAGGCGCGGCGGCCAGGGCGGCCCCCAGGAAGAAGCAGGCAATCCGAATATAGAGTGCGCGGCGCATGAGCTCGTTCTGCTCTTTGACACTTTTCCGCGTCGGTCCTTGCCAGACCCGTGCCGCGCTGGCGGGAAATATAATGTAGTACTATCAATTACTTATAGCGGCCCGGCTCGGCGACGGGCGGCCACCCGGCAAGTTCTTCCCGGCAAGGAAAGGCCTGCATGGACAGTGGGGGTCCCCCTACCTATTTTCGCCGCAAGCCCATTCTGGATTCGCTTGATGACCCGTCCCCGCCCTGCCGTGCTTTGCATCCTCGATGGCTGGGGCTGGCGACCGGAGACCGCGGACAACGCGATCGCCGCCGCCCGGACCCCGAACTACACCAAGATGCTGGCCGAGTGTCCGCATGCCCTCTTGGCAACCTCCGGCCGGGCGGTCGGCCTGCCGACCGGGCAGATGGGGAACTCCGAAGTCGGACATATGAACATAGGCGCCGGACGGGTGGTGGCACAGGACCTGCCGCGCATCGATCTCGCGATCGAGGATGGCAGCCTGGCCAGCCGCCCCGAGCTGGTCGCGCTGATCGGCAAGGTGAAGGCGGCCAAAGGCGCGGTGCATCTTATGGGGCTGCTTTCGCCCGGCGGGGTGCACAGCCATCAGGATCACATGGTCGCGCTGGTGAAGGCGCTCGCGGCGGCGGGCGTGCCGATCTACATCCATGCTTTCCTCGACGGGCGCGACACGCCGCCAAAAAGCGCCGCAGGCTTCGTGGCGGCGTTCGAGAAGGCCATCGATGGGCTCGCGGGCGTGCGGATCGCAACCGTGTCCGGCCGGTATTACGCGATGGACCGCGACAAGCGCTGGGACCGTGTCGCCAAGGCCTATGACGCGCTGGTCGATGCCAAGGGCGAATTGGCGGCGACCGCCGATGCCTGCATTGCTGAATCCTATGCCCGCGACACGACCGACGAGTTCGTGCTGCCCTGTGCCATCGGCAACTACGAAGGCATGCGCGACGGCGATGCGCTGCTCTTCGCCAATTTCCGCGCCGACCGCGCGCGCGAGATCTCGCTTGCGCTACTCGATCCCGGCTTCGACGGCTTCGAACGCCGCCGCGTCGTGCGCTTCAGCGCCGCCGCCGGAATGACGGAGTATTCCGAGGCGATCAACAAGCTGATGACGCAGATCTTCCCGGCGGAGAATGTCGAGGAGACGCTGGGCGAAGTCGTTGCGCAGAAGGGGCTCAAGCAGCTGCGTATCGCCGAGACCGAGAAATATGCCCATGTCACCTTCTTCCTGAACGGCGGGCGTGAAGTGGAGTTTGCGGGCGAAGACCGCATCCTGGTGCCGTCGCCGAAAGTTGCGACCTACGACCACAAGCCCGAGATGAGCGCCTTCGAGGTGATGGACAAGCTCGAAGCGGCGATCCTGAGCGGCAAATACGATTTCATCGCCGTCAATTTCGCCAATCCCGACATGGTCGGCCATACCGGCGTGATGGATGCGGCGGTTAAGGCGGTCGATGCCATCGATGTCTGCCTTGGACGTCTGCGTGCCGCGATCGAGAAGGCGGGTGGCGTGCTTTTGCTTACCGCCGATCACGGCAATATCGAGTTGATGAAGGATCAGGTGACGCACGAGCCGCACACCGCGCACACCACGCTTGACGTGCCGGTCATAGCGGTGAATGCGCGGCGCGGGATCAAGCTCGATAATGGCCGTCTCGCGGATGTCGCGCCGACGCTGCTCGACCTGATGGGCATCGCCAAGCCGGCCGAGATGACCGGGCATTCGCTGGTCGAGAGTGTGACGGCGGAGGCGGTGCGCTGAAACTGCGCGGCGGACCTCTGGCAATTGCGGCGCTGGCGCTGCTCGCGCTCGGCGGCGCGAAGAAGCCTGAGCGGCTCGCCAAAAAGCCCGAACGGCCGCATCACACCGAGCCGGCAAAGCCGGCCATCGTTCCGCCGACCGTGGAGCCGCTGCCCGATCTCAAGACCGCGATCCCGGCGGACAGCGCGTCACATCTGCCTTCGACCGCCGACCAGTACAAACATCTGAAGAGCGATCTGGCGCACAGCAAACCGCTGGTCGATACCGCGAAAGCGCGGCGCGATGCGCTGAAGGCCGAGGCCGAACGCCTGCGCAACAAGCTGATCGCGACGGCGGCGCGGATCCAGACGCTCGAGCGCCAGAAGATTTCGCTCGATGCCGAGATTGTTCGCCTCGAGAAAGAGGACCGGCGGCTCTCGGCGGGGTTTGCGCGCGACCGCGTGAAGGTTTCACGACTGCTCGCCATCGTCGTCCGCCTGCAGCACGACACGCCGCCTGCCCTCGCGATGCGGCCCGACGATGCGCTGGCTGCCGCGCGCGGCGCGATGCTGCTCGGGGCTTCCCTGCCGGATGTCTATGGCCAGGCAGCGGCGCTTTCGCGGCGCATCGAAACGCTGAAAGCGACGCGCAATGCGCTGGTCGCGCGGCGCGCCGAGGGCGTTCGCAATGCCGCCGAACTGCGCAAGGCGCGCGGCGAACTCGATCAACTTCTCGCGAGCAAGAATGCGCAGGCGCTGGGCGCCGACGAGGCCTATGCCGGCCTGAAGACCAAGCTCGACTCGATGGCTACCCAAGCGGCCAATCTCGAAACCCTCTTAGCCAAGGTGGCGGCGCTGCGGGCGCGGCCGGCGCAGCAGAGCGTCGTGCTGGTTACCGCGCAGAATGGCGACGATGACGGCCGTCCTGCCCTGCGCGCGCCGGTGGTCGGAACCCTGCAACCCGACAACGGACATGGACCCGGCGTAACCTTTCTCGCGCCGGCCGGGGCGCAGGTCGTCGCACCGGCCGATTGCGAGGTGCTTTTCGCGGGTCCTTACCATAAGAACGGCCAAGTCTTGATCCTCGAAGTCACCACTGGATACGATCTGGTGCTCGCGGGGCTCGACCGGATCGTGGTCAAGCCAGGCGACCAGGTGCTGGCCGGAGAGCCGGTGGGCGTGATGCCGCAAATGGGCCAGAATGGCGGGCTTTACTTCGAATTGCGTGAAAACGGCCGGGCAATGAGTCCCGAATCCCGGCTCGCCCCAAGGAAGGCAAAGAAGACATGAAACGCTATGCATTCGTCGCGCTTGGCATGCTTGCCGGCTTCGTGATCGCCATCGGCGTGCTGCCGCCGGCGCGCGGGGCGGGCGACGGCAATACCTATCGCCAGCTCGGCCTGTTCAGCGATGCCTTCGAAGCGGTGCGCGCGAAATATGTCCGCCCGGTGCAGGACAGCGAACTGATCAACGCGGCGATCGAAGGCATGGTCTCGAGCCTCGATCCGCATTCGAGCTACATGGACGCGAAGGCCTTCGCCGACATGCAGATCCAGACCAAAGGCGAATTCGGCGGCGTCGGCATCGAGGTCACGATGGAGAACGGCCTCGTCAAGGTGATTACGCCGATCGACGACACGCCGGCCTCGCGTGCGGGCATCAAGGCCGGCGACTACATCGCCGCCATCGACGGCGTGTCGGTGCAGGGCCTCTCGCTCGACCAGGCGATCGACAAAATGCGCGGCCAGGTCGGCGGCAAGATCACGCTCACCATCCTGCGCACCGGCGACAAGACGGCGCCGAAGAAGCCGTTCGACGTCACGCTGACGCGCGCCATCGTCGCCGTCGACAAGGTGAGCTGGCACCCGGTCGGCGATGTCGGCTACATCCGCATGCCGGGCTTCAACGAGAACACCGCATCGGGTCTCGAAGCCGCGGTGCGCGACCTCAAGAAGAAGATCGGCCCCGGCATCAAGGGCTACGTCCTCGACCTGCGCAACAATCCGGGCGGCCTGCTCGACCAGGCGGTGCAGGTGTCGGACGACCTTCTGGCATCGGGCGAGATCGTCTCGACGCGCGGCCGCCATCCGGAAGACACCGACCGCTATGACGCCCATCCGGGCGACATCACCGACGGCAAGCCGGTGATCGTGATGGTCAATGCCGGCACGGCCTCCGCGTCGGAGATCGTTGCCGGCGCGTTGCAGGATCATCACCGCGCGACGATCCTCGGCATGACTTCCTTCGGCAAGGGATCGGTGCAGACGATCATTCCGCTCGGCGAAGGCGGCGGCGCGCTGCGCCTGACCACGGCGCGCTACTACACGCCGTCCGGCCATTCGATCCAGGCCCAGGGCATCACGCCGGACATCATGGTGGCGTTCGGCAACGAGGACGACATCCCGAAGATCGCGCGTCCGAGCGAAGCCGACCTGCCGGGCCATCTGGCGGGCGAGCCGGTGAAGCCGCATCCCAACCAGGTGATCAACCGTCCGCCGGCGACTGCGCCGAAGAACGGCACCGACGGCAAGCCCTATGACTATCAGCTCGTCTACGCGCTCGACGTTCTGCACGGAAAGGTGCCGACCAAGACCGCGACGTCGAACTAGCGCGCGGCGGCGATGAACCGGCTGGGTCTCGCGGCGTTCGGTGCGGTGCTGGGCTTCGGCCTGGCGCTGGCCGCTTCGCACTTCGCCTATGGCGCGATCGGCCCGATGTTCGGAACCGAGAACCAGTTGTCGCGCTTCGGTCTCGCCTTCGAGCGGGTGCGCGACAACTATCTCGAGAAGCCGTCCGACCGCACGCTGATCGAGAACGCCATCGGCGGGATGCTGACCAATCTCGACGCCCATTCGAGCTATTTCGATCCGCGCACCTTCGAGGCGATGGAGACGAAAGCCGCCGGCGCCTATGGCGGCGTCGGCATCATCATCACGGTGAAGAACGGCGTGGCGACGATCGTCCAGCCGGTCGACGACTCGCCGGCCTCGCGCGCCAAGCTCAAAGCGGAGGATGTGATCCTCAGCATCGACGGTGTTGCCACCAAGGGCCGGACGCTCGACGATATCTCGACCCAGCTGCGCGGCAATATCGGAACTTCGGTCAAATTGCAGATCGGTCGCGCCAGCGCCAAGCCGTTCACCGTCAGCCTCAAACGCGAGCAGATCGAGGTCGAGCGCCTGACTTATCACCGCGAAGGCGATGTCGGTTACATCAAGATCGTCGCCTTCTCGGATCGCACCGATCCCGATTTGCGCATGGCGGTGGCGGCGCTGAAGCGCCAGATCGGCCCCGGCATCAAGGGCTACGTCATCGACCTGCGCAACAATGGCGGCGGCGTGCTGCAGGCCGCGATCGACGTGTCGGACGATTTCCTCAATGACGGCGAGATCGTCTCGGTGCGCGGCCGTAGTGCCGGCGACGTCGAACGCTTCGATGCCCATTACGGGGATATCGCCGAAGGCAAGCCGGTCGTGCTGCTGATAAACGGCGGAACCGCATCGGCATCGGAGATCGTTGCCGGCGCGCTGCAGGATCATGGCCGCGCCACGATCATGGGCACGCTGTCCTTCGGCAAAGGCTCGGTGCAGTCGATCCTGCCGCTCGACAACGGCGCCGGCGGTGCATTGCACATGACGACGGCGCGCTACTACACGCCGGCCGGGCGCTCGATCCAGGTCACCGGCATCGTGCCCGATATTGTGGTGTCGGGCGGGCCGGATGCGCCGGACTATCAGCGCGAGGTCGAGCTGCCGCATCATCTCGCGGCCGAAGGCCCGCCGGCCAAGCCGCTGGGCAAGGCAATCGAGCCCGATCCGGGCCGGAGCTATGACGACTTCCAGCTCTCGATGGCGCTCGCCTTCCTGCACAAGACGCTTGCCGTCCGGGGCACGGCCATACCCGACCATGCTTGAAAGTTAACCGCATCGTAAGCGTAATGCGGGCTATGGTGATTGCATGGCTGCGCAAGGCATGACGAGGGCGGGCAGCGGATGGCGCCTGCTCGCCATCGCTTATCTCGGCCTGTTCGCTCTGCTGCTGGCCGGCGCGATTCTCATCGTTCTTCTGGGCGACCCGCGTGCCGGCGATCCCGTCGTCCATCTCCAGTTCGCACATCGTCTTCCGCCGCATCCGGCGGCACAGGCGCATGCGACGCCCGCCGCGCCTGCGGCCCCGGCCGAAGCCGCACCCGGCGAGACGCCGCTGCCACCCGCGATCGTGCCGGCGCAGATCACCCAGGCGGTTTACGCCGGCAGCGCGCTGGTCGCCGATCCGGCATTGATCGAGAACACCCCGAACGGTCCCCTGCCGCGTATCGCCGCCGACGGCACGCCGCCGCAACGCGCCTATGCGGCGACGGCGGTGAACAATGGCCATCCGCGCATCGCCATCGTGATCAGCGGGCTCGGCATCAGCGCCAAGGCGACCGCTGCCGCGCTCGCGACGCTGCCGCCGCAGGTGACGCTTGCCTTCGCGCCCTATGCCTCCGACGTGCAGCGCTGGGTCGCTGAGGCGCGGCGCGAGGGGCACGAAGTCCTGCTCGAAGTTCCGATGGAGCCCTATGACTTTCCCGACAGCGATCCGGGGCCGCACACGCTGCGCTCCGGCGTCGGCGAGGAAGCCAATACCGAGCGCCTCGTCTGGTCGCTGACACGGTTCACCGGATATACGGGCGTGACCAACCTGCTCGGTGCGCGCCTGCTCTCCGATTCCGATTCGCTCGAACCGGTGCTGACCTATCTCGCGCGGCGTGGCCTCCTTTTTTACGACAACGGCGAATCGAACCGCTCGGTCGCGCCCGAAGTTGCGGCCCGCGCCGGCGTCTCCTTCGCGCAGGCGACGACGACCATCGACACCATCGAAACCGCGATGGAGATCGATCGCCAGCTTTCGGATCTGGAAAACGCGGCGCGCGAGCATGGCAGCGCGTCGGGCGCGGGTTTCATCCATCCCATCACCATCGACCGCGTCGCGACCTGGGCCAAGGGACTGGCCGGCCGGGGCTTTGTTCTGGTGCCCGCATCGGCCATAGTTCTGCCGAAGCGATAAACACCGGTCTGCCATGGCCCGTTCGGGCAGTTTTCTCAAGCACGACGATCTTCCCTACCGTCCCTGCGTCGGCATCATGCTGATCAACCGCGAGGGGCTGGTCTTCGTCGGCCGCCGCATCGACCAGACGGTCGAAGGCTGGCAGATGCCGCAGGGCGGAATCGACGAGGGCGAGACACCGGCCGAGGCCGCGCTGCGCGAGCTCAAGGAAGAGGCGGGCACCGACAAGGCCACGATCATCCGCGAGATGGATGGCTGGCTGAACTACGACCTGCCGCAGCATCTGCTCGGCATCGCGTTGCACGGCCGCTATCGCGGCCAGACGCAGAAGTGGATCGCGCTGCGCTTCACCGGCGAGGACAGCGACATCGACATCCGCACGCCCGAGCCGGAATTCGCGCAGTGGAAATGGCTCGCGCTCGAAGCCCTGCCGCGGCTGATCGTGCCGTTCAAGCGCGACACCTATACCCAGGTGATCGCGGCGTTCCGCGACGTGGCCGGTCCGGTCGCGTGAGCAGGGCACCGCTCGTCTTCATTCACGGCGCATTCTGCGGACCCTGGTCGTTCGACGAATTCCGCGCGCCGTTCGAAGCTAAGGGGCATGCGGTGCACGTGCCGGCGCTTCGCCACCACGCGCTGGAGACGAAGCCGCCGCGCGCGCTCGGCGAAACCAGCCTGCTCGACTATGCCGCCGATCTCGAAACCTTTATCGGCGGGCTGGATTCCGCGCCGGTCCTGATCGGCCATTCGCTCGGCGGGTTGCTGGCACAGATGCTCGCGGCGCGCGGTCTGGCGCGCGGCATCATCCTGCTCGCGCCCTGTTCGCCCTGGGGCGTGCTGCCGTCGACCATCTTCGAGATGGCATCGGCGCAGACCATGATGCTCAGCGGGCCGCTCTACGACCGCATCCTGAAGCCGGACTATGACGTCGCCGCGGCGCATTCGCTCGACAAGCTTACGCCGCCCGAGCGCCGCCGGGTGTTTGCCGGCTTCGTGCCGGAATCGGGGCGCGCGACGTTCGAGATCATGCATTGGGGTTGGGACGCACGGCGGGCCTCGCATGTGCCCGCCGGCGATGTGCAATGTCCGATCCTGTGCCTTGCCGGCCAGCACGACGTGATCAATCCGCCCTCGACGCTGCGCCGGATGGCGCTGCGCTACGGCAAGCATGCGGAGTTCGAAGAACTCGCGGGACGCAGCCATTGGCTGATCGGCGAACCCGGATGGGAGGCTGTCGCCGAACGCTGCATGGGGTGGCTCGTCGCGAAGGGATTCGCGGATGCGAAGCCGGAACGAAAAGCAAAAAAGGGGAAAGCGTGATTCTGATCTGGAAAGGCTGGGGCATCGCCGTCGTCGGATTGTTGATCCTGTCGGCGTTCGTCGTCATCGGCGGCGCGACGGTGGTCGCCGGAACCGCGGCGGACGAGATTCAAGGCTGGCTGCCCGGCCCGGTCTGCCTGCTCGCGGCGGCAATGATCTTCTTTCTCGGCCGCCATCTCGACGATCAGCCGAGCCGCGTCTTCATCGAAAAGGCGACGGGTCAGGAGTTCACCATCCGGCGGACCCATTCGCTGTTCTTCATCGGCGTTTCGCACTGGGCGCCGATCCTCGCCATCGTCGGCGTGGTCCTGCTCGGCGTGAAGGCGTTCGGCGGCTAATTTAAGGTCGCAGGCGTCGCGTCGAGCTTCTTCTTGAAGTCGCGCATGAAGGCCTGCAGCGTGTCGATCGACGCGATCTGGGCGGCGGCGTCGCGGAAGGCGACGCCGTGCGCATCGATCCGCTGCGCCAGAACGGTGAAGGCATTGGCGTCCGGGCTCGCCTTCATCTTCGGACCGAAATGGTCGCGCAGACGGTCGAGGCTGGCTTCGTCGTTGGAGAGCGAATAGGCGACGGCGGCGCGCATCACCTGCTCGCGCTCGAGCGGAGTCAGCGGCGCGGCATCGTTCCAGCGCTCGCCAAGAAGTTCCTCGGCCTTCTGTCCGGCAATCGCCCAATTGCCGCTTTCCCAATAGATGTCGGCGCGCAGGCGCACGGTGTCGGACGAGTCGTCGACCGCGATGAGATCGAGCGCGTTGTTCCACTGCTTGAGGGCGGCGAAGGCGCGCGCCTCCAGGATAATGCGTTCGTGGTTGACGTCGTCGGGCAGGCCCGCGATCTGGGTCGCGCGCAACGTATCGAGTGCGGATTGCGCCTTCTGGTCCATCAAATAGATGACGGCCAGCCGGGTCGCGACCTGGGCACGGGCGATGCCGTCGAGACGGTTGTCGATCTGGTACTTCAGCAGGGTCTCGGCGGGCGCGAGCAGATCGACTGCGACGAGGCGATCGGCCATGCGGCGGATCATGTCGTCGCCCTGCGGGCCGATCGGCGTCAGGTCGATGAAGTCATAGAAGATTGCGAGCGCGTCGATCGCCTTGAGCTTGTCGGCCTTGCCGGCGATGAAGAGCGAATCGAAAGCGCTGCGCATGTCGTCCTGGGCGCGGCGCGCCTGGTCTTCGCCCGGGAAGTTCGCGGCGGCGATGCGCAGCGTGCGCAGGCCGTCGCGCCAGCGCTTTTCGTCGAAGTAGAGCGAGGCGAGCTTGCGCAGCGTCTTCAGTTCGAGAAGATCGCCGCGCCAGCGGTAGCGCAACTGCTCCAGAACCTTGATGGCGCCGGGCCGGTTGAGCACGCCGGCTTTCAGCGCGGCTTCGGTGCGGTAGTAGATCGATTCGGCGGCGGCGCGTTCGTCGCCGCTCTTCTCGATGGCGTTGAACAGCGCGCCGGCCTCGCCGCCATGGTCTTCCGCCGCCAGAAGCCGCGCACGAACCAGATTGGCCCGGATCGCGAGCTTGCGGTCGACATCGTGCGGCAGCCGCAGGATCGCGGCGTCGGCGATTTCGAGATGGCCGAGGGCAAGGGCGGCCTCCGCCTTGGCGATGCGCGCGCGTGCCTGCCATGCGGCCGGATAAAGCTTGACGATCGCCTCGGCGCGATCGAGGTCGGCGCGCGCATTGGTCCAGTCTTCCTGCGCCGCTTCGGTCAATCCACGCCACAGCGCGGCATGGGGATCGTCGTCGAAGGCGCCGGCGGCGATGGCGTTATGGGCGTCGCGATAACGGCCCATCATGTAGCTCGCGGCGGCCCGCATGGTCTGGAGCTGGCGGTCGCTCTGCAGCGAGGGATCCTGGGCCTGCATGAGGTTGATCAGGCCGAGCGCTTCGGCAGCGAAGTCGTTGGCGAGATAGAAGCGCGCCAGCGCCAGGCGCGCATGGTTGGCTTCGCTCGATCCAAGGCGGGCGGTGGCGGCGCGCAGGCGCCTTTCGGTTGCGAGGAAACTGCCGCCGGTGAGATGGCCCCAGCGGGTGAAGTCCATGAAGGTCGGACCCGAACCGCCGGCTGCGAGGGCGGCGGGCGAATCGGCGACCGGCATCGCCGGTGGGGTCAGCGAGAGCCCGCCTTTCCGCGTGATGCCGATGCGCGAATGATCGACCGTGACAGAAAGGTCATCGACATAGGGCGTGACGGCGAGACCGGCCGCGGTCTTCAGCACGCCGAACTCGATATATTCGTGCGGCGCAAGCATGGCATTGCCGACGGCAGCCGGCACGATCACGAGTTGATCGCCGACGACCGGATCGGTCACCGTGACCGCGGCGGTCGCGTTGGGCAGGAGCGTGGTGAGCGAGGAGTGGGTCGCGTCGTCCTGGTTGCGCGAGAAACCGATCGCGGAAGGCTGGGCATTCGGCGCCGGACCGATCGTCACGCGCAGCGATGAGCCATCGGCGCGGGCGCCGATGTCGGCCGGGTTCTTCAGCGTGACGCGCAGGATGCTGATATTGCCGGATGAGCTCGCTTCCACCGCGCTCGGAAAGTCGCCGAGCTGGGCTTTCAGCTTCACCACGTCGAGCGGTGCCGCGTCCTGAAGCACGACCCACGCGGTCAGGCCGCGCACGAACACGGCGGTGGCGCGGTTGGCGGCGTTGGCAAAGACGAGCACCGCGCCGTTTCCTGTCACCTGGCCATTGGCCTCGGACAAAGCAGTCTCGGGCGGCGGTGCTGCCGGTTTTACCTCGGTGGGTGGAGCGGGTTCCGGTGCCGGTGCTGCTGCCGGAGGCTTGGTCGCACCGTTGACCTGCTGCACGGCTGTGGCAACAGCGGCGACTTGCGCCGCGGAAATTCCGGCAGCCGGCTTCAGTGGCGTGATCGTGGGCTTGGTATCGCCCGGCGGGTTATAGGCGTCTGCGTCCGTCTTGGGCGCGAGCACATCGAGCACGATCTTGTTCCCGGCGCGGAAGTCGTGGAAGCCGGACGCCTGGTCGGTGTCGAACTCGACGATCGTGCCGTTACCGTCGATGCGCCACGCGGCGTTCTTCACCCAGGGGGGCGCGAAGCGCGCAAGGGCGGAAAGATCGACCCGCGCCAGGCCCTCGAAGCGGATGCCCAGTTTTCCGGCTCCGGGAAACACGCTGTACTTCACGTCCTTCGGCCAGTCGAAAACCAGCCGGGTGAAATTCTGATAGCTGCCGGAACGGACCGCGACGAGCGGCAGGCTCGCCACGTCGACCGTCTTCGGGGGCGGCGGAGGCGGTGGCGGCAGGTCGGGCGGGGTGCCCGAATAACTGTTGGGAACGAGATCGATCGCGACCTGACTGCCGGAATTGCTGCTGTGGATACGGAAAGGCTGGCCGAGTGTGAAGCGATAGGTCTGTCCGTCCGGATCGACGCGGGCGCCGCTCGCAATGTTCGGAAGGTTTTGCGCGACGGCCGTCGCCGTGACGTCGCTCTTGCGGCTGAAGCTGAGGATCAGCACGCCGCCGGTGACCTGGGCGCGAACGCTGGCCTTCGGCGTGAAGTTGAAGAGCAGGCGGGCGTAGCCGCTGTTCGTGCTGACGTTGAGCGTGTCCGCCTTCGCCGCGCCCGCCGAGATCGCGAGCGCCAGCAACACCGCAACAGGGCGGAAGAAGCGGGCGAGGCGGGCTGCGTTCTGCATCGTCGACGGACGTCCTTCACGTCCCACTTTGGCGGTGCGGCGTTAACCGCCCGTAAACCGTCACGGCTTGCCGAGGGGCGCCGGCGCGCCGGTCGCGGTTTCGGGCTTGGGCGGTGTTGCAGGCGTCGTTGCTGCGGGAGCCGGCGTTGCTGTGGCTGTGGCGGCAGGCGTGGATGCTGCGGATGGCGTGGACACCGCAGGAGCCGGAGCAGGCGGTGTGGCGGCGGCGGTGCCCTGCGGCTTTGGCGGAGTCGTCGCGGTCGGCTTGGCGGGCGCCGGTCCGGCGACTTTGTGCGGCTTCGGCGGTGCTACCGGCTTGGCGGCAGGTGGCGCCGATGCATGCGGCGGCGGCGCGGGCGGTGTCGGCGTGGTGCTCTGGGCCGGCGAGGTCACGACAGGCGTCGAAGGCGGCGGCGCGGCCGGCATGACGACGGGGGTCACACCCGGCGGCGACAGCGCGGCAACCTGGTCGCCCGGCGGCGAAGCGGACGCGGTGGAGGTGGGCGTACCGGCATCGGCGGCGGCGCCGGGCACCGGGCACATCGTGCCGGCAGCGGTATCGGGCAGCTTGAGCAGGCTGGCGAGCTTGACGGTGAGCTTCTGGGCCGCGTCCGGATACATCGCCGCGAGAACCGGCGCCAGAACGTCGGACTTCATGCCCTTGGCGACCGGGACCAGCACGTCGTCGTTCAACGTGTTGAAGATCCGCGCAGCATCCTTCGGCTTCATCGCCGAATAGGTCTTGATCAGCGATTTGATCTGGTCGTCTTGCGCCTGGTCGCGCTTGGCGAGCAATGCGGTGATGTCGCCCTGCAACTGCTTAAGGGCGACGACCTTCTGATCGACTCGCGCTTCGCCAGCCTTGAGCAGGTTCTCGCGCATGGTGAGGGCGCGCTCGCGCGCGTCGAGCTCGGCGCGACGCTGGGCGAGACCCGACATCACATCGGCTTCAGCCGGGCTGCCGCCGGTGCCGTCATCGCCGGCGAAATCGGGCGAGGCGGGCGCGTTGTCCCTGGTGCTCGGCGCGAGGCCGGAATCGTCGGTCGCCGAAACGGCTTCCTGCGCGGCGCGGGCGATGTCGACGCCCTTGATCGCCAGAAGGCTGGCACCGACCAGGAAGACGGCGGGGAGAAGGCGGAAATATTTCGGCATCGGATCAGCGCACCGCGCGCAGCGTATCGAGACGCTTCATGATCGCGCTCGACGGCAGACTGACGACGGGTGCCGGCTGGCTGCGGGTCGCGGCGCTGATGTCGGCGGCGCGGTCCATGCGTTCGGCGATGCGTTCGCCGGAGGCGGTCAGGAGCGAGAGTTCATCGGCGGCCGTGCGGGCGCGGGCAAGGCGGCCGTCCAGAGTCTCGGCAGCGGAGGCGGTGGTGGCCTTCAGCGCGTTCATCGCCGTGCCGGCCTTGGCGATGGCGGCATTGAGTTCGCCGATGGTCGACTTCAGCCCGTCCTGGCCGCGGCGCACGGCGGCGAGCCGGCGTTCGAGCACGATGCAATAGACCAGCGTGACCGCGAGCAGCGCGGTGAGGGTCAGTTCGACGATGAGGCCAAGATTGATATGCATGTCCGTCTCCTAGAGCCCGCGGCTCGCATCGGTACGCTGAACCGCTTCGTCGACGCGCACGGCGACCGAGGAACCGACACGGCCCATGCGGCCCTTGAGCAGCGGCACGCCGCGGCAGCGCATTTCGATCTTCGAGTCGGGTGTGGCGTTCAGCATGATCGTCTGGCCGACCTCGAGGTTCATGATCTTGTTGAGCGGCATGACCTGCTCGTCGAGGATCGCGGCGATCTCGACATTGGTCGACCACAGCTCCGTCGCCAGATGGCTTTCCCAGATCGAATCGCGGCCGAACTTCTCGCCCATGAACTGCTGCAGCAGCAGCTTGCGGATCGGTTCGAGCGTGGCATAGGGCAGGAGCAATTCGGTGCGCCCGCCGCGGTCTTCCATGTCGATGCGCAGCTTGACCAGGATCGCGGCATTGGCGGGACGCGCGATGGCGGCGAAACGCGGATTGGTCTCGAGGCGGTCGAGGACGAAATTCACCGGCGCGAGCGGCTCGAAGGCGGCGCACATGTCCTGCAGGATCACTTCGGTCATGCGCTGGACGAGCGTGCGCTCGATGGTGGTGTAGGGCCGGCCCTCGATGCGCATCGCCGAAGAGCCGCGGCGGCCGCCGAGCAGCACGTCGACGATCGAGTAGATCAGGTTCGAATCGACGGTGAAGAGGCCGTAATTGTCGAGCTGTTCGGCGCGGAACACCGCGAGGATCGCGGGCAGCGGGATCGAGTTCAGGTAATCGCCGAAACGGATCGAGGTGATCGAATCGAGGCTGACCTCGACGTTGTCGGAGGTGAAGTTGCGCAAGCTCGTCGTCATCAGCCGCACGAGGCGGTCGAAGACGATTTCGAGCATCGGCAGACGCTCGTAGGAGACCAGCGCCGAATTGATGATGGCGCGGACGCCGGATTTGTCCTGGAGCTGGTCGCTGTTGACGTCGAAGCCAAGAAGCGAGTCGATCTCTTCCTGGTTCAGGATGCGTTCGGCGGCACCGCCGGAGGCCATCGGAACGGCTTCTTCGGTCTCGGGAGTTTCGTCGGCCATTATTGCACAATCATCTGTTTGAGGAGGACGTCACGAACGCGATAGGGCGCGGCGGCGGCGTTGATCCGGCGCATCAGCTCTTCTTTCAGGCGCATCACGCCGGCCGATCCCTTGAGATCGTCCATGCGCAGCTCGCGCAGATAGCCCTGGAACTGGTCGACCACGCGCGGCATCAGCGCCTTGATGCCCGCTTCTTCCTCGGCGTTTTCGAGCTCGAGCGAGACCGAGAGCTTCAGATAGGCCGGGGCGGCGTCAGCGCCCTGAATGTTCACGATGATGTCGGGCACGTCATAGAAGGTGACATCCGGCGGCGTCGGCGGCAGCGGCTCGGGGGCGCCTTCGGCCAGCGTCGCCGGCTTCTCATCGCCCATGAAGAAGAACCAGTAGGCGCCACCGCCGGCGAGAAGCAGAACCACGACGCCGATCGCGCCGAACAGGATCAGCTTGTTGCCGAGCAGTTTCTTAACAAGACCTTGCTTCGGCGCATCGCCTTCGGCCGGCGCTTCGCCTTCCTTGGCTTCGCCGCCGTCTTCGCTCGCCTGAGTCTCTTTCTTCGCCACGCCTGAAGGCCCTTCGCGCGATTTCTCGAAGGGCAGGTTTATGCCGACGTGGTTAAGGACTGGTTCAAATCATCCCCACAATGCCGGGCAAACGGAAAAACTTGCCGGGCAATCTGCGGTGGCGCGCGCGGCGGCATTCTGGAAAATCGAGGAATTGCGCGGCTTTTCGATTGGCACGGCGGGTGCAGAACCGGGGCAGGACCAGAACGGTCCGAAGGAAGGCCCCAATGGACAACTCGCTGCTCATCAGCTTGTCGCATCAGCTCGCTGCCTATCGTTCGATGGACGCGATCGCGAACAACATCGCCAATGCGAGCACGCCCGCCTATCAGCGCGAAGAGCCGACCTTCCAGGAATATCTCGTCCAGGTCCCGCCGGCGCAGGGCCAGGTCGGCACCCAGACACTGAGCTTCGTGCAGGACACCGGCGTCGTCCGCGACCTCAGTGAAGGCGATCTGAACACGACCAACGCGCCTTATGACATGGCGATCCACGGCAAGGGCTACTTCGTTGTCCAGACCGCGGCGGGCGAGCGCTATACCCGCAACGGCCATTTCGGTCTCAACGATGCCGGCCAGATCGTCACCTCCAACGGCGATGCGGTTCAGGGCGACGGCGGACCGATCACGATCACGCCCGACGACGGCGACATTCATTTCGCCCAGGACGGCACCATCAGCGGAAAAAACGGCCAGATCGGCCGCATCCGTATCGTCGACTTCGCCAACCCGCGCCTTCTGACCAAGGAAGGCTCGAGCCTTTACGCCGCCAACGGCCAGTCGCCGGCGGATGCGACAGGCTTCACGCTCCAGACCGGCATGCTCGAGACCTCGAACGTCAAGCCGGTGCTCGAGATCAGTCACATGATCGAGGTGATGCGCGCCTATCAGGCCACCGCCTCGCTGACCCAAAGCCAGGAAGATCTCCTGCGCAACGCCATCGACAAGCTCGGCAGCCTGCCGAGCTAAGGAGAGACAGACATGCGCGCCCTTTCCATCGCCTCCACCGGCATGCTCGCCCAGCAGACCAACGTCGAAGTGATCGCGAACAACCTCGCGAACATGAACACCACGGGCTTCAAGGAGCAGCGAGCCGAATTCCAGGACCTGCTCTATCAAACGGTCGCCACGCCCGGTGCCAACTCGTCGGACTCCGGAACGGTTCTGCCCAGCGGCATCCAGATCGGCGCCGGTGTCCGCACCGCTTCTGTCTACCGCATCACCAGCCAGGGCGACCTCAAGAGCACCTCGAACCCCTACGACGTCGCGATCCAGGGGCCGGGCTTCTTCCGCGTGCAGCAGCCGGACGGCACCGATGCCTATACCCGCTCGGGCAATTTCGGCCTCTCACCCGACGGTCAGCTGGTCACCGACCAGGGCTATACCGTGGCTCCCGGCATCGCGATCCCGGCCAATGCGCTGTCGGTTTCGATCAACGCGCAGGGCCAGGTTTCCGCCACGGTCCCGGGTCAGACCGCGCCGACCGTCGTCGGCACGCTCGAACTCACGCGCTTCCCGAACGAGGCCGGCCTCAAGGCGATGGGCAACAACCTCTTCCTCGAGACCCCATCTTCGGGCGCGGGCCAGGCCGGTGTTCCCGGTTCGTCGGGCTACGGCACGTTGCAGCAAGGATTCCTCGAAACCTCGAACGTCAATGCGGTGGAGGAGATCACCTCGCTGATCACCGCCCAGCGCGCCTACGAAATGAACTCCAAGGTCATCACCGCCGCCGACGAGATGCTGCAGATGACCGCCCGCCTGGGAGGTGGCTGATCATGTTTTTCCGTCTCTGTCTTTTTGCAACCGCGCTGCTCATGGCCTGGCCGGCCTTCGCCGACACGCGCGTCGTCGTGCCCAGCCACGACATCGCGCGCGGCGACACGATCGCCGCCGCGGATCTCGTTTACGGCACGATCCAGTCGAACTCGGTGTTCAGCGGCCTCGCGACGACGATGGACGACCTCAACGGCATGGAAGCGCGCCGTTCGCTGCGCGCCGGCGAAGTCGTGCGGCTCAGCGATGTCCGCAAGCCGGTAATCGTCGCCAAGGGCTCGACCGTCACCATGACCTTCGAGGCGCCGGGCGTCATGCTGACCGCGACCGGCCGTGCCATGAGCGAAGGCGGGATCGGCGACACCATCACGATCCAGAATCCGGTCTCGTTCCGCCAGATCAGCTGCATCGTCACCGGCCCGGGCGCGGTTCGCGCCGTCACGGCGCCGACGACCATCGCAAGCACCCGCTAGGAGGACTTCCCATGACGTTCAGCGCGCTCAAACTGCTGGCTCTCGGCGTTGCGTTCAGCGCCCTCGCCGGTTGCTCGGCCGTGACCCGGATCGAAGAGATCGGCGATCCGCCGCCACTGGCCGCGATCGGCGCTCCGGGATCGCCGGTTGGTGGAGCACTGGGGTCGATTCCACTGCCGCCGCCGGCGCCGCCCTCGCACAACATGAACGCCCTGTGGGCGGCCGGTTCGTCGAGCTTCTTCCGCGATCCGCGCGCCAGCCGTCCTGGCGATATCATCACGGTCAACATCTCGGTCGCCGATACCGCCAAGCTGTCGAACACGACCTCGCGCGGCCGCACCAATTCCGACAACGCCAACCTGACCAACTTCTTCGGCCTGGAAGTGCCGATGGCGGCCGGCACCGGCATGGATCCGTCGAGCATCGTGAAGATGGGTTCCGACACCTCGAATGTCGGCACCGGCTCGGTCAACCGCTCCGAGGCGATCAGCCTGACGCTGGCGGCAATGGTCACGCAGGTTCTGCCGAACGGCAATCTGGTGATCGGCGGCCATCAGCAGGTCCGCGTCAACAACGAGCTGCGCGACCTGCAGGTCTCCGGCATCGTGCGCAAGGAAGACATTACCAATGCCAACACGGTCGATCTCAGCCAGATCGCCGAGGCCCGCATCTCTTACGGCGGACGCGGCACGGTGAGCGATGTGCAGCAGCCGCGCTATGGCTCGCAGCTCTTCGACATCCTGATGCCGTTCTGACGCCGCGACAGCGTTGAGTTTCCACTCCAAAACGGGGTGGAGGGGCAGTGCAACGGCCGGGTTCTCCGAACCCGGCCGTTGCCAATTCTTCATCGCGCGGCGCGTGGCTTGGTGTAAAGTCGCATGGCTTAGTTTGTCGCGTCGTCGTCCGGCGTAGAGCGAGACGAGCGTTCCGCTTCCCGATCAATCCGAAAACAGCCGCGTGCGCGGACGCGTTGCCGTGCGCGCGCTTCGCAAAAGGACACGCCATGACCGTCACGCCATTCAGCCGCATGCCGCAACCCATGAAGGGGATGAACTGGGAGCCCGCGCCGTCGGACTACACGTCGCTCCCGGCGCCGTCGAAATACGGCGATACAGATTTCGCCAATGACGATTTCAACAATCTCTGGAACGACGGCAGCGGTTGCCGCGGCGACCTGACGACCATCGCTGCGCTCGGCTGCAACACGATCAAGACCTACAACTGGAGCGTCCCGGCTCCGAACGGCTATTGGGAGCGCAATCACGTGAACTTCCTCAACACCTGCCAGAACAAGGGTTTGAGCGTGATCGTGCCGATCAGCAACTACTTCACCGGCTGGGCCTATAATGTGCGAACCCAGAATAAAAATGGCGCCGGGCCTTGCTACACCGGCAGCCAGGCCGCGGCGCAGGCCGAACTGCAGAGCTGGATCACCGACATCGTCAGCGAAATCTACAGCGCGACGGGCCCCGCCAGCCTGACGCCGGGACCGGTGGTGATGTGGGCGATCGGCAACGAGTTCGACAACTCCAATCTCGGTGCCTACGGCTATTGCGAGGCGATCGATATCGCGACCATCGCCTCCTACATCATCGCGGCCGAGGCCAGCATCGGCATCGACTCGAACAACATCCTGGCGTTCTCGAGTCCGGTCACGACGGCGATGACGCCAGTCAACACCAGCATCACGACCGGGGCGCCCTACAACACGATCATGGGCGGCGCGGCGACCCAGGCGCTGATCGAGGCGTTCAATACGATGATCGGCGTGACGGCGACGGCTGAGCGCTTCGTCGGCGCGATCAATTCCTATCAGATCGGTGCGCAGCTCACCGCGTATTACCAGGCCTGGCCGACGATCTTCCCGTCAACGAATTTCTATTACGGCGAGCTCGGCTTCAACGCGAGCACGCAGGCCGGATCGAATGCGACGACCCAGGCGCAAAACGTCTACAGCCAGTATTCGACGACGGTGCCGCAATCGCAGAGCGGCTATTTCTACGGCAGTTGTGTGTTCGAATTCTCGGACGAGCTCTGGAAGGGGCCGCCGGGATCGTCCGAGACCATGTTCGGTATCTACACCTTCAACAACAGCGGCAGTCCGCCGACGGCGAATGAAGGCGAACATGCACCGGTCTGGGGTGCGTCCTATCCGGTCGATACCTTGCAGGCCCAGCCGGCCGTCGCCTGCCTGACCGCCGCGCTCGCGGGCGTAACCGCACCGACCGGCTGTGTTGCCAGCAGCTGAGTCGAAACGAAAGAGCCCGGTCCTTGCGGCCGGGCTCTCTTCGATCAGTCGTCGCGGTAGACTTTTTCGCGCCGCTCGTGCCGTTCCTGGGCTTCGAGCGACAGCGTTGCGATCGGCCGGGCGTCGAGCCGTTTCAACGAGATCGGTTCGCCGGTTTCCTCGCAGAAGCCATAAGACCCGTCCTCGATGCGGCGAAGCGCGGCGTCGATCTTGGCAATCAGCTTGCGCTGGCGGTCGCGGGTGCGCAATTCGAGCTGGCGCTCGGCCTCGGTCGAGGCGCGATCGGCGAGATCGGCATGCGGCACGGTTTCGGCCTGGAGATTCTGGATCGTCTCGCGGCTTTCGCGGAGGATATCTTCTTTCCAGGTGTTCAGCTTGCGGCGGAAATATTCCCGTTGCCGCTCATTCATAAAGGGTTCGCTCTCCGTCGGTTTGTAACCGTTCGGAAGTTGGGTACCCATGCGCACTCCCTTCGAACCATGGAACGCGTGAATTGAGGGCCGGGGTTATGCCGAAGGCCCCCCGGCCCGTCAATCGCATTTGCTTAACGATGTTAACCGGCCGGATGGAGGCGAAAATCCGACCTGGTTGCTCTGGTTCTCGTGTGTGCCCAATCGACGATGGCCGCCAGGCCCGCCAGCAGGAGATAAAAGAGGAGGGCCATCCGGGCCTCGCCTTCGGGCGAAGTCGGGGCCATGGCGAAAGTTCCAACGGTCTGCACCGCGATCAGGGCCGCGACGAAGCCCCAAAGCCAGACATTGCCGTTGGGATTACCCGAGGGAATTGCGCGGGCATAGATGACGGCGCCAGCAACCAGTGTCGCGATCTCGAGCGGAAAGCTGATCCACAGATTTCGCCACAAACCGAAGCCGACCTTGAAGCTGTCGCCCCAGAGGGGCAGGTCCTCGACATGCACCAAGAGGTCGAGCAGCCAATGCGAGAACACTGCTCCGGCCAGGACGGCGAAGATTGCGCTGCGCCGGTCGCGATAGAACAGGGCACCGATGGCTCCGAACCCGGCAGCCAGCGCGAGCGCGCCGGGCAGGCCGTGCGTGTAGGGCATGTAGTAGAGGTCCATCGGATTGCTTGCGGTGAAGCCGGGCACGATGCGGAGCTTCTCGATGCCGAGCATCACCAGTCCCGACCAGACGATGTCGAGCCATTGCACCGCGAGGAATAGAAGCCAGAGCGGTACGCGCTTCTGCGTCGCCTTTGTCGCGAACGAAACGCCATAGTGGCCGATGAACATCTATGCCTCCTTTGCGGCGCGGCCGATGCGGCCGAGATGGGTGAAGCCGAAACCGGCGCCATGCTTCAGGCCGTAGCCGAGGGCGCGATCGAAACCGACATGCGCAAGCCAGATCAAAGCGACCAGTGAAGCGAGCGGCGCTGCGAGGGCAATGCCGAATGCCGCGAGCAGGATTGGCCCAAGGGTCGAATGCAGGCTGTTGTAAGCGGCCGCGCCGATGCGCCCGCCGCTCAGATAGCCCAGGAAACTCAGATCGGGCGCCAGGAACAGCGCGGCGAACAGTTTCCAGTCGCCGCCTGCGCGCCCATAAAGCGCCACCGCGCCGCTCAGAAGCGCAAACCCCTCCAGTCTGAGCAACGTCCGCGCGCCGCCATCCACGGAGCCATTTGCCGAGCCGGTCATCGCCATCTCCATATCTCGCGATGGAGAATGGCGGCGCACGCTCTAAACGTGAATTGGCGAATAACGTGTCTTCATTATACGGAAATGCATATCAGGGCTGAACGTATTTCCGGTACACGACGAAGCCGGTGAACTCCGCGACGTCGTTGTAGAGCACCATCGCTCGTGCATTGGTCTGCTGAGTCATCCAGAACACGCGCGCGAGGCCGCGGCTGCGCGCGGTCTCATAAATTGTTTCGATCAGCTTGCGCCCGACGCCTTCGCCACGGCAGCGCGGATCGGTGAAGAGATCCTGCAGATAGCAATCATCCTTCAGCAGCAGCGTGCTGCGATAGAAATGATAATGGGCAAGGCCCACGAGCGCGCCGTCGCGTTCGGCGACGAGCGCATGCATCGGCTCGGATGGATCGAGCAAGCGCGCCCAGGTTTGTGCCGTCACCTCTTCCGGCAGGGCCGTCGCGTCGTGGCGGCCATAGAAGCGATTGTAGCCGTCCCAGAGCGGCCGCCACTGGGCGTAGTCGTCCTCTCGCGCGAAGCGTATCTGCACGGCGGTCCCTCCATCGATCACGGAAAAGCTATCGGGGGAGCGCCGATTTGCACGTGCCGACGATCATGCAGCTGCCATGCGCGGCAAGCGGGTCGGAGGCGCCGCAAGCAACGTCAGAAGGCCGGGGCCGTCGCAGCGCTGGTCAACATCGTGACATCCGTGGCCAGTTCGGACTGCCGACAACATTCAGGCTCACTGTTGCGAAGATGTAATGGGCAAAGTTGGCACCTGCTGCCAGATTCCGGCATTATTTGGGAAAGTTTCTGTCGAATGCTTACGCGTTCAAAACGTAACATTTCTGAAGTAGCGAATTTTGAGCACTTATATATCTCGAAGGGGGGTATTTCGCGACAAAAATGACACGCCTCAACCTCCCGTTATGTGTTTGATGCAAACCACCTTTGACGTCGTATGGCCGTAAACATAACACTTCCGTGATGGGCCCAGCTGTCGGTTGACGTCGGCAGGCCGCTGAAACGAACGGCTCCACGTGAGCCTCCTTGGGGAACCTTCATGCAGCATCGCTCCAGAATCAGGTTGCTCTCCGCCATGATGGCAGGAGCGGCCTTTGCCGCCTTTGGTGCCACCGCCGCTTTCGCCGACGATGTGGAAACCGTGGTCGTCACGGGTTCGCGCATTCCGACGACGAACGCTTCGAGCCCGAGCCCGCTCTCGGTCGCGACCGCCGAACAGATCCAGATGACCAGTGCCTTCGCGCTCGAAGACGTGCTGCGCAAGATGACCGGACCGGACTCGACTGCCGGCCTCACCAACAATTCGAACAATGGCGGCGTGGGTCTCTCCGAAATCGGCCTGCGCAATCTCGGCCCGACGCGCACCCTCGTGCTGGTCGACGGCCAGCGCCTCGTTCCGATCTTTTCCGGCGCCTCTTCGGTCCCCGATCTGAACTCGGTCCCGATCTCGATGGTCGACCGTGTCGAAGTGCTGCGCGACGGCGCCTCGTCGATCTATGGCGCCGACGCGATCGGCGGCGTGGTCAACGTGATCACCAAGAAGGATTTCGATGGCCTCAACCTCGACTTCCACGGCGGCGCCAGCGAACACGGCGGCGGCGACAATTACGGCGGCACTGCGACGCTCGGCTTCAACGTCAACGACCGCGGCAACGTCACGATCGCGATCCTGAACGAGCACGAGAGCCCGGTCGACGCGAAGGACCGCGAATGGGCCCAGAACCCCTATATCGGCACGCCCTTCGAAGGCGGCTCGGCTTATCGCAGCCAGCTCAACATCCTGCAGGATGAAGGCTCCGCCACGGTTTGGAACGGTGGTGTCGAGACCGACTATCACGACCCGTCCCTCGCCTCTGTGCCGTGCTTGACCTACCTGCCCGGTCTCGGCCGCGTGAAGCTGAACGCCGGCTGCCCGGACGTGACGCCGAACAAGACGCTGACCAGCTCACTTGGCCGCACGCAGGTTTCGCTCAACGGCCACTATGACATCACGCCCGATGTGACCTTCGTCACACAGGCGTTCTTCACCCGCCGCGACTCCGAACAGCGCCTGCGTCCGGAGCCACTGCTGGGCGATGCAATCGCCTCGACCAACCCGCTGACCGGCGTTCCGGTGTTCGGCGGCTTCCAGGTCCCGACGACCTGGCCGGGCTTCAACGATCCGCTGCTGACTGCGTCCATCGTGCCTTGCGCGGGCAACGCGATCGCCGGCGGCACGGCGCAGTGCATCAACGCCTTCTACACGCCGAACGAGTTCGGTCCGCGCGACTACAAGCAGACCTCGGACACCTATCGCGTCCGCTTCGGCTTCGAAGGCCACGTCTTCACGGATTACAATTGGGAAGCCGGTTATGTGATGCAGCGGAACGACACGGTCCAGCGCACCGCCAACTCGGGCAACTGGCAGCATCTCGCCCAGGCCACGGGTCAGCTGCCCTGTATCGACGTGCCCGGCGGCTGTACCTTCAATCCGCTGTTCGGCTACGCGACGCCGACCACGCCGTTCAACTTCTTCAACGGCGCGAACACCCTGACGCCCGACCAGGTGAAGTATCTGACCTTCACCATGACGGACAACAACAACTCCTATGAGAACTACATCTACGCCGACGTAAACGGCCCGGTGTGGGATCTCCCTGCCGGTCCGCTGATGGCGTCTGTCGGCTTCGAGCGTCGCTTCGAGCATCTCACGGACAACCCGGACACGCTGGTGCAGGAAGGCTATGCGGCCAACCCATCCGCGGCGACGTCCGGCGGTTACAACGTTACCTCGGTCTATGGCGAGTTGCGCATTCCGGTGTTCAAGCACCAGCCCTTCGCCGAGTCGCTGACGATCACTCCGTCGGCCCGCTTCGACCACTACTCGTCCTTCGGCGATGCCAAGACGTGGAAGGTCGGCGCAGACTGGCAGGTTGACGACAACATCCGCTTCCGCGGCACCTACGCGACGGGCTTCCGTGCACCGTCGGTGGCCGAGCTCTTCGGCGGTAACGGCGTGAGCTACATCTCGGTCAGCGGCGATCCCTGCGACTCGCGTGCTGCCGGGTTCAATGGCAACGCCAATGCCGGTACGGCTTCGCTGGCTGCGGGTTCGACCTGCTACGCGGCGCTCTCCGCGCTCGGCCTGTCGCCGGTGCAGATCGCCAACTACCAGTCGCCTGAGAACAACCTCAGCAACGACCAGCGCGGCCTGATCATCGGCGGCAACCCGCTGCTGAAGCCCGAGCAGTCGCACTCCTGGAACGTCGGAACCGTGATCACGCCGGAATTCCTGCCTGGCTTCTCGTTCGATGCCGACTACTACGAGATCACGATCGACAACTCGATCCTGACCGGCGGCATCGCGCAGAACTCGGGTCCGGACCTGGTGGTCAACGGTTGCTATGTCCAGCAGATCGCCGGCTACTGCGCGCTCATCTCGCGCAACGTGAACGGCATCTTCCAGATCGGCAGCCAGAACACCAACTTCGGCCGTTCGCACGTTGCCGGCATGGACCTGCAGGCGACCTACAACACGGCCGAGGCGGATCTCGATCTGCCGATCCCGGGTTCGATGCTGTTCAATGTCGAGGTTTCGCGCCAGTTCACCAACACGACGCAGAACCCGGACGGCACCTACAACCACTTCTCCGGCACGTTCCTGTACTCGAATGAGTCCATCCAGCCGAACTGGAAGTCGACCCTCAGCGTCGACTGGAACGACGGTCCGTGGTCGCTGCACTGGGATACCCAGTTCATCTCCGGCACCGGCGACTATCCGGGCCCGAGCGCAGCCAATGGCCGCCCGAAGACGGTGTATGCCTGGGGAGATGAAATCCCGGATTATTTCTACCACAACGTCAGCGTGGCCTACGACATGGACGGCTTCTTTGGCGACAGCACCGGGGTCAAGCACACCCGCCTGATCCTCGGCATCAACAACCTGTTCGACAAGGATCCGCCGATCCTCGCCGGCGACAGCATCTGCAAGTGCAACAGCTTCGCCGGTCCTTACGACTTCGTCGGCCGCTTCTTCTTCACGCGGCTTTCGGTCGGCCTCTGATTTTCATGGGGCAGCGCATGGGCCGCCGGGAAACCGGCGGCCCCTTTTTTTGCGGGCCGGCGCGGATTGTTTTCCGGTGCGCCGAGAAGGGGTGGACAGGGTGAAACCGATCATCTATATCCGCGCACCCCTCGCGCCGGCGAAGGTTTCATGACGCGGGATGGAGCAGCCCGGTAGCTCGTCAGGCTCATAACCTGAAGGTCACAGGTTCAAATCCTGTTCCCGCAACCAACGACAAAGGCCGTCCCGATGGGGCGGCCTTTTCGCTTTGGCGGCGAGGCCCGCACCAAAGCATTGACAGCTATGTGTTGCAGCGCGTCATTTCGCACTTGGCGACCCTGAAATAAATGGTCTACTTTCTAAAGTCCTTGAGCATTTTTGTGCTCGCCATATTGGGTCTGGGTTTGAAACGTTATGTCCGGCTTGCCGACCGCACAGGGGCTGTACGACCCCCGCAACGAGCATGACTCGTGCGGCGTCGGCTTTGTCGCCAACATAAAGGGCGAGAAATCCCACGACATCATCACCCAGGGCCTGCAGCTTCTTATAAATCTCGATCATCGCGGCGGCGTCGGGGCCGATCCGCTGGTCGGCGATGGTGCCGGCTGCCTGATCCAGATTCCGGACGCGCTCTTGCGCGACTGGGCGAAGACGAGCGGGCTCGAGCTGCCCTCGCCCGGCCACTATGCCGTCGCGATGTGCTTCCTGCCGACCGAGCCCAAGGCGCGGGACATCATCGTCAAGCAGTTCGAGCGCTTCGTGAAGACCGAGGGCCAGCGCCTGATCGGCTGGCGCGATGTGCCGGTCGACGCCTCGATCCTCGGACCGCGCGTGCGTGAGCAGATGCCGCTGATCCGCCAGGCGATCATCGCCCACGGTCCGGACATCAAGGACCAGGACGGCTTCGAGCGGAAGCTGCTCGCCATCCGCAAGCAGACCCAGAACCCGCTCAAGGATCTGGCGCGGACGCACAAGCTGCCCTCGATCGCCGACTTCTATATGCCGTCCTTCTCGACGCGCACGGTGGTCTACAAGGGCCTGCTGCTCGCGCCCGATGTCGGCCGCTTCTATCTCGATCTGCAGAACCCGCTGACCAAGTCGGCACTGGCGCTGGTGCACCAGCGCTTCTCGACCAACACCTTTCCGTCTTGGCGCCTGGCACATCCCTACCGCTTCATCGCCCATAACGGCGAGATCAATACCCATCGCGGCAACGTCAACTGGATGAATGCGCGCCGCCGCACGATGGAGTCGGACCTGCTGGGTCCCGATCTCGACAAGATGTGGCCGCTCATTCCGCACGGCCAGTCGGATACGGCGAGCCTCGACAACGCGCTCGAGCTTCTGATCGCCGGCGGCTATCCCATCGCCCATGCGATGATGATGCTCATTCCGGAGGCCTGGGCCGGCAACGCCCAGATGGACCCGCATCGCCGCGCCTTCTACGAATATCACGCCGCGCTGATCGAGCCGTGGGACGGCCCCGCCTCCATCGCCTTTACCGACGGGCGCCAGATCGGCGCCACGCTCGACCGCAACGGCCTGCGCCCAGCGCGGTTCATCGTGACCGACGACGATCTCTGCATTCTCGCCTCCGAAGCCGGCGTGCTGCCGATCCCGGACGAGAAGATCGTGCGCAAGTGGCGCCTCCAGCCGGGAAAGATGCTGCTTCTCGATCTCGAAGAGGGGCGCATCATCGAAGACGAGGAGATCAAGCGCACCCTCGCCGACGCCAAGCCTTATGAAGACTGGCTGAAGAAGACGCAGTTCAAGCTCGAAGAGCTCGATCTGCCGGACGAGCAATCGGTGCCGGCCAACGACGTCTCGGCCCTGCTCGATCGCCAGCAATCCTTCGGCTACAGCCAGGAAGACATCCAGTTCTTCCTCGAGCCGATGGCCGCCAATGGCGAGGACCCGGTCGGCTCGATGGGTACCGATGTGCCGATCGCGGTGCTCTCGAAGAAACCGAAGCTGCTCTATCACTACTTCAAGCAGAACTTCGCCCAGGTCACCAATCCGCCGATCGATCCGATCCGCGAAGAGCTGGTGATGAGCCTGGTGTCGATGATCGGGCCGCGCCCGAACCTCTATGGCCGCCAAGCGGGCACGCATAAGCGGCTCGAGGTCTCGCAGCCGATCCTGACCAATGCCGATCTCGAAAAGATCCGCGGCATCGAAACCCTGCTCGATGGCGCCTTCCGCACCGAGACGATCGACATCACCTGGGATGCTACCGATGGCGCCGCGGGGCTCGAGCGCACGCTCGAAAAGATCTGCGCCGCGGCGACGCGCGCGGTGTTGAAGGACCGGAACATCCTGATCCTGTCGGATCGTGCCGCCTCGGCCGAGCGCATCGCCGTGCCGGCGCTGCTGGCGACCGCGGCGGTGCATCATCATCTGATCGACCTCGGCCTGCGCATGCAGTCCGGCCTCGTGGTCGAGACCGGCGAGGCGCGCGAGGTGCATCATTTCTGCGCGCTCGCCGGATATGGCGCCGAGGCGATCAATCCCTATCTCGCCTTCGAGACGCTTGAACAGATCCGCATCCAGCGCGGGCTGAAGCTCAAGCCCTATGAGGTGCAGAAGAACTACATAAAGGCGGTCGGCAAGGGCCTCCTGAAGGTGATGTCCAAGATGGGCATCTCGACTTACCAATCCTATTGCGGCGCGCAGATCTTCGATGCGGTCGGTCTCTCCACGGCCTTCGTCGAGAAATATTTCACCGGCACCGCGACGACCATCGAAGGCATTGGCCTCAAGGAAATCGCCGAAGAGAGCGTGCGCCGCCATCGCGACGCCTATGGCGACAATCCGATCTACCGCCACATGCTCGATACCGGCGGCGACTACGCCTACCGCATCCGCGGCGAGGATCATGCCTGGACGCCGGAATCGGTTTCGAAGCTGCAGCATGCGGTGCGCGGCAACTCGGCGGACGACTACAAGAGCTTTGCCGCCGCGATCAATGAACAGAGCGAGCGGTTGCTTACCATCCGCGGGCTGATGCAGTTCAAATTCGCGGAGCGCGCGATCCCGCTGTCCGAGGTCGAACCGGCAGCCGAGATCGTCAAGCGCTTCTCGACGGGTGCAATGAGCTTCGGCTCGATCAGCCGCGAGGCGCACACCACGCTTGCCATCGCGATGAACCGCATCGGCGGCCGCTCGAACACCGGCGAGGGCGGCGAGGAGCCGGATCGTTTCGTGACGCTGCCCAACGGCGACTCGATGCGCTCGAAGATCAAGCAGGTCGCATCGGGCCGCTTCGGCGTCACGACCGAATATCTCGTCAACGCCGACGATATCCAGATCAAGATGGCCCAGGGCGCCAAGCCCGGCGAGGGCGGCCAGCTGCCGGGTCACAAGGTCGACAAGAACATCGCCAAGGTGCGCCATGCGACGCCGGGCGTCGGCCTGATCTCGCCGCCGCCGCATCACGACATCTATTCGATCGAGGATCTCGCGCAGCTCGTCCGCGACCTCAAAAGCGTCAATGACCAGGCGCGCATCTCGGTCAAGCTGGTGTCCGAAGTCGGCGTCGGCACCGTCGCCGCCGGCGTCGCCAAGTGCCGCGCCGATCATGTGACGATCTCCGGATACGAGGGCGGCACCGGCGCGTCGCCACTGACCTCGCTTACCCATGCCGGTTCGCCCTGGGAAATCGGGCTTTCCGAAACGCAGCAGACCCTGGTGCTGAACGGCCTGCGCGGCCGCATCGCGGTACAGGTCGACGGCGGCCTGCGCACCGGGCGCGACGTCGCCATCGGCGCGCTGCTCGGCGCGGACGAGTTCGGGTTCGCCACGGCGCCGCTGATCGCCGCTGGCTGCGTGATGATGCGCAAGTGCCATCTCAATACCTGCCCCGTCGGTGTCGCGACCCAGGATCCGGTGCTCCGCCGTCGCTTCACCGGCCAGCCCGAGCATGTGATCAACTACTTCTTCTTCGTCGCCGAAGAGCTGCGCGAGATCATGGCGAAGCTCGGCTTCCGCACGCTGGACGAGATGATCGGCCGTGCCGACAAGCTCGACATGGTCGGTGCCATCAACCACTGGAAGGCGAAGGGCGTCGATCTCAGTCGCATTCTCTATCAGCCGCCCGCCAAGCCGGGCATCGCGATCCGTCAGACCGAGACGCAGAACCACAACCTCGACAAGGTGCTCGACCGGGACCTGATCGCCGCGGCAAGGCCGGCGATCGAGAGCGGCCAGCCGGTCCGGCTGGAGCGCGGCATCCGCAATGTCGATCGCACCGTCGGCGCGATGCTGTCGGGCGAAGTCGCACGGGTGCACGGCCATGCCGGCCTGCCCGAAGACACGATCTCCGTGCGCTTCGAAGGCACCGCGGGACAAAGCTTCGGTGCCTTCCTGTCGCGCGGCGTCAGTCTCGAACTCGTCGGCGATTCCAACGACTATGTCGGCAAGGGTCTCTCCGGCGGACGCGTCGTCGTGCGCCAGCCCAAGCCGACCGGGCGCGAGCCGACCGAGAACATCATCGTCGGCAACACGGTGCTCTATGGCGCCATTGCCGGCGAGGCCTATTTCGAAGGCGTCGCGGGCGAGCGTTTCGCCGTGCGCAATTCCGGTGCGGTCGCGGTGGTCGAGGGCACCGGCGATCACGGCTGCGAATACATGACCGGCGGCGTCGTCGCCGTGCTGGGCAAGACGGGGCGCAATTTCGCCGCCGGCATGTCGGGCGGCATCGCCTATGTCTATGACCCAGACGGGACCTTCGCCGAGCGCTGCAACACCGCGATGGTCGCGCTCGAGGCGATCGCGCCGCCCTCCGCCGCCACAGGCGACGCGGAGGCGCCGCAGCAGCGTTCGATCAGCGTCACCGACAGCGGCATGGGCGATCCACTGCGTTTCGACGCCGAGCGCCTGCGCATCCTGGTCGAGCGACATCTGCTCCACACCGGCAGCGAGCGGGCGCGCTTCCTGCTCGAGAACTGGGAGAGATCGTTGACCCAGTTCGTCAAGGTGCTGCCGACCGACTACGCCAAGGCGCTCAACGATCTCAGGCGCGAGCGCGGCGGCCTCAAATCCGTCGCGGCGGAGTAGCCATGGCCAATCCTTCCGGCTTCCTGACTGTCGAGCGTCTCGACCGCGGCTATGACAAGCCCGAAGAGCGCACGCACAACTATCGCGAATTCGTCCATCCGCTGCCGGGCGCCGAAGTCGTGCGCCAGGCCTCACGCTGCATGGATTGCGGCATTCCCTACTGTCACAACGGCTGTCCGGTGAACAATCTGATCCCGGACTTCAACAATCTCGTCTATCGCGAAAGCTGGCGCGGCGCGCTCGAGACGCTGCACTCGACCAACAATTTCCCGGAGTTCACCGGCCGTGTCTGCCCCGCGCCTTGCGAGGCGTCCTGCACGCTGAACATCGAGAACGTCCCGGTCACCATCAAGACGATCGAGTGTCAGATCGTCGATCGCGGCTGGGAAGAGGGCTGGATCCAGCCGCAGGTGCCGCAGAGCAAGACCGGCAAGAATGTCGCCGTTGTCGGCTCGGGTCCCGCCGGTCTCGCCTGTGCGCAGCAATTGGCGCGCGCCGGCCACGGCGTCACGGTGTTCGAGAAGAACGACCGCATCGGCGGCCTGCTGCGCTACGGCATTCCCGACTTCAAGATGGAAAAGCATCTGATCGACCGCCGCATGCGCCAGATGGAGGCCGAAGGCGTCGCGTTCCGCACCAATGTCGAGGTCGGCACGGCAATGCCCGTCACCATGCTGCTGCACGATTACGACGCGGTGGTGATGGCCGGCGGCGCCGAGAACCCGCGCGACCTCGAGGTCGAGCATCGCAACGTGCCGGGAATCCATTTCGCGATGGAGTTCCTCGTTCAGCAGAACCGCCGCGTCGCGGGCGATCCCGAGGCCAAGGCCGCACCCACCGGCACGCTGAACGCCAAGGGCAAGCATGTCGTCGTGATCGGCGGCGGCGACACCGGCTCGGACTGCATCGGTACGTCGAACCGCCATGGCGCGGCGTCGGTGACCCAGCTCGAAATCATGCCCAAGCCGCCGGAGCTCGAGAACAAGGCTCTGACCTGGCCGGATTGGCCGCTCAAGCTGCGCACCTCGTCGAGCCACGAAGAGGGTGCCGAACGCGACTGGTCGGTGCTGACCAAGCGTGCCGTCGTGCAGGACGGCAAACTCGCCGCGCTCGAATGCGTGCGTGTCGAATGGGTCAAGGGCGCCGACGGCCGCCAGCAGATGCGTGAAGTACCCGGCAGCACCTTCGAGCTGAAGGCCGATCTCGTCTTGCTTGCGATGGGATTCCTCGGGCCGCGCAAGGCCGGGCTCATCGACCAGTCCGCCGTCGCGCTCGATCCGCGCGGCAACGTCAAGGCCAACACGATCGACTATCGGACCTCGGTCGCGAAGATCTTCTCCTGCGGCGACATGCGCCGTGGTCAGTCTTTGGTCGTCTGGGCGATCCGCGAGGGCCGCCAGGCTGCGCGTGCGGTCGATCAGTTCCTGATGGGAACGAGCGAGTTGCCGCGCTGACCGGCAACAAAACGCCACGCGCCCGATCGCTGCCGCAACAGTTCCGCATTCTGACGCAAGGTTTACCTTGCCGGGCTTGACCTTGGGTCAGGGCCTCTGACAATCGTCCGTTTCCTGCCTGTATGCATCCCAAGGACAAGTTGATGCCCTTATTCCTGCGCCGGTTGCTGGTCGCCCTTCCGCTTCTGTTGCTGGTCGCCGCCGCGCCGCCAACGGTGAAGAGTTCGGCGCCCTGGCCACAGGTCGGCAGCGATCTGCCGGTCGACAAATCGGTTGTCTTCGGCACGCTGCCCAACGGCATGCGCTATGCCATCAAGCACAACGATACCCCGAAAGGCGCGGTGTCGCTGCGCTTCCGCTTCGATGTCGGCTCGCTGATGGAGCGCGACAACGAGCAGGGCATCGCCCATGTCCTGGAGCACATGGCGTTCCGCGGCTCGAAGCACGTCGCCGACGGCGACACGGTGCGCATCCTGCAAAGCCTCGGCCTTGCATTCGGCGCCGATACCAACGCGTTCACCGCCGCCACGCAGACCGTCTATTCCTTCGACATGCCGAAGAACGACGAGGCCTCGATCGACACGGCGCTGATGCTGATGCGCGAGATCGCGGGCAACCTCAACATCTCCCAGGCCGCGCTCGATACCGAACGCAATGTCGTTCTCGCCGAGGCCAGACTGCGCGACGTGCCGGTGGCGCATCTGCGCAAATCCGACTGGGCGTTTCTCTATGGCGACCGGGCGGCCTCCGCCCTGCTTCCCATCGGGCTCGAAAAGGTCGTCGCCAACGCCAATGCCAAGCTGGTTCGGGACTTCTACGAGGCGTGGTACCGGCCGGAGCGCGCGACGATGATCATCGTCGGCGACATCGACCCCAAGGCAGTGGAAGCCAAGCTCAAGGCAAAGTTCTCGGATTGGCGGGCCAAGGCGCCGCCGCGCAAGGCGGTTCGCTATCATCCGCTCGCCAAGCGGCCTTCGAATGTGAAGCTGTTCAACGAGCCCGGCGTGCAGCCCTATCTGCTGTTCACCTGGCTTCAGCCTTACGACAATTCGCCCGACAACCGGAAGAACGAGGCACGCGACCTCATCCGCTACATTGCGACGGCGGTGTTCAACATGCGGATGGCGGAGCTAGCGCATGCGCCGTCGCCGCCTTTCGTGGGCGCTTCCGCGAACCACGATCACATGGGCAATATCGCCGATTATACCGAACTTCGCGTGTCCTATCGTCCCGGCGAGTCGACAGCCGCGATCGAGGCGGCCGAGCGGGCATGGCGCGATGCCGTCGCCCATGGCGTCCGCCAGGACGAGGTCGATCTGGTCGTGGCGCAGCTGCGTACCTTCTTCCAGACGCGTGCCACCGCTGCCGACACCACGCCGACGACGGACGTGATCGACGCCTTGCTGCGCTACGTCGATGACAGAAATGTCTACACCTCGCCGCAGTCCGACCTCGTGCTGTTCGAGAATGTGGTGAAAGGGCTGAAGGCCAAGACGGTCTCGCAGGCGCTGCGCTATGTCTTCGGCGGCACCGGCCCGCTCCTGTTCGTCACCTCCGATACGCCGCTCCCCGGCGGCGAAGCGGCCGTGAAGAAGGCGCTTGCCGACGCCGACGGCACACCGCTGGCGGCCGGCGCGGCGCAGACCCTGCCGCCATGGCCCTATGGCGATTTCGGCAAGCCCGGCGAGGTGACTGCGCGCACGACGGTGAGCGATCTCGGTGTCACCGATGTCCGTTTTGCCAATGGCGTGACGCTGACGATCAAGCCGACGGCGCTGCGTGCCGGACAGGTGCTGGTGAATGTACGTCTGGGCAAGGGCCGGCTCGGCTTGCCGCGCGATCACACGGTTCCGCTCTGGGCGCTGTCGGGATTCTACATTTCGGGTGGATTGAACCACTACACGATCGACGATTTGCAGAAGCTGATGGCGGACAAGACGTGGGATGCCGATCTGGCTATTGGCGACGACGATTTCTCGCTCAGCGGCGAAGCGCGGCCTGCCGATCTCGACAACGAGCTCCAGATCCTTGCGGCCTATGTCACCGACCCGGCGTTCAAGACCGAAGCCTTCGAACAGGCGCGGACGGCTTACGCGAACAGCCTGCGTGCCGCACTGGCATCGCCATCGTCGGTCTTTGGGCGCGAGATTTACGGCCGGCTGCATGATGGCGACGTGCGCTGGCGCGCGGCGACTCTTGCCGATGTCGAGGCGGCGACGCCGGAACAGGCCGAAGCTATCCTCGCACCGGCGCTGAAGGACGGGCCGATCGACATCACCATCGTCGGCGATGTCGATGTCGACAAGGCTGTCCAGTCGGTCGCCGCTACCTTCGGCGCGCTGCCGCCGCGCGCCGCGGAAGGTGGGCCGGTGACGGGCGACGAGCACTTCCCGGCATCGACGCCCAAGCCCGTCGTGCTCGAGCATCACGGCGCGGAGAACCAGGCCGTCGCGATGATCGCCTGGCCGACCACCGGCTTTTACAAAAACATGCGCGAGCAGCGCGTGATCCGCGTCCTCGCAGAGATCTTCTCGCAGCGCCTGCTCGACGAATTGCGCACGCGCGAGGGCATCACGTATACGCCGGGGGCCTCGTCCTACGCTTCGCTGCTCACGCCGGACTACGGCTTCGTCTACGCGCTGGCGCAGATCCCGCCCGACAAGGTCGACACCTTCTACCGCGAGGTCGGCGCCGTGGTTGCCGATCTGGCAGCCAAGCCGGTGTCGCAGGCCGAGCTCGACCGTGCCCGCGGGCCGCGGATCGAGGACATCCAGAAACAGCAGCAGACCAACGAGTACTGGCTGTCCCTGCTTTCGGGCTCGCAACAGGATCCGCGCCTGCTCGATGTGATCCGGACCACGATCCCGGACCTGAAGGACATCACGCCGGACGACATCCAGAAGGCCGCGCAGACCTGGCTGAAGGGCGGGACCGCCTATCGTCTCGTGGTGATGCCTGCGGACAAGGCAGCGCCCACCCCTTGAGCAGCGCGGCCCGCCGCGGAAATGCTGCGGCATCATGGACTTGCGGGTTCCGGCCCGGTCGCGGGCTATCCTGGAAAGCTGCGGTATGCGGGGCGTTGCGCTCGTCCCGTACACCGCTACAGTTAAAGTGTACCGGGCCTTCCGTGCCCGGACTGGTGAGGACCATGAGCGATCTCGAGACATTCCGCAGCGAAACCCGCGCCTGGCTGGAGGCCAATTGCCCGCCATCCATGCGCGGCGACAGCGAAGTCTCGATCACCGAGCCGGACGACGAGTCCATCTGGGGCGGCAAACGCGCCACGTTCACGAACCCGGAACGGAAGCTCTGGCTCGACCGCATGGCGGCCAAGGGCTGGACCGCGCCGACCTGGCCGAAGGAATACGGTGGCGGTGGGCTTTCGAATGCCGAGGCGCGAGTGCTCCAGCAGGAACTCGGCCGGATCAAGGCGCAGCCGGCGCTGATGTCCTTCGGCATCTGGATGCTCGGTCCGGTGCTGCTCGAATACGCCAATGAGGAACAGAAGAAGCGCTTCCTGCCGCAGATCGTGCGCGGCGAGATCCGCTGGTGTCAGGGCTACTCCGAGCCGGGTGCCGGCTCCGACCTCGCGGGTCTGCGCACCCAGGCGGTCGACAAGGGCGACCACTACCTGATCAACGGATCCAAGATCTGGACCTCCTATGCCGACAAGGCCGACTGGATTTTCTGTCTTGTCCGCACCGACAACACCAAGAAGCATGAGGGCATCTCCTTCATGCTGTTCGACATGACATCGCCCGGTGTCGAGCCGCGGCCGATCAAGCTGATCAGCGGCCAGTCGCCATTCTGCGAAACCTTTTTCACCGATGTGAAGGTTCCCAAGGCACAGCTTGTCGGCAAGCTGAACGGTGGCTGGGATATCGCCAAGCGGTTGCTCCAGTATGAGCGCCAGAACATCTCGTCCGGCGGTTTCGGCGGCGGTGGCGGCGGTGCCTACGATATCGAGCACGCGGCACTCGACTATGTCGGCAAGACCGACGCGGGCAAGGTTGCCGATGCAGACCTGCGCGGCCGGCTGACAGCGCACAAGATGGAGGCGCGCGCCTTCGCGCTCACTGTGCGCCGTGCCGAGGAAGAGTCGAAACAGGGCAAAGGCCCGTCGGCGGCGACTTCGATCATCAAATACGCCGCGGCGAAGATTAACCAGGAGCGTACCGAGCTGATGGTCGAGACGCTCGGCACGCAGGCGCTGGGCTGGGACGGCGATGCCTACAAACCGGGCGAGATCGCCGCGATGCGCGGCATGCTGCGCGCCAAGGGAAATTCGATCGAGGGCGGCACGAGCGAGGTGAATCTCAACGTCATCTCCAAGCGCGTGCTGGGCCTGATGGATCATCAGTAGAGTTTGCGTCGCTCACCCTTCGATGCCTCGACGGGCTCGGCACTCAGGGTGAGGGATAGAGTTGAACGGAATTAAACAGAGACCTCATCCTGAGCTTGTCGAAGGATGAGGCGCACGAAACGAAAGACGACGGAGGAGGCACGAACTTCCTCCGCGAAGTCTGGGAGAGAAACATGGCCACCGATACCGCTCTTGAAAGCTTCCGCGCCGAGGCGCGTTCCTGGATCGAGGAGAACTTCCCGAAGTCGCTGAAGGGCAAGGATGCGCTGTCCTTCATGGAAGGCTTCGGTTCCAAGGATCCGGACTTCCTGAAGTGGAAGGACGCGATGGGCGCGAAGGGCTGGGGCATCGCGACCTGGCCGAAGCCTTGGGGTGGCGGGCTGTCGAAAGCCGAGGGCCGGGCGCTGACGCAGGAGCTGGCGCGGGCCGGCGCGTTCAACCCGATCGGTGGCATGGGCGTCTCGATGTTCGGGCCGACCCTGCTCGAATACGGCAACGACGCGCAGAAGAAGCAGCACATGCCCGGCATCCAGATGGGCACGGTGCGCTGGTGCCAGGGCTATAGCGAGCCGGGCGCGGGATCGGACCTTGCCTCGCTCCGAACCCAGGCCGTCGACAAGGGCGACCACTTCCTCGTCAACGGACAGAAGATCTGGACCTCCGGCGCGCAATATGCCGACTGGTGCTTCTGTCTCGTCCGCACCGACAACACGCGCAAGCATGAAGGCATCTCCTTCCTGCTGATCGACATGAAGTCGCCCGGTGTGGAGACGCGGCCGATCAAGCTGATCTCGGGCAATTCGCCGTTCTGCGAGACCTTCTTCACCGATGTGAAGGTGCCGAAGGAGAACCTGATGGGGCCGCTCAATGGCGGCTGGACGGTGGGCAAGCGCCTGCTCCAGTTCGAGCGCGACGGGCAGGGCGGCGGCACGCGCGGCGCGTCGTTCCGCGGCGCCGACATGCGCACGCTCGACGAGGTCGCGAAGCACTATGTCGGCAGCGACGGGCAGGGCCGCATCGCCGATGCCGATCTGCGCGTCCGCGTCGCCGATCACATGATGGATTCCGCCGCGATGCGTCTCACCGTGCAGCGCATGCAGGAAGATGCGAAGAACAACCAGGGCCCCTCGGCCGTCACCTCGATCATGAAGAACGCCAATGTCCGCGTGGTCCAGGGCCGCGCCGAGCTGATGGTCGAGATCATGGGCTTCCAGGGGCTCGGCTGGGAGGGCGACAGTTACTCGGCCGACGAGCTTAACGCGACGCGCAATCTGCTCTCGGGCAAGGCGATGTCGATTTATGGCGGCTCGAACGAAATCCAGAGCAACATCATCGCCAAGCGGATTTTGGGATTGCTGGATCATCAGTAGTGCGTGACGGCTCACCCTTCGACAAGCTCGGGGTGAGGAATTGCGTTGAAGAGTGAAGATTTGAGTTGAACCCTCGTCCTGAGTGCCGAGCTTGTCGAGGCATCGAAGGATGAGAGCACCGAACGAAAGACGAATGTCAGTAGACGAAACCCTCGACACCGATCTGGAAGCCTTCCGCGCCGAAGCGAAGGCGTGGATCGTCGCCAACTATCCCGCCTCGCTCAAGGGCAAGAGCCCGCTCGCGCTGATGGAAGGCTTCGGCTCGCAGGATCCGGATTTCCTGAAGTGGAAAGCGGCGATGGGCGCGAAAGGCTGGGGCGTTCCGACCTGGCCGCGCGAATGGGGCGGCGGCGGGCTGTCGCGGCAGCAGGCGCGGGTGCTGCAGCAGGAGATGACGGCCGCCGGTGCGTTCAATCCGATCGGCGGCATGGGCGTGATGATGCTCGGGCCGACGCTTCTGGAGTACGGCACCGAGGCGCAGAAGAAGCAGCACATGCCAGGCATCGTGAACGGCACGGTGCGCTGGTGTCAGGGTTACAGCGAGCCGGGCGCGGGCTCCGATCTCGCGTCGCTGCGCACGCAAGCGGTCGATAAGGGCGACCATTATCTCGTCAACGGCCAGAAGATCTGGACCAGCGGCGCGCAGTTCGCCGATTGGTGTTTCTGTCTGGTCCGCACCGACAACGCCAAGAAGCATGAAGGCATTTCCTTCCTGCTGATCGACATGAAGACGCCGGGCTGCGAACCGCGGCCGATCAAGCTGATCAGCGGCGCTTCGGTGTTCTGCGAGACCTTCTTCACCGATGTGAAGGTGCCGAAGGGCAATCTCATGGGTCGGCTGAACGGCGGCTGGGAGATCGCCAAGCGGCTGCTGCAGTTCGAGCGCCAGAACATCTCCGCCGGCGGCTCGGGTGCGGCCGGCACCGCGGCGGTCTACGATCTGCAGGACGCGGCCAAGGATTATGTCGGCGTCGCGGAGGGCAAGGTCGCCGACCGCGACCTGCGTTCGCGCATCACGGCGCACAAGATGGAAGCGCGCGCCTTTCAGATGACGATCCGCCGCGCCGAGGAAGAGGCGAAGAGCGGCAAGGGGCCGTCGGCCGCGACCTCGGTGTTCAAATACGCCATGGCCAAGATCAATCAGGAGCGCACCGAGCTTCTGGTCGAAGCGCTCGGCACACAGGGCTTGGGTTGGGAGGGCGAGGGTTACGACCCGCGCGAGCTCCAGACGATGCGCACCATGCTGCGCGCCAAGGGCAATTCCATCGAAGGCGGCACGTCGGAGGTGAACCTCAACGTCGTCTCCAAGCGCGTGCTTGGCCTTCTCGACCATCAATAACGCAACAGGAGTGAACGCATGAGCGCGGCAGCGAACGCCGATCCCCAACTGGAGGCCTTCCGCCTCGAAGCCCGCAAATGGCTCGAAGAGAACTTCCCCAAATCGCTGGTCGGCAAGGCCGGCATGATGATGGGCGAGGAGGCGGCCTCGCGGAACGCCGACTTCGACAAATGGAAGAAGGCGATGGGCGACAAGGGCTGGGGCACGCCGACCTGGCCGAAGCAGTATGGCGCCGGCGGTCTTTCGACCGCACAGGCCCGCGTGCTGCAACAGGAGATGGGCAAGATCGGCGCCTGGAATCCGATCGGCGGCATGGGCGTGATGATGTTCGGCCCGACCCTGCTCGAATACGGCAGCGAGGAGCAGAAGAAGAAGCACGTTCCCGGCATCGTGAAGGGCGAAGTGTGGTGGTGCCAGGGCTATAGCGAGCCGGGCGCCGGTTCCGACCTTGCCTCGCTGCGCACGCAGTGCATCGACAAGGGCGACCATTATCTCGTCAACGGCCAGAAGATCTGGACCTCCGGCGCACAATACGCCGACATGTGCTTCGCGCTCGTGCGCACCGACAACACCAAGAAGCATGAGGGCATCTCGTTCCTGCTGATCGACATGAAGTCGCCGGGCGTCGAAGTCCGCCCGATCAAACTGATCAGCGGCAACTCGCCCTTCTGCGAAACCTTCTTCACCGATGTGAAGGTGCCGAAGGAGAATTTGATGGGGCCGCTCAACGGCGGCTGGACCATCGGCAAGCGCCTTTTGCAGTTCGAGCGCCAGGGCCTCGGCGGCGGCATCGGCGGCGGCGGTCTCAACCGCGGCGGCGAGACGCGCACGATCGACCAGGTCGCCAAGGCCTATGCCGGCGCCAACGACAACGGCCAGGTGGCCGATGCCGATCTGCGCATGCGCATCACCAACCACATGATGGACGCCCGGGCCTTCATGCTCACCGTGCAGCGCGCGATGAGCGAGGCCAAGGGTAATGCCGGCCCCTCGGCCACGACCTCGATCATGAAGAACGCCGGCTCGCGCATCGGGCAGGAGCGCGCCGAGCTGCTGGTCGAAGTGATGGGCCATCAGGGCCTCGGCTGGGAAGGCGAGGGCTTCACCCGCGACGAGCTCGACACCGTGCGCGGCTGGCTCGGCGGCAAGGCCACCACGATCTACGGCGGCAGCCAGGAGATCCAGAACAACATCATCGCCAAGCGCATTCTTGGGCTGTTGGACCACCAGTAGCGCAAGGCGGCTCTCACCCTTCGACAGACTCAGGGTGAGGGTTCGAGCTGAAGAAAACTGAACTGAGACCTCATCCTGAGCCTGTCGAAGGATGAGGAGCACCGAACGAAAGCAAACGGGGTTAGAACAATGGCAGTCTTGAACGAAGAACAATCGATGATCCGCGACGGCGCGAAGTCGTGGGTGCAGGAAAAGTCGCCGGTGACGGCGTTCCGCAAGCTTCGCGACAGCGGCAATGCCGACGGTTTCGACCGCGCGGCGTGGAAGGAAATGGCCGAAATGGGCTGGGCCGGCATCCTCATTCCGGAGGAGTTCGGCGGCACGGGTCTCGGTTACCTGACGCTCGGCCTCGTGCTCGAAGAGACCGGCCGCACGCTGACCGCATCGCCGTTGATCTCGACGGCGCTGACCGCGACGACGGCACTGCTGCTCGCCGGTTCCGACGCGCAGAAGCAGAAATACCTGCCGGCGATCGCCGAAGGAAAGCTGATCGCGACGCTCGCCGTCGATGAAGGCCCGCACCACCATCCGGAGAAGATCGCGCTGGCAGGCAGCGCTTCGGGCGGCAAGGTGAAGCTCAACGGCAAGAAGACCTTCGTGCTCGACGGCGGCACCGCCGATCTCGTGATCGTCGCGGCGCGTACCAGCGGCAAGCCGGGCGAGAAGGGCGGCATCACGCTCGTTCTCGTCGACGGCAAGGCCTCGGGTCTTTCGCGCGAAAAGCTGAAGACGGTGGATAGCCGCGGCTACGCCAACCTGACCTTCAAGGACGTCGAAGGCGAAGTGCTCGGCACGGTCGACCAGGGCGCCGGCGTGCTCGAGACGACGCTCGACCGCGCGCGCATCGGCCTGACGGCCGAGATGCTCGGGCAGGCCGCCCAGTCCTTCGAGATCACGCTCGAATATCTCAAGACCCGCGAGCAGTTCGGCCAGAAGATCGGTACCTTCCAGGCGCTGCAGCATCGCGCCGCGAAGATGTTCACCGATCTGGAGCTCGGCCGCTCCTGCGTCGAGGGTGCGTTGGCCGCGATCGACCGCGACGCCAACGACGTGGCGCAGCTCGCCTCGCTCGCCAAGGCCAAGGTCGGCGACCTCGTCCACACCGTGTCGAACGAGATGGTGCAGATGCATGGCGGCATCGGCATGACGGATGCGCATGACGCCGGCCTCTACCTGAAGCGCGCCCGCGCCCAGGAAGCGACCTTCGGCGGATCGAGCTATCACCGCGACCGCTACGCGACGCTGCTTGGCTACTGAGCCGCGCTGACTGCGCATGAACGAAAGGCCGGACGCGAGTCCGGCCTTTTGTTTTTTGTGACGTGGCGATTTTTTGAAAACAACCTCGGTCGATTTGCGCCCAAGCCATTGTCGTGTTTCGAAAATGTTCTTGCTTCGCGGCGGGTGCGAAGACGCGCGCGTGCGATCGATGATGGTCATCGCTGCCTCTCGTTCACAATGGTGGGGATTTAGCCGAGATGGGGTTTGCAGAGACTCGGTTCAAGAGGGTGTCGAGAGTTTATTTCCGCGCGGACTTATCCGACACGATGTGCGTGGAAGGGCGCGGAATGGTTTGGGTTTTTCAGCGGAGCGGATGGATAAGGCGTAATGGGCGCAGCGCGTGACGATATTTCGTTGCGTGGAAATATTTTCGCTCGGCCGGGGATGACAGGGGTGTTTAGATGGCGAGCAGAGCGATGTGCGGTCCATCCGGCAGCTCGACCCGTATCGCATCGCCGGGCGCCACCTCGCCGCCGCGCAGCACTACGCCCATGATGCCGGCCTTGCGGATGAGGTTGCCGGTTTCGTCCTTGTCGATGCAGACCTTCAGGAGGCCTTTGCGGAAATCGTCGATCTGGTAGCAGGGATTGCGCAGACCTTTCACCTCGACGACGGCTTCGGCGCCGATATGCAGCCTTGCATCGCGTGGCAATGCGAGCAGGTCGATGCCGCGTGTCGTGATGTTCTCGCCGAGATCGCCGGGGCCGACCTCGAAGCCCTCCCGGCGCATCTCGTCATGCAGCTCGGCATGGATGAGATGGACCTGGCGCAGATTGGGCACCCTCGGGTCGCGGCGGATGCGCGAGAGATGCTGCACTGTCTTGCCGAGATGGGCATCGCCCTCGACGCCGAGACCTTCGATCAGGCGGATGACGGCGCGCTGGGGCTTGGAAAAACGGTGTTCGCCGTCGAACGCGACACCGACGACCTTCACGGCTTCGGCACCATGTTGCTCTTGTCGCCGGCCGGGACCTGGTCGATGACCAGCAGCTTCACCGGCACGGTGCCGTTGTTGATGCCGTAGTGCCAGGTGTCCTGCATCTCGACGACGAAATCGCCCGCTTTCACGTCGAAGGTCGCGTTGGTCTGGGTATTCACGACCGTCAGCACGCCGTCGAGCACATAGACATAGTGCGGATGCAGATGCTCGTGCTCCGGCAGGCGCGAGCCCGGCGGGAAAGTGGCGATGGAGACGATCACATCGGGACGTTCGGGCACGACGATGGGCTGACCGATGATCGTGGTGTTGACCCGTGCGACGGGCTGGACCTCGACCTTGGGCGCATCGGCGGCTTGCGCGGCGGCGCTCGTGAGAAGAAGTGTGATTGCGCAGAGAGCGATTGCTTTCATCGTCATACCCGTTCGATCGCCAGCGCGACGCCCTGGCCGACGCCGACGCAGAGGGTCGCCAGCGCGCGCTTGCCGCCGGTCTTCTCGAGCTGGTGCAGCGCCGTCATCGCGAGACGCGCGCCGCTCATGCCGAGGGGGTGGCCGAGCGCGATGGCGCCGCCATTCGGATTCACGAAATCCGCATCGTCTGGCAAGCCGAGGCCGCGCAGCACGGCGAGCGACTGGCTGGCGAAGGCTTCGTTCAGTTCTATGACGTCGAAATCGCCGATCTTCAGGCCGAGCCGCGCGAGCAGCTTTTCCGTCGCGGGCACCGGACCGACGCCCATGACGCGCGGCGCGACGCCGGCCGTCGCCATGCCGAGCACGCGGCCGCGGATCTTCAAATCGTTGCGCTTCGCCGCCGCTTCCGAGGCGATGAGCATCGCCGCCGCGCCGTCATTGACGCCGGAGGCGTTGCCGGCCGTCACGGTGCCGGGATTGCGGAACGGCGTCTTGAGCCTGGCGAGATCTTCGAGCGTGGTCTGCGGGCGCGGATGCTCGTCGGCGGTGAAGGGCAGGGGCTTGCCCTTGCCGTCCTTCGCTTCGACGGCGACGATTTCCTCGGCGAAGAAGCCGCTGGCGATGGCGCGCGCCGCCTTCTGCTGGCTGCGATAGGCAAACGCATCCTGATCGGCGCGCGAAATCTGATAGGCCTCGGCGACGTTTTCGCCGGTCTCGGGCATCGAGTCGGTGCCATAGACCTGCTTCATCTTCGGATTGATGAAGCGCCAGCCGATGGTGGTGTCGTGGTTCTCCGCCGCGCGCGGAAAGGCGCTCTCGGCCTTGCCCATGACGAAGGGCGCACGGGTCATGCTTTCGACGCCGCCGGCGATGGCGAGGCCGATTTCGCCGGTCTTCACTGCGCGCGCCGCGCTGCCCACCGCATCGAGGCCGGAGGCACAGAGGCGGTTGATCGTCGTGCCCGGCACGCTCTCGGGCAGACCCGACAGCAGCGCGGCCATGCGCGCGACGTTGCGATTGTCCTCGCCGGCCTGGTTGGCGCAGCCGAGATAGACCTCTTCGACCTGGTTCCAGTCGACCTGTCCGTTGCGCGCCATCAACGCCTTGATCGGATGGGCGGCGAGATCGTCGGCGCGCACGAAGGCAAGGCCGCCGGCATAGCGGGCGATGGGCGTGCGGACGGCGTCGCAGATATAGGCTTCGGACATGGCTTTCCTCGAACGGCTCGATTGTCTTTTGTCTTACCCTAGCGGTAGCCTCCACCCAAAGCCAATCAAGCAAAGCCAATCGGGAGAAATGCCATGAAAGCCGCTGTGTATTACGAGAACGGTCCGCCCACGGTCCTGAAATACGAGGAGGTGCCCGATCCGGCGCTGATGTCCAACGGCATCATCATCAAGGTCGAGGCGGTGTCGATCGAGGGCGGCGATACGCTGAACCGCCTCGGCGGCGCGTTGACCTCGCATCCGCATATCGTCGGTTACCAGGCGGCGGGCGAAGTCGTCGCGGTCGGCGACGAGGTGAAAGAGTTCAAGATCGGCGACAAGGCGGTCACCACCGGCTTCAACGGCAGCCATGCCGAGCTGCGCTCGGTCGCGGCGCGCACGGCGTGGAAAATTCCGAAGGGCGCCGATGTGAAGAAGGCGGCCGTCGTGCCGGTGCCGTTCGGCACGGCGCATGACTGCCTGTTCGAGTTCGGCAGATTGAAGGCCGGCGAGACGGTGCTGGTGCAGGCCGGCGCATCGGGCGTCGGCGTCGCCGCGATCCAGCTTGCCAAGCGCGCCGGCGCGCGCGTGCTCGCGACCGCATCGAGCGACGAGCGACTTGAAAAGCTGAGGCCGCTCGGGCTCGACGAGGGCATCAACTACAAGACGTCGGATGTCGTGCAATCGGTGATGAAGCTCACCAACAATTCGGGCGTGAATCTCGTCGTCGACTCTGTTGGCGGTTCGACGCTGCAGGGTTCGATCCTCTCGCTCGGCTATCGCGGCCGCGTGTCGATGGTCGGCGCCGCAGGACGTGAGCCGATGCGCGTCGATGTCGGCTCGATGATGGGCGGCAACCGTTCGCTCACCGGCGTCTTCCTCGGTGCGGAGATCGCAACCGATCGCGTGCACGACATGATCCAGAAGCTGGTCGACGAGGTCGCGGCGGGCACGCTTCAGGTTGTTATCGACAAGACCTTTCCGCTTGCCGAGGCAGCGGCGGCGCATGCCTACATCGAAAGCCGCAAGGCGGTCGGACGGGTCCTACTCATTCCGTAGTGCCAGTGGAATGCCGATTCCGGCCGGGATCGGTGTAAGCGGCTGATTCAACAACGTATTGAACGCCGGGGAGCAAGTCCCCGGCGGACCGGCATCCTGCGGACTCGTCTTCGTCGCCCATCACGGCATCATATTGGCCGGGGCGGTGGGAGTGGTCTGCAATGGTCTTATGGCTGGCAAAAGTGGAACACCGCATCGCGCCCTAAAACCAAATGGAGGCGCAGATGAGCTTGCTGGCGGACGTTCAGGATTTCGTTCGAATTGCCAACCGCGTTACCGACATGAAGGAGCTCCAATCACTCCTGGAAGGTGCGACGCATGAACTCGGCTTCGACTACTTCGCACTCGTTCACCATGTGAACATCTATCAGACGAAAGGAAACATCGTTTTTCTGTTCGACTATCCGAGCGCGTGGGCGGATATCGTCGACCGCAAGGGCTACTTCATGGACGATCCCGTCCATCTCGCCTGCGAGAAATCCGCCGCGCCGTTCACCTGGGCGGATCTGTCGGACATGATCGCCCTGACCGAGCGCCAGCGCGAAATGCTGGATGCGGCCAAGCTCGCCGGCCTTGGCGAGGGGTTCACGATCCCGATCCACATTCCCGGCGAGTACACCGGATCGTGCACCTTCACGACGCGGCTCGGCCAGCAGATGCGCTGGCAGGTGCTGCCGGCCGCGCATTATGTCGGGAGCTTTGCCTTCGAGGCGGCGCGGCGCCTGGCGATGCGTCTTGCGGCCCAGCGCGGTCAGGCCGCGAGCGAGCCGATCCAGCCGCGGCTGACGCGGCGCCAGCTCGACTGCGTCGTGCTCGCCGGCCGCGGCAAGAGCGACAACGACGTGGCGCAGATTCTCGGGATCAGCGGCCAGACCGTGCATCAGCACATGGAGGCGGCGAAACGCAAATACGAAGTCGCCACCCGGATGCAGCTCATCGTGCGGGCCCTGTTCGACAGCCAGATTTCCTTCGCCGACCTCGTCGGTTGACGCATCCCCTAACTAGGGGAAGGCGGTGCCACGGCGCCTGTGCAACTCTGAATTGCCCATCACGAACGGAGCTTCAGGGAAATGGTCGACGTCGTAACGAGCTGCAACCGCCACAAATACGAGTCCCAGCTGGCCCTCATGCACGAGGATCGCCGGCGCATCTTCGTCGAGTCGCTGAAATGGGACATTCCCGTCGTCGACGGCCGGTTCGAGAAGGACCAGTTCGACAACGACGATGCGGTCTATCTGCTGGCGCTCGACGCCAAGAAGGAGACCCATCTTGGGTCGGTGCGTCTGTTGCCCTCGAGCAAGCCGCATCTGCTCGGCGACGTGTTTCCGATGCTGTGCGACAACGGCGTTCCGCGCGGCGACGATATCTGGGAGATCACGCGGCTCTGCACCGCGCCGCAGCTTCGCGGCCGCGAGGCCTGGCTGGCGCGATCCTACCTCGCCGTCGGCATGGTCGAGCTCGCGCTGCTCTACGGCATCGGCCGATATACCTGCGTCGCCGAGACCTCGTGGCTGTCTTCGATCATGGCGGTGGGCTGGGAGTGCGAGCCGCTCGGCCTGCCGCAGGAGATCAACGGCGAATCCGTCGGTGCCCTCATCATCAACATCACGCCGGCCACGCTGCAGCTCTTCCGCATGAAGATGGGCTGGCGTCTGCCGGTCCTGGAGCTGGACGCGATCGCCAAGGCCGCCTGAACCCAATCCGACCGAAAGGATACCAAGATGTCCGTTGCATACGATTTGCGTCCGTCGCTCGCGGCCGACAAGACGGCGGAGCTGCTCGATACCGGCTACTGCGTCATCGAGAACGTCATTGCCCGCGCCAAGGTCGATGCGCTCGAGGCCGAGCTGAAGGAACGCTTCGAGAAGACGCCGTTCGCGGACGGCGACTTCTACGGCCGCCGCACCAAGCGCTTCGGCGGCCTTTTGAAGCGCGCGCCGAGCTCGGCCGATTTCGTGCTCAACAAGACGGTCATGGAGGTCGTCCAGAACGTTCTTGGGCCGAATTGCGACAGCCTGCAGCTCAACATCGCGCAGGGACTCGAGATCTGGCCCGGCGAAGGCGAGCAGACGCCGCATCGCGACGAAGACATGTGGCGGTGTGGCAAGAACCGCTTCGAGTGCCTGATCAACGTGATGTGGCCGATTTCCCCTTTCACCAAGGAGAACGGAACGACCGTGGTCTGGCCTTACAGCAACCGTTGCCCGGAAGACTACTATCTGGAGCGCGAGCAGGCGGTTCAGATGGAGATGGAGCCGGGCAGCTGCCTGATGTTCCTCGGCTCGACCCTGCACGGCGCCGGCGCGAACCGTTCCGCGCTGCCGCGAACCGGGATCGTGGTCAGCTACACGCTCGGCTGGCTCAAGCCCTACGAGAACCAGTGGCTGGTCTATCCGCCCGACGTGGCGCGGAATTTCTCTCCGGAGCTTGCGGCGCTCGTCGGCTATCAGCTGCACCGCCCCAATGTCGGCAACTACGAAGGGCAATGCCCCTCGATCCTGCTGAAAGGTCCGGTTCCCGACTATCTGGCGGCGAAAGACGGCTTGCTGCCGAGCCAGATCGACGAAGTCATTGCATTCAAAGCGAGGCAAAAACCGCAGTAGCTATAGCCAGACCCCAGCCCCGTTTGGGCTGACGCCGCAATGAGAACCGTTTATAGTCGCCGCTACGCGCGTAGCGGCGACCACGGGTTCTCTTTGTGTTATGTTGACAACGGATACCTTTGAATTCATCGGCGAACTCGACCGACAGAGCGATATTTCGACGCTCACAGAGTCGTTTCAAAAGCTGATCCGGAAATTCGGTCTGGCCTATTTCATGGTCGGCGATCCGCGTCCGCCGCAGCCGGATGACGGCTATCTCTGGGCAACCACCTGGCCCGCCGGTTGGCTCGAGCGTTGGATATCGCGTGGCTATCTGCAGGACGACCCCATCATCAAGAAGCTGCGGCTTCAGACCACGCCGGTGCGGTGGGGACCGAAAGAAGGCGCCAACGATGCGGCGGGAACGCGCATCCTCGAGGAAGCCGGCGAGTTCCGCCTCAAGGCCGGCGTCGCGGTTCCGGTCTACAATCGCGACGGTCTCTATGTCGTCTCGATCGGCGCCGAGCGCTACGACCTCGGCAAGGATGACGAGATCTGCCTGCACATGGCGGCGCATTATTTTCACGCGCGCCTCGGCCGCATTCGTGCACGCAATGCGCCGTCGGCGCGCGGGCCCAAACTGACGCCGCGCGAGCGCGAGTGCCTGTCCTGGGTCGCATCGGGCAAGACCGATTGGGAGATCTCGCAGATCCTGAACATCGCCGAGCAGACGGTGCACGAATACGTTCAAAATGCCCTGATCAAGCTCAACGCGACGACCCGGGCGCAGGCCGTCGCCATCGCGATCGTCACCCGTCAGATCCTGTATTGATCCCGTCTCACCGATACGGCGTAAAGATGAGGCGGTGCAGAAGCCGACCGCTATAGTCGCGTTCGCAAGGGCGCGTTTTCAGGAGCAGCCATGTCGCCGCGATTGCTGGCGCTGAAGAGCGCCGTGCCGCCTTTCGTTCTCGACCAGTCCGACGTCGCCCGGCGCGCCGGCGCCCTGTTCGGCAATCACCGCGATGTCGCCCGGCTGATGCCGGTCTTCGAGAACACCGGCATCGACCGGCGCTATTCCTGCGTGCCGATCGACTGGTATGCCGAACCGCATGGCTGGCGCGAACGCAATGCACTTTATATCGAGAACGCGGTCGCGCTGTTCGAGCCCCTGACCCTCGAGCTCCTGAAGCAGGCCGGGCTCGAACGCGGCGATATCGACGCGATCGTCGTCGCTTCGACGACCGGGATCGCGACGCCCAGCCTCGACGCGCTGGTGGTCGAGAAGCTCGGCCTCAACCGCAACATCCGGCGCCTGCCGATCTTCGGCCTGGGCTGTGCCGGCGGCGTGGTCGGGTTGACGCGCGCGGCGGATCTGGCCTCGGCTTATCCGGGCTCGCGGGTTCTTTTCCTCGCGGTCGAGCTTTGCGCCCTGACCTTCCGCAAGGACGATACGTCGAAGAGCAACATCGTGGCGACGGCGCTGTTCGGCGATGGCGCCGCCGGTGCGATCGTTTCGACGGCGGGCGATGGTCCCGCATTAGGTCCGGGCGGCGAATACACCTGGCCGCATGCGCTCGACATCATGGGCTGGGATGTCCAGGAGGATGGCCTCAAGGCGATCTTCTCGCAGAGCATTCCCGCGCTGCTCGCCGCCGATTTCCGCGCGATCCTCGCCGACTATCTGCGCCGCAACGGCGGCACGCGCGATTCCTATCGCGGCTTTGCCTGCCATCCCGGCGGCGCCAAGGTGCTCGACGCGCTCGAAGACTGTCTCGATCTGCCGCGCGGCGGGCTTGCAGATAGCCGCAGCGTGCTGCGCGACTTCGGAAACATGTCCGCCGTCACCGCGCTGTTCGTGCTCGAGCGCATGGACTGGCGGCGGCAACAGACATTGATGACTGCGCTCGGACCGGGATTCTCCGCGGCGTTCCTGACGGTCGGCGGCGCGTGACGGTCGCGATCTACATCATCCTCGGGCTGGTTGCGCTGCAGCGTCTGGCCGAGGTCGCCTATGCCGAGCGCAACACGCGTGCGCTGCTGGCACGCGGCGCGCGCGAAATCGGGCGCGGGCATTATCCACTGATCGTCCTTTTGCATGCGGCATGGCTCGCGGCGATAGCGCTCTTCGTGCCGGCGGATGCGCATATCGCCTGGCTGCCGCTCGGACTGTTCGTGCTGCTGCAGGCGGCAAGGGTCTGGGTGATCGCGACGCTCGGGCCTTACTGGACGACGCGGATCATCACGCTCGACGAAGCGCCGCTGGTCCGGCGCGGACCGTATCGTTTCGTGCGCCATCCGAATTACCTGATCGTCGCCGGCGAAATCCTGTTCCTGCCGCTGGCCTTCGGCGAAATCGGAATCGCGATCCTGTTCACGCTGTTGAACGCCGCGATGCTCGCCTGGCGGATTCGCAGCGAAGACGCGGCGTTGCGGCCGCGCCGGGCGAGTTGAGCCGATGCTGGCCTTCGCCGCGCCCTTCGGCTTCGCGCTGGCGATACCCGCACTCTATTATGGCGCCGGACCGTGGTCGCCGGTGCTCTCCGTCGTCGCGTTGCTGGCGGCGCTGCTGGCGGCAGAATTCCTGTCGCCGCGCGGCGCGGCGCAGGCCGCAACACGCGGCGGCCACTTTCTGTTGCCGAGGTTCTATGTCGCCGTGCAGCTCGCCGTCATCGCGTGGGCGACGCTCGTTGCGGGCACGCTTGGGATCGGACCGTTTCTCGGCCTCGCGCTCGCAACCGGCGTGACCACGGGGGTATTCGGCGTGCTTGCCGCGCATGAACTCGTCCATGGCCGCCGGCAGCGCTGGCTCGGGACGCTGATGCTGACCGGCATGAGCTATCGCCACTTCCGCACCGCGCATATCCATGGCCATCATCGCTGGGCCGGGACCGTCCACGATTCCGCGACCGCGCGGCCGGGCGAGAATTTCTACCGCTTCCTCCTGCGCACCGTGCCCGGACAATTCGCGGAGGCATGGCGGTTCGAAAGCCGCCGCGGCCTGGCAAAGAACCGCGTGCTGCGCGACCTGGCCGCGACGATTGCCTTGTACCTTGCCATTGCCCTCGCATGCGGATGGCGCGGTCTCGGATTCTTCGTGCTGCAATGCGCGATCGGGATCGTGGTGCTCGAGCTCTTCAACTACATCGCCCATTACGGCCTGATGCGCGGCGCAACCGATGCGGGCATGGAACCCTTCGGCGACCGTCATAGCTGGAACTCCAGCAACGTCCTCGCCAATCACCTGATCTTCAACATGGGCCGGCACAGCGCGCACCACACCCGTCCCGCAGCATCTTTCGAGACGCTTCACTGGGCGGTGAACGCGCCCGAATTGCCCATGGGTTACGCCGGCAGCATCGTTCTGGCGCTCGTTCCGCCCATGTGGCGCCGCATCATGGACCCCGCGGTGCAAAGTCTGCACACTGACAGCAGAATCACTTCTGGTTGAGACCTTTGGAGCCGGCCCAAAGCACAATGCGGACCTGGATCGGCTTCATCGCGATGTGCCTCGGCATGTCGATGGCGGTGCTCGACATCCAGATCGTCGCCAGCTCGTTCACGACGATCCAGGACTGGTTTCATGTCTCGTCCGACCAGCTGAGCTGGATCCAGACCGGCTATCTCATGGCCGAAGTCATCGCCATTCCGCTCACCGGCTGGCTGACGCGCGCGCTGTCGCTGCGCTGGATGTTCTCCGTCGCGACGCTGGGCTTCACGCTGGCATCGCTCGCCTGCGCCGCCTGCACCGAGATGGCACCGTTCATCGCCCTGCGCGTGGTTCAGGGTTTCTGCGGCGGCATGCTGATCCCCGGCGTGTTCACCTCGGTCTTCGCGATGATGCCGGAGAAATCGCGCGTCACCGCGACGGCGCTGGCCGGCACCATGGCGGTGATTGCGCCGACCGTCGGTCCGGCGATCGGCGGCTATCTCACCGAGCACTACAGCTGGCACATGATCTTCCTGATCAACCTGGTGCCGGGTCTTCTGGTTTCGGCCGCCGTCGCGCGGTTCGTGCGGCTCGGCGAGCCCGACCTGAAGGAGCTGCGGCGCATCGACTACGTTGCCATCGCGATGGCCGCTGCGTTCCTCGGCACGCTCGAGCTGGTGCTGAAGGAGGCGCCGAAGCACGACTGGCAGGGTGCGTTCGTCTATGGCTGCATCCTGGTCTGCTTCGTGACCGGTTCGGGCGCGATCTGGCGCAGTCTCTTCAGCCCTCATCCCTTCGTCGATCTTCGCCGCTTCCGCGAGCGGACCTTCACGCTGGGCTGTGTTCTCAGCTTCGTTCTCGGCCTCGGGCTTTATGGCTCGGTCTATCTGCTGGCGCTGTTCCTGGGCCTGATCCGCGAGCACTCGCCGCTCGAGATCGGCACGATCATGATCGTATCCGGCGCGGCGCAGCTGCTGACGGCGCCGCTGGCCGCGATGCTGGAGGTTCGCGTCGATGCGCGTCTGCTGACCGCGGTCGGCTATGGCATGTTCGCCTGCGGCCTGATCGCGAACGGCTTCACCACATTTCGGACCGATTACGACGGTCTGTTCTGGCCCCAGGCGCTGCGCGGCGCCGCGGTGATGCTGTGCATCCTGCCGGCGACGCGGCTGGCGCTCGATACGCTCAATCCCGTCGGCGTCGCAGACGGCAGCGCGCTGTTCAACCTGATGCGCAATCTCGGCGGCGCGATCGGCATCGCCGTCGTCGATACGATCATCGGCCAGCGCACCCCGATGCATGCGGCGGCGCTGGGTGTCCGTCTCCAGGCCGGCGATGCGAGCGCGGCGGCCTTCGTCGGCCTGCCGACGCAATTCTTCCATGGTCACGACATGGGGCCGACCAGCCAGGCGATGCGCGATTTTGCCGAGCCGCTGGTGCGCCGCGCCGCGCTGGTGCAATCGTTCAACGACGCCTGGATCGTGATCGGCGTGCTGTTCGCGCTGTCGCTCCTGGTCGTGCCGTTCATGAAGCTCCGGCCGTCGCCGATGGGACCCGGCACCTGACGGGCTTCAGGCGTGCGCGAGCTCGACCTGCACGACATCGGTGCGCGCCACTGCGAAGGTCGATGCGCAGATGCCGAGATAGAATTGCCAGTTGCGCAGGAATTGCGCGTCGTGGCCGAGGGCGACGATGTCGTCGGCCCGTTCCATCATCCGCTCCGACCATTTGCGCAGGGTGCGGGCATAATCCTGTCCGAAGGAGAAGGAGCTGGCGACCTTCAGTCCCGCGCGCTCCGCTTCGTCGCGGAAACGCGCCAGCGACGGCAGCATGCCGCCCGGAAAGACGTAGTGCCGGACAAAGTCGCTGCGCGTTCGGTAGCCGGCGAACAGCTCGTCGCGGATCGTGATGGTCTGGATCACCGCCCGGCCGCCGCGCTTCATGCGTTCGGCGACGGCGTGGAAATATTGCGGCCAGTAGTGCTCGCCCACCGCCTCGAACATCTCGATCGAGACGATGGCGTCGAACGTGCCGCGCGTTTTGCGATAGTCCTCGAGACGGATATCGGCATCGCGCGCCTTGAGGCGCTCGGCGGCGTAGCGGTGCTGCGACGGTGAAATGGTGAGGCCGGTCACGCGGTGCGCCGCTTCCGTCGCGCGCTCGGCAAAGCCGCCCCAGCCGCAGCCGATCTCAAGGATCGACGAGTTCTTCTGAGACAGACGTTCCAGGATGCGCTCGTACTTACAGCGCTGCGCGGCCTGAAGGTCGTTCGTCGCTTCGCCGAAAAGCGCCGACGAATAGGTCATGCTGGGATCGAGCCACAGCGAGTAGAAGTCGTTGCCGACATCGTAATGCGCCTGGATGTTGCGCGAAGAGCCTCTGACCGAATTGCGCCGAAGGATCGTGTCCTGCAGCACGAAGGCGATGCGCTGGAAGAGATTGCCATCGGCGAAATCGTCGAACCCGTCCATGTTCAGCAGGAAGAGCGAGATCACGGATTCGATGTTGTCCGTGTCCCACAAGCCGTCGATGTAGGCTTCGCCAAGACCGACGTCGCCGCGCGACAGGCAGAGACGCAATACATCCCAGTCGCGGATGTGGAAGACGCCATACGGTCCGGGTTCGGGGCCCCGGACGATCGCGTGCTCCCCGGACGGCGTGGTGTATTCGAGGGTGCCGAAGCGGATCGCGCCGGCAGCGGCGCGCCATTTGCGCTCGATGACGAAGGACGGAATAAGACCCATGGGTACCTCCCGCTGACCAATCCTTATCGAACGCGCCAGCGATCTCAAGCGGCGCGTGCTTCGGCCAGATTCCAGACCGGCGCCGGAAAATCGGGCCGGGGCGCCTGCCAGGGCGTTTCGGCGCCCAGCAGATGGGCAACATGCACGGCGCTGGACAGGCCGTCCTCGTGAAAGCCGTAACGCAGATGGGCGCCGCAGAACCAGGTGTTGCGCCGTCCCTGGATCGCCTGGATCCGCTCCTGCGCGGCGAGGACGGCGTGATCGAAGACGGGATGCTCGAAAGTGTGGGTGTCGAAAACCTTGTCCGGGGCGATCGCCTGCTTGGGATTGAGCGTCACGAAGAGCGGCGTCTCGGCCGGAATGTTCTGGAGCCGGTTCATCCAGTAGGTGACGGAGAGCGCGGGATCGTCGAGGGCGCCGTCGGAGAGATAATTCCAGCTCGCCCAGCACGTCTTGCGCTTCGGCATGAGCGTGCTGTCGCGATGCAGGACCGCGAGATTCGACTGGTACCGGAACGTTCCGAGCAGCGCACGCTCTTCCGGACAGGCATCGGCGAGCGCGCGCAAGGTCTCGTCGCCGTGACTTGCGAACACGACATGGTCGAAGCTCTCGCGCTGGCCGGTGGTGTCGGCGATCTGCACACCATGACCGCTGCGCGTGACTTCGGCGGCGCCGCAATTGAGCCGGATGCGGTCCGCGAAGCCCTGCGTCAGGCGCGCGACATAGGCCTCGGCACCGCCGGTGACGGTGAACCATTGCGGCTGTCCGCTCGCGCTCAGGAGATGATGGTTGGCCATGAAGCGGATGAGCGTCGCGGCCGGAAAGCGCAGCATCTCGTGCGGCGGACAGCTCCAGATCGCCGCCGTCATCGGCAACAGGTAGAAGCGCCTGAACCAGTCGCCGAGATCGAGCGCATCGACGAGCTCGTCGAGCGTCAGATCGGGCTGCCGCGCGATCGCGTCTTCGGCGCGGGCGTTGAAGCGCAGCACGTCGCGAATGAGCTGCGCGAAGCGCGGGCGCAGCAGGTTGCGCCGCTGGCCGAAGATCGCGTTCAGATCCTTGGCGCCCCATTCGAGCCAGCCGTCGCGGATCGACGCGGCGAAGGTCATGTCGCTCTTGTGCACGGCCACGTTCAGGTGGCGGAACATCGCCGAGAGCTGCGGGTAGTTCTTCTCGTTGAAGACGATGAAGCCGGTGTCGACCGGAACAGGCCGGCCGTTCCCGTCGACGGTGATCGTGCGGCTGTGGCCGCCGATCCGCGGGGCTTTCTCATACACCACGATCTCGTGCTTGCGGCCGAGGAGATAGGCGGCGCCGAGACCGGAGATGCCCGTGCCGATGATCGCGATCTTCGCCATATACCCGTCCGAATGCCTGCCCCTCTGCTACGGGCCGCGCTGCGCGGCGGATCAGGTGATCCGGACGCGGCATGGCTGCGTAAGCCGGCAAAAGGAGTGCGCCATGACGAGGATCATCGTGGCCTATGTGGCGGCGGCCGTTGCGATGGCGGTGCTCGACATCGCCTGGCTCACCACGGTCATGCGGGGATTGTTCGAGGGCGCGGTGGGCGAGATGCTGGCGCCGCGCGCCAATCTGGCGCCTGCGGTGCTGTTCTATGTACTCTATGTCGCGGGCATCGTGTTCTTTGCCGTGTCGCCGGCGTTGCGTGCCGGAAGCTGGACGTCTGCGCTCGGTCTCGGTCTGGCGCTCGGCCTGGTCTGCTACATGACCTATGACCTGACCAATCTCGCCACGCTCAAGGCCTGGCCGGCGAAGATCGCGGCGCTCGATATCGCCTGGGGCATGTTCCTGACGGCGGTGTCGTCCGGCGCGGGCTACTTCGCCGCTTCACGCATCGCATGACGCTGCGCCGCGTGGCCTGACCACAGCGCGATGGACAGACACAGAAGCATCGTCAGCGACGCCAGCAGAAAGGGCAGCCCGGGATAGTCGAGCGTCGGATGGCGCACCGCCCAGGCAAAGGATTCGCCGTAGATCAGCGGTCCCAGCACCGAAGACATGCCCATCAGGCTCTGGTTGGCGCCTTGCAGCTGGCCCTGCTCGGTGGGGCCGACGCGCCGCGTCATCAGGCCTTGCAGTCCCGGCACCAGCAATTGCCAGAAGGCATTGAACGGCACGCCGATCAGATAGAGCGTTGCCGTCGGCGCCCAGGATATCCACGCCAGGCCGATCACCGGCAGCGCCGCGCCGGTGATCAGGCAGGCGCGTTCGCCGAAGCGGCGCACGAAGGGCCCGACGATGACGCTCTGCACCGCGACACCGACGAGGCTGATCGCCGCCATGAAGAAGCCGGTCGTGCCCGGATTCCAGTGGAAGCGATAGCCGGCGTAGAACACGAACACGCTCGGCCACACCATGTTGGCGAGCTGGTTGAGGAAGCCGACGCTCGCGAGCGGCAGCAGCTCGTGATGCGAGCGCAGCAGGCGCAGCGAGCCGAGCGGGTTGGCGCGGCGCCAGTGAAAGCCTGTTGCGCGCTTTCCTTCCGGCAAGGATTCCGGAACGACGAACAGACCGTAGAGCGCGTTCACCAGAGTCAGTCCGGCGGCGACCATGAAGGGCAGGCGCAGATTGATATCGCCGAGATAGCCGCCGATGGCGGGACCGGCGAGGAAGCCGACGCTGAACGCCGCGCCCATCCAGCCGAAGGCTCGTGCGCGGTTCTCCGGCGCGGTCACATCCGCGACATAGGCGTTGGCGGTCGAGAACACGCCGGCGGTCGTGCCGCTGATCAGCCGCCCGACGAAGAGCCAGCCGAGGCTGGGCGCGAAGGCCATGAACAGGAAATCGAGGCCGAGGCCGGAGATCGACAGCAGCAGCACGGGCCGCCGTCCGAAGCGGTCGGAAAGCAGGCCGAGCACCGGTCCGGCGAGGAAGCTCATCATTCCGCCGAAGACGTTGAAGATCACGCCCCAGTCGGCCGCGGTCGCGGTGTCGCCGCCGTTGAACTGCTTGAGCAGGTTGGGCAGTACGGGGACCATGATGCCGATCGTCATCGCGCAAGCGACGGCGCTCGCGAAAATGAAGCCGAACGCGGCTTCGCGCTGGCGCGTCGTGCTCATGGCACGCGCGTTCCGGTCGGCGGGCCGGCGGCCCGCTGCGATGCATGCGTTATCCCCATGGCCCAATGATGGGCCATAGCCGCAGGCGGCGCAAACACATGCCGGCCTGCCCTGCAGGTTGGCGGGGCGAGGCTCCTGGGGGTTTGGAGGCTAGAGCCGGACGGCCTTAACCCGCTTTGGCCGGAAGCGCCTTGATCTGCTCGGCCGAGAGCGATGCCACCAGCGTATTGCTCGCGGCGTCGAAGCTGAGCTCGCTGGCGTCGATGCCGACGGTCTTGGTGTTGTCGCTGAGCATGACATCCACCATCGCCGGCTTTCCGTTCGCGTCATTGACGATGTTCCGCACGGTGCCGACGGGCATGCCGTCGGAACTCTTGACCGTGACGCTCGCGAGCACCGGCACGTTCGTCATCGTGCTGAGCGTGGTCATCGGCGTTGCCGCCGCCATGCGCAACGGCCGCGCGGTTTCGAGATTTCCCTGGATATAGGCCGAAGCGGGAACCGCACCGAGAAGGCCTGCTGCCGCCATGGCGCCGACGAATTTCGCGATATGCATGCTGGTCTCCTGACGTAGCTGCGTCAGATCAACGTGATATCCGCAGTCACGTTCCGCGCGCGCTGCGCAACGGTTCCCGGAACTCCCCTCTGCTTCCGTCGTTGGCAGGAAAAGGAGAACGACATGCCGCGCGGCGACAAATCGAGCTACACCAAGAAACAGAAGCGCCAGGCCCGTCATATCGAGGCGGGCTATGAGAAGCGCGGCACCTCGAAGAAGGAAGCCGAGCGGCGCGCCTGGGCGACGGTGAATGCCGAAACCCATGGCGGCAAGAAATCCGGATCGGGCCGCGGCCGCAAGACGAGCAAGGCGCCGTCGCGCAAAGGCGGAAGGCTGGGCGGCAAGGCCGCCGCGCGCCGTCCCGCTGCGGCACGCTCCGCCTCCGCCAAGAAAGCGGCGGCTACACGCAAGCGGCGCGGCCACTGAATCGGCGCGGAACGCTGCGCCGTCCGGCGGAGTTTCCTTCTGGCAATAGATGAAGGCGAATTTCCATGCTTGGATTGATACTGATCATCGTGTTGTTGCTTCTGGTGTTCGGCGCCTGGCCGTCGTGGCCCTATAGCCGCGGGTGGGGTTACTACCCGAGCGGCGGACTGGGCCTGGTCCTGATCATCATCCTGGTGCTCGTCCTAGTGGGCAGGTTCTGACGTAGCGATGCCGAAGAAGCGCTTGCTCGAGGAGATCGTACAGGCGCCCGGGCGTTACTACCGGGTGCCGGTCGACGTGATCCGCGACCGCCGCTTCAGCGATACCGAACGTCTGGCGATTCTCGAGGCCTGGGAAAAAGAGATGCGTGCCGGGTCCGCCGACCCGGCCCAACTGGAGTCCATCGGCGCCGCGCGCGAGGAGGTCGTGCGGCGCACCACCAAGGGAGACCAGAATGTCTGACGCGAACAATGGCGAAGTGGGCCGCGTGGTCCCGACCGAACAGGCCCGTCAGGGCGAATCGACGGGGCATGTCCGCTATGTCCTGCATGGCAGCCTGGCGCTCGCGGTCGTCGCCGGCGTGGTGCTGTACGCGATTTACTTTCTGTAATCCGGCCGGCTGTAAGCCGGCGGGTCTCTTGACGCGCCGCGGGGCTGTTGCCACCAAGGCGCGCGAGGAGATCCCGCGTGGCCGCTGCCGAACTGTCCATTGTCCTGCCCACCTTCAAGGAGCGGGATAACGTCGCCGAGCTTGTCCGCAGGCTCGATGCGGCACTCGTTGGGGTTGCCTGGGAGGCGGTGTTCGTCGACGACGATTCGCCGGACGGCACCTGGCAGACCGCCAAGGCGATCGCCGCGGCCGATCCCCGGGTCCGCTGCCTGCGCCGGGTCGGGCGCCGCGGCCTCGCGGGCGCCTGCATCGAGGGCATCCTGTCCTCCAGCGCGCCCTATGTTGCGGTGATGGACGCCGATCTCCAGCACGACGAGCGCGTTCTGACCGCAATGCTCGAGAAGCTGCGCAGCGGCACCTGCGATCTCGTCGCCGCGACGCGCTATGTCGAAGGCGGCAGCGCCGAAGGGCTGAGCAACAAGACGCGCGGGACGCTGTCGCGCCTCGCCACCCAGATCACCGCCAAAGTCCTCGAAGTGCCGCTCAGCGATCCGATGAGCGGCTTCTTCATGCTTCGCCGCGACAGCTTCGATGCCATCGCGCCGCGGCTTTCGCCGGCCGGATTCAAGATCCTGCTCGACATCGTCGCGACCGCGGGACCTTCGCTGCGCGTCGCCGAGCAGTCCTTCGTCTTCGGCAAGCGCGAGCAGGGCGAAAGCAAGTTCAACATCCAGATCGGGCTGGAGTTCATCGGCCTGCTGTTCGCCAAGCTCACCGGCGACGTGGTCGAGCCGCGCTTCATCTTCTTCATCCTGGTCGGCGCCATCGGTCTTGCCGTCCATCTCGCCGTGCTCAGGACATCGCTCGCGGCCGGCGTGGAGGAATTCCGCACCGCCCAGATCATCGCCACGATCGTCGCGCTGACCTCGAACTTCGTGCTCAACAACGAGATCACCTATCGCGACCGCCGCCTCAAGGGCTTCTCGATGCTGCGCGGCTTCATCGTCTTCTGCCTGTTCTGTTCGATCGGCGCGCTGACCAATGTCGGCATCGCCTCGTGGCTGTACTCGGAAGATCCGATGTGGTGGGTCGCCGGCGCTGCCGGCGCAGTGATGGGCGCGTTCTGGAACTACGCGATCTCGAGCCTGTTCGTCTGGCGCACGCGATGACACGCCGGTTCCTCATCGCGATCGCCGTTCTGACGGCGCTGCGCTTCGTGGCCTCCGCGGTCCTGCCGCTGTCGGCCGACGAGGCTTACTACTGGCTGTGGTCGCGCCACCTTGCGGCCGGCTATTACGATCACCCGCCGGCCATCGCCTGGATCATCCGCGCCGGCACGCTGCTGTTCGGCGCGACGCCGTTCGGCGTGCGGTTCGGCGGGCTCATGCTTTCCGTGCTGGCGAGCTGGTTCGTCTGGCGCTGCGGCACCATCCTTCTGCGCAGCGAAGAGGCCGGCGCGCGGGCCTGCCTGTACTTCAATCTCACGCTCATGGTCTCGGTCGAGGTCCTGGCGGCGACGCCGGATTCGCCGGCCGTCGTGACGGCGGCCGCCGTGTTCTACGGGCTCGCGCGCCTGCATGACAGCGGCAGCGGACGCTGGTGGCTCGCCGTCGGCCTCGCGGCGGGGCTTGGCCTGCTGTCGAAATACACCGCGCTGTTTCTGGGCGCCGGCATGCTGGTCTGGCTTCTGCTGTCGCCGAAGGCGCGGCATTGGCTTCTCAGCCCCTGGCCCTATCTCGGCGGCGTGCTCGCGCTGCTGGTCTTTGTGCCAAACCTGCTGTGGAACGACAGCCATGGCTGGGAGACCTTCGTCTTCCAGTTCGGCCGCATCGCCAGCGGCAGCTTCACGCTGCGCTTCCTGTTCGAATTCCTCGGTGCCCAGCTCGCGCTGGCGACCCCGTTCATCTTCATCCTGGCGACATTGGTGCTGGCGTTTCACGCGCGGGACCGCGACAGCGCGACCTTCCTTCTGGCCGCGATGGTGTTTCCTTCGGCGCTCTATTTTCTCATCCATTCGCTGCACGACCGGATCCAGGGCAACTGGCCGTCCTTCCTCTATCCGGCGCTGGCCGTCGCCGCGGCCGAGGCCTTTGCGCTGACCGATTGGGGGCGCTGGACCGGGCCAGCCTGGCGGGTGTCGCGCAAGCTGGCGACGCCGGTTGCCGCCGTGATGCTGGTCGCGGTCTATGCGCAGGCCTTGTTCGGCGTGATCCCGCTTGGCCGCGGCGATCCGTTGGCCCGCCTGCTCGCCGTCGGCTTCGGGGACGTGACCCGCCATGTCGGCGACCTCGCAAAGCGCGAAGGCGCGGCAGGCGTCGTCACCACGGACTATGCCTCGACGGCGTGGTTCTCGTTCTATGACTCCGAGGCCCTGCCGGTGCTCCAGGCCAACGAGCCCTTTCGCTATGCCGATGCGCCGGTTCCGGATGGAAGGCTGCTGTCGCGGCCGCTGATTTACGTTGCCGAGCAACGGCTCGACCGGCACACAAGCCTCGCGGCGCAATTCGCCCGGGTGCAGGAGATCGACCGCTTCGACCGGCTGCGCCACGGAGTTCCCGTCGCGCATTATGTCGTCTACCGGCTCGATGGCTGGCGCGGCACACGGTTCGGCCGCCTGCCGTAAGTCGTTTCAAGATTTGGGAAAAAGGGACGAGCGGACACCCAATACGGGCTGTCGAAGGGGCTGGGGCGTTCCGGATCGGACGTCCGCTCGCATCAGATAACGCCAGTCCTCAAATCGGGTTGCGGGGACCGGCGAATTTTTTCGTCATACCGGCGGCCGGCCGCGCAGCGCGCCCGAGAAGCCGCTGACGATGAGCAACACGACGAACACGATCAGCAGAACCTTGGCGATCGTCGCCGCGATTCCAGCCAGACCGAAGAAGCCGAGATATCCGGCGAGAAGCGCCAGAAGTAAAAACAACAGAGCATAACCAAGCATGGATCTCATCCTCTCCCACTCGGGAAGAAAACGCTGGCGCTTGGTGCAAGTTCCGCTTGTTTTACTTGGGCTTGCGGCGCGAGAGGAACATTTCGGCGGCGGCCATCAACCCGGCGCCGGCAATGGCGATCCAGGGCGTCTCCTTCGCGATGGCGGCGAAAAGCGCGAGCCACAACCCGTTCGAAGGCTGCGGCACGGGTTTGGGCGCGGGGCGGCGCAACAGCAGGATGATGATCGCCCAAAGAAAGACCGGGCCGACGAAGACGCCGCCGGTCACCGCGGCACCGCCGGCAATGCCGAGCGATGGCGCCAGCGCGGCCGCCATGGCGAAGGCCAACAGGCCGACGCCGAAGATCACGAGCAGAAGTCCGATAACGGCCAGAACGGCCGTCGCGGCGATACGCGCCCCCATCCGCCCGAGCTCCCGGTTCAACGCCGCAGCAGAAGGGCGAGGAAGGCGCCGACGCCGGCCGCGATCGCGAGCGCGGTCAGAGGCTGCTCGCGCACGGTGACGCGCAGAGCCTCCGCATTCTCGTTGGTCCACTCTTCGATGTCTTCGGCCGCCTTGAAGGCGTTCTTGCTCGCGTCCGCCGCAGCTTCTTCGGCGAGCGCATAGGCGCGCTCGGCCATGGCTTCGGCCTTCTTCACGGCATCGCGGGCCTGGGCCGAGGCCACGCCGCTGACATCGCCGGCGAGGGCCTTGAGGTCCTTTTGAAGCGTGTCCAGATCGCCGCGCAGGGCCGACAGCCTTGCATCGATGTCTTTGGTCGAACCGCTCGCGCTCATGAAAATCCTCCTATGATCCCTGGAATCCGAAAACCCAGGAAGGATGCTGCACAATGCCCCAAAGTCGGGGGCAAGGGAACTTTTGCCCGCTGCGGCCTTTTACGCGGCCTTGCGGGCAGCCGAATGGAAAAACAGCGCCTGCCCGACGGTTGCCTGGACCGTCTCCGGCAGGAACGGCTTGGCGATCAGATAGGTCGGCTCCGGCCGCTCGCCGGTCAGAAGTTTTTCCGGATAGGCCGTGATGAAGATCACCGGAATGTCGAAGCTGTTGAGGATGTCGGCCACGGCATCGATGCCCGATCCGCCTTCGCCGAGATTGATGTCGGCCAGCACGAGGCCGGGCCGCTCGGCATGGGCCTTGGCGACGGCATCGGCGCGCGAGGCCGCGGTGCCCACCACCTTGTGGCCGAGCTCGGTGACGAGATTCTCGAGATCGAGCGCGATGATCGGCTCGTCCTCGATGATCAGCACGCGGCTGGCGAGCTGCTGATCGATCGTCTGCTGCGCATCGACAATGGCGCGTTCGACCTCTTCCGAGGTCTCATCGAGAATGAAGGCGGCCTCTTCGAGGCTGAAGGCCTCGACAGCGGTCAGAAGCAGGGCGGCGCGGCGGTTGGCCTCGAGCGCCGCGAGGCGCGATTCCGGCGTCATCTTGGCGTCGGCCAAAGTCGGTGTGTTTTCGTCGATATGACCGGAGGCCGTCGACCAGATCGCATGGAACACGCGGTAAAGGCCAACACGCGGCGAGACACCTTCGACCAGGGCGCGGTCGCCGGCCAGGAGGGCCGACAGCGTCGCCCGGACGTAATTGTCGCCACTTGCCTGGGTACCACACAGCGCACGGGCATAGCGGCGCAGATAGGGCAGATGGGGAGCAAGCGTTTGCGACATGCTCATGGTGTCCGGCTCCTTCGCAGCACTTCAGGGGTTACAGGGCTGGGAATGCTCATTGTGCGGAAAAGTTCCATTCGAAGGGAACCATTGAAAGATGAAGACGTTGCCAATCTGATCGGGAACAGGTGGGCGTAAGGTTCGTTGTAAGGGTCTGAAATTACTTCGTAATCGTCCTTTGCAGGAGATAACCTTGTCAGGCGCGCCGCAACAGCGGGACAGGAACGTGTCCAACGAGCAGAACAACAATCGTGAAAAGGCGCGGGCCATCCGTGCCCGCCAGCGGGTCATCGGCCGTGAGCTTCGCCGCATGTATGACGGCGTCGCACAGGAGCCCGTCCCGGACGATTTCCTCAAGCTTCTCGAGGAAATCGATGCCAAGAACGGTGGAAAGGGGGGCACGTCGCAATGACCGCGCACCATGCCCCCCATCCGCACACGCCGACCGCACAGGCCGGCGGGGACACCTTCCGGACAGACCTTCTGGCGCTGATCCCCTTCCTGCGCGCCTTCGCCCGCTCGCTTTGCGGCAACGCGGAGAGCGCGGACGATCTCGCCCAGGAAGCCCTGGTCAAAGCCTGGCAGTCGCGCGACTCGTTCGTGCCCGGCACCAATCTCAAGGCCTGGCTGTTCACCATTTTGCGCAACCAGTTCTACTCCGACCGCCGCCGCGCCTGGCGTCAGGCGCCATGGGATCAGGATGCGGCCGAACGTATTCCGGGCGGCAGCCAGGACCAGAACTGGTCCGCGGACCTGTCCGACACGGCGCGTGCCCTGCGCACGCTGACCGACGAGCAGCGCGAGGCGCTCATACTGGTCGGCGCCGGCGGTTTCTCGTATGAGGACGCGGCCGAGATTTGTCACTGTGCCGTCGGCACGGTGAAGAGCCGTGTGGCGCGGGCGCGAAAGGCGCTGATCGCCATTCTCGACGGCGACGAGGCATTGCCGGCGTCCGACAGACCGGCCGAAGGAGAGGCCGCTCGTGAGATCATGGCGCAACTGGATCGCCTCGCGCCGCGGCATCGCGGGGACAAGGACTCCGGAGACTGAGCGGAGCTGGCCGCTCCGCGTCAAACTTCTCCTCTGGGTCACATTCGCCCTTCTGCCCATCGCCATCGTCTCGATCCTTCAGGGCATCGAGCGTGCGCGGCTCGATGTCGACGATGTGCACGAAAGGCTGGTGCAATCGGCGCGCAGCGCGGCGGAGGATGAAGCGAACCTGCTTGCCTCCGCCGAGCAGATCGTCCGCGCGCTGGCGAATATCTCGGCGGTGCGCCATGCGTCGGCGGATTGCGACGGCATCCTCGCCGACGCTCTCGTCGGCGTGAAGTATTTCAGCAGCATCAGCCGCATCGATCGCAATGGCCGCATCGCCTGTGCCGCGCTGCCGTCTTTTCGCGGCGTCGACGCTTCACACCGGCCGTTCTTCCAGCGTGCGCGGACGGCGAACGGATTCATCGTCAGCGGCCAGATCCAGAGCATGGTCCTGCACAAGCCGGTGATTTCCGGCATGCTGCCGCTGCACGACGCGAAGGGCAATTTCGACGGCGCACTGTCGATCGTGCTCGAGATTCACTGGTTCGACTTTCTGGTTCAGGCGCACAGCCCGCAGCCCGGCGCCGTCGTGTTCATCTACGACAATGAAGGTCACGTTCTCGCCTCGAACGACGACGACGTCTCCGACGCGCTGCTCCGTTCGACCAAAGGACTGCCGAGCTCGTTGCATTCGGGCAAGGACGCGAGCGGCGAAGCCTGGACCTATGCGTCGGCCCGCCTGCGCAACGGCGCGATCAACGTCGCCTATGCGATGCGGGAACGGCGGCTGTTCGGCTCGACCTATCTGCATGTCGGCGTCGACTTCCTGATGCCGATCCTGATGATCGGCCTCGCCTGGGCCGGCATCTGGTTCGCCACCGAGCGCCAGGTGACGCAGTGGATCGCCTATCTGCGCCGGATCTCCGCCGCCTATCGCAGCGGTCACTACGCCATCCGGCCGCAGCTCGACGGCGCGGCGAGCGAATTCCGCGCGCTCGGCGAGGGGATGTCGGAGATGGCCGATGCGATCCAGGATCGCGACCGGCGCCTGCGCGATGCGTTGACGCAGAAATCCCTCCTCATCCGCGAGATCCATCACCGGGTGAAGAACAATCTCCAGATCGTGATGAGCCTGCTCAGCCTTCAGGCCGGGCAGATCAAGGAGCCCGGCGCACGCGAGGCACTGATGCAGGCGCAGGTGCGCATCAATGCACTCGCACTCGTGCACCGCATCCTGCACGAGATCGAAGACCAGACGACCATCGACCTGAAGCGCCTGCTGCACGAGCTCGTGCACCAGATCACCGAAGGGATGCGCGGCGAGGAAACGGGAATCCGGGTCGTCGAAGACCTCGTGCCGCGCGAGGTCTCCGGCGACGTGGCGGTGCCGCTCGCTCTGTTCACCGTCGAAGCGCTGACGAATATCTTCAAATATGCGTTCCCGCCGGGTCGTGGCGGCACGATTTCCATCGCGCTGGTACCGATTGCCGGAGGCAAACTCAGACTCGAAATCGGCGACGATGGCGTCGGCTTCGAGGAAGCGTCGCCGCGCGGCGGAATCGGTACGCGTCTCATCCGTACCTTCGGACAGCAGATCGGCGGCGTCTCCACACTCGAGACCGCGCCCGGCAAGGGAACACGCGTCGCCGTGGAGTTTTGCGATCCCGCGCTCGAGGGCGGTTCCGGCAGGAACAATTGAACGGCCTTTCGCGCCCTTCGTTGAATCAGCGGGCGTAACGCCCCATCAACAGAAGGAGCCAAACATGGCCAACCAGGACAACAGGAACCAGCCGCAGCCGAACCAGACGCAGCGCGAGGCGCAGCAGCAGGATCGCGACCGCGATACCCAGAAGCAGAACCCGCAGTTCCAGCCCGGCAAGCAGCAGCCGGAAAAGACTGCGCCGCAGCGTCACTAAGGCGCGCGTCACGGCGAAAGGCCGGCCCGGCAGGGCCGGCCTTTTTGCATATCTGAACGATTGTTTCGCCGCGCCGCACGGCGCATAAGCTGTCCGCAGATTTCTAGGCGGAAAGCAATTCATGGCGGAGAGTTTCGACGCCGTCGTCATCGGCGGCGGTCCCGGCGGCTACAATGCGGCAATCCGGCTCGGTCAGCTCGGCCTGAAGACCGCCTGCATCGACAAGCGCGGAACATTCGGCGGCACCTGCCTGAACATCGGCTGCATCCCCTCCAAGGCGCTGCTCCATGCCAGCGAAAGATTTGCCGAAGCGCGCGATCATTTTCCCAAGCTCGGCATCAAGGCCGAGGTCTCGCTCGATCTGCCGGCGATGATGGCGCAGAAGGACAAGGTCGTCGGCGAGCTGACCAAGGGTGTCGAATTCCTGCTCAAGAAGGCGAAGTCGGAGGCCATCGTCGGCGAGGGCCGCGTCGTCGCGCCCGGCAAGGTCGAGGTGAAAGGCAGGGACGGCACGCTCCGCACGCTGGAGACCAGGCACATCATCGTTGCCACCGGTTCCGAGGTCGCGATGCTGCCCGGCGTGACCATCGACGAAGACCGCATCGTCTCGTCCACCGGCGCGCTGGCGCTGAAGGAGGTGCCGAAGCGGCTCCTGGTCGTCGGCGGCGGCTATATCGGGCTCGAACTCGGTTCGGTGTGGCGCCGTCTCGGCAGCCAGGTGACGGTGGTCGAATTCCTCGACCGCATCACGCCGGGTCTCGATGGCGAGATCGGCAAGAACTTCCAGCGCATCCTCGCCAAGCAGGGGATGAAATTCCAGCTCTCGACCAAGGTCGTCGGCGTCGAGAAGAAAAAGGATTCGCTCGCGGTGACGGTCGAGCCGGCGGCGGGCGGCGAGAAGTCGGTGATCGAGACCGATGTCATGCTGGTCTCGATCGGGCGGCGTCCCTTTGTCGACAATCTCGGCCTCGCCGATGCCGGCGTGAAGCTCGACGGCCGCGGCCGGGTGATCACCGATGCGCATTATGCGACGAATGTCGCCGGCATCTGGGCGATCGGCGATTGCCGCGAAGGGCCGATGCTGGCGCACAAGGCCGAGGATGAAGCCGTCGCCTGCGCCGAGCGCATCGCGGGCAAGGCGGGGCATGTGAACTACGACGCGATCCCCGCCGTGGTCTACACCGCGCCAGAAGTCGCCAGCGTCGGCAAGACCGAGGAAGAACTGAAGGCCGCCGGCATCGCCTACAAGGTCGGAAAATTCCCCTTCACCGCCAATGCGCGCGCCAAGACCATCGCCGCGACCGACGGCTTCGCCAAGGTGATCGCCGATGCGAAGACCGACCAGGTCTATGGCGTCCATATCCTGGGCGCCGAGGCCGGCAACATGATCGCAGAGGCGGCGCTCGCCATCGAGTTCGGCGCGTCCTCGGAAGACATCGCCCGCACCAGCCACGCCCACCCGACCCTGACCGAAGCCGTCCGCCAGGCGGCGATGGGCGTCGAGGGCTGGACGATGCAGATGTGACGGCTGGACGGGGCAACCAACCTCCATCACCATGGCCGGGCTTGACCCGGCCACCCAGTAGGCGCGAAGCGCCGACAGAAAATTTATACGCGGTACCGAGTCATTGGCGCGCGGACGCGCGCCTGCTGGTTGGCCGGCTCGGTGGCCGGCCATGGTGAATTAGGGGTGGTGTCTGTGCGCAAGCCTGCCTGCTCATCGCTGACCCTGACCATCCGCACCGCGCGGTCCGCGGCGGAGATCGACGAGGCTGCGGCGCTCTATGTCCGCAGCGGGCGGCACGGGTTCACCTGGCGGCCGCCGGAGCATTTCCAGGAAGAGGATTTCCGCCGCTTCGCCCAGGATGAAGAGGTCTGGCTGGCGCTGATGGGCGAGGCGCCGGTCGGCATCCTCGCGCTCTATGCGCCGGAGAACTTCATCCATTGCCTCTATGTCGATCCCGATGCGCAGCGTCTCGGCGTCGCCCGCGCGCTCGTCGCGCATGTGCGCAAGGCCGTGGCTGCGCCGCTGACGCTCAAGCTCGACGTGCCGAACCGCCGCGCCATCGCGTTCTATGAAGCGACCGGATGGGAGCGCATGACCGGTCTCGACGACCAGGGCGTCGACGACATGGGCATCAAGTGGGCGCGCTATCGCCTGGCCTAGGTTCTCGCCTCACTGCCGGCGACCGGACATGTTCCGGCCGGATACCGATCCCGAGCAAACGCGCCGGCCATTGCCGGATCCAGTCCCAGCGGTTGACCAGCTCCAGCAGCAGTGGCGCCTTGGGCGTCGTCTTGTTGCGCATGGTCGGGGCCAGGATGTTGTCCTGCACGAAGACCTGCACGCGTTGCACGATGTGCGCCGGGAAGGCGCGCCGCCGCTGCACGCGGCGCAGGCGGCGGAGCGAGGGCGCCTTCTTCGCCAGCACCGGGCTCAGGATATTCGCCGTGGCGACCGCATCCTGGATCGCGAGATTGATGCCGACACCGCCGACCGGCGACATCGCATGCGCCGCATCGCCGATGCACAGAAGGCCACGCCGCGCCCAGGATTGCAGCCGGTCGATGGCGACGGTGAGCAGCTTCACGTCGTCGAAGCTCTTGATCGCCTCGGCGCGGTCGCGGGCAAAGCCGGCCGCCGTCCGGAGCCGTGCCTGAAAGCCGCTGAGACCCTGCGCCTTGATCTCGGCGAAGCCGCCCTTGGGGATCACCATGGCGCACTGCCAATAGCTGCCGCGATAGAGCATCACGAACAGGCTGCCGGCGACGAAGCGGAAGACGGGATGCTGCGGATCGTCCGGCTCGACCGGCAGGCGCAGCCACAGCACGTCGAACGGTGCGCCCAGCTCCCTCACTTTCAGGCGGGCTTTTGCGCGCACCGTCGAATGGCGTCCGTCGGCGCCGATCACGAGACGGGCGAGAAGATCGCCGGTGCCGTCCGGCGTCTTCACGCGCACGCCGGCGATGCGGCCGCGGCGGCTGAGCAGCTCGGTGACCTGCGCATCCATGGCGATGTGGAAGGTCGGAAATTTGCGCGCCTCCTCGCAGAGGAAATCGAGGAAGTCCCATTGCGGCATCAGCGCGATGAAATCGGCCGGCGGCGGCAGGCGGGCGAAATCGGCGACCTTGTAGGCGTCCTTGCCGAATTCGGCGACCAGTTCGGTGACCTTCTGATGCGGCCGCTTCAGGAAGGCTTCGAGCAGGCCGAGCTCGTCGAGGATGCGCAGCGTCGAGGGATGCACCGTGTCGCCGCGAAAATCGCGCAGGAAATCGCCATGCTTCTCCAGCACCCAGACATCGATGCCCGCGCGCGCCAGCAGGTAGCCGCACATCATGCCCGCCGGTCCGCCGCCGGCGATGACGCAATGGGTGTTGAGATCGCTCACGCGCGCGACGCTAAGCTGCCAGCGTTATAGGCTCAATGGCCAATCCCGATGCGGCGCGATAGGATTTGGCGGAACCAATTTCCGGAAGCCGTTTCATGCGTCCCAACCGTCTGCGCGAAGCCTGGGCCAAGGGCCGTGCCGTCACAAATTGCTGGGTGACGCTGCCCGGCTCGCTCGCAACCGAGATCCTTGCGCATCAGGGCTGGGACAGCCTGACCATCGACATGCAGCACGGCCAGGCCGACTACGCCGCGATGTGCGCGATGCTGACCGCGATCTCGACCACGGACACCGTGCCGCTGGTGCGCATCCCGTCCTACGATTTCGGCGACATCAATCGCGTGCTCGATGCCGGTGCTTATGGCGTCATCTGTCCCAATGTCGATACGCGTGAGGAAGCCGAGCGCTTCGTCTCGGCCTGCCGCTATGCGCCGCAAGGCACGCGCAGCGTCGGGCCCAAACGCGCCGTGCTCTATGGCGGCGCGGACTATCTTTCGAAAGCGAACGAGACGCTGCTCACCATCGCGCAGATCGAATCGGCGACGGCGCTCGCCAATGTCGAGGCCATCGCGCATGTGCCGGGGCTGGACGTGCTCTTCATCGGCCCGACCGATCTCGGGCTGTCGCTCGGCCGCGCGGCCAAGGCCGACCAGACCGATCCGGTCGTGGTCGAGGCGATCGACCGCATTCTCGCCGTTACCAAGGCGGCCGGGCGGCGCGCCGCGATCTACTGCAAATCGGTCGAGTATTCGAAGGCGATGATCGAGAAGGGCTTCGATTTCGTCGTGGTGATATCGGACGAGGCGCTGCTCTCCGCCGGCGCATCGGTCGCGGCGCAGTTCGGTTAGCGTCCGGACTCAATTGGAAACAGCACACGAATTGTCATGGCCCGCCGGAGAGCGGGCCATCCAAACGGTGCGCCAAAGCTTTAGACGACAGAGGCTGTGTCGCATGGATGGCGCGCCTTCGCGGGCCATGACAAACTTTGGATTGTTTCAAGACAATTTCATACGAGCGTCAGATCTGCTCGACCGTGTAGCCCGCCTTGCGCAGTAGGGCCGGCACGCCACGCTCGGTGACGAGATGCCCGGCACCGACCGTGACGAGAAACGTGCCGCTCTCGTGATCGAGCACGTCTTCGAGTTCTTTCGCCCAAACGGCATTGCGGTCATCGAGCAGCGCTTTGCGCAGTTCGGGATGATCGCCGAGATCCTTCAGGAGCAGGCGGGCGAGGGCGGGCTGGTCGGCGCGGAGCCAGGCCGAAACCATCGGCTTCAGATCGACGTCGTTCCGGCGGAATTCCTTGAGGAAGATCTCGAAGGATTCCAGTTCGATCTTCGGATCGTCCGGCGCGAGAAGCGCGATCTGGGTCTCGATCGATTCGAGATAACGGATCGGCTTGCCGCGGTCGCGCGCCGTGGCTTGCACGACGTTGTCGACGCCGGAGTTCGGCAGGTTTCCGCTCTTCGCCAGTTTCGCGCCGAGCATGAAGAGCGAGACGAGCCAGGGCCGGTCGCCGTCCAGCGGCTCTTCGTTCAATCCGAGCATCGCGAAATCGGCATCGAGATTCTTCTGTGCCTTGGGCGAGAGCATCGCGCGCAGCGATTGCCCGGCCGGCAGGAGCCGCTTGTTCGCGATCGCCTTGGCAACCGCCGCGGCATCGGTCTCGGTTTCGAAGAAGTAGGTTCCGGCTGCTTCGATCGCGCCATTGATCCGCGAGTCGCGCCATTTCACATCGGGCGAAAGAATGTGGACCGAGCCGAGCAGGTAGATCGTGCAGTGCTTGCCGGTCACGCGCCAGAGCGCCGGATGGCCTTCCTCCACCGGCGCGGCCGCGGTGAGGAAGAGCAGCGCCAGCAGTGCGGTGGCAAGGCGCGTCATGGGGAGGTTCCTTCGATCGAGGTCAGCATCGCCCGGATCGCGGCCCTGCTCAATCCTCCCGGCGCGCGGGCAATTTTCTCCATGGCTGTTGCGCGATCGCCTCTTATCAATCCGCGCGAACGCCGCTATATCTCTTCATGCAACTACTTAGAAAGGAGGTGATCCAGTGTCTCATTGTCATTACCTGCGGACGTCGGAAGCCGCGACCTGGATCCTCGCCTCTGGTGAGGTCCGCGCCGCTTAAGCGACGCGCTTGCGGCCGACACGGACCGCAGTAAGACAATGGAAGGGCCGTCCGGTTCGCCGGGCGGCCCTTCTTTGTTTTCGAAAGCGATATCCCGCACACAACGATTTCTCACGCGCATCACAGTGGCGTGAATTCATCCGTATGCCCCGCAGGCTGTGTTAGGACTGGCGCCCATAAAAGGGGAACGCCGCATGTCCATTCGCCGCATTCTGCTCGCGCTGCCGCTCGTCTGCGCCGCAGCCTTCGCCGCCGTGCCGGAGCATGGCGTCCAGCTCTCGAACATGGATGCGGCGGTGCGTCCCGGGGACGACTTCAACCGCTATGCCAATGGCGGCTGGATGAAGACGGCTGTGATCCCGGACGACCAGGCATCGTGGGGCTCCTTCGCGACGCTGCGCGACACGGCGGCGAAACGCACGGCCGATTTGATCCAGGACCTTGCGAAGACGCCGGCGGCGCCGGGCTCGAACGAACAGAAGATCGGCGACTACTTCGCCGCCTATATGGATTCGGCCGCGATCGAGGCGAAGGGTCTTGCGCCGCTCCGGCCGGGTCTCGACGCCATCGCGGCGATCGGCACGCCGGGCCAGCTTGCAAGATTTCTCGGCGCGAGTTTGCGCGCCGATGTCGATCCTCTGAACAACACCAACTTCTATACCGAGAATGTCCTCGGCCTCTGGGTCGGCCCCGGCTTCGACGATCCGGACCACTACGACGCCTACCTGCTGCAGGGCGGCCTCGGATTGCCCGACCGATCCTACTATCTCGGCGGCAACGACAAGGTGGTGGCGATCCTCGCCGCCTATCGTGCGCATATCGTCAAGGTGCTGACGCTTGCGGGTATCGCCGATGCAGAGGCGAAGGCCGACAGCATCGTCGCGCTCGAAACCCGCCTCGCACAGGCGCAGGGCAATCGTGCCGACAACGAGGATGTGCTGAAGGCCAACAATCGCTGGCAGCGCGGCGATTTCGCGAAGAAGGCGCCGGGTCTCGACTGGGATGCGTTCTTCGAAGGCGCCGGCCTGTCGAACCAGGCGGCGTTCACCGTGTGGCAGCCTTCGGCGCTGCCGGGTCTGGCCGCGGTCGCGCATGACGTGCCGCTCGCGGTGTGGAAGGACTATCTCACCTTCCATCTGATCAATTTCTATTCCGAGGTCCTGCCCAAAGCCTATGCCGACGAGAGTTTCGATTTCTACGGCCGCGTGCTGTTCGGCACGCCGGAGCAGCAGCCGCGCTGGAAGCGCTCGGTGAATGCGACGAACGATGCGTTGGGCTGGGCCGTCGGCAAGCTTTATGTCGCGCGCTATTTCCCGCCGGCCTATCGCCAGCGCGCGCTCGCGATGGTCGCCGACATTCGTGCCGCCTTCGCGCGCCGCATCGATGCGCTCGACTGGATGAGTCCGCAGACGAAAGCGAAGGCGAAGGCCAAGCTCGCGACGCTCTATGTCGGCGTCGGCTATCCCGACCGCTGGATCGATTACGGCAAGCTCGAAGTCCGGCGCGGCGATGCCTTCGGCAATCTCCAGCGCGCTGAGCGTTTCGAATACGCCCGCAACCTCGCCTTGCTCGGCACCGCGGTCGACCGCAGCACCTGGTGCATGACGCCGCAGACGGTGAACGCGGTGAACCTGCCGCTGCAGAACGCGCTCAACTTCCCGGCCGCGATCCTCGATCCGCCGTTCTTCGACGGCAAGGCCGATCCGGCGTTCAACTATGGCGCGATGGGCTCGATCATCGGTCACGAGATCAGCCACAGCTTCGACGACCAGGGCGCGCAGTTCGACGAGACGGGCCGCCTCTACGATTGGTGGACGCCGGCCGACCTCGCCCACTTCCGTGATTCCGCGCATCGCCTGGCGGAGCAGTATTCCGGCTACAGCCCGTTCCCCGGCGTGCACGTCAACGGCCAGCTGACGCTCAGTGAGAACATCGCCGACGTCGCCGGATTGTCCGCGGCCTATGACGGCTGGCGCGCCTCGCTGCACGGCAAGCCCGCGCCGGTGATCGGCGGCCTGACCGGTGCGCAGCGCTTCTTCCTCGCCTACGCCCAGACGCGCCAGCAGGTGACGCGCGAAGCGGCGCTGCGCCAGCAAATCGTCACCGACGGCCACGCCCCGGCAATGTACCGCGCCCAGGCGGTGCGTAACATCGATGCCTGGTACGACGCGTTCAAGATCACGCCGGACGAGACGCTCTATCTCGCGCCCGCGGCGCGCGTCCGGGTCTGGTAGCTAATCGTCCTCGCCGACATGGGCGACCATGTCGGTGATGACGGTGCGGACATGTTGGTCGGCGGCGGCATAGAAGACCTGCCGGCCCTGGCGCTCGGCGCGCAGCACCCGCGCGCCGCGCAGCAGCCTCAGATGATGGCTCACCAGCGACGGCGACAGCCGCGTCGCGCTTGCGATGTCCGAGACGCAGATCGGCTCGTCGAGACAGGCGAGGATGATGCGCAGCCGGCTGGCATCGCCCATCAGCCGGAAAATCTCCGCCAGCTGGATCGCGTGGTCATCCTTGATTGACAGCTTCGGCATGATTGTCCAAAATAAATGAACATATGAACACTCATTCATATATAGCGGTGCGAGAGCCCGGTCAACGCCGGAGGGCTCTGGCTTGAGTCACGACCATCATCACCACACCGACGATGCCGGCCGGATCGGCTGGGCGTTCGTGATCCTGCTCGTCTTCCTGTTCGTGGAGCTTTTGGGCGGCCTGATCTCCGGTTCGCTGGCACTGATCGCCGATGCCGGCCACATGGCGTCCGACACGGCAGCCCTCGGCATCAGCTGGCTCGCGATCCATATCGGCCGGCGGCCGGCCGATGCGGCCCGGTCCTTCGGCTACCGCCGGCTCGAAGTCCTCGCCGCTTTCGTCAATGGCTGCATGTTGTTCGCGCTGACCGGCTGGATCCTGTTCGAAGCGGCGATGCGGCTCATGGCGCCTGCGCCGGTGCTCGGTCCGATGATGCTGGGCGTCGCGGTTCTCGGCCTGATCGCGAATTTCGCGGCGTTCCTCGTGCTCAACGGTGCGTCGAAGGAGAACCTCAATACCCGGAGCGCCTGGCTCCACGTCCTCGGCGACACGCTCGGCTTCGCGGTTGCGATCGTCGCCGCGCTCATCATCGTCCTCACCGGCTGGATGCCGATCGATCCCCTTCTGTCGGTCGTCGTCGCGCTCCTCATCCTGAAGAGCGCCTGGGACATCGTGCGGGCGTCATCGCATATCCTGCTGCAGGGCACGCCCTCCGGCCTCGATGCGGAGGGGATCACGCGCGACCTCGTCGCCAGCGTGCCCGGCGTGTCCGACGTCCATCATGTCCATATCTGGTCGCTGACCGCGGAGCAGCCGCATGTCACGCTGCATGCCCGCGCCTGCGACGACGCGAACGGCGTCGTTGCGCGGATCAGCGCAAGGCTGCATGAAAAATTCGGCGTCGCCCATGCGACGATCCAGATCGACGACAGCGATTGCCCCGACGAGGACTGCGCCCGCCGCGCCGCGCCGCATCGCCACTGAGCGCAAAGAAAATGAAAGTTACGCGCCGACTCTGGGATTGGATGGGGACAATTGAGGCGCCTATTGGAAAGCCCTGGTTCACCACCACTGACGGGGGCAGTCCAATTCCCAACACTTGGCAAGGCTGGTCGCTTCTTGTGGTGTTCGCCTTGTGGACATTCTTCACGGTTCCGCTCGTTCCACCATCGAGCGCGCTGATAGCTGCTTATTTCCTTCTGACATTTCTGGCGCTGGTCATTGGTGTCTGGATCAAAACAAAAGCCCGTAGTTAGTACGGGCTCGTTCAAAGGTGATATCGCCAAAGAAAAAGGGCCGCGTGCGCGCGCGGCCCTCTTCCCAACAGGAGTTACTCGGACTTAGTGGCTGATGACCAGCTTGCGCTGATCGGCGGCCGTGGTGCCCACCAGCGTGTCGCCCTTGGCCTTCAGAACGCCATAGAGCTCGCCCGAAGCGGACATGAGCTGGTAGCTCGACCCGAAGGTCGACAGCTTGGTGAGGTTGGTGCCGGTGGCGCAATCGGCGCCCTGGGTGACGCCGCCATCGGCGGTGACGGTCAGATCGCACGGGGCCTTCGAGCCGATCTCCAGCTTGTAGGTGCCGGCGGCGAGCGCGGGCGCCTGCGCATAGGCAGAGCCGTAACCGAGGAGGGCGAGGGCGAAAGTGAGCGTCAGGAAGCGCGACTTGTTCATGTGAATAATTCCTTCAGGGTTCAACGTTCAGAACGTAGTGTTCGTGAACTGGATTTCAAGTCCGAATTGTTAGCACTCGCAGCAATTCGCACAAGAGAAATTGCGGTCTCTAATTTTATCAAATTGTTTCAGTTGCTTATGACGGAGAAAAAATCTGCTCCGCGGTCTTGATTCGACCCGAATGCGGGTCCGCGCGCCGCACTGCACCATCCGGCTTTTCGAATTCCGACAATTTGTCAGACAAATGAAGCGCTTATGGGCATGCCCGCTTTTGATCGGGGCTGGCGAGATTCGGCCGTCCCGGGAGCGCATGGCCGCCGGCGCTTCCGCAGGAGGCGCGCGCCGGGCCATCACATCATTGCCAACAGCGTTGAAGCACCCGGTGGGGCAGGCGACACTGCCCCCGACATCATGCGGGGCTCATCATGAAAAGCTGGATTGCGCTCGGGGCCGTGTTTGCGGTCGCCACGGTTGCGCTCGCCCAAGACGCCAAACCCGATGCCGCAAAGCCGGAATATGGCAGCTTCGGCTTCAACCAGGACGGTCAGGATCTTTCGACCAAGCCCGGCGACGACTTCTTCCGCTTCGCCAATGGCGGCTGGCTCGACAAGGCGGTGATCGCCGACGACAAGCCGTCGATCACGCTCCGCCTTCTCGCCGCCAACCGCACCGAAGAGCAGCTGCACGCAATCATGGAAGGCGCGGCGGCGGGCGTGCCGCACCAGCCGACCACCGTCGAAGGCAAGGTCGGCGCCTTCTACAAGGCGTTCATGGACGAGGCGCATATCGAGAAGCTCGGCGCCGCGCCGCTCAAGCCGCTGCTCGAGAAGATCTGCGCCGCCAAGACCCGCGACCGTCTCGCCGCGATGATGGGCGCGAACGCCTACGAGTTCGGCGGCTCGATCTTCGGCATGTTCCTCGATGTCGACGTGAAGGATCCGGCGCACTACGTCGCCTATCTCGGACAGAGCGGCCTGCTGCTGCCCGACCGTGACTATTACCTGAAGGACGAATTCGCGGCCCAGAAGGCGGCCTATGAAAGCTATGTCGCCGACATGCTAAAGCGAATCGGCTGGAAGGATCCGAAGGCCAACGCCAAGGCGATCGTCGCCTTCGAAACCGCCATCGCCAATGCGAGCTGGACCCGCGCGCAGGATCGCGATCCCGTCGCGACCTACAACAAGATGTCGGTCGCCGAACTCGCGGCGCTCGCGCCCGGCTTCGACTGGAAGGCGTATCTTGCCGCCGCCAAGCTCGGCGATCTGAAGAGCGTCGTCGTCGCCGAGAAGAGCGCCTTCCCGCTCATCGCGGCGGTATTTGCCAGGACGCCGGTCACGACGCTGCAGGCCTGGCAGGCGTTCCGCGCCGCCGACGATGCCGCGCCCTATCTTTCGAGCGGCTTCGTCAACGCGCATTTCGATTTCCATGGCAAGACGCTGCTCGGCCAGCAGGCGCTGGCGGTGCGCTGGAAGCGCGCGGTGCATGCGGTCTCGGGCGGCGATTATCTCGCCGGCGAGCGCACCGACACCTTCGGCAATATCGGTTGGGCGGTCGGCCAGCTCTACACCGCGAAATATTTCCCGCCCGAGGCGAAAGCGAAGATCGAGCAGCTCGTGCTCAACCTGAAGGCCGCCTATCGCGCCCGGATTGAAAAGCTCGACTGGATGAGCCCGGCGACGCGGGAAGAGGCGCTGAAGAAGCTCGACACTTATGTGATCAAGGTCGGCTATCCCGATCATCCGCGCGACTATTCCAAGCTCATCGTCCGCGATGACGACCTGATCGACGATGTCCGTGCCGCCGCGCGCCACGCCTGGTCGTTCTACGTCAATCGCTTCAAGGGCCCGGTCGACCGCAGCGACTGGATCATGACGCCCCAGACCAACGACGCCTACAACGGCTCGCTGCGCGACATCGTCTTCCCCGCCGCGATCCTGACGCCGCCGATCTTCGATCCGGCGGCCGACGATGCGATCAACTACGGCGCCGCCGGCGCGGTCATCGGCCACGAGCTGACCCACGGCTTCGACGATCAGGGCCGCCAGTTCGACGCCTCCGGCGCGCTGCGCGACTGGTGGGCGCCGTCCGATGCGGAGAGCTTCAAGGCGCGCGCGGCGATGCTCGGCGCGCAGTATTCGGCGTTCGAGCCCTTCCCGGGCGTGCATGTGAACGGCGAACTGACGATGGGCGAGAACATCGCCGATCTCGGCGGCGTCACCCTGGCGCTCGATGCCTATCACGCCTCGCTCGGCGGCAAGCCGGCGCCGGTGCTGGGCGGGCTCACGGGCGACCAGCGCGTGTTCCTCGCCTGGGCCCAGGCCTGGGGCGGCAAGGCGCGCGACGATTTCGTTCGCCGCCAGGTGGTCAGCGATCCGCATTCGCCGCGGCAATACCGGGTGAACGGCATCGTGCGGAACATCGACGCCTGGTACGACGCCTTCGGCGTCAAGCCCGGCGATGCGCTCTACCTGCCGCCCGACAAGCGCGTGCATATCTGGTAGCGGCGGCGTAAGCTGGCACCTTCGTTGTGGAGACTGGCGATGACGAAGCCCGCGGTGCGCAAGCTGACGCCGACCATCGGCGCGGTGATCGAGAATGTCGATCTGTCGAAGCCGCTCGACGCAGAGCTGATCGCCGATATCCGTGCCGCACTGCTCGCGCACAAGGTGATTTTCTTCGAGGACCAGCACATCACGCCGGTGCAGCACCGCGATTTCGCGGCGCGCTTCGGCGATCTGCACACCCATCCGCTCTATCCCGGCGTGCCCGAGGCGCCGGAGATGTTCATCCTCGACAACCACGCGAACAACCCGACCGACAACGACGCCTGGCACACCGACGTCACCTTCATCGAGACGCCGCCGCTCGGCGCCATCCTCTATGCCAAGCTCCTGCCGCCCGAAGGCGGCGACACCTGCTGGGCCAATATGCAGGCGGCTTATGAAGGCCTGTCGAAGCCGCTGCAGCGTTTCCTTTCGGAGCTCGATGCGGTCCACGATTTCGCCCGCGGTTTCCCGGCGCGCGGCGTGGTCGCCAAGGGCGCCGGCGCCGACAAGCATGCCAAGGCGGTCGAGGAGCACCCGCCGGTGATCCATCCGGTCGTGCGCACCCATCCCGAGACGGGCGCCGACGGGCTGTTCGTCAACTACGGCTTTACCGACCGCATCAAGGGACTTCGGCGCGAAGAGTCGAGCGCGTTGCTGAACATGCTCTTCGTCCACATCCAGAAGCCGGAGTATCAGGTGCGCTGGAAATGGAAGGAGAACTCGATCGCCTTCTGGGACAACCGCATCACCCAGCACTACGCAGTCAACGACTATCTCCCGCACCGCCGGATCATGAACCGCGCGACGATCCTGGGCGACCGGCCGTTCCACCGTTCGCGCAAACCTGAAGGCGCGAAAATCGCAGCGGAATAGCAATCCGGCCATTCCGCTTTGTCCCCGGCGGGACTAAGGTCCCGGCCCGTCATGCCGACTGTGAAACAGCAAGCCCTTCTCGCGCAGGTCGAAGCGCTTCTGCGTGCAGAACCGCGTGTCGATGCGGCGTGGCTCGCCGGCAGTCTCGGGCGTGGCGGCGGCGACGAATACAGCGATGTCGATACGCTGGTGCTGGCGAAGGACGCGGGCGAAACGGCCGCAGCGCTGAGCGAGCGCATAAAGGCGGAGGTCGATCCGCCGCTGCTCAACATCCATGGCTGGGGCCGCGTGCTCAGCGTCGTCACCGAAGATTGGCAGCGTTTCGATGTCACCGTCCTGCAGGGCGACGAGATCGAGCGGTACGATGCGGCCAAGCTCACCTTGCTCTTCAATCGCGGCACCCGTGAGCCGCCGGTGCATCCGGCGGCCACGTATCGCTGTGCACCCGAGACGCTGCGCACGCTGGTGATCGAATTCATCCGGGTTATCGGCCTGACGCCGGTGGCGATGGGGCGGAAGGAGTTCGAGCTCGCGCTCAGCGGCATCGACATCCTGCGCCGTTCGACGATGGATCTGATGCTGGAAGAAAACGGTATCGCGCCAGCGGATCGCGGCGGCGCGCTGCACCGGAACAACATGCTCACGGCGGAGCAACTGGCCGATTTCAGGACGATCCCGCCGCAGACGGCGACGCAGGAGAGCGTGCTCGCGGCGAACGCCGCCTATGCCCGCATCTTCCTGCCACGCGCCAAGCGCCTTGCCGCCACCATCGGCATGGAATGGCCCGAGCGCTTCGAACAGGTGACGCGCCGGCACCTGAAGGCGACGCTGGGGTTTGCGTTGCCGGAGTGAGCGTCATGGCCCGGCCGAAATGCGCGACAATGCTATTCCGGAAAGAGGATGCCTTCGTAAGCGCGGGCGCCATGCAGGATATGGATCACATTCACCGCATCGGTGACCGTATAGAATATGAGATAGTTGCCGTAGGTCCGCTTGCGAATGCCGGACTTTTCGCGATGCGGCACGAGAGCGTAGGCCTTCGGCCTTTTGCCCAGTTTTTCACAGGCGTCGCGGAGCTCGCGTACGAATCTGATCGCGCGCATCGGTGAATCTTTCGCAATCCAGTCGCCAATGGCTTCCAACTCGGCCTCGGCGCTGTCCGCGAGTATGACGATCAAGGCGTGCGCGCCTTACGCGCCTTGCCAGCTGCCATGGAACTATATTTTTTCTCGAGCCGGTCGAACACGACTTTTGCCGGCTTGGTGCGGCCGGCCCTGACGTCTGCCAGGCCACGATCCAATGCCATGTCCAGCTCGGCCAGGCGCTTCTCGCGCTCCTCGACGAGGCGCACGCCTTCGCGGATGACTTCGCTGCGCGAGTTGTAACGCCCGCCGGAGACGAGCTTTTCTACGACATCTTCGAGTTTTCGACCGAGATCGACGCTTGACGGCATGAGGGCTCCTCAGCCCCCACCATAAGTCCGCCGATAACTGTTATCAACGTCTACTGTCCGACGAATTTCGGTGTCCGCTTCTCCACGAAGGCGAGCATGCCTTCGCGTGCGTCCTTGGTCCGCATCAGCGGCAGGAGCTGGAGATAGACGTGATGCACATGCTCGGGGAAGGGCTCGTTCAGGCCCATGCGCATCATCCGCTTCGCCGCCTGCACCGCGAGTGGTGCATTCGAAGCGATCTCGGTTGCGAGCGCGCGGGCGCGCGGGATCAGCTCGGCATCGGGCACGACCTCGCTGGCGAGTCCCTTGGCCACGCAATCCTTCGCGCCGAGCGTCCGCCCGGTGAAGATGATCGTCGCCGCTTCCTCCCAGCCGAGCAGGCGGGGCAGGAGCCAGGTGCCGCCCGATTCCGGCAGGATGCCGCGCTTGCAGAACGAGAAGGCGAGCTTCGAGGATTCCGCCATGATGCGGATGTCGCAACCCATCGCGGTGTCGGCGCCATAGCCGGCGGCACCGCCGTTGATCGCGCAGATCACCGGCTTGTTGAGGGCATGCAGAACGGTCGGCGGCGTCGAGCGCAGATCGATGTCGGTGGAGGCGACGCCGGCACTTTCGCCGATGCTGCTCGCGCCCGAGGTCACGGCCTTGAGATCGAGCCCGGCACAGAAGGCGCGGCCGGTGCCGGTCAGGATGATGACGCGCACCTCCGGATCGCGGTCGGCCGCAAGCAGACACTCCGACAGGCGGCCGAGCATCGGTCCGGAAATCGTGTTCATCCGCTCCGGCGCGTTCAGCGTCACGGTCGCGATGTGCTCGGAAACTTCATAGAGAACTTCGTCGCTGACGATGCGTTCGGGCTTGTTCATGGCTTTCTCCCTGATGTTCTGGGCGAAAGCTTAGAGCAGTTTTTTGCGGACGAGAACGGTGCCGCCCTCGTGCTTCGACAAGCTCAGCATGAGGGTGCGCACAATGGACCTCTTCCTGAGCTTGCCGAAGGATGAGGAGCGCGGGTCTCGACGGAAGCTTCCGCTACGTCGGCGGGGGAGAATGCATGTAGCTTTCGACCAGGCTGCCCGCGATCAGGCGCCAGCCGTCCACCAGCACGAAGAAGATCAGCTTGAACGGCAATGAGATGATCACCGGCGGCAGCATCATCATGCCCATGCTCATGAGGATCGAGGCCACCGCCATGTCGATAATCAGGAACGGCACGAAGATCAGGAAGCCGATTTCGAAGGCGCGTTTCAGCTCGCTCAGCATGAAGGCGGGCGCCAGTGTGGTCAGCGCGACTTGGTCCGGGCTCTTCGGCGGCTTGGCGTTGGTCATGTCGAGGAAGAGCTTGAGGTCGGCCTCGCGGACATGGGCGAGCATGAATTTCTTCATCGGCGCCGCGGCCTTGTCGAAGGCCTGCTCGGTGGTGATCTGGTTGTTGACCAGCGGCTGGATGCCCTGGTGATAGGCATCGGTCAGCGTCGGCGTCATCACGAACAGCGTGAGAAAGAGCGACAGCGACACGATCACGCTGTTGGGCGGGCTCTGCTGCAGGCCGAGCGCGGTGCGCAGCAGCGACAGCACCACGACCATGCGGACGAAGCTCGTCATCATGATCAGGATGGAGGGCGCGATCGACAGCACGGTGATCAGCGCGATGATCTGCATCAGCCGGTCGGTGAAGAGGCCGCCGCCCGAAAAATCGATATTGAGGCCGCCGCCGCTGGTCGCCGTCGCGCCGCTTGTCGCCTGAACCACGGCGTTTGCCGCGGGCGATGCGGCATGCGCTGCGCCCGGCACGATCAGCACCATCAGGATCAGCGTGACGAGAACGGTGCCGAGGCGCCGCAGCGCGGTCTTGCTCACGGGGTCGCCTCACCGAGAACGGCGGTGATCGGCGTCGGCGGCGGTGTGATGCCGCCTTCGATCACGGTGGTGCCGTCGGGGCCGGAAAGAATGAGATGCTCGACGCCGTCGCGGCGGACGATCAGAAGGCGCTGGCGCGGTGCGATCGACAGCGTCTCGACGACGGCGAGACGGCGCGTCGCCATCGGCGTGATGAAGCTGCCGAGACCGAAGCGGCGCGCGGCGAGCGCGGCGGCACCGACAAGGCCGAGCACCAGAAGCAGGGCGCCGAAATAGCGCGCGGTATCGATCAGATCCATGCGCGCATCAAAAGCCGTCAACCTTAATCGCGCGTTAAAAGCTGGAGGATTTTGCCCGGCAGGTATTACCACTGTTGTTAAGCGGGGCTTAATCGTTCCGGCGCATTCTCGGCCTCGTCAAGGCTAACAAAGGGTAACCGAGATGGCCGCAACCCTGAACGACATGCCGCTGCTCGCGATGCTGAAGCAGCGCATGAGCTGGCTCAGCGCAAGGCAGAATGTGCTGGCGCAGAACGTCGCCAATGCCGATACGCCGGGCTATAGCGCGCGCGACCTGAAGCCGGTGAGCTTCGACGATATCCTCAAGGGCGCGTCCGGCGGTCCCGCCGCGACCGGCGGCGCGATGCGTGTCACCGATCCGCGCCACATCACGGTCACGCCGCAGGGCGGCAGCGACTTCACCGACTTCGCCTCGCCCGATACCGAAGCCAATCCGACGGGCAACACCGTGTCGCTCGAGAACGAGATGATCCGCGTGTCCGACACCCAGGCCGAATACCAGGCCGCGAGCAATCTCTACGCCAAGGCGATCGACATGATGAAGACCGCGATCGGTCACGGCGGCTGAAGGAGACATCGATGGATTTCACAACTTCCCTGATCGTCGCCGCGTCCGGCATGCGGGCCCAGTCGGACCGCATGAAGATCATCGCGGAGAACATCGCCAACGCGAATTCGACCTCGCCGACGCCGGGTGGCGATCCCTATCGCCGCAAGATCGCGACGGTGAAGAGCGATTTCGACCGCGAACTCGGCGCCACGCTCGTCACCTCGGGCAAGCCGGTCTCCGACAACAGCGAATTCCGCATGCAATACGATCCGGGCAATCCGAATGCCGACACCAAGGGCTATGTGAAGCTGCCCAACGTGAATGCGCTGGTCGAGATCATGGACATGCGCGAGGCGCAGCGTTCCTACGAAGCCGACCTCACCGTGATGGATGCGACCAAGGCGATGCTGACGCGCACCGTCGATCTTCTCCGCAAATAAGCTCTAGGACAGGACACCGCCCATGGCCGTTCTCCCCGCCGCCGCAGCCGCCGCCTATCAGGCGATCGGACAAATCGGATCTTCGGGTGCCGCCGCCGGATCGACCGCGGCCGCAACCACGGGCGCCGGCACCGGCGATTTCTCCAACCTGCTCTCCGACGTGCTGAAAGACAGCATCGGCAACCTCAAGCACGGCGAGACCGCCGCCGCGCGCCAGGTCACCGGTCAGGCCAACATCGTCGACGTCGTCACCGCGGTGAACCAGGCCGAACTCACGCTCGATACCGTCGTCGCGGTCCGCGACAAGGTCGTGCAGGCCTACCAGTCCATCATGAACATGCCGATCTAGTTCGCAGCCCCTCATGCTTCGATGCTTCGACAAGCTCGGCATTCAGCATGAGGTTTCACAGATACTCCTCACCCTGCGCTTGTCGAAGGGTGAGGGCAGCAAGCACGGAATTAAATCATGACCCCCGCAGACTCCATCGACTTCGCCCGCTCCGCCATCCTCGTCCTGCTCGAGGTGATCACGCCGGCCATGCTGACGGCGCTCGTCGTCGGTCTCGGCATCGGCCTGCTTCAGGCGCTGACCCAGATCCAGGAAATGACGCTGGTCTTCGTGCCGAAGATCGTCGCCATCTTCGTCGTGCTCCTGATCACACTGCCCTTCGCCGGCTCGGCGATGAACGGGCTGATGATCGACATCGCGCAGCGGATCGCGGCCTACTGACGGCGGCATCCCGGTGCACATCCATCTTCCCGCACTCTCCGGACTGATCCTCACCTACCTGCTCGTCTTCGCGCGCACGGGTTCGATGATGATGCTGTTGCCGGCGATCGGCGAAGGCGGCGTGCCCTCGCGCGTCCGCCTCGTGCTCGCGCTCGCGGTGACGGTGGCGATGGCGCCGACGGTGCAGGGCGCCTATCCCGCGACCGAGCCGTCGAATGTGTTGCAGCTCGGTCTTCTGATCGCGCAGGAGGTCACCTCCGGCATCCTCGTCGGCGCGATGTCGCGCATTATCATGAGTTCGCTGCAGACCGCGGGCTATCTGATCGCGACCCAGACCGGTCTCGCCTACGCCCAGACCATCGATCCGACCCAGCACGAACAGGGCGCCGTCATCGGCAATTTCTTTGCGCTGCTCGGCGCGGTGCTGATCTTCTCGACCGATCTCCATCATCTCGCCATCGGCGCGATCGCCGGCAGCTACAAGATGCTGCCGCCGGGCGCCGCCCTGCCCACCGGCGATATGGCCGAGCTGACCATCCGCCTCATCAGCGCGTCTTTCGTGCTCGGCTTCCAGCTGGCGGCGCCGTTTCTCGTCTTCGGTTTCGCGCTCTATGCGGCGCTCGGTATCCTCGCCCGCCTGATGCCGCAGCTGCAGGTCTTCTTCGTCGCCATGCCGATCAACATCCTGTTCGGCTTCGTGCTGATGGCGCTGTTGCTCGGATCGATGATGACCCTGTTCCTCAATTTCTATGCCGAACAGATGGGGGCGTTTCTGTAATCTCTGATGGCGGAAGAGCGCGACGAATCCCAGCAAACCGAACAACCGACAGCCAAGAGGCTCGAGGAAGCGCGCGAGCATGGCGATATCGTCAAGAGCCCGGAGGTCTCGACCTTCATCCTCCTGCTCGGCGGCACCTTCGCGATCATGATGTTCGGCGGCCAGGCGACACGCGGTTTCGCGACCTCGCTGCGCGTCTTCATCGAACAGCCGGAGCAGATCGCGGTCTCGTCCTCCGCCGACGTCATGGTGCTGGCGCGCCAGGTCGTCACGATGATGGCGCAGATTCTGGCCCCGGTCTTCGGCGTGATGATTGTGGCGGCGCTCGCCGGCCACGTCCTGCAGGCGCGGCCGAGCATCACCTTCGAGAAGCTCAAGCCGGATTTCGCCAAGCTCTCGCTGATCTCGGGCCTCAAACGCATGTTCGGCATCGAGGGCCTGTCGAACCTCGTGAAGGGCCTGCTCAAGATCGGCGTCGTCGGCTTCGCGGTCTGGACCCAGGTCTGGCCCGAACGGACCATGCTGGAATCGGTGATGACCCAGTCGCCGATGGGCATCGTCGGCGACATGAGCCATCTGCTCTACAAGGTGCTGATGGCCGCGCTCGCCGCGCTCGCGCTGATCGCCGCCGCCGACTACATCCTGCAGCGCTATCGCTTCATGCAGCGCAACAAGATGTCGAAGCAGGAAATCAAGGAAGAGTACAAGCAGAACGAAGGCGATCCGCAGATCAAGGCGAAGATCCGCCAGATCCGCCAGGAGCGTGCGAAAAAGCGCATGATCGCCGCGGTGCCCGAAGCCACCGTGATCATCACCAACCCGACGCACTACGCGATCGCGCTGAAATACGAGTCCGGCAAGATGGCGGCGCCGATCTGCGTCGCCAAGGGCGTCGACGCGCTGGCGCTCAAAATCCGCGAAGTGGCGAAGGCGAACGACGTGCCGATCGTCGAGAACCCGCCGCTCGCCCGCGCCCTGCACGCCACCGTCGAAGTCGACGAGCAGGTGCCGCAGGAGCACTTCAAGGCCGTCGCTCAGGTCATTGGCTACGTCTACCGGCTCACGGGCAAGATCAAGGCGAACTAGCAAACCGATCGAGCGCCGCGACGATGCTCTCGCGCATGCCCGGCGTGCGCAATTCGTGTCCCGCTTCCTCTATCACCACGAGCTCGCTGCCCGGCCAGGCGCGATGCAGGGCGTAGGCGGTATCGACCGGCGAGCCGAGATCGGCGCGGCCGTGGATCAGCACCGACGGTATCCCGGCAAGCGTGCCGGCATTCTCGAGCAGCGCGCCGTCGCCCAGCCAGGCATGGTGCACGAAGTAGTGGGTTACGATCCGCGCGAAGCACTGGCGGAATTTCGCATCGGCATAGCGCGGATGCGGCTTGCGGTTCGGCGCAGTCGAGACCACAGCATCTTCCCAGTCGCACCACGCCCGCGCCGCCGCCTCGCGCACGCCCGCATCGGGATCGTTCAGCAGCCGGTGATAGGCCGCGATCAGATCGCGTCCATCCGTGCCGGAGGCTGCGCGGAAGCGCTCCCATTCCTCGGGGAAGTAGCGGCCGGCTTCGTGATAGAGCCAGTGATAGTCGGCGAAGCGCGAAACCGTGATGCTGAACAACACCATCGCCGCGACACGCTCCGGGTATCGTTGCGCATAGGCGAGCCCCAGCGTGACGCCCCACGATCCGCCGAGGATCGTCCAGCGTTCCACGCCAAGATGTACGCGCAGCCGTTCGATGTCGGCGATCAGATGCGCCGTCGTATTGTGCCGGAGATCGACGGCCGGATCGCTCGCATGCGGCGTGCTGCGCCCGCAATTGCGCTGGTCGAACAGGACTGCCCGATAGCGCCGGGGATCGAAGAACCGGCGCATCCCGGGGGTGCAGCCGGACCCCGGTCCGCCATGCAGCATCAGCGCCGGAATGCCGTCGGGATTGCCGCAAATCTCGTAATGGATGCGCTGGCCATCCCCCACATCGAGCATCCCGTATTCATAGGGCTCGATCGGGGGAAAGACGTCCGCCATGGCGCGACCGTAGCACTGCCGGGGCCAGCAAAAACAGGGCTTTGCGCTCCCCTTGCGCTTCGTCAACGCACCGGCCGGGCAGTTCGGGCACAACGCCTCTTCTGCCCCCGGCGCAATCGCGTCAGTTCGGCTAAACTCGCGAATCAGATGATGGCGACGTTCGGCTCCAGTCTTCCTATTCCCGCCGGCGCCTGGCGCTGGGCGGCGCTGGGCTTCGTGCTGCTGGCGCTGGCCGCCGCCGGCCTTGCCGTGGCCGAACCGGTTACGGTCGGCTGGATCGGCATGATGCTCGCTGCTGCCATCGGCGCGGTCGGCTGCCTCTTCCTCTTCGCGGTCTGGCCGAAGGAGACGCTCTCCACCGGCGACGCCCGCCGCATTGCCGAGGCCGCGGCGCGCGCCAATGTCGCCTGGGCGATCACCGGATCCGACGGCGCGGTGCTCGACTGCAACGAGGTCTATCGCAAGATGGCCGGCGCCGCGGAGGGCGAAGCGGCGCCCCCGCCCGAGCTGGCGCTCGCCGGCGAGCCGTCTTCGGCGGTGCTCTATCGCCTGACCAAGGGCGCGTCGGAGCGGGTGGCGCGCGAAGAATCCTTCGTCGTCGGCCCCGGGATCGAGTTGGTGGCGGCGGTGCGGCCGCTCTCTAACGGCCAGACCGCGTGGTGGTTCACGCCGCGTCTCGCCGGTGCACCGTCTTCGGCACCGGCCGTTTCCGCGGTGCCCGCCAAGTCGGGCGTCGTTCCGGCCGCCGCGCCGGCCGCGATCGGGGAGATGTTCCGCGATGCGCCGGTCGGCGTCGCCTTCGCCGGCAAGGATGGCAGGCTGATCGACGCCAATCCGGCCTTCGGCAAATTCTTCTCCATCACCGGCGCGCTCGCCGGACGCAGCGTGGGCGATCTCGTCGATGCCACCGACCGCGCCCGCATCCTCGAACTGGTGACCCATGCCGCCGCCGGTGCGCACAACTCCGCCGGTGCCGAGCTGCGCGCCGCCGGTACCGAGGAGCGCAGCGCCGAGCTCTTCGCCAGCCCGGTCAGCGGCGACCGCGCCATCCTCTATCTCGTCGACGTTTCCGAACAGAAGGCGCTCGAGACGAAGTTTGCGCAGAGCCAGAAGATGCAGGCGGTGGGCCAGCTCGCCGGCGGCGTCGCGCACGACTTCAACAACCTGCTCACCGTCATCATCGGCAATTCCGAATTCCTCCTGATGCGCCACCAGGCCGGCGATCCGTCGTTCAAGGAGATCAACGAGATCCACCAGAATGCGCTCCGCGCCGCGACGCTGGTGGGACAGCTCCTCGCCTTCTCACGCAAGCAGACGCTGCAGCCCAAGGTGCTGGCGGTGCGCGACGTGGTCGGCGAGCTTGCGCTCATGCTGCGCCGGCTGTTGCGCGAAGGCATCGACCTCAAGCTCGATCACGGCCCCGACCTGTGGCCGATCCATGCCGACGAGGCGCAGCTCTCCAACGCGATCATCAATCTGGTGGTCAACGCGCGCGATGCGATGCCGAAGGGCGGCACCGTGACCATCCGCACCGCCAACGACACAATCGTCCAGCCTGTCGCCTATGGCACCGGCGTGATGCCGGCGGGAGACTATGTCCGCATCGAGGTCGCCGATACCGGCACCGGCATCCCGAAGGAGGTCATCGGCAAGATCTTCGATCCCTTCTTCACGACGAAGCCGGTGGGGCAAGGCACAGGTCTCGGCCTCGCCACGGTGTTCGGCATCGTCAAGCAGACCGGCGGCTTCATCGACGTGTCGTCGGAGGTCGGAAAGGGCACGACGTTCCGCATCTTCCTGCCGCGCCATCGCGCCGAGAGCGCCACTTCCGTCGTCGCCGAAGCCGCACCCGCCGGTCCGCGCGACGTCACGGGGCAGGACACCATCCTGCTGGTCGAAGACGAGGAAGCGGTGCGCAGCTTCGCGGCGCGCGCGCTCAAGATGCGCGGCTACAGCGTGCTCGAGGCGAGCGGCGGCGAGGAAGCGCTCGAGATCGTCAAGACGCACAAGGGTCCGATCGACCTTCTCGTCACCGACGTGGTGATGCCGAACATGGACGGCCCGACGCTGGTGCGCAACGTCAAGCGCATCAAGCCCGACATGGCGGTGATCTTCATGTCCGGCTATGCCGAGGAAGCCTTCCGCCGCAACGAAGAGAACGCCGCCGACCTCCACTTCCTGCCCAAGCCCTTCGGCCTCAAGCAATTCGCCGCCAAGGTGAAGGAGGTGCTGAGCACGGCGCCGGTGAAGAAGGCGGCGGGTGGATGAGCCTCGCGGCTCTCGGGCTCGAAACGCCCGATAAATTGCGCGCGGCGTTCGCGTCGCGGCGGACGGTGCCGATCCATGGCGGCGCGCAGGTCTCCGAGTTGCTTCCCTGGGATGCGATCGACAGCCTCAAATGCTCGGACGCGATCGACGCGTCGGACTACTATCTCGGTTTTCGCGGCGGCGCCGTTCCGCGCGAGGCCTATCGCGAGCCTGGCGGCAAGCTGAAACCCGCCGTGATACAAGCGTTCCTCGACAAAGGCGCAAGCCTGGTGCTGAACCAGATTCACCGCCACGTTCCGGCAATCGGCCAGGTTTCCAAATATCTCGCTGGCCTGACGGGCAGTCGCGTCATCGCGAATGCCTATCTCACCTTCGGCGAGGTCAGCATTTTCGCTCCACATAGCGACGGGCATGACGTGTTGGCATTGCAGATTTTCGGCGCCAAACGCTGGATTTTCTACGACACCGTCGGCCAGGTCCGCTCGGAAATCCTGTTGGAAAGCAGCGATTTGCTCTTCGTCCCGCAAGGCGAAATCCACGAGGCCATCCCGGTCGCGCTACCGAGCGTGCATCTCAGCTTCGGCCTTGCGTATTCCCAAGCCGGGTCGTGATGCTTACGATCTGCGGCGAAGTATGAGGGGGGAAACGTCGCTATGGCCGAATGTGAGGGCGAACAGACGAACCGTGAGGCGTGGCAAAAGCCACGGTTGATCGTTGTCGGCGCGGACGAGGCGCGGAACAACGACTCCGGTGCCCCCGACGGTACGAACGTTTCCTGAAAGGCTGGGCAACTTGCGCACGGATGTTGGCCCTTTGCGCGTCCAACCGATCGGCTTCGATGTCGAAGCCCATACCGCACGCCTGAAAGAGCAGGGCTTCACCATCATCGAGGAGTTCCTGTCCGCCGATCAGCTTTCGCGCTTCAGAGACGGGCTGAAAGGCCATCTCGGCACCTATCGCGGGCGCAACGGGTTCGAGGGCTTCACCACCGAGCGCGTCTATACCCTCGTCGGTCGCGGCAAGGTCTATGAGGAGAGTGCGGAAGATCCGCGCCTGCTCGCGATCCTCGACCGCTGGCTTCAGCCGCACTATCTGCTCAGCGCCAACCACGCGATCTGCATCTATCCCGGCGAGGCGCAGCAGGCGCTGCATTTCGACGACACTTTCTATCCCTTCCCGCGGCCGCGCCCGGCGATCAGCATGAGCACCATCGGCGCCATCGATGCGTTCACGCCGCAGAATGGCGGCACGGTGATGTATCCCGGCAGCCATCTGTGGTCGTCGCAGAAGGTCCAGAGCTTCTATGCCGATATCGTCGCGGGCCGCGAGAGCGACGACACGCGCAACGTCATCCATCTGACCATGCCGGCCGGCGCGCTCTGCGTTTTCCAGGGCACGCTGATCCACGGCGCCGGCGCCAACCGCTCCGACGCGCCGCGTCTCGCCTACACCAATCATTATTGCGAGCCCTGGGCGCGACAGCAGGAGACCTTCACGCTCGGCGTGCCGAAGGAAACCGTGCGCGGCATGAGCCCGACGCTGCGCGGCCTGCTCGGCTACGAGCTGCGCCGCCCCGGCGACATCATGGGCCAGGTCAGCGGCTATCACCCGGCGAAAACACTCGAACCCGGCTGGGTCCTGCCGGTCGAGCGGCCGCCCGCAGGCCGTTGACGAAATCGTGTAGGCGGACTTCCGCCGTCCCAGCCTAGACTTCGGTGTTTCCAGCCGGAGCAATTTCGTGAAGACTCAGATTGTCGCCGCGGGCCTCTTTGTGCTTGCCTTGTCAGGTGCCGCGTTTGCCGCCGCCATGCCCGATGTCATAAGCAACGCCGTCGCCGACCAGACCCGGCCCAAGGACGACCGCGATGCCGACGCGATCCGCGCGCCGGCCGAGACGCTCGCCTTTGCGGGCGTGAAGCCGGGCATGACGGTCGCGGAGATGTATCCCTGCGGCGCCTATTTCTCGCGCATGATCGCCGACGTCGTCGGCCCCACCGGCAAGGTGATCGGTTTCGACAACAAGGGCTGGAAGGGCTGTCTCGACGCCTCGCAGAAGGCGATTGCCGAAGGGCACACGAACTTCAGCGTCAGCGATAACGATTTCGGCGCGTTCACGCTGTCGGAACCGGTCGATCTGTTCTGGATCACCCAGAACTATCACGACCTGCACATCAAGAAGTACGGCGATGTCGACATGGCGAAGTTCAACCGCCATGTCTTCGACTCGCTGAAGCCCGGCGGCACCTACTTCATCCTCGACCATCAGGCCAATGGCGCGCTCAGCGACGACGAGATCGCCAAGCTGCACCGCATCTCCAAGGACCAGGTGATCGCCGAGGTCACGGCGGCGGGGTTCAAGTATGTCGGCGAAGGCGACTTCCTGCACCGCCCGGGCGACGACCACACAATGCCGATCTTCGACAAATCCATCCGCGGGCATACCGATCAGTACGCGCTCAAATTCGTGAAGCCCTGACCTACCCACCGGCGCGTCAGCGCCTACCCGAATATTCACGCGGAGACGCGGAGTTGAGTTCGGGCTCCGCGCCTCCGCGTGATTCTTCTTGGACGCTGCGCGTCCGATGGATGGCCGGCTCGGAGGCCGGCCATGACGGATTGAGGAGGACGAGTTGCACGCGTCACCGCCGTCCCGTAAGCCGGGCGGCGAGGTGGCGGCTTGGATATTCCCATCATCGACATTGCGCCGTTCCGCGACGGCTCCGATCCCGCAGGCGTCGCGCGCGCCTGGGACGCGGCGATGCGTGCCACCGGCTTCGCGCTGATCGGGGGCCATGGAATTCCCGAGCCGCTTTACGATGGCGTCTATACCCACGCGCAGCGCTTCTTCGCCCGGCCCCTGGACGAGAAAGCGCAACTGACCTTCCCCGATCGCGGGCGCGGGCAGGGCTATCTGCCCATCCGCAGCGAGATCGTCGGTCAGGTCGCCGGTGCCGCGCCGGATCTCTGTGAATCGCTGACCTTCGCCAATCCGCGTTTCGACCGTGAGGCCGCGGCGAACGATCTCGACGCCCGTCTCTACCGCGCCAATCTCTGGCCCGCCGACATGCCGGGCTTTCGCGAGATCGTCGAGGCCTATATCGCCGCCGGCCGCGATCTCGCGCTGACGCTGATGCGGCTCAGCGCCGCCGCGCTCAATCTGCCCGCCGATCACTTCGCGCCGTTCTTCGACCGGATGGAGCTCAACCTGCGCTGCGTGCTCTATCCCGATCAACCCCATCCGCCGGAGCCGGGCGCGCTGCGCTATGGCCCGCACACCGATTTCTCCGGCTTTACGATCCTGCGCCAGGATGCTGCGCCGGGCGGCCTGCAGGTGCAGATCGAGGGCGCGTGGATCGATGTACGGCCGGTCCCCGGCACGCTCGTCATCAATGCCGGCGATCTCATCCAGCGCTGGACCAACGACAGCTGGATCTCGAACGTCCACCGCGTCGCCAACCCGCCGCGCGACCGGACCAGCGGCACGCGCCGCCTCTCCATCGTGCTCTTCACCGGCCCCAATTCCGATGCCACGATCGAATGTCTTCCCGGCTGCGGCGCCGCAAAATATCCGCCGATCGTCGCCGGGCTCCATTCCGAGGAAAGGATGCGTCAGACCTATGGTCGCACGTCTGCTTAAAGCCGCTCTCGCGCTTCTTCTCTTCGCGGCACCGGCGCTCGCCGCCAAGCCGCTCACGCGCGAAGACAAGGTCGCCGCGCTCTTCGCGCGTTATGCCGCCTCGCCGCCCGCGCTGCGCATCCTGCTCCAGACGATGCCCAAGGGCGGCGACCTGCACAATCATCTCGACGGCTCGGTCTACGCCGAGGACTATCTGAAATGGGCAAGCGACGACGGCTTCTGCGTCGACAAGGCGACGCGCGCGCTCCTGCCCCCGCCCTGCACGGATACCCAAGTCGAGGCGCGCGATCTCGTCACCCGCGATCCGAAATTCTACCAGTCGACCATCGATGCGCTGTCGATGCGCAACTTCGTGCCCGGCCTCGGCACCGGCGAGGTCAACGGCCACGACCACGCCTTCGCGACTTTTCCGCGTTTCGGCATCGTCGCCGCGCGCCATCTCGGCGACATGATGGCCGCGACCCGGCGCCTCGCGGCACAGGATCATGTGCAGTATGTCGAGCAGATCACCGATCCCGGTGTCGCCTTCTCGCCCGAATTGCTCGGCACGGTGAAGGATGCGAACGATCCCGATGCCAGCTTCAAGCTGCTCGAACCGAAGATCCCCGCCTTGGTCGCCGCGGCGCGCGCCGAATACGACGACGCCGAAAAGCGCATGTCGGCCGATCTGCGCTGCAACGCCTTCCGCCTGCCGGATGAATGCGCCGTCGATGTGCACTATCTCTTCTTCGTCCTGCGCACATTGCCGCCGGAGCAGGTCTTCGCCCAGGTCGCGCTCGGCTTCGCGCTCGCCGATGCCGATCCGCGTTTCGTCGGCGTCAATCTCGTCGCGCCGGAGGACGATCCGGTGGCGCTGCGCGATTTCGATCTGCAGATGCGGATCTTCGCCTTCTTCCATGCGCGTTATCCGAAGGTGAAGCTCTCGCTCCATGCCGGCGAACTGGCCGAAGGCCTCGTCATGCCGAACGAGCTCACCCATCACATCCGCGATACCATCGAGGTCGCGGGCGCGAGCCGCATCGGCCATGGCTATGCCATCCCCTACGAGCGCGACGCCGCGGGGCTGCTGGCCGAGATGGCGGCAAAGCGCATCGCGGTGGAGATCAACCTCACCAGCAACGACATCACGCCGGGCATCAAGGGCGCGGAGCATCCGCTCGCGCTCTACCGCCGGATGGGCGTGCCGGTGACGCTCTCGGCCGACGACGAAGGCGTGTTCCGCATCGACCTGACGCATGAATATGTCCGCGCCGTGCTGGAGCAGAAGCTGGGTTATCGCGATCTCAAGCAGATGGCACGCAACGGCCTCGAATACAGCTTCCTGCCGGGTGCGAGTCTCTGGCAGGACGGCGATTACACGAAGCCGGTTTCTGCCTGTACGGCTGTTTTGAAAAACACACCCGCATGCGACGCCTTCCTCGCGACCAGCGAGAAAGCCCGCCTGCAATGGCAATTCGAGCGCGCGATTGCGGCCTATGAGGATTCGGTGCTGGCAAGCCCGCTGGCGCGGTAGTGGTCTGTCGTCAATTGGTGGAGACGAAATCTCCGTCATGGATGGGTTTAACCCGCCCATGACGCGTGGAATTGAGTTCCAATCGAGTCCAACCCTAACCCTCCGAATAAGGCGTCCCGTTCTTGTGCACGAAGCGCCCATCGGCATTGGCGCTCATCATGTCGATGTCGGAGCAGGTGGTCAGATCGTCGGGATGGCGCGAGCCCATTTCGAGATAGACCGCAATCCGCTTTGACCGGTTGATCAGGTGATGGCCGTTGCCGCTGCCTTTGGGAAACGCCGCGCAATCGCCGGCGCGCAGCACCGTCTCGCCGCTATCCTCCACCAGCACCACCTCGCCTTCGAGGATATAGACGAACTCGTCCTCATGGCTGTGCCAGTGGCGCTGGCTCGACCAGTTGCCCGGCGGCAGGCGCATCAGGTTGACGCCGAAATCCTTCAGCCCGCCGGCATCGCCGATGCGCTTGCGGATGCGGTCGGCACAAGGCGCGTTGAATTGCGGCGGATAGCCGGTGCCCCTGCGCTCCGGCACGGCGGTGAGATCGATCTTCGGCATGGCGGATGTCCCGGCGATGACGGCAAAGCTTTGCACGCCGCGCGCGCCGCGGTCACCTCGCCTCGACCGCGATGTACATATCGACGTAAGCGCCCTTGCGGTTGGGCTCGAAGTCGGCGGGATAGAGCTCGAAGTCCGGCGCCGGTACGGTCTTGTAGCCGGACATCGGCAGCATCTCGCCCCAGATCTTCGGCATCGCCGCCTGCATCTGCGGATGCAGCATCGTGCCATCCAGGATGAGCCGGAACACCGCATAGGTATGCGCCTCGAGCGCGATCTTCTCGAAGCCGTCGGGCAGCGGCGAGTCGCCGGTCACTTCGACGCCAGCGATGTAGCGCAGGCAGCCTTCCTGCCTGTCGACCATCTTGCACACGCCATAGGTCCGCGCATCGGTCTGCCCCGTCAACGGCAGCTCGCGGATCAGCCGCGGCCACAATCCCGGAATGCCGCTCTTGTTGTCCTCGGTGAAGAGGGCGCCGACGCCGGCCAACGCGAAGGCGCCGCGTTTCACCAGATCGGGCAGCATCTCGACATTCGCGTGGCCTTGCGCGGGCATCGTTCTCTCCATCGGTTTGAGCGCGCTGCGCTGGAACTGGCCCGGCGGCACGCCATAGCGGCGGCGAAAGGCGCGGGTGAAGGCTTCCTGGCTCTCGAAGCCGCAATCGAAGGCGAGATCGATCAGCGCCGGCGGGTTGTCGCCGGTGAGGCGCAGCGACGCCGCCTGCAGGCGGCAATCGCGGACATAGCCCACCACGCTCGTCCCGAAGCGCGCGGTGAACAGGCGCGAGAAATGGTAGGGCGAAAACCCCGCCACCGCGGCCAGCTCGGCAACGGTCATCGGCTCGTCGCGATGGGCTTCGATATAGGCGAGGACATTGGCCAGAAAGTCGTGGTTCATGCCGGCATCATGGCAGAGCGCTCCGAACGCCGTCCTGACCACCCTTGCTGCCGTGGCGTCCGCTCTGAGTCGGTCCTGGCGGGATTTTTTCACTTATTGTTCTAGGGGCAGGATGGTAGTGCCTTCTTTTGAAAACCCATAGGCCCTTGTAAAGAACAAACCAAAAACATATCTGTTGACAGATTCGTGCATGATGCTGACCGATTCGGCCAATCGAGGCGGGGACATTGCCGCGATGGAACTGAGGTCATTTCTTGCGACGTTCGTCGCTGGCGTCTTCACAGTTATATGCGCGTTCTACATCGCAACACGGGGACCGCTCGCAAGCGGCGCCGGATGGACGCCAGAAGGACTTGTGACGGTCGTTCTTACTGCTGCCACAGTGGTGCTAGCGGGGCTTGGTATAGCGGTCGCGCTAGTGGCGATTTGGGGTTATGACCGGATCAAAGAGGCAGCCATCAAGGGGGCCACTAGCGAAGCGGTAAGGATTGCGACTGCTGAGGCTGTGAAGGAGGCCAAGGCCATCGCTGAAGTGACGGCAGCACGGGAGGTAGCCGCTCGCTATCAGAATGAGAACGGAAACACCTCCACCGAAATTATTGATGCGTTTGCTCAGAAAGAGGGAGGCGAGTGATGGTAGATTTTAAGCGAGTTCAAGATCGGCAGGCGTTGCCCTCGGAAATCGTTGCGCAGCACCTTGTTTCTGCACCGGTTGACGTAGTCGAAATTGTGTCGGCTCTCGGGCTCGAATTGGCGTATGAGCCAATGGGCGATCTCGCAGGAAAGATTGAGCGCAAAGGGCCAACCTTCAAAATCACGGTGAACTCGTCGGACAATCCGCGCCGCAAGCGTTTCACTATTGCCCACGAGATCGGCCACTACGTCTTGCACCGCGACATGATCGGCGACGGCGTAACCGATGACGCCATGTATCGCAGCTCTCTGGGGAGCTTCTTCGAAACACAGGCCAATCAGTATGCCGCTTTTGTTTTGATGCCTCCGAACCTCGTTAAGCAGGCCTATGCCGACGGGAAAAAGTCATACGTTGATATGGCCAAATATTTCGACGTATCGGAACAAGCAGCGCAGATACGCATGAAAACGGTCCTCCAAAACCAGGGCTAGGCGGCTTTTTTCTTGTAAGGCCCGCGCTTCTTCGCGGGGCCTTCTTCCATCTCGATCAGCCGGACGATATGGCCCATGTCCATCACTTCGTCAGTGAGGCCAGCGGCCATTGCAGGCGTTGTGCGCAGCGTCTTGTGAACGCGGCAGAAATTGTAGAACACGAAGTAGAGCGCGAGTGCATGGCAGTGGTTCTCAAACTTCTTTGAAAACGCATTTGTCAGTCGCGTAAAGCGGCGCATTCCCATCCGCATGTTGAGGTTCATACGCTCGACGTGCGAGGTCGAAGCCTTCGACAAATCGAAAGTACCAAACACGCTGTGTTTTTCGGCCTTCACGACAACGCCGGGGCTGTACTTTCGGGCCGGGCTCTTGTCCGGCGTGCTGGAGAAAACCTTGATTATCTGCGAGTAGGAGTCGTTGAGGGCGAAAATCTCGTTCACAAGGCCCTGATAACCTGGCCACCCATCGGTGGTGACGTGAACTGGCGTTTCAATGCGGCCCTTGGCATCTTCTAGGAACGCGCGGGCGCACGCCACGTCGCGATCTCCGGCGAACCAATTCACGATCAGCTTGGAATCGCGGTCCAATGCCGTGAAGGTCCAGACGTCGCCGACGCCGTCCATCACCTTGTCGTCGGGCATTGCCTTCACGGTGCGCTTCTTCGCGTAGCAGAAGCTCCAAATCTCATCGCATTGAAGGTAGGAAGTTTTCAGCCCGCGTACGGTCGCGTCGTGGAAGTTTTCACAAGCCGTCCCGGCGCTCACCAGCAGGCGCGACACGGCATTGAGCGTAACGTCGCACACGCGCGCGGTGGAGCGCATCGAGGCTCCTTCCACCAACATGGAGAGGATTTGGACCCGTTTTTCGTGAGACAGCTTGTTCATGACAAGCAAAATGGTTCATTTGATTGCTTTTGTCAAGCAAAAATATCTATTTGATTCCAATTAGCCAACGCTTCGCTAACTCCTTGATTCGAAAGAAGTTCTTGACGGTCAGCTTGCGATTTGGTTAGATACGTGCGTGCCCGGCTGGACTTGAACCAGCGACCTTCAGTTTAGCAGACCGACGCTCTATCCAGTCTGAGCTACGGGCACCGCGCGTATCCCTGAGACAAGAGCGGCTTGCGCCACTCCCGCCTCAGGCAACCGCGCTGCTACGGGTGATGTGCCAGGTCACGCATGTCTCCTTTCTTCGTTACCGCGATTAATGGGCCCCGGCGTTCGTACCGCCGGGGTTCTTCGCTTCTGGCGAAGCGACGAACCAAGTGTGACCATCGCGCGTGACTTCCCCCGCTTTTTGGAGACGGTACAAAGTCATTCCTACGGTCTTTTCGTGAATTTGCGCATGATAGGTCTGCTCAATGTGCTCGCGGATCGAGGTGGCCTTCAGCCCTACTTTCCCAGCCATCTTGAGGCGCTCCAGCACAATGTCAGCGATCTTCGGCATTCCCTCGGTGGTTGCTGGCGCGGGACTCGACGGCACCGGGGACGCGCTCGGCTGATCTTCTCCTTCCTCGGCCGTCCAAGCGGAAAAGAATGCTGGCGCGGCCTGTGCAAGCGAATACCGGGCTTGTCGAAACGACTGCATTGTCTGCGGGCTGATGTGGTCATCAGCAGGCGCATTGATCGGCTTCCCTAGCGCCTTGGCAGCTGCGATCAGCCCAGTAACCCCCTGATCTAGCTGCCCATCTCGGACGGCAGCCTCAAGCAGGCGGCGCCGATTTTTTCGGCGCTCGGTAACCAGATATCGCAATTGAGCAGCAAAATCCAAGGAGTCGGGTACTTTGTCGGCCATCTGGAACCTCTACTTTCCGTAGAGGTATTGATTGCCTAGCTAAAAGTCAATCGCAAATTTCTACTTGTTACCCCAGCGTGATTCCGCCGCCCTTTTGGCTATTTCCTTGCGTTTCTGAGGGCTCAGTGCCTTCGCGCGGGCGACCCCACCAGCCTTGCCTCCCTTAGCTCGGCCCGGCGCGGCAGATGGCTTGTCCTCGATCTCGCCGGTAGCGATTCGCGCAACCATGATCGCGGCTTTAACGGTATCGGCGGGGCGCTTCACGCCTCCGGGGCCTTTTGGCACGGGAATAGAATCCTCTTAGCCCGTACAGGATACGGCCCACGAATCGACCCGGCAACGGCGGGGAATTTCAAATGAAGGCACGACCGGCAGGATTCGGTTTCGATCTACCGGTACATTATACGAACAACATGTAGTATTATTGTTCATATACAGTAGCTTGATACCAGTCTTGCCAACAAGAACAAAGAGTGTACTTTGATCGCCACGTGGCGGCCGCTTGGGTTTTCTGGGCGGCTCTGAAATAAGGAGGCGGTTCTCATGTCACAGGCAGCACTCAGGGTCGTGGGCAAGGAAGACAACGAAAAGAAGCGCGCCCTCGAGGCGGCGCTGAGCCAGATCGACCGGGCCTTCGGCAAGGGCTCCGTCATGAAGATGGGCCAGAAGGATCTCGGGGTTGCGACCGATGCCGTCCCGACCGGCTCGCTCGGCCTCGACATCGCGCTCGGCATCGGCGGCTTGCCGCGCGGCCGCGTGATCGAGGTCTATGGTCCGGAAAGCTCGGGCAAGACCACGCTGGCGCTGCATGTCGTGGCGGAGGTCCAGAAGAAGGGCGGCATCGCCGCCTATATCGACGCTGAACATGCGATGGACCCGGGCTATGCCAAGAAGCTCGGCGTCGACATCGACGAGATGCTGATCTCCCAGCCCGACACGGGCGAGCAGGCGCTCGAGATCTGCGACACGCTGGTGCGTTCCGGCGGTGTCGATATCGTGGTGGTCGACTCGGTCGCGGCGCTGACGCCGAAGGCCGAAATCGAAGGCGAGATGGGCGATCAGCTGCCCGGCCTGCAGGCCCGCCTGATGAGCCAGGCGCTGCGCAAGCTCACCGGCTCGATCTCCAAATCGAACACCATCGTGATCTTCATCAACCAGATCCGCATGAAGATCGGCATCATGTTCGGCAATCCGGAGACGACGACGGGCGGCAATGCGCTCAAGTTCTACGCCTCCGTCCGCCTCGACATCCGCCGCATCGGCGCGATCAAGGATCACGACGAGGTCGTCGGCAACCAGACCCGCGTCAAGGTGGTGAAGAACAAGGTCGCCCCGCCCTTCAAGCAGGTCGAGTTCGACATCATGTACGGCCAGGGTATCTCCAAGACCGGCGAACTGCTCGATCTCGGCGTCAAGGCCGGGGTGGTGGAGAAGTCGGGCTCCTGGTTCTCCCATGACGGCGACCGCATCGGCCAGGGCCGCGAGGCCGCCAAGACTTTCCTCGCCACCCACAAGGATGTGGCCGACAAGATCGAGGCTGCGATCCGCGGCAGTGCCGGCCTGATCGGCCAGAACATGGCCGGCGAAAAGGAAAGCGACGACGCGGACGAGGAATAGCCGCCGTCATCCATGAAAGTCCGTTCCTTTAGGCATGAGGGAACGACTCCGGCGAAGGGGCGCCCCGCCACGGGCGCCCCTTCGTTTTCATATGGCCGGGCTTGACCCGGCCATCCATCGGAAAACTTGGCGCCGACCCGCTATTTCCGCCCCGCAGATGACAGAACCGCCCCCTCCCGCTAGAAACCCCGCATGACCAGCCTTTCGGACGTCCGCAGCTCCTTCCTCGATTTCTTCCGCGACCGCCAGCATGCGGTGGTCCCGTCGTCGCCGCTCGTGCCGCGCAACGATCCGACGCTGATGTTCACCAACGCCGGCATGGTCCAGTTCAAGAACACCTTCACCGGGGCCGAGAAGCTGCCCTTCGCCCGCGCGACCTCGGTGCAGAAATGCGTCCGCGCCGGCGGCAAGCACAACGATCTCGACAATGTCGGCTACACCCAGCGCCACCACACCTTCTTCGAGATGCTGGGCAATTTCTCCTTCGGCGACTACTTCAAGGAAGCCGCGATCGAATACGCCTGGGACTATGTCTCCAAGACCGTCGCGCTGCCCAAGGACAAGCTCCTCGTCACCGTTTATCCGACCGACGATGTCGCGCGGAATCTGTGGAAGAAGATCGCCGGTCTGCCCGACGACCGCATCATCGGCCATGAGAGCAATCTCTGGGCGATGGGCCCCATCGGTCCCTGCGGCTATTGCTCCGAAATCTTCTTCGACCAGGGTCCCGGCGTCGAAGGCGGCCCGCCCGGCTCGCCCGAGGAAGACGGCGACCGCTTCCTCGAATTCTGGAATCTCGTCTTCATGCAATTCGAGCAGGTGGACGAGAACACCCGCATCGACCTGCCCAAGCCTTCGATCGACACCGGCATGGGGCTGGAGCGCATCGCCGCCATCCTCCAGGGTGTCACGTCGAACTACGACACCGATCTCTTCCGCCATCTGATCGCCGCCTCGGTCGCGGCCAGCGGCGCGAAGGAAGACGGCGAGGCAAAGTTCAGCCACCGCGTCATCGCCGACCATCTGCGCTCGACCTCGTTCCTGATCGCCGACGGCGTGCTGCCCTCGAACGAAGGCCGCGGCTATGTCCTGCGCCGCATCATGCGCCGCGCCATGCGCCATGCGCATCTGATCGGCGCGAAGGAACCCCTGATGTACCGCCTCGTCCCGGCGCTGGTCGCCGAGATGGGCGCGGCCTATCCCGAACTCAAGCGCGCAGAGCCGCTGGTTACCGAGACCTTGCGCCTCGAAGAGATCCGCTTCCGCGAAACCCTGGCACGCGGCCTGAAGCTGCTCGACGAAGCGACCTCGGGCATGGGCGCCGGCGCGACGCTGCCGGGCGAAACCGCCTTCAAGCTCTACGACACCTACGGCTTCCCGCTCGACCTGACGCAGGACGCGCTCAAGGCCAAGCATATCGAGGTCGACACCGACGGCTTCAACACCGCCATGGCGCGCCAGAAGGCCGAGGCGCGCGCCGCCTGGGCCGGCTCCGGCGAAGCCGCGACCGATCAGCAGTGGTTCGCCGTGCGCGACGAGTTCGGCTCGACCGAATTCCTCGGCTACGACACCGAAGACGCCGAAGGCAATGTGCTGGCCATGTTCAAAGACGGCGCCCGCGTGACCTCGGCAAAGGCGGGTGACACGGTCCTGCTTCTCGCCAACCAGACGCCGTTCTACGGCGAATCCGGCGGCCAGGTCGGCGACACCGGCACGCTCAAATCGGCGAAGGGCGAAGGCCTCGTCACCGACACCGAGAAGAAGCTCGGCGCGCTGCACGTCCATGTCGTCAAGGTCACGAAGGGCGAGATCAAGGTCGGCGACGCGGTCGATCTGAATGTCGACGGCGAACGCCGCCGCGCCACGCGCGCCAACCACTCGGCGACTCATCTGCTTCACGCGGCGCTCAAGAAGGTGCTCGGCGATCATGTCCAGCAGAAGGGTTCGCTCGTCGCACCCGACCGCCTGCGCTTCGACTTCAGCCATCCCAAGCCCGTCAGCCATGACGAGCTCGCGCGCATCGAGCAGATCGTCAACGACGTCATCCGTCAGAACAGCGATGTCTCGACCCGCCTGATGGGCACCGAGCAGGCCATCGCCGAGGGCGCACAGGCGCTGTTCGGCGAAAAATACGGTGACGAGGTCCGCGTGCTTTCGATGGGCTCCGACCCCGAAGGCGGCAAAAGCTATTCGGTCGAACTCTGCGGCGGCACCCATGTCTATCGCCTGGGCGATATCGGTCTGTTCACGATCCTCGCCGAAAGCGCCGTCGCCGCCGGCGTCCGCCGCATCGAGGCGCTGACGAGCGAGGGCGCGCGCAAATATCTCTCCGGCCAGGCCGAGATCGCGCGCGAAGCCGCCGCTGCGCTCAAGACCAGCGCCGCCGAATTGCCGGCCCGCGTCGCCGCGCTGTCCGACGAGCGCCGCAAGCTCGAACGCGAACTCGCCGATGCCAAGAAGGCGCTCGCGCTCGCCGGCCCCGCGCGCAGCGGCGAGGGCGACGGCGCAAAAGACATTGCCGGCATCAAGGTCCTCTTGCGCGAAGTCGATGGCGTGAGCGCGAAGGATTTGAAAGGCCTCGCCGACGACGCGAAGACGAAGCTCGGCTCCGGCGTCGTCGCCTTCGTGGCTGTGGCCGACGGCAAGGCTTCGCTCGTGGTCGGCGTCACCGAAGACCTGACCAAGCGCGTGAGCGCGGTCGATCTCGTCAAGCTCGGCGCCGAAGCGCTCGGTGGCAAGGGCGGCGGCGGACGTCCAGACATGGCCCAGGCCGGCGGACCGGATGCCGCCGGCGCGGCCAAGGCGCTCGCGGCCATCGAAGCCAGGATCGGCGCCCTCAGTCCGGCCGCATGAGTGCGGCGTCCGAGTCTCTGCGCCGCCGCGCCTATCTCGCGCTGGAAGGCGGAAGGCTCGGCGGCACGATCGGGGCTGCCGTAGAATACGGCCTGATCGCCCTCATCGTGTCGAACGCGGTCGCCTATACGCTGCAAAGCGTGCCGGAATTCGAGTTGCGCTACGCCGAGCCGCTCGCGGTGTTCGAGAACGTCTCGATCCTGGCCTTCGTCATCGAATACTTCCTGCGCATCTGGACCGCGCCCGAAGAGCCCGCGGTCGCCGAGGGCGGGCCCATGCTGGGTCGTCTCCGGTTCATGCTGCGCCCGATGATGCTGATCGATTTCTTTGCCGTCGGCCCGGCCATCATCGCATTCTTCGTTCCGTTCTTCGATTTGCGGGTGCTGCGCCTCATCCGGCTTCTCCGCCTGCTCAAGATCGCGCGCTATTCGCCCGCCCTTGCCGCGCTGACGCATGCCCTGGTCGAGGAACGCCGCGCGCTCTACGGCAGCCTGCTGCTCTTCCTCTGTGCGCTCCTGCTGTTCGCCGGCGCGATGCACGCGGTCGAAGGCCATCTCCAGCCCAAGGCCTTCGGCACCATTCCCGATGCGATGTGGTGGGCGGTCTCGACGCTCACCACCGTCGGCTATGGCGATGCCGTGCCCGTCACACCGCTCGGCCGTCTGCTGGCCGGCGTGGCGATGATCGTCGGCCTCGGCCTCGCGGCGCTGCCCGTGGGAATCGTCGCCACCGGCTTCGCCAATTCGATCCATCGCCGCGACTTCGTCGTCACCTTCGGCATGGTCGCGCGCGTGCCGATCTTTCAGAGCTTCAATGCCCGCATCGTCAGCGAGATCATGGACCTCCTGCGGGCCTACACCGCCAGCAGCGGCGACATCCTCTCGCTGCCGGGCGAACGCGCCGCGGCGATGTATTTCATCGTCGCCGGCGAGGTCGAGGTTCAGTTGCCGGAGCGCCGGCTGCGCTTCACCGCCGGCGACTTCTTCGGCGAACTGGCGCTGCTCGGCCATCGCATGCGTGACGCCGCCGTGGTCGCCGTGAGAACGTCACGCGTGCTCGAGCTGGCGGCCGCCGATTTCGAGTCGCTTGTGCACAAGCATCCCGGCCTGAAGGACGAGGTCGAACACCTCATCCGCGACGCCGCCGGCGAAGACTGGCTCACGCCGGAAGAGATCAAGGAAGCCCGGGGCGTCCGCGAAGACGTCAAGGCGTGAAAAACACCGCGATCTTGTTGCCGGTCGGATCGCGCAGATAGGCGCCGTACCAGCTCTGCTTTTCCGGCGGGCGATACCCCGGCTTGCCTTCGCAACGGCCGCCGGCACCAAGACCCGCCGCATGCGCCTCGTCGACTTTCTCGAGCGAGTCCGTCTTGAAGGCGATCATCATGCCATTGCCGAAACTCGCCGGCTCGCCGTTGAAGGGCGGGCAGACATAGATGTTATGCTCGTCCTTGCCGCGCGGCCCATAGCCGATCCATCCGCCATCGGCGAATTTCCGCTCGTTGCCGATCGCCTCCATCACCGCATCGTAGAACCTGCCCGAGGCCTCGCTGTCGCGCGCGCCGATGGTCACGTATCCGATCATTTTCCCCACTCCTGAACGCCTGGGGAGATTATTCGAACTCTCAGAACGAATAAAGAACAAACCGTGCTGGCGAGAACACTGCTGACAGATTTCGCTGCGGCTAAAGCGGAATGGCGATGGTGATCACCGATCCGGCCGGCGTGCCATCGATGGTCATCGTGCCGCCATGCGCCTTGGCGGCCTGCCGTGCAATCGGAAGTTCAAGGTCGCGGCCTTCCAGATCGCCAGTCGCCAGGGGCCCGGTCACGCGCCGAATCTCCTCAGCCGACATCCCGCCGCCAGTGTCGGACACGGAAACGCTCAATCGATCGTCCTTGCGCGCGACCCGCAGCACGACATTGCGCTCCGGCTTGCCGGAAACATTGCGCGCCGCATGGACGAGCAGGTTCACCACCGCCTGCTGGATCTGTGCGCGATCCATCGAGATCGCGGGCAGGCCGGGCTCGACCGACACGACTAGCGTGGCATCGGCCACCCGCATCGCGTTCTCGGTCAGGCGGCGGGCATCTGTCACCAGGTCGTCGATCTGCACGGGCCGATGCGCCGCGCTTCCCGCGGCGATGAGCGCGCGCAGAGCCTGGACGACCTCGCCGCTGCGCTCGAACTGCTCGGCGATGCGCGCCATCAGGCCATCGGCGGCCTTCGCGTCGAAATCGGGCCGACTGCGGCCGCGCCGCAGGGCCGTGAGATAGCCCATCGCCGCCGTCAGCGGCTGGGTGACATCATGCGCCAATGCGCCGGCTACGAGTGCCATCGTCGACTGACGCGACACCGCCAGCAATTCGCCGCGCATGCGGTCGATCTCTTCGGCCTCTTCGTTGCGCCGCTGCAATTCGACGATCAGGCGCCGGTTGTTGTAGGCGATCTGCTGCTGCGAACGCTCGGTATTCGGCTCACGCACCGCATGCGTTACGTCCTCGATGCGATTGATGATCCAGCGCAACTTGCCATCCTGGTCGAGCACGGGCGAATTGCGCGGGCTCCAATAGCGCTCTTCGAGCGCATCGCCTTTCTTGTTCGGGACGTCGAAGCGCTCGATGCCCATCATGTCGGGCCGCTTGAGCGTCACGACGCGGTTGAGCGACGCGCGCAGGTGATTGTGGCCGTCCAGATTCTCCGGCGGAACCGGGAATGCGTCATAGAGATTGCGGCCCAGGATATCGCCCCGGCTTATGCTCAAGGCCGAGCAATAGGCGTCGCTTGCCGCGACGATCGTCATGTCCGGATTGAGAACGAGGTAAAGCCCTCGCGACTTTTCGAACAGAAGCCGGAAATCCACCGGCTCGGTCACACCGTCCGTCATACGCCACGTCCACGCCAACCCCCGAGGCCGAACATGCGCCCCGATTCGCGCAATACGAGCTAGGTGAACTACGGAGACCGCAATGCCCGGGTTTCCGAGGATCTTGCGTGAATCCGGCCCTGCGAGACGCAGCGGCCCGCACGACAGGATCGTGCGGGCCGCCGTGACACCGGTTGCGGTGAACGCCTATGCCATGGCCTTCTTCAGGTTCTCGTCGACCTTGTCGAGGAAGCCTTCGGTCGTAAGCCATTTCTGCTCGGGTCCGACGAGCAGCGCGAGATCCTTGGTCATGAAGCCGGCTTCGACCGTGTCGACGCAGACCTTCTCGAGCGTGTGCGCGAACTTGTCGAGCGCCGGGTTGTTGTCGAGCTTGGCGCGATGCGACAGGCCGCGGGTCCAGGCGAAGATCGAGGCGATCGAGTTGGTCGAGGTCGACTTGCCCTTCTGATGCTCGCGGTAGTGGCGCGTCACGGTGCCATGCGCGGCTTCCGCCTCGACGATCTTGCCGTCCGGCGTGGTCAGCACCGAGGTCATCAGGCCGAGCGAGCCGAAGCCCTGCGCCACGGTGTCGGACTGCACGTCGCCGTCGTAGTTCTTGCAGGCCCAGACATAACCGCCGCTCCACTTGAGGGCGGAAGCGACCATGTCGTCGATCAGGCGGTGTTCGTAGGTGATGCCGGCGGCCTCGAACTTGGCCTTGAACTCGGCATCGTAGACCTCTTCGAAGATGTCCTTGAAGCGGCCGTCATAGGCCTTGAGGATCGTGTTCTTGGTCGAGAGATAGACCGGATATTTGCGCGCCAGGCCGTAATTCATCGAGGCGCGGGCGAAGTCGCGGATCGAGTCGTCGAGATTGTACATCGCCATCGCGACGCCCGAGCCCGGCGCCTTGAACACTTCCTTCTCGATCACCGTGCCGTCCTCGCCGACGAACTTGATGGTCAGCGTGCCCTTGCCGGGATAGCGGAAATCGGTGGCGCGATACTGGTCGCCGAAGGCATGGCGGCCGACGACGATCGGCTGGGTCCAGCCCGGCACCAGGCGCGGCACGTTCTTGCAGATGATGGGCTCGCGGAAGATCACGCCGCCCAGGATGTTGCGGATCGTGCCGTTGGGCGACTTCCACATGTCGTGGAGGTTGAACTCCTTCACCCGCGCTTCGTCGGGGGTGATGGTGGCGCATTTCACGCCGACGCCGTGCTTCTTGATGGCGTTGGCGGCGTCGACGGTGACCTGGTCCTTGGTCGAGTCGCGATGCTCGACGCCGAGGTCGTAATATTCGAGGTTCACGTCGAGATAGGGAAGGATCAGCTTCTTCTTGATGAGGTCCCAGATGATACGGGTCATCTCGTCGCCGTCGAGCTCGACGACCGTTCCTTCAACCTTGATCTTGTCCATGGGTTCCTCGGAAGAGCTGCTGGCGCGGGGTATAGCGGCGGGGCGGTGAGGCGTCAAAGGCGCGCGCGAGCGTCGATTTTGCCGCACCGATGCCGGTTTTTTGTGCGCCGTCAGCCGGCTGTTGCGAAGGGCCCGAGCCCCTCCAGAAGCGGTGCGAGCTGCTCCGGCGAAGGCCGCCAGCGCCGCACCGAACTGGCATAGAGCGGACGGCGGACCTGCGCCGCGCTGGCGGTCGCCACCGGCCGCGGCGCGCGGTGGAAAGCAAGGCAGGCGGGATCGAAGTCGAGGCCGCAGAAGTGCAGCAGGCGCCGCGTCTGGCCTTCGAAATCGGCGACGAGATCGTCATAGCGCAGCGGCAGCAAGGAACCCGGCGGGATCGGCGCCGTGAGGTGCGCCATCATTTCGCGCTCCGCCCGATAGAAGCGGCCGAGCTCGTCCAGCCTGTTGGTGAAGGGATAGTCGCGGCCCAGATTGGTGGCGAAGATCGACAGGCAGGTGTCGACGGGATCGCGCACGACATGGACGATGCGGGCATTGGGCAGCGCAAGATGGATGAGCGCCGTGAAGATGTCGTTGTTCAGCGTCTTGTCGACGATACGCGGCGCGTCGCCCGCAGCGGCACCGCTGCGCCGCAGATAGCTCTCTGCGATCTGGCGCACGGCAGGCGGTCCGGCACGGGACAGATCTTCGGGATAGGTCTTGAGCGTTTCACCCACGGCCAGGCGGAAGTCGGGCACCTCGCCGATGGCATGGACGCGCGGATGCGATGCCAGGATCTGCTCCACCAGCATCGTGCCGGAGCGCATCATGCCGACGATGAACACCGGCCGCTCGGAGGGATCGCCATGCCCCGCGAGGGCCGCCATGCGTTGCGGCGTGAAGAAGCGCTTGACGCGCCCGATCTCCGCCAGCGTATCGGCGACATTGTAGACATAGGTCTCGCGGCGGAGGCGGTTGGCCTCGAGCTGCAGGGCGAAGGCTTCGTCGTGGCGACCGAGATCCGCATAGGCCTTGGCCAGCGCATAGCGGACGAGACAATGATCCTCGGCGGGCAGGTCCGATCCGACAAGCGCTTCCATCGCTGCGATGTGCGGATCGCCGGCACGATAGCGTTTCACCTCGGCCAGCAGGGCATGCCCGTCGCCCGATTTCGGGGCGAGCGCGAGCATGCGTTCGAACGCGGCGATTGCATCTTCGCTTCGACCGAAGGCGTGATGCAGGCTGCCGTGCAGGCAATGCAGGGCAGGCGAGTCCGGCGATTTCGCGAGAGCCCGCGCCAGGGGCGCGGCGAGATCGTCGCGGCGCCCAAGCCGGTCGAGGACACGCCCGAGATTGGCAAGGATCGCGGCATTGGCGGGGACGAAGGCCAGCGCGCCCTCGAACGCCTCAACGGCCTCGGCCCAACGCGCCGCGCGTTCGAGCGCCATCCCGCGCGCCGCCAGCGCTTCGAAGGCGGTGGTGTCGTCTGCAGTCGCAATCCCGAGAACATCGAGCGCGTCGGTCAGCCGGTTGAGTTCGATCAGAGCGAGGCCAAGGCCAAGCGCGGCAGCGGGACAATCCGGCGCCTGTTCGAGCGCGCTGCGATAGCAGTGCGCCGCTTCGGACCAGCGACCCTCCCGCCGGAATCCGTCGCCCAGGCGCAGATCCATCCGCGTGGATCCGGGCCGGTACTGCAGGCGGGACTGGGACATCGGGACCCTCCGAAGTCCCGCCTAGCCAACGCACAGGCCCTGCGTCTCAGCGCTTGTGTCGCAATTTGTCTCAGATGATCCGTACGCGATCTTTCGCTACACTGTTTGCAGCAACTACAATGTGATCGTCGGTAACAGATTGAACGCACGCTGCTGTACATCGGATCGATTGACAAGCCGGGGCACGGACGCAAAGCCGCAATGGAACCGGGGCACGCATCTGCCTATAGAACCCGCATGATCGCTCCCGTCGTCATCCTCTCCCGCCCGCAGCTCGGCGAGAACATCGGCGCCGCCGTGCGCGCGATGAAGAATTTCGGTCTCTCGGATCTGCGCCTCGTCGCGCCGCGCGACGGTTGGCCGAACGAGAAGGCGGTTCACATGGCCGCCGGTGCGGCCGATCTTCTCGACAAGGTCGTGGTCCATGACGACGCGATCTCGGCACTTGCAGATTTGCAGATCGTTTTCGCTGCGACGGCGCGCGAGCGCGGTGTCGCAAAGCCGGTGCTGACGCCGCCGGAAGCGGCGCGCCAGCTGCGTGCCGCCGCGGCCAAGGGCGTGCGCACCGGTCTGCTCTTTGGCAACGAGCGTGCCGGTCTCGACAACGACGAGGTCTCGGTCGCGACCGCGATCGTCACAATCCCGACCGCGGAATTCGCGTCACTCAATCTCGCGCAGTCGGTGATGCTGTTGTGTTACGAATGGTTCAAGGCCGCGGATGAAACACCGCCGCGACGCATCGATCACGGCCCGATCGCGCGCAAAGCGACCCGCAAGGAGCTGTACGATCTCTTCGAGCACCTCGAGAGCGAGCTTCTGACGAGCGGTTTTCTCTATCCGCCGAACAAGGAAACGCCGATGATCCGGCATATGCGCGCGCTGCTCAACCGTGCGAACCTGACCGATCAGGAGGTGCGCACCATCCGCGGCATGATCGTCGCGCTTGCCAAGGGCAAGTTCCGCCGCCCGCCGCCGGAGGGCGCATGATCGCCTATCTCGTTCTCGCGCTGATCGCGCTTGCCGCCTGCGCTTTCGCGATCTGGCCAGTCCTTCGCGAGCTCAAGGGCCGCGCTGGGTTGTTCCTCGCCGGCGCCGTCGGCGTGCTGGTGCTCGCTATCGGTGGTGGGCTCTACACGCTCATTGGCGATCCTATGCTCGCGGAGCGCAGCGTGCGCGGTCCGAGCGCCGACGATCCGCTCGCCAGGATTGCCCAGTGGGCTGCCGATGCGCGGGCCCATCCCGGCGATCCGAGACCATGGGTACAACTCGGCGCCGGCTATATCGCCGCCCGCGATCCCGACGACGCCGCCAAGGCCTTCGGCAAGGCCATCGATGCCGCCGAAGCGCGTGGCCAGCATCTGGCTTTTCTCTATTCGGCCTATGGCGAGGCCCTCTCGCTCGCGACCATGGGGGCGGTTCCGCCGGAGGCCGAGAAGGCCTTCGCCCACGCGCTCACCCTCGATCCGAAGGACGCCGCCGCACGCTATTACCTGGGCCTTTCGGCCGTGGCGCGGGGGCAGCCCCAGGTCGCACTGACGCTCTGGCAAGGCCTCCTGGCCGACGTCCCGGCGAATTCGCCGATGCATGAAGAACTGGTCGACCGGATCGCCGCGCTGCGCGCCCGGATGGGCAAGGCGCCCGACATCGCTGCGATGGTTGCCGGTCTCGCCGCGCGCCTGCAGCAGAACCCGGACGACCCGGCCGGCTGGCAGCGGCTCATCCGCGCCTATGCGGTGCTGGGCGACAAGGACAAGGCAAAGGCGGCACTCGCCGACGCGCGCAAGGCCGCGCACGGCGAAAATCTCGCCGCGCTGGATGCGGAAGCAAAGGAATTGGGGCTGTAAGCCGTCCGGGCCGCTTGCGCGTCCCGGACGATCCGCCGCCGATCAGTTGTTGGCGTGCTTGGGACGGAGCTTCGCCCAGTCCTCGTCGGTCTCTTCGACCACGATGGTGATGTAGCAATAGTTCAGCACATAGCGGAACAGGCGCGAACGCACCTTGCCCTTGAGCGGGACATTGCGCATGCCGGGATCGTCGCCCGGGATATCGACGAAATCGCCGACATTGGGGATCAGCGCGAACTGGTCCTGATCGACTTCGACGTCCACCGGATTGGTGTTGTCCACCGGCGTGGCGCCGCCCTTGGGCAAGAAGCGATAGTCGATTCCGTATTTCACCTGCGTCTCCATGTCGGTGCCGGTGCGGTTCCGGGGCGTGTGCAACGGCCGCGACCAATATAACCCGCGAATATCTATCGCGCGGCGCCGCAGCCGACAAACGAAAACGGCGGCCCTGCGGCCGCCGTCTGCTTCGTCACCCGGACAAATCTCAGCCGGAGATCCGGCCCTGCCAGACCGGCCAGCAATTGATCTTTCCGGTGCGCTTTTCGAGGTTGTAGAGCTTCATCTGGGCATCCGCCGCGTTGGCACCGTTCTGAAGCGCCATGAAATCCGACCCGCCGGCGCACCAGACATAGAACTGATGCCGGCCCGCCGCGAAGAAATCTGCCTGCTTGGAGGACGTGAAATTCGCAGCCAGTGCGACACCCGCAACCGCCACCGCTACACCGCCAACCGCCGCTCCGAGCACGCGCTTCATTGTCATTCTTCGTCACTCCACGGTCAGTACGCGTCGCGAGCCCTTGCTCCGGGCCCAGTCCTTTCACGAGGGCTTTACAAGCCCGAATTCACTTTAGGTTCCCGCCCCGGTCGGGGTGTCGTACCTGCGACACGCCTCGTTCAATCCATTTAAGGTACACAAGCCCTAAGCCTTTGTCATGCTTAATGACTGTCAATTGTGCATTTGTAACCCATAACCGTCTCAGACGGTTACTCGCGTTCCCTCGGAACCCAGTGCCCGCAACATCGCTTCGATCTGCCGTGCCGCAGCTTCGACCTCGTCCGGGTTGCGGCCGCGTGCCACGAGCTGAACCCCGTTGCCGCCTTCGCGGTAGAAGGGATAGCTCCCGATCGCGACAGTTTTGTTGTCACGCTGGATCGCGCCGAGGCCCTCGGCCAGACGGCCTTCCGGAAGTGTGGTCTGGATCGTCGCGGCATGGACGACGGCGCCGCGCTTCAGCCGCGGTTCGATCGCATCCATCATCGCGCGCATGATCACCGGCACGCCGGCCATGACGAAGACATTGCCGATATGGACGCCCGGTGCCGTCGAGACCGAGTTCTGCACCAGCTCGGCGCCGACCGGGATATAGGCCATGCGCTTGCGGGCATCGTTGAACTCGCCCGGCTTGTAGCGCGCCGCCATCGCGGCCATCGCCTCGGGATGGTGGTAGCAGCCCACGCCGAACGCCGCCGCCACCGACTCGAAGGTGATGTCGTCATGCGTCGGCCCGATGCCGCCGGTCGTGAAGACATAGGTATAACGCGCGCGCATCGCGTTCAGGGCGTCGACGATCTCCTTCTCGATGTCGGGAACCACGCGGGCTTCGCACAGATCGATGCCCAGCGCGGCGAGGAACCGGGCGATATAGCTCGTGTTGGTGTCCTGGGTCCGGCCCGAGAGGATTTCATCGCCGATGACGAGGATGGCGGCGGTGACGCGTTCCGCCGGAATCGCGGCGGTCTGGCTCATGGCGTCCGCCCGGTGTAAGACATGGGAGTTCCTTCCGGCCCCTAGGAAACACGGGGTTTGCCCCTACATCAAGCGGCCGGACAATCCGCTACCGAGTACGCCATGACCGTCAATCCGCCGACCGAAGCCTTCGAGGCCACCCGCCGCTCCCACTTCGCCGTTGCCGTCCACGACAAGGCCGATTTCGAGGGCATGCGCCGCGCCGGGCGGCTGGCAGCCGAGGTGCTCGACCTCCTGGTCCCGGAAGTGAAGCCCGGCGTCACCACCGAATATCTCGACAAGCTCGCCTTCGACTACGTGGTGAGCCATGGCGCGATCCCCGCCTGCCTCGGCTATCGCGGCTACCGCCACACGGTCTGTACCTCGATCAATCACGTGGTCTGCCACGGCATCCCGAACGACAAACCTTTGCGCGACGGCGATATCGTCAATATCGACGTGACCGTGATCCTCGACGGCTGGCACGGCGACACTTCGCGGATGTATCTCGTCGGCGACGTCAAGCTGAAGGCCAAGCGCCTGGTCGACATCACCTACGATTCGATGATGCGCGGCATCGCAGCGGTGAAGCCGGGCAACACCACCGGCGACATCGGCCATGCGATCCAGAGCTTCGCCGAAGGCGAGGAGCGCTGCGCGGTGGTGCGCGATTTCTGCGGCCACGGCCTCGGCAAGGTCTTCCACGCGCTTCCCAATATCGTGCACTATGGCAAGCCCGGCCACGGCATCGGCCTGAAGCCCGGGATGTTCTTCACCGTCGAGCCGATGATCAATCTCGGCGGTTATGGCGTGAAAGTACTCTCCGACGGATGGACGGCCGTGACTCGCGACCGTTCGCTTTCCGCCCAGTTCGAACATTCCGTGGGTGTGACCGAGGATGGCGTCGAAATCTTCACGCTCTCTCCCAAAGGATGGGACAAGCCTCCCTACGTCTGAGCAGGGCTCGCTAGCCGATATGGGGCGAAGCTTTGCGCCGGCCGACCACCAGTCGGGCCATCGCGAACGCCTGCGCGATCGTTTCCTCGATGGCGGCGCGAATGCGATGCCGGACTATGAATTGCTCGAGCTGGCGCTGTTCGCCGCCATCCCGCGCCGTGACCTGAAACCGCTCGCCAAGCAGCTCATCGCCCAGTTCGGCAGCTTCGCCGAGGTGCTGGCCGCACCGCGCAACCGTCTGCTCGAAATCGCCGGCGTCGGCGATGCCGTCGTCACCCAGCTCAAGATCATCGAAGCGGCGGCGCTGCGCCTGTCCCAGGCGAAGATGCTGAACCGTCCGGCGCTCAGTTCCTGGGCCGCGCTGATCGACTATTGCACCGCCGCCATGGCACGCAGCCAGCAGGAGGAATTCCGCGTCCTCTTCCTCGACCGCAAGAACATCCTGATCGCCGACGAAGTGCAGTCCAAGGGCACGGTCGACCATGCGCCGGTCTATCCGCGCGAGATCGTCAAGCGCGCGCTCGAACTCGGCGCCAGCGCGGTCATCCTGGTGCACAACCATCCGAGCGGCGATCCTACGCCCAGCCGCGCCGATATCGAGATGACGCGCGACGTCTCAGCCGCCGCCAAGGCGCTGCGTATCGCGGTCCACGATCACCTCGTCATCGGCCGCAGCGGCCATGCCAGCTTCAAGGCGCTGGGCCTGCTCTAGAATTCCCCTAACCCTGTCTGCGAACACGCTTGCCCGCGCAAGGCCCGGCCACGATAGTGTCGCGCGCAAATCGGGGGCGAGATGCTGCGTTTTGTGGCACGCGAAGCGGGACGGCTGGCACTGGGCTTGATCGGCGCGGCGTTGCTCGCTGCGGCGATTGCCGGCCTCGCCCTGCCGCATGCCGAGGACGGCCTTTTCAGCTTCCTGTTCGCCTGGGGCCGCACGCTCGATGCCTTCGTCTCGCTCGATTTCGGCCGCAGCGCGATCTCCGGAGAAGGCGCATTCGCCGATGTGTGGCAGCGTCTGCCGCTGACGCTCGGACTGGTGGGCGAGGGTTTTGCCATCGCCCTCGTCGTCGGCATTCCCGTCGGCCTTCTTTTCGGTGCCGGCCCGGCGCGGCGCGCTGCGTCGCCCATCATCCAAATCGTTTCGGCGGCGCCGATCTTCTGCGCCGGGCTCGCGCTGGCCTGGGCCGTCGCCAATCTCCTCGGCTGGCCGGTGACGCTCGACAGCGGCATCAAATCCGACCTCGCGCTCTGGCCGCGGGACCCAGCCCAGTTACAGGCACTTCTGCTGCCGGTCCTGACGGTCGGATTGGCCGGTGCCGCAGCGGCGCAGCTCGCCCTGCGCCGTGCCGGCGCCGAAGCCAGCGGCGAGGCCTGGCGGGTCGAACTCCGCCGCCTTGGGCTCACTGCCTGGGATATCGAGACCGGTCATGTCATGCCGCGCCTGATCGCGGGCCTGCTGGCAGGGCTGGGCGAGGTGATGCTCGCGCTGCTGTCGGCCGCGGCGGTCGCCGAGTGGGTCTTCAACTATGCCGGCGCCGCGGACCTTTTCGTGAAGTCGGTCGCCTTGCACGACTGGGCGGTGGTCGCCCCTGTGCTGTTCGCGTTCGCCGCGCTGACGCTGATCGCGGAGTTCGTCGGCCGCGTCGCTGCGCATCCGTTGTCCGATCGTGGAGGCGCACCATGACCGCGCCGCGCGTCGCGCCCTCGCTCCATGGCGTCCTGCGCATCATCGGCTGGGTCGGCCTCGGCCTGATCGCGGTTGCGGTCAGCCTGTCGGACTTCCTCGCCACGGCGCCGGCCGATGCGACCGCGGTCGGTCCGCTGCTCGCGGCGCCGACGGAGGTCTTCCGCTTCGGCACCGACATTCTCGGCCGCGACATGTTCAGCGAAACGCTCCACGGCCTTGCAGACACGATCCGCAGCGCCTTGCCGGGCGCGCTCACCACGCTGTTTGCCGGTGCGCTGTTCGGCTTCGTCGCGGCGCGCATGCCGCGGCCCTTCGCTCTCGGCCTGCGAGGCTTTATGGGGATCATGGCCGCGATACCGGCACTGCTCCTCGCGATTCTCATGATCGGGCTCACGGCGCGCGGCTGGGCCGGGATTGCCGCCGGCCTCTCTGCCGCGCCGATCGCCTTCGTCCGGGCCTTCGAGCGGGCGCAGCGCCAGGAGCGCGCGCCGCATTCCGCCTATGCCCGCGCCACCGGCATTTCCGCCGGCACGCTGATGCGCCGCGACCTGGTCTACGAATTCACCGATACCTTCCTGTCGAGTGCCGCACGCGCGCTCGCCGCGGTGACCATCGTGCTTTCGACGGTGAGTTTCCTCGGCTTCGGTGCGGTGCCGCCGCATCGCGATCTCGGCCTGATGATCGCGGCTGCGAAGCCCTATCTGCTGCACGCCTGGTGGACCGCGGCTTTTCCGGCCGCGGCGCTTGTCGTCGTCATCCTCTTTGCCCGTCTCGCCGCCGGCCTCGATGAGGGCGAACGGGCATGAGCGAACCGCGCACCATCCTCACGGTCAGCGAGCTTGGCGTCGAACGCGCCGGCGCGAACGAACTGTCGGGCCTCTCGTTCAGCCTGGCGGCCGGTGAATCGCTCACGGTTCTGGGCGACGCGTCGAGCGGCAAGGATGCGCTGATCCGGGTTCTTGCCGGTCATGGCGGACGCGATGACGTTCTTACCGGTACGATCGGCTATGGCGACGGTGCCGCATTGCCCGCCGCGAAGCGCGCCAAACCGCCGGTTCGTATGGTCTATCTCGCCGGCGCCGCCGCGTCGCCGCTCAATCCCCACGCCAGTGTCCTGTCGCAGCTCACGCAGATCCTGGCCCGCCGTCTCGATACGCCGCGCAGCAGTGCGCGCGAGGAATTGCGCATCGCGCTGGAGCGGTTCCCCGATGCCCCGGTCTTCGCAGATCTCGACCGCAAGCCGGGCGCCTTCACCGCGCCGGAGCTGACCTGGGCCCTGATGGCAACGGCGATCGCGCAGGCACCTGACCTCCTCATCGCCGATCATGCCTTCGCCGATCTCAGCCCGGCCGCGATCAAGGCCGCGGTCGAGGCTCTCCGCGCCGAGCAAAGGCGGATCGGCTTCGCGCTGATCTACGGCGCGCGCGGATTGAAGACGGCATCCTACCTGCGCGGCCGCATGATCGTGCTGCGCCAGGGCCGGGTGGTGGAGGAGGGCAGCTTCGACAAGCTCGCGAGCGGCCAGTCGCATGCCTATACCCGCACGCTGTTCAAATCGCTGACAAAGCCCACCGATGCAGCCGCGCCGCGCAGCGCGACGCGAGGCGAGCCGCTGCTGCAGGTTCAGGGGCTCGATCTGCGCAGTCCGAAGGACAAGGGACCGAAGCCGCGCGACGGAATTTCCTTCGAGCTCCGCCGCGGCGCGTCGCTGGCCTTGATCGGCGAGGAAGGTTCGGGCCGGCGCGCGCTGGTGCGTGCGCTGCTCGGCATGGAACGCTTCGCCGGCGGCCGTGTGGTGATGGATCAGGTCGACCTGTCGATTCTTTCCGCAGCGATGTCGTCACGCCTGCGCCGCCGCATCGCCTTCATCACCGGCGCCGACGACGCGCTCGATCCGCGCATGACGCTGTGGGACACGGTGGACGAGCCGCTGCGCGCGCATCTCCATCTGCCGCGCGATCTCATTGCCGGGCATCGCGAGACCGCGCTGAAGCGCGTCGGGCTGGCTTCCTATGATGGCCGTCAGCCGGTCGCGGAATTGTCGCCCTACGACAAGCGCCGGCTCCAGATCGCTCGCGCCATCGTCGGCGCGCCCTTCCTGGCGGTGATCGACGAGCCGTTGCGCGGCCTCGATGCTTTCGCCCAGTCGATCATGATCGAGCTGCTGGAGGATTTTCGCCGCCAGGAGGGTCCGGCCTTCGTCGTCATCACCGCCGATGTCGGGGTTGCCCAGGTGCTGGCCGAGGACGCGCTGTTCCTCAAGGACCGCAAGGTGGTGGAGCGCGGGGCGCTGCGCGAAATCCTCAAGAACCCGAAAGACGAGGAAACCCGCCGCCTGATCGACGCCGCAAATCTGTGACGATTCGGTAGCGTTGCCGAAAAACGCGCCTTATAAGGCCCCGTAACACTCGAGTGCGCCGCCAATGATCCCGCGCTACGCCCGCCCTGAGATGGAAGCCATCTGGTCGGACGACACCAAATACCGCATCCATTTCGAGATCGAGGCCCATGCCGCCGACGCCATGGCCGAGCTCGGCGTGATCCCGAAAGAAGCTGCCAAGGTCATCTGGGAAAAGGGCGACAAGGCGAAGATCGACGTTTCGCGCATCCTCGAGATCGAGAAAGAGACGCGGCACGAGACCATCGCCTTCACCACCCATCTGGCGGAGCTGATCGGCCCCGAAGCGCGCTTCGTGCATCAGGGCATGACGTCGTCCGACGTGCTCGATACCACGCTCTCGGTGCAGCTTGCGCGTGCGACCGACATTCTCATTGCCGATGTCGATGCCCTGCTCGCGGCGATCAAGAAACGCGCGCTGGAGCACAAGTACACGCTCACCATCGGCCGCAGCCACGGCATCCATGGCGAGCCGACGACCTTTGGCGTTAAGCTCGCGACCTACTATGCCGAGTTCACCCGCGCCCGCGCCCGTCTTGTGACGGCACGTGAAGAAATCGCGACCTGCATGATCTCCGGCGCGATGGGCACTTTCGCCAATGTCGATCCGCGCGTCGAAGCCCATGTCGCGGCCAAGCTCGGCCTGAAGATCGAGACCGTCTCGACGCAGGTCATCCCGCGCGACCGCCACGCGGCGTACTTCGCAACGCTCGGCGTGGTGGCGAGTTCGATGGAACGCCTTGCGACCGAGATCCGCCATCTGCAGCGCACCGAAGTTCTTGAAGCGCAGGAGTATTTCGCCGAAGGCCAGAAGGGCTCCTCGGCGATGCCGCATAAGCGCAACCCGATCCTCAGCGAGAACGTCGTCGGCCTGGCGCGCATGGTGCGGTCCTGCGTGACGCCCGCGCTGGAGAACGTTGCGCTCTGGCATGAGCGCGACATGTCGCATTCCTCGGTCGAGCGCTTCATCGGCCCGGATGCGACGATCACGCTCGATTTCGCGCTCGCGCGCCTCACCGGCGTGGTCGAGAAGCTGATCGTCCGTCCCGACCGGATGCAGCGCAATCTCGACCTCACCAACGGCATCGTCCATTCGCAGCGCGCGCTGCTGGCGCTGACCCAGGCCGGGATCGCGCGCGAGGATGCCTATCGCCTTGTGCAGTCCAACGCGATGCGCGCCTGGGCGGGCGAGGGCACGCTGCTCGATCTTCTGAAGGCCGATCCCAAGGTCTCGAAGGCCGTCGCGGCGAAAGACCTCGAAGCGATGTTCGACAACGCCTACCACACCAGCCAGGTCGACACGATCTTCGCCCGGGTGTTCGGGTAGCTCCGATCTTAAACAAACGTCATCGCCGGGCTTGTCCCGGCGACCCATGAACACCCATGCTGCTGAGGTGATCTTGGATGGCCGGAACAAGTCCGGCCATGACGGAGGTGGGAGATGTCCCAGACGCTTGCCTTCCGCATCAGCCTCGGTGGCGCGCTCGTCATCGTTGCGCTGACGCTCTACAGCCTGTTCGCGCCGGCGCTCGTTCCCTGCGGGACGCCCGGCTACAACCCCGTCATTGCCGAGGAGCTTGCGCGCAGCGCCGCCGATCTCGCCGCGATCTTTGGCGCCGGACCCGGTGCCTGCCGCACGGCCATCGCGGCGCAGCTCAATGTCATCACCTGGGTCGATTGCCTCGTTTATGTTCCTGCCTATGGCGCATTCCTGCTGTTCTTCTTCCTCGCCATGGTTCCGCGCGACGACCGCGCCGCCTTCGTCGGCTTCGTCGCCGCTGCGCTGGCCGTCATCGGCGACTACATCGAGAACATCTGCCTGTTCCAGGTTACCGCGTCGCCCGACGCGACCGGTTTCGCGTTCGCGCTCCTGCCCTGGGCGACCGGCCTCAAATGGCTCGCGCTTGGCGCCGCGGCTGCTGTGGGTGGCATGATCCTGCTGGAGAAGGGCCGGGACAATTATCCAGCCGCGCTCGCCTGCGCCTTCGCGCTGCTCGGCACCGTGCTCGCAATGATCGCCCCGCCTCTCTTCGGACCCTATGTCTCGAATGCGGTGGCGCTGTCCTGGCTCGTCTTCCTGGTCGTCGATGTGCGCGGTGTGCTTGGGCGCGTCTCAGCCATGCCGCAGCTTGAAGAAGAGAATGGTGCCGGATAGCACCAGCGTCACGCCGTTCGCTGCGATCAGCGGCAGGTCGTGCATGAACAGGCCGTAGACCAGCCAGAGCGCGATCCCGGTCGTGAAGATCAGGAACATCGACAGCGACAAGTCCGCGGTGGAACGCGTCCGCCACGACCGGATCACCTGCGGCAGGAACGCAACCGTGGTGCAGAACGCGGCCGCGAGGCCGATCAACGTGATCATGCGGCGCGCAGCTTGTAGCGCACCGGCAGGGTCTTGAGGCCGCTCACGAAGGTCGATTGCACGCGCTTCGACGGCCCCGTCATCTCGATGGAGTCGAGACGGCCGATCAGTTCCTTGAAGAACGCCTTGATCTCCATCTTGGCGAGATGCTGGCCGAGGCAGACATGCGCGCCATAGCCGAAGGCGACGTGACGGTTATTCTCGCGGTCGACCCGGAAGTCGTAGGCATCCGGCCAGACCTCTTCGTCGCGGTTGCCGGAGAGATAGAGCAGCTGCAGCGAGTCGCCCGTCTTGATCGTCTTGCCGCGCAGCGTGTAGTCCGGCCCCATATTGGTGCGCATGAAATGCTGCACCGGCGTGACCCAGCGGATGATCTCGTCCACCGCGGTGTTCAGCAGCTCGGGATTGTCCTTCAGCTTCTTCAACTGGTCCGGATGCTCGATCAGCGCGCGCAGGCCGCCGGCGATGGAGGACGATGTCGTGTCATGCCCCGCCGTGGCGACGATGATGTAGTAAGACGCGGTCTCGATCGGCCCGAGCGGCGCGCCGCCGATCTTGCCGTTGGCGATCACGGTCGCCAGATCCTCGCCCGGGTTGGCGCGCCGCGCCTCTGTCATCGCGTTGAAGTACATGAAGAAGTCGGCGATGACGTTGGAATTGCCTTCCTCGCGGTCGCGCTGCATGTCGGGATCGCCGCCGCCAAACAACTCCTGGGTGAGCTTGAGCATCTTCATCTCGTCGCTCTCCGGCACGCCCAAAATCGACATGATGACATGCAGCGGATAGTAGACCGCGATGTCCTTGGCGAAGTCGCATTCGGGGCCGAGCTCCATCATCCGGTCGACATAGCGCTTGGCGAGTTCGACGGTGCGCGCTTCGAGACCCTTGCGCAGGTTCACCGGCATGAACCATGCCTGCGTCAGCCCGCGATAGGCGCGGTGATCCTCGCCGTCCATGTCGATCAGGGTGCGCAGCGGCGAGACGCGGCCGGTCTTCGGATCGGGCCCGCCCCACATCGCCGCGAGATTGTGCTCGGCCTCCTGGTTCATCAGCACCGAGCGCGGCTCGTTGTGGAACTGGTCGTTGAGCTTCTCGATCTCCATGATGTCGGCATGCTTGGCGATCGACCAGAACGGGCGATAGCCCTCGGGCGCGGTCCAGTGCACCGGATCGTTCTTGCGCAGGTCGGTCAGCAGGCCGTGGATCTGGGTCTCGTCGCCATAGGTCGTGTTGGCAACCAGCAAATCGTCGAGCGCCATGGCGCAAGTCCTCTTGGGGATCGCGCCGGATTTGCGCCGACTTCCGCAGCGGAAGTCAATTCGGCAAGGCGAACGCCACCACCTGGTCGCCGCGCCTGGTGTTGAGCTTCGAATGCCCGCCGGCTGCGATCACGACATATTGCCGGCCCTTCCAGACATAGGTCATCGGCGTCGCCTGCCCGCCCGCGGGCAGCCGCCCGCGCCACAACTCCGCACCCGTCTTTGCATCGAAGGCGCGCAGATAGTCGTCCATTGCCGCGCCGATGAAGACGAGCCCGCTCGCGGTCACGATCGGTCCGCCGAGATTGGGCGTTCCGGTCTTGCCCAGAAGGTATTCGCTGAACGGCGCCATATCCTCAGTCGTGCCCAGCGGCACGGACCACAACACCTTGCCCGTGTGCATGTCGATGGCGTGGAGCTGTCCCCAGGGCGGCGGATTGCACGGCATGCCGATCGGCGACAGCATCGCTTCGCGCAGCATGCCGAACGGCGCGCCTTCGTTGGGCGACACCTCCTTGCCGAAGAAGCGCTCGCGCGCCTCCGCAAAATCCTTCTGCCGGATCAGGCGGACGAGATGCATCGCATTCGAGGTGTTGACGTAAACGATGTCATGCCGCGCATCGAAGGCGAGGCCGCCCCAGTTCGTGCCGCCGCCGGTGAAGGGATAGATGATCGAACCCTGCGTGCTCGGCGGCGTGTAGAGCCCGTCATGGCGCGCCGCCGCGATGGCGTCGCGGCACTTGCCGCGATCCCAGAAGGTGATGCCATAGGCGTCGGAGGGCGCGATGCGGTTCGGTGCCAGCGGCACCGGCGCCACCGGGATCGGCTGGGTCGGCGACAGTCGATCGCCGGCTGCCGGATCCTGCGGCACCTTGCGCTCGACCACCGGGATCAGCGGCTTGCCGTCGGTGCGGTCGATGGTGAAGAGCAGCCCCTGCTTGGTCGGTTGCAGCACTGCCGGAACGGTGCGGCCCTCATAGGTAACGAGACCCAGCGTCGGCTGCGCCGGCAGGTCGTAGTCCCAGACATCGTGATGCGTCGTCTGGAACGACCACGACACGGTGCCGTCGGCAACGTGCAGCGCGACGATGGAATTGGCATAGCGGCCATTGCCGCGGCGCAGCCCGCCGAAGAAATCCGGGCTCGCGCTCGACACCGGCAGGATGACGAGGCCGCGCGCCTCGTCGACGCTCATCGGCGCCCAGACATTCGCCGCCCCGGCGCGGAAGGGCGGCTTCTCGTCGCCGAGCGGATCGAACGCCCAGCGCAGCGCGCCGGTCCTGGCATCGAAGGCGTGCACCGTGCCGCGCAGCTCGTCGACCTTCTGGTTGTCGTCGATGGACGAGCCGACGATCACCACGCCATGCGTCACCACCGGGGCGGAGGTCGTATGGATGCGGCCGAAGCGCTTCGTCTTGCCTTCGTATTGCGGGCCGGGTGGAATGACGACCGTGCCGTGATTGCCGAAGCCCTCGCAGGGTTTGCCGGTCCGTGCATCGAGCGCGATCAGGCGGCGGTCGGCGGTGTTGAGATAGATCCGCGTGTTGCAGGCGCTGCCCTTGGCATCGATGTTGGAGGCGAAGGCGACACCGCGGCAGATGTAATCGTTCGGATAGCGCTTGTTGGCATCGAGCTTCGGATCGAAGCGCCACAGGAGCCCGCCGGTGCCGGGATCGAGCGCGCTGACCTCGTTGAACGGCGAGCAGACATAGAGCCGGCCCTCCTGCAGGATCGGCGTGTTCTCGAACGAGGCCCGCGCCATGAAATCGGCGTGGCTCTTCATGTCGCCGGTCGAATAGGTCCAGGCCACCGCCAGGTTTTTCACATTGGCCGGGGTGATCTGGGTCGCCGGCGAGAAGCGCTGCCCGCCTTGGTCACCGCCATAGGTCGGCCAGCCCGGCTCTCCAGCGAGGCCCGGCGCCACCAGCGCAACCGCGAGCGTCAGCCCCACCCCGAGTTGAAGGCCGATCTGTCCCAGCCGTGTCATCGCATCGCCCTCCGCAAGGCCCTATATTGGGGCCATGTCCGCACCCCGCGAATATGAGGCGCCGCCCCGGCCTGCCCAAGGCCCTCGGGACATCGCGCGCCGGATTGGTGATTTGCGGCAATGGCTTGGGACGAACGGCATCGCTTCCGGGACGAGCGGCGGCACGCGCCGGACCTTTCTCGCCTCCTTCGGATCGGCCGCCGTGCTGGTCGGCGCGATCAATGTCATCAACATCATCACCAGCGTCCATGAGCAGCCGCAGAACGGCCTCCTCGGGCCGGTCGTCTGGGAGGGCTCGAGCTGGCTGGCGCTGCTGGCGTTCTTCTGGATCCCCTGGCTGGCCTGGCGCTTCGCCCCGCTGGGCGTGCGGCCGCGCTGGCGGCTTCTGGTCCATGTCGCCGCCGCCCCGCTGTATTCCCTAGCCCATGTCACCGGCTTCGTCGCCCTGCGCGAGCTGGCCTATTGGCTCTACGGCACGACCTACGAGTTCGGCCCGTTCTGGCCCCATTACCTCTATGAATTCAGCAAGGACGGGCTCGGCTACATCCTGTTCGTCGCCGGCTTCTCGGTCTTCTCCCGCGCCTTTTCGGTGCCGGCGGCCGCCACACCCGACGCCAAATTCGATATCCGCGACGGCGCGCGGCTGACCCGCGTCGCGGTCACGGACATCCTCGCCGTCGCCTCGGCCGGCAACTATGTCGAGTTCGTGCTGCGGGACGGGCGCAAGCTCCTGATGCGCAGCCCATTGAGCGCGATCGAAAGCGAGCTACAGCCGCACGGGTTCCTGCGCGTGCACCGGTCGTGGCTGGTCAATGCGATGCAGATGACCGCGCTCGAGCCCGAAGGCTCGGGCGACTATACCGTGAAGCTCGGCAATCTCAGCGTGCCGCTCTCGCGGCGATTTCCGGACGCGCTCGCGAAGCTCAGAGCGGCTTGATGCTTCGGGGCTTGCTTACGCTCGCACCTCAGCATGACGCGAGCGAGATTTCGTCATCCTGAGGCGCCCGACAAAGTCGGGCCCCGAAGGATCATTTTGCCTCGCTCTGCACCTGCTCCGCCGCGGTATCCAGAAGGTCCGCCATCTGCTTGCGGATCATGTGATCGGAGACGCTCGCCGGCAGGTCCTTGCGCAGCTTGCGGAACACGTCTTCCTCGCCGGCTTCCTCGAAATCGGCCGCGATGACCTCTTTGGCATAGGCCGCCGCCGCATCGCCGGTCTTGCCCATTTCGCCGGCCGCCCACAGTCCGGCCAGCTTGTTGCGCCGGGCCATGATCTTGAACTGCATATCGGCGTCATGCGCCCATTTCGATTCGAACCCTCTGCGCCGGTCGTCGAACGAGCCGCTCATCTATAACCTCTTGTTTTAATTACAATAACCGGCACCTTGGGCGCCGCATGGGCGCACCATAGCGCAAGCTTGTGGACAGCGCACGACAAGCGGCGTATGCGCGCTTTCGAAACGTTGCCGCACCACGGCCCCACCGCTACTTTGCCGCTTCGACGGGGACCCGAGTCTAATTGTCCCCGTTTTCGCGTTTTGGGCGGCTCTTTCAAGGACACACGATGAAGCGCCGGCGCATGATCTACGAGGGCAAGGCCAAGATCCTCTACGAGGGGCCGGAGCCCGGCACGCTGATCCAGTATTTCAAGGACGACACCACCGCCTTCGACGCGACCAAGAAGGCCGTGCTCGACGGCAAGGGCGTGCTCAACAACCGCATCAGCGAATATCTGATGACCCAGCTCAATGCGATCGGCGTGCCGACGCATTTCATCAAGCGCATGAACATGCGCGAGCAGCTGATCAAGGAAGTCGAGATCATCCCGCTCGAGGTCATCGTGCGCAACGTCGCCGCCGGCTCGATGTCCAAGCGCCTCGGGATCGAGGAGGGCACGGTGCTGCCGCGCTCGATCATCGAGTATTGCTACAAGAACGATGCGCTGCACGACCCGCTGGTCAGCGAGGAGCACATTACGGCGTTCGGCTGGGCGAGCCCGCAGGATCTCGACGACATCGTCAACCTCACCATCCGGATCAACGATTTCCTTTCCGGCCTCTTCCTCGGCGTCGGCATCAAGCTGGTCGACTTCAAGGTCGAGTTCGGCCGGCTGTGGGAAAACGACTACATGCGCATCGTGCTGGCCGACGAGATCAGCCCGGATTCCTGCCGCCTGTGGGACGTGACGACCAACGACAAGATGGACAAGGACCGTTTCCGCCGCGATCTCGGTGGCGTGGTCGAAGCCTATTCCGAAGTCGCCCGCCGCCTCGGCATCATGCCGGAGCAGATCCAGGGCGAAAGCAAGGGACCGCAACTCGTCAAATGACCCTTCGAGGCTCGCTCCGCTCGCACCTCAGGGTGACGGATAAACTCAGTCGTCATGCTGAGGTGCTTCGCGAAGCGAAGCCTCGAAGCACGACATCGGTGAACACATGAAAGCGCGCGTATTCGTTACTCTCAAGAACGGCGTTCTCGATCCGCAGGGCAAGGCGATCGGCCACGCCCTCAACGGCCTCGGCTTCGGCGCCGTCGGTGAGGTGCGTCAGGGCAAGGTGATCGATATCGATCTCGCCGAAAGCGATGCCGAGAAGGCGCGCAGCGACCTCAAGGCGATGTGCGAAAAGCTCCTCGCCAACACGGTGATCGAGAAATACGAGATCGAGCTGAAGGCGTGAGAGCCGTGATACGCACAACGATCGTCGCAGCTTTCCTCGTGCTGACCGCAGCGGTGCCGGCGTGCGCCGAAGATGCGCCGCCGCCCTGCACAAGGGATGGCGCGCCGGTCTCGGCCGACTATCTTCAGGCCGCACGCGACATCATGATCACCACCAAGGCCAGCGATCGGATGACGATGCTCGTCGACGCATTGCTGCCTCAACTGATGGAGATGGTCCGCAACTCCGACAACACGGTATCGCCGGAAGTGCTGGACGAGATGCGCGCCGCGTTGCGCGAAGAGATCGTCAAATCGATTCCGGGCCTGCTCGATATGCAGGCCTGCCTCTACGTGCATCACTTCACGAAGGATGATCTTGAGGCGATGCTCGCCTTTTACCGCTCGCCGATCGGGGTGAAGGTTCTGGCTGAGATGCCCGGTATCATGCAGGAGGGGATGGGTCTGGGGCAGGCCTGGGGCCAACGTGCCGGCATGGCCGCAATGCAGCACGTGCTCGAGAAATACCGCAAAGGCGAGTTAAAGACGTGAAATCCGCTGTCGTCGTCTTCCCCGCTTCAAACTGCGACCGCGATGCCGCGACGGCACTGGAACAGATGACCGGCCGCCCGGCGCATATGGTCTGGCATCAGGACAGTGAGCTGCCGGATGTCGATCTCGTCGTCCTGCCTGGCGGCTTCTCCTATGGCGATTACCTGCGTTGCGGCGCGATGGCGAGCCAGTCGAAGATCATCCAGGCGGTGAAGGCCCATGCGGAGCGCGGCGGTGCGGTGCTCGGTATCTGCAACGGATTCCAGGTCCTCACCGAGTCGCACCTGCTGCCCGGCGCGCTCATCCGCAACGCCGATCTCAAATTCGTCTGCCGTTCCGTGGCGCTCGAGGTCGATGAGACCCAGTCCGCCTTCACCCGCAAATACGACAAGGGCCAGAAGGTTTCCTTCCCCGTCGCGCATGGCGAAGGCAATTATGTCGCCGATGAAGAAACGTTGAACCGCCTCGAAGGCGAAGGCCGCGTCGTGTTCCGCTATGCAGCGGGCGACAACCCCAACGGCTCGTCGCGCAACATCGCCGGCATCCTGAACGAGAAGCGCAACGTGCTGGGCCTCATGCCGCATCCCGAGCGCGTGGTCGACCCGCTGCTTGGCGGCACGGACGGGCGCGCGATGTTCGAAAGCCTGATCGAAGCCCTGTCATGACCGCCATCACCCCAGAACTCGTCAAGGAACACGGCCTTTCGGACGACGAATACGCCCACATCAAGCGCCTGATGAACCGCGAGCCGACGCTCGTCGAGCTCGGCATCTTCTCGGTGATGTGGTCGGAGCATTGCTCCTACAAATCCACCCGCGTGCATCTGGCGAAGCTGCCGACCAAGGCGTCGTGGGTGATCCAGGGGCCGGGCGAGAATGCTGGCGTGATCGATATCGGCGACGGCGATGCCTGCATCTTCAAGATGGAATCGCACAACCATCCGAGTTTCATCGAGCCCTATCAGGGCGCGGCGACCGGCGTGGGCGGCATCATGCGCGACGTCTTCACCATGGGCGCGAGGCCCGTCGCGATGATGAACGCGCTGCGCTTCGGCGAGCCCTCGCATCCCAAGACCCGCCATCTCGTCTCCGGCGTGGTGCGCGGCATCGGCGGCTACGGCAATTGCATGGGCGTGCCGACGGTCGGCGGCGAGGTCAACTTCCACAAGAGCTACAACGGCAACATCCTGGTCAACGCGATGTGCGTCGGCCTCGCGCGCACCGACAAGATCTTCAAGAGTGCCGCGAAGGGCGCCGGCAATCCCGTCGTCTATATCGGCTCGAAGACCGGCCGCGACGGCATCCATGGCGCCACCATGGCGAGCGCCGAGTTCGACGACGCCTCCGAAGAGAAGCGCCCCACGGTCCAGGTCGGCGATCCCTTCACCGAGAAGCTGCTGCTCGAAGCCTGCCTCGAGCTGATGGCGACCGATGCGATCATCGCCATCCAGGACATGGGCGCTGCCGGCCTCACCTCGTCCTCCGCCGAGATGGGCGACAAGGGCGGCAGCGGCATCGAGCTCGATCTCGACAAGGTCCCGCAGCGCGAAGCGAACATGACGGCCTACGACATGATGCTGTCGGAAAGCCAGGAGCGCATGCTCGCCGTGCTGAAGCCCGGCCGCGAAGCCGAGGCCGAGGCGATCTTCAAGAAGTGGGAACTCGACTTCGCCGTCATTGGCATCACCACCGACACCAAGCGCCTTGTCGTGAAGCACAAGGGCGAAGTCGTCGCCGACATGCCGATCACCGCGCTCTCCGACGAGGCGCCGAAATATTCGCGCCCCTTCGAAATTCGCCCCGCCGCGACCGGAGCGCCGTCATTCGACAAATCGAAGCCTGTGATGGCCTCGCTCAAGACCATCCTCGCCGCGCCCGACATGGCTTCGCGCCGCTGGGTGTGGGAGCAGTACGACGTCTCGGTCATGTCCGACACGGTTCAGGCGCCGGGCGGCGACAGCGCAGTGGTCCGCGTGCACGGCACCAAGAAAGGCCTCGCGATCACCACCGACGTGACGCCGCGCTATTGCAAGGCCGATCCCTTCGAGGGCGCCAAGCAGGCCGTGGCCGAAGCCTGGCGCAACATCACCGCCGTCGGCGCGCGTCCGCTCGCCGTCACCGACAATCTCAACTTCGGCAATCCGCAGAAGCCGCAGATCATGGGCGAGATCGTCGCCGGCATCGACGGCATCGGGGAAGCCTGCCGCGCGCTCGACTTCCCGGTGATCGGCGGCAATTGCTCGCTTTACAACGAGACCAACGGCGAAGGCATCCTGCCCACGCCGGCGATCGGCGGCGTCGGGCTGATGAAGGACGTCGCGAAGTCCGCGACCATTGCTTTCAAGCGCAATGTCGATGTGATCATGCTGGTCGGCGAAACCAAGGGGCATTTGGGCCAGTCGATCTATCTGCGCGAGATCGAAGGTCGCGAGGAAGGCGCCGCGCCGCGCGTGCACCTGCCGAGCGAGAAGCGCAACGGCGATTTCGTCCGTCTGCTCATCGAGGCCGGCGGCATCGACACGGTGCACGACATCTCCGACGGCGGCCTGCTCGTCGCCATCGCCGAGATGTGCCTGGCCGGCAAGATGGGCGCGAATATCCGCCTGCCGGATGGTTCCGATCCGATCCCCTTCCTCTTCGGCGAGGACCAGGCGCGTTATGTCGTCGCCTTCCCGAGCGCGATGTCGGTACGTGTGACCGATACGGCGCGCAATCACGGCGTCCCGCATGTCCTGATCGGCTGCACCGCACCTGACAAGCTGCTGGTCGAAGGCATCGGCGAGCTTCCTGTCTCGGAACTTCGCACCGCGCACGAAGGCTGGTTCCCGCGTTACATGTCGGGCGAAGAAGTCCCGGTGACGAACTGAGGAGAAGCCGCCATGGGCATGAAGGGCGACGAGATCGAGAAGTTCATCAAGGACGCGTTCCCCGACGCCGAGGTCACGATGACCGACCTCGCCGGCGACGACAATCACTGGGCCGCCGTCGTCGTCTCGTCGGCGTTCAAGGGCAAGAGCCGCGTGCAGCAGCACCAGATGGTCTACGCCGCGCTCAAGGGCAACATGGGCGGTGTGCTGCACGCGCTCCAGCTGACGACGCAGGCGAAGGACTAGATGCGGGCGCTCGGGCTGTGCCTTTTGGCCGTCCTGCTTTCGGCGCTGACGTTGACCTGGGAATTCGAGAAACTCGATTGCTCAGCCGATGTCTGCAAACCAAACAGCCATGCCATCCTGGTTGTCGATCTCCCGGAGCACAGGCTGGTTTCGACCGGAAAGATCGTCTCCAATGTTCCGCCGCAATCGCCCTTCGTAGACGGTGGCATCGGCCTTTATGCGCGATGGGGATTGCCGGGCTGGGCCGGCGGACTGATTGGAATTGTGATCCCCGTATTGATGATCGCCTGGTCGGTTGTGCTCGTTCGTCGCCGTCGGAGTGTGGGGCAGAGTTAGCCGATCACATCGCCCCAGCCCGCGCGCCGCAGGCGCGCGAACGTTACCCTGTCGCGCCGGGCGATGAATCGGTCTTCGATGCCAGCCGCAGTGCACACACGAAACGTCGTTCCGGGCTTGGCTTCTTTCGGTGGCGTCAGTACGCGCGCCTGACCGTCGAATGCCGATCGCCGCTGGCGCGAGACAGCGATCCAGCTGTAGCGTTCATCCTCGAACGGCACGCGCGCATCCTTGGCAATCAGATGATCGCGTGAGCGCGGCAGGCGTTGCGAGAAATGGCACCAGTCCGGCGCGACGATGGGGCAAGCCTGTGCATGCGTGCACGGACCGATCACATATGCGCCGCTTGCGATAAGCTGCGTACGCGCAGCGCAGATTCGTTCGAACCCGGCGGGCGTCCCCGGCTCGACCAACACCAGCGTATCGAGCGTGGCAGACCATAGCGCCTCGACCGTCGCGCGCTGCTCCGCGATCTCCGCCAGCACGAAGTTCGCGATCACCAGCTCAGCCTGCGGCAAAGCTGCGCCGGTTATCCCGCGCGCAATCATGGTTGCGTTCGGTACGAATTGCTCCGCCAGCGCGCGGAATTGCGCATTGGGTTCGAGCAGCGTCACGTCGCGCAGCGATCGCCACACCTCGCGCGCGGCAACGGCAGCGGTGCCCGGACCGGCCCCGGCATCGAGCAGCGAGACCGGTGCAAAACCCACAGCCGCGCTTGTGATTTGATCGAACACAGCCGCCGCCACGGCATAAGTCGCCGGCAACCGCGCCACCAGATAGGCGAGGGCATCGTCGCGCGCCGTCACCGCCCCGGCCGATCCGCCGCCGCCGCGATAAGCCCCGGAAATCGCTGCCGCCCGCGGCGCCAGTTCCTTGCGCGACACCCCCTCCAGCAGGGTATCGACCGCCGCCTTGAGATGCGCCGGAAGCGCCGGATTCACGGCCATTTACCGCTCGGCATGAGGGGCATGCGGAAGGCGCGTCCTTGACGCAGTGCAGCAGCAGGCATAGATCGAAACGAGCCAGACATTACGAGGGCGCGGTTCCGCGCGAAAGACTATGCGCGACGTCCATCAGCGCATCGACGATGAAGTGAAGAACAACCCGGTCCTCCTCTTCATGAAGGGCACGCCGGTGTTTCCGCAATGCGGCTTCTCCGCCGCGGTGGTGCAGATCCTCTCGCATCTCGGCGTGCGCTTCAAAGCCATCGACGTGCTGAAGGACCCGGAGATCCGCCAGGGCATCAAGGACTATTCCGAGTGGCCCACCATCCCGCAGCTCTATGTGAAGGGCGAGTTCGTCGGCGGCGCCGACATCGTGCGCGAGATGTTCGAGAATGAAGAACTCGCGGCCTTCTTCGCCGACAAGGGCATCGCGCTCGAGAACGTCTAGGCGTATCCCGACCGCTTGATCACATCGTCCAGAGGCCGGCGCGGCGAGAGCGGCGCCGGCTTTTCTGCGTAGCCCAGGCGGAAGACGAAGGTCGCCTCGAAGCCGCCGCTGCGTGTGAGGTCCATCAGCGCCTTGCGATAGCTGTCGCCGCGTCCGAGCTCCGCATTGCGGTCGACACACTCGACCGGCTGGTTCAGCGGCTGGCACACAAGGCCCAGCCGCGTCGCCGTCAGATGCAGCCTCTGCCACGCCCGTCCTGCGTTCAGCGCGCCGGCCATGTCGAGCCGGTCTTTCACCAGGATCGCGCCCAGCACCGGCGCATGCACCTGCGTCGTCTTCGTATTGTCGAGCCAGTATTGATCCTGCGTTGCCGCGCCCATATCGGGCATCAGCTTGGCGAACATCACCGTCGTTGGCGAAAGCCCCGCCGCATCGATGGTCACGCCGTCGCGGTGGGTCTCGATCTCGCGCCGCCCCGCGCGGATCCAGCGCGCGCTCGCCGCTGACATCGTGGGATCGGCGATGATCCGCTCCGTCGCCGACACGATCAGCGCGCCCATCGCGGCACGCGCTTTTGCATCCGTCAAAAACGCGACGCGTACATTCTCGCTGTCGATCAGTCCATTCAGAAAATTCAATGTCCGCGCCTCGACCGGCTTTTCAAGATAGACGCCGCGATGCGTATGCCGGTCCGGAATCGCTTCGAACAGCAGATCGCGTTCTGCCGGTGCGGGATCCATAGAGATGTGCGCAACGGGCACCGGCATATCCGGCGGCGAGAGCGTCAGTCGTCCCGGCACGGGCCGCTCGAATGCCGTGTAGCCGTAGACCTTCGCCGCATGGCACAGATTCTCGATCGCGCAGCCGAGGCCGAGCTGCATCTCGCGCCGGAAGGGATCGAAGGCCCCCAGATTGCGCGCGCGATCGGCATAGACCGTGATCGTCTCGTCGCCGACCTCGAACAGCCAGGGCTGGGTGTCGTGTGGATTGGCGGCGAGGATCGCGGCATGGAGCGGCCGCATGATCCCCTCCAGGGCACCGCCGCGCCATTCCTCCCAGGGCGCATAGGCCGGCCCGCACGGCCCTGCGAACACCCCGCGATCGACGATGCGATAGCCGAGACCGGCAACCGCCGCTGCACCCACACCGCTTGCAATTAAGACCCTGCGCGAAACCATCGCCGTCCTCCGATCCGCTGCCAACGATATAGGCACACGAAACGATAGCCGAACTGCGGCAGGTCAAACGATTTCGAATGACGGCTATCCGCGAACGAAGTGCCGTTGCCAGACCGGCGCGATGGCCGGGCGCGCCGCCACGTCGGCCGACAGCGCGACCAGTCGCGGCAGACGGGTTTCGACCGGCCAGTCGCGCCCGAGGCTCCCGCGCCAGCGCGAGAACATCGCGGCATAGATGTCGAGGATCGAGAAACCCGAGGGCAGGAACCAGGGACCGGCATGGAAGCGCTCCACAATTCCCATCCGCTCATGCAGCCGCGCGCGGGCCTGCGCCCGCAAGGCTTCGGCCGGCGCACCTTCCGGAGCAAAGCGCTCGGGATAATCGGAGATCTCGACCATCGGATAGATTTCCGAGGCCATGAAAGCGAGCCAGCGATAGGCCTTCGCCCGTTCGGCCGAGCCCTGTGGCGGCAGCAGATGCGCGCTCGGGAAGTGGTCGGCAATGGTCAGCAGGATGCCGGCCGATTCCGTGATCACCTCGCCTTCGGGCAGGCGCAGCGCGGGTATCTTTCCGCTCGGGTTGATCGCGAGGAATTCCGGCTTGCGTTGCTCGTTCTTCTCCAGTGAGACTTCATGGAAGGCATAGGGCGCGCCGGCTTCGGCCAGCACCGCCTCGGCCGAAAATGCGCCCGAGCCAAGATCGCCGAAAATCGTATAGGACATCGATGCCGTCCGCCCGCTATTGCCTCCCCAACCTAGGTCGGGGCTGCGCGAATACAACCGGCGCCATTGCAGAGCAGGGCTGCGGTCACTCGCGGGTGAACACCACGTCGCGCTCTTCGCGCCGGCTGACGAAGCCGGTGATCGCGCCGCTCGCGTCCCGCTGGAATATCTTGCGCGAGCGCGGCTGTCCCGGCACGAACAGCACATCGGCGAGCTCCGCTTTCAGCTCCACCGGCTTGCCGCCATTGGTCGCGCCATAGAGCCGGCCGTCCTCTTTGCTGATGACGTATTCGTAATCGGGCGCCACGCGATAACGGCCGACATAGCTATCTGAGAGCGCATCGGGCAGCGCAACCGCCGGCGGATCCTGGCGCAGCGCAATGGTCTGCAGCCCGATCAGTTTCCAGTCGCCGCCTTCCTTCCGCCATGTGCCGGTCGAGCGATAGAGCGCATGCAGCTGCTGGCCGTGGAAATCTTCGTGCTCGTCGTCGAGATGGGTTTCGACAGCGGTGTCGCCGAAAAAGGTCACATGCCATTCGGTGACGGTGATGGTACCCGACAGTCCCTTGGGCAGCGGCGTCACCTGCGCGACGGTCTGCGTGTAGTTCGAGACCTCGCCGGCCTCGTCGATCATCGTGAAGCCGGGGTCGAGCGTCTTCGACCACACGGCCGCATTGCCGTCGCTTACCGCATCCATCAGCGCCTGCATCTTCGTCCGCAGCAGGTCGCCGTCATCGGCCCGCGCCGCCGCGGGGATCAAGAGAACAAGAAGTCCAAGCCAATGCCGCATTGCCCGCCTCCGTTTTGCCGATGGCAGAACGGCCCGGCCGCGCGCACAAGTAAAAAGACCGCGAGGTCGCCCTTGCGGTCTTCTTGAAGCCGGATGCGCAGAGACTCAGCGCGAATAGAACTCGACGATGAGATGCGGCTGCATCTGCGTCGCGTAAGGCACGTCCGCCAGTTTCGGCGTGCGCAGCAGCTTGGCGGTCATCTTGTCGTGATCGACGCTGACATAGTCCGGCGTGTCGCGCTCGGGGCTCTTGGTCGCTTCGAGGACGAGGGCCATCTCCTTCGCCTTGGGCGAAAGCTCGATGGCATCCTTGTCGCCGACCTGGAACGACGCGATGGTCACGCGGCGGCCATTGACCTTCACATGGCCGTGGCTGACGAGCTGGCGCGCGGCGAACGGCGTCGGCACGAACTTGGCGCGATAGACGATCGCATCGAGGCGGCTCTCGAGCAGGCCGATCATGTTCTCGCCGGTGTCGCCCGGGCGGCGGGAGGCTTCCTGGTAGTACTTGCGGAACTGCCGCTCGGTGATGTTGCCGTAATAGCCCTTGAGCTTCTGCTTGGCCTGCAGCTGCGTGCCATAGTCCGACAGCTTCTTGGCGCGGCGCTGGCCGTGCTGGCCGGGGCCATAGGAGCGCTTGTTGACCGGGCTCTTCGGCCGGCCCCAGATGCTCTCGCCCATGCGGCGGTCGATCTTGTACTTGGCGGATTCGCGCTTGCTCATGCTGTCGTCGTCTCTCGTCTCGTGAGCGGACATCTGTCCGCGAAGGCGGCGCACTATAGTCGGAGCGACTTCGAAGTCAATCGCGCTTAAGCATTGGAAATATTTGGATTTTTGATAGAGGCTCAACCGGAAGTATGCATCCGGTTGCAGGGCAAAGCGGGGATTCTGCCGGCTCCAGCGTCCGGCTTGACGCCAGCCGCCCCCGCACCCCACAGCTAGCACCAACGGCCCCGTGGCGGAATTGGTAGACGCACCGGACTTAAAAGCCAACGACAATCAAAAAACGCTAGCAAAATCAAAGAAAATATGCGACATTGAGCTAGCACATACCTAGCACAATAGCACATTTTCGGGGTCGTTATGGATACCGTTCGCCACTCTCTGATGGACAACAAGGTTCAGCTCTACATGCGCCCGAACAGCCCGCACTGGCAGTGCGCCTGCTCGGTCGCCGGAAGACAGAAGCGCGCCACGACCAAGGAAGAAAGCCTCGCGCGCGCCAAGGATGTGGCGCGCGACTGGTATCTCGGCCTGCTCGGCAAGTACCGCGCGGGCGAGTTGAAGGAGGGCAAGACCTTCAAGGAGGCCGCCCAACGCTTCATCGACGAATTCGAGGTCATCACCCAGGGCCAGCGCAGCCCCATCTACGTCAAGGGCCACAAGGACCGCATCAAGAACCACCTCAACCCCTTCTTTGGGGACAAGGTGCTATCCGACATCACGCCCGGCCTGGTGCAGGACTACCGCATCCACCGGATGAAAACCGGACGGGCGCGCAGCGAACAACTCAAGAAGTCTCTGCCGAACGGCCTCCCCCAACTGGACGACGCGAAACCGAAGCCCCCTGCCCGCAGCACGCTCCATCAGGAGATCGTCTGCCTGCGGCAGGTACTCAAGACCGCGCAGCGGCACGGCTGGCTGTCCTACCTCCCCGACATTTCCCCGCCGTACAAAAGCTCCGGCAAGATCACGCACCGGGCGTGGTTTTCGCCGGACGAGTACAAGCAGCTTTACAACGCCACGCGCGAACGCGCGAAGAACCCGAAGAAAGAGCGCTGGCGCACGGCCTGCGAAAATCTCCACGACTTCGTGATTTTCATGGTCAACACCGGCTTGCGTCCCGACGAAGCGCTGCGCCTCGAATTTCGAGACGTCGCCATCGTGACCGATGAAGCGACGCGCGAACGCATCCTCGAAATCGAAGTGCGCGGCAAACGCGGCGTCGGGTTCTGTAAGAGCATGCCGGGGGCGGTGTTCCCCTTCGAGCGCTTGAAGAAGCGCAACAACGGTCAGCCGACCAACCGGCTATTCCCCAAATTCCAGCGCGAGCTTTTCAACTCCATACTGGACGAGCTCGACCTCAAGAACGACCGCGACGGCCAGCAGCGCACGGCCTACAGCCTGCGCCACACCTATATCTGCCTGCGGCTGATGGAGGGGGCCGACATCTACCAGATCGCCAAGAACTGCCGCACCAGCGTCGAGATGATCGAGACCTACTACGCTTCCCATATCAAGAACACACTCGATGCCGCCGCGATCAACGTCCGTAAGCCCAAGCCTTCCACGCGTGCAAAAGGCGGCACCCGGAAGGCGGGGGACGAGGCCGAGCTTTAGTCGCCATTCCCACTTTGTTCTTGGCGACTCATGCGCCCACCAGTATAGATTTGACGGAGTCAGCGGGCGTGGCGGAATGGCAGACGCAACGGACTTGATTCGACGATTGAGTGCTCTTCCGGGAAACCGAAGATGCAGAACTGCTCAAATTCGGGGGACCCTGTGAAATGGCAATCCCGAGCCAAGCCCCGGACGGGGAAGGTGTAGAGACTAGACGGGCAGCGCCTACAGCGGCGAACGCCGCCACGGCGAAGGGATAGTCCAGACCACGAATTCCCGGCAGCGTGACACGTGCCACCGGGAAGCGGCGAAAGCCGAAGTGGTACGAAAATCCGTAGGGCTGAAAGGCCCGTGCCGGTTCAAGTCCGGCCGCCCGCACCATGTTGCATACCAATGTACGATGTCGGAGGGGACATGGCATTTGCAAAGGGACGCCATCCCGGAGCGGTTTGGCGCAAAACTGATTTGCAGATTCACACTCCTCGCGATGCTGGGTGGAGCGGTTCACCTGCACTTGCAGGTGGCGACAATGCAAAAGAGGCAGCACGCGAGAGCTGGGCTGACCATTTTGTAGCAGAGTGCTTAAAACGAGAACTCGCCGCCATCGCAATTACCGATCATCATGACATTGTCCTCTATCCGTATATTCAACGCGCCATTGAGCGCAGTCAGGCTGCACGCGAGGTACTTTGGCTTTTCCCGGGCATGGAAATTACTTGTGACGACTCCGTGCAATGCCTGACGCTGTTTGACCAAGGAACGCCACCCGATGTTTTGCGCCGACTGTTTGGTCTGATGCCGAAAGTCGCCGAACCCTCTGCGGACTTGGATAGAGCGCCGCAGGCAATTCTCTGCGGCAAAGACATTAAAGACTTCCTTGGAGCGACATTCGATGACGCGAGCTTTCGCGGCAAAAGCATTGTGCTTCCCCACGCCAGCGAGGGAGGCCACAAAGACATTTTGCGGCGTGGCTTCCACTCCCGCTTCGCAGAGCTTGAGGTCGATGGCGTCTACAACGAGAAGGCATTCGCTGCACTTGATGATGTAACTCGCAAGAAAATCTATGGCGAGACCAAGGAGTGGGGCGACCGCCGACATGGCATTATCACGACTGGCGACAATCGTAACGCTGACTTCGCAAAGCTCGGGGTCAATGCTTGTTGGATGAGGTTAGGTGAGCCGACCGCTGAGGCTATTCGGCAAGCAGTGCTGGCCGACGAGGCTCGAATTCTGTACGTGCCACCTACGATACCGGCCCAGCGCGTTCTAGAGCTAAGGGTAAGCTCCAGCCTTACCGGACCTCAGTTTGTCTTGGTTTTCAACGACGGCTTTAACTCGCTTATCGGCGGTCGTGGATCGGGAAAATCCGCCATCCTCGAGTATCTGCGCTTCGGCTTAGGGCGAAGCACGCTCGACGCATCCGATGATCCAAGTTCCGAAAGAGAACGTGACCTAATTACATCCACCCTGCCCAATGGTTACGTCGAGGTCGACCTTGAGCGTGACGGAGTGAAGGAGACTTGGCGAAGAACGCTCGATCACCAGTCTTATATTGCGATTCGAAGCGCCACTGGAGAAACTATCGAAATTCCTGTTGCAACAGCCCGCGAAAGATTCAGGGCTCGCGCTTTTTCGCAAAAACAACTCTCCACACTGGTCCGGCGTCCGGAAACCGCTGATGAACAGATAACTGGCATCGCGGCGGCAGAGTCAGTTGATCTCCGACGCCAACGTCAACAACAGATCGAAATTGCCGAACGCGAGATTGCGGGAGCATTCCAGCGTGTCGTGCAGGGATGGGCTGCCGAAGCGGCTTACACCCGAGCGGTTGCCACTACTGAGGATCTAAAGAAGAGAGTTGAGGCGATCAGGGAGCGCCTTGAACAGGGCGGACTTAGCCCTGAGCAACAGGCAGTTCTCGACCAGCAGCCGATTTACGCAAGAACAGAGAATCAATTCCAAACCTCTGACCGCGCAATTGCTCAAAAGCTGATTTCAATAAATCAGATTGCGGAATTAGCATTGGAGGGATGGGCAAATGCCATTGACTTGCCTCCCGTCGCGGAAGCCAAAAACATCCTCGGTAACGCGAACGCTAAAATTGTAACGGCGCGTGAAGAGCTGCGCATCGGTCTCGAAACAGCAAAGGCGGAACTGACCACTAAGCACACCGCTTTCAAACTGCTTCACGAGGAATTCAAGGTTAAGTACGAAGCAGCGAGCGCCGCCCAGCAACATCTTGGTTCTCTTTTAGCCGACTACAGAAGGCTAACTGCGGAACTCGAACAAGCGGAGAAACAGCAGCAAACCGCTGACGAAGAACGCGTTAAGTATGCCAAAGCAGAAGAAACGCTTGCGGAAACGCGCAATGCTTTGGTTTCAGAGCTTACAGAGCTTCGCAAAATTCTTATCGAAGCTGCCGCACGAGTAGACGACATGTCGAAGGGCACGTTGCGGGGACGCGTCGAAGAAGAAGCTATCCCTGAGCGCTTTGTGGAAGCACTCATAGACCTGACAGAGAAGTGTGGCATTCGCGAGCTAGATGCGCGGTGCAAGGCTCGTGTCGAGGAGGCGCACAAGGATGGCGGGGTCGAGTGGGAAAAGCTGATTCAGCAACTCCTGTCAGTGCGCAAGGCCGTGGTCCAAGCAGGCGAAGGAGCAGAGCTTGACCCGGAACTACTTGCAGGTATCCGAAGTTCTCTTGGCTGGGAACTTACCAACAACCAAGCCAAGTTGATCCTTGGCCGGCTTGATGATGGCCGTCTTGGGCGCCTCTTATCAGTGTGGGCTTCACCATTTGTCCGCTTTGAATATAAAGATCGTGGAACGTATATGCCCTTTGAACGGGCATCGCCCGGTCAACAAGCGTCTGCTCTGCTTACTTTGCTTCTAAATCAGGAAGCGGGCACCCTCATCATCGACCAACCTGAGGATGACCTCGATAACCGCGTTATAATGATGATCGCCAAGTTGTTGCAAACAACGAAGCGGCGGAGGCAACTCATTTTTGCAACGCATAACCCCAACTTTGTCGTCAATGGCGATGCTGACAAAATTGTTTGTTTGGCTCCGAATGTCGAACCAGCAGCGCCTAACGGCGTTCCCGCCGCCCAAATCGAGATTGATACGGACGGCGCGATCGAAACACCGTCTGTTCGTAAGGCGATCACCGACACTATGGAAGGTGGTCGAGAGGCTTTTGAACTCAGAAGTCGCAAGTACGCGTTCGAGCCGATCATTGTGCCCGAGACAAAGGCGGGTGGTGAATCAGTTTAGCGAGCCTTTATTTTATGGAGGTCTCTTGAACAGTCGTAGCAGTTTCGTCAAAGCTGAAAGCGCGGCAGCAAGAGCATAGAACAACGATCCAAGGTCAGAGACGGTCATAATGTCTCCTAACGGGAGCGGTTCTGCGCTGGTGCGCCAGCGCGGCGCGCGAGTTCGCGCTTCACGAACGACGTGCGTTTGCCGTGCGGGTTGTCCGCCAACGTGAGCATTTCGCCCGCTAGCGCGCAGGCGATGGCCAGAAGCCCCAGCCAGGTCGCTCCGCCGAGTTCGATTTTCGTGAGTGGTTCCATAAGTCCTTCTTTGTTTCGTGACCGCGACCATCGCGGCCATGCTTGGGAGGTCCTTGCGCCGGAGAAGGCAGCCGCATCACTTCGCGACCGCAACGAAGAGGAGGAGTGCTTGCACTTGCCGGCAATGCCGACCGAGGCGCTACCGACTTGTCCGCCGAAGCCCTGGCGAAGGCGGATCGAGCCATGCCGCAGAGGGCGCGCAGGAAACATCGGGACGCCCTTGAACCTTGTGGAAATGACCGCGCGGGCATCCAGCACCGGCACTGCCGTTGTGCCGTGAGCCTATGCCGCTTGCTGGCTCTCTCCGGCTAAGCGCTTTCGCCTTTGCCCCCTTTCCATCAAGTCCGCATCGACCATCGCGTGCTTCTATCTGGTGAGCGTTTTGGAGCGGTCCCGCCGCCGTTCAACCCAGCTCGCTTCCTGACGTGCAGCTCCGCTCCCTCCGGGCACGGTGTGAGGTGTGATCGACGGCTCTGTTGTCCCTCTCCCGGGCTCCCCACGAAGCTGCGAAATGTTCGCGGCCGAACTGGAAGGAGACCACTATGTCGAAATCGAAAACTCAGCCGAAACTGCCGGGCCGCAAGCCCACGCATCGGCTCTACCGCGTCATCGGCGAAGGCGATGCCGCAAGCTGGACGCCCATCGGCGCAGCCTGGGACCACAAGGACGGGCACGGCTTTTCGCTCTCCTGTGACGCGGTGCCCCTGCAAGGCCGCATCGTCATGCGCGTCGTCACCGAGCGCACCGCAGCGGCGGGAGGTCAGCAATGACCTCCTCCCCCATTCGCGATCTCAACGACGCGTTCCGTACCGGTGGCCCCTCTTCGGAGGGGCGCTGGATGCTCACCGCCGGCGTCCTGGCCGAAGGACCTGAGTTCGCGGCACTGGCCGTTGCCACCGTCCGAAGCTTCACAGGCTTCGCTCCCGGCAACGATCCCTACGGCGAGCACGACTTCGGGGCCTTCAATCTGGCAGGCCATCACCTGTTCTGGAAGATCGACTACTACGCGCCAGACCTTTGTCACGGCTCCGAAGATCCCGCCGACCCGGCCGTCACCAGTCGCGTCCTCACGCTCATGCTGGCCTCGGAATATTGAGGTCCGCCATGAGCAAGAAACGCAACATCAAAGTCGAAACCCTCCTATGGGAGGGCATCTCCATCGAAGTGTCGTACGAGCCATTCTACCTTGGCATGGACTTCATCGCGCATCTCCAGCTTCACGCGGTTTCGCCAGAGGCAGTTCCACTACCGATGACAGAGACCGGCTATCGCTCGCACTTCATCGACCGAAGCTACATCGAGGCCGAAGGAGGCCCTCTGGCTTACGCGCTGGCGTGGCTGGAGGCGGAAGCCGCAAAGCCGGAATGGAGGGCTCGAAACGAGAAAGCCCGACAACTCAACCTCTTCTGATGTTTTCTCCGAGCCACATGTCTTCTCCTTTCGGGAATTCAGCGGCTTAGGATGAAAGTTAACGACTTCTTAATCGGTAGCTGCGATAGTCGATTGAGCGGAGGCGTTATAGCACTTCAGCCTACAGCTTCGTCCGGCACCGGCTCGCGACACGATGATGTCGCGACGCCCGCCGATTTGCTGACAGACCTGGACGCCGCACAGCGAGCGCTTGCCGCGCAGTTGGACTATCTGCGCGCGGCGGACACGCAGCATCTTCATGGCGACATCATCGGCCAGGGCGGCGCCAAGCTCCTGCAATTGAGCAAGTTGCGAGACCAGCTGGTCTCAGGCGCGAATGGCGTGCCTTCGGCAGCCCTTCGCGCCTCGGTCGCGTCCGCTCTCGCGGACATACGCGCTTATACGTCGGAAGCGCGCAATGCTGCTTCGGCGGCGAATGGCAGCGCCACCGAGCAGAGCACAAGCTTGACGCTTGCGACCGCGAGCGAAGATGCGCGCAAGGCCGCGACCGGCTTCATGGACGACTATTACAAGCGGCATATCTTCGACAAATATCTCGAATTCACTTCCGCCAAGGACGAAGAGGACTTCCGCAGGCGCGAGGCCGAGCGGCAAGCCGCCATCGAGAAGGCGCTCGCCGAGAATACGCCGGAAGGAAACTTGCGGGCCATTCGACTCGAACGCGACCAATTGAGGGATGCCGGTGCACACGGCGCCGAGCGGAGCCCAGAGTTCAAGAAGCTCGATGACGACCTCGCGAAGCGGGAGAATGCCTTGTCTGGTTGTCTGGCCAAGCCTTACAAAAACGAGACGCAAGCAAAGGCCGACCCCCTCGCCGGGCTCCAGCCAGCGGCGGACGTGCCACCCGAAGTTCTGGCAAGCCTGCGAAACTCTGGCCTCGTCATGCCCAATCAGGACGGTTTGGGCCATGGCGTCACGGTCAATGATGGACAGCCCGCTAGTCTCTCTCGCAGCGGATAGTCACAGCAGGCCAACCGCCTTGCACGTAGCTCCCATCGAGCGGAAATATTGCTCGTCCCGCATCAAGTGTGGGAGCTCGGCCTCTTGGGCACTCTCCAAATCGCTATGTATTCGGTCATCGGTCAGGCCGATCTTCTCGCCTGTCTGATACGCGACGTCGAAGGACTGCCGCGCCTTCAGGCCATAGAACTCTGACTTGCTCCGATCCCCGGCACTCCGCCGTTCGTCCCGCGCGTAGGCCAGCGTGACGTAGCATTTCAACGCAACGCCATAAAGCATACTCGTAGCGCGCATGTCCGCGTCGCCGGCACCGCTTTGCGCAGCGGCAGTTATCGTGAAGACGAACGTCAGCGCTACGGCGCTCGGCCCCACAGCGATGCAAGTACGCATAACCCTCACCGAAAAGCGGCAAGAGATTCGTAACACTATGGAGAATTCCGTTGCGGCGAGTCCGAAGGTTTGCCAACGCAAGGCGCATGCTTTCGACTGCTCCAATTCTTTCGACGTGGATTGCCCCGATGAGCTGCCTACACAGGGCCAGAGCGGGTATCCGCCGCCAGCCCCTTGCAACACTATTCTCCATTCTGTTGCACGCGATAGATTGCGCGGGTGCGCATGAATGAACTTGCCCTCTTCAGTGGCAGCGGCGCTCGCAAGTATCTTTGCGCTAGCGAATTGCCTCGCTTTCTCAGCGCGTCCCAGCGGCTGGATGATCAGTCGCAAGCCTTCTGCTTTCTGCTCGCCATGACCGGCTGCCGCATCAGTGAGGCGTTGGCGCTCACACCCGCGCAGCTCGATGTGGAGACTGGCCGCGTGACGTTCCGCACGCTCAAAAGGCGCAAAATCGCCTTTCGGGCCGTCCCCATACCTCCAGACCTGCTGGAGGCGTTACAGCGGATCGCAAGGACCCGGCGTTCCGACGAACGGCTCTGGCCGTGGTCGCGGCAGACGGCCTGGCGCAGGATCAAGGCTGTCATGGAAGCGGCCGGCATTCGTGGACCGCAGGCGATGCCGAAGGGGCTCAGGCACGGATTCGGTGTTGCGAACGCCGAGGAAAGCGTGCCGATGGCGACGACGCAGAAATGGCTAGGCCACGCGAAGCTGGAAACGACAGCCATCTACCAGCAAGCCGTGGGACGGGAAGAAACGGCATTTGCACGGCGGCTTTGGAGCAAGCTGTCTTGCGATTGAATCAGCGCTCACGCGGCGTACCTAGTCCGCCCTGACTTGCCTGTACGCGATCCACCCACGATTTTTTCTCCGGGGAGTCCCGGTGGCTGAGCCAGTATGCACCACCAAGAGCCAACCCCACACCTGCAACGACGGCGGCGACCTTTCCGCCGCCAATGCCCTTCGGCAACGATGCGTTTGCGCGAATATCGCGAAGTGCCGCTGCCTGCTGCCTGGCGATCTCCTCCGGCGTTCCGAAAAAGAGCCGCGTCGTTGCCCCCTTCGGTCGGGAAGCAATATAGGCCCGCATGTCGTCGTCAAAAGACATGCCTCCATTTTAGCATTCCGGAATACGCAAATTGTTACGATTTGAAGAAGTTGGGCGAGCCTGAGTACGCTCCCCGCCAAACGACCGCTGAGGCCTATAAACGTTGCTATTTCAGCTCTATGCGGGTCGTGCTCGCAGCGGCCACACGATTTCGATGATCGATGATAAGTTCCAAGGCACTGCGCTTGAATCCATCCATGAGCCGCCTATGAAATTCGGAGGCGATTTCAAACTGCCCGGCTTCGATTAACCGGTTGATTGTTTCGAATGTCCCATCGCGCAACGAGTTCTCCTTTTGGAAATCGGCGAGCATCGCCGCTTCCACCTCACGAAACGCCCCCGCAATCCGCGTCATCTCGCGTTCGTGGTGGGTCTCGATGGACCTCAGATCACGTTCTTCCGATGAAATCAGCTTCCCCAATTCGATGGCGCTGCCCAGCAGTCCCACATAGGCAGTGAAGTTGTCGAGCCCCGGCGCGACCGGCACCGAGCCCATCAGCTTTGCGCCACGTGCGCGAGCTTGATCCAGGAACACGTTCGATTCGGTATCCTTCATGTTAGTTTCCCGCCAATGTGCCAACCAGCTTACAGCCCTCGCGCACGGCCAAGCTCAATCGCAAAGCTTGTTCGCGTGCCGCATCACTGGGCTCGCTGGGCAAGCTTTCCGTACCCTGTTCGAGTCGCTCGATCACATCGACCATTGCTCTTAGCTGCGGGCCAACGCGTGTTTCGAGCAAGCTCGCAATCATCCCGAAATCGCCGCGAGCCGCCACCGCGTTGGCCTTAAGCTGACCTTCCACGTCTTTCAGTCGACGTAGCAAGCGGCTGTAATAGGTCAGGCCGGCAATCACCGTCGCGCTTACTGCCGCCAACACAAATGCTGCTGGTACTTGGCCCGTGATACCCCTTCCCATCGCATTGCCCGCACCGCGCCAAAAAGCACTTGTCATCATGTCGATAGATTTGACACTAGCATGGTAGGGCACAGCCCTTTTAAAGGTCATGTGCGCATATTTGCTGTTTCGAAGGTCCAGTAGGTTATTGTCAAGATTGTAAGGAGTGAGGCGCTGTTGCGCGTGACCTAGGGAGATAAGTACTGACCAACGCGCCCGGTCCACATTCGCCACCATCTCGTTGTAGAAGATGATCGCTTCTTTCCAATGTGCCTCCGTGAGGTCATTTCCTTCCTGGAGCAATTCGGCGATCCGCGTGGCGTCACGCGCCAACCAGGCAGAGACAAGTTCGGGCGCGGTTTCATCGAATATCGGCAGCGATGGACCCCGAAGTGCAGCTTGCGCGGTAGCGATTTCTTTGCAGAACTCCTGCAGTTCTGCGAGGGTCGCTGGATTGGCCCGCATTTTCTCTTTCGGGGGCGCGGCGCAGAGCGGCGCAGCCCCCTTTCCAAAGACACCCAGTATCCCGAGAACGTAGAGACCATCGACATACATCATATTGGAGCCAAGGAGGGCTCCGAGCAGCCAATGGACTACAAGAAACGCAGCGCTTGCCGCCCCAAAAATCTTCAGCGCCCTGGACGTGGAGTATTTCACTAAGGCAGGCGTGCCGATGAGCCTTGCAAGTTGGAATGCGACGTATAGCGCGGCAAGCCAGACCGCAACTGTTGCGACTCCGAAGGCGAAGAAGAGAAGAAGACCAGTCGGTAACCAGAACAGCAGAAGCAGGCGCCGCAATTGGGGTCCCCCAATCGCGCCGTATCCAAGTTCGCCATCGGGGCCCAAAATCAGAAATTCGGCGTTGCCGCGTTTGGTGTCAGACATGCGCACCTGCCTCAATGATCGATATCGAGGCCGTGCTCGCGACCTTGCTCGTGCGCCGCCGGTCCCGGCCGCCACAGCTCGTCGAAGCTTGGGCGCGGCTGTTCCGGCTCAATCCGGCGCGCGTGGAGGTCATCATGTGCCCGATCGTTCGCGTGGCCGCTTTCCTCGACTACGGGCGCGGCGGTCACAACCCTGCCGAACCAGCCTTCCTCGACGACCTTCTGGCGAATGTCCTGAATGGCCTGCCGGAGTTCACCGAACAGAAACCCGCCGAGAGACTGCGACCTGCGGCCGTTCGCGTCTTCGTCCATGCCAGTCCCCTCTGGACCTGACCCATCCACACTATGCTTTGGCGAGTTCTAGACTCGCAAGACTTGTGTCAGAAAAAGACTCCGCTTAGCCTCCCGAATGCTGAATCCGGCTCGGCTTCGTTTCCATGGACTTTGTCGCAGACCTGGATGCCCCGCTTCTCCAACTATCTGCACAGGACAGATTCACGCTGCGGGACGCCTGTCAGGGAGTTCATGTCTTTGGCGGCATTGGAAGCGGTAAGACTTCCGGTTCTGGCAAGGCGCTTGCCGCTGCCTACTTAAGAGCGGGCATGGGCGGGCTGGTGCTATGCGCCAAGCCCGAAGAAGTCGAGCAGTGGTGCCGATACGCGGCCGAAAACAACCGCGTGGAGTCCACCATGCTGTTCGGGGAGCGCGGCGGGCACGGCTTCAACTTCATCGACTACGAGCTGGCTCGGCAGGGAGCTTCGGGCATCGGCAGCGTCGTCGAGTGCCTGATGCGCATCCTCGAGGCCGCCCGCCTCGCCCACCCCAACGCCGGGCAGGGCCAGCAGTTTTGGGACGACGCGATGCGTCAGCTTCTGCGCAACACCATCCCGGCTCTCTACGCCGCGACCGGCACCGTGCGCATGAGCGACATCACGCGGTTCATTTCCTCGGCGCCCATGAGCCTCGATCAGGCGCACTCGACCGCCTGGCAGGGCTCCTCCTTCATGTTCTCCACCATGATGGCCGCCGAGAAGAATCCCGTCGTGCGTCTCGACGCCCAGGACCTCGCCAAGATCGGCAGCTACTGGCACGACGAGTTCGCGCAGCTCGACCCCAAGACGCGCAGCAATATCGCCATCTCGGTCTCGACCGCGCTCGACCGCTTCAACCGGGGAAGGCTGCACACCGCCTTCTGCACCGACACGACCTTCGTCCCCGAGATGACCTTCCATGGCGCTGTCGTCATCCTCGACATGTCGGCACTGACCTGGAACGAGGACGGCATCATCGGCCAGCAGCTTGTCAAGTACATGTGGCAGCGCGCCGTGCTGTCGCGCAATGCGCTGGCGCCCCAGCACCGCGAGCGGCCTGTCTTCCTTTGGGCAGACGAGAGCCAGTATTTCGTGAATTCCTACGACACCGATTTCCAATCGACCTGCCGGGGCAGCCGGGCCTGCACCGTGTACCTCACTCAATCGCTGCCGACCTACTACGCGAAGATCGGTGGCGAGCAGGCCAAGCACAAGGCCGACATGCTTCTCGCCAACTTCGTGACCAAGGTGTTCCACAACAACGCCGACCCCGAGACGAACAGGTGGGCCGCCGACACCATCGGGCGCGTGCTTCAGCAGCGCGCCAACTACAGCGAAGGTACGTCGAACAGCCGCTCGCGGAGCATGAGCGAAGGCGAATCCTCCAATTGGGGGGCGAATGCGAGCGTGAGCGTTTCGCGCGATGCCCACGGCAATTATTCGACAAGTTCGAGCTCCGGCACCAACTGGGGCGGTGGCGAGAATCTGAGCCGCAATCGCGGCGCTACGCGCGGCGACAGCACCAGCAGCGGCTATAGCGAGACCATGGACTACGAGATCGAGCCGGGCGCGTTCTCGCGCATCCTCAAGACCGGCGGCCCGGCCAACGGCAACAACGTCACTGCCGTCTGGTTCCAGGCGGGGAAGGTCTTTCGCGATAGCCACCGGAACTATCTGCTTACGCGGTTCGTCCAATGAGGAAGCCTGCGCCTGTTACCTACTTCTTTGGCAACCCCGTTGTGGTCATTGGCCTGATAATCGCGACGATCTACTTCGCCTACCAATGGTGGGCGAATAGCTGGTCGCCGTTGACGCCGCTATTGGCATTGCTCGCCGCCAGCTACGGCACGAAAGCGAGCGATGAAATCTCCAAATACAATCGCTGGAAGCGCGAATGGGAGGCGCTGGAATAGGCCATGGCCAGTTCAGCGACGCCTTCCTCGGGCCGGGCCTGGACCGTTGTTGCGGTCGCCGCCGGAGTGTTCGTCCTTGCGCTCGCTTCCGGCGCGCCGGCCGGTGCGACGGCAGTCATCGGCCTTGCCTTGGTCGTCACCGTCATCGGCGCCGTGTTCAAGATCGGGCACAGACCGGCAGTGCCCCTGCCGGATACGCGCGACGTGCCGGTCACGCTTTGTGTCCCTGCGCTTCGCGAAACGCCTTCGCTCGTGGAGGCGCGAGCGGCCGTGCCGGAGTATTGCCTTGCGCTGCTTCGCCGATAACGTGTCGCTACCGAGCGGGCCTTTCTATGAATTCCGGCCGCGCCGCTCCGGGGTCTCCGGCCGCACGATGGAGATTTTCTCTACAATCGGCTCACCTTTCGGCGGCGCGCTCTTCCAGACGCGCGACGAGTATTGCTGCACGAACGTCACCTGACGCCGCGCGAGCTTGCGGCGCAGGTCGCGCAGGTACATCCCGTCGATCACCACGATGCAGTCGGGCAGGAAGAGCTTGATCTGTTCCTCCCCGAAATACTGAATCTGCGTGACGAAGCGGTAGGGCACCTCGATGCCCTGGGCGACCTCGGTACTCTCCACCCACCCCTGAATATCGCAGGTCTCGTTGCCTGAGCCTGTGGGAAGGAAGCCGTAGGGCTTGTAGGGGCCGCTGCCGGCGGCCTGTTCGCCGGCAGCGGCCGTTTCGGGTTTGGCTTCGCCGCGACCCAAGCGCTCGGCGAAGGTCTGCGTCGCGACGGCGACGGCGGTCTTGTCGAAGTCTCTACCGGTCAAGGGACACCTCCGGGATCTCTGGCGAGTGACGGTGATGGGCCGCGAACTCCTCGGCCATGTCCGAAAGGCGCGACACGAACTCCGCCAGCTTGGCCGGGTCGCGGTCACGATAGTGCTGCACATCGCGCCAGATGAGGGCGCGCTTCTTGACCGCTACCCATTGCGTGATGCGGTCGCGCAGAGTGGCGTAGGCCTTCTCGACATGCCGGGCGAGGCCGATATTGGGCTGGGGCGGGCGGAAGATGCCCTGGGCCTCCAGTGTGCGATGGTCGATCCGTGCCATCGAGCCGACCTCGCGCAATGCCCTGTTGGCGTATTGCGCCCATGACGCCCGCCAGACATTCACGTTGCGCTGGGCCTCGGCGGCTTCCAGCGCCAACTTGTCAGGCTCCAACCCGGTATCGTTGTAGCGCTTGCGCGCCTCGGCGACGGACCGGGCGATGTCCTCGGGCTCGTTCCAGTCGCGGTTCTTCTTTTTGGAAAAGCCTGTCTCGGAAGCGGGGTCCAGTTCACGCATGGTGAGCAGCACGTGGGCGTGGGGCTGCTCCTCCCCATCGGAGGCGTCGGGCCGGTGGATGGCGATGTCCGCCACCATGCTCTCGGAGACGAACTTGTCCTGCACGAAGGAGCGGACGAGTTCGATATGCTGTTCCTTGCTCAGTTCGCGAGGGAGGGTGATTTCGACCTCGCGGGCGAGCTGGGCGTCCCGCCTCGCCTCCGCCCGCTCGACCATGTTCCAGAGTGTCTGCCGGTCGAACACCCAGGTGGGCGCCCCTGCCGGGGCGAGAATTTCGGTGTGGACGACTTCGGGTTTGTCGAAGGCGAACCACTTGCCCTGGGACGAATCGTATAGCCTCTCTCCCGAGCGATAGGCCGCTGCCGCAATGGCCGACCTGCGCGTCGCTCCGCCCGGCCTGGCGGCCCGGCCAAGAGAGCGTGAGATCACCTTTAGGCGTAGGTGATAGATCGCCAAGTCCAGACCTCTCTCAACATTTTCGAAGCGAGAAAAGGAAGGCTAAACCGCCAAGTGTGCACTTATACATTGCTGCGCAATGTGGCACTTCTAAGACTCGCTTTGCAGTTGAGTTTTTCGGCAAGTATTCGCGTCATTGGTGCATTGCAACAACACTCGCGAGGGCTTGGCATCCGACTCCGCTCCTTCGAGGAGCTTCGCCGGACAAGGGGGATGGCCGCCCCCTTGGACCCCGGCAGTCCGCCTTCCGGCGGAGCGGGACTTCTCCACCAGTCCCTTTAGGCCCAGGACCGGGTTCGGGCCACCCTGGACCGGCCATTGGTGACGGCCGCTCAAGTCGCACTCGGTCCCGCTTCGCTCCTGCGGGTGCGCCAGCTCCCTGCGCTATTCGCGCTTGAGCGGCCTTGCTCGGCGCATCCCGGCTCGGCTGTTGCCGAGCCTCCTTGCAGCCTCGATCTCCGGACCAGGCCCGGAGGAGTCCCGGAGCGGTTCCGGAGGGGCCACGGCCCGACGTGCCACCGTGCCGCTGTCCCCTTCAAGGCCGCTCCGGGTCATGCGGAGATTAGGAGCCCTATTCGCCGCATGTTTTGCGGTGAATAGGGCTAGACCCACATAATTGGGTCCAATTGGGTCCATTATTGGCTTGCCTAATTGGGTCTAATCGGGTCCAATAGCGGGTGCATGATTAGGTCCGACAGTCTCAAGATTACGCCCGAAGTCCTCGCCCTCATTGCCGAGATCGACGAGTTCAAGGGGGCATGGCGCGCGCTTGGCACGCTGGCACCCGAACGGCTTTCGGCCCTTCGCCGGGTTGCCACCATCGAGAGCATCGGCTCCTCGACCCGCATCGAGGGCAGCAAGCTCTCCGACCGGGAGGTCGAACGCCTCCTTGCCAATCTGGACATCAAAACCTTTGCCACCCGCGACGAGCAGGAGGTCGCGGGCTATGCCGAGGTCATGGAAACCGCCTTTCGGTCATGGGAGGACATCCCCCTCACCGAGAACCACATCCGCCAGCTTCATCGTGACCTGCTCGCCTACAGCGAGAAGGACGACTGGCATCGGGGCAGCTACAAGACCTCCCCGAATAGCGTGGCCGCATTCGGCGAGGACGGGAAGCAGATCGGCATCATCTTTGAGACCGCCACCCCGTTCGATACCCCCCGCCTCATGGAAGAGCTTGCGGCCTGGTTCGATCAGGCAAGGAAGGCCCGCGAGCTGCACCCGCTTCTGGTCATCGGCATCTTCGTGGTCGAGTTCCTGGCGATACACCCCTTCCAGGATGGCAACGGCCGCCTCTCCCGTATCCTGACCACACTGGCGCTGCTCCAAGCCGGATATGCCTATGTGCCCTATAGCTCGCTCGAAAGCGTCATCGAGCAGAGCAAGGAAGGCTATTACCTCGCGCTGCGGCAAACGCAGGCGACCATCCGCGCGGACAGCCCTGATTGGCAGCCTTGGATTCTGTTTTTCCTTCGTGCGCTCCAGCAACAGATGAAGCGCCTCGCCAAGAAGATCGAGCGCGAGAAGCTCGTACTTTCCAATCTCCCGGATTTATCCGTGCAGATTATCGACCATGCGCGCGACCATGGCCGCGTCACTATCAGCGATATGGCCAAGATCACGGGCGCTAGCCGCAACACGCTGAAAAAGCGTTTCCGCGAGCTGGTGGCGAAAGGCCATCTCGCGATGCACGGAAAAGGGCGTGGCGTTTGGTACAGTTTGCGGTAATTGAAGAAACAAGGGGCCGATGGATTTAACGGACTACCATGCCAAGTATTTTGCACACGAACTGACCAAGCGTAGCGCTTCGGACAGCGTGGGAAAGCTGGCTGGTGTCCTTGCCGATGCTCAAGTTGACCTCAACCCGCATCAGGTAGAGGCCGCGCTGTTTGCTCGCCGCAGGGCTAGTTCGGTTTGCACTTCGCAAACCATGAAGGGACTAGCTATGAAAACAGAAAGCACCATCACCACCGAGATGCTAGAGTGGCAGGGCATCACCCTGTCCGTGTCGTGCGAGTGGGACTAAGCCACCATGACCGGCCTGACCCACCTCTCTATCCATGTGTTGGAGCCAAGCACATTGAAGCTGCCCATCACCGAGACCGGCTATCGTTCGCACTTCTTGAGCGAGGCCGAGGAGTTAGGTGGACCGCTCGCCTATGTTCGCGCGTGGCTCGATGCGGAAGCGGCAGCGCCGGAGTGACAAGCCAAGCAGCAGGCGGCGTCCCGCTTTTCTAGTAGCCTTGGCACAGCTCCGGGCCCAGAAGTGCAGCCGTGCGGACGATATTGTCCTCGTGGCACTTCAGCATCTCCGACAGATCGGCGTGCATGCCATCAACACGTATCTTCGGCAGCATGGTGCGCAGCTTCCGAACCACCCATCCCTGCCCACGGCTTATGAAGGCCGCCCGTTGCGCCAAATCGGAATAGGCAAGGCACTTTTCATAAAAACTTCCCACTTTTGAGGAAGGTTCGCCGTCCAGATTGCGAATCCACTTATGCAACATCGCGCCTCGTCATCATGGACATGCTTCATCAACGACACCATGTTCGGGTCGGACGATTCCTTCGCCGTTCGCGCAGCAATGCGGGCGCCCGCGCGCTCGGCCTCCAAGAGCTCATTCAGCAATGCAAGGAGTTCATCTCGCGCCGCAAAGCCCATATAGGTATCCTCCCCGTCTCCGGCATAGCAAACAGGAGACGCTGAAGGCGAGATATCGTCGCTCGACGATACGTCCAATCGATGTTTCTCGTAGATCATCCCGCCAGCAGCAGTCTCGTAAGGCCGGAGTTGCGTCCCGTTAAATCCGCGAGTGTATATTTATCCAGAACAGTAAGGTAGGCATCAAGCGCTTCATGCAAGATGCGTTTCAGGCGGCATGAATTAGTAATCGCGCATTGATCGGAGTTGGGCGCAAAGCATTCCACCATTGTAAAATCCCCCTCCATCCGGCGCACCACGTCGCCCAAGCCTATCGCGTCGGGTTCTCGCGCCAACCGGAATCCGCCACCGCGGCCGCGCACCGTGTCCAGATAGCCGAGACGGCCAAGATCGTAGGTCACCTTCATCAAATGGTTCTTGGAGATGCCATAGGCATCGGCCACTTCCTGAATTGTCGCCAGTTCGCCCTTCTTGAGCGCCACGTACATCAAGAGCCGAAGTCCGTAATCGGTATAGACAGTCAGTCGCACGTTTCGTCGCACCCCTTGAAAAGATGCATAAATGATATTGCTTTTTCCCGGGCGCGGCAATAGCTTTGCAAAGCAGTATCGAAGATAGTTGTTTTAGGAGGCCCCAATGACGGGCGCACTTGCTGAGAATTCCTCCCCTCCCGTTCCCAGCGAGGCGGAAATTAAGGCCTTGGTGCACGCGTTCTACGCCAAGGTCCGAAACGACCGTTCATTGGGGCCGATCTTCGATCGTGTCATTACGGACTGGGACCCGCATCTCGCAAAAATGTGCGACTTCTGGTCTTCGGTGATGCGCACGTCAGGCCGTTACAAGGGCAATCCCATGGCCGCGCATCTGCGCCTCAAGACCGTCCAGCCGGAACACTTCCAACGCTGGCTGGAGCTTTTCGCCCAAACCGCCAGAGAACAGTTCGAGTCCGATCTGGCCGAGGGCTTTGCCGACCGTTCCGAAAACATCGCGCGCAGCCTGCAACTGGGCATGTTCTTTCGGCCCGGCGAAGCGGCCGTCAGGCCCCGGGTGACTGAATGACCTTTGTCGTCACCGACAAGTGTATCAAATGCAAATACACCGACTGTGTCACGGTCTGCCCGGTCGATTGCTTTTACGAGGGCAAAAACATGCTCGTCATCGACCCGGATGTCTGCATCGACTGCGGCGTCTGTGTGCCCGAATGCCCGGCTGAAGCGATTGTGCCCGACACAGATCCGGCTTCGGATGCCTTTGCCGAGCTGAACCGGCGCTTTTCTCAGGTGTGGCCGAATATCGTGACGGCCAAGGCGCCTCCGCCTGATGCCAAGGAATGGGACGGCGTACCCAACAAATATCCCGACCATTTTAGCGAAGACCCTGGAGAAGGCTGATGCGTACTAACGCTGCGTTCCGTGAATTTGAGGAGCTCGTTCCGACTCCAATCATGACATTGCCCGCCAAGCCGCCAGCGCCAGAACAGCGGCCGGATGCCGACTGGCGTAATCCGGCCGACATGCCAGCGGCGGTGCATGGCGTGGCATTGGCCTGTTGGCTCGCGTTTCTGAGCGTGTTCTGGATCACCTTTGCCATGAGCGCCAATGCGGAGTTCATGGTCGCCATCAGCACCGTTTATGCCGTGGTGTTTTTTGGCGTGCCGACGATTCTGACGCGCATGTCACCAAAGAGAAGCCGCGCACATCCGAAGCTGCGCCAGTTCCTGAATGGGCGTTTCGATACGCTTTACGGGGGAATCAGCGGGTTTGACGCGCTTGTTCAGGTGATTGTCGTGCCCGCGGCTCTGACCGTTGGCGGTATCGGCATTGCCATCGCTATTCACGCGGCACGAGCGGCGCACTGAGCACTTGTCCACACAAGATAGAAATGGTCTGCGTGAGTAATACGATGATAAATTGATGCGAATCAACGAAAGATATATCATCCATGCGTTTTTGGCCGGACCGGGAGACAAGGCCATCTTGTTCCGCTCAGATTGCTCTAGCGCAACAAAGAATTCATTGAGGGGGCAGATATGCAATCGACACTCACAACTCAAATACCTGAAGATCGCGTTGGCAATGTCCTCAAATGGATGCTGTTATTTGTCGCCGTCGCCTGTTTTGCCGCGCTGGCCTGGACAACCAAGCTAACCTACGACGACGCGCCGCCGTTTCCCGATCAATTCGTAACGTCGTCTGGCGCCGTCGTGATGACCAGTGCCGATGTGATTGCAGGTAAAGCCGGGTTCCAGAAGGCCGATCTGATGGACTATGGCAGCCTCTACGGCATGGGTTCCTATTTCGGCGAGGATTATACGGCCGACAATCTGGTCCGGATTGCCAAGCTGACAGAAGCCAGTATCGCCAAAGCGAACTATGGCAAGCCACTTGCCGCGCTACCTGCGGACCGGCAGGCTGCGGTTAGGACCGCCATGCAAGCGATGCTGCAAGATGTCGATCTTACCGCGCAAACGGCCGTTCTGCCCGATCCACTGGCGCAGGCTATTGCGACGCGGCGTGGCCAGATCGTCGATTGGTTGCTGCACCACGACTATGCCAAGGGTTGGACACAGGCCTACAGCCTCAATGAAACCACCGCGAAACAGACGGCCGACTTTCTCCTCTATTCCTCTCTGACAACCGTCGCGCGCAGGCCGCACTCCACCGCGTCCTGGACTCAGAACTGGCCTTTTGAGCCGCTGGTCGGCAACACGCCGACCACCAGTACCTTCATGTGGACCTGGATCAGCATCTGCTTCACCTTTTTCGCCTTCGGCGCGGTGCTCTTCATCTATGAGCACTATCTGAACGACCCCGACAACGCGCCGATGGACCCGGTGCTGGCAAAGTTCGGCGCCCTGACGCCGAGCCAGCGAAAAATCTGGAAATACTTCCTTGTCGTCGCTGCCGTGCTGCTGGTGCAAATCCTCGTCGGCTCGATCATGGCGCACTACTATACGGACAGGACCAGCTTCTACGGCATTCCGGTCGATCGTTATCTGCCGTTCAATTTCCTGCGCGACGTGCACGTCCAATCGCCCATTGTCTGGATCGGCGTGTCATGGATCGGGGCTGCGCTGTTTCTGGCACCTGCCATAGCCGGGCGAGAGGCCAAGGGGCAGGCATTCCTGGTCGACGTATTGTTCTGGGTGACGTTGTTCGTCGTCGCCGGCGCGCTGATTGGAAACTATCTCGGCATTATGGGTTATATCGGCAAAGGCTGGTTCTGGTTCGGCAATCAGGGCCTATCCTATATTCAGCTTGGGCGTGCCTGGCAGATCGGGTTCTTTGCGGGGCTCGCGATCTGGAGCGTGCTGGTGTTTCGCGCGCTGTGGCCGACGCGCGAAGGGCTTCGCGCCGCCACGCGTCAGTTCTGGACCGGTCGTATCCGTCTCGAACATCTGATCTGGGCGTCGACGATCAATATCGCGGTGCTCTATGCCTTCGGCATGATCCCGCTGACGGGGATCGAGAAGAGCTTCACCATCACCGATTTCTGGCGCTGGTGGGTGGTGCATCTTTGGGTCGAGCAGAGCTTCGAGTTCTTCGCGGCTGCCATCAGTGCCTATCTGTTGATGGCCGTGGGGCTGGTCTCGCGTCAACTCGCCGAACGCGCGGTGTATTTCGAGTTGATCCTGATCTTCCTGGGCGGCGTGCTTGGCACCGGTCATCACCTTTATTGGGCCGGTGAACCCGGAATGTGGGTGCCGCTCGGTACCATGTTCTCGTTCATCGAGGTGTTGCCGCTGGTTCTGCTGGTGATCGAAGCCATGCAACATCATCGCCTGATCAAAGCCCATGGCGATTTCAAATATGGTCTCGCCTATCTCTACGTCATTGGCGCTGCGTTCTGGAACTTCGTGGGCGCAGGCGTATTCGGTGGCGGTACGCTCAATGCACCTCTGGTGAACTATTACGAGCACGCGACATTCCTGACGCTCAACCATGCACATACGGCCCTCTTCGGCGCATTTGGCCTCTTGGGCATTGGGCTGATTTATTTCTGCCTGCGCTACATTGCAGGCGACAACTATGCGTTCGGCGAAAAGCTCGGACGTTGGGCGTTCTGGCTCTACAATGGCGGCCTTGTGATGTGGATTCTGTTCAATTTCTTCCCCATCGGCTGGCCACAATTGGCAGCCGTCTATGAACACGGCCTTGCCTATGCCCGCAGCCAGGCATTCTACGACACGACAGTGTTCTGGCAGTGGATGCGCATGCCCGGTGATATCGTGTTCGCGCTGGGTGCACTTTTGATGGCATGGGACTTCGTCGTGAAATCGCGCCCGTTGATGCCGCGATTCATTCAGGTCTTTGTACCCGCGCCGCGCCCACGGGATGTGGCCGAGTGAGCCTTGCGGTCGAACATTCGCAGACACGGCGTAGGTCTGCGTTGTTGAGCTACGGATTCCGGCCGTTCTTTCTGGCGGCCGGAATCTGGGCAGCGGTCGCGCTCGGCATCTGGATCGTCATCCTGAGAACGGGCGAGACATTGCCAAGCCGGTTCGATCCGCTCGCCTGGCACATTCACGAAATGCTGTTCGGGTTTGTGATGGCAGCCATTGCCGGGTTTCTGCTTACGGCGATTCCGAATTGGACGGGACGGCAACCGGTCAACGGCGCGTGGCTTGGTTCGCTTGTGGGCCTCTGGCTGTTAGGCCGGATCGCGTGCCTGTTTTCGCAATGGCTGCCAGCGTGGTTGGCCATCTCTGCCGATCTGGCTTTCCCGGTTGCACTAGTGACCGTCGTGGCGCGAGAAATCATCGGTGCAAAGAACCGCCGTAACATGCCAATGATTATGCCGGTCACCGTGCTGGGCATCGCCAATCTGTTGATGCATCTGGAAGTCAATGGCGTGAACATTCCGGCGGGATTGGGTTGGCGGTTAGGGCTTTCCGCCATTCTCGTGCTGGTCTCTGTGATCGGCGGGCGGATCATTCCGAGTTTTACGCGCAACTGGCTTGTGGCCCATCAGGTGAAAGTGCCCCCGGCATCGCACAGTCCCATCGACAGTCTTGCACTCGGAACATTGCATGCCGGTCTTTTCGGTTGGGCGTTCCTGCCGACGGCCTGGCCGGTTGGCGTGCTTCTCATTCTGGGCAGCCTGACCAATCTCTGGCGCCTTGTGCGCTGGCATGGTGCAAAGGCAACGGCTGAACCGCTACTCCTCATATTGCACATTGGTTACGCTTGGCTTTGCGTTGGGGCCGCCCTGCTTGGCATGTCCATCCTGAACCCTGCCATCCTCGCCAGTGCCGGTATTCACGCAATGACTGTCGGCGCCGTCGGCACCATGATCCTTGCCGTAATGACGCGAGCCACACGCGGTCATACCGGCCGCCCGCTAACCTCAGACCCCGCAACGAACCTGATTTATGGGTGTGTACTGGCCGCCGCGCTCGTGCGCCTGGCGGCCGCCGTCGCAACGTCAGGGACCATGTCGTTGCTGACCGTGTCGGCAGTTTTGTGGATAGTGGCCTTCGTGCTGTTTGTGGCGAGGTACGGGGTCATGCTTCTCCGGTTGCCGGATGAGTGCTGAGAATAGCGCCGCCCGCGTACAAAAATGGTGGTCCGGGCTGGTTATCGTGTTGTTAGGAGCATTTTCTGCGCGAGGCGGACCGCTAACGCTTTTCAAGATAGTCTCGCAAAACCACGGCTTGGTTGTGTTCGGTATCGCGGGCCGAATATAGCAATGTCACCCGTCCCTTTTTCATAAGGGCGCGGAGCGCGGATAACGGCTCTCCTGCTTCGTCGAGTTCTGCCCGGTAGCGCTTGGTGAATTCGGTCCAGCGCTCGGGCTTGTGGCCGAACCATTGACGCAGTTCGGTACTTGGCGCCAGGTCTTTCAGCCATAACACATCTTTCAAATCGTCCTTGCTAACGCCGCGCGGCCAAATCCGGTCGACCAGCACCCGCTGCCCGTCATGCGCGTTGGATGCATCATAGACACGTTTGATCTGTAACTTGGCCATGTCTCACTTCCTTGTAATGGATCACTGTGGTCCAGAACCCATGCGCAGCAAACGCCGCCTCTCCTTCTCTTCGTGAACGACATATGCGCGAACACGCAATATGTCGCGCCGGGCCACCAGGCCAACGACCTTCAATGTGCCCCGGTCAACGATTGGTACGCGGCCGATATCGGCCGCGGCCATGCGGTCGGCAAGATCGCCCACCAGTTCGTCGGCATAGCCCATGAAGTTGGTTTCTTTCCCCGTTACGTCACCCAGTGTTGCATTGGCAGCCGCATGTTCACGTATCCAACGCAGCACATCGGCGCGTGATGCCATTCCTACGAGAATGCCGGTATCATCGATGATGGGATAGCTCTTGTGGCGGCGGGGCCCTTCCACCGTCGTGAAGAACTCAATGGCCTCTGGAACTGGCATGGAGGCGGGCAGCGTATGCACCACCCGTGTCATGACCCGCTCGACGCGGGTCTGCAGGAATGGGTCAATGGTATATTCACGCATGATGTGATGGCCGCGCCGCGCGATACGCTCGGTCAGGATAGACCGGCGCATCACCAGTACCGTCACGGCGAAGGCTGCGACCGAACCCACCAGCAGTGGCAACAAGATATGTGTGTTGCCGGTCAGCTCGACGGCGAAGAAGGTGCTCGTGAGCGGTGCCCGCATCGTGCCGCCAAGAATGGCGGCCATTCCCAGCAATGCCCAGAATCCGGCGTCGCCGAACGGCATGATATGCGCTTCAAGTGCTCCCAGCGCACCGCCCATGATAAGCAATGGCGCCAGAACACCACCCGAGGTGCCGGACGACAACGCCACGATCCAGACAAGCGCCTTGTCGGCCAGCAGGGAAATGGCTGCATAGACACCGAGGCTGCCCGCCAACAGCGAGCGAATGTTATCATACCCCACGCCAAGAACTGCAGGGTCCAGGTATCCACCGATCCCAACCACAACGCCGCCCAATGCGGGCCACCACATCCAGTGGATGGGAAGCTTCCGGAATAGATCTTCGACCCCATAGAGGCAGACAGTGAGCAGGGCCGATTGCAACCCGGCAACGATTCCAGCCAGAGCACATAAGAGAAGGCCCCAAACAGGAATATTGGGAACGGCAGCATAAGCGAACAGTGGGCCCGAAGTCAGGATCAGGGGGCGCAAGGTCGCGGCTACCACGGCGGCGACAACGACCGGAATGAAACTTCTCGGCTTCCATTCAAAAAGTAGCAGCTCCACCGCCAGCAGAACGGCGGCAATCGGCGTACCAAAAACGCCTGTCATGCCCGCCGCTGCTCCGGCAACCAGCAGGGTCTTTCGTTCCGGCGCGCTCAGATGAAAGAGTTGCGCGAACAGCGAGCCAAGCGCGCCGCCCGTCATGATGATCGGACCCTCGGCACCGAACGGGCCGCCGGTTCCAATCGCAATCGCGGAAGATAGCGGCTTTAAGGCCGCGACCTTGGGTTCGATCCGGCTCTCGCCAATCAGTATCGCTTCGATCGCTTCGGGAATACCGTGGCCGCGTATTTTGTCAGAGCCGAACCGCGCCATGAGTCCCACGACAAGACTGCCCAACACGGGAATCGCGATGGTCCACGGCGCAAGATGGATGCCCGCGAATTGCGGCATGTCGATGGACAGCCGTTGAAAATAGGCGAGGTTGGTGAATAGCGCGATCAGACGGAGCAAGGCCCACGCTGCGCCCGCACCTAACGCTCCGACCACCAGTGCCATGGCCGACAGCAGCAACAAGCGCCGGTCGGTCGTGAAGTCTCCCGATGTATCTCGGTGCACGGTGGGAAGGGTGTCTTTTGCACTCATGTGGAGCCAGCCCTAAATGGTTGTGTCAATTATTCGCTGGCGTATTTATGTCGTAATACGACATAATGCAACCGGTATTCCCTCACGCGAGGCTCGATGCAACGACAGAGAAGGACACGTTCGGCCCCAGCCCTGACGCACCATGATTACAAATTGCTGGCGGATTTTCGTCATGTGCTTCGCCAATTCCACGCCTTCAGTGAGGAGCGGGCCACCGACCTCGGATTGGCCCCGCAGCAACATCAGGCACTCCTGACAATCAAGGGATGTGGCTCTGCCGCACCAACGGTCGGAGACCTCGCGCGTCACCTCGTAATCCGGCACAACAGTGCGGTCGGCTTGGTGAACCGGCTCGTGAGCGCAGGCCTAGTGGCACGTCACGCTGACCCGGATGACCGGCGGCGGGTCAGCCTTACGCTGACCGAAGATGGTGAGACCCTTCTTGCGAAGCTCACCACCACGCACCGGGCGGAACTGCGCCGCATCGCGCCATTGCTACGTGAACTATTGCAACAGTTAAGCGAGTAAAAGGAGATGCGGGGACGGCGGCCCCATCGCCGTCAAGACTTCGAAGCTGCCCATCACCGGGACGGGCCATCGCTCGCACTTCCTCAGTGAGGCCGCGGTCGCGGAGTTAGGTGGACCGCTCGCCTATGTTCGCGCGTGGCTCGATGCGGAAGCGGCAGCGCCGGAGTGGCAAGCCAAGCAGCAGGCGGCGCGTCAGATGTCGCTCTTTTAGAGGCTCCAGATGCGGGAGACGGCCGATTTCGGGCCGAATAGCACAGAAATCAGCACATCGTTCACACAGCGCTTCTGGGGCCTTCAAAATTTACTTGCAGAATCAGATACTTAGTGACTTATCGCTTTGATATGCTGTCCGGTGCGTCTAACGCCGCGATTAGCACAACGCCTAGCACATTAGCTCAAAAAGACAGAAATGCACCTAGAAATATCAATAGCTTAGTATTTTCATTATAGGACTTAAAATCCGTAGCTGCGAAAGCGGCGTGTCCGTTCGAGTCGGACCGGGGCCACCACTGTCGTGCATCGCTCGTGGATTTTGCTAGGCTGATATTGCGGCCGGTGACGCCGGAGGGGAGACGCCCAATGCATTGCGCGGAATGCCGGTCGGAAAATGTGCGGCAGACGACCTGGAACAGCGTCACACGTCACGACAAGCTGGGCGAGCTTCTGGCCAATCATCGCTTCCGCCCGCGCAATCCGCATGAAGTCGTCGTCCAGGGCGGAATCCGAGCTGCTGCGTTTGCTGCAACCTGGGGCGCGCGCGCGGTCTTTTCGAAAGTCTACAAATGCAACGACTGCAATCACGCCTCGCGTGTGTGGTTCGAATGAACGTCATCGCTCGGTGAGTCCCGTCTCGCTTCCGGTGAAAATCGCCGCCGCCGTCGCCGCCATCGCAGTGATCGGCGGCATCGTCTGGTATTACGCCGCCGAAAAATCGTCGCCGCCGGCGATGCCGGCCGCGCATCAAACCTGACAGGAGCTTCGCGCTGTTCCTTTTGCCGGGGACGGCGAAGGACTCAGTATCGTCAGGCCCGCCGCAACGAAGCCAAGGCCGAACGCGATACCGGCCGCGACAGTCGAACCCTCCGGCGAAATCCCGAGCGCGCCCGCGATACCGAGCACCAGGGCGACGATCCACAAAATCGGGGCAACCGCCGCGGTCCGGCGGACGATGAGCATATCGCCCGCATAGATCGCGAGGCCGACCAGCGAAACGGCGGCACCCAGTGCATAGCCGCCGATGCCGAACGCCGAGGCGCGCACGGCGAGAATGCCGGCGACAAAGATCGCGACTCCGAGCGTGCCCGCCGCGCCAAGCCTGTCGCGCTGCGACCAGGCGATGGCTGCGATGCCGGCGAGGAGCAGGACATCCGTCACGAAGTAGAGCCCCGTGAGCGCCGCCTCCGGCAAGCGTCCCGGCGCGAAGCTATCGGCGATGCGCAGCGCGCCACCGGCAATTGCCGTCCATCCACCGATGCGCATCTTTAGCCCTCCCGCGCCACGAAGTCCTGCGCCTGCCGGGCGAGGCGCAATCCGTGATGCCGCTTCTGCGGCGTTTGCAGCCAACGCTTCATCGCCGCGCTCATCATTGCGAACCAGGGCGCGTCCGGCGCAGCAGCGATTTCATCTTCCAGCGCGAACAGCATCTTGATGCGATGACAGGCGATGATCGGCTCGACGATGCCGTGATCGAACAGCGTCGCCATCTCGGCCTTGATGAATTGACCGGTATCGTCGACCGCCCAGCGCCCGACATCCTGCTGAGCCTGCACATAGGATTTGTTCCGTCCGACGAACAGCGCCATCTGCAGCAAGGCTCTCGGCCAGAGTTCGGGTTGGCTGGAACAGATATGCCGAACGGCATTGGCGAAGGTGAGGGCGTGGGTGAAATCGAGCCAGCTCACATTGTCGGCGATGGCGTTGCCGGTCGCGGCGTCGACTTCGGTGTCGAAATGCAGCAGGTTCCACGCCGCCGCGCCCAGCAGAGCATCGTAGATCTCGCGTACCGGCCGGCCCGATGACGCCAGTGTCCGCTTCAGCGCGCCGTCGATGGATAATCCAACGAAATCATCGGCGCGCACCGCTGCGTCGCCTTTTGCGTCCCATGCCCCGAGCGCCTTGCCGTAGCCGCGGAATTCCGGCACGCGTTCTTCGCGCGTCGCGGCGACGAGGGAGCGGACCAGCGACAGCAGCACCGGCTCCGCCGCCTCAGGCCCAAGTCGCTCGATCAATTGGCCGCTCTTCAGCACATAAATCGCGCTATGTCCGAAATCCGCGTAGTGCGCCAGCGCCGCGCGTCCAAGCGCTTTCAAGACGTCGTCGCGCGCCACGCCATTGGCCAGCGCCCCGCGCAGCAGCGCCACCGCATCGGCTTCGCGCTCGTTCTCGATGGCTTCGCCAAAGGCATCGGCGTCCCAGGTGTGCTCTCCGTCGGCATAGGGATAGCGCCGCGCCCCAAGCGTATCCCACGCCACATGGCCGATGGGTTCGAGCAGCGCGGTCAGCCGCTCACCCTCCGACGGCGCACGTTCGGCCAGCGCGAGCCAGTCCGCTGCCGCCGCATGGGCATGGGTCATGCCGTATTCGAAACGGTCGTTGCGGTCGGTGAGCGCATGCGTGACGGCCAGCTTTCCATCGAATCCGGCCCGTTCCAGCCGCGCCGTCTCGCGCGCCATCCAGCTGCGGTCGTTGTAGCGGATCGCCTCGCTCAATGCCTTGAGCGCGTGCTCGCGCTGCGCTTCGGCCGGTGGCTCGGCAAGGTCGATGAAGATTTCGCCCGCGCGCAATTCGACGGCATAGCGGCGCACCGGATCGCGCCCGACCAGCGCCGCGCCGGTCTTCAGGTCGAATTTCCAGTTGTGCCAGTTGCAGGTCAGGACGCAGTCCGGCCCCTCGGTCCCTTCGCTCAGCGGATAGCCTTCATGCGGGCAGCGATTGGCGATGGCGAAAATCTGCCCGCCGCTCGCGATCAGCAGCACCTGCTTGCCGTCGTGGCGGAAGACCTTGCGGCCCTGGGCCTTGAGCGCGCTTTTGGTGATCCCGGTGCTGGCGAACATCGCCGCCTCCATTTTTCCAAAGCTGTAGCTTTAGAATATCGTGGGTCTTGATTTACGCAAGCCCTGACTTTAGAAAATAACGCATGGCCGATACGACAGAATCACACGATACGCCAGCCGGCGGGCGCTCCGCGGTGCGCGCCCTGCTCCAGCGCGAAGGCCCGATTTCCGCGGATTCCCTGGCCGAACGGCTCGACATCACCGCGATGGCGGTGCGCCAGCATCTCTATGCGCTGGAAAAGGCCGGCGAGGCCGATTTCGCCGAGCAGGCGCGGCCGCGCGGCCGCCCGGTCAAGTTGTGGCGCGCGACGGCGAAGGCCGGCGTCCATTTCGGCGACTCCCATGCCGCGCTCGCTGCCGATCTCATCGTCCAGATGAAGAAGGCATTCGGGGAGGAGGGGCTCGACCGTATCCTCAAACTGCGCAACGCCGAGCTCGAAAAAACCTATCGCGCGAAGACCGACAAGGCGAAGACGTTGAAAGCGCGGCTCGATGCGCTGGCGAAGATCCGCAGCGCCGAAGGCTACATGGCCGAAGTCCGCCGCGAAGAGGGCAGCGGCGATTGGCTTCTGGTCGAAAACCATTGCCCGGTCTGCGCCGCGGCGCGGCTCTGCACCGGTCTGTGCCGCGAGGAGTTGGCGCTGTTCCATCGCGTGCTCGGCAAGGATGTGAAGGTCGAGCGCATCAGCCACATCCTCGCCGGCGCCGGCCGCTGCGCCTATCGCGTCACGCCCGCCTGATATCCCGCGTTTGGAATCCGGGCCCCGGCGCATTACCTTTGTGACATGGCCGTCAAACTCGCCGACAAGGACATCGCCCGCATCGCCCGCGCGCTCGCCGAACCGCGCCGCTTCCAGATCCTGAAGGAGATCGGGGCGACGAAGGGCGGCGTCGTGTCCTGTGGGGAATTGCGCGACCATCACAAGGTCACCGCCGCCACGCTCTCGCATCACCTGAAAGAGCTCGAGACCGCAGGCCTGGTCGAAACCACCAAGACCGGCAAGTTCATGACCATCGCGCTCAACCGTGGCGTGCTCGACGCCTATCTCGCCCAGCTGCAAAAAATCTGATCCCGGCCCGCGCCGCGCCACCCCTTGCATTCGACAGTTTGACAATTATCTAACTATCGAAGCAACCTCCCACAGGGGAAAATCGTGAGCAAACTCAAGGATAAAGTCGCCGTCGTCACGGGAGCCTCCAAAGGCATCGGCGCGGCCATTGCCAGAAGCCTCGCCGCCGAAGGCGCCAAGGTCATCGTCAACTACGCCTCGGACGCCCAGGGCGCCCACAAGGTCGTCGGCGATATCGAGGCCAAGGGCGGCACGGCCGTCGCGGTCAAAGGCGACGTCGCCAAGGCGGCGGACGTGCAGAACCTCTTTGCCGAGACGAAGAAGGCTTTCGGCGCCGCCGATATTCTCGTGAACAACGCCGGCGTGTTCAAATTCCTGCCGCTCGAAGACACGGTGGAAGACGAATACCGCCGCCAGTTCGACATCAACGTCCTCGGCACGCTGCTCGCGACCAAGGAAGCGGCGAGGCAGTTCGGCGACAAGGGCGGCAGCGTGATCAATCTCAGCTCCGTCGTCTCCGAAAATCCGGTCCCGGGCAGTGCCGTCTATTCCGCGACCAAGGGTGCCGTCGACACGCTGACCCAGGCTCTCGCGCTCGAGCTTGCGCCGCGCAAGATCCGCGTCAATGCGATCGCGCCCGGCGGCACCGAGACCGAAGGCACGCATGCGATGGGCATGATCGGCAGCGATTTCGAGAAGGAGATGGTCTCGCGCACCCCGCTCGGACGTCTCGGCCAGCCCGACGACATCGCGAAGGTGGCGGTGTTCCTCGCCTCCGACGATTCCGCCTGGCTCACCGGCGAACGCATCACGGCCTCCGGCGGACTGCGCTAGAAGCCTGACGACCTCCCGCTGCAACGCCCCCTCCTTGCAGCGGGAGGATCGCCGCCATAAACAGGTCCCGCATCAGCGCGGACCGGCCGTTTGACCGACAGCATCGTCGAACTCTCCCACGTCACCAAACGCTTCGGCGATTTCACCGCGGTCAGCGATCTTTCTTTCGCGCTCGAGCGCGGTTCGATCCTCGGATTCCTCGGCCCCAACGGTGCGGGCAAGACGACGACGCTGCGCATGATGCTCGGCATCCTCGCGCCGGATGAAGGCAGCATCCGCGTCCTTGGCCGCGACATCTCCGAGGTGCGCAACCGCATCGGATATCTCCCGGAGGAGCGCGGCCTCTACAAGCGCATGCGCGCCGACGCGGCCATCGCATACATTGCGACATTGAAAGGCATGGATCGCGCGCCGGCCTTCGCCCGCGCGCGCGAACTTCTCCAAGGCTTCGGCCTCGGCGATTTCGCGCAGGTGCGCATCGAAGGCCTGTCGAAAGGCATGGCGCAGAAGGTCCAGGTGCTGGCCGCCATTGCGCACAATCCGGAATTCGTCATCCTCGACGAGCCATTCTCGGGCCTCGATCCGGTCAACCAGAGCGAACTCGAAAGCTTCATCCGGCGCGAGGCGCAATCGGGCAAGACGATCCTGTTCTCCACTCACACGATGCAGCATGCCGAACGCCTCTGCGACCGGCTGATCGTGCTCGCCAAGGGACGCAAGCGCTTCGAAGGCACGCTCGACGAAGCGCGCAGTCTCCTGCCGCGCCGTGCCCGTCTCGCGGCCGATGGCGATCTCGCCTTTCTTGCATCGGTGCCGGGCGTGGCCGCGGTTACGCCGGGCACGCCATATTGGACGGTCGACCTGAAGGAGGGCGCCGATGGCCGCGAGCTCCTCGCGGCCTGTTTCCGCAACGGCGTGCCGCTCAGCCATTTCGATACCGCGCCGCCCGGACTGCACGATGTCTTCGTATCCCTCGTCGGCGGAGAGGCGGCATGAGACAGGTCTGGCTCATCGCCCGTCAGGAGTTCATCAAATACGTCACGCGGCGCGGCTTCGCGCTTTCGATCCTGATGTTTCCGCTCTGGATCGTGATCGTCACCATGGTGCCGAAATGGACCGGCGCCGAAAGCGATACGCCGCGCAGCCATGTCTACACCGTGATCGATCGCAGCGGCGGCGGCTTCGAAACCGTGCTGGCCTGCATGCCGATGCGCGAGACGGATGAAAGCTGGCTCGAAGGCGCGCAGCACTACGCCGCGACACTGACGGATCGCGCGAAGCTGCCCAACATCGCGACGCTGCACACCTCCAGCCCCTGCGGTCCGGCGCCCGACAGGCCGGCGATAGAGGCTGCGCTCAACGCCGCACGCAAGCCCGGCGCACCGGCCTTCGCCGGTCTCGACGGCGGTCCCAGCCTCACCTTCATCGGCGCGCCGGATTATCTTCGCGCTGCGGGCAATTCCGAATTTGCCGCCGCCGCACGCCGCGCGCTTTCCGATGCGGTCCCGCTCGACACCATCGTCGTGCTGTCGAAGGATTTCGGTGCGGGGACGGATGTCGAGATCTGGACCAACGACCGCGATCCCGATTTCCGCGACCTGATCCGCTCCACCCTGACGCGCGAACTGCGCTTCCGTGCCGTGCGCCGCGCCGCGCCGGGCTTCGACGATCGTGCAGCGCTCGAATTGTCGGCCTCGGTCCATGTCCAGGATCCCACTGCCGCGGCCTCGGGCAGCTTCATCACCGACCAGGTGATCTCGATTGCCCTGGCGGTCATCCTCTTCGTCGTGTCGGTGATGAATTCCTCGGTCCTGCTCCAGGGCGTGATCGAAGAGAAATCGACCCGCATGGTCGAGGTTCTGCTCTCCTGCGCAACGCCGCGCGAGATCACCGCCGGCAAGCTCATCGGCGTCATCGCCGTCGCGATCACCACGCTCCTGATCTGGGGCCTCATACTCCTGCTCATGATGTCGGTCGCCAGCGCCGATCAGGCGGCCCAGGTGCTTGGCTCCCTGCGCGCCGCCGCCAGCCTGCAGACCATGCCGCTGCTGCTGCTCTATTTCCTCGGCGGCCTCCTGATCTACGGCTCGCTTTTCCTTGCCATCGGCTCCATGGCCAACAGCCTTGCCGACGCGCAATCGCTGCTCGGCCCGTCGATGCTGATCCTGATGCTGCCCAACCTGATGATCTCCGGCGTCATCCACGACCCCAACGGCCCGCTCGCGACCTGGCTGACCTTCGTGCCGATCTACACGCCCTTCTTCATGATGCTGCGCATCGCCTCGCATCCGCCGGTCTGGCAGGTGTGGAGTGCTTCGCTGCTCATCGTCGTCACCACGATCGTGATGGTGCAGTGGTCGGGCCGGGTCTTTGCCCGCCACATCCTCTCGACCGAGCGTCCGCCGGCACTCGGCCGCATCCTCGCGGGCATTCTGCGGCGCTGACCGCTCTGGCGCGTCGGCACGGTGCTCCCTAGTCTGGTGCCATGCTTCGCACCAGGGACGAATTTCCCGGCCACGCCAACGCGCGCGCCTTTCTCGAAGGCGAGATCGCGCGCCGGGGCAGCCGCACGGTCGCCGATATCGGCGCCGGTGCGAATCCCGTGATCCCGCCGGACTCCGGGGCACGCTCGGGTCTCGACTACACGATCATCGACATTTCGGCGGTGGAACTCGCAAAGGCGCCGCCGGGCTATCGCCGCGTCTGTGCCGACATCGCGACACCGGGACTTGCGCAGTCGCCGCTGCTCGGCGGCAAGCGCTTCGATCTGGTGTTCACCCACATGCTGCACGAGCATCTGAAGGATCCGCTGACCGCCCATCGCAACATCTTCGATCTCCTGGCGCCGGGCGGCGTGGCGATCCACCTGTTTCCGTCGCCAAACAACCTGCCGCTGTTCCTGAACAAGGTCCTGCCGCCGGCAATCTCGCATGCGGCGATGCGCGTCTTGCAGCCGATCCGCGCGCGCGACGGCCGGCGCGGAAAGTTTCCCGCATACTACCGGCTCTGCGGCGCGCCGTCGGCCAGGCTCAACCGCACCTTCGAATCTCTCGGCTATGTCGTCGAAGAGCACACGGGTTTTATCGGCCACAATTACTATCGCCGGATACCGCTCTTGCGCACCGTCGAGCGGCGCCTGCGTCCGCTGCTCGCAGCGTGGAATGCGCCGGTCATCAGCAACGTGAAGCTGGTACTGCGCAAGCCGCTCTGATTCATCCGGCAAACAGGTTCAACTTCGCCCATTGCAGCAGGATGATCGTCTTGGCGTCGGCGATGCGGCCCTCCGTGATCATCGCATAGGCGTCGTCGAAGGGCAGTTCGACAACCTCGATGTCCTCGCCTTCATCGGCCAATCCGCCGCCTGCGCCCGCCTTGTCGTTCGCGGAATAAGGCGCGGCGAAGAAGTGCATGCGTTCGGTGACGGCGCCGGGACTCATGAAGGCTTCGAACAGCCTGGTCACGGCGCCGATGCGGTAGCCGGTTTCTTCCTCGGTCTCGGCCCGGATGCGTGCTTCGGGCTCGGCACTGTCGAGCATCCCCGCCGCCGCCTCGATCATCTGCTCGCGATAGCCGGCGAGGAAGGCGGGCAGACGGAACTGGCGCGTCAGCACCACCGTCCGCCGTGCCGCGTCATAGAGCAGGATCGTCGCCGCGCTGCCACGCTCGAAGACCTCGCGCGTGAGGCGCTGCAAGCGTCCGTCACCACGCCGCCACGAAAAATCCGTCCGCCGCAATTTGGCATACCCGTCGGACAGCAGGACGGTGTCGTGGATCTGCACGCGATCCGAAACGTCGGTCATGGCTCACCTCGCGGCGCCACTCTGCCACAAACAAAAAAGCCGCCCCAACGGAGCGGCTCTTTCGAATTCTGTTTGCAGCCTTAGCGCGGCAGGAGGCCTTCGCGCTGCAGGCGCTTGCGCTGGAGCTTGCGATAGCGGCGGATCGCTTCGGCGCGTTCGCGCGCGCGCTTCTCGCTCGGCTTCTCGTAATGGCCGCGCAGCTTCATCTCGCGGAAGATGCCTTCACGCTGCATCTTCTTCTTGAGCGCCTTCAGCGCCTGGTCGATGTTGTTGTCGCGAACGATGATCTGCAAAGTCTGCTCCTGGCCGCCCGTTTTGGGAGGCGCGGGAGATATCAGAAGGCCTTAAGCCTGTCTACCCGCCCTTGACGACGGTTGACAGTATTCCTATCTCCCACCTGTGCATGATCCGGCAGCACTGGATTGCGCGGGCCGGACGGCGCAAAATCCCGCAAACAATGATCAACCCGTGGTGGTTTTAGGGCCCCAGGGTTCCAGATATCGAAGCCATGGCCATTCTCAAGATCGCCCGCATGGGCCACCCCGTTCTCGCCCAGATCGCCCAGCCGGTCGCCAATCCGGCCGCGCCGGAGATTCGCCGTCTGGTCTCCGACATGGTCGAGACCATGATCGACGCCAACGGCGCCGGCCTCGCCGCGCCGCAGGTCCATGTTCCGCTCCGGGTCGTGGTGTTCCAGGCGCCCGACGGCCGCTCCGATCCGGGCCTCTCCGAGGAAGAGCGCTTCGACCACACCGCGCCGCTGACCGTGCTCGTCAATCCCGAGATCGAGATCGTGAGCCCGCAGCTGGAAGGCGGCTGGGAAGGCTGCCTCTCGGTGCCCGGCCTGCGTGGCTATGTCGAGCGTCCCTTCCACATCCGCTATCGCGGCTTCGATCTCGAAGGAAAGCCGGTCGCCCGCACCGCCAAGGGCTTCCACGCCCGCGTCGTGCAGCACGAATGCGATCACCTCGACGGCCGGCTCTATCCGAGCCGGATGAGCGATCTCGGCAAACTCATCTTCGAGAGCGAAGCCAAACACTGGGCCTCCTGAACCGGCGTCATCAGCGAAGGAAACTGTTCATGTCCATCCGCATTGGGATCGCCGCGCTGGCCCTTTTCGCGCTCGTGCCGGCCGCTGCATCGGCCGCCGATCTCGACGTCGTCAACGTCGCCGCGCCGGCGATCAACTGCGTGTTCAATGCGACCTGCAAGGTGACGGTTTTCGACACCTACTCCAGTTTCACGCCGAACGGCGACAGTGGCGAGGCGCATCTGCAATCGCGGACTTATGCCGCCGAACCGCCGGCCCCGCTCGCGGGCAAGATGGCGTATCTCTATCGCGTCGATCTCACCGGCGTGACTGCTCCAGCGACGACAAACTGCGTGACCGCGGTGCAGTTCGTCTTCGGCCCGATCACCAAGGGTCCCTTCGCGCCCGGCAGTCCGCCAAAGGACATCTTCGTCGTCACCTCCGGTGGCCTCGGCAGCGTCTCGGTGGCGAATGCGACGGTTGCCGGCAACATCGTGACGGTGAACTTCCCGGCGCGCGGCGTCTGCCCCGGCCAGACCAGCTATTTCTTCGGCCTGGTGTCGGCGACCACGGTTCCGGTCAACGCGACGGCACGGATCTTCTACGGGTCCGGCGAAAGCGCCACGACCGGCGTCCGCGTGCCCTGACCCCGCGTCGCCGCGTCCGCTGACTTTCGGGCGCATCAGGCCGATACTGGCCGCAACAGAAAGCCCGAGGCGGATATGGCCGCGCGCAAGAAGAAGACCGACGACGCCGCGCTCAAGGCCGCGATTTGCGACGCGGCGCTGAAGCATGTCGTGTTCGACGGCTTCACCGACAAGGCGCTGGCCCGCGGCGCCGCCGATGCGGGTGCCGACAAGGCGGCGCTCAAGCGTCTCTTTCCCGACGGTCCGATGAGCCTGATCGACGCCTTCTCGGAAGGCGCCGATGCCGCGATGGAAGAAAGTCTCGCGGCGATGGATTTGAAGGCAATGAAGATCCGCGCCCGCATCGCCGCCGCGGTGATGGCGCGGATCGAGGCGTTGCGTCCCAACAAGGAAGCCGCCCGCCGCGCCGCCGCGTTCCTCTCGCTACCGCCGCATGCCGCGCATGGCGCGACGCTCATCTGGCGCACGGTCGATGCGATGTGGCGCGCCGCCGGCGACACCGCGACCGATTTCAACTTCTATACCAAGCGCGGCATCCTCTCCGGCGTCTACACCGCGACGCTGATGCGCTGGTTCGCCGATACCAGCGAGGGCGAAAGCGACACGACGCAATTCCTCGCCGACCGCATCGAGAATGTGATGCAGTTCGAGAAGTTCAAAGGCGAAGCGAAAAAGGCCTTCGACCGCCTGCCGCCGCTATCGGATGTGCTGGCGGCGTTCCGGCGCAGCTAGAAGATGTCTGCGCTCGACGATCTCGCAAGTTACGCCGAAGCCCAGAAGACGACCGGTCTGCTGGTGATCCGTGGCGGCCGCACGGTGATCGAGCGGAATTTTCCGTTGCCGCCCGGCAGCGATGCCTTCACTGCCATGCTGGTGCGCGGCACGGCCGCCGACGGCGCGCTGCTCGAAGACGTTGCCTCTCAGCAGAAGAGCGTCATCGCCCTGCTCGCCGGCATCGCCATCGACCGCGGCCTGCTCGACATCGGCCGTCCGGTCGCAGATTACATCGGCGCAGGCTGGACCAAGGCGACACCGGAGCAGGAACCCGCCATTGCCGTCCGCCATCTGCTCGAGATGACCTCGGGTCTCAGCGAGGCGCTCACCGTCGAAGCGCCGCCGGGCGCGAAATTCTTCTACAACACGCCGGCCTATGCCCGGCTTCAGCGCGTGCTCGAAGCCGCCGCCGGCATGAAGCTCGATGCGCTCACCCGTGACTGGCTCACCGGCCCGCTCGGCACTGCGGAGATGGCATGGCGTCCGCGCCCGGCCGAATTGGCGCAATCCTCGGGCAACGCCTGGAGCCTCGTCACCGCGCCGCGCGACGTGGCGAAGCTCGGCCGGCTCGTCCTCGACGGCGGACAGGCGCCGGATGGCGCGCGCGTCATCTCCAAAGAGCAGCTCGCCGCGATCTTCACGCCGACGCCGATCAATCCGGCCTATGGCCGCCTCTGGTGGCTCAACAACGGCGCATGGTTCATCGATCCGACGACGACGCGGCATGAAGGTCCGATGGTGCCAGACGCGCCCGCCGACCTCGTGCTCGCGCTCGGCGCGGCGGGCCGTGTCCTCGGCGTGATTCCGTCGCTCGAACTGATCGTCGTCCGCCTCGGCCAACAACCGTCCGATGCCGATTTTCGCACCCAGTTCTGGCGCCGCGTGCTGGCGGCGGTGGACGGTTAGCGTTTTCTCTCAACCCGTCATGGGCGGGCATGACCCGCCCATCCATCGCGTCGCAACTGCGACGCAACATGCTTCTCGATGGATGGCCGGCTCGGTGGCCGGCCATGACGAGATGTAAGTGCTACCGACGAGAGCGTCTCAATTCAGACCAAATACTCCGCGATCTGCACCGCGTTCAGCGCCGCACCCTTCAGCAGCTGGTCGCCCGAGACGAACATGGCGATCGAATGCCCTGTCGGGTCGCTGACATCCTTGCGGATACGGCCGACCAGGATGTCGCCCTGGCCGCTGGCGTCGATCGGCATCGGGAAATAGTTCTTCGCCCGGTCGTCGACGATCTTCACGCCCGGCGCATCCGACAGGATCGCGCGCACCTCGTCTTCCGTGATCGGCTTCTCGCACTCGAAGGTGATCGCCTCGCAATGGGCGCGCAGCACAGGCACGCGCACGCAGGTGATGCCGACACGGATGGCGTCGTCCTCGAAGATCTTCCTGGTCTCGCGGATGACCTTGATCTCCTCGCCGTTGTAGCCGGTCTCCGGATCGACGGTGTCGTTGTGGCTGAAGACGTTGAACGCGTAAGGATGCGGCAGCACTTTGGGCGCATAGCTTCTGCCCTCCAGATGCGCCCGGGTCGATTCCACCAGCTCCTCCATCGCCGCCGCGCCCGCGCCGCTCGAGGCCTGATAAGTCGCGATCGTCACGCGCTGTATCCGGTTCTTGCGGTGGATCGGCCATAGCGGCACCAGCGCCGTGATGGTCGAGCAGTTGGGATTGGCGATGATGCCCTTGTGCTCCTTGATGCGGCCAGGATTGACCTCCGGGATCACCAGCGGCACCGAAGGGTCCATGCGGAAGGCCGAGGAATTGTCGATCACCACCGCACCCGCCTTCACCGCGATCGGCGCAAATTTCTTGGAGATCGAACCGCCGGCCGAGAACAGCGCGATGTCGACGCCTTCGAACGACTTCTCGGTCAGTTCCTCGATGACGATCGTCTCGCCGCGGAAGTTCATTGTCTTGCCGGCGGAGCGCGCGCTGGCCAGCGCCTTCAGCGTGCCGAGCGGGAATTTGCGCTGCTCGAGGCAGGCGGCGAATTCGGCACCCACGGCGCCGGTGGCGCCGACAATGGCAACAGTGGGACGGCTCTTCATGCTTCTCTCCAACACGGGCACATAACAAAAAAAGCCCCGGACCTTTCGGCGGGGCTTCGGATCGGCGGTTTGCGTTTGACCTACGCGCGCGCAGCTTCCGAAGCCCGGCCGGGCTTCGTCGTCGTCTTCTTCGTGCGCTTGGTCATCATTTTCATGGCGGCGGACCGTATTGGGGCTTCAGTCCCTCGTCAACGGGGAAACTTCCGTAAAATGTCCCATCTTGCGGCCCGCCCGTGCCTCCGCCTTGCCGTAGAGATGCAACGCGCCCGGCCGTGCGGCGTAGCGTTCCCAGGCGAGCGCGTCGGCGCCGATGATGTTCTCCATCACCGCGTCGGCATGGCGGGCAGGATCGCCGAGCGGCCAGCCGGCGACGGCGCGAATATGCTGCTCGAACTGGCTGACGGCGCAGGCTTCCAGCGTCCAGTGCCCGGAATTGTGCACCCGGGGCGCGATCTCGTTGACCAGCAGCGATCCGTCCTTCAGCACGAAGAGCTCGACCGCGAAGACGCCGACATAGTCGAGCGCCGTCGCGATCCTGCGCGCGATCTCCTTCGCCGCCGCGCCCTGCTCGCGTGTCAGCCGTCCCGGCACGACGGAGCGGGCGAGAATGTGGTTCTCGTGATGGTTCTCCGGCGGGTCATAGGCGGCGAAGCTGCCGTCGCGTCCGCGCGCCGCAATCACCGAGGCTTCGAAGTCGAAGTCGATGAAGGCTTCCATGATGCAGGGCACGCCCTTGAAGCTTGCGAAGGCCGCAGCAGCCTCGTCGGCGCTTTTCGGCTTCGCCTGCCCCTTGCCGTCATAGCCGAAGCGCCGCGTCTTCAGCACGGCGCGGCTGTTGTATTCGGCGAACAGCCTGCGCGCCTCGGCCCCCGAATCCACCGCGCCGAAGCGCGGCGTGGTGAGGCCGAGCGACTGCACGAAACTCTTCTCGTCGAAGCGATCCTGCGTCATTTCGAGTGCGTGTGCGCCGGGATAGACCGCCTTCGTCTGCGCGATATGCGCCACCGTCGCCGCGGGAACGTTCTCGAACTCGAAAGTCACCGCATCGCAGTGCGCGGCAAAGGCGGTCACGGCGGCAAGATCCTCGAATTTTCCGACCGTATGCGCTTCGCAGACCTGGAACGCCGGCGAATCCGGATTGTCGCAATAGACCCGTGTCTTCAGGCCGAGCCGCGCCGCGGCCAGCGCCAGCATCCGTCCGAGCTGTCCACCACCCAGAATCCCGATGGTGCCGCCCGGCGGCACGGCCTTGCCCATGCTCATTTGTCGGTCGGCGCCTGAGCGACGGAGGCCGTCTGCGTCGCGCGCCACGCCGTCAGCCGTTTCGCCAGCGCCTTGTCGCCGAGCGCGAGGATCGCCGCGGCATGCAGCGCCGCATTCTTCGCGCCGCTCTCGCCGATCGCGAAGGTCGCAACCGGTATACCGCCCGGCATCTGAACGATGGAGAGCAGGCTGTCCATGCCCTTCAGCGCCTTCGACTCGACCGGCACGCCAAGCACGGGCAGCGGCGTCATCGACGCGGTCATGCCGGGCAGATGCGCCGCGCCGCCGGCGCCCGCGATGATCACCTTCAGTCCGCGTCCCGCCGCGCCCTTGGCGTAACGGATCATCCGGTCGGGCGTGCGGTGGGCGGAGACGATCCGGCACTCATGCGCGACGCCGAGCGCGCCGAGGATCTCGGAGGCGGGCCTGAGGGTCGGCCAGTCGGACTGGCTTCCCATGATGATGCCGACAAGTGGTTTTGGGCTGGGCATGCTTCCGCACCTTTGGGTAGAATCACCCGTGAAGGAAGCGCCGCATTATAGGGTTGAAATCGCTGGCGAAAAGCCCCGGTTGACGCCCATTTACCATTTGGTTTGTTTCATAAAGGAATTGTTAAAGGGCTCTTAGTATTGTTTTGCAGCCAGAATGGCCGAAGGGATCGCTCATGAAGATCGAGCGCACGGGTCCATCGAGAGGTACGCGTTCCGTCGGGGCCGCCGCTTATGCGCGCCAGGCCGAAGCGGTTCCGGCTGCCTCGAGCGCGGCGACGGTCGCCGCCACGGCCAGCGTGCTCGGAATCCCGGAGAGCGAATTCACGCCGCGCGTGCGCGACGCCATCCTCACCCTCATGGGCGAGGTCGACAATCTGCGCCGCGAGCTGGCCGCGACCCGCGAACGTCTCGGCGAAGCCGAGAAGAACGCCGACAGCGACCAGCTGCTGCCGCTGCTCAACCGCCGTGCCTTCGTGCGCGAGCTGACGCGCTACATCGCCTTCGCCGGCCGCTACGGCACGCCGGCCAGCCTGATCTATTTCGATCTCAATGACTTCAAGAAGGTCAACGACACCTATGGCCATGCCGGCGGCGACGCCGCGCTGATGAACTTCGCCCGGGTGCTCAGTGCCAATGTCCGCGACAGCGATTGCGTCGGCCGTCTCGGCGGCGACGAGTTCGGCATTCTCCTGAGCCACGCCGATCAGGCCCAGGCGCACAAGAAGGCCGATGTCCTTGCGGAGCGGCTTCGTGCGTCGCCGACGGTCTGGAACAGCAAGACGATTCAGATCAGCTTTGCCTATGGCGCCTTCGAGCTGAAGGCCGGGGACGATGCCGACATGGCCATGGCCCGCGCCGACGAAGCGATGTATGCCCATAAGCGCGGCACGCGCTGAGTGCCGCGCAGCGGCGGGTTGGCCGGCGGCGACGCTGCGCGGCACTTAAATCAAGCGATTATATCCGGCAGCAGCTGGTCGTTGATCTTGGTGATCTCGTCCTTGAGCTGCAGCTTGCGCTTCTTCAGCCGCGTGATCTGAAGCTGGTCGCGCGCGCCGGCTTCGATCAGCGCCGCCAGCGCGTTGTCGAGATCGCGGTGCTCCTGCGACAGCGCGGCCAGCTTCGCCCTCAAGGCCACTTCGTCGGGCCGGGTCACTTCACTCGTCATGATGCGCTCAGTCTGCGGCGGACGTCTTGCGCCGGCCGGTCCAGCGCTTCTGCTTCGGCCAATCATAGCCCAGAAGATCGAGGGCGCGGCCAACGACCTGGTCGACGAAGTCGGAGATCTTGTGCGGCTCGTCGTAGAAGGCCGGCATCGGCGGCAGGATGATCGCGCCCATCTCGGCGAGCTGCGCGAGCGTCCGCAGGTGTCCGGCATGCAGCGGCGTCTCGCGCACGATGAGGACGAGCGGACGGTGCTCCTTCAGGGTGACATCCGCGGCGCGGGTCAGAAGGCTGGTCGTCACCCCGGTCGCGATCTCGGACCAGGAGCGGACGGAGCAGGGCGCCACGATCATGCCCTTTGTCTTGAACGTGCCCGAAGCGATCGGCGCGCCGATATCCGCCGGGGCGTAGACATGGTCGGCCAGCGCCTTGACGGCCTTCACCTTGTGCCGGGTCTCGAGCGCGATGGTCATCTCGGCCGCCTTGGTCACGACCAGATGCGATTCGATCTTAATTTCGCGCAGGACCTCAATCAGGCGAATCCCGTAGGAAACGCCGGAGGCGCCGCTGATCCCGACGACAAGGTGTTCTTTTTCCAGACGTTCCGCGGATTTGGCCATGGCGGTTCCATTTACAGGTCGGAAAGCATCGGCGGAAGAGGGCGTGACATCTCCCTGTCACAGTGATCTAATTTTTGGGCCTAACAAAACGAGGTGCACGCATGGCACTACAGGGGCATATCCAGGAACTCTCCGAAAAACATAAGAAACTGGAACAGCGCATCCAAAGTGAAATGGCGAATCCCGACTGGAGCGAAGCCACGGTCGCCGCGCTGAAGAAAGAAAAACTTCGCATCAAGGACGAACTCGAACGCTTGCGAAGCAGCGTCCACTGACCTTTCCGATCTGACCTGATCTCCGCCGCCTTCTAGGACGAAGCCGCAACCGGTGCGTTGCGCAATCGTCCGTGCACGGCAACGAAGATGACCAGCGCGCCGAGCTCGAACAGCCCGGCCGCGAAGAACGGTGCGCCGGGGAAATAGATCGGTGCATCCGGTCCGGTGAAGAACGAGAACAGCCCGGTCATCACCAGTGGTGCGAAGATAGAGGTCGCGCCGCCGAGACTCGACAGCGCGCCCTGCAATTCGCCCTGCTCGTTGGCCGGCACCTGGCGCGAGACGATCGAGGTCAGTGCCGGATTGCCGACGCCCGACAGCGCCCAGACCGCCATCCAGGCGTAGAGCATCCAGGGCCGGGTGGAGAAGGCATAGCCGGCATAGCCCAGCGCAGCGCAGGCATAACCGAGATAGACCGCGCGGGTTTCGCCGATGCGCGGCACGATCAGCCGCGGCAGCACGCCGAAGGACAGCGTCGTCAGGATGCCGACCGCGACCAGCGACATCGCGACATCGCCGGGCCCCCAGCCGAATTTCTCCATCGTGTAATAGGTCCAGGTCGCCGGGTTCGCGTCATGGGCGAGACGGGCCAGGATGAAGACGCCGATGAGGCCGAAGATCATCGGATAGCGCCTTATCGCCAGCAGCGAGCCGACCGGATTGGCGCGCCACAGCTCGAATTTGCGACGCCGCTCGGGCGGCAGCGACTCCTTGAGGACGAGCCAGCCGAACAGCGCGTTCAGCCCGGTCACCACGGCGGCGGCGAAGAACGGCGTTCGTGTGCCGAAATGGTCGCCCAGAAGTCCGCCCAGCGCCGGGCCGAGCACGAAGCCGATGCCGAAGGCAGCACCGGTCAATCCGAAATTCGCCGCGCGCTTCTCCGGCGGCGAGACGTCGGCGATATAGGCATTGATCGCGGCATAGGAGCCGGCCGCAGCGCCCGACAGGACGCGCGCGACGATCAGCCAGACGATATTCGGCGCGAAGCCCGAAAGCGCATAGTCGATGCCGAGCGCGGTCAGCGACAGGATCAGCACCGGCCGCCGGCCATAGCGGTCGCTCAAGTTTCCCAGCACCGGCGCGAAGAAGAACTGCATCAGGGCGAACAGGAAGAACAGCAGCCCGCCCCAGCGCGCCGCGCCCGACAGTGTGTCCCCGGTCAGCTCGGCGATCAGCCTGGGCGCCACCGGAATGATCAGTCCCAGGCCGATCGTGTCGATCAGCATGGTCATGAAGATGAAGGCCAGCGCATAGCGGCTGGTGAAACTCTGCTCGCGCAATGGCGATCCCCCAAGGCTGGGAGGCAGGGTAAGGCTCCGCCGGAGTGCCGTCTTGTACAAAATTCCCGGGGCCGGTGCGGACCCAGGGGCCGGCTCGTCCGTTCCACTCCTGGAAAGGAGCGCAACCATGATCCGCAAATTGCCGTCCGGCGGCTATCGTCTCTATTCGCGCAAGAAGAACCCAAAGACCGGCAAGCGCCGCAACCTCGGCACCTTCAAGTCGCGCGCCGCCGCCGAGCGGCACGAACGTGCCGTCCAGTATTACAAACACGCCGGCTGAACGGTCAGCGCACGGGCTTCAGAGTTTCCTGCTCGGCGATCTCCATCAGCCAGAGCAGATGCGGCCGCGCGTCGTCGAAGCGCCCGAGGGCGTGGAAGTCGTAGATGAGATCCTGCAGCTGCTTGAGCAGCGCATCGGGCTCGACCGGCCCGGAATTCCTGACAGACACCAAACGCCCCCACACAACGCAACGCGGCAGCATCGCGGCCAAGGCATTGACAGGCTACCCCTCCGAATTGGGGGTCACTCGCTTTGGGTTGGCGGTTGTGGATCACAACCAAACTCGTATGCACCGAGATACGACGCAATGCCTAGTCCCACCAAAAGAACCACCAGTCGCTGGACAACAAGGCCGCCGCCAGATTGCTGTAGGTTTCGACGCCTTGATCGATGATGTCCGCGCAATAGATATATTGCTCTTTGGCAAGCGCGAGCGCGGCGTCACGCGTGTCGGGCGGACGAGTCACTGTCAGGTTCAGTGTGTCGAACCCCATGCCCACCAGTTCCACACCATAGCGATCGCGCCAGCTCCGCAGCGCTGCGACGTGGTATTCGGGTGCGGGGCATTCGTTCCACTCGCCCCATCGCAAATAGGCTGGAATGGTTGTCCAATCGTCTGTCGGAATCAGGGCGATGTAGACCTTGGGAAGCGGTGTGCCATTTAGGTCATACGCAACGGTAAGTCCGGGCGAGCCTTCCGGCTGCGCGGGCCATGTTCCGATCTCGGGCTCGTGTGGAGTGTCTAGAAGCTTGGCCAGTGTCTCTTCCCGGCTCAGAGTGTGGGAATGGCCCTCCCCATCGGTCAAAAAAATCGTCGGCAAGGCCATATCTGGATTTTTTTCGAGATCTTTCCTGAGGCCGGCTTCAGCTGCAACCTCGTCGGCCTTTCGTTTTGCCGCAAAATCGTCGGGCCATCGAATCTGTGCTGCGCTGGCAAGCACTTCCGCTAGTGGTGGTCGCGGCCAAAACTTATCGGCATCCGGTCCAAATGGCTCGAACAGGTTTCGCAGGCCTGCGTCATCGCCTCCCAATATGACGGGCATGCCGCGACCCGCGGATTTCAAGTCTTTCCACTTGCTGAGTGCCTGATCGCTGCGAACTTCGACGAGTTCGAAAGGGAAGTGTTTTCGTCCGGCTTCGGCATCTTCGCGGGCGCGGCGCTTGTAGTCCGGTTCGTCTTCGGCTTTTGCCTGCCAGCCGAACGCCGCAAGAACGACCGAAATCAATCCTCCCACTGTGAAGCTGCGGCGCTGCATCGCTCAGTTCACGTCCTTCGTCATCTCGCGCAGCTTGAACTTCTGGATCTTGCCGGTCGAGGTCTTCGGCAGGTCCACGAAAGCGACATGGCGGGGGCATTTGTAGCGCGCCAGGTTCTGGCGGCAATACTCGATCAGCTCATCCGCCGTCACATGCTCGAAGCCGGATTTGCGTTCGACGAAGGCGCAGGGTGTCTCGCCCCATTTCTCGTCGTCCTTCGCGACCACGGCGACGAACATCACCGCCGGATGCTTGTTCAGCACGTCCTCGACCTCGATCGACGAGATGTTCTCGCCGCCCGAGATGATGATGTCCTTTGAGCGATCCTTGAGTTGCACATAGCCATCCGGATACATCACGCCGAGATCGCCGGAATGGAACCAGCCGCCGGCAAAAGCCTCCTTGGTCGCTTTCGGATTCTTCAGATAGCCCTTCATCACGACATTGCCGCGGAACATGACTTCGCCCAGCGTCGTGCCGTCGGCCGGCACCGGCTCCATCGTCTCCGGATCCATCACAGACAAGGCGTCGAGCGCGTGATAGCGCACGCCCTGGCGCGCCTTCTTGGCCGCGCGCGGTCCCGGCTCGAGCGCTTCCCAGTCGCTGCTCCACTCGTTGACCACGGCGGGGCCGTAGGTCTCGGTCAGGCCATAGACATGGGTGACGTTGAACCCGGCTTCGGCCATCGCGGCGAGAACCGATTCCGGCGGCGGCGCGGCGGCGGTGACGAACTCCACCTTGCGGGTCAGCGGCCGGCGCTCCTCGGGCTTGGCATTGATGAAGGTCGACATCACGATCGGCGCGCCGCAGAGATGGGTGACGTCGTGATCGGCGATGGCGTCGAACATTGCCTTGGCGCGCACCCAGCGCAGGCAGACATGCGTACCGGCCACGACCGACAGTGCCCAGGGGAAGCACCAGCCGTTGCAGTGAAACATCGGCAGCGTCCAGAGATACACCGGGTGATAGGGCATGCGCGCCGCGATCACGTTGCCATAACCCATCAGCGCCGCGCCGCGATGATGGAACACCACGCCCTTGGGGTTGCCGGTGGTGCCGGAGGTGTAGTTGAGCGAGATCGCGTCCCATTCATCGGCCGGCCGCACCCAGTCGTACTCCGGATCGCCTTCACTGATGAAGGCTTCATAGTCGATGCTGCCGAGCCGCTCGCCGCTCTGCGGGAACTCCGGATCGTCGTAGTCGATGACGATGGGGTGCACCTTGGCGAGCTTCAGCGTCTCCTTGATGGTGGCGGAGAACTCGCGATCGGTGATCAGCACCTTCGCTTCGCCATGGTCGAGGATGAAAGCGAGCGCCGCGGCATCGAGCCGGGTGTTGAGCGTGTTCAGGACCGCACCGCACATCGGCACGCCGTAATGCGCCTCCAGCATCGGCGGGGTGTTGGCCAGCATCACCGCGACGGTGTCGCCCTTCTTGATCCCGGCCTTGGCCAGCGCCGAGGCAAGCTGGCGCGCGCGGGTGTAGTAGGCGGCATAGGTGAAGCGCTGATTGCCGTGCACGATGGCGATACGGTCCGGAAACACCGAAGCCGAACGCTCGAGGAAGGTCAGCGGCGTCAGCGCCTGATAGTTCGCGGGATTGCGGTCGAGATCGCTGTCGTATTTCCCCGCGCCCAGCCGCGCCGGCCGCGGCATTGCCCGATCCGCAGGGCGTCGCGCATGGGCTTTCAGGCGGCGGACCGCTTGGGGCTTGGCCGGGATGCGGTTGGCGACCGGACGCGGCGCGGCCTTCTTTTTCGCGGCGGGTTTTTTCGGAGCCGCCTTCTTGGCCTTGCGCGACAGGGTCTTCGCCGCAGCTTTCTTTGCGGCCTTGGGGCGCCTTGCCGCCGGCTTGGACTTCTTTATCTTCGATTTCGGCTTGGCCATGGCGGTCCGGACGTCTTTGGGTTGCGAAGCCGGCGAACGCTAAAGAATGCCGCATTAACCAGCAAGCTTTCCGCCATGGACCTGCCGCAATGGCATTGCTAGGTAGCGGCGATCAGGGAAAAGCGATGTCCGTACAGGTCGAGACCAAGCCGCGCGGCCTCCGCCGCCTCTATGCCTGGATGATGGCGAACGCCCAGGGCCGTCATGCCTGGGTCGCGCTCGCTGCCTTCGCATTTGCGGAAGCCTCCTTCTTTCCAATTCCGCCCGACGTGATGCTGCTGCCGATGATGCTGGCGAACCGCCGCCGCGCACTTGCCGTCGCGGCCTGGTGCACGCTGTGGTCGGTGCTGGGCGGCATGCTCGGCTATGCCATCGGCGCGCTGTTCTGGGATACGGCGGGGCTGTGGCTGATCGGTGTGCTGCACATTCCGCTCGACCAGGTCGAAGCCCTGCGCATGAAATACAGCGCCAACGCCTTCCTCATCGCGATCCAGGGGCTGACCCCGATCCCGTTCAAGCTTGTGACGATCTCGGCCGGCCTCGCCGCCGTGCCCTTCGGTGCGTTCCTCGCCTACGCCGCGATCGCCCGCAGCGTCCGTTTCATCGTGATCGAGGGCATCCTGGTCTATGTCTTCGGCGACAAGGCGCGCGAGATTCTCGAGAAATATATGGAAGCGGTGCTGATCGGCTTCCTGGTGCTTGTGGTTCTGGGTTTCGTTGCGCTGCGCTACGCGTTCTAAGTAGTTCGCGAAATTCCGGCGATGTTGTGGCGGGCTCCCTTGCGGTTCCGCAAAGCAGCCCTGCTTTGACTTGGGCTATGGCGCGCGTCATACCCGCCATCACGGTTCGGCCATGCAAAAACAGATTTTGGCGCTGGGCGCCATCCTCTTCTCGACAGCGCTCTATATCGCCGGCAACGGACTCGTCGGCGTGCTCATTCCCGCGCGCGCCAATATCGAACATTTCTCCAGCCTGACGCTCGGCATCATCGGCTCGGCTTATTTTGCCGGCTTCGTCATCGGCTGTTTCGCCGGTCCGCGCCTGCTCGCCCGTGTCGGGCACAGCCGGACCTTCGCCGTCGGCGCCGGCGTTTCGGCGGCGACGATCCTGATCCAGTCGCTCGCGGTCTCCGAGCCGGTCTGGATCCTGATGCGTGGCGCCTTCGGCGTTGCCGCGGCCTGCATCTATATGGTCATCGAAAGCTGGCTGAACGATCGCGCCACGAACGAAACCCGCGGCCGCATCTTTTCGTCCTATCTGACGGTGACCTTTTCGGCCATCGTCGTCGGTCAGATGCTCTACGGAACCGCTTCGCCGAATTCCGATGCGCTCTTCATCACCTGCGCGATCTGTTACGCACTCTGCCTGATCCCGATGGGCCTCACGCGCCTGCCGCAGCCGCACGCCACCGAGGTGCCGGTGCTGCGTCCGCTCAAGCTCTATCGCGTCTCGCCCGTCGGGGTGATGGGTTGCGTCGCGGTCGGCTTCGCCAACAGCGCGATCTGGACGCTGGCGCCGGTCTTCGCCCAAAGCCATGGCCTCGCCAAAAGCTGGCTCGGCATCTTCATGAGCGCCTTCACGCTGGGTGGCGCATTGATCCAGCTTCCGCTCGGACGGCTCTCCGACCGCATGGACCGGCGCTATATCATCGCTTTCGTCTGCATCTGCGCTGCCGCTGCCGGTTTGGCGCTTGCCCTGCTGCCGCTCGGCCGCACCGGCATTCTCTGGCTGATCGGCGTGTTCGGTATGGCGGCGCTGCCGCTCTACGGACTATCGGTCGCGCACACCAACGACCGCACGCCGCGCGACGCTTTCGTCGAGGCATCGGCGACATTGCTCCTGACCAACTCGCTGGCCTCGGTCGGCGGCCCGACGCTGGCGGCATTGGCGATGGGACAATTCGGCAGCCGGTCGCTGTTCTTCTATACGGCGGCGATCCACGTCGCGATGGCGGCCTTTACCATTGCACGCATCGCAACCAAGGATGCGGCTCCGGCCGAATCCCGCGAGCGCTACGAGGCCGTGCCCCTGCCGCAGACCGCGACCTTCACCGAAGACACGCTCGATCCGCGTGCCGCCGACGAGCAGAAGAGCGCGGCCTGATCAGCCCGGGCTGTCGTCTTCCTGCGGGAATTCCAGCGGATCGGGATCGGCGCCCAGCGTTTCGTCGACCGGCACGGTCTCCGAAATCGGCTTCAGGCTGCGGCCGGCCTTCTCGGCGCGCTTGATCGCGCGGTCGCGCTTGGCACCGGCGCGCGACACCGCGAGATCGAGTTCGAGCTGCGAGCAGAGGCCCAGCGTCACCGGATCGACCGCCTTGATGTTGGTCGCGTTCCAGTGGCTGCGCTCGCGGATCTTCTGGATCGTCGCCTTGGTCGTGCCGATCAGCCGGATGATGTCGGCATCGGCGAATTCGGGATGGTTGCGCAGGATCCAGTAGACCGCATCGGGCTTGTCCTGGCGCTTCGACACCGGCGTATAGCGCGGCGCCTTCTTCTGCTTCACCGCCGGCATCTTGTGCTTGGGCGCCGCCATCTTGAGGCGCGCCTTCGGATTCTTCTCGGCGTCTTCGATCGCTTCGCGGGTCAGCTGGCCACTCGACACCGGGTCCTGGCCCTTGATGCCCTTGGCGACGTCTTCGTCGGCGATGCCCTTCACTTCGAGCGGGTGCAGGCCGCAGAACTCGGCAATCTGCTCGAAGGTCAGTGAGGTGTTGTCGACCAGCCAGACGGCGGTCGCCTTGGGCATGAGCGGGCGGACGGGTTCGGCCATGAATTCTCTCCTTGCGGGCGGGGCCGTTTCCCGGCCCTCGCCCCCCTTAAGGCACAACCTTGTGGGGAACGGCTGGGGTTTTAGCGACTGGCCGCAGGGAAGGGAAGAGAATTCGCCGGAAGGGCCGGTTTCAGGCGGTTTTCGGCCTGGATCTGGCCATCGCGAGGTCCGCCACGGTCGCGATGAAGCCGCGCGGGTCGATCACCGGCGCCGTCGGCCTGAGGCCGAACCGGGAGTAAAACGGGCGGACCTCATCCGACAGGGCGTGAATATAGAGAGCCTCGGCTCCGATCGTCTGGCCGGCCTCCAGGCCGAGGCGCAACGCATCGGCCAGAAGCGCCGCGCCCAGCCCTGTGCCCTGATGGCGGCGATCGACGGCAATGCGCGGCAGCATCACGAGCGGAATCGGTGCCACCGCCGCATCGCGCGTCTGCCCGTCGGGATGCACGCACAGGATGTGCGATCGGCGCAGATGGAAGAACCCCGCGATCCGCCCGTCGGACCGGGCAACGTAACTTCCGAATCCGTCGTCGCTCGGCGGACGCAGCACGTCGCGGCGAAGCGCGGCATCGAGTTCATCGACGCCGCAGGAAAAGTCCGTGCCATCGTCCTCGGCGGACATTCGGCTGCTCACGGAGCGCAGGGCCATCAGCGTGCGCAGGGCGCCATCGTCGCGACGTGGCGCAGCGATCAGCATCGAAAGAAGCGCGAGGCGCTTGCGATCGACCAACAGATTTCGCTGGCGGGTCTGGTCGTCGATCATCGGTGCCGGCTCCTCTGCGCATCTTTACTATCGCGGCGAACCGCCTGTGTCGTCGAGGTGACACCGTGCGGCCTTCATACCCACCGGCGCAAAGTTCCTTGCTGGAGCAGGCTAGCGCCGATACGTTTCCGGCACTGGGGCGGTGATAGAGGTTTCGACAGTGAGCGTAGATTTGGCCGACAAAAACGACGAGCAGATTGAAAACACTTTGGCAAAGACACCCTGGACGCGGCCGGAATTGCGCACCATCGGCGCCGACTCGGCCGAGGCTGGAATTCATTTGGGCGGCGTCGACAAGGGCAAATATTCCTGACGACTCTGTCGCCGCCGATGGGACGCTCTTTTGCGATATGCCGAGGCGGGCGCCACGCCTAGCTCTTGTCCTGCCGACCCGGCCCGCGGCTCTGGTCGGGACTGTCGGCAAGCGCGGAAAGAAGTGAGACCAGGGCTATTGCCGCGCGGCTTTCGCCGCGCGCGCGATGCTTCAGCATCTCGAACCGCCGTGCGGCCAAGGCAAACTGCAGCTTGACGACCAGACCGGCCGCGAGATGGGGAGCGGCGGCAAGTTCCGACACCGCTGTGAGCAGGTTGCTCTTCGCGGACGCAGCCAGTGCCGCTTCGTTGGATGGCAAGGTCATCGCGATGCCGAGCGTCGTGCAATCGATACCCGCCTTGCGCATCGCATTCTCGAAATGCGCGCGTGTGCCCGAACCTTCTTCGCGCAACACCCATTGCGCCATCGCAAGATCCTCCGCGCGAATCCGCTTTCGCGACAATGGGTGGTCCGGGGCCGCAAAGATCGCAATCCGATCTTCCGAAACCGTCTTCTTGCTCAGGAGGTCATTGTCGACCTCTCCCTCGACGAAGCCCAGCTCGGCCTGACCGTCGATGACCGCCTGTGCCGTCTGCACGGTATTGCCGCCCAGAATGTTCAGACGAATGGCGGGATGGGCGTGGGCAAAGCGCGCCAGCCGTTCCGGCAGCCAGTA
>JAFEEQ010000027.1 GCA_018241025.1 Pseudomonadota bacterium
CCTGGTGCTGCTTCAATATTCCGATGATCTGTTCTTCCGTGAACCGGCTACGCTTCATCGTCCGTCTCCTCAGTGGAACGGACTCTAGCCTCTAAACGGGGACATTTCCGGGGAGCACGTCACTACCAAAACAAAAGCGGCCCGCATTTCTGCGGGCCGCTCGTGAGAAAGTAAAATTCGAGGCGACTTAGCGCTTCGAGAACTGGAAGCTGCGGCGGGCCTTGGGGCGGCCGTACTTCTTGCGCTCGACGGCGCGCGGATCGCGGGTCAGGAAGCCGTGCGGCTTGAGCGTGGCGCGCAGCGACGGCTCATAGGCCACCAGCGCCCGGCTGATGCCGTGGCGCACCGCGCCGGCCTGGCCCGAGAGACCGCCGCCCGTGACCGTGACGATCACGTCGAACTGGCCATCGCGGTTCGCGGCGATCAGCGGCTGGCGCAGGATCATGCGCAGCACCGGACGGGCGAAGTAGACCTTCTCGTCGCGGCCGTTGATGGTGATCGCGCCGCGGCCCGGCTTGATCCACACCCGTGCCACGGCGTCCTTGCGGCGGCCGGTGGCATAGGCGCGGCCCTTGGAGTCGCGGTTGGCCTTGGGCGCCTCGGCCTCTGCGGCCTGCGCCGGCTTGGCCTTGATCAGCGTCGATTTGAGATCGCCGAAGCTTTTGACTTCTTCCGCCATGAGCTTAGGCCCCCTTCTTGTAGTTGGTGTTCTTCGGATTCAGCTTGCCGATATCGACCGGCTCGGGCTGCTGGGCCTCATGCGTATGGGTCGGACCGGGGAAGACGCGCAGATTGGCGAGCTGGCGGCGGCCGAGAGGCCCGCGCGGCAGCATGCGCTCCACCGCCTTGTGCAGCACGCGCTCCGGGAACTTGCCGCGCATGATCTCGCCTGCGGTGCGTTCCTTGATGCCGCCGATATAGCCGGTGTGGTGGTAGTAGGTCTTGTCCTTCAGCTTGTTGCCGGTGAGGACGACCTTGGCCGCATTGATCACGACGATGTTGTCGCCGCAGTCCATATGGGGCGTGAAGCTGGTCTTGTGCTTGCCGCGCAGGCGCAGCGCGAGGATCGAGGCGAGACGACCGACGACGAGCCCTTCGGCATCGACGAGGATCCACTTCTTCTCGATCTCGGACGCCTTGGCCGAGTAGGTTTTCATCTGGGACCTGTCCGGAAAATGATGTTCGGGCGCGGCTTCTACGGCGGCCACGCCGGACGGTCAAGCGAAAACCCCGATTTTGCGGGATTTTTCTGACGCGGTATCATAATACCGCATCCGGATGACTTCCTCCAGCCCTAACCCCGGGCGAAATCCGCGATATCCACCGCCGCAGCCCGGCTGATATCCGGGCAGGATACGGCGAATATCTCCGTCCCGTGGATCGTGCCCAGCGCCACCCGTGCCCGCGCCGGAACGCCGGCCCGCATCAGGAGGCGGTAGAACGCGATGCCCTCGTCGCGCAGCGGATCGCACTCGTTCACATGGATGACCGTCGGCGGCAGGCCCGTCACGTCCGCCTCTGTCGCGAAGCCCGGCCAGGCGAGCGGATCGCGGCGCTCGAACGCTTCGATACCATAGCCCATCGCGCCGCGGTTGTTGTGCAGGTCGAGCATGATGCCGTTGTTCTCGGTCGAGGAGGGATACTGCGCCTGCGGCCAAGCCCCCGCGATGTAGGGGCACAGAGCGTAGAGCCCTTTGATCAAGCCGAGATCGTTGTCCCGTTTCAGCTTCAGCCCGGTCGCCAAAGTGAGGTTGCCGCCGCCGCTCTCGCCCGCAACGACGATCCGTTTTGGGTCGATCTTCAAAAGGTCGGCGCGCGAATGCACCCAGCGCAGGCCCGACACGCAATCGTTCAGGCCGGCCGGGAACGGCTCGACCTCGGGCGCCGAAGATGCACGCACGCAGTTGCGAAAATCGACCATCGCCACCGCGACACCCTGCGCCGCGATGATGCGGCCCCAGGCGCGATACATGCCGTCGAAGCACGACATCATCGCCATGCCGCCGCCATGGATGTAGTAGACGCAGGGTACGCGTTCATCGCCTTCCGGCCGGATGAATTGAATCTTGACCGCGTTGCCGTCCGGCTCGGAACGGAACGTCTCGGTACGAATCGTCAGGCCTTTGGAAGGCGCAACGTCCTCGTTGTCCATCATCGAAAGCGCGGCGGTGATCTGCGCCGCGGCCGCCCTGGCTTCTTCGGTGTTTTCCTCGGCGAGAATTTCGGCGCGGTTCGCGACATCTTTCTGCGGCGGCATTTCCGGCATCATGGCGAAAACCGCCTTGATGCGGGGATCGATACGCGGATCGGATGCGATTTTCGAGACCATGGCGCCCTGCTCCTCGGTGACCAGACAGCCTAGCAGCGAACGGCCACAAAGAGAAAAGGTCCGGCCGCCTTGCGAGCGGCCGGACCCTGTGCGCAACCGCAACTGGGGACTACCAGTCGCGCTTCACGTTGAAATAGTCATAGGAAGATTCGCGGATCTTGCCGGCTGCGCCGTCATTCTTGGTCAGGTCTTCAAGCGAATAGGTCGGTGCCTTGGAGATCATGTCCTGCGCCACCGGCACGACATAGCCGCCCTTGTCCTTGTTGTAGTCGAGCATCGACCAGGGCACCGGGAAGTACTTCTCGCCGACGCCCAGAACGCCGCCCTGCCCCAGCGCCGCGAACATGATCCTGTCCGATTCCTTGTCGAGAACGACGTCCTCGACATGGCCGATCTTGTCGCCGGCCCGGTCATAGACCGAGGTGCCTTTGACCTTGGAGGCGAGAATTGCGCTGGTGTGTCCGCTTGCAGTTGTCATGGGGAGTTATCCTCTGAAGTTCATTCAGCGAACGCCTTGTTTGCGCCTTCGTTCCGCCGCTAGATGAGTTCCCGCGATTTGGAGATATTCGATATGAAACTGTCATTTCTCATGCCGTTGTTCGGCGCGGTGCTGCTGTTAGGCAGCGCGCTTGCCGGCGATGCGCCGCTCAAGGGCTTCAGCCACGACAACACCCAGGAGATCTTCGGCTATTACCTGCCGAAGGCCGAGATCAAATCGGGCAAGTTCCGCCTCGACACATTCAGCATCGGGACGCTCGACGAACTTAAAGGCTGGGAGAGCGGCAAGGACCGGATGCCGACATACGCGCCGGTGATGTTCACGTTCCAGGACCTCATGTCGAAAAAGCTCAAGAACGAGATGGGTGATACCTATTACGCGAATGAGCCGCGCGTGTTGCCGACCGCCTATCGCATCAAGGGCAACACGATCGTGTTCTCGGGCAGCGACAAGCAGGTCGGAGTCGTCACCTTCATGGGAACGATCGACCTCAAGGCGCTGAAGGCCGCTTCGGACGGCGGCACACTCTCCACCGACAAGGTGATCATCAAGGGCGATCTGACGGTCGCCGGGAAGCTGTACAAGGGTGTAGAGTTTACTTGGTTCGGTGGAGACTGATCATGAACGCGCCCGTAACGGAACCTTTGGTCAAGACGGCAATGGCCGGTGCCGTCCTGCGCCTGACGCTCAACCGCGCCGGGGCGCGGAATGCCCTCAGCGTCGGACTGATGGGCGCGCTTCAGGAAGCGCTCGATGCGGCGGCGGCAGACAAGGCGGTGCGGGCTGTGGTGATCGCGGCTGAGGGACCGGCCTTTTCGTCAGGTCACGACCTCAAGGAGATGACGGCCCGCCGCGCCGATGCCGACAAGGGCAAGGCGTTCTTCGCCGCGCTCTTCGCGCAATGCTCCAAACTGATGCAGACCGTGGTCCGCCATCCCAAGCCCGTCATCGCCGAGATTCAGGGCATCGCAACGGCGGCCGGTTGCCAGTTGGTCGCGAGTTGCGATCTGGCGGTCGCGTCCTCCGCTGCGCGCTTCGCCACGCCGGGCGTGAATATCGGCCTGTTCTGTTCGACGCCGATGGTGGCGCTTTCACGCAACGTGTCGCGCAAGCATGCGATGGAGATGCTGCTGACGGGCGAGATGATTTCCGCGGAAGACGCGCGCCGCATCGGACTGATCAATCGTATCGCCGCACCGGAAGCACTGACCTCCGACACGATGAAACTGGCCGAACTGATTGCGACCAAGCCGCACGGCACGCTCAAGATCGGTAAGGAAGCGTTCTATCGGCAAGTCGAGATGCCGCTGAGCGAAGCCTACGACTACGCCAGCGAGGTCATGACCATGAACATGCTTGCGGCGGAGGCGGAAGAAGGCATCGGCGCCTTCGTGGAAAAGCGCGAACCGAAGTGGCCGGAATAAGGCTGGACATTTATATCGAAACAGATATAATACTATGAAGCTGGCGAGATTTGTCGGCGACTCCCTGGAGGCCATCCGCGATTTTCCTTTTGTCGCCCGCAAGCGCGCCGGTTACCAAATCCAGCGGCTGCAGGATGGCGAGGAACCGGAAGACTGGAAGCCGATGCGGGTCGTTGGGCCGGGGGCTTGCGAGATTCGTGTTCGCGACGATAGCGGCGCATATCGCGTCATCTATGTCGCAAAATTCGAGGAAGCGGTGTACGTGCTGCATGCATTCCAGAAAAAGTCGCAGGCGACATCGAAACGGGATTTGGATTTGGCTGCGAAGCGCTATGCGGAAATCGTGAGGTCGAGAAGTGACTAGAATTCGATCGTACAAGAGCGTTTGGGATGCGCTGGAGGATACGCCCGCAGAAGCAGCAAACATGAAGGCACGCTCGGAGTTGATGATTGCAATCCATCGCGCCGTGGACGATTGGAAGCTAACCCAGGCGCAGGCCGCAAAACGCCTCCAGATCACGCAGCCGCGTCTCAACGATCTGCTGCGCGGCAAGATCGATAAATTCAGTCTCGATGCCCTGGTCGAAATTGCAGGCCATGCGGGTTTCTCCGTTCGCATGAAGATCATGCGACAGGCAGCTTGAGCCAAGCATGCCCCAATACGAAGACACCCTGATCAAATCTATCCTGCGTTCGACCAAGACCATCGCCATGGTGGGCGCGAGCGGGAACGAGATGCGGCCGTCCTATTTCGCGATGATGTACCTGCTCGCGAAGGGCTATGTCGTGCATCCGGTCAATCCCGGCATGGTGGGCAAGAAGATACTTGGACAGTCCGTATACGGATCATTGTCCGAAGTGCCTGCGCCGGTCGACATGGTCGACATCTTTCGCACCGCCGACATGGCGCCCGACATCGTGCGCGAAGCGATCGCAGAAAAGGACCGCCTCGGCATCAAGACTGTCTGGATGCAGCTCGGTGTCATCAGCGAGGAGGCAGAGCGGCTCGCGAAGGAGGCCGGTTTCACCGTCATCATGGACCGCTGCCCCAAGATCGAGCATGGCCGGTTCTCCGGAGAGATCGGCTGGATGGGCGTCAACCGCAAGGTGATCGACAACCGCAAACCCCTGCTCTTCGGCAAGGGCGGCTCGCTCAAGCGGGTGTAAACGCGACATGCTCAAGATCTGGGGTCGACGCAACTCGATCAACGTGCAGAAGGCGATGTGGATCATCGGAGAGCTCGGCCTCGCGCATGAACACATCGATGCTGGCGGCGCGTTCGGCGGTCTCGACACCGAACAGTTCGATCAGCTCAACCCCAACCACCGCGTGCCGGTGATTGACGACGGCGGAACAGTCGTCTGGGAAAGCCACAGCATCGTCCGCTATCTCGCAGCCAAATACGGCACCGGTTCACTATGGCCCGAGGATGTCGGATTGCGCGCCCAGGCCGATATGTGGACCGACTGGACGCTCGCCGATCTCCAGCCAGCTTTCATCGGCGGCGTGTTCTGGAGCTTTTATCGCACGCCGGAAGACCAGCGGAACTGGCCGGCGATCCGCCAGGGAATCGCGCGCAGCGCTATTCTCTTTCGCCTGCTCGATCACCATATGGAAGGTCGCCGCTTTGTGGCCGGCGACGATTTCACGTTCGGCGATATCCCGGCAGGCGCGCAGCTCTATCGCTACTTCGGACTCGAAATCGACCGCCCTGCTCTGCCGAATATCGAAGCGTGGTATGAGCGTTTGAAGGATCGCCCGGCCTATCGCGAGCATGTCATGGTGCCGTTCGATGATCTGAAGGGCCGCCTCGCCTTCTGAATTTCGCAAACAATGATCAATATTGTGTGGTTTGGCCTCACGGGCCCCCAAAGGAGAGCGTCATGAGCGACTACGGCTTCAATACCCTCGCAGTCCATGCCGGCGCCCAGCCCGATCCCGCCACCGGCGCCCGCGCGACGCCGATCTATCAGACCACGGCCTATGTCTTCGAAGACGCCGACCATGCCGCGGCGCTGTTCAATCTCCAGGTCTTCGGCAACATCTATTCGCGCATCATGAATCCGACCAACGCGGTGCTGGAGGAGCGCGTCGCAGCGCTCGAAGGCGGACGCGCCGCTCTCGCCGTCGGTTCGGGTCATGCCGCGCAGCTCATCGCGCTCCACACGTTGATGGGACCGGGCGATAACATCGTCGCCGCGCGCCAGCTCTATGGCGGCTCGATCAACCAGTTCAGCCAGGGCTTCGCCAAGTTCAACTGGGGTGTGAAGTGGGCCGATACGCGCGACCCGGAATCGTTCCGGGCGCAGATCGACGATCGCACCAAGGCAGTCTTCATCGAGAGCATCGCTAATCCCGGCGGCATCGTCAGCGACATCGAAGCCATCGCCGGCATCGCCCATGCCGCGGGCGTGCCGCTGATCGTCGACAACACGCTGGCCTCGCCCTATCTCATCCGGCCGATCGAATGGGGCGCGGATATCGTGCTGCACTCGGCGACGAAATTTCTCGGCGGCCACGGCACCTCGATGTGCGGCGTGATCGTCGACGGCGGCAAGTTCAATTGGGGCGGCGGCAAATATCCGACGCTGTCCGAGCCCTGCCCGTCCTATCACGGCATGAAGCTGTGGGAGACCTTTGGCGACATGGCTTATGCCATCGCCTGCCGCGTGCTGGGCTTGCGCGATCTGGGGCCGGCGCTTTCCCCGATGAATGCCTTTCTGATCATCAACGGTATCGAGACGCTGCCGCTGCGCATGCAGCGCCATTGCGACAACGCACTCACGGTCGCGAAATGGCTCCAGGCGAACGACAAGGTCGCCTGGGTGAACTATGCCGGGCTCGAGGACAATGCCTGCTATGGCCTTCATCGCACCTATTGCCCGAAGGGCGCGGGCAGCGTGTTCACCTTTGGCCTGAAGGGCGGCTACGAGGCGGGCGTCAAGCTGGTCAACAATGTCCAGCTGTTCAGCCATCTCGCAAATATCGGCGATACGCGCAGCCTGATCATTCACCCTGCCTCGACCACGCATCGTCAGTTGAACGACGAAGAGCGCGTCAAGGCCGGCGCCGGCGGCGATGTTATGCGCCTTTCCATCGGCATCGAAAGCGTGGAAGACATCATCGCCGATCTCGATCAGGCGATGGCGGTGTAACGCCTCTCGAAGACGTGCCAAACGGCGGTGCAGAGAATCAGCGCAGCAAGGAATTGATGCGCGGCAGCGAGATATTCCGGCGCCTGCATCAGGAGTGTCGTGATTCCCAGCACGATCTGCAGCAGCGTCAGGTGCATCAGCGCGGTTCCACTGCGCCGAGCCAATCCGTTGGCGCGCCGCGCCGCGAGGCCGACGACTATCGCGACGATGGCGACGAGATAGGCGCCCATCCGGTGATCGAATTGCGCCAGGCCCGGATTCTCGAAGACGTTGATCCACCAGGGCGAGGCGAAGAACGCGTCCTCCGGAAAGACCCGACCGTTCATCGACGGCCAGGTGTTGTAGATCAGTCCGGCATGCAGACCGGCGACCAGCGCACCGAGCAGCATCTGGACATAGACCATCGCGGTCAAAACCACCGGCAGGCGCGGCCAGGTCAAAGAATGTTCGGGCTTTCGCGGCAGGCGCAGATATTCTAGCGCCGTCCACACCATCGCGATCAGCAGGATCAGCGCGACGCCAAGATGCGTGGCAAGCCGATAGGGTGCGACGCTGACCCGCGTCTCGAGTCCGCTCATTACCATCCACCAACCGACGAGACCCTGCAGCCCGCCGAGGAGGAAGAGACCGATCATGCGCGGCCATTCCGAACGCTTGATGCCTCCGGTCCATGCGAACCACACGAATGGCACGAAGAACAGGACGCCGAGCAGCCGGCCGAGCAGGCGGTGCGTCCATTCCCACCAGAAGATGCCTTTGAATGCCGCAAGGCTCATGCCCGAGTTTTGCTCGATGTATTGCGGGATCTGGCGGTACTTCGCGAAGGCGTCCTGCCATTTCGCGTCGTTCAGCGGCGGGATCGCACCCATGATCGGATCCCATTGCGTGATCGACAGGCCGGAACCGGTGAGCCGTGTCAGGCCTCCGACAACGATCATGCCAAGAATGATGGCGGCCACGGCGAACAGCCAGATGGCCACAGCGCGGCGCGAACGCCAAAAGGACGGGGTTTCCGCTGCCATGCACCCTCCTTAGCTGCCCGATGGCGCCGGGTCTTGCCGCCATCTTGTCGCGGTCGGAAATCGTTGCGCAGTCGCCCGACGAGGCGCCAAACGCTATGGTCAGGGCAGCCTAGGCGGGACAGCAAGGATCATGGACGACAGCTTCACATTCAACGGACGGGACGGAACCGCGATCTTCACTTACCGCTGGCGGCCGGAAGGCCCGGTGCGTGGGGTTCTGCAGATATCCCATGGCATGGGCGAGCATGCACTGCGCTATCGCGAGCCGTTGCAGCCGCTGATCAATGCCGGCATTGCGATCTATGCCAACGACCATCGCGGCCATGGCAAAACCTCTCCCGATGCGCTCGGTGACTTCGGGCCGGGCGGGTTCGCGGCGCTGGTGGACGATATGTCGGTGCTGAGCCGCCGCATTCGCGACGAGAACCCGGGCCAGAAGCTGATCCTGATGGGCCATTCGATGGGATCTTTCGCAGCGCAGATCTACATCGCGGAACACAGCGATCTGATCGATGGCTTCGTGCTTTCCGGATCGGCGGCGATCGACAAGCTGCAGGCGCCGCGCGGCGGGCTTTCGGCGATCGGCGAGGGGATGGACAAGCCACGCACGCCGTTCGACTGGCTGTCGCGCGACGACAAAGAGGTCGACAAATACATCGCCGATCCGCTGTGCGGTTTCACCGTGAACGATGCCGGACGGGCATCGATGTTCGGCGCGGCGGGACCGGCAGTCGACATGGCAAAGCTGAAGGCGATCCGCAGCGATCTTCCCGTCTACATCTTCGCGGGCGACAAGGACCCGATCAATGCCGATCTCACCAGGCTGACGCCGTTGGTGGAGCGCTATCGTGAAGCCGGCATCCGCGATATCACGACCGACTACTACAAGGGCGGGCGGCACGAGATGCTGAACGAAACCAACCGCGCAGAAGTCGTCGGCAATCTCAAAGCCTGGATCGGACGGGTGATCGGATGACGCCGCATACCAAGAAGCTGATCGGCACGCTTATCATGCTGCTCTGGCTGTTCGTCTATGTCGTTACGGCGGCGGGGCTGGCGCGGCAGATCCTTCCGACTGCGAACTGGTTCATCGAGCTTCTGTACTACGCCCTCGCCGGTACGCTGTGGATCGTGCCGGTCGGGCTCCTGTTGCCCTGGATGTATCGCGAACCGAAGCCGAAAGCCTAGACCCGCAGGCCGAGGTCGTCGATCCGTGCCATCAGGGCCGGATCGAGCGGGCCCTTCGCTTCGCCCTCCACGCATTGCGCGAGCTCGGCGCGGTTCTTGACGCCCAGAATCAGCGTGTCGACGCCCGGCATCGACAGCGCGTAGCGATGCGCCAGGACGGCCGGGTCTTCGCCGAGTTCGCGACACAGCGCACGGAACGGTGCGGCGCGCTCGTAGTCCTTGCGGTCGGGATTGTTCGCCGACAATTCGCGGTCGACGGTGGCGGTGAGCGCTCCGGCCTGCACCGCGCGGATGCCGAGCACGCGGACACCCTGCTCTTTCGCCGTCTTCAGGATGTCTCGCGGGCGCGCGGGATCGGCGTAGCGGCGGAGGCTGCCGGCGCTGTCGAGCAGATTGGTCACGACCTGGGCGAAGGCTGGTTTCATATCGTGCTGCAGGGCGCGGATGATGGTGTCGGGCACGCCCGACGCGGTGATGCCCCAGCTCCGGATCTTGCCGGCGGCTTTCAGCTTCTCGAAGGTCGGAATGACCAGCTCGGCATAGACCGACCAGCGTGTTGCAAAATTGTCCTGCATGTCGGGACGGATGGCATAGACGTAGTCGTCGTCGCAGATGTTGGAGTGCAGGAAGAAGATATCGACGTGATCGAGACGCATCGCCTTGAGGCTGGCTTCTATGGATGAGGTCAGTGTCGCCTCGACCGCGCTCGGCGCCGGCGTGCCGAGGGCGCATTTCGAGGTGACGCGCAGACCGGCGGGCAAACGGCCGTTGAAGGTCTCGCCGACGATGGCTTCGCAGTTCCGGTACATCGGCGCGGTGTCGAGCAGGTCGATGCCCGCATCCATCGCCGCCTTGATGGTCGCGACGCATTCCTCGCGGCTGGTCTCGCCCCAGCCCTGCCCGATGCCGCCGCCGCCGAGGGTGAGCGCGCTGACGGTGCCGAGGGGACCGAAGGAGTTCTTCTTCATCGCTGCCTCCTGAAATGCGGAAGGGGAAGTCCGGTCAGACTTCCCCTCACCCGAAATTCGCTATGCGAATTTCAACCACTCCCGCAAAAGCGGGAGAGGTTATCGCGTCACGCCTTCTCGAGAATGTGCACGGCGCAGGCGCTCCCGGCGCCGACGACGTGGGTGAGACCGATGCGGGCGCCTTCGACCTGGCGCGCGCCGGCCTCACCGCGCAGATGCGTGGTGATCTCGTAAATGTTGGCGATGCCGGTGGCGCCGAGCGGGTGGCCCTTCGAGAGCAGGCCGCCGGAGACGTTCACCGGGATTTTGCCGCCGAGCTGCGTCGCGCCGGTGTCGATCAGCTTGCCGGCTTCGCCATCCTTGCAGAGGCCGAGATTCTCATAGTGCACGAGTTCGGCGGTGGCGAAGCAGTCATGCAGCTCGACCAGGTTGACGTCGTCGGGACCGAGGCCGGCCATGTCGTAGGCCGTTTTGGCAGCGAGGCGCGTCACCGCGTTGAAGTCCATCATCGCGATGTTGCGCGAGGTGTAGGGATCCGAGGTCAGGGCCGAGGCGCGGACGCGGACGGCGCGGCCCATCAGGCCGAGCTCTTTCGCCTTCTTCTCCGAGCACAGCACCGCGGCGGCCGAGCCGTCGACATTCACCGAGCACATCAGCTTGGTGTTGGGATAGGAGATCATCTCCGCGCCCATCACTTCCTCGAGCGGAGTTTCCTTCTGGTACATCGCCTTCGGATTGAGGGTGGAATGGTGATGGTTCTTCACCGAGACCTTGGCGAACTGCTCGAAGGTCGTGCCGTATTGGCGGGTGTGCTCGAGGCCGACATGGGCGAAGACCGATGGCATGGTGCCGGAGCCGAGCAGGCCCTCGGTCGGGATCCCCTTGCCGCCGCCACCGCCGCCGAGAAGGCCGGAGCCCATCTGTTCGGAGCCGACGCAGAGCACGATGTCGTAGACGCCCGCCTTGATCGCCATCCAGCCTTCGCGGAACGCGGTCGCGCCGGTGGCGCAGGCGTTGGCGACGTTCACGACCGGAATGCCGGTCTGGCCGATCTCGCGCAGGATGCGCTGGCCGACGCCACCCGAGGCTTCGAACAGGTTGCCGCTGTAGAGTGCCTGCATGTCCTGGATGGTCAGGCCGCAATCGTCGAGCGCCATCAGCGCGGCCTGGGCGCCGAGCTCGGGAACGGTACGCTCCGGGAAGCGCCCGAATTTGATCATGTCGGTTCCGACGACGTAGACGTCATTCGCCATGGACGTTTCTCCTCAAGAGCGGGGTTCGAAGAAGTAGGACAGGTAGGAATTTCCTTCCTTGTCCTTCTGGGGGACGGGCTTGATCACGATGTTCACCGGCATGTCGAACTTGATCTTGGTCGGATCGGGCTCGACGCCGAGAAGGTTGCCCTTCAGCGTGCCGCCGCCATCGACATCGACGATCGCCGAAATGAACGGGACCGGCACGCCGGGGAAGTTCCGGTGCACGACAGTGAAATTGTAGAGCTTGCCGGTGTTGGCGAGCTTGATGTGTTCGACGCCCTTGCGTGCGCCGCACTTGCCGCAGGTGTCTCGGGTGCCGACGACGACCTCGCCGCACTTCGTGCATTTCGAGCCTGCGAGATAGGGGGCGCCGCCGTCCTTCGGAATGACCAGGAACGGAACGACACCTTTGGTGGTGGGTGCGGGCTTCACGCCTGCGGCTGACATCGAATGCTCTCCCTGTGATTTGCCGGCAAGAAAATCCCTTCGCGGCGCGCAAGGCAACCGTGACGCCACGGAAGCCCGGAAACCGCCAAAAACGAAACGGGGTCCGACGGCTTCTGCAGCGCCGTCGGACCCCGTTTCAGCCTATCGCGGAGCGGCCGGCGCAAGACCCCATCGGGCCAACCGCACGGCACTATCGTTTCGACCATCCGATGGATCCGGTTGGAGAGGTCCCCTGTTGCCAGCATTCTCCGTCCAGGGTGCGCACGAGTACGCCCCGATCCCGTCTGTTCTCGTGTCAGCTTCGCGTCCGCATCGATGCCTCCGGCCAATTGCCGCTCAGAGATGGGCATTTGCGAGAGGGCTGTGAAGATGTGGACAAGCAATTTAATGAAAAACGGAATCGGCGAATAAAATCAGTGTACGGCGCATTCGCGATGCGCCGATTTCGCGGAGCTTATCAGACAGTTCGCGTGGGAGCGGGGGTTCGAGTTGTGGGACTTAATATGCCGTTGTCATCCCCGGCCGAACGCC
>JAFEEQ010000028.1 GCA_018241025.1 Pseudomonadota bacterium
CACCAGACGACCACACTCGAGCCTGAACGGGCTCACACCGACGGAGTTTGCAGCACGGCCCAGCCAGGGCCATAACCAGAACAGACTCTCCTCATGAACGAGGGCATAACGGGGAGCACGTCAGTGGTCAGAATGTGAAAGGAGAGAGGAAGGTTCAGTTCCTCGGCGGTGGCAAACACCGGCTCCCAGACCTTGCTATCGTAATCCTCTCCGCCGGGATCGCCCGGCATCATCACGCCTTTGAAGCCCATCTCGTGGGCACGCTTCAATTCGTCGACACCGTCTTTCGGTGTCCGCATCGAGACTTGTGCCATACCATACAGTCTGTTGGGCGCCGCGGCGCAATACCCGGCGAGCCACCTGTTGTACGCTTCGAAGCAAGCCTTCTTGAAATCGAAATCGTTGTGATTGCAAAGCAGCATGCCGACAGTGGGATAGATGATTTCGGCCGCGACTCCGTCCCTTTCCTGATCGGCCACACGGAATTTGGGATCCCAGCCGCTGCGCCAGAGATCACCGAACGCCACATTGCTCGTGGTGATATCCTTGGGGTCTTTGCCGGCTGCCGCCAACAGCCCGAGGGGAACTGGCGTCGGCATTCCCTCGATGACGAAAGCATCGCCGACGTTGGGGAGCGCGTGAATCTTCGGTGCGCGATCTCGATATCTCGCCTCGATGTTGTCGACATAGCAGTTGGGTGGTTCGGTGATGTGAGAGTCGGCCGAAATGGCTTTCTTGAGCATGTCATGTCCCTCCCTTGGGATTTCCGGCACTGAGTTCGAAACCGCGATAGCCCTCGACCGCGGCCTGTTCGCAATTGTGAAGGTAGAGGGGAAGCCCGCCCGGATAATTCAGGAACTGTCGCGCCTTGCCAGGGATGTTGGCGCCCAAGTACCAGGAGTTTGCGTGGGAAAAGAGCGTCATGGCCCCGATCTCCTCGACGTGTCTGCTCCACTCCTCCTCCGCGATTTTGGCGGCCGCAAAGCGCGTGATCTGGTGATCGCGCAGAAAGTGCAGAAAATTGACGATCCAGTCACCCTGCAACTCGGCGCAGCTGGGCCCGTTGCAAAAGCCGGACGGACTCTGGGGCCCGTAAGCGAACAACAGGTTTGGAAAGCCTTCTGTCGCGACTCCAAGATGCGTTTTCGCGCCTGTCTGCCATTTCTCTTTCAGGCTGATGCCGTTTTCGCCGCGGATATCGATCTGGGTCAATCCACCCGTCACGGCATCGAATCCCGTCGCCAAAACAAGTATGTCCAGATCAAACGCGCGCTCTGAAGTCCGAAGCCCGGACGGGATAGCCCCAATCAGAGGCGTTTCATTTAGATCCACGAGCGAAACGTTGGACTGGTTGAAGACATCATAATAATTCTGCTCAAGCGACGGCCGCTTTACGCCAAACGGATGCGGTGGCTCGGTTGGAGCGAGCTTTTCGGCTGTGCGGGGGTCTTTGATGCGCGCGCGAACCTTGTCTCGCCAGAACGCATATGCGGTCCGGTTCGACTCGATACTTGTCAGGATGTCGCCGAACGTTGCAGCCCAGAAGCTGAAGCCACCGGCGGCCCATGCGCGCTCATAGACGTCATTGCGCTCGTCGGCAGATGCAGCGATTGCAGAATCGCCGCCAAAACGTTCGAAGTCGAAGCCGCCAAAGTTGTGGCGCCTTCGCGCGTATCTTGCAGCATAATCCGCCTTCATTTTGCTTTGGTCCCACACCGTGAGTTTCTTCTGTCTCATCGGGAGGGCCAGGATCGGGGTACGTTGGAAAACGGTCAGTGTCTTGGCAACGGTGGCGGCTTCTTGCACGACCTGGACACCGCTCGCGCCCGTCCCCAGGACACCCACACGTTTGCCGGCAAGATCAACGCCCTCTTGCGGCCACCGTGCCGTGTGATGGACCGCGCCCCTGAATTTCGAAAGATCGGAAATCTCCGGCAAATAAGGCTTGGCCGCGAAGCCGGTGCAGAACAGTAGGAAGCGCGCGTCGACCCTCTCGCCCGCGGCTGTTTCGACATGCCAGAGACGAGCATATTCGTCGAAGCTGGCCGCTTTGACCCGCTTGTTGAAGCGAATGTCCCGGCTCAGATGCAGCTTCGAATCGACATAGCCGAAATATTCGCGAAGCTCCTCCCATGACGGGAAACGCTCGGACCAATTCCAGTCTTTCCACAAATCTGGATCGGAAAATTCGTACAAAGGAACGTGCGTATCGACGCGCGCGCCCGGGTAGCAATTCCAGTACCAGATGCCACCGAGATCGGGGGCTGCTTCGAACAGCCGAACGCGGAAATCCTTTCGCAATTTCGCCAATTGGTAGAGGCCGCTGAACCCGGCGCCCACGATCAAGACATCGAGTGGATCGGCTTCAGGATTTTTGGTGCGTTTGGTCATGAGTCAAATGTCGCTGGGCTTCGGTCTCCGGACGCATCAGGGCTGACCAGCCGAAAGCAGGGCAAGAAATCGCCAGCAGCAAATTCCCGGAACTCGAGCTCGACGGGCTGATCGAGTGCGAGAGAGAGCGGATCGCAGTCCAGAAGCCTGGTAGCCATACGAACTCCTTCCGCCAACTCGACAATCGCCGCGACATAGGGGAGATCGTTTGCAAACGCCGGGTGCAGAGCCTGATGCACAACGGTCCAAGAGAACAGAGTCCCCCGACCGCAGGACTTTGCCCATGCAAAACGGGAGGAGCCGCATTTGGCGCACATATATCGCGGCAGAAACCGCCATGCGCCGCATGCTTCGCATTGCTGAAACCGCAGTTCACGGAGGCGGCAGTAGGACCAAAATGCTTCGTCGAGAGGATCGGACGTTCGCGCTGGCGGATAGGGTCGTGAAGGTTTCGGATCCATTGTCAATTCCGCAACACGGCGATGCTGCCGTCGCCGAGATCGCCCCAACCGGTAACGAGACCGATTCGAGCATCGCGCACTTGCCGGTTACCGGCGTCCCATCGCAGCTGGCGAACGGCTTCGACGACATGGTTCAATCCCCACACATGCGCCTCGCTTAGCAGTCCGCCATGGGTATTCAACGGCAAGCGCCCGCCAAGTCGGATCTGACCGTCCTTTACGACATCGTACACCCCGCCGGGATCGCAGAGCCCGAGAGCCTCAAGCTGCAGAAGCACGACATATGAGAAGCAGTCATATATTTGCAGGAAGTCCATATCGTGGATCGATGCGTCTGCCATGGCCAGTGCGCGGGGGGCGGCGTAACTCAGGCCGATTTTGAACATGTCTGGCCGCGAGGGAATGTCGTCCGCGGGATAAGGGTGGCCTTCTGCGGCTCCTGCGATGTAGACGGGCCGATGCGGGCTGTCGGCTGCTCGTTCCGCGCTCGATACGATGACCGCACAGGCGCCATCGGTCTCAAGGCAACAATCATAGAGGCGGAACGGTTCGGAGATGAATCGCGCATTTAAGTAAAGGTCCAGGTCGAGCGGGCGTTTGTAGGTGAGCGCGTTCGGGTTCAGTTGCGCGTGTTCGCGGCAGGCAAGTGCGACCTCGGCCATCGCCAGATCGGGGACGCCATAGAACGTCTTGTGGCGGGTAGCGATCCACGCATACATCTGAACCGGCAGCGTCACACCGAACGGCAAGTAGAAGCCCTGAATCGTGCGGGTCAGCGTGTTCATATTCATTGGCCGCGTGGGAGGCGCGCCGGGTTTCGGACGGAGCGCGGAGAAGCCGTTCCAGCCCAGAACAACCAATACGTTCTTCGCTATCCCTGCAGCGACGGCCATGGCTGCGTTTTGAAGCGCCGTTGTCGGGCTCGCGCCCCCCATATGAACTGTAGCCGCATAGCGCAATACGTCGATGCCCAGATTCGCGGCCAGTTCCTCCGACGTGGTGTAGATGGGTGGGGGCACCATGCCGTCTATGTCTTGCGGCTTGAGGCCGGCATCCACGATGGCCGTGCGCGCGGCTTCGAGCATGAGATCGACCGCCATACGTTCGGATCCTTTGACATAAGGGGTCTCGCCGATGCCGGTGATTGCTGCTCTGTTTGCAAACGTCATGATTGTGCGGGCCGCTTACGCCGGAGGGATCAGGCAAGAATGAATCGACTCTTCGCCTGGCACTTCGCGGGCCAAGGTCCTTATCGCAAGCTCGGCATCCTCTAACGGAAAGTCGTGCGTGTGCATCCATTCCAGAGCGGCTGGGCCGGACTCTATGAGGTCTATCGCCTTGCGGTAGCCCGACGATGTCACACCGATCACCCCTTTGATCGATATCTCCTTGAGAACGATCAGGTCCGAGACAAAGGAATCGACGGGCTTGAATCCTTTGACGCCTGCAAGAACGATGGTACCGCCGGGACGCACGAAATCGAGAGCTTCTCGCACGGGCGCTGTCGCGTAGGATGTTACTTCCACGACGACGTCGGCACCGCGTCCGCCCGTGTAGGCGCGAACCCGTTCCAGCGCCGGCTCATTGTCGACATCGATCGTGTGATCGGCTCCGAGTATGCGTGCCACTTCCAGTTTGCGGGCATCTGCCGCCCGGCCGGTTACGATGATTTTCCCAGCACCCGCGCGGCGCGCGGCCACCACGCTGGCGAGACCGCGTTGACCCGGCCCCAGCACAAGAACGGTGTCTCCAATCTTTGTCTCAGGCACTTCGACAGCCCAGCGAAATCCGGCAGCGAGCGGGTTGAACATCACGGCCAGGGACGCAGGCAGCTTCTTGTCTATTTTGTGGATCAGGGCATTGGGAGCCAGCCACATATATTGCGCGTATGCGCCCCATAGGCCGTGTTCAGTGTTGAGCGGTATGTACGAATAGATCTGCCGCTGATCGCAAAGATGGTAGCGCCCGCCGAGACAAATATCGCATGCGTGGCAGGACAACATGGTCTCGACAGCGACACGGTCGCCGACATCAACCTTCCAGCGGCGCGCGGCCCTGTCACCGATGGCCGCGATGATGCCCAACGGTTCGTGGCCCGGGACAACGGGCATCGGCACACGCAGCACGCCTTCGAACTGTTCGTAGTCGCTTCCGCAGATTCCGCACGCCTCGATCTTCAGAATTGCGCTGTCATCGTCGATAGGTGGAATCGGAATGTCCCGCCGCTCCAATTTACGAGGTGCGGTCTGCACCATGGCCAGCGTTTTGGCAGGTACACCCATGACATAACTCCGGCTGGACAAAATCAGCGTAACACGTCTATGTCATGTCGCAATCACATATATGCGATCATGCCGTAACGTCACCACGAGTGAGAGGGCAGCAATGGATACCGATAAGGAGCGTATTCCCCTGCTGAGCGTCGAGGACGCGCAAAAAGCGGCGCGGGAGGCCGGGGTTTCGGAGCAGTTCGCCGGGCTAAGTGTCTTCCGGGGTCTCTTGCGGCATCCCGAAGTGGCGAAGCAACTGGCTGCGACACTGCAAACGCTGCTCTTCACGGGCAATAGGTTGGACGCGCGGCTGCGTGAGCTGGCGATCATGCGCATCGGCTGGCGCACAGGATCTACTTACGAGTGGACGCAGCACTGGCGTGTGGCCCGCGGTTTGAATATCCCGGAACAGGATATCGTTGCGGTTCGTGAATGGCGAACCGCACCTCATCTGTCGGATGCTGACCGCGCCATCCTGCAGGCGACGGATGAAACCCTCGATCATGGCAGGATTTTTGAGGCGACATGGAACAAATGCTGCCAACATTTGCGCAGCGTGGAGGAGCGTGTCGAGTTGGTCATTGCAATCGGAAACTGGACCATGTTCTCGCAATTGCTCAGAAGTTTGAACATTCCTCTTGAGGAGGGTGTTGTACCTTGGCCGCCGGACGGTCGAGTACCGCCAAAGGATAACCGCTTCGCACGCGAGGCGGCGCAATGAATCGAAAACCCATCACTTCGAATCTTGTCGGCCATCAGCTCGCAGGACTCTCCTTCAGTTGGACAGCAAAGGACACGATTCTTTACGCCCTGGGGGTAGGGGCGACGCCGCTGCGGAGCTTGGACTTTATCTATGAAGGGCGCGGTCCGAAAGTTTTGCCGACCTTTGCAGTCATCCCAGGAAGCCTCGCCATGGGCGCCGCGATGCGCGAGATCGATATGCGCCTCGAAATGCTTCTTCACGGCGAACAATCGGTCGAACTCGCGCGGGTTCTTCCGGCGTCCGGTACTGTCGAGATAACTGGCCGGATCACGGAGGTCTGGGACAAGGGAAAGGCGGCGATAATAGGGATCGAAAGTGTTGCCAGCGACAAAGAGGGTGAGCTCTTCCGTACTCGTGCGACGCTTTTTGTCCGCGGCGCCGGCGGTTTTGGAGGCGAACGCGGATCGTCCACACCAAACCTTGCGCTACCAAATCGGGAAGCAGATATCGTCGAGCACTTCGAAACCCGGCCCGAGCAGGGCGCGATCTATCGCTTGTCTGGCGATCTCAACCCTATCCACATCGACCCGCAATTCGCCAAGATGGGCGGCTTCGACGCGCCGTTTATGCACGGTCTATGCACATATGGAATTGTGGGGCGAGCCTTCTTGCACAATTTGTGTCACGATGACCCCGCTTTGTTTCGCTCCCTAGAAGGCCGTTTTGCCGAACGCGTTGCATATGGCGACATTATCACCACGCGCATCTGGAAAACGGGCAAAGGCGAGGCCTTGATACAAGCCCAAGCGCAAGACGGACGTGTTGTACTATCCAACGCCAGAGCTTCATATAAAGAATGAACGACGGGACGAACACACAAAAGAACGACGCGGCGGTGGTCAAGTCCGCCGCTCGCACGCTTGAGATATTCGAATACTTCGACGCGGTACGCCGCCCTGCGCATATTCATGAAGTCGCCCAAGCGCTCGGATATCCGCATTCCAGTACCGGCGCGCTTCTCCGGAGCCTCACCGATCTTGGCTATCTCGAATACTCTGCATCCGAAAAAACGTTCTTTCCCTCGATCCGGGTCTCTCTCTTGGGCCATTGGGTCGGCGAGGAGATGCTTTCGTTGCGCGGCATTCATCAGACGATGCGCGATTTGGCGGACCAGACCGGGATGGCGGTTGTTCTGGGCTCGTCGAACGATGGATATTGCCAATACATCCGCGTCATCGAGGGAACCACACCCATTCGATATCATATCCGTGCTGGCGAACGGCGGTGCCTCGCCCGCTCGACACTCGGCTATGTGCTGCTTGGTCTCGAGAGCCCGCAGCGGCGCGCGCAGGCAATCGAACGAGCACTGGTCTTATGGGACGGCGAAAAGCCGGCGCCCAGTGCTCATCAGGTCGCTAAGGCAGCGAGCCAAGCCGCAGCTCGTGGTTACGCGTTCAACATCGGCCTGGTCACACCACATGCCGCCATGCTGGCCGTGCCGCTCAACGCTCCGACACCGGCTCGGCCGCTGGCGCTTGCGATCGCGGCGCCCGAAACCCATTTTCAAGGGCGCCGGACGCACTTGCTCAATGTGTTAAAACGCGCCGTCGCCCACCTCGGCGTAGCAAAACGCGTGAGCGCCTAGCCCGACTTCATGGCGCTTGCGAACGCGCCGACGGGCTGAGAAACCTCGCCATATCCCGCGTCAGAAGGAATGACGAGATGTCTTTCTCCGTTGCGTTCCTCCATCGTCGGAAGAACCGTTACCAGACGACGGCCCTGCGCACGCCGAATGCAGTCCGCCGCGTCCGATGCTTCGGCGAGCAGCCGCAAATTCATGAGTGTCGGAAAAATAATCGTTCGCTCACCGGCCGTTCCAAGCCGGACAGCTTCCGCAGGTTCGATCCACTGCGCATCCACCGTCTCGCGTCCGTCGCACGCCGCAATTTGATCCTTTGGGGCATGAATCGCGTAAAACCATGTGTCAAACCGCTTCGGCATCATGGCGGGCGTGATCCATCGCGCGAAAACCGAGAGTGCATCGAGCTGAAGCTTTACGCCGAGCCCCTTCACGACACTGAGAAAGTCAAGCTCTCCCTTATCGACCGCGCTTCTGACGGAAGGATCGCAAGCGTCCGCGAAATGACGGCCATCTTCGTGCTCTGCAATGAGGATTCCCGCTTCCTCGAAGGCCTCGCGGATTGCACCTATGCGCAGCGTTCGCTGCACGGGATCGAACCTGTCCCATCCCACGGCATGCTCGGACCATCGCTCGTCTGTGTCGCCGGCATGCGTCTTGCCGCCAGGAAACACCAGCGCGCCGGACGCGAAATCGATCTGGTGATGGCGCTTAACCATCAGAACCTGAAATGACGGCTGGTCGCGCAAAAGAAGTACTGTTGCGGCCGGCCGCGGCTCGGCGGCATTTTGTTTTTCGGTCATCGCGTGCGTCCGTTCGTCGGTGATCATTGCGCCGCGGGGCGCGGGTTTTGAATGAGGCAAGTGCCTTGCGCCGTGCAGCATAGCCGGTCCTCATTTTCCATTTCGATACGGATGACGGCTGTTTGTTTGCTCATCGACAGGATTTCGGCGTGTGCCGTGACCGTTCCGCGGCTTACCGGCGCGAGAAGATTGATCTTGAACTCAGTGGTAGCCGCCCATTGGCCTTTTTCCATGTGCGGATAGCACACGCAACCCAGGACGTGGTCGCAAAATGCGGACAGCACGCCACCGTGCATATTGCCAAATCCCGTCAGCAGTTTGGGATCGACATTCATCCGCGCCGTGAGCCGCCCGGGTTCGATCGCGACGATCTGAAAGCCGAGATATTCCGGCAAACCAGTCATCCGATTGCCTGAGGCGATGAAGCCTTCCACGATCTCCGGATGAAATTCCGGCATTTTGCGCTTGATCATGTTGCTTTTCCTTCAACGAAACCGATTGGACGAAGCCAGTGCCTTCTCTGCACCAGCGACAAGAGCCTCAAGCACTTCGCTCGCGGGCCTGATGGCCTTGATAAGGCCCATGCCCTGGCCCGCAAAGCCTGGCGCGATATCCTTGCGCTTTTGTTGCGTCGCTGCCGCAAGCACCGGGCCAGCGACGATCGATTGGAACGGCATTGGAAGCGGGTCCTTACCGGCATCAACCCAGGCTTGGGCCCATTTGTTTTTGATCACTCGCGCAGGCTTGCCTGTTACCGACTTGGAAACCATCGTGTCCGAGTCACCGCTCTCGACCAAGACTTCCTTTTGAAACTGGTGGATTCCAGCTTCTTTTGTGGCGAGAAAAGCCGTGCCGACCCATGCTCCTTCAGCACCCAGCATGAAGGCCGCGGCGACGCCGCGGCCATCGGTGATGCCCCCGGCGCCCAGCACGGGCAGCCGGCCAGCAATTGCGTCGACCACTTGCGGGATCAATGCCATCGTCCCGATGGGCGAATTGTGGCCGCCACCGTCATGTCCTTGCGCAACGACGACATCGATGCCCGACGTAGCGACCTGGAGCGCGTGCTTTACCGAACCGATGACAGCCATGACTTTCGTGCCATTGGCGTGCAATCGATCCATCCATGGACCGGGATTTCCGAGCCCCGCCGCATACACCGGAACTTTTTCATCGATAACAATTTCCATCTGCTCCTCGAAGAAGTCCTTCGAGAAGAAGGCTGGACCATCCCTGTCCATCCGGGGCGCCGCGCCCTCGTCCGCCGCGCGATCCAGGCTCTCGCGCTTCATGAATTCTTGCGCGAATGCGCGATGGCCGGACAACAAGTCCGCTGGGGAATTGCCTGAGCCGGACGCGGCGACCGCGCTATCGCTGCGGCGCACGGAGGCAGGCAAAAGCGTGTCTACACCGAATGGCTTGTCTGTGCGCTTACGTACTTCACGGATCCATTCGCGCAACTCCCGGGGCGAACATGCCGCCGCGCCCAGAATTCCCAAACCGCCTGCATTGGAAACGGCGGCAGCCAGCGCAGGCACGCTCGCGCCACCCATCCCGGCAAGGACGATGGGATACTTGATGCCGAAAATTTCGCAAATCCGACTGTGAAGAGCCATGAGACAATCTCTTTTCCTGTTAGATCAACGTCCTTTGAACACGGGCTTACGCTTCTCCATAAATGCGCGCGGTCCTTCGCGGGCATCCTCGGTGCGGAAGACCGGCGCGGCCATTTCAGACTCGATCTGCATCGCTTCCTCTTCGGGGCGACCGCTGCAAGCGCGCGCCGAGCGCCGAATGGCTTGGACCGCCACCGGGCCATTGGCCGCGATGCGCTCTGCCAGTTCAAAAGCTGCCGGCAGTACTTCGGAAGAGGGTACGACCTTGTTCAAGAAGCCAAGCTCAAAGGCTTCGTGCGCAGTAATGAGGTCCCCCGTCAAAAGCAGTTCCATCGCGCGCGCGTAAGGCAACTGCCGGGGCAGCCGGACGGTGGAGCCTCCTCCGGGAAAAATGGCCCACTTCACTTCCTGAACGCCAAATTTTGCCGCGGCTGAAGCGACGCGCAAATCCGTTCCTTGCGCGAGCTCCATGCCACCAGCGATGGCGTGTCCGTTTATGGCTGCGATCACCGGCTTGACCGTGTCGAACGTGCGAAGAAGCGCTTTCGCGAGAACATCCCGGTCCGAGAGCAAACGGCGATCCCACTCGTCCTCAGGAGAACGGGCGCGGCTAATCAGGGGGATCAGCCGGCCCAGGTCGGCACCGGAACAAAAGGCTTGATCGCCATATCCCGTGACAACAGCGATACGAATCTCGGGATCGTCCCGAACCTCGCTCCAACAGTTGGCGAGGCGAACCACCATTTCCGGATTGAGCGCATTGCGCGCTTCGGGGCGATTGAGAGTAACGATCGCGACGTGTCCGCGCCGTTCGAAGCCCACAACGTCCATGACGCGCCTCATACATGCCGGGAGAAAACACATCCATGTTACGCGGGTAGCAGGAAAAGAAAAGCCGAGGTTCGGTTCTTGCCGTTGGGGAAGAGCGGCATGGTACGGAACGGCATGAGGCCCGTTTGCGTTTCTTAATCATCTGTTTTAATCATCTGATTAACGGAGGCCAGATGTGACCGCAGCGACAGAAGGCATCAGTTCTCTTCCCCCAAGTATTTTCGAGCTCCTCGGCGATGAAGGCCGCGCCGATCCATATGCGCTCTATCGGCGCATACGCTCCCGAGGAAACGTGACAGAGCAAATGCCAGGCCTTTGGGCGGTTTGCGGGCGCGCCGATGGGGAAGCGATCTTGCGAAGCAGAGCTTTTCTGACCGCCGATCTTGGCGCGCTTAGAAACGTGTTTGCGCCTTCGCCGAAACCTTCCACGTTCATGGAGCGCATGCGCAAGACCATGTTGATGAAAAATCCTCCCGACCACATGCGCCTCCGGCGCTTGGTCAGCCGGGCTTTCACTCCGCATGTCATCGAGACGTTACGGCCCAGGATCGAGCAATTGACAGATCTCCTGCTCGACAACATGGAAGGCCAATCATCATCCGAGTTGATCTCGGAATTCGCATTTCCCTTGCCGGTCCTGGTTATTGCAGAGCTACTCGGCGTTCCAGCGAACGATCGAGACATTTTCCGGGACTGGGCGCGTGCGATGGTCGGCGCGCTGGATCTTCAAAGCGATCGAACCGAAATGGATGCGGCGGACGCCGCCGGCGAAGAATGTGAAGCCTACCTCGCAAACCTCGTCGCGAAGCGCCGCACGACACCGAAGGACGATTTGCTCAGCCTGATGGTTGCTGCGGAAGACGACGGGCAGCGGTTGACGGAAGACGAGCTTCTGGCGAACGCAATGCTGTTACTGCTGGCAGGACATGAGACGACAGTAAATCTGATCGGAAACGGCGTTTTATCGCTGCTGCGCAACCCCGGCCAGGCTGCGAGGCTCCGCAATGGCGAGGTGACCCTCGCCAGCACCATCGAGGAATTGCTGCGATACGAGAGCCCGGTGCAGCTTACCGTTCGGCGGGCGGCCGAAGACACTTGCGTAGCAGGGGCAACCATTCCCGCTGGCGGTCACGTCGTCTTGCTGCTTGGAGCCATAAATCGAGACCCGGAATTTTTCGCGTCGCCGGACCAGCTTGATGTGGGAAGGGCCGATAACGATCATTTGGCATTTGGAGATGGGAGCCACATCTGCCTCGGCGCAAGCCTTGCGCGGCTGGAGGGCCAGATTGCCGTGAGCTCTCTCGTAAAGAGATTCCCCGACATGGCATTGTTCAACTCGTTGGTTCATTGGCGTGAGCAGGCATCCCTCCGAGGACTGAAGGAGCTGCGCGTTGCGTTCTAAGACGGCGCGGCGGCAGAAGCCGGCAGCGCGGCGCAAAGGAAAAGCCCAGAGCAAGGCGCCGCTGGCAGGTGCCGAAGATGCGACCAAGGAAATTATCCTCGCAGCAGCTCAGACAGAATTTGCGCAACGCGGATTTGGCGGCGCCCGGGCGCGGTCAATAGCGAGCCGCGCGGCTGTGAACACTGCGTTGCCTTTCTACTATTTTGGTTCGAAGCAAGGTCTCTATCGGGCGGTGATCGTGCGCATCGTTGGGCAACTTGACGAATTGATTCAACGAACCCTCGCCAAGTCCAATGACTTTGAGCCCAGGCTCGATGCTTTTGTTGAAGGGGTGAGCGGCTATTTGGCGGACAATCCGGAATGGATGCAGTTGATGGTGCGTGAACTCCTGGAAACGGATTCTCAATTGTTGGGCCTTGCGCAGGCCTACCTGAAACCTCTTGTCGAAATCGGTGCGCGCGAGATCTCATTGCACATGGATACCGGAAAGGTGCGCAAGCTCGATCCCCTTCAAGCTTTGGCAAGCATCGGCGGCGAGGTGTTCTTCTACTTTCTTATCGTGCCTCTGTTGGAGGTTGTTGGAATCACCAAACCCCTGTCAGGGGCAAATCTCGCATTGCATCGCGATGTGACGCTCGCGATTCTAAAGCACGGCTTGGTCGGGTCAAGCTGATCGCGGATGTATGAGGGAAAAGGCCGCCGTCACGCCAATCGCTGGTGCAAGAGCTATGCAAGAAGACGATTCCGATAAACCTAACGCCAAGACGGTCCCATCCGGTCCGAGCGCCGCACTGGCGAACGGTTCACTCCGCAGGCGCCTTCTTTTCGGGTTTGCGCTGGTCGTGGTGCTCATCGCCATAATCGCGGCTGCCTGGTGGTTTGTGATAGGCGAACGCTATGTATCGACAGACAATGCCTATGTTGGGGCAGACGTCGCGCAGATTACGCCTCAGGTTGGCGGCATGATCGCGGAAGTGCCGGTGACCGACACCACGACTGTCACGCGCAACCAGGTGCTGGCTCGTATCGACCAGGCGGATGCACGGCTGGCTTACGAGCAGGCTCAGGCGAACTATGGGTTGGCGCTTCGTCACGTCTCGCAATATTTTGCAAACGTCCAGCAGGCTTCTGCGACCGTTGCTGCACGCCAGGCGGACCTGCAGAAGGCGACACTGGATTACCAACGCCGCTTGATGCTTATCCATGCTCAAGCAATTTCGAGCGAGCAGCTCAGCGATGCCAAAACTGCTTTCGATTCGGCACGCGCGAATCTTGCGGCCGCGCAGCAGGTTCTTGCGGCGAACGAGGCGCTTGTCCGCGGCGCCAACGTTTCTCATAACCCCGAGGTGCTCGCGGCAAAAGCCGCGTTGGACACCGCGAAACTCAACTTGGAGCGTACCGTGATCCGGGCGCCGTTCGATGGAGTGGTGGCGCAAATGTCCGTTCAGGTTGGCCAGAGAGTATCTGTCGGCCAGGTGCTGATGACCCTTGTTCCAACGGCGCGCGTATATGTGGATGCAAATTTCAAAGAGAACCAGTTGGCGGATGTCCATATTGGACAAAGTGCGACCCTCACCTCCGACTTATACGGCTCCAATGTGATATTCCATGGCCGCGTCGTGGGTGTGGGCGGGGGCACCGGCTCGGCCTTTTCCGTGATCCCCGCACAGAACGCTACCGGCAACTGGATCAAGGTCGTGCAGCGTTTGCCCGTCCGCATAAACCTCGATCCTCGAGAACTGGCACGTCATCCGTTGCGGGTCGGCCTCTCCATGAACGCGACGATTGACCTGCGAAAATGAATCCCACCGATCGATATCTTCATGGCTTCGCCTTGTTCGGGACGATCCTGCTTCTCGCATTGGCGAATTTCATGGCGGTACTGGATCTGACCATCGTGACCGTCGCTGTGCCGCACATTGCAGGATCACTCGCGGTCGCTCCTAATGAGGGGACATGGGCAATCACGTCCTACGCCGTCGCAGAGGCAATAACGGTGCCACTCACCGGCTGGCTGGCCGGGCGTTTCGGGCCGGTGCGCGTGTTTGTTGTCGCATCAGCGTCTTTCGGCCTCTTTTCTCTGCTTTGCGGCATTGCGCCCAACCTGCCGCTACTGATCGTTTTCCGAATTTTACAGGGCCTTTCCGGCGGACCGCTGATGCCCATGTCACAAACATTGCTGATGCGCATCACGCCGCCAAAGCATGTTCAACTTGGATTGGGCCTGCAGACGATGACGACAATCATCGCGCCGGTGGCCGGCCCTGTATTAGGGGGATCGCTGACCGACACGCTCGGTTGGCCATGGGCTTTCTTCATCAACGTGCCAATCTCGCTGGTGGTCGCATTCGTGGCGTGGCGGTTGTTGCGCCGCCATGACGGGGAGACCGTCCGCCAGCCGGTAGATTATGTCGGTCTTGTGCTGCTCGTGGTCTGGACCAGCGCACTGCAGGTCATGCTCGACAATGGCCAAAACGATGATTGGTTCGCCTCGCCACTTATCGTGGTATTGGCGGTTGTGGGCGTCGCTGGGTTCGTTCTGTTCGTCATATGGGAGCTTACGGACCGTCACCCGATCGTCGATTTGTCCATTTTTGGAAATCGCACGTTTTCCGTGATGGCCATCGCCATGGCCTTCACGTTTGGATCGTTCTTCGCCACGGTTGTGATTATTCCGCTCTGGCTGCAGACGAACATGGGCTACACCGCCACATGGGCAGGCTATGTCATGGCTTTCATGGGCGTCTTGGGCGTCGTCGTGGCGCCGATAGCGGCATTATCACTGTCGCGTGTCGATCCGCGTTTCCTCATGTCCTTAGGTCTTGGAATTTTGTCCGCAGTGACGTTTTGGCGGGGCACGTTCGCTCAGAACATGACGTTTTGGCAGATCGCCGTGCCGCAGCTGTTTGCCGGGATCGGAATCCCGCTCTTCTTCGTGCCACTCATGGGGCTTTCCATCGCCGCAGTGCCCGCCGACAAGACCGCTTCTGCAGCGGGCCTTGTGAATTTCATCCGGACTTTATCTGGCGCCATCGGTACAGCGTTGGCGACGACCTCATGGGATTGGTCGACCACCCATGCTCGCGTCGAACTGGTTTCCGCGCTTCATCGCCCGGCCGCGACGTTGCAAGCGCTGGCTTCACAGGGCCTGACCCCTCAGCAAGCCGTGGAGACGCTAAGCGGACTTGTGCAAGGTCAGGCCATTATGATTGCAACGAATCAGCTCTGCATCGTGATCGGTGCAATCATTGCGTTGGTCGCGGTCGGCATTTGGCTCTCCCCAAAACCGCAGGGAATTATTCGCCTGGATACCGCATTGCATTAGCGCATTCGTTCTCGCACTGATGCGGCCCAGCCTTCGCTTCCCCTATTGTCCTGAACGCTCACAAATCGGGCAAGGCATTTACATCCGGAGCGCCGTTACGGATTTCATTGTCCCGCTGCTGACGATATAGGCTTCGTACAGTCGCGTAGTAGTCCACCGAACTACGCTCGATATTGCCCAAGGCGTCGAGGTTGCGCGACCGCAAATCGACAACTTCCAAAGCTGACCTCCCGGCTGAATAGTAAATGTGGCTCCGGAATCGAACATAGGTGGTGGGATCAAAGAAGATATCCACGCCTTGTCCAATAGCGTCGCGGGGCGGATCTGGCCCGAGCAGCGGTAACACAAGATAAGGTCCTTCACCCACACCCCATCTGCCCAGTGTCTGGCCGAAGTCCTCCTCATGGTAGGGAACGCCCGCTTTTGTCGCGGGATCGAAAAGACCCGCTATGCCAAATGTCGAGTTCATGAAAAACCGTGCGAAATCGTCTGTCGCGCGCTTGGCTTCGCCTTGGAGCACGTCGTTGGCGAAGGTTACCGGCAGATCGAGATTTATCAGAAAATTGTGGATACTGCTGCGGACCGGTGCCGGTACAGCCGAGCCATATCCCCTGGCGGCGGGCCGTAGTATCACCTTGTCCAATTTCTGATCGAAAGAAAATATCGGCCTGTTGATGCTCTCAAAAGGGTCGTTGGCCGCTCCGCTGCTTGGATTCTCTGCGCAGGCTGCGAGAAGGCAGTTCAAAGCGGCCAGCAAAAGGCCCAAACGCCATACGCCTAACAACCGCATTGCTGGTGCTCCGGGCGGGCAGTCATCGCATCCTGATCTATCGATTGGTCTCATGCAGCCTGGCTCGCTTCATTCGTCTGATTGGCAAATTTTGTTCCGACAATGTGCAGATCAATATCAATTGAGCCAAAGGCACGCGGGGTTGCCTTCTCAATACAGCCCGGAAAACGAGGCGGGTACAAATGCGGCCATGATCATAAGGCCGGGAACTGCGAACCAGTACAAGCCGCGGCTGAACAAAATGGTTTCAGTGACAAACATGATCAGCGCTCCGGACGCGACTCCCCAGATTCGCGTAATCGGCAAGAGCAAAAAGGCGGCGGTCACAGCGCCTGACACAACGGCCAACCATCGATATCCGGGAGGAAATCCCCAACGTTCATAAGCCCTACTCAAAGGAGAATTTCCGGCAACGTTGAGAAGTGCGCCCATGGCGAACACGGCCGATAGGGCAATCGCGGTTACAGTCGACAACGATTGAACCGTCACAATGTCCCCTCAAACAGATTCAAGCGGCAGACTGGACCGTAGCCGTTTGGCCCCTGAACTGCGCTGAGCCCGAGTCAGGAGGATAGGAATCTGACCGTACTGTACAGTTCAGTTTCGCGCTCGTGGTGGCGGCTGTCAACACCGGCGGCTAGACTGTCCTTATGCAAAACAACCGCTCGGCCTACGCTAAGAAAGAGGAAACGGAAGATCGAAGGGGGACGATTTTGCGCATCGCCTACCGGGCCTTCCTGCAGAATGGCTATGCGGCGACGTCGATGTCTTCGATTGCCAGCAAAGTCGGAGGATCCAAGGCGACGCTATATGCCTACTTCTCGTCGAAGGAGGATCTCTTTGCTGCGGTCGTGGAGGAGATGTGCAACGACGTCGTTGTGTTGGTGTCGGATGCGGAAGTCGAAGTCCATGATTTTTCCAGCGCGCTGAGCCATCTCGCAGAACGCTTTATTCGTCTTATTCTGAGAGATGAGAATATCGCCACTCATAGGCTGATTTCCGCGGAAGCAAACAGGTTTCCCGAGCTCGGCCGCGCTTTTTATCGTTCCGGCCCGAAGCGAAGCCGGGCATTGCTCGCTTCTTTTTTTGAGCGTGCAATTCGCGAAGACAAACTCATAAGCGCTAACACACAGCAAATGGCAGAACTTTTCACTGATCTTTGCAAAGGAGAATTGCGCGAACGCAAACTCTGGAATGTCAAGCCATCTCCTTCTGAAGAGGATATTAAGGCGCGCGTGGAGCAGGTTGTGTACGTCTTCCTCTCCGCCTACGGCATCGAACGGCCGGAAACACCCAAATAAAGGTGCTGCTCAGGCTTGTTTTTATCCGCTTCGACGCGATTTCAGATTTCTCCAACCACCTCTGGAAGCGTGTCTGACTATGGATTGCTACGGCACTGCTGCCGGGTGCGTTGCCAACGGAAAACATTTCATTAGACGCAAAAAAAGCCAGGACAGATAACGCAATCTGTCCTGGCCCTGCGGAGAATCCTGCACGTCGGGGGAGCGTGCGGTCTGAGCACCACAAACATTACGACCGTACCGTACGGTGTGAAGGCTCTCATCAAATCAATCGACGGTCAAGAGAGCCGAGAAGAACAGACTGCAGGCGTGGGCTGAATGCGGGCTGCTGGCAGCGGAGGCAACTGACGACTTCTCGATCAGGAAGCGCGTGCGGCTATTCTGCGGGGCTGTACCACACTCGATCGACTTGGTCGCTTGGTCAACTTCCCCACATGCTGATGATGTAGCCAATGGCAGTTCCTCCCAAAGCGCCAATTCCGAGAATTGGCAGGAACGCTTTGGTGATGACAGCGTCAGCGGCGCTGAGCAGCAATCCGAACATAAGACCGACACTCCATCCGGGCCAAGAGAAGCTGTGCAGTCCAGCGCCAATAGCAACGCCTATCGAAAGGCGGTTGAGGAACGCGCCGATCAGCGCTGCTCGCTTGTCCGGGAAAGTCATTGGAATCATCATTGCCGCAGCGATCAGTCCAAAAACAACGCCACAGGCACTCCCCAACGTCACCTGGCTCATCATTATCCTCCGCTCCAGCCCAAGGCTCGTCGCAAGCCGGGATCGCCCCAAAAACAATACTAGTTATGCAGAGAACAACTCAAGCACGTGCATCTGACCCTCAACTTCCTCTTTCTCGTGCGTGATCGCGTCTTCTTTACTCGACCAATGCGGGACAATCACTCCAAGCACAGCCTGGCCCAATTTTGTTCGGGAACAGGCAAATCAGACTTGTTTCAGCACAATGCGCCGCAAGCCTCATATCCGGGCCAACTTTATGAGGCTCGCCGCAATCGCCGGGTTCCTATTGCGCCTCGAAGATCGTCGAGATAGTCCGCCCACCAAGGCATCATTCTTGCTCGTTCATCCCAGAAGGAGCCACGTGAGTAAGCGCGACGCACGTCATTAGACTCGACATGTGCAAGCTGACGCTCAATGGCGTCAGGATGCCACTTTCCGGATTCGTTGAGCAACGTCGAGGCGCTGGCTCGGAATCCATGCGATGTCATCTCTTCTTGTCCATATCCCATTCTGCGGAGAGCCGTGTTCAAGGTGTTCTCAGAAATCGGCTTGTCGGCTCCGTGAAAGCTCGGAAACAGGAACTTGCGGTGTCCCGTGATCTTGCGCAGTCCTTCTAATATCTCAACCGCTTGCGGCGCTAGAAAGACACGATGTTCGCGCCGCATTTTTGTCTTCGCCGCCGGTATCATCCAAATCGATTTGTCGAAATCGAACTCGGTCCATTCGGCAAAACGCAACTCGCCTGGTCGAGGGAAGAGGAGCGCCATTAACTTCAGGGCGGCGACGGTCGTTGGCTGTCCGTCGAAGCCATCTATGGCGCGGAGCAGTCCGCCGAATTTTTCCGGGTCCGTGATTGCAGCCCGAGGCGTGACCTTTGGCGGTGTGATTGCCCCGCGTAGGACAGGGGTTGGGTCGAATTCGGCACGCGAAGTTGCAACCGCGTAGCGACAAACTTGCCCGATCGTCGATTTCAAGCGGCGAGCGGTTTCGTAGTTTCCTTTGAACTCTACGTCCTGGACAACTTTGAGAACATCAACCGGCTTAATTTCCGAAACGCGCTTCGTCCCGAGCGTTGGATATGCGAAGTCGAGCAACCACTCTTTCTTTATCATCGTCGGTCCGGCCAGATTGTCACGCCGGCACTTCGCAATGAATTCGAGAGCGATCTCCTTGAAGGTGTCGTCTGGTGGTTGCTCGGTAACGTCCGCTAGGCGCTTCTCGGCTGCAGGATCGATGCCCGCCCTGATTTTGAGCTTGACCTCATCCCGCTTGGCTCGGGCGTCGAGAAGAGCAACTTGAGGATAAGGACCGAGCGCCATCTGCACCTGTTTGCCATTGTACTGGTAGATGAGCTGCCAAAGGCGCGAGCCATTCGGTTGAATCCAGAGTTGCAGACCGCCTCCGTCTGAAAGCTTCTGCCTCACTTTTCCGGGCTTTGTGCCCCGGCATTTTACGTCTGTTAGAGCCACTTCCACGACCTCCGCTGAAGAAGCGCCGTCTGTACCCAGAGGTGGTCTTGAGACCCTCCGAATACCCAGAGAATACCCAGAAATTGGCCGGGTAGCCCAGGGCGACGGCGAACGATGGCGAACGCCAAAGTCACTATTTCATTGGGTTTTGCGGGGTTTGTGGTCTCTCGCGAACGTTGGCGAAAGAACAAATGGTGCCCAGAAGAGGACTCGAACCTCCACGCCTCGCGGCGCTAGTACCTGAAACTAGTGCGTCTACCAATTCCGCCATCTGGGCCGATGGAAGGCCGGGATGTTTAGGGGGGCCGCCTGCCCCTGTCAACGAGACATGCGCCGCCCGCCGCCTCGACCATCCCCCTTGTGTCCGCCCCGCCAATACCTACGTTTAGGACTAGGCATTTTACGGATGGGAGGCCGCGCATGTTGATCACCACGACCGAGAATGTCGCCGGACGGAAGGTCAAGACGTCGCTAGGCGAAGTCTTTGGCGTCGTCGTGCGCAGCCGTGGGCTCGGCGGCAACATCATGGCCGGCTTGCGTTCCATCGTCGGCGGCGAGATTCACGAATACACCCGGCTCCTCGAGGAGACACGGCGACAGGCGATCGACCGGATGGTGAAGAACGCGACGGCGATGGGTGCGAATGCCGTCGTGATGATGCGCTTCGACTCGTCCGAAATCGGACAGGCGATGAGCGAGATCGTCGCCTACGGCACGGCGGTGATCCTCGAGCCGGAGGCCTGAATGCTGCGCGCCGTCCTTCTCGGTCTTGGCGGTCTCGCGCTGGTCTGCGGCCTGATCGGGCTCGCGTCGGGTGTGGTTTCGCCGATGCTGATGTTCGGCATCTGGGGGGCCCTGCTCGTTCTCGGCATCCTGTGCGAACGCGTGATCTACAAGCCGATCGAGGCCGCGACGCCCGGCGCCGGGTGGCAGCGCACGAGCGAACGCTTCATCGACGACGAAACGGGCCGGACCGTTACTGTCTTCGTCGAGCCGAAGACCGGCGAGCGCGCTTACGTCCAGGACTAGCAGCCGTCGCGCCACACGACCTATAGTCGAGCCCTCGGCAAGGGCGGCGGACTTGGACAGCGCGACACTCAGTCAAACTTTCGTTCGCGATGGATGTGTCGTGGTCCGCGGACTGCTCGATCCCGCGCTGTGCGCTTATCTCTGGAACCACCTCCACATCGCCTTCGCGAGCGGCACCATGAAGCGCGATAGGGTGAGCGCCCTTGTCGTCTACGGCGATCCTGCGTTCGAGAGCCTGCTCGAATTCGTGCGCCCGAAGCTTGAAGCGGCCACCGGTCGGACATTGCTGCCGACCTATTCCTATGCCCGGATGCACCGGCGCGGCGATACGCTGAAGATCCACCACGACCGGCCGGCGAGCGAAATCGTCGCCACCATCAATCTCGGCCAGGAGCCGGACAAGCCCTGGCCGTTCACCGTCGGCGGACGCAATGGCCCGGTACGCGCCGAGCTTGGGCCCGGCGATTCGATGATCTATCTCGGCCACGAACTGAAGCACTGGCGAGCCCCGTTCGAGGGCCACAAGCTGGTCCAGTGCATATTGTCCTATGTCGACCGCGACGGACCCCATGCCGCCGAAAAATATGACGGCCGCGGCGGACTGATGCGGCCGCCGGTGCGGCCGGATGTCGAAGGGCAAGCCTGACGCACTTTCCCTGATCCGCATCCCTCGCTATGAAGCGGACATGAGCAAGAAACTCGTTACCGTCTTCGGCGGCTCCGGCTTTCTCGGCCGGCACACCATCCGCGCCCTGGCCAAAGCCGGCTACCGCATCCGCGTTGCGGTGCGCTATCCCCACATGGGCTTCTTCCTCCTGCCGATGGGCCAGGTCGGCCAGATCGCGCTGGTGAAGTGCAATGTCGACGACGCGGCCCAGGTTGCCGCCGCCGCGAAGGGCGCCGATGCCGTCGTGAACCTGACCGGCATCCTCTACGAGCGCGGCGAACAGAGTTTCGAAGCCATCCACGTCAACGGCGCCGCCAATATCGCGGCCGCCGCGCGTGATGCCGGCGTCACGACCCTCGTCCACATGTCTGCGATTGGCGCCGACAAGGATGCAGAGGCGTCTTACGCGTCGTCGAAGGGCGAAGGCGAGGCGCGCGTGCGCGAAGCCTTCCCGAATGCTGCGATCCTGCGGCCGTCTCTGGTGTTCGGGCCGGAAGACGATTTCTTCAACCGGTTCGCAGCGCTGGCGCGCGTCCTGCCCTTCTTGCCGCTGATCGGCGGCGGCGCGACGAAATTCCAGCCGGTGTTCGTCGGCGACGTCGCTTCTGCGGTTGCGCGCTGCGTGGCCGAACCCGCGCTCGGCGGAAAAACCTATGAACTCGGCGGTCCGGCGATCTACAGCTTCAAGGAACTGATGCAGATCGTGTTGCGCGAGACCTGCCGCAACCGCCTTCTGGTGCCGGTGCCCTTCTGGCTGGCGGCGGTGAAGGCGATCTTCCTGCAATTCATGCCCAAGCCGCTGCTCACGCCCGATCAGGTGACCCTGCTGAAGTCGGACAATGTCGTGACCGGCGGCGATACGCTCGCCGCGCTCGACATCGTGCCGACCTCGGTCGATGCCGAAGTACCGGCCTATCTGTGGCGCTTCCGCCCCAAGGGCCAGTACGACACGGTCAGCGCAGAGCCAGCAGCGCAATAAGTCCGAGTCCGGCCGCGATCCGGTACCAGCCAAACGGCGCCAGGCCGTAGCGGCTGACGAAGGCGATAAACGTCTTCACCACGACCCACGCGACCAGGAACGACACGACAAAGCCGACGGCAAGTGTGGCGAGCGCCGATCCGGTCAGGCCCTCGTGGTGCTTGTAGAGTTCGAACACCGAAGCGCCGAGCATCGTGGGGACCGCAAGATAGAACGTAAAGGCCGCGCCGGCGGCACGGTCGACACCAAGCATCTCGCCGCCGAGGATGGTGGCGCCCGAGCGCGATACGCCTGGGATCAGCGACAGGCATTGGCATAGACCGATCTGGAAGGCCTTCGACAGCGGCAGCGTGTCGGCATCGGTGAAACGCGGCTTTGGCGCGACGCGCTCGAGCACCAGGATGACGATGCCGCCCAATATCCAGGTCGTGGCAATCACCGGCATCGCGCGTGCCGGATCGAGCAGGTAGCCATTGATGACCTTGATCAGCGCCACGCCGAGAATGGCCGAAGGCAGGAAGGCAACGATCACGGCAAGGGTGAAGTGGCGAGCTTCCGGCTTCGTCGGCAGGCCGATCAGGATGTCCCAGATCTTGCGCCAGTAGATGGCGACGACGGAAAGCACCGCGCCGAGTTGGATCACCACGGTAAATGCTTCCCACTGGTCCTTGTCGAGGCCCAGCAGATTTTCACCGACCAGAAGGTGCCCGGTCGATGAAACGGGAAGGAATTCGGTCAGACCTTCGACGATGCCGAGGAGAACGGCGTTGAAAAAATCATGCATAGGTTGAAGCCCGGAGGCCGGCCGTCGCCGTGCCGATTGCAAAAAAGCCGCGGAAATCGCGGCCTTTCGCCGACGTTTGCACGGCATTGAAGGTAATTTCAATTCGATTTCGCGGGCGCGAAGTAAATTAGTTTCAAGAAACCCCTGCGATCATGCCCATCACGCCAAATGTGGCGTTCTCGTTGCTTTTCTCTGATGGGGCACACAATGACCAAGCTGTTCAACTCCTTCCTGCGCGACGAATCGGGCGCCACGGCGATCGAATACGGTCTGATCGCGGCTCTCATTGCCGTCGTCGTCATCGGTGCCGTCCAGGCAGTCGGCACCGGCCTGTCCACGACGTTCAACACCGTCGCGGGCAGCGTCAAGTAAGCGCGCTTCACCATCCCGCCTCCGAGGCGGGATGGCATTCCATGGCCTGGCGGGTTCGTCTCCACGACCGCCCCAGGATGGCGCACCATAGCAAGCGATTTGCTATGGTGCCGCCATGGATGGGGGCGAGTCGATCTGGCTGAAGACGCGTGCGTATGCGCACCGTCTTTGGTTCGGAGCGCCGGGAGCGAAGACACCCTGGGTCCGGCGCGTCTTCCTCGTGCTTTTCTTCTTTGCCCTGCCGGCGCCGGTCCTGGCGCTTCTGGTGTTCCGATTCGTGCCGATTCCGTTCACGCCGCAGATGGCGCTGGACCTCGTCACCTTCAACGCTGTGCACTATTCGTGGCGCTCGGCCGACGAGATCTCGCCCTATCTCGGCCGCGCCGTGATCGGCGCGGAAGACCAGAATTTCTGCACGCATAACGGCTTCGACTTCGAGGAAATCGAGCGGGCCTGGAGAGACTATCGCGTTCGGCACAAGCCGCTGCGCGGCGCCAGCACGATCAGCCAGCAGACCGCGCGCGAGGTCTTCCTGACCTCGTGGCGCAGTTTCATCCGCAAGGGTGCCGAGGCCTATCTCACAGTCCTAATGGAAGCACTCTGGCCCAAGAAACGCATCATGACGGTCTATCTGAACGTCGTGGACTGGGGTCACGGCACCTATGGGGCCGAAGCGGCCGCCCAGCACTATTTCGGCGTTTCCGCCGCCAGCCTCAGCCGCGACCAGGCCGCGCGGCTGGCCGCCGTCCTGCCCAATCCCGAAAAATGGAAGGCCGACCGCCCCGGGCGCTACGTTCGCAAGCGGACGGGCACCCTCGTCGCCCGCCAGGGCCAGGTGGTACGCGATGCGCTGGACTGGTGTCTGAAGTAATTCAGCCGAGCGCCGAATTGCTCTACATTCCCGGCCGATGCGGAAGTTGATTCATCTGACCCTGTCGCCGGCGTCGCGCCTGGCCCGACTGATGGTGGGCGAAAAGCGCCTGACCTGCGATCCCAAGCTGTCGGACGATCCGCTGGCGCATCTGCCGACCTTCGTGGAGATGGACGGCACCGAGGTCACGGGTCTCTGGGCGATCATGGACCACCTCGAAGGCAACTATGCCGATCACCCGCTCGTTCCCGAGGACGCGGCACAGCGCAGCGAAGCCCTGCGCTGGCTCGACTGGGCGATGGGGCCGTTCCATGAGCAGGCAACACGGCGAATCCTGTTCGAGAAAGGCGGGCAGCGTTACACCGGCGCGCCCTCGCGCGTGAACCCCGACATGAACGTGATCCGCGCGGGACGCGAGGCGCTCAAGCCGGTGCTGAAGCTGATCGGCGACACCGCCGACAGCCGCGGTAATCTCGCCGCTCGCGAGTGCACCATCGCCGACCTCGCCGTCGCCGCGCATCTGTCCTCGCTCGACTATTTCGGCGAAATTCCGTGGAAGGATTATCCGCAGACGGCCGAATGGTATGGCCGGATCAAGTCGCGCCCTTCCTTCCGCACCCTGCTCGGCGACCGTGTGCCGGGTCAGCCGCCGACGCTGAATTATGCCGAGCTCGACTTCTAGCATCGACATCAAGGCGGAAATTACGCGCCGCGCCCGCGCGGCAGGTTTCGACGCCGTCCGCTATGCGCCCGCTTCGGCGCCCGCCGGCGCGCCGGAGCGGCTCGGCGAATTCCTCGAGCGCGGCCACCACGGCGAGATGGACTGGATGGCACGGCATGCCGAACGCCGCGCCGATCCGCGCGCGCTGTGGCCCGAGGCGAACAGCATCATCTTGCTCGGCCTCAACTATGGTCCCGACGACGATCCGCTGACGGTGCTCGCCAGGCGCGACAGCGGCGCGATCTCGGTCTATGCCCGCGGCGACGACTATCACGATATCATCAAGACGAAGCTGAAGCGGCTGGCCGGCGGCATCGCGGTGGATTTCGGATGCGACGTGAAAGTCTTCGTCGACACCGCGCCGGTCATGGAAAAACCCCTGTCGCAGGCCGGTGGAGTTGGCTGGCAGGGCAAGCACACCAATCTCGTCAGCCGCGAATTCGGGTCGTGGCTGTTCCTCGCCTCGATTTTCACGACCCTGTCCATCGAACCGGACGCCGCGGAGACAGATCACTGTGGCCAATGCCGGCGCTGCCTCGACGCCTGCCCTACGGCGGCGTTCCCGGCGCCCTATCAACTCGACGCGCGGCGCTGTATTTCCTACCTCACCATCGAGCATAAGGATCACATTCCGCGCGAATTCCGCGCCGCTATCGGCAATCGCATCTATGGCTGCGACGATTGCCTGGCCGTGTGTCCCTGGAACAAGTTTGCCCAGGCCGGGCGCGAGGCGAAGCTATCGGCTCGAGACGAACTGAAAGCGCCGGCGCTGCGCGACCTCGCACGCCTCGACGATGGCGGGTTTCGCGCCCTTTTCCGAAAATCGCCCGTGAAGCGCCTCGGCCGCGACCGGTTCGTGCGAAATGTCCTCATCGCGATCGGCAACTCCGGCGATGCGTCTCTGGCCCCCGAAGCCGAGCGGCTCCTGGACGATCCTTCGCCCCTTGTCCGGGCAATGGCGGTGTGGGCATCATTTCGCCTAGGAAACACGCCAAGGTTGCAAGCGGGCGAACAAGATTCCAATGTGCGGTCGGAATGGCTGCGACTGTCCGGAAATTATTGAACGCCCTGCTCTCACTGACCACACTGGTTCTTTGGCCGGCGATGGGAAGTGCGTCTGAAGCAAAAGTCCACACACGAACGATGCTGACGTGCGACCCCGGTTGCCACATTGACATATTCAACTACCCGGTCGCGCTGCGCCCATCCAAGTTTCTGCCAACGAATTTCGACACAAGACGGCGCGAAGGCATCGTTCGCCTAATCTACTCCGTCGGCATAGACGGAAAAGTCTCGGACGTAGTCGCCGCACAGACAATCGGATCGCCGGTCTTCGCCAGGCTCGGCATCGATGCGATTTCCAGCCGTAGCTATCAACCAGCAACGATCAATGGGTTGCCAGTCGCTTACCGCGGCGCGTCGACAGATATGTACTTCACTACAGAAAATCCTCGGGCGAACACCGATTTCGATGCCTCTTATGACCGCGCGATTGCGCTCATCAAAGGCGGGAAACCGGCCGAGGCCATTCAGGTACTTCGGGATGCACTCGCACAACCGCAGCAGAGCCTCTACGAAACCGGTGCCGCCCTCTACGAGTTGGGGATCAGCCTCGCACGAATTGGCGACACGGATGGGGCTGTCGCAGTTGCCGATCAAGTCATTTTGATCGACAGGCATACCCAGGCGCTGAGTAAGTCAATCCGCGGCCTGATCGAGAGGTTTGCCCTGAGATCCTACGAATCCTCGCATCGGTATCTGGATGCCCGTGATGCCTACGATCAAATGCAACGCCTGGGAGTCACACCGGACGAGGACGACAAAGCCGCGGTAGAGCGGCTGGAAAGGGCGATCTCAGGTGCCGATCCGATAACCGTACACGGCACTATCGGCACTTATGGCGACGTCCCCTACACTAACCGCCTGCTGCGAGCGCACTTCACAATCGTCGTCTCCAAAGGCAGCATTGATCGCTATTCCGTATTCTGCGATGTGCAAGACGGCACCCCGTCGGCCGATATCCACCATGCGGATATGGCGGGATGGAAAGATTGCTCGATTAGCGTCCACGGCGCCGCTGGCACGCAGTTCGACTTGATCGACGGTTAGGGTGCTGCCGTATCCGCCAGGTGCTGGCGTGCGGTCGCGGCCGCATCGCTGTTCGGATTGGCATTGACCGACGCCTGCCAGTCCGCGCGCGCGCCCGCGATGTCGCCATTCTCATATTTCCCGTTGCCGCGTTCGAGGAGCGCATCGGGATTGTTGGGCTGAATCTTCAGGGCGAGATCGAAATCGGCGCGCGCCTCGCCCTTGCGTCCTAGCGCGTGTCGCGCGCTGCCGCGCAAGACGTACAGATCGGCACGGCCCGGGCTGACGAGCAATGCCGCGGTGAGATCCGCCTCGGCCTTGGCCCAGTTCTGCTTCTGCGCCAGCGCGCGTGCGCGATCGGCGAGATAATCCGCGTCGAAGGCATCGATAGCCAGGGCCGCCGAGAAGGACGCTATCGCCGAATCCGGCCGTTGTGCGAGCATCCAGGCATTGCCCGCCTGGTCGAACAGCGCGGCGCGCATGTTGTTCTTCGCGGCGAATTCACTACGTGCCAAAGCGTCGAGCTTCACCGCCGCTTCGCCATAGCGTTTCAGACCGACGAGCGCCAGCGCCGCGCAGTGATCGGCGGGCGGTCCGCCGCCATTCCGGCTCCAGCCATTGGCCTGCGCAAGCGCGCCGCCCGGGTCGCTCCGGGTGCGGTTGAGACAGGACTGATAGTCCTGGCTCTGCGACGGCGCGGCATTCGCGTGCACACATGTCGCCAGCACCATCATGGCGCAACATAGCTGTAATCTATTCGGCAATGCCCGTTCTCCGGTCACGGCGCCAGCATGGCGTCCAGCGTGCGCAGGATCAATGCGATCTCGTGCGGCTTCGACAGGCGATGGTCGCCCGCCTTGACGAGCGTGAGTTCGGTGTCGTCGCCGAAACAATCCATCACACGCATGGCATGCTGCCACGCCACGTCGGGATCGGCCATGCCCTGGATGATGCGAACGGGGCAACGAAGATCGATCGGTCCGCCGAGCAGAAGATGCTTGCGGCCATCCTCGATCAGCGCGCGTGTGATCGGATAGGGCGAGGGATCGTAGAGCGAAGGCCGCAACCATTCGCCCCGTTCCGTGATCGACGTCCGCGCCGCGTCGTCCAGCGATGCCCACAACAGCGCTTCGGTGAAGTCGAGAGCCGGTGCAATGAGAAGCAGCCCTGCCACGCGCTCCGGCCGTGCCAGCGCCGCAAGCGCGGCAAGCCAACCGCCCATGCTCGACCCTACGAGCAGCTGCGGCCCCTCCGTGAGACTATCGAGCACGGCCAGAGTGTCGCCAAGCCAGCGCGTCACGGTGCCGTTGCGAAAATCGCCGGTGGAGGCGCCGTGGCCGAAATAGTCGAACCGGACGAAGGCGCGCCCGGCAGCCCAGGCGTCGAGCGCCCGCGCCTTGGTTCCGGTCATCTCCGACTTGAACCCGCCGAGCCATACGACGCCCGGGCCGCGTCCGGATCGCCGTATGTAGGCGATACGCTCGCCGTCATGGCGCTGAAAGGTGTCTACATCCGTCATATTTCTCCGCATAACCCATTGACCGGGCGCGGACAAACTGGCGCGACACAATCGATCTGGTAGTGTCCGGGGGCGGGAGGAAACCATGCTTCGTTCGTTCGCGCTTGTTGCGACCCTGCTGGCCGCGCTCTTTGTGTGCACCGGCCCAGCGCTGGCGCAAGCCGGCCCGCGCGCCGCGCCGACGACGGCGGTCGAAAGCTCGTCGCTTCCACCCATCGGCACGCCTGTCGCGTTCGATCCGGTCAAGGCCACCAACGCCTATCTCGCGCGCGTCAGCGGACCGGCCAAGGCGCGGTCCGATGCCTATTTCGAAGGCGGCTACTGGCTGATCCTTGTGGATGTCATCTGGGCGATCGGCGTATCGGCCGTCCTGCTCTGGTTCCGGATCTCGGCCAGCATCCGCGACTTCGCCGAGCGCCAGACGCGTTCGCGATTCTGGCAGGCTTCGCTTTATGCCGGTCCCTACATCCTGATCACAATAGCACTGACCTTCCCGCTGACGCTCTATGAAAGCTATTTTCGCGAGAAGTCCTACGGGCTGATGAACCTCACCTTCTTCGGATGGCTGCGCGAATTCTTCGTCACCACCGGCCTCTCGCTGATCATGGGGACGATCGTCATCACCCTGATCTACTTCGCCGTGCGCCGTGCCGGCCGCAGCTGGTGGATGTGGGCGACAGGCGGCTACGCCGTGCTGATGGCCATCCTGATCACGATCCAGCCTGTGTTCATCGCGCCGCTGTTCAACACCTATACGCCGCTGCCGGACGGCACGGTGAAGCGCGAAGTGCTGTCGCTGGCGCGGGCCAACGGAATTCCGGCCGATAACGTCTATCTGGTCGATGCATCGCGCCAATCGGATCGCATCTCCGCGAACGTCTCGGGCTTTCTCGGAACAACCCGGATCTCGCTCAACGACAACCTTCTGAAGAAGGGCACCAATGACGAGATCCTGGCCGTTCTCGGCCACGAGATGGGACACTATGTTCTCGATCACGCCGTTCGGCTCCTGACGCTGTCGACGCTGGTCGCATTCGTCGGATTTGCCTTCGTAAACTGGGGCTATGGTCTTTTGACCAGCCTGTTCGGCGGACTCTGGGACATCAGACGGTTGGACGATCCGGCGGGATTGCCTCTGCTCGCGGCGCTGGCATCGATCTTTCTGTTCCTGGCAACGCCCGTGACCAACACGATCTCGCGGACGACGGAAGTCCAGGCCGACATGTTCGGCATCAATGCCGCGCGCAAGCCGGATGCCTTCGCAACCGTTGTGCTCAAGCTGTCGGACTATCGCAAACTCGATCCCTCGCCGCTTGAAGAGATGGTTTTCTACGACCACCCCTCGGGCCGCACCCGGATCTGGGAGATGATGCGCTGGAAGGCCGAGCATCTGAACGATCCGGACATCAAAAGCGGCCCGGTGTCGCCGCAATAGCCATCACGGTCCTGCCGCATGACCGGGCCAGATTGCCGGAGTACCCGACAGAGAGTTGCGCGTGAGCAGAGGATTTGCCCGGACCTTCGAGCGTGACGACGCGCCACTGCATGTCGCGGCGCACAGCCATCATCCCTGGCCCGATGTCTCCTACGACGCGCAGGCGGCAGCTTGGAACGATGCCGCGCGCCTCCTCGACCGGAAATGGGACCACATCTTCGGCACAGTAATCCCCGCGGCCCAAAGCCATATCGCGCGCCGCATCGCCCTGCCCGATCCGGCAAGCATCGCCTTCGGTCCCAATACGCATGGCTTCGTGCAACGTATCCTCTCCTGTCTGCCGCAGCGGCCGGTGCGCATCCTGACCACCGGTTCGGAGTTCATGAGTTTCTCGCGCCAGATCGCGCGGTTGAAGGAAGACGGGCTGGTTCACGTCACCACCGTTTCGACCGAGCCGTTCGAGGATTTCGAGGAACGCTTCATCGCCGCCGCCTCGAAGGGCGGACACAACCTCGTTTTTCTCAGCCAAGTGTTCTTCGATTCCGGCTATGCCGTGCGCGACCTCGACGCCATCGTGCGCGCGGTGCCGCATCACGAGACCTTCATCGTGATCGACGGCTATCACGGCTTCATGGCCGTGCCGACGGACCTGTCGGCAATCGCCGACCGCGCCTTCTATCTCGCCGGCGGTTACAAATATGCGATGGCGGGCGAGGGCGCCTGCTTCCTGCACTGCCCGCCCGGCTATGGCCCGCGGCCGCGCGACACCGGATGGTATGCCGGCTTCTCGGCTCTCGAAGGCGGAGGGCAGGACGTGCCCTATGCCGAAGACGGTTCGCGTTTTCTCGGCGCGACATTCGACGTCACGGCGCTCTATCGCTTCAACGCGGTGCAGGACTGGCTTGCGCCGCTGCCGGTCGATCACATGCTGCGCTATGTCCGGGCGCTGGAGCGTACCTTCCTCGCCCAGTGCCGCTCGCCGGATGTCTCGGCTGAGACACTGATGATCCCGGACGAAGGAGCGCGCGGGCGGTTCCTCGCCTTCCGCACGCCGAATGCGGGGGCCATTGTCGAGCGCCTTGCGGCGCAGAACATTATCGCCGATCATCGCGGCGACCGGCTGCGCATCGGTTTCGGGCTTTATCATACCGAAGACGACGCGCAGCGGCTGGCGGCGGCGCTAAGCTAGCGCAGCGCTGAGCGCCGCATAGAGCGGGTTCTCGGTGTCGAAGACGTAATCCGCATCCTGCGTCGTTGCCGGCGCGTTGCAGCCCTGGGCGCGCAGCGAGGCGATCGCATCCATCAGACGCGGCTTCGGGCAGAGGATCACATATTCGCCGCCGCCATCGGCCGGGCGCGACATCAGCGATGTTCCGGCGTCGTTGGAAAGCCGCGCCAGTACAGCGTCGGCATCGCCGTCGAGGCGCACGCGCAGCACCTGCGCATTACGCGCGCGGTCGCGGGCGTTGAGACGGTCGAGCAGAGCGGCAACCGCCGCCCTGGCCTCTTCCGTCCAGTCGGCGCCGAGCGAGGCGGCGAGCTGCGCCTCGCTTTTCAGGATCACGCCGTCGTCCAGCACCTTCAGCCCGTTGGCCTTCAGCGTCGAGCCCGTCGAGGTGATGTCGACGATGACCTCGGCCGTGCCGGCGGCCGGTGCCGCTTCGGTCGCGCCGGCGCTCTCGACGATGCGGTAATCCGAAATGCCGAGCCTGGCGAAATGACTGCGCGTGAGCTGGATGTATTTGGTCGCGACCCGCAGGCGGCGGCGGTGCTTCTGGGCGAAGGCGGCGCAGACATCGTCGAGATCGGCCATGGTGGCGACGTCGATCCAGAATTGCGGCACCGCGACCACGACATCGGCATGGCCGAAGCCGAGCGGTTTGATCAGATGGACGCGGGTTTCCAGCTCCGGCGCCTGTTCGAGCAGGAGGTCATGCCCGGTGATGCCGAGATGGACGTCGCCGCCGATCAGCGAGGCCGCGATCTCCGATGCCGACAGCAGCATCACCTCGATATCGGGAAATCCGGCGAGCGATGCGCGATAGCCGCGGGCGCTGTGGCTGAGCGCCGCGCCGGCATCGGCGAAGAACGCGTCGACATTTTCCTTGAGCCGCCCCTTCGAGGGAACGGCGAGGGTCAGCGCGGCCATCACGCGCCTCCCGCGGCCAGCATGGCCTCGGTCCAAAAGGCGACGCCGACCGCCGGAATGGGCCGGCCCGCACCGATGGCTTCGAGCAGCGTGTCGTAGCGCCCGCCGCCGGCGATGGTCTCGCCTGCGCGCAGCTCGAATACGAAGCCGGTGTAATACTCCATGTTGCGGCCGAAATGCGCCGCGAAGGTGATGCGTTTGGGATCGACACCCATTGACTCGATTGCATCGAGCCGCGCCGCCATCGCCGCCAGCGGCGCATCCAGATCGATCCTCGCTTCGGCCGCGAGCGAGCGGATTCGCGCCAGCGCATCGCGCGCGGGTCCGGAGACATCGAGCAGGCCGGTGATCACCCGCACCACCTTTTCGTCGAGATGCGAGGCCTCTTCGTCCGCCGCTTGCTCCATCAGCCGTTCGACGACTTCATCCAGCGTGCGAACGCCCTGGGGGCTGAGACCAGAGGCGACAAGGCGTTCCTCGACCAGACGGCGCGCTTCGGCAACGCCCTGCCCGCTCAACGCGCCCAGCAGGCTCTTCTGTTCCGGCGCGCTGCCGCGCGTCAGGCGCTGGAGCAATTCCTCGAAATAGCCGGCGCGCCAGAAGTGACGCTTGAGCCGCGCCCGCCAATGCGCCGGCAGGTCGAGCGCATCGATGAGCGCGCCGAAAAAGGCGAGATCGCCGACCGTCATGTCGAAATCGGAGATTCCGGCGGCGCGTACCGCCGCGATGGCCAGCGACACGATCTCGCTGTCGCCCGCCGCGCAGTCGGCAAGGCCGAGAAGCTCGGCGCCCGCCTGATAGAACTGCGTGGGTGCATCGGGACTGTTCGGCTGCTGGCGGAAAGCGAGGCCGTGATAGCAGAGCCGTGCCGGCAGCGGCGCCTTGCTCTCCACCGCCATGCGGCAGATCGGAATGGTGAGATCGGGGCGCAGGCAAAGCTCGCGGCCCGACGGATCGGTGAGCGTGAAGGTGCGGCGGCGAATCTCTTCGCCCGAACGGTCGAGGAAGATACCGGCCGGTTGCAGGATGCTCGGCTCCTCGCGGGTGTAGCCGCGCGCCGCGAAGCTGGCGAGCAGCTTCTGCGCCTGGTCCTCCAGCGCCGCCAACGCGGGCGTGTCGTAATACGGGAAGGCCGTCATCTCAGTGCTCGCGCGCCAGCATTCGGCGGATTTCGGCGACGAGATCGGTGCGCTTGATCGTGACCTGCGCCTCGCGATTGCCGACCCAGGCGGCGCGGCTCTCGACCGACTTCGCCAGTTCTGCACCGAGCGCCAGATCCTTGACCGTCACCTCGCCCTTGGCACGTTCGTCCGGACCTTCGATGATCGCGAGCGCCGCGCCGCGCTTGTCGGCATATTTGAACTGGTCGCCCATCTTGCCCGTGCCGACATAGGCTTCGGCACGAATGCCCGCGCCGCGCAGCTCGCGCACCATCGCGAAGGCCGGCGAGGCGTCGTTCTTGTCGAACACGGTGACGACGACCAGCGGCGCGACGGCGGCAACGGCAGCCTTGCGCATCTGTAGCGCGGTGAGGAGGCGCGATACGCCGATGGAGAATCCGACCGCCGGCGTGCGCTGGCCGGTAAAGCGCGCGACAAGATCGTCATAACGCCCGCCACCGCCGACCGAGCCGAACACCACCGTCTGACCCTTCTCGTTCTGCACCGGGAAGGTGAGCTGCGCTTCGAACACGGCGCCTGTGTAATATTCCAAGCCACGAATAATGCTAGTATCGAGAACTATGCGACCATCTTCGTCATCATAGCCACAAGCGCGAACGACATCTGCGATCCGGGCGACTTCCTCGACACCTTCATTCCAGAGTGAACTTGCGCGCCCTTCACCAGAAAACTTTTGGCCTAGCGCCTTCACTCCATCGAGCTTTGCGTCCGGATTTGAAAATTCGAGCAATTCGTCAATTTGAGACGGCTGCAAGTTCGCACCGTCCGTAAAGTCGCCTGACTCGTCCTTCCGCCCTTTACCTAGGAGCAGCCTGACGCCCGCTTCGCCGAGCCGATCGCGCTTGTCCAGCGCCCGCAAAATGGTCCCCCTAAGCGCACCGTCGGCGAGCGCGATTCCAACGGATTCAATCACACCATCAAGCAATTTGCGGCTGTTTATTCTAATAGAATATTCGCCCCTCTTGAGGCCTACGGCCTCCAGCGTATCGGCGAACATCATCACCATCTCGGCGTCGGCGGATGGCGAGGCGGTGCCGACCGTGTCGGCGTCGCATTGGATGAATTCGCGGTAGCGGCCCGGACCCGGCTTGTCGTTCCGGAACACGGTGCCGATCTGGTAGCGGCGGAAGGGCCGCGGCAGGAATTGCTGGTTCTCGGCGACATAGCGCGCGAGCGGCGCGGTCAGGTCGTAGCGCAGCGAGACCCACTGCTCGTCCTCGTCGCGGAACGAGAACACCCCGGCATTCGGACGGTCGACATCGGGCAGGAACTTGCCCAGCGCGTCGGTGTACTCGACGAAGGGCGTTTCCAGCGCGTCGAAGCCGTAGGACTCATAGGTGCGGCGGATGGTGTCGAGCATCGCCCGCTCGGCCGCGAGCTCGCCCGCAGCGCGGTCGCGGAAACCGCGGACCGTCCGTGCCTTGGGGCGGGATTGCTTGCCGTCTGCCATGACCGTTTTTCCGAACCGGAGCGGCCTTTTAGCGACACTCGGCGGACGGGGCAAATCGGACCTAGATGCTCAGTGCGCGGCCTCGGCGTCGTCCATGACGTTGGTGAATTCGACGATCGCCACCCTGCCGGGGTCGGCCACGGCATGGCCATCCTGCATCCTGGGCGTGTAGCGCCATTTTGTCTTGACGCATTCCACCGCGGCATCGTCCATCACGCCGTAGCCGCTGCGCTTCAGCACTCGGACCTTCTGCGGCGTTCCGGTGTCATCCACATCGAAGCCGACCGTGACACTGGCGACCCATTTGGTCTTAATCCCCGCGAAGACCGGCGCGAATGACGAGCAATCGTGTGTGTCGGGTACTGCTGTTGCATGCGTCTCCTGGGGCTCGGCCAGAGCCGCGGTCGCGGTGGCCAGGGCAATCGTGACCGCTGCCAGATATTTACGGTGCATGCGTCGTCCCTCCTGCAGGATGCTGGCTGGCATAGAGTGCCTGGGCCTGTTGCAAGGTGTAAGCACGGATCGCCTTCACATCGTCGGCTGTGAGGATATCCTTGAACGAAGCCATGCCGGCGTCCGACAACGCGCCGCCGAGCACGATGGCATCGTACTGGCCCCACACCTCCGGCGATGAGGCGCGCAGATCGGGCACTTCGCCCGACGACATCAGCAGCACGCCATGACAGACCGCGCAGTTCTGGTGGAAGATCACGAGGCCCTTCTGCGCGAGCTTCGGATCGACCTTCTCGTTCGGCGGCGGTGACGACATGGCCGGCGCTTCGGACGGCATCGCCTGCACCGTCTTGGTGCCGCCGATCTTGAACGCGAAGATACGTCCCTCGTTATTGCCGTATTTCTTCAGCGCGGTGTTCGGGTCGGAGGTCGCGCCGAGACCGCCCGAGCCGCCAAACGCCGCGGCAATGGCGATGTACTGCTCACCATCGACGGTGTAGGTGATCGCCGGCGCGCTCATGCCGGTCTTGAGGTCGATCGACCACAGCTTGTTGCCGTCCTTCGCGTCGTAGGCCGCGAAGATGCCGTCGGAGCCGCCGCCGAAGACGAGACCGCCCGCGGTCGTCAGCATGCCGCTGTTCCAGCCGCCTGCCATCTCGACCTGCCACACCATCTTCTGCGCCACCGGATCCCAGGCGCGGATATAGCCTTTGGCCGGGGGCGGAATCTGACCCTTGGCGATTCCGGCCTGGATCATCTCGCCGAGCTGCGCGAAGTCGCTGACGTTCCAGGCACCCGGCTTGTAGTCAAGATGCGGGTGCTGGGCGTAGATGAAGTTGCCGTCGATGACCGGAATGTAGACGAGGCCGGTCTGCGGATTGAACGCCATCGGCTGCCAGTTATGCGCACCGATCGGACCGGGAATCTGGATCGACGGTTTCGCCGCATAGCGCACGCCGGGATTCTCGATCGGCTTGCCGGTCTTCATGTCGACGCCCTTGGCCCAGGTGATGGTCGTATAGGGCTTGGCCGAGATGAGCTGGCCGGTCTCGCGGTCGATGACATAGAAGAAGCCGTTCTTCGGCGCCTGCAAAAGCACGTGGCGCAGAACGCCGTCGATCTTCAAATCGGCTAGGATGATGTGCTGGGTCGCGGTGTAGTCCCAGTCGTCGCCCGGCGTGGTCTGGTAGTACCACACCATCTCGCCGGTCTCCGGCTTGAGCGCGACGATGGACGACAGGAAGAGATTGTCGCCGCCGCCCGGCGAACGCAAATTGCGGTTCCATGACGAGCCGTTTCCGGTGCCGATATAGAGCAGGTCGAGGTCGGGATCGTAGGCCATCGAATCCCAGACGTTGCCGCCGCCGCCCTGCTCCCACCATTTGTGGTTTGTGCCGCCGGTCGACCAGGTCTTCATCGCAATCGCCATCGCCTTGTCTTCCGGCGGCTGCTTGGGATCGCCGGGCACGACAAAGAAGCGCCAGACCTGGCGCCCGGTATCGGCGTCATAGGCGGTGAGATAGCCGCGTGTGCCGTATTCGCCGCCGCCATTGCCGATCAGTACCAACCCTTTCACGATGCGCGGTGCGCCGGTGATGGTGTAGGGCCGTTCGCGGTCGATGGTGCTTATGTCCCAGATCGGCCTGCCGGTTCTGGCATCGAGCTTGACCAGACGGCCGTCGAGCGTGCCGACATAGACCGCGCCCTTCCACACCGCGACGCCGCGATTGACGACGTCGCAGCAGGCATAGCGGCCCCACTGGCCCGGCACGTTCGGATCGTAGAACCAGAGCTGACGCCCGGTCTTGGCGTCGAGCGCCCAGACCTTCGACCAGGAGCCGGTGACGAACATGATGCCGTCGGAGACGATCGGTGTGCTTTCGAGCCCGCGGATGGTATTGGTGCGGAATTCCCAGGCAACGCCGAGATTCTTCACCGTGTCGCGGTTGATGTCGCTGAGCGGCGAATAGCGCTGCTCGCCATAGGTACGCCCGTGGGCCAGCCAGTCGCCCGGCGAAGCGTCGGCGTTCTTGATGCGGTCGCCGTCGATGTTCGCGGCGGCAGCAAGACGCGCGACAGAGTCGCCGCTTTCGGCAGGAGCAGCCGCCGGCTTCTGCGGTGCCGCAGCGGCCTGCGGCTTGGGTGCATCGGACTTGCCGCAGGCCGCGAGCGAAAGTGCAAGAACCGCCGCAAAACCGGCATGGCGAAGCGAGAACATCGGACCCCCTGGCTCTGCCCGCGCATTCGTGCGGCGCGAGTCCGGCCAAGGCTACACGCCCCGGCGGTCCGGCGGGAGCAAAAAAATCTTGCCCGATACGACGATTACCGTACGGAATGACCTGCTGCGCACGCGAAATGGCAATCCTCAGGCTTCGAGTTTGGCCTTCATGGCCTTCGCGCCTTCCGACATCTGGCCGTCGATATAGGGCGCTATCGCATCCGGCAGGACATCGGTGGTCCACAGGAAGCGGCAATGATTTTCGTCGATCACGGCTATCTCGGCGGACGCATTGTGATGGCTCAATCTTTCGCCGGTCACGAAATAGACCAGGCGGCGCTGCGAGTGATCGCATGCCACAAGCATTTCCCTCGCGACTGAGCCATTGGCGAAAGACACGATACGAGCGTTGTCACCGTCCGGCTTGCTGCCGGTCAGAAACCCCGGTGCAAGGCGAAGGTGCACGTTCTGGAAATCGGCCAGCGCATCCCACACACGGGCGGCTGGCGCTGCGATGTCGATCACTTTGCGTATGGTGGCCATCGGTATCTCCCGCGTGGATGCCGGGCACCAGATCGCACAGGACGAGACCCCGTGCTGGCCGAATTCGGACGTTACAGCTTCAGGCCCGAGAGACCGTCTTTGCCCTTCCACCCGACGAGCCGACAATCAATTTGATCAGCTCTTCGGTGACGTTCGGCTCCAGGCCTTCGGTATGCCCCTTGTTCATGCGCACGATATCCGCGACTACGCGGCCGTCGCGTGGACCCGGATAGACGAAGATTTCGGCATGACCCGGACCCGGCTTCAGGCCCCAGCCCTTGGTCGAATAGCTTTCGCGGCCCGTGTCATGAATTTTGCCGCCAACGGTATCGACAACGTCCGGCCGGCGTTCGCGCGGACCGGCACCGAGTTTCTCGGCCATCGGCGAGGTCGATGGCAGGCTCGCGATTTCGTGCTCGCCGGTGGTGAAGATGTGCGAGATCTCGACATCGATCGGCGGCGGTGGCGGGAATGCCGGCATGGCGCGCGTCACGCCGGGCGGCAGCGGCACGCTGAAACCCGGCGCGCGTTCGGCCGCGCCGATGCGTCCGCCCGAGAGGCTGAGCCAGCCATCGACGCGCTTCTGGAAAAACGGATCTTCACCGAGAAGGCGGCGCGAAGTCATCCCGCCCTGGCTGTGACCGACCAGCCAGAACCGCGCGATGCGGTCCTTGCCGTATTTCGCGAACACCATGTCGACGATGTTGTGGAGGTGATCGTCGTCGGCCTCGCCGACCCAGCGCCGCGCCGGCTCCTTGGTCGCCGCCGACGGCGTGGCGACGACGAGGCGATACTTCTCCTTGAAATCCACAGCCGGGAAATAGGCGCGCTGCCAGGCGCCGACCGATCCGCCGCCATGGAGGTTCAGGAGAAATGTGAGGTTGTCGTCGGCCCGCAGATCGTCAGGATCGTCGAGATAGAATTTTCGTCCGGTCTTTTCGTCGACCGCGGTGATGCTCGCCATGACATTTCCTCCCAGATGCCGGCTGAGCCGGTCTTGGCGGAATAGTAAAACCGGTATGGCGGGAGGCGAGCCAAAACCTGACGCTGCGGCAATCGCGACGAACGGTGCTCAGTTCGTGGCGCGCGGAGCCACGTCGACGCCAACTTCGACGACATGCTCGCCGCCGCCGGTCACGACGCCGTTGATCGGCGCAACGTCGGTGTAGTCGCGGCCCCAGGCCACCGTGACGTGCCCTTCGTCGGGGCGGATATCGTTGGTTGGATCAAGATCGAGCCAGCCGAAGGGCGGCGCGTAGACCGAGAACCAGGCGTGACTCGCATCGGCGCCGAGCAGGCGCGGACGGCCCGGCGGCGGCTTGGTCAGCAGATAGCCGCTGACATAGCGCGCCGGCAGGCCGAGCGAACGCAGGCAGGCAATGCCGATATGGGCAAGGTCCTGGCACACGCCGGAGCGGATTTCGAAGACCCGATCGGCCGGCGTCGCCGCGTCGGTCACGGTGGTGTCATAGCGAAAATCGCGATGGATACGATGCATCAGGTCGAATGCCGCCGCTGCAATCGGCCGGCCGGGCTTGAAGCTCTCGCCGGCATAAGCCGCGATCCTGGGCTGCGAGGCGGTCAGCGGCGTATCGAACAGATATTGTATCGCGCCACGGACATCGTCGTCCGTGCATTGCTCCATGGACGCGCGAACCGCTTCCCACGGTGCGCTCGCTTCGAGATCGAGCTTGGCCATCGGTGAAACCGTGACACGGCTGGTCGAGACGACTTCGAGAACCGTATGCGGCTGGTCGATGGCGAACCACTCGGCATGATTGCCGTAGAAATCGGTGAGGCCATGGCGACGCTCGGGCGCAACCGACAGCGCGATGGCTGCCTCGCTTACCGTCTGTGTTGCCGTGGACCGCGGCATCAGATGCGCGCGATGGCAGGAGTAGGACACATTCTGGAGATAGCGATAGGTCGTGCGGTGGCGGACGTCGTATTCCATCACACTCCCTCGCGATGCGGCGCAGCACCGGTGCGGCGACGCACCGAATGCTGGAAGTAAGCGTCGGTGATGGCATCGGTAACGCGCGCCATCGCATTGTCGATTCGAGTGGCAAAACTATGCAGCGCCGGCCTGCGCAGCGCCTCGTCGATCTCGGCAAGCACGACCGCGTTCGAACCGGCCGCATACAACTTGGCATCGCCGGCAATGCGAAGCGCACCGTCATGACGCTGCGCCGGCGTCAGGCGCGGCAGCTCCTTCAGATTGCGCTCGATCGCGGCGAGCTGGAATGCCAGGCCGCGCGGGTTGCTGTCGTCAAGCAGCAGCAGGTCGATCAGCGGCGAGACATCGAAGGCATTCAGATAGCGCGAGCGATAGGTCATTGCGCTGTCGGCGATCTCCAGCACCGCGCGAATACGGCCGGTTTCGGCTTCATCGGCGCTCAGGACCGCCTGCCCCACCAGCCAGGCGACATGCGAGGCGCGCTCGATCCGGCGGCCGAGATCGACGAACAGCCAGTTGGGTCCGCGCGTCATGTTCTCGGCGCAGAGGCCGGAAAACGCCGCCGCGCGCCGCACCACCTGGTCGAGATAGACCTGCGCGGCGCCTGTATCGAACTCGCCTTCCGGCAGGTTGTCGGCCTCGGTGAACAGCCGGATCACGCGCCAGGTGTCGAGCGAGAGCCGGTCGCGCGCCGACCACGCGGTCTGGCGCACGAGGCCGAGCATGGATTGCAGACTGTCCGGCGTCTTGCGTTCGCGGATCAGCGTGCGCAGCTCGGTCAAAAGGCGGTCGTCGTTGCCGTCGGCGGCCTCGCGGATCGCCACGGTGCTCGCCTGCGCATAGGGCAGGAGGAAACGCTCCGCGATGTCGGCGGCGAAGGCGGTGTCCTCGCCGAGTCGGGTGTTCACCGCGCGCAGCACGCGTACAAGGTTCTCCGCCCGCTCGGCATAGCGGCCGAGCCAGAACAGATTGTCCATCGCGCGGCTCGTCGGTGCTTCGCCGGTGCGGCGGATCTCGACCGCGCGGTCGCTGTTGCGCAGGAGACTGAAGGTGTTGCCCGGCCGCTCGCCGCCGATCCAGACATCCTTGCTCGCTGCACCGGACTGGATGGAGAGCGAGCGGGCATGATCGTCGCGCGCCACGCGCACCAGACCGCCCGGCATCACGATATATCCCTCCGGCGTCCAGCAGGCGAAGACGCGCAGATTGACCGGCCGCGTCGCGAACACACCGTTGCTGTAGGTCGGCGCGAGACCGAGCGGCACCGCATCCTGCGTCACCACCGTCGCGCCGCGCCGCGCGATGCGATCCTTGAGGAAGCCGATGTCGCTCAGCGAAAGCTCGGAGCCGAGCCGAGCCGTGGATTGGCGCGAGAACAGCGGCCGTGCGTCGAAAGCATCGCGAACGACAACGCGATCGAGCCGCTTCAGCGCTTCCTTGCGTCCCCATTCTGTGCCGCACCACACGGTCGGGATGTCGGGGATCTTCAGATCCTCGCCGAGCAGTGCGCGCGACAGCCCGGGCAGATAGGCGTCCATCGCCGGAGATTCCATCACCCCGCCACCCATCGCGTTGGCGAGCACGACACCGCCATTGCGCGCCACCTCGGCGAGGCCCGGAATGCCGAGCGCAGAGTCGCCGCGGAACTCGAGCGGATCGCAGAAATCGGAATCGACGCGGCGGAAGATTACCGCGACACGTTCGAGGCCGAGCAGCGTCTTCAGGAACACCTGCCCATCGCGCACGGTGAGATCGTCGCCCTCGACCAGCGTGAAGCCGAGATAGTGCGCGAGATAGGCGTGCTCGAAATAGGCTTCGTTGTGCGGGCCGGGCGTCAGCAGGACGACGCGCCCCTTACGCGCCAGCGACAGCACGCTCTCGCGATAGGAATTGAAGAACGATGCCAGCCGGCGGATATGCATCTCGCCGAACAGGTCGGGAAAAGTCTGTCCGATGACGATGCGGTTTTCGAGTGCATAGCCGATGCCGCTCGGCGCGTCGGCGCGGCTCGCCAGTACCATCCAGGAGCCGTCGGGCATCCGCGCCAGATCGGCGGAATAGAGATGTACATGCACGCCGCCGGGTGGCGTCACGCCGACCAGCGGACGCAGGAATTGCGGATGCCCAAGCACCAGATGCGGCGGCAGGTGACCCTCCGCCATCAGCTTCTGCGGCCCGTAGATATCCTTGAGCACCTCGTTGGCGAGATGCGCGCGCTGGGCGATGGCGCGCTCGATGCGCTGCCAATCTTCCGGCCCGATGACGAAAGGCAGGATGTCGAGCTGCCAGAGCCGCGATTGTCCGTTGGCATCGTCATAGACGTTATAGGTCACGCCGTTGTCGCGCAGCATTGCCTGCGCGGCGCTGCCACGGCGGACATACTCTGCCGCCGGCATGGCCATCACCGCGTCGGCAAGCGGCTTCCACGCGGGGCGGACGATACCGTCCGTTCCGCGCAGCTCGTCGTAGCGTCGTGGCTCGACGGCCGCCACGCTCACGGCCGCCTCAGGTCCAGCGTGTGCGGGAAATCGGGATGCGGCGCTTCGGGCGCCGGCGCGAAGATGCCGCCGGTGAATCCAAACGGTTCGAACCGCGACAGGCGGCGCCCTTCCGCTTCATAGGCGTTGACGGGGAAGGTCACGTAGTTCCGCCCTCCCGGATGGCCGACATGATAGGTGCATCCTCCCAGCGAGCGTTTGCGCCATCCGTCCCAGACTTCGATGGTGAGCGGCGCGTGGCTCGGAATCGTTGGATGCAGCGTACTGGGCGGCGCCCAGGCACGGAAGCGCACGCCGCCCACGAATTCGTCAAGGCTGATCGGTTTCAGCGGCACGGCGCGGCGGTTAACCAGGATTTTGTGACGGCCGTCGACCATGCCCTTTGCCTTGACCTCCAGCCGCTCGACCGAACTGTCAACGAAACGCACAGTCCCGCCAACCGCTCCCTCCTCGCCCATGACGTTCCAGGGTTCGAGCGCCTGACGGATTTCCAGATTGACGCCGCCATACTGAACTTTGCCCGCGAGCGGAAAGCGGAATGCCCAATGCGGCCGGAACCATTCGGCATCGAAGGCGAAGCCGTGCGCGTTCAGGTCGGCGATCACATCGGCGAAATCGGCCCAGACGAAATGCGGAAGCATGAAGCTGTCGTGCAGAGCCGTGCCCCAGCGCACCAGCGAAGCCTTGTAGGGTTCCGCCCAGAAGCGCGCTATCAGCGCGCGGAGCAACAGGCCCTGCGTAAGACTCATCTCCGGATGCGGCGGCACCTCGAAGCCGCGGAACTCGACCAGGCCGAGCCGTCCGCCCGGACCGTCCGGCGAATAGAGCTTGTCGATGCAGATCTCTGTGCGGTGCGTATTGCCGGTCACGTCGATCAGCAGATTGCGGAAGATGCGATCGACCAGCCAGGGCGGCACATTGCCAGCGTTGCGCTCCGGCACTTCGGAGAACGCGATCTCCATCTCGTAGAGCGAGTCGAGCCGCGCCTCGTCGATGCGCGGTGCCTGGCTCGTCGGACCGATGAAAAGTCCGGAGAACATGTAGGAGAGCGAAGGATGGTTCTGCCAATAGGCGACCAGGCTCTTGAGCAGATCGGGCCGGCGCAGGAACGGGCTGTCCGCCGGATGCGCCGCGCCGAGCACGATGTGATTGCCGCCACCGGTGCCGGTGTGGCGCCCGTCGAGCATGAACTTCTCGGTGCCGAGGCGTGTCTGGCGCGCTTCCTCATAGAGCGCTTCGGTGATCGCGACCTGTTCGCGCCACGACCGCGCCGGGTGGATGTTCACCTCGATCACGCCGGGATCGGGCGTGACCTTGATGACGTTGATGCGCGGATCGTAAGGCGGCGAATAGCCTTCGATATGCAGCGCGACATCGCATTCGGCAGCGGCATCTTCGATCGCCGCGAGCAGATCGAGATAGTCCGCGGCGCTTTCAGTCGGCGGCATGAACACGCAGAGGCGTCCGTCGCGCGGCTCGACCGACAGCGCCGTGCGCACGCTCGCGCCTTCGACCGGCGCCTCCTGCTCGATGCGGGCACGCCGCGCTTCCCAGGCGGCATCGCGCGTCGCGCCGGCGAAATAGGGCTGGCGGTAGGCGTCGCGTTCCGGCAGCGGCGGCAGCTCGTCGAACGGATCGGGTGGCGGGATGTAGGGCCGTGCCGTCGGCGGCAGCCAGGGCAGCGCATTCAGCGGCAGGCGGAAGCCGACCGGTGAATCGCCGGGCATCAGTTGGAGACGGCCCGCGCGCGTGACCCAACGCTCCGAACGCCAGCGCCGCCGGTCCGGTGCATTCCAGCGCTGCACGGGCAGCACGAAGCCGGCAGCCTTGCTCAGACCGCGACCGAACACGCGCGTCAGCCGCGCGCGCTCTTCGGCATCGTCGAGCTTTGGATCGAACGGATCGACATTGACCGGCAGCGCCGTTTCCTTGCCGATGTAGTGCAGCGGATCTTCGAAGGCCGGCATCGCATAATCCGGATGAATGTCGAGCCGGCGCGCGATGCCCTGTATCATGTTCTTCGCGTCTTCGATCGTCGGCCGGTGATCGGCGCGCTCGCGCGCGATGCGATCCGGATCGCGCCATAGCGGCATGCCGTCGCCGCGCCAGTAGAGTGCGAAGGCCCAGCGCGGGAGGCTTTCACCGGGATACCATTTGCCCTGCCCGTAATGAAGGAACCCGCCAGGCGCGAAACGGTCGCGCAGGCGGCGGATCAGCGTGTCGGCAAGGTCACGTTTCGTAGGACCGACAGCGGCCGTCGTCCATTCGGCCCCGTCCATGTCGTCGATCGAGACGAAGGTCGGCTCGCCGCCCATGGTCAGGCGCACATCGCCATCCTTCAGCAGCGCGTCGATCCTGTCGCCCAGCGCATCAATGGCGCGCCACTGATCGTCCGTATACGGTTTAGTTACGCGTGGCGGCTCGGCGACACGGGTCACCGTCATCTCGAACTCGAACGACACCTCGCATTCGTCGAGCGCGCCCGTGATCGGCGCGGCATGGGTCGGATTCGCGGCGCAGGCGAGCGGAATATGCCCCTCGCCCGCGAACAGGCCCGAGGTCGGATCGAGCCCGACCCAACCGGCACCCGGCAGGAAGACCTCGCACCAGGCGTGCAGGTCGGTGAAGTCGACATCGGTGCCCGAAGGCCCATCGAGCGATTTCTGGTCCGGCTTGAGCTGGACGAGGTAACCCGAGGCGAAGCGCGCGGCGAGACCGAGATGGCGCAGAAGCTGGACCAGGAGCCAGGCGGAGTCGCGGCACGAGCCCGACGCCTTCTCCAGCGTCTCGTCCGGCGCCTGGATGCCCGGCTCCATGCGGATGAGATAGCCAATGTCGCGCTGAAGCTGCGCGTTGAGATCGAAGAGAAATCCGGTGGTCGGCTTTTCGAGGCGCGGGATCGCGGCGAGATACTCGAGGAAGCGCGGACCGACCTTCACGGTGTGCAAAAACGGCTTCAGGTCTTCGAGCACTTCCGGCGCGTAGGCGAAGGGAAACACTTCCGCCTCGGGTTCGAGGAAGAAGTCGAACGGGTTGATGACGTTGAGCTCGGCGACGAGATCGACCGTCACGGTCAGATGCTCGGTCTTCTCCGGCACAACGACACGCGCCAGCCAGTTCGACTGCGGATCCTGCTGCCAGTTCAGGAAATGCGCGCCCGGCGAGATGTTGAGCGCATAGCTCAGGATCGGCGTCCGGCAGTGCGGCGCAGGGCGCAGGCGCACGAGCTGCGGGCCGAGATTGATGGCCCGGTCATAGGTGTAGCGGGTGCTGTGGTGGAGGGCGACCTGGATGCTCATTGGCGCCACTCTGCCGCAAGCGCGAAATGCTGACCATGGGCGCCTTCGCAGGTGCGGCAAGGATGCACGAGACGATCCTGCCGTGCCGGGCAAGCTACTGACAGATTTAGACAAACGTCTTTGGCAAGCTCCGACCCACGTCCGGGCTTCGACATTCCGTGCACGGCAGATCTTGACAAATTACCTGCCTAGGCAGATATTGCTCTCACAGATACTGGAGAGCCGGGTGGGCAAGCCGTTCTACAAAGTCGAGACCTTCGAGGGCCGGCGCTCGCTCGGCTATCTGGTCCGCAAGCTCCACAACCTGGTCGTACCTCGCGCCGAAGCGCTCTTCGCCGACGCGGAGATCAGCTTCACGCAGTGGATCATGCTGGTCGCGGTGCGCGACGGCATTGCGACCACGCCGGGCGAGATCGCCCGTCACCTCAATCACGACACCGGCGCAACCACGCGCCTCGCCGATCAACTCGAAAAGCGCGGCCTGCTCACGCGCCGCCGCTGCACCGAGGACCGGCGCGTCGTATTTCTCGACATCACGGCGGAAGGCAAAGAGCTCGCAGAGCTTCTGTCGCCGCGCATCGTCGATTTCTGGAACGCGACGCTCGACGGCACGCTGCAGCCGGCCGAGGCCGAGTTGCTCGTCACGCTGATGACGCGCCTGATCGCGCGCCTCGAAGGCGAAGCGGAGTCACCCGCGAAGACCGGAGCAAAGAAATGAAAAAGTTCGTCGCCGCGCTTCTGGTCGGCACGATGTTGTCCGGCTGCGTCTCGGCACCGACCACGACGCCGCAACAGACCGCACTCAAGCCTGCGGCGCTCGGTCTCTCGTCGATGCCCGCACCTGCCATCGCCGACGACTGGTGGAAGGCTTTCGGTGATGTACAACTCGACAGCCTTGTCGTCGAAGCGCTGAAGAACAGCCCGACGCTCGCCTCCGCGATGGCGCGCGTGCGCGCGGCACAGTCGCAGCTCGCGGCCAGCACCGCCGCGACCTATCCGCAAGCGACTCTCGACGGCAGCGAAAGCCGCGAGCGCTTCAGCAAGGACTACATCATACCGCCGCCCTATGGCGGCTCGACCACCTGGGTCGGCACGGTGCAGGCGAACCTGACCTGGTCGCTCGATCTCTTCGGCAAGGAGCAGGCGCAGATCGACCGCGCCAAGGCATCGGCCGAGGCCGCCACGCTCGACGCGACCGCGGCGCGGCTGATGCTCTCCGGCGCCGTGACGCGCGCCTATATCGCGCTGGCGCGGGCTTATGTTCTCGTCGATGTCGCGCAGGATGCGGTGAAGGAACGCGAGAGTGTGCTTTCGCTCACCGGAGGCCGCGTGCGCGCCGGTCTCGATACCACGGCGTCGCAGAAGCAGGCCGAGGCGCTGGCTGCGATGGCGCGCGAGGAACTCATCCGCGCCAAGGCGGTGCGCGAACTCGCGGTGCACCAGATCGCCGCGCTGATCGGTCACGGCGCCGACGCCTATGACATCGCGCGCCCGAGTCTCGACGAGGCCGCCCTGCCGGTGCCGTCGATGCTGCCCGCCGATCTTCTCGCGCGCCGTGCCGATATTGCCGCTGCGCAAGCGCGGATCACGGCAGCCTTTCAGGGCCGCGAGATTGCGCGCAAGGCGTTCTACCCCGACATCAATCTCGTCGCCTTCGCCGGCTGGGCCGCACTCGGCCTTGCGCCGATGTTCTCGGGCTCGGCGCTCCAATATGGCGCCGGGCCGGCGATCCATCTGCCGCTCTTCGATGCCGGCAAGATCCGTGCGAACTATGCGGGCGCCACGGCCGGTCTCGATGAAGCCGTTGCAGACTACAACGCGGCGGTCGTCGGCGCAGTGAAGGATGCCGCGGACGCCATCACACAGATGAAAAGCATCGACGCGCAAGCCACCGAACAGCGCACCGCGCTCGATGCGGCGCAGGCGAGCTTCGATCTGGCGCAGAAGCGTTATCGCAGCGGCCTCAGCCCGCTTCAGAACGTGCTCGACAACGAATCCGTCCTGCTGGACGCGCGCCGTCAATATGCCTCGCTGTCGTCGGATCGCGCCGCCGCGGCCGTCGCGCTGCTGATGGCCGTCGGCGGCGGCTTCGACGCTGCCAAGTATTCTTCCGCTCCCTCCGAAAGCACCTCCCATGAGTGACGCAACCCCCGTCGGACGCCACCGCGAGCATACGCGGTTCAACCTTCTCACCATCCTCGGCGGTGTCGTCGCGGTCGCGGCCGTCGCCTATGGCCTCTACTGGTTCTTCTACGCCAGCCGCTTCGAGACCACCGACGATGCCTATGTCGGCGGCGACGTGATCGCGATCACCAGCCGCGAGAACGGCACAGTATTGGCGCTCCACGCCGACAACACCCAGGGCGTGAAGCGCGGCCAGTTGCTGATCGAGATCGATCCGATCAAGGCGCAGGTCGCCATGCAGGCGGCGGAAGCCGATCTTGCCCGCACCGTGCGCGCGGTGCGTACCGACGTCTCGAAGGTAAGCCAGGCGCAGGCGCAGCTCAGCGCCGCCCGTACCGCGCTTTCGCTTGCGCAGAGCGATTACCGCCGCCGTCTGTCGGCCGGCAATGCGGTGTCCACCGAAGAGCTTGCACATGCGCGTGACGGCGTGACCGCGGCGACCGCGAATGTCCGAGTCGCCGAAAGCGCGCTGGCGCAGGCACAGGCCACCGTTCAGGGCACGCAGGTCGCGACCAATCCCGATGTGATGGCCGCGATTGCGCGGCTGCGTTCCGCCGCCATCGTCCTCCAGCACATGCGCCTCTATGCTCCTGCCGACGGCGTCGTCGCGCAGCGCACCGTGCAGATCGGCCAGCAAATCGCGCCCGGCACGCCGCTGATGGCCGTGGTGCCGCTGACGAATGTCTGGATCGACGCCAACTTCAAGGAGAGCCAGCTCGAAGACATGCGCGTCGGACAGCCGGTGACCGTGACCGCCGATCTTTATGGCGGCAGCGTGACCTATCACGGCAAGGTCATTGGTCTCGGCGCCGGCAGCGGCAGCGCCTTCGCCCTGCTCCCGCCCCAGAACGCGACCGGCAACTGGATCAAGATCGTCCAGCGCGTGCCGGTGCGCATCGCGCTCGATCCGAAGGAACTGAAGGACCATCCACTCCGCGTCGGCCTCTCGGTGGATGTCAGCGTCGACGTCTCCGACACCTCCGGCTCGATGGCCGCCTTGCCCGCGAGAGAGGTCGTGCGCGGCGATGCCGGCAACGATGGCGGCGCACAGACCGAAGCCCTCATCCAGAAGATCCTGAAGCAGAACGGGGCCTGATCCCATGAGCGCGCCCGGCGCACATCCGCACCCCTTAAGCGGCACCAAGCTCGCGATCACGGCAGTCGCGCTGGCGCTTGGCACTTTCATGCAAGTGCTCGACACCACCATCGCCAACGTCTCGCTGCCGACCATCGCCGGCAATCTCGGCGCCTCGACCGACCAGGGCACCTGGGTGATCACTTCCTTCGCCGTGGCAAACGGCGTCGCGGTGCCGCTGACCGGATGGTTCATGGGCCGCTACGGAGTCGTGCGCACCTTCGTTACCGCGGTCTTCGCCTTCACCGCCGCGTCGTTCCTCTGCGGCATCGCCTGGAGCCTGAACGTTCTCATCATCTTCCGCATCGTGCAGGGCGCGGTGTCGGGACCGATGGTGCCGGGTTCGCAGGCGCTGCTGATCTCGATCTTCCCGCCGGAGAAGCGCGCCACCGCGCTCGGGATCTGGTCGATCACCACACTGGTCGCGCCGATCATCGGCCCGATCCTGGGCGGCTACATCTCGGACAACATCCACTGGAGCTGGATCTTCCTGATCAACGTGCCCATCGGGCTCGTCGCCGGCTTCCTGTGCTGGCGCAATCTCGCCGACCGCGAGACGCCGACGCGCAAACTGCCGATCGACCGCGTCGGCCTCATCATGCTCGCGGTCTGGGTCGGTTCGCTCCAGGTCATGCTCGACACCGGAAAGGATGCCGACTGGTTCTCCTCGCCGATGATCGTCATCGAAGCCGTCGTCGCGGCTGTGGTGTTCGTGGCCTGGCTCATCTGGGAAACCACGGAAGAACATCCGGTCGTCGACCTCTCGCTGTTCCGTTTCCGCAACTTCACGCTCGGCACCATCGCCTTCTGTCTCGGTTACGCGGTGTTCTTCGCCAACGTCTTGCTCCTGCCGCTGTGGCTTCAGACGAATGTCGGCTACACCGCGACCTGGGCCGGCCTTGTCGCGGCACCGAGCGGCGTGATCGCCGTGCTGCTGACGCCCATCGCAGCCCGTTTCATGTCGAAGGTGGATGCGCGCATCCTCGCCACCGTCGCCTTCGTGGCCTTTGCGCTCTCCTACTTCATGCGCGCCGACTACACGCAGAACATCGGCTTCTGGGACTATGTCTGGCCGCTCGCGGTCCAGGGCGTCGCGATGAGCACCTTCTTCGTCGCGATGCTCACGATCTCGCTCGACGGCATCCCGCATGAGCGTATCCCGTCGGCCTCCGGCATTTCGAACTTCAGCCGCATCACCGCCGGCGGTTTCGCCGCCTCGATCATCACGACGATGTGGGATCGCCGCGAGGCGCTGCATCAAAGCCGGCTGGCCGACACGTCTTCCGCCTACAATCCGGCGATGCAGCAGGCGATGAACCACCTGCACGGCTTCGGCTTCACCGATCCGCAAGCCTATGCGCTGCTCGCCCACAATCTCGTTCAGGAGGCCTACACGATGGCGGCCGATGATCTGTTCTGGATTTCGGGCTGGCTCAGCATCGCGATGATCGGGATCATCTGGCTGGCGCGCCGCGCGGTCAGCGGCGGCGGACCGCCGGTCGCTGCCGATTGATCCGATGTGACCAAAAATGGTCGCCTCATGGTTAATGCCACCGGCAAGCGTGCCTAAGCGGCGCCCCTATAGAATTGTGTGGGAGCCTCAATGGGATAGATAAGGCTTTGCCGAACTGCCTACATCGCGCATCGGCCGCGAATGTCCAAAATTCAATACGTTGCCGATAGTATGTCCCTGTAAACTTTCCTACCATTATCCTCAAATTGGGTGACCGGCCGCGTCGAGGGGATGCGTTCACGGCGCCGCATGCGTGGGGCGGAACATGGCGGCGCGACTTGAGCGGCTGGCGGACAGCCTCGAGCTTCTCCACACACGCCTGCGCCGCGAAGCCGCCGAAGACGACGGCGCCCTGCGCGAGAAATTCGGCGGCGCTTTCAATGAACTTGCCATGCTGCGCGACGTGGTGCGCATGCGTCTGGCGCGCGGTGAGACCACCGCGGACTTCACCCGCATCGACCGCATACTCGCGGAGATCGCCGCCACCTTCGACGCGCTCCCCCATCAAAGAATCGAACCCGTCGCAATCTCGCGCCCGCTCGCACGGCGCCGCCGCCTGCACGCAGAGCGTCTCGACGCATCAACACGCAAGCTGCTTCGCCGCGCGGCCGTGGTCATCGGACTGACCGGCGCGAGCGCGGCGACCTTCGGGCTTCCGGCCTGGGCGCTGCCTGCCGGCTGCCTCGGCACCACGAGCGTCATTTGCGACGGTCTCTTCACCGCAGGCATCCTCGCCGGCGATCCGGTAACGTCGCTCGACCTCAACTCGATGACCGGTCCGATCACGCCGGCCTCGGGCACGTCCGGCGTCGTGCTGCAAAGCTTCGGCTACGAAGGCACCCATCACGGCGCGGGCGCGACCGGCGAACAGGGCGGACCGTCGAAAGACCTGACGCTGATCGTGCGCCCCACTGAGTACGCCATCGTCGTCAGCGGCGATAATACATATGGCGTGATGGCGGGCAGTTTCGGCGGCGGTGCCGGCAATGGCGGAGGCGGTGCGCCCTGCCCGATCCCCTGCATCAGCGGCGGCAATGCCGGTGGCGGCGGCAAGGGCGGCAACGTCACGCTGACCAACTTCACCAACATCTACACCAACGGCACCAATGCCGCGGGCGTCTACGCGATCAGCCATGGCGGCCAGGGCGGCGATGGCGGCGACTCCAACGGCGGACCGAGTTCGGGATCCGGCGGCCCCGGCGGCGACGCCGGCACGGTGAGTGTCACAAACAACGGCGCGATTTCGACGCAAGGTTTCCGCGCCCATGGCATTTTCGCCGCGGCGATCGGCGGCAATGGCGGCGGCGGCGGCTCGGGCGTGCTGTGGTCGTCGGGCGGCAATGGCGGCATCGCCAATGTCGGCGGCGACGTGACGGTGGTGAACAACGCCTCGGGCACGATCTACACGCAAGGCGACAACGCCATCGGCATCTATGGCGAAAGCGTCGGCGGCTTCGGCGGCTCGGGCGGCAACTCGGCCGGCCTGTTCGGCTTCGGTGGCGGCGGTTCGCTCGGCGGCGATTCCAAGACGGTGACAATCACCAACCATGCCGGGATCACAACGCTTGGCGTCGATGCTTACGCGATCTTCGCGCAATCGATCGGCGGCGGCGGCGGCAATGGTGGCGGCGGTGTCGGCATTGTCGGTCTGGGCGCCAGCGGCGATATCGGCGGCAAAGCCGACGCCGTGAGCGTCACCAATGACGGTCTGCTGGAAACCTGGGGCGAAGGTGCGCGCGGTATCTTCGCGCAAAGCATCGGTGGCGGCGGCGGCAATGGCGGCTCCGGCTCGGGACTTGCGGGCATCGGCGGCACCGGTAGCGGCACGAGTCCGGGCGGCACCGTCTACGTCCAGAACGACGGCGACATCTACACCCACGGCGATAACAAGGCCTACGCCATCGAAGCGCAATCGATCGGCGGCGGCGGCGGTGATGGCGGCTCGAGCACGGGCCTCGTCACCGTCGGCGGCGATGGCGGTGCCGGCGGCGATGCGAAATGGGTTACGGTCCATAACACCGGATCGCTCTCGACCACGGGGTCCGATTCGAGCGCGATCTTCGCGCAATCGGTCGGCGGCGGCGGCGGCAATGGCGGCAATGCCGTTGCAGTCAGCGCACAACTCGCCTTCGCACTCGGCGGCAAAGGCGGTCCGGGCGGCAATGGCGACGCGGTCACGGTCACGAGCGACACCGGCACCATCATCACAGGCGGCGACCGTTCGAACGGCATCCAGGCACAGTCCATCGGCGGCGGCGGCGGCAATGGCGGCTTCGCGGTCGCGGCCAGCGCCGGGCTCTATTTCAGCCTCTCCGCCGCGATCGGCGGACGCGGCGGCCATGGCGGCAACGCGCTGACGGTCGACCTGACGAATTACAGCGACATCACGACCTACGGTTCGGACTCGCACGGCCTCTTCGTGCAGAGCGTGGGCGGCGGTGGCGGTTCGGGCGGTCTTGCCATCGCGCTCGCCGGTTCGAACGGAATCGCCGGCACCTTTGCGATGGGCGGCCATGGCGAAGACGGCGGCGATGCCGATGTCGTGCACGCCTATAACTACGGCGCCATCTACACCTTCGGCTATCATTCCTACGGCATCCTCGCGCAGTCGGTCGGCGGCGGCGGCGGCGATGGCGGGCTGAGCATATCCGGCGCGGCCGGCATGAATGGCGCGCTTGCTGTTTCGGTCGGCGGCTCATCGGGCGGTGGCGGTCTCGGCAAGGCTGTCTATCTCACCAACACAGGGTTCATCTCGACGATCGGCGACGAATCCGTCGGCGTCATGGCGCAGTCGGTCGGCGGCGGTGGTGGCACGGGCGGCGGCGCGATCTCCGGCGCGATCTCCGACAGTGCTGCGTTCAGCATCGGCATCGGCGGCGGCGCCGGCGCAGGCGAGGATTCCGACATCGTCGAGCTGCACAATTCCGGCGGCGTGCAGACCGAAGGCAAGGACGCGCACGGCGTCGTCGCGCAATCCATCGGCGGCGGCGGCGGCAATGGCGGCTTTGCCGTCGGCGCGAGCCTGTCGAACGGTGTCGCGGGTACCGCGACCGTCGGCGGCACCGGCGGCTTCGCCGGCAATGCGATGGCGGTCACGCTGACCAGCGCCGACAGCGTGCTGACGCTCGGCGATCACGCCTTCGGCATCTTTGCGCAATCGGTCGGCGGCGGCGGCGGCGATGGCGGCTTCGCGGCATCGGGCGCTCTCTCGGGCGACGCGAATGCAACGATCGGCATCGGCGGCAAGGGCGCCGGCGGCGGCACCTCGGGCATCGTGCGTCTCACCTCGGACTCGCAGGTCGAAACCTGGGGTATCGAGTCCTATGGCATTCTCGCACAGTCGGTCGGCGGCGGCGGCGGCACGGGCGGTCTGTCGCTCTCTGCGGGCGGTTCCGAGTCGGCCAATCTCGGCGTCAGCGTCGGCGGCGACGGCGATGGCGGCGGCGACGGCAACGAGGTCTATCTGACGAGCAACGATCTCGTCACCACGCACGGCAATCTCTCGACCGCGATCCTCGCGCAAAGCGTCGGCGGCGGCGGCGGTTCGGGCGGCGGCTCCGTCGCCTTCGGCGCGTCGGAAGATGCCAGTCTCAACTTCGCCGTCGGCGGCAAGGGCGCCGGCGCGGGGGCCGGACAATATGTCGAACTCACCAACAATGGCGGGGCAACGACCTGGGGCGACGAAGCCGACGGTGTCGTGGCGCAGTCGATCGGCGGCGGCGGCGGCAATGGTGGATTTGCAGTCGTGGGCACCCTGTCGAAAGGCTATAGCGGCAGCATTGGCATCGGCGGCACGGGCAGCGGCGGCGGCGACGGCGGCGAGGTCTATCTGCATGGCGACGGCGCGGTGCAGACCGACGGCTTCAAATCCTACGGCATCATCGCGCAATCCATCGGCGGGGGCGGCGGCAATGGTGGTTTCTCCGTCGCCGGCTCCGTTGCGGAGAACGCATCGGCAGCCTTCGCCATCGGCGGCAATGGCGGCGTCGCCGGCGACGGCAAGCATGTCACGCTCATCACGGCATCGAACGTCCTCACCATGGGCGCTGCCTCGCTCGGCATCATCGCGCAATCGGTCGGCGGCGGCGGCGGCAATGGCGGCTTCGCGGTCGCTGGCAATATCTCCGAGGGCAACAGCATCGGCGGCCTCACTGTCGGCGTCGGCGGCAAGGGCAACAGCGGCGGCAGCGCCGACCGCGTCGACCTGACATCGAGCGGCACGGTCATCACGCTCGGCGACGAGTCCCATGCGGTCGTCGCGCAGTCGATCGGCGGCGGCGGCGGCAATGGCGGCTTCGGCGGCGCCTACACGATTTCGCTCGGCGACGGCGCCAACGCGACCTTCGGCGTCGGCGGCAACGGCGCAGGCGGCGGCAATGGCGGTCTCGTCTTCGCGACGACGTCGGGCATCATCGAGACGGCCGGCGACGGCTCCTATGGCGTGCTCGCGCAATCGGTCGGCGGCGGCGGTGGCGACGGTGGCTGGGGCATGGCGGTCACGATCGCGACCGGCGATGAGAGCAAGGGCTCGATCACGGCGGCGATCGGCGGGACCGGCGGCGGCGGCGGCTTCGCGCAGACGGTTACACTGATCAACACAGCGAGCGTGCTGACGACCGGCTCGCATTCCTACGGACTGAGCGCCGAGTCGCTCGGCGGCGGCGGCGGCAATGGCGGCTTTGCCGCGAGCGGCACGCTCAACAGCGGCACAGATGCAAAGATCGTCGGCCTCACCGTGGGCGGCGCGGGCGGCATCGGCAACTATGCCGGCGCGGTGATCCTCACCAACTCCGGACAGATCTCGACCACCGGCGACGCAGTCGATCCGACCGGCGGCAATACCGGCACCGATGCAGGCCAGAACAAGACCGGGTCCATCGGCATTCTTGCGCAGTCAATCGGCGGCGGCGGCGGCAATGGCGGCGGCTCCTACAGCGGCGTGATCGCCGGTCCAGACAACAAGGACCTCAACGTCGCGGTCGGCGGCCTCGGCGGCGGCGGCGGTTATGCCGACACGGTCACCGTCCGAAATCTCGTGGGCGGCGATATCGAGACCGACGGCGGCTACGCTTACGGCATTCTCGCGCAATCCATCGGCGGCGGCGGCGGCAATGGCGGGATGGCGATCTCGGCCGTGCTGAGCAAGAACGGCGAAGGCACCAACGTCAATATGGGCGTGTCGGTCGGCGGGCTCGGCGGCGACGGCAACTACGCGCAACTCGTCGACGTGCTCAACAATGCGGTCATCATCACCCATGGCACGCATTCGAGCGGCATCATCGCGCAATCCATCGGCGGCGGTGGCGGCAATGGCGGCGCTGCAGTGACGGCGGTCATGGGCGTGACGAGCGGCGATCCTGCGGACTCCAAGAGCCGCACCTTCAACGTCAGCGCCTCGATCGGCGGCGGCGGCGGCGACGGCAGCAATGGCGGCCAGGTCATCGTCAACAACACCGGCGGCATCACCACCTGGGGCGACCAGTCCGAAGGCATCAACGCGCAGTCGATCGGCGGCGGCGGCGGCACAGGCGGCAACGCCAACACGATGTCGTTCATCGTCGCAGGACAGTGCACCGCGCCGTTGATCTGCGGCTCGCCGGACTCGTCGGCACGCAATCTCAATCTCCAGGCCACGGTCGGCGGCAATGGCGGTGGCGCCAGCGACGGCGATACCGTCACGGTCAACAACAGCGGCATCATCGTCACCCATGGCGAGGATTCCGACGGCATCTTCGCGCAATCGATCGGCGGCGGCGGCGGCACCGGCGGCAACGGCACGCTGGGCTCGGGCGGGCTCGTGCCCTTCGTGCCGCTGGAATTCACTTTCCTGCCGGTCAGCAATGTGAAGCTGTGGCGCAGCATCGGCATCGCCGTCGGCGGCAATGCGGGCGCCACCGGCAACGGCAAGCTCGTCACCGTCGACAACGAGAACAGCATCACGACCTATGGCGCCAATTCGAGCGGCATCGTCGCGCAATCGGTCGGCGGCGGCGGCGGCTGGGGCGGCACCGCGGCCAGCGGCCTGTTCGGTCTCGTCGGCATCGGCGGCAAGGGCGGCGCCGGCGGCAATGGCGGACAAGTCATGCTGACCAACAACGGAGCCATCGATACCACCGGCGACGGTGCCTATGGCATCTTCGCCCAGTCGGTCGGCGGCGGCGGCGGCACGGCCGGCAACGTCAAGCGTGGCCTCTCGCAGATTCTCGGCACCAAGAACGCCGTCGGTCTCGGCCTCGCTTTCGGACAGGGCGGCGGCGATGGCGGCGACGGCGACATCGTCACCGTAACCAGCGCCGGCAATATCTACACGCAGGGTGCCGGCGCCCACGGCATCTTCGCGCAATCGGTCGGCGGCGGCGGCGGCGAACTCGGCGATCTCGGCAACGGTTTCGGCGCGGGCCTGCAATTGCTCGACTTCTTCGTCGGCTCGATCGGCGACAAAGGCGACGGCAAGGCCGTCACCGTCACGCAGAGCGGCACGATCACGACCGACGGCTCGGGCGCGGCCGGCATCTTCGCGCAGAGCGCCGGCGGACAGGGCACGGGCGGCGACCTCACCATCACGCTGAACGGCGCGCTCACCACCCATGGCGACCGCGCCATCGGCATCCTCGCGCAAAGCGCCGGCCTCAACGGCGGCGGCGTGGTGAAGGTGCTGGGCTCGAGCACCGTCACCACAACAGGCGACGATGCCGTCGGCATCCTGGCCGAAAGCTTCGGCGCGGCCTCGCTCGAGGACAACCAGGTCGTCGCCACACAGCTTGCCGGTTTCCTTCTGCCCTACCTCACCGGCACGGCAATCGCCGGACCGGTGACCGTCACGCGCGGCGGCACGATCCACACGACAGGCTCCAATTCGGACGGCATCGTCGCGCACAGTGTCAGCTCGCTGGGCGATGCCGGCCTCGTAACGGTGAACTACTCCGGCTCAATCACCGTCGCCGGCAGCAATGCCGACGCCATCGTGGTTCAGAGCACGGGCGTCGATGCTGCGCATAACGGCAACATCGCCGTCAACCTGACCGGCACCGGAACGATTTCGGGCGGTCTCGGCGACGGCGCGGCAGTGCGCTTCATCGACGGCAACACCAATGTCCTGAACAACTACGCCAGCGTGATCACCGCGAAGGATCTCGCAGGCAACACGGTCGTCGGCGGCGACGGCAACGAGGCGATCGAGAACTATGGTGTCTTCGGCGGCGGCTTCGCGCTCGGCGCCGGCAGCAACAGTTTCAACAATCATGTCAGCGGGACGATCCTTGCCGGTGCACTGCTCGACATGGGCGGCCCGGCCAACACACTGCACAATGACGGTTCGCTGTCACCCGGCCATCTCAGCAGCATCTACACTTCGGAGATCGACGGCAGCTATGCGCAATCCATCACCGGCAATCTTGCCATGGATGTCGATTGGAGCTCGCTGACCGCTGACCGGCTGAACATCACCGGGACTGCCTCGCTCGCCGGCCACACGACGCTGACCTATCTGAACATCCCGTCGATCCGGCCCGGCACGACCGATTTCACCCTGCTCCACGCCGATGGCGGTGCGACCGATTCAGGCCTGACGTTGATCCATCAGCAATCGGCCATCGTCGACTACAATCTCGGCTTTCCCAATGCGGACGAAGTCCATCTCACGGTATCGGTCGACTTCTCGCCCAACCTCGGCGGCCCGCTCAACCACAATGACCGCGCCATCGGCGACTACATCAATCGCATCCAGACCGCGGGCAGCGATCCGAGTCTCGCACCCCTGATAGACCAGATCTTCACGATCCCGGACGCGCAGGGCTTGCATGCATTCTACCGCAGCCTGAGCCCCGAACCCTTCCTTGCCACGCAATATGCGGCGGCGCTGGCCGGTTCGTCTTTCAACGATGCGATGCTGAGCTGTCATCCTTACGCCAGTAGCGACGGCTTCCGTTTCACCGCGGAAGGTACCTGCACCTGGCTGCGGGTTACGCCGAAGACGATCTATCTCGATCCGACCTTCTCGACGATGGGCTCCCGCACCATCGACAAGGAAGTCGCCGGCGGACACCAGCAGATCATCGACGAGCATTTCGTCGTCGGCGCCGCGTTCTCCTATTCCGATACCGACAGCAACACCGAGAACTATTCCAGCTCCCATGGTCACCGCATCGCCGGCGGCCTCGTGGTGAAGGCGCTGTTCGATCCCTTCGAGGTCGCGGTCGCGGTCAATGGCGGCGACAGCATCCTGCGCACCGACCGCAACATTGGCTTCCCGGCAGGCACCGTCGCGCATAGCCGGCAGGAGAATAGCTTTGTCAGCGGCCGCATCCGCGGCGCGATGCAGGCCTGGGATGACGGCACCTGGTACGTTCGCCCGCTCGTCGACCTGAACATCACCCAGCTCCACACCGGCGGGTTCACCGAAACCGGCGCCGGTGCGCTGAACCTCGTCGTCGCGCCCAACGACAAGACGATGATCAGTCTGGCTGGCGGCGCCGAATTCGGCGGCGAAATCCGCTTCAACGAGACTGCCGTCTTCCGGCCCTTCGTCAGCTACCAGTTCCTCGGCATGCTCGACGGGCGCAACCAGGAGATCACCGCGGGCTTCGAAGGCGCGCCGGCCGGCATCCTGCCGTTCACGGTCAACAACGCGACCAACGCGCTGTTCCACCAGGTCGGTGCCGGGTTCGACTTCATCCGCTCCGACGATCTGTCGGTGCGGGTCGGCTTCAATGGCCTCTACGGCTCGCGCAGCCACGAGGAAGTCTACTCGGTGAAGATCGCGCTGCCGTTCTAGCGGCGCGGCGGATCATTCCGCCGCGGTCTGTCGCCTGGGCAACACCCAGTTCGGACGCGGGAAGTGGCAGGTGTAGCCGTTCGGATAGCGCTCCAGGTAATCCTGGTGCTCCGGTTCCGCATCCCAGAACGGACCGACCGGCGCGAGTTCTGTCACGACCTTGCCGGGCCAGAGGCCGGAGGCGTTGACGTCCGCGATGGTATCTTCGGCGACCCGCTTCTGCGTGTCGTCTGCATAGAAGATCGCCGAGCGGTAGCTCATCCCGATGTCGTTGCCCTGGCGGTTCACCGTCGTCGGGTCGTGGATCTGGAAGAAGAACTCGAGCAGCGCGCGGAAGCTGGTCTTCGCCGGATCGAACAGGATCTCGATCGCCTCGGCATGTGTGCCATGATTGCGGTAGGTAGCGTTTGGAACGTCGCCGCCACTGTATCCTACGCGGGTCGAGATCACCCCCGGCAGGCGCCGGATCAAATCCTGCATTCCCCAGAAGCATCCACCCGCAAGAACGGCACGTTCGGTCGACATCGCACTACCTCGATCTTAGTTGCCGCCAACGGACAGCGCTGAGAGTCTAGCACCCGTCAGGGCGAGAGCCTACTGCCGGTGAAAGGGCCATGCTGGGCCGCACCGTTCCGACATCGATCTGAAAAAATGCTTCGCGATACTGCACCGCCGCATGTGTCGTTGCGGCACGCGACATCCAGTGCCCGTTAAATGCGCGCCATCCGCTTCGAATCTTGTTTGTGGCTATGCTGTGCTGTGATAAGTACTCGAGCAGATATAAAAAAGTTTCTCATGGACGCTATTCGGAATGTCCTTGAAGTAATAAGTAAAAGCTGCAACGAATATCTGCAGAATCTGGACAGACGTCCGGACGACTGGGTTGCGTTGTCTAACCTTGTAGACCACCAAGGGAAGATCAATGAGGAGACCCGGGATAAGATCGTCATCTCCCTCTACAGCATCACGCATGAGACGGTTGTGAGCACCTATACGGCAGCACAACCCGGTCCCGGCGGCTATGCGATCGTGCAACCTCCGCTCTACATCGACTTGCACATCATTGCGCTCGCGAACTTTATCGAGCGCAGCTATGCCGATGGCCTGGCGGCGATTTCGCGCGTCGTGAGCTATTTTCAGCAAAACCCGGTCTTCTCCCATGCCAACGCGCCCGATCTCGACCCGACGGTGGACAAGATCCAGCTCGAATTCACCAGCCTCGGCCCCGTCGATGTGAACTATGTCGTCGGCATGCTCGGTGCGAAGTATCTGCCGAGCGTGTTCTACAAGCTGCGCCTTATACCCTTCGTGTCGAACGCGATGCAGGCGCGCACCTACCCCGCGCGCGGACAGAACACGGCACAATCGGCCGACAATCGCGGGGAACCGTGATGGCCGGCAACAACGGCACGCAACGGATAGTTTCGGGCGGCCAGTCGGCGGGCAACGACAAGCTGCGCGCATCGCGGGTCGATGCAGGAATCTACAAGTGCCTGTTCAAGGTCGTCATTCGCCACGGCTACAATGATCTTACGCATGGCCGCTGCCGCGCCTTCAGCGTATTCCCGTCGCCGACCAGCGCCGAGATGATGGCGGCGCAGGGCATGGTGTTCCACGACGATGGCGCCGGCTTTAGCGTCTACATCCGCGAGAGCCAGATCGACAGCTTCGTCCGCTATTTGCGCCGGCAAGGCAGCGACACGAACGGCGACGGCATGGAATACTGGACGTGGATATCCTTCGTTCTCGTGCCGCAGGACCCTCTCTTCGTCGGCATCACCTCTCTGCCCATCGACACCAATCCGCTCTACGTCAATCTCTACGGGACGAACCAGCAGGCGCACCACGACGGCGTCGTTACGCTGCTCAACCCCGGTGCCGCCATGGGCGCCGGCGAACGCAGGATGCTGACGGATGCGCAGTTTTCGGTGCAGGTGCCCGGCCCGTTCGACCAGATCGTCGTGCGGGATATCTCCGGCAAAATCGTCCTGACCACGCCAAGTGACGCCGAGATCGAACGGGCAAAGGACGAGGCCTCGGACCTTGAAGGCCAAGATCCCGATACGGCGCTCGGCGACTTGTATTATGTGCAGGTCGATCTGAGTTCGCTGCCGCTCGGTCTTTATACCTATCGCGTTCTGCCGCGGCTCGGACTCGAGACGCCGCCGGTCACCGTCCTCTATTCGGCCGCCAAGCCGAATCCGCCACTGGTGTTTCTCGACATCCTGTTCAGCCAGCCCGACGAACATCAGCCCGGCATCTATCCCGTTCCACCGCTCTACGACGAACAGCCGATACGGTCGGAAGACGTCGGCGGCCTTGTCTATGACCTGCGTTTCGCGACGCGAGAGACCTGGTGGCAGTACTATGTCGTATCGCGCCAGCCGGGCAGCACATTGCATGACCTTGCAATTGCGGGCGACGGCATCGTCTTCAATCGCGCGTTGGAACCCGTCCTGCTGCCGAGCGGCCAGCTCGCGACGCTTTTCCAGTCCGATGACACCGTGGCCATGCGCGAGATTCCGCCGCAGCGGCTGACCCTGACCGGCATGCGCCGCGACGCGAAAGGGAAGCTCAGCCCGATCAGCGTCGATCCGCTGCCGACCGCTCCCGTGGCGCCGGTCTGGCCGGCGCCGAAGGACAAGATCGTGACCGAACGGAGCGACGTGTACGGCACGTCGGAAATGTTCGTCTACGTGTGAGTTGCGTGCGCGTCGTATCCGCGCTGGTACCGAAACTCCATCGTCTTCGAGGAAGGGACTGATCCATGGCCAATCTTGGCAAGTTGCGAGACCGTACCGTACCCGGCGTATATGTCACCGAACTTCCCGCTTTCCCGCCTTCCATCGTGGGCGTGCAGACGGCGGTGCCGGTGTTCATCGGCTATACCGAATACGCCACCGACCCGACCAGCAAGCAGCCGGCCTATCTCAAGGCGATTCCGCTCGCCTCGATGGCCGACTACTACAACTGGTTCGGGCACATCTATTCGTCGAAATACGGCGTCGAAGAAGTGACGACCGCCGGTGCACCGTTCGACTTCGAAGCGGTGAAGCCCAAGCAGAACCCGACCGATCCTTCGGTTATCGGCTACTACAACGTCGTCAACAGCGAAACGGTGCACTTCAACCTGTTCACCGCGCTGAAGCTGTTCTACGCCAATGGCGGCGGCAACTGCTACGTCATCTCGGTGGCGAACTATCAGGGCAAGCAGACCACCACGCCCGACCCGTCGCAGCCGCCCACCCAGATTCAGATCGCCGATCTCGAGGCCGGACTCGCAGTCGCCAACGATCAGGTCGGACCGACCATGCTCGTGATCCCGGACGCCTGCCTGCTCGACAACGCCAAATACGCCACGCTCACGGTCGAGCAAGTCGATCAATGCGCCAGCCTTCAGGATCGCGTCGCAATCCTCGATCTGCAAGGAGCAATGGATCCGACGACCTGGACGAAGGACGGCCTGTCGGCGCAGCGCGACCAGTTCTACGGCGATATCTCCGGCGCCGGCACCAATGTGAGCTATGCGACGGCCTACGCTCCCGCGCTGAAGACCTCGATCCTCACTGGAAGCGACATCGACTATCGCAACCTCCAGGCGACGCAGGTGGAGTCGGATTTGCTGAAATCGCTTCTGACCCAGCAAAACGACGACACCTACGGCGCGACCGGCTCGCAGCACGACCAGGTCCAGACCCAGATCGACCTCGCCTTCGGCGCGACCCCGCCGACGGACCCGGCGATCATCCAGTCCACCAACCAGTACCTTACCAATGCTTTGCCGCTGATGCTGCAGACCGAGAACATCCTGCTCACCAAGCTGAACGTGGCACCGCCTTCCGGCGTCATGGCGGGCATCTGGACGGCGAACGACTCCAATCGCGGCGTCTGGAATGCGCCGGCCAACATGACCTGCATCAGCGTCATTCAGCCTGAAGTGCTGCTGACCGATGCCGACCAGGGCTCGTACAACGTCCCGCTCAACGGCTACGCGATCAACATCCTCCGCGCCTTCGTCAATCGCGGCACGGTGGTGTGGGGCGCCCGCACGCTGGACGGCAACTCCAACGACTATCGCTACATCCAGGTGCGCCGCACGCTGGTCTACATCGAGCAGTCGATCAAGACGGCGCTGCAGCCCTTCGTCTTCGCCGCCAATGACGGCAAAACCTGGGTCACCGTCACCGGCATGATCTCCGACTTCCTGACCGGACTTTGGACGCAGGGCGGACTGATGGGCGACAAGGCCTCGGATGCGTTCACCGTGCAATGCGGCCTGGGAACCACGATGACCGGACAGGACATCCTGAACGGCTACATGGTCGTCTCGGTCACGCTGCAGATGGTCCACCCGGCCGAGTTCATCGAACTCACCTTCACCCAGAAGATGCAGGGCGTCAGCTGAACGGCGCATCCCGCAAACCGAACACGATTAGGAGAACACAATGGCAGGCGAGACCCAGAACAACATCTGGCCCTTACCAAAATTCTATTTCTCGGTGCAGATCGGCGGCACGAACACCAGCTTCCAGGAAGTCACCGGGCTCGACACCGAATCCCGTCCGATCGAATACCGTCACGGCGATTCACCGAGCTTCTATCCGATCAAGATGCCGGGCCTCGGCAAGGTCGGAAACGTCACGATGCGCAAGGGCATCTTCGTCAACGACGTGCAGTTGTGGGACTGGTTCAACCAGATCAAGCTCAACACCATCGCGCGCCAGACCGTGGTGGTGAACCTGCTGGACGAGACCGGCGCGCCCAAGATGGTGTGGACGCTGAACAACGCGTTCCCCACCAAGGTCACCGGCACCGATCTGAAGTCGGAGGGCAACGAGGTCGCGGTCGAGAGCGTCGAAATCGCCTACGAGACGCTGGTCATCTCGGCACCGTGAGCGATCCATGTCCAGTCCGGGCGTCTATTACCCGCCACCGGGATTCTATTTCACCGTCGCGGTGGCGGGTACCGGCACGCCGCTCCAGCTTCTCAGCCGTGTCGACGGCAGCTTCCAGGAGGCGAGCGGCATAGAGGCGCGCTACGAGGTCGAAGAGCTCCAGGAGGGCGGCGAGAACCGCTACGTCCACCGGCTGCCGAAGTCGGCGAGCTATCCCAACCTCGTGCTCAAGCGCGGCTATGTCACGGCCTCTTCGTTCCTGTCTGAATGGGCGGCGCAGACGGTCGGTGCATCGTTCACGCAAGGCATCATGACCCAGACGCTGGTCGTGCTGCTGCTTGGTCCCAACCGCATGCCGACCGTCGGCTGGACCTTCAGTAATGCATGGCCGGTGCGCTGGGTCACCGGGCCGTTCAATTCGGAGCAGAACCAGGTGCTCACGGAGGTGCTGGAATTCTCCTACAACTACGTCACCCGCATCCCCTTGAACGAAGCACTGGCGATGGTCGCACCCGTCGCCGCGCTCATCACCGCGAGCAATCTGTAGCGCCATGACACTGCAAATCAGCGAAATCGGCATCCGACTTTCCGTCAGCGACGGCGCCACGCAGAGCGCGGCGACCGGCGGCAGCGCCATTCCCAGCAACGCCGCCGGCGCGCATCAGCCAGCTCCGCAGGTCGAGGAGATCGTCCAGCAATGCGTCCGCCGGGTGCTCGAAAGCCTGCGCATGCACGAGGCGCGCTGAGATGCTGGGTGGGCTCGAGAAGCTGGTGGTGACGGCCTACTCCGACGAGTCGTTCAACGCCTCGACCGGCAAGCCTTTCACCGTCTGGATCAATCCCGCGAGCTATGTCCACAAATACCTGATCCTCTACAACAACCGTCAGGCCCAGGGCAGCAACGGCAATTCGCCCGACTTCAACCGTATGGGTCCGGAGAATGTGACCTTCGAGCTCACCTTCGACGCCACCGGCATCGTGCCGAGCCCGACCGCTGGCGTTTCGGCCGCACCGTCCGACGGCATCGTGAGCCAGATCGATGCCTTCAAGGCGGTCGTGCTCGCCTATAACGGAAAAACCCACAGCCCGAACTACGTGATGCTGGCCTGGGCGGAGCTGCAGTTTCAGTGCCGCCTGCAATCGCTCGACGTCAGCTACACCATGTTCAAGCCGGACGGCACGCCGTTGCGGGCAAAGGCGCAATGCAGCTTCGCCGGCTTCACCAGCGAAGCGCAGCTGGCCAAGAAGGCGAACAAGAGCTCGCCCGATCTTTCGCATTGGGTACAGGTCAGGGCCGGCGATACGCTCCCCCTGCTCTGCCATCGCATCTATGGCAGCAGCACCTGGTATCTGCGTGTAGCCGAGGCCAATGGCCTGATCGACTATCGCCGCCTCGTGCCGGGCACCAGCCTGTTGTTTCCCCCACTTGCCGGAGCCGTGTCATAGCTGCCCCCTCACCCCAGACTGCCTCCGGCGCGCTCGCCACCTTTACGATCAAGGCGAACGGCAAAGCCATCGACAGCGCATGGCAGGTCTATGCGATCGACATCTGGAACGGCGTGAACAAGATCCCCAAGGCGCGGATCGTGTTCTACGACGGCGACGCCTCGTCGGAGACCTTTCCGATCAGCGAGACCGGCACGTTGATCCCCGGCGTGCCGATCGAGATCAGCCTCGGTTACGACAGCACCGAAACGGTAGTGTTCTCAGGCGTGATCTATCGTCAAGGGCTTCAGATCGGCGAGAACGCCAATTCGAAACTGATCGTCGACGCGACCGACAACGCGATCAAGATGACCCTCGCCCGCCACAACGCGGTCTTCGAGAAGATCGCCGACAGCGATCTGATCGGTAAGCTGATCGGCAATGCCGGCCTGTCCAAATCGGTGACCTCGACCAGCACGCAGCAACCGTCGATCGTCCAATACTATGCCACCGACTGGGACCTCATGGTCATGCGGGCAGAGTTGAACTCTATGGTTGTGACGGTCGAGGCCGGCAAAGTCACCGTCGCGCCGCCGGACACCTCCAAGGCGGCCGTCCTGACGGTCACCTATGGCGACTCGATCCTCGACTTCCGCTCCGACATGGACGCCTCGACCCAATACGCGCCGTCGGCCATCCAGAGCTACGCGTGGGATCCTGCAACCCAAAAGCTGGCAAAGTCCGGCACGGCATCGGCGAGTGTCACCGAACCCGGCAATATTTCGTCCGCCGACCTCGCCAAGGTCTTCGCGATCTCGCCCTATCTTCAGGAGACCGGCGCCGAGATCGACCAGGAAAATCTGACGAACTGGTCCTCGGGCGATCTTCTGAAGGCCAAGCTCGCCAAGATCCGCGGCCATGTCGCTTTCGCCGGCAACGCTCTCGCCAAACCGGGAACGATGATCACCCTTGCGGGCCTGGGAGACCGCTTCAACGGAAACGTCTTCGTATCCGGCGTGCACCAGTCGCTCAGCGAAGGCTTCTGGATGACGACGGCGGAGTTCGGCCTGTCGCCCGACTGGTTCGCCGCCAGCGCACCGAATATCCCGGCACCCGGCGCCTCCGGCCAGCTTCCACCGATCAACGGTCTCCAGACCGGCGTGGTCAAGAAGATCGACGCCGATCCCGATGGCGGCTTCCGAGTCTATGTCGATCTGCCGCTCCTGCAAGCGACGCCGGGTGTCTGGGCCAGGCTCGGCTCCTTCTATGCCTCCAGCGGCATCGGCGCGGAGTTCTATCCCGAGATCGGCGACGAAGTCGTCGTCGCTTTCATGAACGACGACCCGCGCTTTCCCGTCATCGTCGGCAGCCTCTACAGCAAGAAGAATCCGCCACCGGTTCCGCCCGACGCCACGAACAAACAGAAGACCATCGTCACCAAGTCGAAGCTGCGCATCGATTTCTTCGAGGACAAGAAGGCCATCGAAATCTCGACGCCCGGCGGCCATTTGATCCGCATGGACGATGACGCCAAGACCATCGTGGTCAAGGATTCGAACGGCAACAAGGCGACTTTCGCCTCGGGCGGCATCACCCTCGACAGCGCCGCGAACATCGAGCTGCAGGCCAAGGGCAACGTCACCATACAGGCCGGAGGCAATCTCGCGCTCAAGGCGACAGCCAATCTCACCGCTGAGGGCGTGCAGATCAAACAGACCGCCCAGACAAATTTCGAAGCCACCGGCAACGCCCAGGCCAAGCTGACGGCCGGCGCCATGGTCGTCATCCAGGGTGCCATGGTGAAGATCAATTGAGGATGTGATGCCCCCCGCAGCTCGCCTTACCGACATGCACACCTGTCCGATGCAGACACCGGCCGTCCCGGCACCGATCCCGCATGTCGGTGGCCCCATCACCGGACCCGGCGCACCCACCGTGCTGATCGGCGGCCTGCCGGCGGCAAAGGTCGGCGACATGGCGGTCTGTGTCGGCCCGCCCGACAGCCTGATCAAGGGCTCCGCGACGGTGATGATCATGGGCATGCCCGCGGTCCGGATGGGCGACAGCACGGCCCATGGCGGCACGGTCGTCCTTGGCTTCCCGACCGTGATGATCGGAGGCTGATGCAATGGCGGCATCGGCCAGTCCCTATCCGCCCTTTCTCGGCACCGGCTGGAGCTTTCCGCCGACATTCGCGCGCAACACCGCCAGCGTCGTCATGCTGAGCGATGTTGAGGACATCAAGGCGAGCCTCTGGATCCTGTTTTCGACAAGCCTCGGCGAGCGGATCATGCTCGCGACCTACGGAACCTCGCTTTGGCAAAAGGTGTTCGCGGCGCTCACCACGACCATGGCGAACGACATCCGGACGCTGATCGCGCGCGCAATTCTCGAATGGGAGCCCAGGATCGATGTCGAACGGGTGACGGTCCAGCAGATCGATCCATTGCAGGGCCGGCTCGACATCACAGTCGACTTCATGGTGCGTCAGACCAATATCCGCAGCAACCTGGTCTATCCGTTCTACCTGCAGGAGGCGACGCTGCCGCCACCGCCGCCGTAGCGCGATGGCAGACGGCCGGCCGAAGAAGACCCTGAATCAGGCGACAAGCCAGCGGACACGCTGGCGCGAGGCGCCCGCGCCCGCACGCGTCAAGGTCGACGGCCGCAGCCTTGCCGATCTTCTCGCCTTCGGCGCCGAATATGGCGCGCTCATCACCTTCTACGATCTGGCAGACAAGCCCGATGGCGACTGGGCGATCTTCTTCCGCAACGATCCGAGCATCGCGTTGGCGCTGGTCGCGAGCCTCGATGTCGGCAGCATAGCGACGGCGCTGCGGCACGAGATTGCCGCTCTCCGCCACATCCACGGAACGACGCGCCGGCTCGAAGCCTTGCGACGCATCATCGGCGTCATCCTCCGTCTCGTCCGCATTCTCGACAACGGTGCGAACGTTCCCGGTGCCGTCGGCCTTTCCAAGGCCATTGCGCACGAAGTTCAGAGCTTCCTGTCGTCCGAGCTGCGAAACTTCGCGATCCGCACCACTGCCATCTCGCCCGAGCCCGATTTGCATATCGACCTTGCGGGGCTGTCCGATCTCTGGGGCGTGTCGCGGCCGGCGATCGGGAGCGGCGATGTCGGCTACAGCGGCGACTGGTTCCGGGAAATCATTGCCGCGCTGGAAGATCTCGCCGCCGTCCTGATCGCCTCGCTCACCCGACTATCGGCGCAAGCGCGCGACCACCTGGCTTCGTCGCTCGAGGCTCAGGGGCACGCGCCTCAGTCCGCACTCTACGACGCCTTTGCCAAGCTGTTCGGTCACGCCCAGAACACGGTCAATGAATTTCCGCGCCGCATGGTCGAGTACTATTACAGCACGGTTCTCAAGCAGAGCAGCCGCCGCGAGGCCCCGGACCAGGTCTATCTCACCTTCGCGCCGGCCCAGGGCATCGCGGAAACCGATGTTCCGAAAGGAACGGTCTTCCCGGCGGGCACGGAGGACGACGGCACGGTCATCAACTATGCGGCCGATCGTTCCCTGGAAGTCTATGACAGCACTGTCGCGGCGCTGCGCACTTTGCGCGCAACCTCGAACCAATTGCTGAGCGGTACGGTCACGCTCGCCGAACAGGCGCCGGCGATCGCCGCGCCCTTCCCACCGTTTGGCGCGAACGAAGCCGGCGAACAGGGCTCGCTCACCAGCAGCTGCGCGACGCTGGGCTTCGCGGTGGCCAGCAACACGCTGATGCTGACCGGCGGCGACCGCCGCGTCGACCTGCGTTTCCAGATCGGAGGTGCGAGCTGGTTGAAGCTGCAGCGCCGCCTTGCACCGCTGGCACGCCAGCTCGACCTCGGTGCCGAAGCCGTTCTCGCGCAGCTGATGCAGGCGAGTTTCGGCCTGCAGCGCTCTGCGGCCGGTGGCTGGATTGCCGTGGCCGATTTCACCGTCGTGCCCGATATCAAGTCCCGCAATATCATCCTTGTACTGAGTTTCACTCTCGCCGACGGCGCAGCGCCCCTCGTTGCATTGTCGACCCTGCCGGCCGATCCGGATGCCACGCCGCCCACGGGACCTGTGCCGAGCCAGGACATGCCCGTGCTGATGGCGAACCTGATCCAGGATCCCGTGACCCTCAGAAACGGCGATGCGAGCGTCCAGGTATTTCCATATCCCATCATGGCCGAGGTCGCGCTCGACACCCTCACGATCTATGTCAACGTCCAGAACTTCGGCGCCCTCGCGCTCACCACAGCCAACGGCCCGGTCGATGCGAGTCAGTCCTTCGCCACACTGGGATCGCCGCCTGTTCGGTTCTCGACGCTCGAAATGGCATCTCCGGAACTGTTTCTGAAGCGCCTCGACTATCTGACCCTCACCAACGACTGGTACGGCATCCCGACCGGCGCCACCGGCTTCAGCGGCTACTATCAAGCCTATGTCGAAGATGCGGACGGCAACCCCTTGGACCCCATCGACAATACGACGTTCCTGTCGACGGTGACGGTGAACAATCCGGGCTATTGGACGCTGGACCAGCCGAAGCAGGTGCCGGGCAACGACGCGGCGCTCTATCTGTTTCAGACGACCGAGGGCAATCCGGTCACCGAGCCCTGTGCGCCCCTGAAAGGCCGCACCGTATTCGAAAAGCTCCCGGTCGCGATCGCAACACCGCCACCGCAATACGATCCCTCACTGAGCGCCATCGTCCTCACGCTGACCGAACCGCCCTACGCTTTCGGCGACACACTCTACGCCCGGAACGTCATGGCTGCATCGTTGCGCGAGACCGCACTCGCCGCCGCCTGCGCCCAGAAATGCGCGCAGCCCAAACCCGATCCGCCTGAGATGAAAGCGCTCGCGGCTTCTCTCGATGCAGTCGCCGCTGCAAATTCCGATACACCGGCCCGCCAGTATCGCCAGGCCGTCACCGACGCCGCCTCGAAATCGCTTTCGCAGATGACGGGAACCGTGCTCACCCTTATCGGCGATGCCCGCGCGCCCGGCCTAGACGCGGCACTGACAGGCGGAACTACGCAGGACGATCTTTTTGCAGAGGACGGCGGCACCGGACCCTCCTCCGCGGACGTCGCCATGAACCTCGCCCGCTGGATCTCGCAGAACGGCGCTGCCGCGCGCGATCCCGCGACACGCGATGCGATCCGGCGGATCGTCGAAGCCCAGAGCCATGTCATCGATGCGGTCACCGAGGCTGCGCGCCCGCCCGTCGCAGCAGCACGGGCGAAGGTAACCGCGACGCTGTTCGCCGCGCGGGCCGCGCTGCGCACGCCCGACCCGCTGCCGGTCAAGGATTGCATTGCCAGGTGCATGGGAGCCGATCCGGCGCGGTCCTACCCCAACGTGCCCTGGCTGCCGATGACCTCGGCGGTCACGCTGCACTATGCCGGTCTCAGCGCCCTCCCGAACAAGCCCGTGGCCGGCGACGCGTACTACTATCTCGAGCCGTTCGACTCCGTTGCGGCGGTGGACTGGACGACCGGCAGCGGAGAAGTGCCGCTGCTCCAGCCGCAAGCGGACCAAGGCGCCCTGTTCATCGGGCTCACCGGCCAGCCGGAATACCTTTCGCTGCTCATGCAGGTCACGGCCGGCGCGCACGGCTTCTCCCCCAATCCGCCCGCCGTCAGCTGGGCACAGCTAAGCGCGACCGGCTGGTCTGCGCTCACACCGCCCGACACACTCCAGGGCAACGGCACCGAAGGCACATCGACCGACTCCAGCCTCCAGAACACCGGCATAATTTCGCTGAAACTCGCGCCGCCCATCACCGATCTGCTCTGGCTGAAACTAGGCATCATGAGCGGCGCGGACAGCTTTCCCTTGCTCGCCGGCATCACGACCAATGCGCTGACGGCGACATGGATCGGACCGGGCGGCGCGCAGACGCTCGGCCTCCAGTCCCTGCCAGCCGGCACGATCACCGCCAGCGATCCACCGCTCGCCGACATTGCGTCGATCGACCAGCCCATGCCGTCTTTCGGTGGGCATCCGCGCCTCGAACGGCGTCCGTTCTGGATGTGGATGGCGGAGCGCCTGCGCCACAAGGACCGCGCGATCGATGGCTGGGATTATGCCCGTCTCGCGCTCAGCGAATTCCCGACACTTTGGCAGGCCCAAGCTCTCCCAGCGCAGGACGAAAATGGCCGGCAGAAGCCCGGCCATGTCGACCTCATCGTCGTTCCGGGTTCTGCGACGCCGAACATCGCGGACCCAACCATTCCATTCGCCGATCAATCCCTGCTCGAAGAAATCAATGTAATGACGACGGCGCGGTGCAGCACTTTCGTGACGCTGGCGGTCGACAATCCGCTCTACGTCCGCGTCACCGTCACCGCCGATCTCGTCTTCAGCCCCGCCGATACGGTCGCAGCCTGGTGCGCGAAGCTGAACGGCGAGTTGATCGCATGGCTTTCGCCCTGGGAGCCGCCACCGGAGCTCGGCCTCCGCCCCGACGACTACACCAGCGAAATCGCCATCGCCGAGTTCGTCCGCGCCAGGCCATATGTCGTTGCGATCCTGTCGCTTGCACTCACCTACGATCCGCCGGACGAGGCCGCGTGGTGCTATCTCACCTCGGCCGCGAAGCACGACCTCACCGGGGAGCTCGCGCCATGACCGAGACCTCCGCGACACTGCCCACCACGCCGCTTCCACCGGCGATGAACTACGTCTTCCTGCGCGAAGAGGCGATCCGCCTCGTCCAGGCCATGTCGGGGCAGGTCTGGACCGACTACAATTTCTCCGACCCCGGCGTCACCATCGTCGAACAGCTCTGCTACGCGCTCACCGAGCTGTCTTATCGCGCCAGTCTTCCGGTCGAAGATTTGCTGTGTGAGCCAAAGACCGGACAGGTGCTGCTGCGCCGCGCCGGCCTCTATCCGGCGCGGGCGATCCTCCCGGTCAATCCGGTCACGCCCGACGATCTGCGCCGCCTCGTCATCGACCGTGTTCCGGGGGGTGCCAATTGCTGGTTCCTGCCCATCGATCCGGCGCGCGATCATGGCGTCGGCGGCCTCTACGAGATCGCCGTGCTCGTGGCGCAGCAGGATCCCTGCTGCCGCGGCCCGCATTACCGGCCCGAGGAAGTCTGCGAAGAGGTGCGCAAGGTCTATTGCGCGCATCGCGCCCTGAGCGAAGACATCGAACATGTCTACGCTCTTCAATTCGAGCAGACAAAGCTGCGCGCGACAGTTCTGATCGACGAAACCACGCCATCGGCGACCGTGCTGGCCGATCTCCTGTTCCGCGTGGGGCTGCTGCTCGCGCCGGAGCCGAAGCGCCAGTCGCTCGACGCCCTGATCGCCGAGGGCAAGACGAGTACCGACATATTCGACGGGCCGCTGCTGCACCATGGCTTCATCGCGGACAGCGAACTTGCGCCGCTCGCATCGAGCATTGCCGTGAACGACATCCTCAAGACTATGGCATCGACGCCCGGCGTGGTCGCGGTCCGCGATCTCATCGTACAGGCCGGCGGCGAAAGCTATGTGCCCGGCGATGTCATCCCGGTCCACAAGCACAAGATCCTTTGGCTCGATACGGGATTCGATGAAGGCCATCACGGGATCAGGCTCTACCGGGACGCCGTGCCGTGCCATCCGGACCAGGATCGCGTGCGGCGCGAACTGGACGCCCGCTGGGCGCAACAACGGCAGACTTGGCCGCTGGCGATCGACTATCGCGAGCAATATGGGCTTCAGACCGGTACGGCGCGCGATCTTGCGTCCTACAGCTCGGTGCAGGATCAGTTTCCGAACGTCTACGGTATCAATGCATCCGGCCTGCCGGAATATGCCAGCGCCGCCCGCAAGGCGCAGGCGAAGCAGCTCAAAGGCTATCTGATGGTCTTCGACCAGCTGATGGCGGACTATTTCGCGCAGCTCGGCTTTATCCGCGAACTGTTTTCAATCCGGGCCGGACGCTGGCGGACCTATGCCGTGCAATCGCTCCGTCCTATCGTGCCCGACGTCGGGCCGCTTCTGTCGCCCGGCTATATGGAAGGCCTGCTCGCCATCACCGCCGCGGCCGATCCGGTGATCGAGCGCCAATCGGACATTCTCGATCTCCTGCTTTCGCTCTATGCCGAGCGCCTGTCGCTGCCGCAGCAGGCGAGCTGCGACTGCGCCGACGAGACCGACACCGAAACCGAGCTGCTTCGCGCCAAGCAGATACTTCTCGCCCGCACGGTGCCGGTAACCTGCGATCGCGGCCGCGGCTTCGATTACCTCTGTACGCCGGGACAGGGCAACGCGACCGGCATGGAGATCAAGTGCCGTATCGAACTCGGCCTCGCCGACCTCGGCGACGCCGGCAGCGGCCAGATCGTGGCCGAAGCCGACGAGGCGGATTTCGGCCGCCGCCTCGATCCCGACGAAGCCCGCATCGTCGAAACCACCTTCCTCCCCGCCGGCGATGTCGGAGACACCGCCGACGATGCCGGCGACAGCGATACCTCCCCGCTTGCGGGCAAGCGCGTTGCCGATGCGCTGCAGTCGGCACTCGGTCTCGTCGAGAACTACCGCATCGGCATCATGCCGGGCGAGGCTTCGGTCGATCTGGTCTGCCGCGATGAAGCGGACAATTGGTGGCGGATCGGCCGCTATGACGGCACCGCGGGCGCTGTTGCGGTCATGTCGCGACTGGTGCACGGCTCGGGCCGTGAGCTGCGCCGCCACCAGTTTTACGTGATCGAGCACATCCTGCTGCGCTATGCCCAACCGCAGGACAGCCAGGACGGCGGATACTACAGCTTCCGGATGACCGCGGTGATCGCCGAGATGGGTCGCGAGTCCGGCAGCGAGATCTGGCGCAACCAGGTTCGCGCGATCGTCCGCCGCAACAGCCCCGCACATGTTGCCGTCGATTGCGTGTTTCTCGACCGTCACGACTTCCATGAATTCCTCAGGCGTTATCGCCAATGGCGCGAAGCGCTCCATCGCGGCAGAGGGCGCCGCCGCGCCAGCCGCGCACTCGAACGTTTCCTCAAGGTTCACCACGGCCGCGGCGAGCGGCCGGACAGGGATATGGAGGAATAGATGCCGCAACTCGCACAGCTCCAGCGTCCACGGCCGTTGCAACACGCCGGCAGCCATGCCGCCCGAGCGGGCCATCCGGCCGTGGCCCAGCTTGCCGAGGATCTCAACGCCCGGTCGCAAAATCGCGGACTCGCAGCGCTCGCGCAGCGCCTGCCGGTGCAACGCGTTCCCGCCGCGCCGGATGCCGCCCATGTCGCCGAGGCACGCTGGGAACTCGGCCGCGCCGCCCAGCGCAAGCCGCTCACCACCGCATTACTGGGCAGCGCATCGCAGGCCCCTCTCCAGATGGCGGGATGGCGCGACTATGTTCCGAGCTGGCGCACCGTGGGCATCGTCGGCGCCGGATTGGCGGCCGGCGCTCTCGCCTCGACGGGCTTCGGCCTGCCGGCCGCGACCGCAATCGGTCTCGGCCTCACCGGAAGCGCGACCGTGGCGGCGACGCATGCCGGAGGCATCGGTGCCGGACTCGGAACCGCGGCGCTTGGCACCGCAGGTGTGCTTTCCGCTGGCATGCTTCCAGCACTTGCCGCGCCGGTCGTCGGTGCGCTGGCCGGCGGCGCGACGGGACTCGTGCGCGGAAGCGGCGAAGGCGCCATCGGCGCCGTGGTCGGCGGCCTTGCGCCGGCTGTCGGGCTGGCGGGCCTCGGCTCCGGCTTCGGCGCCGCCATCGGCGCCGACACCCAATCGGCGCTGACGCGCCATCCGGTCGTCGATAGCGGCCAAGCGGCGCCGCCCGTGTCCGACGTGATCCTCTTTCGCGCAACGGAGATGGCGAAAGCGCAGACGGGTAAAAAGACGCCGAGCGCTTCGGACATCGCGACGGCGCTTGGTAAGCCGCTCAGCGACCGCGTGCAGCGCGAACTCAACAAGATTTCGGGAGAAGGCGAGCGGAAAAGACGGCTTTCGACGATCATCCATTTCCAGACCCGGGGCATCGGCGGGCCGGGCGATGAAGGGCGCAAGGTGACGGCGCCCGCTCTGAATGAAGTGCGGCGCGTCCTGCTCGCGACGCCATTCATAAGGAACGTGCTCACCGAAAAAGGCCCGAAGAGCGACATGGTCTCGCTCAATCGCAATGCCCCGCCGGAATCGGCCAAGGCGCGGCAGGTCTTCAACCGGCTGGTCAGCCGCCGATACCGCCTGCCGAATATAACCGCCAAGCGTGGAAGCTATCTCAATCCGGTCTCGTCGATGAGCGACGACGGCACGATGACCGAAGGCTTCGCCGCCACGCGCGACACCATGGTCCACGAGATGGGACACCATCTCGAAAACAACCTCTCACCGCTCGAATTCGGAACGTTGCACAATTTCATGCAGGCCCGCAGCGGCGGCTGGAATTTCCGCAATGTCGGCTGGGGCTATGTGAACAACAAGCGCGACAGCGATGTCGGCTACGACACCAACACGCCCAATCCCGTCCCCGGCGAGTCGATGCCGCTGACCCGCCTCGGCGTCAGCCTCATCGGTCATGGCCTCGGCCTGGAGGCAGGCGAGGCCGGTATCGACCGGTTCCTCGACACCCACTCGCATACCCAAAAAGGCAGCTATGCGACCAAGGTCTACGACCCGGCGACAGCGGCCCGCACAGAATTCCTGTCGACAACCATCCATCTCATGGCGCGCGGCGATAGCGCCCAAAAACTGATCCAGGCCGATCCGTTGCGCGTCTGTGTCTTCCTGCATGTCGCCCAGCCGGGTGTCTACGAACAGGTTCGCAAGACGCTGTCCAAGTCCATCCCGCCCGTGGATCTCGATTCACTGATCAGCCGGGTCAAAGGAGCCTGACACATGCCGGGATTCGCCCCACTCCAGCGCCGCCCCGCCTCCGAGATGCATACCGCCCAGGCGCGGCAAGCTATTCCCTCCGGTCCGATCGCCCAACTCGCAGGCGCCCTCAACGCGAGGCCGGCGGTCGCGCAGCTACGCACTCTGTCTGCCAACCTGTCGCCCAACGAACCAGTGCAGCGCGTCTTCACGATCAAGGGCGGCAAGCGCTACGACGACGGCGACGAAGTGCGCAAGAACACAAGTCTCGCAAGCCATGTTCGAAACCAGGCCAACAGCGACAAGATCATCGATGCGGTCGCCGGCATGGCCGAGGAAGGCAAGGATTACGGAGCTCTCAGCTGGCTCGAAGTCATCGACACCGCCAAGAAGACGCTCGACGACGACCAGCTGATGGATTTCTCGCATATCCTCGAAGACACGAAATACATGGCCGACGAAAAGGAGCTCAAGCAGCTCAACCGCAGCAACAGCATGGACTTCTCTGACCTCCTCAAGACGGAATTCGGCGGAACCAGCGAGGAGGCCCGCACCAACACCATGCGCATGGAATTTTCGAGCGAGATCAAAGGGCACGAAACCCAGAAATATACCACCAGCGGCGACGGCAGGCTGATGTCGATCGGCAGCAGCCAGCTCGGCGATTCGAGATACGCCAAATTCATTCCCACGCTTAGGAACAAGGTCGGCAAGACCGAGCAGATCACCGCCCAGCTCCTGCTCCATGCCCTGACCGATCACGACAAATATCTGAAACTCGCGAAGACCGAAGCCATCCCCGACATGGGCCGCCTCGCCATCGAGCAGACCCTCGCGCTGCTCAACAACGAGATCATCAGCCGGTCGTCCTCGAATCTCGTGACCATCGTCGGCGTGCTTCAGAGCGTTGCCAATGGCCAGACCGCGAGCATGATCGACGGCTTCAACAAGGTTGGCATGTTCGTCCCGACGGGCTCCGATCATTCGTACAAGATCGGCGGCCAGATGCTGTCGCGCCTCCACCACAAGGGCAGCAAAGGGCGCGAGCACCTCAAGGCTGGACGCTTCGATTCCAAGCTCACGACCCTTTACGAGAATTACCGAGGCGGCATTCACAAGCTCTCGCGCCGGCACAAGACGCCGCTCAAGCGGCTGCAAATCCCTATCCGCAAGCTGCACCGCGTGTACTTCAAGAACCTCAAGAAGAAAACCAAGGTCACCGGCTTTGGAAAGTGATGCACCATGGCCGATCACGCCGTCGGGAAGCTGAACGTCTCGGCTGAAATGCCGGGCGAGGCCGAAGCCCGCATGTTGCGCGAGCGGGTGGAAGCGTTCTGGCGGGACACGGCGCCGGACCTCATGTCCCGCATTTTCGACGAACATGTCCCGTCTGATCGTCACATCCGCCTAGACAGGCTGACGCTGGATCTCGGCACGATCCCGGCCACAGGCTTCGAAGCCGCCGCGGCCCGAGCGCTGGAGCAGGCCCTGCGCGACGCGCTGCCGGATGCAATCGCGACAAGCTCTACCTCGCGAGATACCGCTGGTGCGACGCTCGAATTGGTCGAAGCCTTTCTCCGCACGGGAACCGTGCCGTTCTGGGCGCGCGGAATGCCGTTCGATCTCTCCGCCGCTCTCGCTCGCCTCGTGGCGAACCGTCCGGATGCGCTCCTGCCAACACTTCGCCGCATCGCGGGCAACCGGACAGCACTCGAACGGCTCGTGCTACGCCTCTCCGATCAGGACCTGCGCCGGCTCCTCGAATTCCTGGCGCCGGCGGACGCCGCGCTGGTCCTCGCATATCTGGCGGATATCGGTGCCGCACACCGCGTCGAACCGCTCGTTCCGCTTGCCGAACCCGCCCTGCACCGCGAGATGTGGGTCGTGACGTTCGAATACCTCCTGCGCGATGCCGGCACGCAGTTCAATCGCCGAAGTTTCCTGGCCGCGCTTCTTCAGGACCTCGCCATTCGCGAGGATCTGTCCTATGCCGACCTGCTTATGCTGCTGCGCGATGCGCTGGCGCGAACGGCTGGGCGCCTGACGCTGCAGTCGTCGCTACCTGCTACCTTGCTCGAGTTGTTGACCGAAGAAAATCTGCCCGCGACGCCGCGGGAGCATGACCATGGCGCCGCTCCACCCGGCGAAGCGCGGCAGGCAGCATTTATCGCAACGATCCTTGCCTGGCATCGGCATACATACCTGCTTCCTATATCGAATGGCGCATTGGATCGGTTGTTGGCCGAGTACGCACGAGGCGCGCGCGATACCGATCTCGACAAGTTTGTCAGCGGCGCACTGCGCCCTCTGGTCGACGGCGCTTCAATGGCCGACATATCCGCATCGATTTCCGCTCATACGAAGGACGAACGGCTCCGCGAAGCGTTGATCCGTAGCAGCGAGGATACGCACCCCCGGATCGCCGCGCCGTCCCCGGACAATCGCGAATTCGATACAGCGATCCGCGAAGGCGATCGCGCGAAGCTTGCGACACTGATCGCCCGCCTACCCCACCCGGCGCTCGCCGCTCTCGTGCGCCGAATCGCCGGCGAGCGCACCATGCTCTTTCGGCTCGTCGGCCTTCTCGAAGACGAAACACTCCGTTTGCTTTTGAGCGTGCTTGACGCGGAACACGCCGACGATGTTTCCGAATACCTCGCCACCTTGCGAGCCGCGCATCGCGAATCCCCGCTGATCCCGGTCTCGCATGAGCGCTTCGCCCAGCTCACCTGGACGCTCGCCATCGACTATGCCGCCCACGAACCCGGCAGCCAGTTCAATCGCCGGAGCATGCTGCTCAGCCTGATCGAAGGGATAGCGCGTCATGACGGCCTCGACGCCAGCCAGGTGATGGCCAGTCTGGCGCGCGGCCTCGACGCGTTGGCCGCACGGCGCATCCCCACCGGCTCGATGCCCGCGATTTTGGCCGAGCTGCTGGCGGGTCGCCCGCATGAAGGCCGGCCGCACGGCCTGCTCGAACGCGCTGCAAACTACCTTCGCAGCGGCCAGACCGAAAATGCGGGGCCGTCGCTTCCGGAGCTCCTACGCATCGATCCTGGCGGCCTTGCCGCGTTGTTGCGTGAGCTTTCCATCGCAAAGAGCGGTCAATGGCCCGTCCAACTGGAACGCCTACTCCAATGGCTGTCGCCGCCCGAGATCGCGAAACTCCTCGCGCCATCGCTCGACCAGGCCCTGCTCGCGCGGGCGGCCGATGCGACGACCTGGCCCGAAGTCCTCACACGCCTTGCGCTCGGCGAGGCGCTCGAAGAGAACCCGGCCGATCGTGAAGCGATCCTGGCCGATTGGCTCGAGCGAGGGACGTTGCCGGAGGGTAGCCCAATTGCTTTCGCCGATCTGCGCGACGCGCTCGAAGCGCTTCCGGCTGCGGGTGTCCGGAGACTCATCTTCGCCACGCATGCGGCGCGGCGCGTTGTACTGTTACGCCGCCTTGTGACACTGTTCGACGCGCAGGGCGCGCGTCGCTTTCTTCTCCGCATCGCAGGCATCCCAGATTTGCCCGAAGATGGAGCGTCCGCTTTGGCTCTCGACGAATTGCTGCGCCGCGCGGCCGGTGTTCCTGCCATATTTCCAATGCCTCTCCCGAAGAACGCCTGGCACGACGATCCTTATGACAGTGCCTATCGTTGGCTCGACGGCACGGGGCCTGCGCCGGAGCAACTCGACGAAATCCTTCTGGAGCTCGTGAACAGAAACGATGCCCGTCTGCGCGAAGCTCTGATCGCGCGATGGCGCGATCCGTCGGCACGGACGCGCGAGCAACACCTCATCCTTCGCCGGATCGCCGATGCCGTCGGCGAAAGCGCGGCTCGAGACATCTTCATCTGGCTCATCCCCACCGATCGCCGTGGCGAGACTGAGAAGACGTTGAAGCGGCGCCGGGCACAGATGGATAATCTCATCGAGATCACCACGGCGGCACTGCTCGGTGCGGCCCAGGACCCCGAAAGCGACTCTACCGCCCTGGCCCATCCGGTCGCCGCCATGGGCGACGCCGAGCTTCGCGCCATGATCGGCCAAACCTGGCGCGACCGTGCCGCGCGCCGGCGCCTCATCGCGACGCTGCCCGATCGCACACTGATACGCATTCTCCGCATCCTGGCGCCGGTGCAGGCGAGCCTGCTCCTGACGATGATGCAGATGCTGAGCGCCAATCGCCGCGCCATGCCGTGGACTGCATTGTTCGACGCACTTGCGGCGCACGGCCCATCGGATTTGCGTAAGCTCGCCGATGGCCTCATCGCAGCCGTCGCCGGCGACGCCAGCGAGCGCCGGATTCTCCGCGACCGCGCACTTCGCGTAGCTCGCGAGAACGGCGCAATCGAGATCGCCGCCGCGTTCCAGCCGCGCCCGACGCAGCGAGCCCCCGTATCACGCCAATCTGCGAACGAATCCGACCAGCCGCCGGAGACGCTTTATGTGAACAATGCCGGCCTTGTCATCGTCTCGCCGTTTCTACCGCGCCTGTTCGAGAAACTCGACGTTCTGCGCGATGGTCCCGACGGCAAGCCGCGCATCTCCGGCATCGAACATGCTTCACGTGCCGTTCACCTGCTTCAATACCTGGTCGATGGGCGCTGCGACGCACCGGAACCGGAACTCGTGTTGAACAAGCTGCTCTGCGGCCTCGATCTCGCGCTTCCGGTCGAGCCAGGCGTCGAGCCGACGGCCGAGGAACGCGAAGTATGCGACGGCTTGATTCAGGCCGTCATCGCCAACTGGCCCATCATCAAGAACACCTCGCCCGCCGGCTTGCGCGAGACCTTCCTCCAGCGCGAGGGCCGGGTCACCCGCAGCGGAACCGACTGGCAGCTGCGCGTACAGCGCAAGACGGTCGACGTCCTGGTCGACCAGGTCCCGTGGAGCTTTTCCGTCGTCCTGCATCGCTGGATGGAGCATCCGATACATGTCACATGGTGAAAACGCCGCCACGATCGAACGCGAGCTTGCCTGGTTCCAGGCCGCGCTGAACCAGCGATTCGAGGAGCACATCGCCAAGGCAGGCACGCCCGGGCTTCCCGCTCCACCCGCGCTCGCTGCAGCCGACGGGCCATATGCACGTGTCGTCCTGGAAACCGGGCTCGACTGGAGCGAAAGGCTTGTTCTGGCGCTAGCGCTCATTCCACAAATCGCGCCGGAGCTGCTCGATCCGTTTCTCATCCACAACCAGTCGATCGGGAGGCGCTTCAGCGAATTCGGCGGCCTCACCGGCCAGTCGCATAACGGCTTTCTGCCCACGGTCGAAACCGCACTCTTCCTTCTGGCTGGAAGCGATCGCGCCGAGCGGCTGCGGCTGCGGGCGCTCTTCGAGCCGGAGCATCCCTTTTCCCGCCTCGGAATTCTAATCCTCGACCAGCGAACCGGTGACGAGCCGCCGACGGCCGCGGCGCTGCGTGTTGCGCCGGAATATATCGAGCGGCTGCTCAGCGGCCGCGAATACCAGCCACCGCCCAGCCCGGACTTTCCGGCCCAGCGCATCACCACCGCGCTCGAGTGGCAGGATCTCGTGCTCGATGGCGAAACGCGTGCGCAGATCGAGATGATCCGGCGCTGGACCCGCCATGCGCCGCTCCTGATGGAGAGCTGGGGGCTCGCACGCCGCTTGAAGCCTGGCTATCGCAGCCTATTCTACGGTCCGCCCGGCACCGGCAAGACCCTCACCGCCTGCCTGCTCGGCAAGAGTGAAAACCGGCCGGTCTATCGTGTCGATCTCTCGCGCGTCGTGTCCAAGTGGATCGGCGAGACCGAGAAGAACCTCGGAAGCCTTTTCGACCAGGCACAGCATCGCAACTGGATCCTGTTCTTCGACGAGGCCGATGCCCTGTTCGGCAAACGAACGGAATCGCACAGCGCCAACGACCGCGCCGCCAACCAGCAGATCGCCTATCTGCTCCAGCGGCTGGAGGACTTCCCGGGCGTGGTCATCCTCGCGACCAACGCGCGCAGTCACATGGACGAGGCCTTCGCGCGCCGCTTCCAGTCCGCGATCCTGTTCGCCATGCCGAACGCCGAGGCGCGACTGCAGCTCTGGCGCGACTGTTTCGGCAAGGGGGGATTTGAGCTGGACCAGAAGGTCGATCTTCCCGCCATCGCGCGCGAATACGAAATCTCGGGTGGCGCCATCGTCAATGTCCTGCGCCATGCCGCGCTGATGGCTGCCGACCGCGAAACCAGATGCGCCACGGCGGACGACCTGCTCCAGGGGATCCGCCTCGAACTCCTGAAGGAAGGGCGCTATCTCAAATAGACGTCACGACGATGCAAGCGCGCGCGCACCCATGATGTCGGCCTCGCGCTCGAGACCTGTGTCGTCGTTGAGCGGAACGCCGCCTGCGAGCTGCGCCGTCGGGCGCACCCGGCCCTGCGCTTGCTGCACCACATGCCATGCCTCATGGGCAAGATGCTTCTCCTGCCCTGGCGCCACGTGGATCTCGCTGCCTTGGGTGAAGGCATGCGCCTGAAGCGCCGCCGGACGCTCCGAATTGAACCGCACGCGAACCTGATCGAGCGAATATCCGGAGAGATTTTCGATGCCGGCCTTGAGCCCGTCCGGAAGCCCGGTGGGATTCATCCTTTCCGACAAAGCGCGAAGCTGAACCGGCCCGCCGCCGGCGTTGAGCCGTTCGGCCATCCCGCCGGGCTCGGCCGCCTGGCGCTGCGCCACCGCTAGAGCGAGCGGTTGCCTCTGCGCCTGCAACAATTCCGCCACGGATGCTCCCGAAGCCCGACGTCGCCCCTATCTTGAACGAGCGCGTGGACAAAGGAAAGGCGCGACAGTCACCCTTCTTCGCCGTCATGTTCCGCGCGATGCTCAAGCCACATCGCATTGAGCACCGCCAAGGTGACGGCGAACCCGAGACCCAGCACCCAGGAAAAATACCACATCGCGGCCTCTCAATAGGCAGTCTTGGAATTGCTGGCGATATCCTCCGCCCGCACCGGGCCGCGCATCACGCGATACACCCATGCGGTGTAGGCGAGAATGATCGGCAGGAAGATCGCGACTGCGCCGAGCATCACCCCAAGCGTCAGCTTGCTCGAGGAGGCATCCCACACCGTCAGGCTGGCACTCGGATCGGACGAGGACGGCAACAGGAACGGGAACAGCGCAATACCTGCCGTCGCAATCGTCCCCGCCGGAACCAGCGCCGAGAACAGGAAAGCGCCGAGTGGACGCGTGCGCATCATCAGCGCCCCGAGCGCGCCGATGATGGCCACAGCTGCCCCAATCCAGCTAGCACCGCCCGCAAACCAGCTCGAAGTCCGGACGACCGTCTTGAGCATAGGGTTCGACGGCCCGTCATGCGCGATGGAGCCGGCGATGCCGTAGCCGGGCAATTGCGACAGCCATAACCCTGCCAGCGCGAAGAGCACCACAAACGCCAGCGCCGCGACCGGTACGATACGCCGCGCCCTGCCCTGCACCGCGCCCTCCGTCTTCAGATTGAGCCATGCCGCGCCATGCAGCACGATCATGCTCAGGCTGACGAGACCGACGAGAAGCGCAAAGGGATTGAGTAGCGACAATAACGTGATGTCGGGCATGAAGCGCAGGTCGCTGTCGAAACCGAACGGCACGCCGAGGAAGAGATTGCCGAACGCGACACCGAAGACCAGCGACGGCACCACCCCGCCGGCAAACAACGCCCAGTCCCAGATGCTGCGCCAGAGCGGCGAATCGAGCTTGCTGCGATATTTGAAGCCGCCTGGACGCAGGATCAGCGTCGCCAGCACTAGGAACATCGCCAGATAGAATCCGGAGAAGCTCGCGGCATAGAGCGTGGGCCAGGCAGCGAAGATCGCGCCACCGCCAAGAATGAACCACACCTGGTTTCCTTCCCACACCGGGCCCACCGTGTTGATCGCTATGCGCCGTTCGACATCGGTCCGTCCGACGAAGGGCAGAAGTGCGGCGGTGCCGAGATCGAACCCGTCCATGATCGCGAACCCGATGAGCAGGATGCCCAGCAGCGCCCACCAGACAAGCCGGAGCGTTTCATAGTCGAACATGGGCATCACTCCGCTGCCGCCAGGGGCGCCGGCAGAGCGGCATCGGGCCCAAGGCGGATATATTTCGCGAGCAGATAGAAGTCGGCGACCAGCAACACCGAATAGAACAGTGCGAAGCCAAGCAGGCTGAAGAGCACGTTCGCCGGATCCGTCGACGACACGCCAAGCGCCGTCGGCAGGATGCCCTCGATCACCCAGGGCTGGCGCCCGTACTCAGCCACGATCCATCCCAGTTCGGCAGCTATCCAGGGCAGCGGCAGGCTGAGCGCGGCTATGCGGAGGAACCAGCGATACCGGTCGAGCCGACGCCGTGCGGAAAACCAGAAGGCGGTCCCGAACAGCGCGATGAAGAAGAAGCCAAGCCCGACCATGAGCCGGAAAGACCAGAACAGCACCGGCACATTCGGGATGGTGCTGTTCGCCGCGGCGCGGATGTCATCGTCCGTCGCATTCTCGATGTCGGGTCGCTGCCGCTTGAGCAGCAACGCATAGCCGAGATTGCCGACATGGGCGTCGAGCAAGGTGCGCAGCGCCATGTCCTTCGGATTGCGCTTGATCTCCTGCAAGGTTTTGTAGGCGACCAGCCCGTCCTTGATCCTGCCGTAGGCCTCGTCGACGAGTTCATTGATACCCGGCACCGGCTTGTCGATCGAGCGCGTGGCGATCAGTCCGAGAACCCACGGCACCTTCACCTCATATTTCGTCGTATGGGTCGAAAGGTCGGGCAAGCCGAAGACCGTGAACGAGGCCGGCGCGGGCTCGGTCTCCCACATCGCCTCGATCGCGGCGATCTTCATCTTCTGGTTTTCGCCGGCGGTGTAGCCCGACTCGTCGCCCAGCACGACCACCGACAGCGCCGAGGCGATGCCGAAACTCGCCGCCACCGTCATCGAACGCTTGGCGAACTCGACATGGCGGCCCTTGAGCAGGTACCAGGCGCTGATCGCCAGCACGAACACCGAACCGGTGACATACCCGGCGCTGACCGTGTGCACGAATTTCGCCTGCGCCACCGGGTTGAATAGCACCTGCATGAAGTCGGTGACTTCCATACGCATCGTGTCGGCGTTGAAGCGAGCACCGACGGGATACTGCATCCAGCCATTGGCGACCAGGATCCACAGCGCCGAGAGATTGGTGCCGATGGCGAGCGCCCATGTGGCGATCAGATGCTGCACCTTGCTGAGCCGGTCCCAGGCGAAGAAGAACAGGCCGACGAAAGTCGCCTCGAGGAAGAACGCCATCAGTCCTTCGATGGCGAGCGGGGCGCCGAACACGTCGCCGACATATTGCGAGTAATAGGCCCAGTTCGTGCCGAACTGGAATTCCATCGTGATGCCGGTGGCGACACCCATGGCGAAGTTGATGCCGAACAGGATGCCCCAGAATTTCGTCAAGTCGCGCCAGATCGGCTTGTCGGTCATCACATAGACCGTCTCCATGATCCCGAGCAGGATCGAGAGGCCCAGCGTCAACGGCACGAAGATGAAGTGATAGAGGGCCGTTACCGCGAATTGCAGGCGCGAGAGTTCGACGATGTCCATACGGGGACCCTCAGGGGTTTGCCGAATTCAGGAGGTGATCGGTCAGACGGGACTCGTTCACCGCCACGCGATGGGCCGGCGAGAAGAACAGGACATAGAGAACAGAAAGCAGGACTGCCTTCAGCAGCAACAATCCGACGACTTCCCGGCGGAGCTTGTACGGAAACATCGTTCTCCCTCCGCAAATGATTGCCGGATGGGCTTGCACGACTCAAGTTTACATCCGTTTGTCTCTGGCGCCACTGCGCCAGTGCGCCACGCGACACCATCGCCGGCTGCGCCACACTCCGGCGGCAAATCCTGCCCGGCGGCGGTTCGGACGGCACCGGCGGCCCGACCAATGACCAGTTCGCCAGCGCCAGACCGCTACCGCCGCGGGGCCACGACCATCTTCACGGCATGAAGGGCGCCGACGCGCAGGCCGTTGCCCTCGACAACGATGGCGACGGCTCGATCAGCAGGAGCGAGTTCGAATCCTTCGTCACCGCCAATGGCGGCATGAGGCCGACAGCGATTTCGCGGCGCTCGATACCTCGAACCAGGGCTCGCCGACTTCGGCCGACTTTGCCAAGGCGGGGGAGAACCTGCAGAACAATACGTCGTCGTCCAACACGGTACTCGTGTCTCTGCTGGATGCCTTTGCCGGCGCGAACAAGGCGGTCAGCACGACGTCCGTGTCCGCCCGACGCAGTGGCGCGTCTCTCTGCGCGCCGCCTCGTCGCAAGGCCGGGAGGTGACGGAGACCGCTTCCCGGCGTTTGCATCACCAGGTGTAACGAAGCCCGATACCTTCGGTATAGGACTGTGACTTGTCCGATATGTCGCTGTCGAAATGGAAGTCGATACCGAATCCGCCCGCGCTGTGCAGCCCGGCACCGAGCGAGAACAGCACCGCATTGCGGCCGCCGCTCGCGCCATAGCTGGTGAAGGTCGAGTCCGGGAGCGCCGCAAATGCCGCCTCGGCCGCCGGAATGCCCGACATGTTCAGCTTCCAGGCCAGGCGGTCGGACAGGTTCAGGGTCCAATCGTCGAGATGCACATCGACGCGCTGGCGCAGGCCGAGCTCGGCATTCGCGTAGTTCGTGGTCTGTCCCGCGAAGGTGAGCGCGAAGCCGTCCGAACCGGACAGCGCCGTCTCGGTGTATTTCGGCGTGTCGAACAAAACGTCCTGCACGGCCACATAGGGCATGATCCAGCCGAGTTGCGCGCCGGTCTCATAGCGGCCGCCGATCATCCGCGCGGTCACCTTGCCTTGCAGCGTATCGGTGCCCGAGACATCGATGGTGCGCTGGGTCTTCACATCGTCGAGCGCGAGCGCACCGGCAAAGGAGCCGTAGAAATGGCGGCTGAACTGGGTCAGCCCATAGACGCCGAGCTGGAATGCCGTCGCACGGCCTTGCCCCACATCGCTCGCCAGGCGGAAATCCGAAGATCCCGTCGAGACCGCGAAGCCGAGCCGTGTCGACGGCGCGACGTTCCAGTCGCCGCCGGCAACGAAGCCCGTCACGCTCGCCCGCATGCGATGGGTGTCGTAAAGCGCACTGTCGCCATCGACGATCTGCGTCGAGATCAGGGCCGTGGCCCATATACCGTCGTCCTGGGGCATCTGGCTGCGGAAGGCGCCCGTCGGCTGCAGATCGGCGATATGATCGAACATCGCGGTCAGGAACGGATTGACCAGCGAATTGCCGGCCTGTGTGACGTCGCTGCCGACTTCACTGGCGAGCTGCCCGGCATCGGTCTCCAGCGCCGCAGCACTCAACGTGCCGAGGGCCTGGAATTTCTGCGGCAGCGTATCGCCCGCGGCAATCGCCGCATCGATCCCGTTCACCGCATTGCTCGCGCCCGGCGAGGCGCCGCCCGGCAACAGCGGCGAGAGCTTGGCGAGGTTGACCTCGACATAGACGTCGTTGGCGTCATAGCTGACGACCGTCTTGTATTGCGCCCCGGTGCTGACGATCGGTGCAACCGCGAAAGTTCCGCTCACCCCGCCGCTCGCGGTCAGAACCGTCAGCTTCTGTCCGAAGGCATATGTGCCGTCGAGGCTGACGACCGACAGCGTACCGCTCAACGCCTCCGCACCCGACACCGAAAGCTTTCCGGCCGAGCTGTTCGCCATGTTGACCACGAACAGGGAGCCCGACGAGAACGCGACGTTGCCGTTGACGGTCAGTGTACCCGTGCCGTTCGAGCCCGGCGCGATCGACGCGCCGCTCGCGAGCGTCACGCCCGAGACCGTGCCGGAGCCGGCCAGCGTGCCGCCCGAATTCACGGTCACGCCGCTCGAACTCGCGATCGAACCGTTCACCGACAGCGTCCCGCCATTGATAACCGTCGCGCCGGTATAGCTGTTGGTGCCGGAGAGGACTTCGCCGCTGCCGCCGGCCAGCATCAGCCCGCCGGTACCGGTGATCACGCCCGAGAATGTCCCGGAGCCGTTGGTGATCGTCAGATCCTGGCTGCCCATGATGACGGAGCCCGATCCCGACAACGATACGAGGCTGGACGCAACCGTCATGCCGGAAAGGTCGAGCGTACCGTTCACCGTTGCGCCGCTGGACTGTGCAATGTTCGCCGAGCCGGTAAGCGTCAGACTCGCGAGGTTGCTGACGACGGTCGCCCCGGCATAGCTCTCGCTCGCCGTGAAGATCATGTCGCCGCTGAGGATCGAAACGCCGCCGGTGCCGGAGATCGTACCGCCGAACGTCGTTGCATCGGTGCGGGCGAAGGCCAGCGTTCCGTTGTCGGTGACATCGCCTGCGATCGAACCCGTCGTGCCGCCATTGCCGATCTGAAGCGCCCCGGCCGAAATCGTGGTTCCGCCGCTATAGGTATTGGTGCCCGTCAGGATCGTCGTGCCCGACCCGGCCTGCACCAGCTGTCCGTTGCCCGAGACGTTGCCGCCGAAGGCAAGCGATCCCGTGCGGTTGAACTTCAGCGTGCCGTTGTCGGTCACATCGCCGACGATCGAGCCGCTTCCGGCGCCAAGTCCGATCTGCAGCGTGCCGCCGTTGATCAGCGTGCCGCCGCTGTAGGTGTTGCCACCCCCCAGAATCTGCGTCCCGCCCGAAACGATAAGCTCGCCGGTCCCGGAGATCGTGCCCGTGAACGATGTACTGCCATTCGAGATGTTCAGATTTTCGCCACCAAGAACGACCGTCCCTGTGCCCGAAATCGTACCGAGTGTCACCGTCGAAGAACCGGTCACACCCGAGATATCGAATACGCCGTAGTCGAGCAGCTTTCCGCTCGACAGCAGGCTTCCCGATCCCGTCAGCGCGAGCGTGCCGCTGTTGATCGTGGTGCTGCCGGCATAGGTGTTCGCGCCTGTCAGGGTCTCGACACCCGAGCTCACGGTGAGTCCGCCGGCGCCCGAGATCGATCCCGAGAACGCATCCGCGGCATTGCTCAGCAAAAGCGTCTGCTCGCCCAGCACGACTGAACCGGATCCCGCGAGCGAAATGATCGTCGCGGTCGTGGTTCCGCTGGCGGAGGACACCTGCGAAATGTCGAACACCGAATTGTCGACCACGGTCGAATGCGCGATCGCCGATGAGCTTCCCAGCGCGAGCGTGCCGCCGCTGATGACGGTGTCGCCCGTGTATGTATTGGTGCCTGACAGGATTTCGTTACCGGAAGCCAGCGTCACGCCCCCGGAACCGGAGAGGACTCCCGTGAAGGTCCCGAAGGCTCCGGTCAGATCGAGATTGCGGCTTCCGAGAACGACCGAGCCGGTGCCCGCAAGCGAAGTGATCGCGACGTCGGAACCTGCGGAAGAAATGTCGAGCGTGCCGGTCACGGAGACATTGCTCGAATTGGCGATCGAGCCGCTTCCGCTGAGTTCGAGCGTTCCGGCCGTGAGCGTCGTCACGCCGGTATAGGTCTGCGCTGCACTGATGACGGTCGTGCCGGAGAGCGTGCTGATACTTCCTGAACCGGAAATCACGCCGCTATAGTCGACCACGCCGCTCGTCTGGAAGCTGACCAGCGAGCTGTTGGCGATATCCTTGTCGACGCTGGCCGAACCGAGGACAAGCGTGCCGCCGGTGACGCTCGTGGTCCCCGTGTAGTTCAGCGAACCGGAAAACAGCTGGGTGCCGCCGGTGACCACGACACTGCCGCTGCCCTCGAGCGTACCGGAGAACGAGCCGGACGCAGCGGTAATGGTCAGTGTCGATGCGCCCATCTCGACCGTGCCGGCTCCGGACAGCGATTTGATCGAGGCCCCGCCCGTGGCCGAAATATCGAATATGCCGCCGTCCGCCACACTCGATCCGGCCACGCTGCCCGTGCTCGAGAGCGCCAGCGTTCCGGCCGAAATCGTCGTCGTTCCGGTATAGCTGTTGGCGGCCGTCAGGGTGAGCGTGCCACTACCGAGTTGGGATACACCACCGGTGCCGGAAACGACGCCATCGAATGAAATGTCGTCGCTGCGGTTAAAGGCCAAGGTACCGACGACGGACGCATTGCCGATGATAGACCCGGTGGTACCGCCGTCGCCGACTTCCAGCGTTCCGGAGGATATGACCGTTCCGCCGCTATAGGTATTCGTGCCCGTGATGATCTCGGTGCCGCCTGCGACCTTCAGACTTCCCGTGCCGGTAATAACACCCGAAAAGAGGCCGCCGCCGTCGCTGATGCTGAGTATTTGTGAACCGAGCACGACATTGCCCGTACCGGAGAGGGTTGTGACCGACGCGCCGCTCGTCGTTGCCGATATGTCGAACGTGCCGTTGTCCACCAGTCCCGCGGAATCCGCGATCGTGCCTGTCCCGCCCAGCGCCAAAACCGCCCCGCTATTTACGGTCGTGACGCCCGTATAGGCGTTGCTGCTCGCGGTGAGCGTTACGATGCCGCCCCCGACGCTGTCCGAAAAGGTCAGCGGTCCGGCGCCCGTGAACGCGCCGCTCATCGTCACCGTATGACCGTCGATATCGATCGTATTGCCGGTATAGGTCTCGACCGTGAAGTTCTGGGTGATGGTCGTGGTACTGTCGAGAAGCAGCGTTCCGCCCTTGAAGTCCGGATTGAGCGAATTGCCGAGCGCCGAAGCCTTGTAGGTGGAGCCGCTGGAAATATCGCCCGCCATCGCCGGGCCAGCCATGACCAGCACGCCGGCAACCGTTGCGGCGAGGGCTGTCCACGGAATGTTTCCGAAAGCAGTGACGCGCGCGCACGCACGCGCCGGATTGATCCGGTGATCCACCAGGTGCCCCTTGCAGCATTTTACGATGGGGCCATCTAAGGCAAGCGTCGTCGTGTAACTATGTCGGCATTGTATCAAGGCGACGCCTGCTCACGACACTTCCGTAATGTTGCAGACACGCTGTTGCGACAATTGCCTGGTCCGGACGAAGGCCGCCGGGTTCGCGGCAACCGCCCAAACCCGTCATCTGGCTTTGATATGTCACGCCAGGCCGGCCGGCATTGCCGGCAGGATTAACTGCGCCGTCATGAAATGCGGCACGCCCGCCAGCATCGCGCGCGACAAACTTTTCGTAGCGCGCCGCTACTGTGACGCGCCGAGCTGCTTGGCATAGCCGCCGGCAACGAGTCGGGCCATCGCGTCGAACAGGGCATCGGGATCGACCCGGCGAAGTTTCGCGATCTCCGCCTCGCCACCCTCGGCCAGAATCAGCTCGCGTTCGCCGGCGCGCAGCGCGGCAAGGATGCGTTCCGCGGCGGTCTCGGGGGCCATGCCGCTGTCGATCGCCTTGTCGCTGAAGCCGCGCGGCTTTGCGTCCGCGCCGAGCGCGTTCTTCGACACTTCTGTCCGCACCGACCCGGGCGCAACGACCAGGACCTTGAGACCGTGATGCGCCGTCTCGGCGCGTACGCTGTCGTGATAGCCGATGAGGCCATGCTTTGCGGCGCTGTAGGCGCTGCGCAGGGGCGAACCGACGATGCCCGCCACGCTCGATATGGCGACTATGCTTCCGCTGCCCGCCGCCACCATCCGCGGCAGGTTCGCCTGGGTCAGCGCGATCGGCGCCAAAAGATCGACATCGACGATGCGGCGGTAGACTTCAAATGCCGTCTCGACAGCAAGCGAACGCTGCGAGATGCCGGCATTGTTGACCAGCCCCTCGACGGCACCGGCCCATGACCATGCCTTGTCGGCGATCTCGGGGATGTGCGCGAAATCTGTCGCCTCAAACGGCAGAACGAGGCTCGCGGTTTTCACTTTCTTCGCCAGACCTTCCAGCGCCTCGGTGTTACGGCCCGAAAGGATCAGCTTCGCGCCGCTTTCCGCCAGCGTGAGCGCCAGGGCGCTGCCGATTCCCGACGACGCGCCCGTCACCCACCACACCTTGCCTTCGAACATGTCTTTCCTCCCGAGAACCCGAATTGACTTTTTGAACAACTTTGTTCAATAATCAACATCGATGAACACGATGCCGATCCAGCGCGGCCGGCCGAGCGCCGCCCGCGCCAAAATCTACCAGACCGCGCTTCGCCTGTTCGCGGAAAACGGCGGCAGCGAAATTGCCGTCAGCGATCTCGCCGACGCCGCCGGCATCGCCCGCGGCACGATCTACAACAACATTGCCGAACCTGAAAATCTGTTCGGCGAAATCGTCGCCGGCCTGTCGCGCGATATGATCGTGCGGACCGAGCTGACGATGCAGGGCATCGAAGACCCGGCCACGCGCATGGCGACCGGGCTGCGCCTCTTCATCCGCCGCGCCCATGAGGATCACGACTGGGGCCGTTTCCTGCTGCGCTTCGCGCTCAGCCATTCCCTGCTCCACGGCATGATGCGGGAACCGCCCGCGCGGGACATTGCCCAGGGTGTCGCCTCGGGCCGCTTCAAGCTCGGCGCGGAAAAGGTGCCTTCGCTGCTCTCGATGCTCACCGGCACGACGCTGTCGGCTATGAGCGCGGTGATCCGCGGCGATCAGACTTGGCGCGAGGCCGGCAGCAATGCCGCCGATCTCCTGTTGCGTGCAGCCGGACTTTCGGCCGGAGAGGCCCATCGCATCGCGACCGCCGAACTGGCGCCGCTCGCCGCACCGGAAAAACAGAACAAGACACGGAGGAATGCATGAGCACGATCAAGATCGAGGACATCGCCCATGTCCGCTTCTCGGCACCCGACCTCGCTGCCATGAAGACCTTCCTCGAGGAATTCGGGCTGGCTCCCGTCGCGTCGGAAGACGGCGTCCTCTATGCCCGCGGCGCAGGCGATCAGCCCTTCCTCCACGCCACCACGGTTGGCGAGCCGGGTTTCCAGGCACTCGGTTTCCGTGCCGAGAGTCTCGACGACTTGAAGATACTCGCAGCGGCCGAAGGTACGCAGGTCGCGCCATTGAATGCGCCGGGCGGCGGCTTCGTCGTCACGCTCGCCGACCCGGACGGAAACCGCGTCGAAGTCGTGGCCGGGCAGACCCGCGCCAAGCCGCAGACACTTCCCGGCGGCGCGATCCGCAACGACGCACGCGACAAGGCACGCCTGCGCGCCTCGACCCGCATGGATGCCTGCCCCGCCCATGTCGTGCGTCTCGGCCACGCCGTTCTCGAAGTGAAGGACTTCCGCGCCTCCGAGGCTTGGTACAAATCCCGCTTCGGTTTCATCACCTCCGACGAGATCGAAGGCGCGCCCGGTTTTGCGGTCGGTGCCTTCATGCGCTGCGACCGCGGCACCGCGCCGACCGATCATCACACCCTGTTCCTGCTGCAGAGCCCCGCGGCGCCGCGCTTCAACCATGCCGCCTTTGAGGTCGCCGATTTCGACGATCTCATGCGCGGCCATACCCATCTGAAGAAGGCCAAGCGCACGCCGGCCTGGGGCGTCGGCCGGCACATCCTCGGCAGCCAGATCTTCGACTACTGGAAAGATCCCTGGGGCCACGAACTCGAGCACTGGACCGACGGCGACCTGTTCACCGCCGAAGACGGCTCGCACAAGGCGAGCTTCCAGGACCTCCTCGGCGTGCAGTGGGGTCCGAACCATCCGATGATGGCCGGGTAGCGCAGATGAAGCTCGCAACCTTCGACGCCGGCAACGGCGCACGCACGGGCGTCGTGACGGGCGACAGCATCGTCCCCGTGGGCGGAACGATGATCGAACTCATCGCCAATTGGCCAGCTAACCGGGCTGCCGTCACGCGCGATGCCGCGGCCGGTACTCCACTCGCGATTTCGGATGTGAAGCTCCTCGCTCCGGTCGAACGGCCGGGAAAGATCTTCGCCATCGGTCTGAACTACGCCGATCACATCGCCGAAAGCAAAGCCGAGACCCCGGCGAACCAGGTCTGGTTCACCAAGGCCGTCACCTCGGTCAACGCGCCCTTCGATCCGATCCTGATCGCGAAGTCCGGTCCCTTCGTCGACTACGAAGTCGAACTCGTCGCCATCATCGGCAAGCGTGGCCGCAACATCGCCAAGGCCGACGCGCCCGCGCATGTCTTCGGCTATTGTGTCGGCAACGACGTCACCGAACGCTTCTGGCAGCACCGCACGCCGCAATGGAGCCTCGGCAAGTCGTTCGACACCCATGCGCCGATCGGTCCCTGGATCACCACCGCCGACGAGGTGGCCGATCCGCACGCGCTCGGCTTGCGCTGTTTCGTCAACGGCGAGAAGCGACAGGATTCGAACACCCGCCATCTCGTCTTCGACATCTGGGACCAGATCGAGCACCTCTCTCAGGCGATGACGCTCGAACCCGGAGACCTCATATTCACCGGAACGCCGGGTGGTGTCGGTGCTGCGATGGATCCGCGCCGGTTCCTCAAAGCGGGCGACAAGGTGCGCTGCGAGGTCGACAGCCTGGGCGCCATCGAAGCCGTGCTGGCCGCCGAAGCATGAAGACCGACGTCCTTGTCGTCGGCGGCGGTCCGACCGGCATCACCCTTGGCCTCCTGCTCGCGCGCGCCGGCGTGCGCACGCTGGTGATCGACAAGGAAGCGGACATCTACCCCCTGCCCCGCGCGGCGCATATCGATCACGAAATCGTCCGCATTTTCCAGGAGCTCGGAATCGCCGAAAGCGTGATGGCGACGTCGCGGCGTTCGAGCCGCTACGACTTCCTTACCGCCGGCGGCGAGGTCCTGATGCGCTTCGAAGGCATGGACCGCATCGGTCCCGGCGGCTGGCCGGCGGGCAACATGATTCACCAACCCTCGATCGAGGCCGCACTGCGCGAAGGGGGACGCAAACTCGACACGCTCGACCTGCGCACCGGCTGGACCTGGACCGGCTGTCGCGAGGACGCCGCCGGGACCGTCAGCACCGTAACGACCCCGGACGGCGAAACCGAAATCCTCGCCCGCTACATCGTCGGCGCCGACGGCGCGCGCAGTCCGGTCCGCAACGCAGCCGGGATCGAATTCGACGATCTGCAGTTCGACGAGCCATGGCTCGTCATCGACACCATCGTTCACGACCCCGAACGTCTGCCGAAGATCAATCTCCAGATCTGCGATCCCGCACGTCCCACCACCTGTGTCCTGATGGGCGAAGGCCGGCACCGCTGGGAGTTCATGCTGAAGCCCGGCGAGAGCGCCGAACAGGTACTCGACGACGCCTTCATCGCGGCCTTGTTGAAGCCCTGGAATGTCGATGGCGCGATCACGCTTGAACGCAAGGCGGTCTACCGTTTCAACGCCAAAGTGGCGACGCAATGGCGCAAGGGCCGCCTTCTGCTTGCCGGTGACGCCGCGCACCAGATGCCGCCCTTTGCCGGACAGGGCCTGTGCACGGGCCTGCGCGATGCCGCCAATCTCGCTTGGAAACTTGCCGCCGTCTTGCGCGGCGCCGATGACCGCCTGCTCGACACCTATCAGCAGGAGCGCGATCCCCATGTCCGCCCGATCATCGCAATGGCGATGATGATGGGCCGCACCGTCTGCATCACCGATCCGGCAGCCGCCAAGGCACGCGACGAGCAGATGCTGGCGGCACGCGGCCAGCCGCCGGCCGGCGGCCTCGGCCACCAGCCTTTTTCCGCCGGCTGTCTCGTCGAAGGCAGCGCCGGCGCCGGAAGCTATTTTCCGCAAACGCTTGCATCGGAGCAGAAGCTCGACGATGAGTTGGGCACCGGACCCTGGCTTATCGCGCGATCAAAAACCTTGCCGTCGAATAGCGATGTGAAGATTGCACGGACGACAACGCTGGGCGAATTCGGCGCGCCGCTCGAGGCCTGGCTTGAGAAACATGACGCGGAGGCGGTTCTCGTTCGTCCGGACCGCTATGTCTTCGGCACCGGCGCACCGGACGCTCTGCTGCGCGCCTGGTCGGATTGGATCGCGCCGAAGTCTCAGCCGACGATCGGTCCGTAGCGGACGATCCAACCCAGCAGAAGCAGTCCCAGCGCCGCGAGCCAGCTTCCACTGACCCGTGCCGCGACGATCAGCCAGGCGCGCTTCAAGGGCAGCGTCAATGACGCCGCAAGCGAGAACACCACAAAGCCGCTCGCCGTCATTCCGATCAGCGTCAGCGTATGCGGAACGGAGAACGCCGTTCCCGCAAGATCTGCAAGCCCGCGCACCAGACCGAGCAGCGCGCCCGCAACACCCACAGCGCGCGCCGAAACCGCGAAATTGGATGCCAACAAGCCGCCTAAGACGAGGAACAACATGGCCGTCGCAACAGAGGTCAACTCGGGCGAAACGGACGTCACATACATCGCAACGAGCCCGCCGGCCAGCCATCCAACGACGAGCCCACCCAACGCCATCCGCGCGGCGCTCGACCCGCGCAGTCCGCTGAAGAATGCGAGGACAACGATTGGCAGGTAATCCTCAGGGCTCAGACCGAAATGCAACATGCCGTCGTAGACCGGCCCCATGCCCGTGATCACCAGATGCGCCTGCGCAGCCTCCGGCAGCAATACGAGCGCCGCTGCACCGAACGCCGCGCGCCACTTCATGCGAACGCGCTCCACAGGAAGAACGCGCCGCCGCACAGGACGGCGGCACCGGCACCGCGGAGCGCCACCCTGCCCCACGGCCAGCGATGCACCACGCCGATCGCGATGCCGGTCGCGTGCAGCAATCCGGTCGCGAGCACGAAACCCGCGCTGTAGAGCAAAGCGTTCTGACCGGGCGGCAGTTCGGCGCCATGGGCATAGCCGTGAAACAGCCCGAACACCCCGACCAGCGCCGCTGCCACCCAGAGCGGCGGCTGCGATTCCAACAGCACCACGGCACCCAGGCACACGCCGGAGAGTGCGATTGCGATTTCGCTGCCGGGCAACGGCACGCCGATGAGCCCCAGGAATCCCCCGAAGGCCATGACCAGCGGGAAGGTCACCGGAAGCAGCCAGATGGCCGGACGGCCGAGCTGTGCGCCCCACATGCCGACCGCGACCATCGCGATCACATGGTCGAGGCCCGAGATCGGATGTTCCACGCCGCTCAGGAAACCGATCGCCTCGCCTTTGACGATATGCGCGGCGGCGGTCTCAGGAATGAGCGCGGACGCCGCGATCATCAGAAAGAGGAATTGGCGCGCGCGCATCAGATCACTCCGAACAGCATGGCGGTGTACTGCATGGTCCAGAATGCGCCGAGAATACCGATGGCATAGGTCGGCGCGTTCGCCAGCGGGCGCGGCCAGGAAATTTCCATCAGCCGGAACGCCCGGATCAGCCCGAGGATGAGCGCGATGAACGCAAGTTGCCCGATTTCGACGCCGATGTTGAACAGCAGCAGCGCCGACACCAGCGCTCCCCGGTCCAGCGACAACGACGTCAATCCGCTCGCGAAGCCCATGCCATGCAGCAGTCCGAAGGCAAAGGCGACGACCCAGGGATAACGGATCGTCAGGCTGTCGCCGCCACGCTGGGCGCGAATGACTTCCGGTGCGAGGAACAATATCGACAGCGCAATCAGCGCATTCAGCAACGGAATCGGCAGGGTGATCAGTCCGAAGGACGCAAGCGCAAGCGTGATGCTGTGCGCGACGGTGAAGGCACTGACCGTCTTCACCAGCGCCCTGATGCTGCGAACGATCAGCAGCAGGCCAAGCACGAAAAGCAGATGATCGGGGCCGGTCAGGATGTGTTCGATGCCCAGCAGGAGAAAAGTCGGCACCGCAAAGGCGCCCCTGCCCTCCGAGGTGATCGTGTAGCTCGGTTGCTCCGGCCGCAGGATCGCGTCGATCTGGCGGCCATCGAGCAGCCGAACCCGGAAATAGACGTCGGTCATCGTGTCCGGAAGACCGCCGATGGTGATCGTCTGCCCGAAGATCGGGTCCTTCCGCTTGTCGGTGATCTTCCAGGTGCGGATCAGGAAGCCGGCCGCAGCGTACTGGTCCGCCGGCTCGCGCCCGAGCCAGCCGTTGGAGATCCGCGGATCGAGGTGGATCGCGACGTCGCCCATGGTGGGCAGCTTCCAGATCACCGTATAGGCCTTCGGCGCGGTCTGGGTGATCTCCAGATAGGCCGGACGCACCTCATGCGCGAATGCCGGCCCGCCGAACAGCACGGCCAACCAGACAGAGAACGCGGCAAGCCACCGCTTCACGGCGCCTGCCCCTGATCCTCACGGATCACCGTGAAGCGCCGCGCGAGATCGTCGAACGCCGCCTTGTTCGCGCGGTCCTGTGCGTCCTGCAGATAGTCGACATGGACACGGTCTTTCACGTCCTTGAACGGCGCGAGCGCCGCCGGAGACCGTGCATCGATGTGGATCAGGTGCCAGCCATAACCCGAGAGATAGGGTCCCGACCACTTTCCGACCGGGGCCTTGAACACGGCGTCCGACATCGGCGTCCGGCCGAACAGACGTTGCACCTGCTCCGGTTCGTAGGCTGCGAAGTCGTAGAGATCAGGAAACACATCGCCCTTGTCGGGCGCACGGTGCAAGCCGGCCGGCAATTTCGCCAGCACGCCGCGCGCCCGCGCCTCGGCGTCGCCGCCATTGTCGAGCGAGAAATAGATGTGACTGAAGGTGACTCGCGGCGGCGTCACATAGCGGCTCTCATGCGCCTTGTAATAGGCGAGCATCTGCGCGTCGCTCGGCTCCGCCGGCGCGTTCAGATCCTGCATCAGGAACTGCGACTTCTGCACGACGCGCCGCCGCACGATCTCGTCGCCCTGGTCGAGCCCGAGGGCCACACCCTGGCGGAACAGCACCTCGTCATGGATGTCACGCTCAACCAGCGCCTCCAGCGCCACCGGATCGGGCGGCGCGCCGAACTGGAGCGCATAGCTGCGCGCGAGCTGTGCGACATGGGCGGGCGTAACGACGATGCGATAGACGTTCTGCTGTTCGTCGTAGATCCGGCTCAGAATGAACAGCACGAAACCGAACAGGATGAAGTGAGTCAGCGGCTCGCGCGCGACGCAGCGCAACAGGCCGCGCGCGGCGGCAAGGCCGGAGGCTGCCGGCATCATGCGCCCCGGCGCGCTTTCAGTGGTCATGCGATATCCAAAGCCCCGACACGGCGGCGCCCCCACGCCGCCACCCTATTGTCCCCCGGCACTCGGTGCCAAGGGCGGTTTCCTCACCCCGGCGTGAACCAGATCGGCGATGTCCAGCCGCGCTCCTGAATGGTCGCCGGCAGCCGGGCCGGTATCGGCACATTGTTCTTGATAGCCAGCAAGGTGCTCCACCGCGGCGTCGGGATCTCCAGCACGCGCGCGTAGTAGACTGCCGGCTTCTTGGGATCGAACTGCGGATCGCGCCACACGGCGGTCAGCATCGTTGCGCCGATGCTGTTGGTGTACTTGCCGGTCTTCAGATCCACGGTATTGCCGACCGCCGGTGCGTGGCCGTTGGCGGCAACATGGCGATTTCCGGACAGGGCGACGTCGAAGATTTTCTCCTTGTACGTCCCGCCCTCGAGCCACAGCTTGATGATCTGGATGCGGTCGAGATTGGCGCCGTCGGGATCCTTCAGGGCCTCCAGGATGAAGGCGGGCGCGGACGCCTTCGCCGGGCGCGCCGGCAGATCGCTGCCCATCGCCACGCCATGGGCATAAGCCAGCGCCACCCAGTTGGCGTTCTTGATTGTCTTCGCATCGAAGCCCCAGCCGCCGAACATGCGCAGACGCATGCGCGTGCCCGATGTCGCGAAGGTCTCCTTGCGGCGCAGGGCCGCGAAGATCGAGTTGCGCGTATTCTCTTCCGCCCAGACGCCGGTCAGGCCCGCGGAGCCCTGCTCGAGCGGCGTAGCCTTGGCCGGCGGCGTGTGATTCCGCGCGGCATCGGTGTCGAGCCTCGCAATCGTCGGGATGATCTCGAGTGCACGCTTGGCACGGTCCGCCGAGGGCATCATCGTGTTCGGATCGAGACCGAACGAGTTCGAGGCCGTCGAGTTCTCGTCGGACGTTGTCAAGCCGTTATGAATATCCGAACCGCCGACGAACCCGTACTTGTAGGGATTCGTGCCGACCTCCGAGCGGATCACGAGACCGCGGCCGAGCGCCTGACGGACATAGCTGCCGTTCGGATCGCTCTTGATCGAGGGCCGCGCGATCAGCCGGTCGTAGATCTCGAAATTCGCGAACTCGTCGTTGGGCGACAATGCCGGCACGGTGTCCGACTGACCCTTTATCTGCACGATTTCCGTCAAGGGCTCGTTCATCGCGCGGCGTTGGGCATACGCCTCGTCCATCGGCCGCCCGTTCGACATGTTCCAGTCGTACATCAGGCCGCCCGACGCATCGCCATTGTGCGGAATGGCGAGCACGTCGATCCCGTCGGCGCGCGCCTTCTCCAGATAGGACCACAGATCCTCCGGCTTGTTGGAATCTGCGGAGGTGAAGGGCAGCGGTGCGTGATCCGAATTGAAGAACACGTTGCGATGCAGGTTTTTGCCGTCAGGCGAGGATGTCCATTCATAGGCGATGAACGTCGTGAACTTGCCGGGGATATAGTTGTCGTTGGCCGCCTTCATCTCGAGGTCCCAGGCGTGCTGGCGCGCGGCGGCCGGGTTGAGGGCCTGCAGGTTGGATGCGCCGGTCGAGGTGCCGCCGCCGCCCTCGATGTCGCCCGCCACCAGATAGAAGGCCTGACCCGGTTCTTTGAGCAGCTTCTGCGCGAGATCGGTCTGACGCAGCGGATTGGACGTGTCGTCGAGTTGAGTCAGCACGCCCATCGACTCGGAATGGTCGGTAACCGCCATGAAATCGAGCGGCCAGGCGCGCTTCGCCGGAACATCGCCCTTGTCGTGGATATCCTGCTGGCGCGCGACCTGCTCGGCCGGCACCATGATGGTTTCGCCGCGGCCGAACTTATAGGCCATGTCCGGCGTGACTTTGGTGCCGAAAGTCCAGGCGTCGAACGACATCGTGGTATGCAGATGCATCTCGCCGAAGAAGGCGCGACGGTTCTCCGGCGGGATCGCCGAATGATAGGTGCCGCCGGGAGGCGTGGGAGTTTCATGCGCAGTGGCCGCGGGCGCTGCGGGCGCCGCTGCCGGTGCATCGGCACTCTGGGCGAAGGCGTATACGGCACTGCCCCCCGCCAGCACGGTAACGAGCATCACGCTTCTCAACTTCATATGTCCGTCCCCGTCTCGCCGGTGTCAGGCACCGGTCGCGATTCTTGTGTAGCGGAAGCCATGTTCGCTTTTGTCCGCCCGGAAATCCAGAACACCGGCCATGCCGTCGGGCTATGGCACGATAGCCGCCGGAAAACTGGCGTGGACAACATCAGCGCCCCGCGCGCAGGTGCCGGCGCGTCGTCTCCGGCTGCATGAAGACCATGCCGATCAGGCCCGCCACGAGCGAAACGGCACCGAAGGCGACGAAGCCAAGCTGATAGCCATGATGCGGATCGCCGTTGGTGTCGATCAGCTTGCCCATGACGACCGGCGCGACCACGCCGGCCAGCGACCAGATTGCCGTACCTATGGCGAGAAGGCCGCCGCGCTGCTCGACCGGCGTGAGCTCCGCGATGATCGCTGTCTGCATCGCATAGATCACGGAACCCATCGAAAGCCCCGCGACGAGTACGACGAATTCGAGGGCATGCGAAGGAATGAACGGCAGGAGCAGCAGGAGGACGCCGCCGAACGCGACCATGCCGCCGCCGAAGATGCCGCGGCAGACACGGCTCGAAACGCCCCGCGCTGCCAGCCGCTCCGAGAGCCATCCGCCCCACACCGCAACCACGATGGCCGCCCCCCACGGCACGGTGCTGAGCCAGCCTGCCGCAAACTGCGAAAAGCCTAGACCTTCGGTCAGATAGGGCGTGAACCATGACACCAGCAGCGCAACGCCCCAATAAGCACCGAATGCACACAGCCAGGCCGACAGCATCGTTCGGTTGAACAGGAGCCGCGTATAGGGAATGCGCGCGGACGGGGTCTCCTCGGCCCCATGCTCATCGCCGATCGGTCCCTCTTGCGCGACCACAAACCAGACAAGCGCCCAGACGATCGCCGCGATGCCGACGGCGCCGAAGGCCCAATGCCACGAGAACGCCAACAGGAGCGCGTTCAGCGCCGGCAAAGCCACGACCACGCCGAAGCTGGAGCCCTGCGAGATCACTGCGGCGGGAAGCGCGCGCCTGCTGTCCGGGAACCATTTGAAAATGGCGTGGATGCCCACCGGAAAGGCCGGCCCCTCCGCCGCGCCCAACGCAACGCGCGAAGCCATTAGCGCCGCGGCGCCCAGCGGGGCAACGGCGATGAGCTGACAGACCGCCCAGATGGCAACCATCAGCAGAAGGACCGGAGTCGTCCGGACCTTGTTCACGACAAAGCCGATGATCAGAGCCGAGAGGGCGAACAGATAGAAGAAGCTCGCCGACAGGGTGCCGAACTCGGTGTGGGACAGGCCGAGCTCGTGCATGATCGGCACGGCGGACAGGCCCATCACTGTCTTGCTGGCAAAGTTCACCAGCATGAAGGCAAAAAGCATGGCCAGCATGACCCACGCTTTGCGCGCAATCGGCTGCGCGCCCGAAACGGAAATCGTCGGCTGTGAAGTCATTGGCCGGACCTTTCCTGATCATGCAAAAAAAGAATGGGGCAGCCGATATACGCCGGCTGCCCCGCTAGTTTCGGGAGCAATGTCAGAATTGGTACTTTGCCTCGACGCCGAAGGTCCGCGGCTGGCCCTGCCAGCCGATGAACCCGTTGATCGCCGCCGTTCCTCCCGCGCTGACCTGCGCGCCCTGGGTCTGCGACGCGGCAGCGGTGAAGTAGTGCTGATTGGTGAGGTTGCGGCCCCAGAGATCGACCTTCAGGCCGTTTTCGAGACTCTCGACGCCGATCGTCGCGTTGAACAGTTCATAGCCGGACTGCAGCGAACGCGGATCGAGCGACGCATCGAGATATTTCGAGCTCACGCCCGTCACATTGGCGGACACCCACCAGTTGATGCCCCAGCTCGGTGCCGGCTGCTCCCAGCGCGCACCGAGGCTCCACTGCCACTTCGGCGCATAGGGCAAGGTCAGGCCGTTGAAATTGCAGCCCTGGCTGGTGTTCGTCCCGTTGAAGTACGGGCCGGACGTCGCCGGCGGCGGCGAACCGGCATGGGGATAAGTCGTGTCGCAGGTCGAATGCTCGGCGCCACCGGTGATCAGCGAGTCGATATAGCTGGCCGACGCGTTGATCGTCAGCGGATCGATCGGATTGATCGTCGTGTCGAGTTCGAAGCCCTGGTTCTGGAAATTGCCGGCATTGCCGATCACGAAGCCGCTGCCGCTCGCCTGCAGGACCGACTGCTGATAGCCGTGCACCAGCATCCGGAACACGTCGAGATTGACGAGCAGCCGGTGGTCGAACCACATCGACTTCGCGCCGACCTCATAGTTCATCGAGGTCTCGGGATCGAACTGGTATTGCGGCGCGGAGGCGGAGCGCGAATTGAAGCCGCCTTCCTTGAACCCGCTGCTGACCGTGAAATACGCCATGACGTCCTGCATCACGTCATATTGGCCGCCATACATATAGGTCACGCTGTTCTGGTTGATCCGGCCGGCCAGCGCAGACGACGTCGGACCGGTGGTCGAACCGGTCTGGGCGAACAGGAACGGCTTGGAAATCGTACCCGCGCCGACATTCGAGAGCTCCTGATCGATATGCGAGCCCTTGTTGTCGTAGCTCCAGCGCGCGCCGCCCAGAAACCGCAGCGAATCGGTGACGTGCATCGTCATCTGGCCGAACAGCGCGAGCGAGGTCGTCGACTGCGCATAGTTCAGGTCGCTGCGATCGCCCGGATTGGTCGTACAGGTGCCGCCGCCGCAATTCGACGCCGGATAGAGACGGTTCGCCTGGTTGTCGATGGTGAGAAGCGCATTGTACTGCAGATCGTCGTGGAAATAGTACATGCCCGCGACGTAATCGATGAAATGCGGCCCCTCGGAGGCGATGCGCAGCTCGTTGCTGAACGAATTGATCAGGTCGTGCTGGGCATTCGTCGCGATGTCGAGCGGCAGGCCGCCGGGGCTGACATTCGGCGAATAGTCGTAATAGCCGTTATAGGCGGCGATGTCGGTCAGCACCGCATTCATGAACGGAAGTTCACGGTTCACCTCGAACGACAAGCCCTGCATCTTGGTCTTGTTGAGCGAAGGCGTTGCGGAATCGACCTCCCAGTCGCCGGCCACGACATAGGGATGCGACGGATTGGTCGCAAGCTGCTTCACCACGAAGCCCGACGTTGCGAAGCTGGAGGGAGTCGGATTGTAGCCGAACACCAGCCCACCGACGCCGAGCGGATCGATCTGCACCGCGTTGTTCATCGTCGAAGACATGTAGGAATAATACGCGACGACATCGACGGTCGTATTGCCGTCCACCGTCCAGCGCACGCGGCCGCGCGCGCCGTATTTGTCGCCGTCGGACACGCGGCTGTTGTCGTATAGATTTTTCAAATAGCCGCTATGGGTGTCCTTCCAGACGGTCAGCCGCCCGTCGACGCCCTCTGTGATTTCGCCGCCGACAAGGCCCATCAGGCGGTAGTGGTCGTAGTTGCCGTACTCTGCGGTGACCTCAGCCTCGAACTGGTCGCTTGGCGCCTTAGTGGTGATGTTCAGCGCGCCGACCGGCGTGTTACGGCCGTAGAGCGTGCCTTGCGGGCCGCGCAGGACTTCGACCGTCGAGACGTCGGTGAGTTCGCTGTAGATCGGACCGGCGACCGGAATGAAGACGCCATCGATGAACACGCCGACGTCCGGCTCCGTGCCGGGATTGGTGCCCGACGTGCCGACATTGCGGATGACGACCGACGAATTGCGGTTGTTGTTCGACAGCGTGAAGTTGAGGCTGGGCACCGAACCGCCGAGGTCGGCGACGTTGGTGATATGCGCATCTTCGAGCTGCTTGCCGCTGAAGGCGCTGATCGACATGCCCACGTTCTGGACGTTCTCGGGCCGCTTCTCCGCCGTGACCACGACGGTTTCGATCGCATCGGCATGCGCCGGCTGGGCCGTGACGAGCGCGCCGGACAACGCCAGCGCAGGCAATCCAAATGAGGCGGACAACAGAAGACGACTGCGCGCCGTGCGCGTTTGATACACAACCATGGTTTTCTCCCCGCTCGCCGGATGCGTAGGTCCGCATTCCGATCCGTGCGAAATAAGAACCACTGGCCCTGGAACCATGCAATCTGGCGGCTGGCTATGTAGTCATAGCCTCTAGGCATATGGGTAGTGCTGGACGTTCAGGGGGCATGGGACCAACATCCTGCCGAAGTCGGCCGCCGCCCTGTGCGGCGCCGTCCTCGATCACTCACGCCAGGCGCCGAAGATCGCCGGCAGCAGGGGAAAGAAATGCGCTACAGGGGTTTGTTGCTCGCAACGGTGTTTGCTGCTGCCGGTGTCATGGCATGGGGCCAAAGCACTGCACCGGGGGCCGCGCCGCCGTCCCCACCGGCTGCAGCGGCCGAGACGCCGACGCCTCCCGGCACCGACTATCGAAGCAATATCCCCGCCGCGAAGCGCCGCGCTTTTTTCGGAGAGCTTCATCTTCACACCGCCATGTCGTTCGATGCATGGACCTTCGGCACCAAGCTGACGCCCGACGATGCCTATCGCTATGGCCGCGGCGAAGTCGTGACGATCCCCGCGGAACAGGTCACGCGCGAAGAACGGCTCGCCGTCAAAGGCGACGTGAAGGCGCAGCGCCCCTGGGCCCTCGATTTCATGGCTGTGACCGACCATTCCGAGAACATCGGTGTCCTCAACCAGCTCGACGATCCGGCGAACCCGGCGCGCAACACACCGCTCGGGCAGAGCATTCTCAAGGAGCCGATCACCGCCTTCTATCTCAACCGCAATCGCAAGGGCCCCGAAAACCCCTTCGCCGCGCTGAATCCCCGCCAGCGGATAACCGACGCTTGGACCATCGAGATGAAGGCGGCAAACGACAACTACCAACCCGGCGTGTTCACCACATTGGTGGCCTACGAATGGACCGCCAACGCCGAAGGCAAATACAACCTGCACCGCAACGTCATCTTCAACGGCGACCATGGCCCCACGCCCTTCACGGCGGCGCAATCGCGGCGCCCGGAAGACCTTTGGACCTATCTCGAGAAGACGCGCGCCAGCGGCATCGACGCGCTCGCTATTCCGCACAACGGCAACGTCTCGGGCGGGTTCATGTATGACTGGAACGATTCCGACGGCCGGCCGATCGACGAGCACTACGCTCAGCGCCGCGCCCTCAACGAGCCCCTGACCGAGATCGTGCAGAACAAGGGCCAGTCCGATACTGTCCCGGCACTCTCGCCCAACGACGAGTTCGCCAATTTCGAGATCTTCGACCACCTGATCAGCTGGCCCAGCATCAAGGCTAAGCCTGATGGGAGCTATGTCCGCGGCGCGCTTGGGCGCGGTCTCGTCATCCAATCCAAGGTCGGGGCCAACCCTTACAAATTCGGCTTCGTCGGCGCAGCCGACATCCACAATGGCCTGAGCACCTCCGACGAGAGCGGCATGGCCGGCGAGGCTTTCGGCATCGATCCCCGCACCATGTCGCCCACAGGTGACGGCGCCAAGCGGGCGCTCGACATCATTCGGGCACCGGCGCGCATCGACATGGACAACTATGTCAACCACGCGCCGCCGACGATGGAGAACAACCTGATGTTCTCGAGCCCCGGCCTCACCGGCGTCTGGGCGGAAGAGAACACCCGCAATGCCATCTTCGCCGCCCTGAAGCGCAAGGAGACCTTTGCAACCTCGGGAACGCGCATCCGCGTCCGCATGTTCGGCGGCTGGGGCTTCGATCCGAAAATGATCAAGTCCGACGACTGGGTAGCGCAGGCCTATTCCGAAGGCGTGCCGATGGGCAGCGACCTGCCTGCCGCACCCGGCGGCGCCACGGCGCCGGCCTTCGTCCTGCAGGCGGTCAAGGACCCGGACGGCGCCAATCTCGACCGTATACAGATCATCAAGGTCTGGCTGGAAAACGGCAGCTACAAGGAGAAGATCTTCAACGTGGCGCTCTCCGGCAGCCGGCATTCCAATGCCGCGGGGCACGCCCCGCTGGTCGGTAACACCGTAAACCTGCGAACCGGCGCCTATACCAACACCATCGGAGCCGCGGTACTCACGACCGTCTGGCGCGATCCGGAATTCGATCCGAAAAAGCCGGCCGTCTATTACGCACGCGTACTCGAAATTCCAACGCCGCGCTGGAGCACCCTGCTTGCGATCCGCAGCAAGCTGCCGATCCCGAAATCCGTCCCCGCGACCATCCAGGAACGCGCCTGGACTTCGCCGATCTGGTTCACCCCGACATAAGGCCTATGATCATGCTCAAGATCAGATATCTGTTGCTCGCATCGGCCTTCGCCGCCGTCGGCTTCGCCTTCGCTGCTCCGGAGAAGGACGCGACGGCGCCGGCAAGTCCCCCGCCGCATCCGACTGTGCCCTATCACACCGACATTCCTGCCGCGCAGCGCCGCGCCTTCTTCGGCGAGCTGCACCTGCATACGATCATGTCGTTCGACGCCTGGACCTTCGGCACCAAGGTCACGCCGGACATGGCCTACAAATTCGGCCGCGGCGATACGGTCATGATCCCAGCCTCGCAAATGCAGCGGCTATGGTTCAAGCCCGTGACCGCGGACGTGCCCGCCAAGCGTGCCTGGCCGCTCGACTTCATGGCGGTGACGGATCATTCGGAATATCTCGGCGCCTTCACCCAGCTCGACGATCCCGACAGCGCATTTTCCCACAGCGACCTGGGCAAGATGCTGCACGGCCAGACCGGCCAGCGCGCCTTCTATGCCGCGGCGGCCGCACTCCTCGGCGAAGGCGGCGAGATGCATGGCGGCAAGAGCAGCTACGTCGACGACCTCAAGGCGGCGCAAGCCGCGGCCAATGGCTGGAACGTCGAGATGAAGGCCGCGAACGACAACTACATCCCCGGCAAGTTTACCACGCTGATCGGCTATGAGTGGACCTCCTCGCCGGGCATGGGCATCCACATGCACCGCAACGTGATCTTCGACACCGACCGCGCGCCGATGCCGTTCACGGCCGTGGATTCCAACAAGCCGGAAGACCTCTGGAGATATCTCGACTCCGTCCGCGCCGGCGGGATCGAAGTGCTGGCCATACCGCACAACAGCAACCTGAGCGATGGCCGCGACTTCGACTGGAACATGTCGGACGGAAAGCCGATCGATGCGGCCTATGCGTCCGAGCGCGCGCTCAACGAGCCGCTGGCCGAGATCGTGCAGACCAAAGGCTCGTCCGACACCGCGCCGGAGCTTTCGCCGAACGACGAGTTCGCCAATTTCGAGATCATGGACCGGCTCTACAAGGGTGAGACCAAGACCACGCTGCATGGCGGCTTCATCCGCGAAGCCTTCGGCCGCGGCCTCGTCATCGAATCGCGCGTTGGGGCCAACCCCTTCAAGATGGGCATCGTCGGCGCGTCCGACATCCACAACGGCCTGACCGTCAGCGACGAAAGCGGCGCCTTCGGACGCAACGGACTCGATCCTTCCACGATGCTTCCCACCGGCGATGTCGCGAAGAACGCGCTCGACCAGTCCGGCAGGCCGCTCGGCGTGCGCCCGAACGGACAACTTGAAAACGATCCGCTCCAGGGAAGCTCGGCCGGGTTGACCGGCGTCTGGGCCGAGGAGAACACGCGTGGCGCGATCTTTGCCGCCCTCAGGCGCAAGGAGACTTTCGGCACCTCCGGCACACGCGTGCGCGTGCGCATGTTCGGCGGCTGGGGCTTCGATCCGAAATTCCTTGCCAGTCCCGACTGGGTCGCGCGCGCCTATGCCCAGGGCGTCGCGATGGGCAGCGACCTGCCCGTCCAGCCGAAGGGCGCCAAAGCGCCGGCTTTCGTTCTCGAGGCCCTGAAGGATCCCGACGGCGCCAATCTCGACCGCATCCAGATCATCAAGCTCTGGCTCGAGGGCGACACCTACAAGGAGAAGATCTTCAACGTGGCGCTGTCCGGCCGTCGCAAGGTCGATCCCAGGACCGGACTCGCGCCCGTCGTCGGAAACACGGTCGACCTGAAGACCGGCAAGTACAGCAATAGCGTGGGCGCTGCGACCCTGTCCGCGGTGTGGCGCGATCCGGAATTCGATCCCGCAAAGCCGGCGGTCTACTATGCCCGCGTGCTCGAGATCCCGACTCCGCGCTGGAGCACACTTCTCGCGATCAAGAACAACCTGCCGCTGCCGGACAAGGCGCCCGCCACGATTCAGGAACGCGCCTGGACCTCGCCGATCTGGTTTACGCCGCAGAAGACATAGCACACCCGGCAGCGGCGCCCCTTGGCTCGCTGCCCGGCGGTACAGGTCCTATAGTGCCGGGATGGACATCAAGCATCTTCGGCAGATTGCGGAGATCCGCCGTGCCGGCAGCTTCAGTGCGGCTGCCCGGCGTCTGAAGATTTCGCAACCGAGCCTCAGCAAGAGCATCTCCAAGCTCGAAGCCGAGATGAACGTAAAACTGTTCGAGCGCGCCGGGGGCGCGGCGCGGCCGACCGACTACGGTGTATTCGTCGCAGAGCAGGCCGAGAACGTCCTGAACATCATGGCCGCCGTGACCCAGGATCTGGAGCTTCTTACCCGCGGAGAAGCGGGACAGCTCCGCATCGGCGTCGGTGGCGCAACGCGCGTGCATCCGCTGCCGGAGATTCTGGACCGCATCATCGAGAAATATCCGCGGCTGCGCGTCGAGACCCGCAACGAGAGCGCGCCCCTGCTGGTCCGCTCGCTGCGCACCGGCCGCTACGACCTGTTGTTCTGCACGGCCGAAATCGCCGACTCGGCCGGCGACCTGATCCGCATTCGCCTGTTCGACGACCCGCATGCATTCGTGGTTCATGCCACGCATCCACTCGCCGCAAAGCCACCGAAAAAGCCCGAACAGCTCCTGCAATACCCTCTGGCGACCTTCGGCGTGTTCCCGAGCCTGCGCACCTGGGCCGGCGATATCTCTGCCGAGGCGGAGCGCAATCTCTTCGCGCTGGCTACAGGCGAGGCCGAGATCATCACGCGGCAGGTCGGGCGTGGCCGCTTCGTGGCCTACGGACCGCACTTCATCTTCAAACGCCAATTGAACGACGGGACGTTCGTCGAACTGCCCTTCCCGGCACTGCCGAAATTCGAGTGCTGGATGCTGACGACCGGAGTCCGCTGGCGCTCACCCTTCATCCGGGACATCGCCGCCGTGGCGAAATCGGTGACGGCACAATCGAGAACACTGGCGCCAGCTGTCGCGAAAGAGCCGCGCAGGCAGCCGGTGCGGACTCGAGGCAAGCGGAAAGTCCGCACTTAGCCGCTACGTGTCACATCGCCGAGATTCCGCCGTCCACCTTCAACTCCGCGCCGGTAACGAATTTGGATTCGTCGGACGCGAGATAGAGCACCGCATAGGCGATATCGTCGGGTTCGGCGATGCGTCCGAGCGGCACCTGCCGCCCGAGCTTGGCGTAGGCCTCCTCCTTGCCGAAGCGTTGTACGTGATGGTCGAGGATCGGCGTCGCGACGAACACCGGATGGATGGAGTTCGAGCGGATGCCCTGCCCCTTGCGCGCGCAATGCAGCGCGACGGACTTCGACAGGTGCCGGACTGCGGCCTTGGCCGAATTGTAGGCCGCCATATTGTGCCCGGCGATGATTCCGGAGATCGAGGAGATGTTGACGATCGAGCCTCCCGGTCCACCCGCTTTGACGGTCCGTTCGATCAGCGGAATGGAAATCTTGCATCCGAGGAACACGCCGTCGAGATCGATGGCATGCACGCGCCGCCACTCCTCAAGCGTCACTTCTTCGACATTCTTCGCCAGACTGACGCCGGCATTGTTCACCAGCACATGAAGGCCGCCGAACACGCGTTCCACTTCGCCCACGACGCGATGCCAATCCTCTTCCCGGGTGACGTCATGCGACAGCGCGATCGCCGATCCGGGGCGGATCGCGTTGAGCGAATCCGCAACCTTGCGCACGCCATCGGCATTGACGTCCGTCACCGCCACCCAGGCGCCCTCGCGCATGAGCATCCGCGCCGTCGCTTCGCCCAGCCCCTGTGCGCCGCCGGTAATCAGCGCGATCTTTCCGGCCATCCTGTCCGTCATTGCGGTCCCCAAGTCACGAATAGTTGCGTTCCTGCCACCACGGGAAATAGGGCGGCATGTCGTGCGAAACCGTCTGCGGGAAGGCCGGCGCGCGTTTCTCCATGAATGCCGTGATGCCTTCCTTGGCATCGGCCGAGGCGCCCCGCGCATAAAGTCCGCGGCTGTCGATCTTGTGCGCTTCCATCGGATGATCGAGCGCGGATTGGCGCCACATCATCTGCCGGATCAGCGCGATCGATACCGGCGCGGTGTTGTCGCGGATCTCCGCGGCGATCTCGTAGGCGCGTGGCAGCAGGTCTTCGGGCTTGAGGACTTCCTTCACGAGCCGCGCCTGCAGCGCTTCCTGCGCGTCGAACAGGCGTCCGGAATAGCACCATTCGAGTGCCTGCGAGATACCGACGATCCGCGGCAGGAACCAGCTCGAACAGGCTTCCGGCACGATACCGCGGCGCGAAAAGACGAAGCCGAAGCGTGCGCCATCGGCAGCTAGGCGGATATCCATCGGCAGCTGCATGGTGACACCGACGCCGACGGCCGGGCCGTTCACCGCCGCGATCACCGGCTTCAGGCATTCGAAGATCGCCAGGCTCACCCGGCCGCCGCCGTCGCGCAGGCGTTCGTCGCTCCAGTTGATGTCGCTGCCGCTGCCGGCCTGACGGTCGGGGCGATCGGTGCGCGCGGCAAAGTCGAAGGTCTTGGCGCCCGCCGACAGGTCGGCGCCGGCGCAGAACGCCCTGCCCGCACCGGTCACGACGACGACACGCACCGCATCGTCGCTGCTGGCACGGCCGAAGACATCGACAAGCTCCGACATCATCACGCCGGTGAACGCGTTCAGCTTGGCGGGCCGGTTGAGCGTGACGGTTAGAATCCCCTTCTCGACCTCCGCGATGATTTCTTCGTAAGCCATTTGACCTGCCTTTGCCGGTATCGTTGACCGGAGCTCGAGACGCGCGGCATCGGCCGACTGTGATCGGCGCGCCGCTTCGGGCGCGAATTAGCGTCGACCGGCTGCGGGCGCGCTATCCGGCGCGGCGACATTCCGCTATAGCCAAAATACATAAGTGAAGTTCTCGACGGGCCGACGCATTGGGGCAATTCTTGCGCGCGACGAAAGGGAGCCGCGTGCGATGCGATTGCTGCGAGTCAATGTGCGTTCGCGGCAAACCTCCGCCGCATCGCCGGACCACGCCGAGAACAAGGTCAGGGAAGGATTATCGCGCGTGGACCTCAAACATCTCCGGCAGATCACCGAGATCTGCCGCGCCGGCAGCTTCAGCCTCGCGGCACGGCGCCTGCACATTTCGCAACCGACACTGAGCCGCTCCATCGCCCTGCTCGAGGCGCGCATGCGCGTCAAGTTCTTCGAGCGCGACGGCGGGATCACCCGGCCGACGGAATACGGGCTCTTGATCGCCGACCGCGCCGACGTCGCGCTGCGCTCCGTCCGCGAGCTGGTGCACGATGTCGAGAACCTGGCGCGGGGCGAGACCGGACGCATCCGCATCGGCGTCGGCGGCGTGACGCGCGTCCGGCCGCTGGCTGCCGTGGTCGACCGCGCGCTCGAGACCTTTCCCCATCTCGAGATCGAAACGCGCAACGAGATACCCGAAGCGCTGGTCTACGCGTTGAAGGCGGGCCGCTACGATCTCATCTTCTGCTATCGCGAAGCCGCCGATCAGCATGGCGACCTCATCCGCATCAAGCTCTACGAGGACCGCAATGTCATGGCCGTGCATCCCGGCCATCCCCTGCTCGACGACGACCCGGTGACGCCGCAGAAAGTGCTCAAGTATCGCGTCGCGAGCACGGGTGTGCCGAACAGCCTGCGGCGCTGGGCCGGCGAGATCTCGGAAGAAGCCGAGCGCAACATGCGCGCGCTGGTCACCGGCGAGCACGAGCTGGTCCGCCAGCAGGCCCTTACCCGGAATTTCATCGCCTTCGGCCCGTCGCTCCTGTTCGCGAACGAATTCCGCGGCGGCTCGCTGGTCGAGCTTCCGGTCACGGACCTGCCCGCCTTCGAATGCTGGATGGTGACCACCGCCTCGCACTGGCAATTGTCGGTGGTCAAGAAGATCGCCGAGATCGCAAAGCCGCCGGCGCCGGGAGCCCTGCAACGCGCAAGCCGAAACAAGAACCAGAGGAAACCAGCGTCCCATGAACGAACAGACAAGAGCGCAAAAAGCGCTGGCCGAAGCGCAGGCACTCGCCGCGGCTGATGACCGGAAGGATTTCGCCTTCGCCGAGCGCGGCTTCATCGCGACGCTGAAGGACCCGAAGATCAAGCGCGCCGACGGCCGCACCGCATTCGATCTCTCGTCCTATGATTTCCTCGGTGGCACTGCGCCGGATACCGTCAACCCCAGCCTGTGGCGCCAGGCCCAGATCCTGACCAAGCATGGCCTCTTCAAGGTCGCCGACCGCGTCTATCAGGTGCGCGGCTTCGACGTGTCGACCGTCTCGTTCATCGATGTGGGATCGGGATGGGTGGTCGTCGATCCGCTGACATCCGTGGAGCCTGCGAGAGCCGCGCTGGAGCTGCTCTACGAGCACGTCGCCAAAAAGCCGGTGCTGGCGGTGATCTATTCGCACAGCCATTCCGATCACTATGGCGGCGTTGCCGGCGTCACCAGCGCCGCCGAGGTCGCCGCCGGCAAGGTGCGCGTCATCGCGCCCAACGGCTTTCTCGAAGAAGCTGTGTCCGAGAACATCATCGCCGGTCCCGCCATGTCGCGCCGCGCGCGCTACCAGTTCGGCATCACCCTGCCGCGCTCGCCCGAAGGCGAGGTGACGTCGGGCCTCGGGCCGGGGCTGTCGCGCGGCACGCTGACGCTCATCGCCCCTACCGATCTCGTCACCCATACCGGACAGGAGATGGTGCTGGGAGACCTGACCTTCGTCTTCCAGATGACGCCCGGAACCGAGGCGCCGGCGGAGATGAATTTCTACCTGCCGCAGCTTCGGGCCTTGTTCATGGCCGAGAATGCCAATCTCACGATGCACAATCTCCTGCCCGCGCGCGGTGCGCTGGTGCGTGACGCCAAAGCCTGGGCGGACTATCTCACCCAGTCGATCCGCCTCTATGCCCACCAGAGCGATGTTATGTTCGCGGCGCACGGCATTCCGCGTTTTGGAACGGACGAGATCGTGTTCTTCCTGAACAACCACCGCGACGCCTACAAGTATCTGCACGACCAGTCGGTCCGGCTGATGAATGCCGGCCTCACCGGCGCCGAGATCGCCGAGGAGCTGGAGCTTCCGGCCGTTCTGCGCAAGCAATGGTTCAATCGCGGCTACTACGGCACGCTCAGCCATAACGCCAAGGCGATCTACCAACGCTATATGGGCTGGTACGATGCCAACCCTGCCAATCTGAACCCCTTGCCGCCCGAGCCCATGGCGAAGCGTTATGTCGCCGCGCTCGGCGGCGCTGACGCGGTAATGGCACAGGCGAAGGAGGCGCTGGCGGAAGGCGACTGGCGCTGGGCCGCGACGCTACTCAATCATGCTGTATTCGCCGACGAGAACGACATGGCGGCGCGCGAGCAACTGGCTGCGATCTACACGCGGTTCGGGTTCGAGTCCGAAGCCGGGACATGGCGGAACATCTATCTCACCGGCGCCCAGGAACTGCGCGACGGCCTGCGCCGCCTGCCGCCGACCGCGATGAACCTCCAGATCCTCGCCGCCACCACGACGCCGATGCTGCTCGATTTCGCCGCCGTGCGCGTGAACCCGGCCAAGGCGCAGAACTGCACGCTCAAGATCAACATCGAGATCACGGACCGGCGCGAAACCATTCTCATCAGCGTTGCGAACGGCGTGCTCATCCACGAATCCGGCGTCCACGATCCCGATGCCGGGGCGACCGTGCGCATGACGCGGCCGCTTCTCGTCGCCACCTTGTTTGGAGCGCAGTCGCCGGCGCCGCTGATTGAAGCGGGCGAGATCGCAATCAAAGGCGACGCAGCGGCCTATACGGCACTGGTCGACCTCATCGAAGCGGTCGAACCGAATTTCGCGATCGTCACACCCTAAAGCGGCTATTCGGAACCGCAACCCTACAAGAACTCGGCTCTAATTCTGCCGTAAGTGCCCGTCGAACCACGTCTGCAAGCGCTTCCAGGTGTCGCGAATGTTGGCGGGACTGAAATTACCGTGTCCTTCGCCCAGATAGCGGACATAGGTCGCTTCCTTGCCCTGCCGAACCATCGCGATGTAATACTGATCGAACTCCGTCATCTGATAGTCCCAGTCGAGCTCGCCCGCGAACAGCAGCAGCGGCGTGGTCACGGATCCCGCGTGCGAAAGCGGGCTGGCCGCGGCATAGGCCTCGGGCCGCTCCCAGGGCGGCGCGCCGATATACAGACCCTCGTCGGGCGCGCTTTCGTACATGGTCGCATGGCCGACGGCGAACAGATCGTCCGACAACAGGCTGCGCACGATGCCGAGACTTGCATAGTTGCTGAAGAAATCGGCCGCGCCGTTTGGCCTGACGGATATTTTGTACCAGCGTGATGGAGACTACTGCATAGCTGTTGTCCCATCTAGATGGGACAACAGCGGCGCAAAAGTTTGCGGCGCCGGGGGGCGGTATCCGAGCGACGAGTGC
>JAFEEQ010000029.1 GCA_018241025.1 Pseudomonadota bacterium
GACCCACTCCGCATCGCTCATCCAGTAAACCGGACGCTTCGCCATCCAAGCCTCCAAATCACAGTCGGAGAACTTGAATCACAGCCTCAGGCGCAAGGGAATCCTAATTGAGTACAGACCCTAGGCCGCAGCCTGATCTTCTTCGTGCCAGGCGGGAAGCGTGAAGTGAAACACCGCGCCGCCGGCCTCGCTGGGCTCGGCCCAGATCCGTCCGCCGTGCGCCGAAATGATCGTGTGGCAGATGGCCAGCCCGACGCCCATGCCGCCCTGCTTCGCCGAAGACAGCGGACGAAACAGCTTGCGGGCGATATCCGGCGTGATGCCGCTTCCGGTATCGCGAAGCGCAAAGTCGATCTCGTCCAGCGACGCGGCGCGTGCCGAGAGAAAAAGCGCACGCATGGGCGCACCTTCCATCGCCTCGATCGCGTTGCGCATGAGATTCACGAGAACCTGCTGGATCTGGACGCTATCGGCGAGGACCTGCGGCAGACCGGGTTCGACCGTGGTCTCGATCTTCACACTCGCATCGAGCGTTCCGAGCAGCGATATGGCCTCCTCGACAAGAGCCGATGCACTTTCGATGCGCTGCTCGGGCACCTGACGTTCGATGAACTGCCGCAGGCGCCGAACGATCTCACCGGCACGGCGGATCTGCTGCGTCGCTTTCTGGATGGTCTCGCTCAGGCGCGGGACTTCGAGGTTGGCCGACAGACGCTGAGCACTGCCGAGGTAGTTCGAGGCAGCGGTCAGCGGCTGGTTGATCTCGTGGGCCAGCATGGACGAAGCCTGATCCATCAGGATTCCGCGCTGCTTGTGCATCAGCTCGAGCTCGAGAGCTTCGGAGCGGTGCCGCACGCGTTCCCGGCTGATGACCGCGGCCCCGAGCGCGCCCGACACCACCGCGAGCGCCGCGGACAGCAGCGCGAAGAAGAGCGCGCCCCGGGTACGTTGATCGGCATCCTGCTGGCGCTGCGCGAGAAGCGCCAGCTCAGACTGGCGGAGACCGGCGATGGATTCGCTGATATTCCCGGCGAGCATCCGGCGCCCGGATGTGCGCGAGGCATCGCCCATCTTCGACAGCACACGTTCCCGGCCTTCCGCGATGTTGGCGTCGAGCTGTGCGATGCGCCGCGTCAGAAGCGGGATTAGGTGGCGGACACGGGCGGTTTGCGCCGGATTGTCGGTGACCAGCGACGCAAGATGCGAGGTGGCGGTACCGATCGCGCCATGCACGCCGCGATATTCGGCGAGATATCCGGCATCGCCGCTGAGAACATAGGCCCGTACACTGGCCTCGGCGCGCAAGGCATCGATCCGGATGTCGGATATCGTCTGCAACACCTCGTTGGTATGGCTGACCCAGCCGAAGCTCTCGCGCAGCCGTGCGATATTGGCGCCGAGCGCGAGCGTCGCAAGCAGGACACAGACGACGGACAGCACCAGCGCGGCGATACCGATGAGCGTCCGCCCCGTCACGCGGCTGCGTTCCAGCCGATCGATCGATCGCTTTGCCTCGACCCAGAGGTTTGGAGGTACGGAGGGAGAGCCCGTGGTCATGATCCGCCGGATTTGAGTGCGCGCCCGACACTCTGCAGCACGCCGAGGATCAGGGCTCGGTCGCGACGGATCACGATCACCGTCGCGACGGAGACGACCGCCATGGGAACGTAGATGACGAGAACGGCCCACCACGGCGCCGTCTGCATGATCAGGAGCATCGTCAAGTGCGAAAGCCCGCAAAACATGATGAAGCCGATGAACAGATTGCCGATCAGCGAAGACGCCGCGAACGGCAGCACCTTGCTCCAATGGCGCAGCTCATTGGGTATGAGGAAGTAGGCGATCGCCGTGGTAAAATTCGCGAGACACCACAGGATGGCGCGAAAATAGTCGAGCGGTGTATCGATGTGATACCACGCGTGGTTGTTCATCAACGCCGAAATCAGAGCGTCGTGCGGCACTTCCATTGGCGTCCCCCTATCGGACATCCCACTGAACGCGACACCTCCCTATCGCCGAGCAGCGGGGAACACATTCAACGGATGATGATATACCCATTACGGGGAGTGCGTCGAAAAAGTTCTGCGCAGGCCCCCCTCATATGTGGGGAGTATTTTGCCCCAGTGTGGAACACGTGCCGAATGGGACAATGAACGGGGATTATCGGTGAAGATTCTGCTGCTCGGCGGCACGTCCAACACCGGCAAGTCCACAACGGCCGCCGCGATTGCGCGGAGCATCGGCGCCAATGTGGTTTCGACCGACAGTCTGGGCCGCCATCCGGGACGGCCCTGGCCGCAGGATGGCCGCGCCGTGAAACCGCATGTTTCAGAGCACTACAGAAGCCTTCCCGCACAGCAATTGCTGCGCGGTGTCACGGTCCACTATCGCAATCTGTGGCCGCGCGCCGAAGCGGTCATCGACACGCATCTTGCCGAAGGACAATCGCTCGTTCTCGAAGGCTCCGCAGTCCTGGCGGAGAGCGTCGCACAGCGTGGCGGAGAATCGATTTACGCCGTTTGGCTCACAGCCGAAGAGTCCTTGCTGCGCGCACGCATACGCGCCGAAAGCGGCTATGAACAACTCGACCACTCTGGTCGCCAACTGGTCGACGCGTTCCTCGCACGCGCCCTGCTGTTCAATGCCCTCGTCATCGAACAGGCCCATGCGCGCGGTCTGCCCCTCGTGCGGGTGGATGCCAGGATGTCTCCCGAGGACGCGGCTGCAGCCTGCCTTGCCGCGGCGCGCGCCGTGACTCTCGCGGACTGATGCGCTAAATCTTCCGGGCCGCGCGACTGGCGATACGAGATGGGACACCATCAGGAAGCGCGGCATACAACGCCGATCGCCTGGGCAGCCGGTGGAAACACCGGTCCAACCGCAAGGAAGGACGCCCATGGACGCCTATCGCCAGCAATTGCATCGCTACGATCCGGATATCGAGACCGCCATTCGCGGCGAAGAAGAACGCCAGTGCGACGGCGTGGAGATGATTCCATCGGAGAACTACACCTATCCGGAGGTGCTCGCGGCGCTCGGCAGCGTTCTGACCAACAAATACTCCGAGGGCTATCCCGGGCGGCGCTATTACGGCGGCCAGGAATTCACCGACCGGATCGAGACCGTCGCGCGCGAGCGGGCCTGCGCCCTCTTCCGCGCCGGACATGCCAATGTCCAGCCGCTCTCCGGCTCGCCGATGAACCAGGCGGTGTACTTCGCGTTCCTGAAGCCCGGCGACACGGTGCTGGCGATGGATCTCAGTCATGGCGGACACCTGACGCATGGCGCGCCGGTCTCGCATATGGGCAAGGTATTCCGCTTCGAGCGCTACAAGAGCGAAACCGCGCAGGGCGGTGCGATCGATTTCGTCGGCTTGATGGCACGCGCCAAGGAGGTTCGGCCGAAGCTGGTGCTGTGCGGTTACTCCTCCTATCCGCGCGATTACGACTATGCGGCGTTCAAGCAGGTCGCCGACGAGGTCGGCGCGCTGACCATGGCGGACATTTCCCATATCGGCGGCCTGGTCGCAGCGGATGCGATGCGCAATCCGATGGATGCCGGCTTCGACGTGGTGACGACGACGACGCACAAATCGCTGCGCGGACCGCGCGGCGGGCTGATCCTGTGCAAGGCCGAGCACGCCAAGGCAATCGACTCGGCGGTGTTTCCGGGTCTTCAGGGCGGACCGCACATGAACAATGTCGCGGGCGCGGCTGTGACGTTCAAGAAGGCCGCGGAACCCGACTTCAAAACCTATGCGCGGCAAATCCTCGCCAATGCCAGGGCACTTGCAAAGGCGCTGACCGACCAGGGCGCCGCGCTGGTGACTGGCGGAACCGACAATCACCTGCTGGTGATCGACACGGTGGCGAGCTTCGGTCTCGACGGGCGTGCTGCGGAAGAAGCTCTCGACCGTATCGGCATCACCACGAACAAGCAGATCGTTCCCGACGATCCGCGCCCGCCGCTCCGGCCGAGCGGTATCCGCCTCGGCACGCCGGCCTGCACGACGCGCGGAATGGACGAGGACGACATGCGGCGGATCGCTGGCTGGATCGTCGATACGCTGCGCGCGCCGGACGATGCGGCGGCCATCGCCAAACGGCACACCGACGTTCGCGCTTTCTGCCGCGGCTTCCCGGTTCCGGGTATCGCGGCCTAAGCCCTGCTCCGGACCTCCCGTCTTGCGCGGAATGGTCCGGAGCTTCGCGCCAAAGGCTTCCTAGGGGTATCTCTAGCGTTCGGCCGTGCGATAGCCGGTGTCGCGCTCGGCGCCGCGCATCATGTCGTTGAAGCGCACGACAACGCGGTGCTGACCGCTCTGCGGTACGCGGAAGGCGATATCCTTCGCGGGACCGCGCGGCATTTCGACGGTTGCATGATAACGGCCGGGATCGAGCGACATCAGGACCCAAGGGCCCTGGCATCGCACACTGATGCGCTCGCCCATGCGATCATGGACGGTAATGCGCTCGCCGCCGAGATATTGGCCGTAGCCGCCGACGACCTCGAAACGCACCGGATAGCGATCCCAGCGCTCCTTGGCGCGATCGTTCAGGCCGACGCCGGCACAGGCCGCGCGCACTCCGTCCACGTCGCGTGCGCGATCCATGCGCACGCGTTCCGCCGACGCACCCGTCGTCGCGAGCGCGAGAATGGCGGCCGAAGACAAGAGAAGAATGGGTTTGAACATGATCTCACTCCTTTCCACTGCCCAGCGCTTTCATGGACGGAAATGCGTTCGCACGTGTCGCGTTGCATGAGATTTCGCTCATGCGGCAGCAGGTTCCGGAGTTGGCGCCGGTCGCGTCAGATCGAGGCCCGGCCGAACTTCAGCCGAGGCTTTGAGGGCGAAGCGCCATGAAATCTAGTTGTGCGGCGCAGGCTGAAGTGTCGGCTGCGGCGGCACCATCGGCGCCGGCGGCATCATCGGACCCGGACCCGTCATCGGACCTGGCCCCCACATCATGTTGTGCGGCCCGTGATGCGGATGGGTGAAGTCCATGCCGAAGAGTTTGCCGCCCGACAGATGGATCGCGATGGCTCCCACGACAGAAAGTATCGCGAGTAGGAAGACCCAAAAGCCGAGCAACCGGCCGATGAGTGCGACGGCGCCTTCCGCCTTGCTGGCCGTGAACAGCAGCAGATAGCCGACGATCGCAAGAACCGTGACGTGAATGACGAGACCGAACAGACCGAACATGCGCTCACTCTCCGATTCGGCCCTTGAGCGGACCCGAGCCCAAGACCTAGCACGCTGCGCCAATCGCGCGTTTGTCGGGCCGGTCTCAGAGTTTCGCCCGAACCGAACCAATTTCGAAAATAGTCCATTCAAAGCAAGGCCGAAGCGTCTCGATGCAGTGCACAATCAATAGGCAAAGTATCGTAAGTATTTGAAATGGATATATTAATGTTGCCGAAATGACACGCAGCAACATTGCGTGACGCAATCGTGACGTTGTAAGACCTGCGCCATCAATTCGGGGAAACGCATCATGAAAATCAAACTGTCCATTGCTGCTCTTCTGCTTGCCGGCACGGCGCCGTTCGCGGCCCAGGCTGCCGGCATCCAGGCCAATTTGAGCACCTCCTATACGAACATCACCAATTCCGGCGGCGGCGACCTCTGGAATATCGACGGTGCGCTGGGCTCCAGCCTCGGCGGCAGCTGGGGTGCGGAAGTGACCGGCGGCTACCACAATTCCAGCGGCACCAGCTCGGGCAATTTCGGCGGCGCGATCTCGTGGTCCGGCTCCGACTATCGCCTTGCGGCGTCGGGCAACTACCTCAATCTCGGCGGCTTCTCGATCGCCAATTACGGCGTCGGCGGCGAATGGTTCGCCTCATCGCAGTGGACCCTCGGGATCCGCGGCGGCGGCGTGGACGGAACCGGCAGCTCGAGCGGCGGATATGTGGGCGGCGAAGTGAAGTTCTATGCCACGCCCAACATCGTGCTGAATGGCGGTGTCGACTATATCGACATTTCCGGCGCGAGCATCACCTCGGAAGACATCAGTGCCGAGTGGCTCGTCTCGCAGACGACGCCGATCTCGATCTTCGGCGGCTATCAGCATACCGATGCGGGTGGCGCCAACCTGGATGCCTTCTTCGTCGGCCTGCGCATCTACACCAACGACCCCGCGGGCAGCGCGCTTGTCGACCGTCAGCGTGGCGGCAACCTCGGTTATCTCGACGGCATGCCGTATCTCGGCAAGATTCTCTGAGCCAGGCTCAGAGGGGAAACGCGAAGCGCCGGGCGGTCAACGCCCGGCGTTTTCGTTTTCACGACCCCGGTGCCTTGCCCTCGCGCGCAGCCTTGGCGAGCTGGCCGCGGACCAGTCCGGGAAAGAAGCGGGTCATGAAGGCGAGTTGGCGACCGCGGCCGCCGGCGATGTGCTTGAGCTCCTTCGAGCCGAGGCTATCGTAGATCACGCCCGCGCATTCCTCGACACTGTAGACTGGCGTGCCGCCTTCGCGCAGCGCATCCGACATCTTCTCGTTGGTCGCCTTGGCACCGGCGTCGAGGATGGGCGTGTCGATGAACCAGGGCATGATGCATTTCACGCCGATGCCGAAGCGGGCGAATTCGATGTCGAGGGATTCCGAAAGGCCGCGTACGGCGAACTTGGTCGCGGCATAGACCGACATCTTCGGCGCGCCGTATAGCGAAGCGCAGGACGAGACATTGATGAGCTGCGCGCCGGGCGTGTTCTTCAGATAGGGCAAGGCGGCACGCGCGCCGGCGATGACGCCCTTGATATTGATGTCGAGCTGGCGCGCGACTTCGTCGTCGCTCTGCTCTTCAAGATAGCCGTAGGCGGCGACGCCCGCGTTGTTGATCAGCGCATCGAGCCGGCCGCCGCTGGCGGCTGTGAAGACGGAAAGCCCGTCGCGCCAGGCATCCGGATCGCGGACGTCGAGAAGATAGGTGGCGCCATTGGCGGGGCCGCCGATCGCGTCGAGCGCCGCCTTGAGACCGGCGGCGTTGATGTCGGCCATGCCGACGAACCAGCCCTCGCGGGCAAAGCGCCTGGCCGTTCCCAGCCCGATGCCCGAAGCCGCGCCAGTGATGAAAACTGCCTTCCGATCGGTCATTTGCGTCCCCATTTCGCGGCCCGCCGCCCGAAGCCGGAGCGCGGCGAAGGGCGACAAAATGTACGCATGGGGCCTGTGTTTTCGCCACCCCTAGACCGGGGGAAAGTCGCCACCTAAGGTGCGCCGCAATAACCATTCACCCCGGGGAAGGAAGACACCCATGAGCAGAGAAGCCGTCATTGTTTCATATGCCCGCACAGGTCTCGCCAAGTCGGCGCGCGGCGGGTTCAACATCACCCCGACCATGTCGATGGCGGCCCATGCCGTGAAGCATGCCGTCGAGCGTTCGGGCGTGGACAAGGAATTCGTCGAGGACTGCTACATGGGCAACTGCGCCCACGGCGCCGGCAATATCGGCCGCCAGGCGGCGCTGCTCGCCGGCATGCCGGTCTCGACCTCGGGCGTCTCGATCAACCGCTTCTGCTCGTCGGGCCTGCAGTCCATCGCGATGGCAGCGAACTCGATCCGCGGCGACCTCTCGGAATGCATCGTCGCCGGCGGCGTCGAGTCGATCTCGATCCCGAACCCGGGCGCCGGTCCGAACAACGTCGACAAGAAGCTGGTCGAGGAATGGCCGGCGATCTTCATGCCGATGATCGACACCGCCGACATCGTCGCAAAGCGCTACAACGTCAGCCGCGAATACCAGGACGAGTACAGCCTTGAATCGCAGCGCCGCATGGCCGCCGCGCAGCAGGCCGGCAAGTTCAAGGACGAGATCGTCCCGATGAAGACCAAGATGAAGGTCGTCAACAAGGAGACGAAGGAAGAGAAGATCGTCGACTACGTCGTTGACCGCGACGAGTGCAATCGTCCCGATACCACGCTGGAAGGCCTCGCCGGCCTTCAGCCGGTGAAGGGCCCGGGCAACTTCATCACCGCGGGCAATGCCTCGCAGCTCTCCGACGGCGCCGCCGCCGTGGTGGTGATGGAAGCCAAGGCCGCCGAGAAGCGCGGCCTGCAGGCGATGGGCCGCTTCATGGGCTGGGCGACCTATGGCTGCCAGCCCGACGAGATGGGCATCGGTCCTGTGTTCGCGGTGCCGCGCCTGCTCGAGCGCTTCGGCCTCAAGGTCGACGACATCGACCTCTGGGAGCTGAACGAGGCGTTCGCCTCGCAGTGCCTCTATTCGCGTGACAAGCTTGGCATCGATCCGGCGAAGTACAACGTCAACGGAGGCTCGATCGCCATCGGCCATCCCTTCGGCATGACCGGCGCGCGCCTGACCGGCCACATCCTCCAGGAAGGCCGCCGGCGCGGCAACGTGAAGTACGCGGTCGTCACGATGTGCATCGGCGGCGGCCAGGGCGGCGCGGGGCTGTTCGAGGTGTATAACTGAGAACGGCGCGCTGATTGAAATGCGAAAGGCCGGGAGCGAGAGCGCCCGGCCTTTTTGCTGATTAACGAGCACCTCCCATCGTGGGGAGGTGACAGTCAATGCTCGAAATTCGCCACCAGCTTATCGAGCGCCCCGTTCCACCCTTCCTCGTGACTCATCGCGGATGGATCGTCGTGCAGGAGGGCGTGGGTGAGCGTGAGTTCGGTGCCTTCGGGGATTTCGCGGAGAGAAAATGAGAGATCGGATTCGCCGGGGTCTTCTTCGCCGCCGGTCCAGCGCCATGTCATCCTAAGGCGATGCGGCGGGGTGACTTCGAGATAGGTGCCGGTGGCTTCGTGTTCGCTGTCGTTGAGCATGCGGAAGCGGACCTTGAAGCGGCCGCCGACGCGTGCGTCGATTTCGGCGATCAGGACGGGGCCGGCGTCGGGGCCCCACCATTGGGCGATGTCTTCGGGCCGGATGAGGGCGTCGAAGACGATGGCGGGACGCGCCTTGATGCGGCGGACGAGCGTGATGCTGGTCACGGGAACAAAGCCTCCAGCTTGTCGAGCGAGCCGTTCCAGCCCTTCTCGTGGCCGCGCGCGGTCTTTTCGTCGGGCAGGCGCGACTGCGTGAATGTCAGTTCGGTACCTTCGGGGACCGGGCGCAGGGTCATTTCGATCATCGACGCATCCGCATCGTCGATCCAGCGCCAGGTCATGCGGACGCGTTCGGGACGCGTGACTTCGAGGAATTCGCCGCCGGTTTCGCATTCGATGCCGCCCAGCGTGACGAATTTGAGCCGGTAGCGGCCGCCGACGCGCGGATCCGCTTCGGCGAACAGCACAGGGCCGGCGTCGGGTCCCCACCATCTGGAGATGCCCTCGGCGGTGACTAATAGGTCGAACAGGATCGACGGACGCGCCTTGATGCGGCGGACGATGGTGAGGCTGGCGGTCATCGTCTCTTTCCTTCCGATTGGCGCAACTCGGCTTCGCGCGCTTCGGCGAGTGCGGTGAGGCGGTCGAGGCTGACGTTCCAGAAGCGCTCATAGCGGCGGAGCCAGTCCATCGCCTCGCGCATCGGCTTGGCTTGCAGCCGCACGGTGACGGTGCGGCCTTCCTTGCTGCGCGTGATGAGGCCGGCGTCATCGAGGACGTCGAGATGTTTCATGATCGCGGGCAACTTGATCGCGTGCGGCCGCGCCAGCTCGCTGACGCTGAGACCGTCTTCGCGCTCGAGACGGGCGAGGATTGCGCGGCGTGTGCCGTCGGAGAGGATGGCGAAGGTGCGGTCGAGACGCTCGGACAGGTTCATGGCGCGGGCATCTCCATCGCGGAGCTACCGTCCGACCACTTCGGCACCACGACCATGTAGGTGACGACCGGTTCGGGGTCGCCTGCCCCGCCGAACACGGGCGAGCCCGTCAGATTTGCGCCCCACGACGCCGCATCGGCGGCCGGGAGATAGAACATAAGATGCGGATGCCAATGCTTGCCCGTGTCGGACAGATAGCCGTCCTTCGACATCATGAAGCACATCGCGCCGATCGCGGGCGTGGCGTTGGCCAGCGCCGAAGCGCGGGCGCGCTCGCGCATCTCAGCCGCGCCGAGACCGGCAAGCACCCAGTCCGTGCGCTCGAGATGGGCGGGCACGACGGTCTCGACCGCCGGCGGGTTGAAGCAGATCGGGCCGCGGAGCTTGGTATTCCAGAAGTCAGGATCGTCGAAGCCGGCCTCCCAGCCGCGCTCGACGAGGCAGACATAGCCATTCGTGCCTGTGACGGCGGTCTCGTAGCCTTTTGGCGTGAGGACCATCACCGACGCATCGGCGGAAATCGCAGCGGGCGCCGCGCTGCGCGCGAGCGCGATCTCCGCATCGCGCGGCATCAGATAATCGGCGAGCGGCGCCATACCGGCAGTCGCGGGCGTGGAGAACACGACGGAGAATGCCAGGGCGGCGGCGAGCTTGTACATGGAGGCGCTCCTAAATACTTCACTTACAGGTGAAGTCTTTGCGCGGCGGCCGCGCCCTTGTCAAGCGGGCTTGCCGTAGGCTGCGGCCAGCCCCTACCCTTCCGGCAAACAGAACACGGGGAAACGCCATGCGCTTCGGAATCTTCTATGAGCATCAGCTGCCCAAGCCCTGGAACGAGGGCGATGAGGCGAAGCTTTTCCACGAAGCGCTCGAGCAGGTCGTGCTCGCGGACCGGCTGGGCTACGACTATGCCTGGGAGGTGGAGCATCACTTCCTCGAGGAGTATTCGCACTCCTCGGCGCCGGAGGTGTTCCTTTCGGCCTGTGCGGCGCTGACGAAAAACATCCGCGTCGGTCACGGCATCCGCCAGGTGATCCCGAACTACAACCATCCGGCGCGCACGGCGGAGGGGCTCGGCACGCTCGACATCATTTCGCGCGGGCGGCTCGATTTCGGCATCGGCGAGGGCGCGACGCGGCTCGAACTGGGCGGCTTCGGCATTCCGGCGAAGGAGAAGCGCGCCATGGCGCTCGAAGCGGCGGAGCAGATCGCCAACATGATGGCGATGACGCCCTACCCCGGCTACGAGGGCAAGGGCTTCAGCTTTCCCTGCCGCAACATCGTGCCGAAACCGGTGCAGAAGCCGCATCCGCCGATGTGGATGGCGTGCACCAATCGCGACACGATCCGCGTGGCGGCGGCGAACGGTATCGGCGCGCTCGCCTTTTCCTTCGTCAATCCGGAGGAGGCGCGCAACTGGGCCGAGATCTATTACGGGATCATCAAGTCGGAGCAGTGCGTGCCGCTCGGCCACAGCGTGAATGCGAATATCGCGATGGTGTCGAACTTTTCGGTGCACCACGACCGGGCCGAAGCGATACGACGCGGGCAGGAAGGTTTCGAGTTCTTCGGCTATGCGGTGAATGCGCTGGTGGCACACGACGTTTGGCCGGGGCGGTCGAGTCTGTTCGAGGATTTCCAGAAGTCGCGGGCGCGTAACGACGAGGAGATCATCGCGGCGGCGAAGGGCGCGGCGCGCAATGCCAACGGCATCGGCACGCCGGACGACATTCGCGAGCATATCCGGCAATTCCGCGACGCCGGCGTCGACCAGGTGATCTTCCTGCAGCAAGCCGGGCGCAACCGCCACGCGCATATCTGCGAGAGCCTGGAGCTGTTCGCTGCCGAAGTGATGCCGGAATTCAAGGCTGAGGTCGCGGCGCGCGAAGCGAAGAAAGCTACGGAATTGCAGCCCTATATCGATGCCGCGATGAAGCGGAAGAAGTGGATGAAACCGCTGGCAGACGGCGAGATTCCGGTTGTGAAAGCCAGCGTCCAGAGGGCCCAGATCAACGCCGAGCGTTAATGACGGCCGCGTAATAATCCCCAAATCAGGCACGCACATTAGCCAACCCGGCGTTCCGCTGTTGGTGACAGTGCCATCCGCGCGTAAGGACGCTCCTGCCCTATCTCGGGCATCAGGAGAGCATGCGTGGCCGACGTCGTTGTCGCCATCCCGACGTTTCGCCGGCCGCAGTGGCTGACACGGCTGCTGCTTGCGCTCGCCGCACTCGAAACCGATGCGCGGGTGACGATCGTCGTCGCCGACAACGATGCGGACGAACGACAAGGCCTGGAAGCCTGCGGCACGTTGGTGCGCGAAGGCTATCGCTGGCCGGTCGAGGCCGTCGTCGTCGCCGAGCGCGGCATCTCGCAGGTCCGCAATGCGCTCGTCGCCAAAGCGCTGTCGCTGCACGACGGGCCCTTCTTTCTTGCGATGCTCGATGACGATGAGTGGCCCGAGTCGAACTGGCTTGAAAACCTGCTGCACGTACAGCGCGAGACCGGTGCAGACATCGTGCAGGGTCCTGTGCTTTGCGAATTCCCGCATGCGCCGAAGCCCTGGGCAGTGCTTGCAAATACCTGCATCCCGCCGCGCACAGGCTCCGGACCGATCGCGCAGGCCGATGCCGGCGGCAATGTGCTGATCGCGAGCGGCTGCCTGCGTGCCGCACCCGATCCGTGGTTCGATCCGCGATTCGGACTGACGGGCGGCGAGGACAAGGACTTCTTCACGAACATGGCGCATCGCGGCGCGAGGTTCGCATGGGCCGAGGATGCCGTGGCACACACCTCCATTCCGGAATCGCGCATGGGACTCGACTGGGCGCTCAAACGCGCTTTCCGGGCTGGAAATTGCGACCTGCGCATCGCATTCAAATACGACCGCTCACTGACTAGGCTGGCGCGCGAAGGAAGCAAACTTGCCGGTGCCCTGATGCTGTCGCCGCTCGCGTTCATCGCCGGCGCCGCGAGTCCCAAGCGCCGCGCCCACGCCGCGGTGACCTTTGCCCGCGCGCTTGGCAAAGCAGCCGTACCGCTCGGAGCCGAATACCGTGAGTACCACCGCACGCACGGCCTGTAGGGACGCGGCCTAGCGATCTTTCTTCGCGCGATAAGCGGCGAGGAATTCTTCGAGCGAGAGAGTTTCCGACAACGCCATCAGCTTGCGCTTGAGCTCAGTTTCAAGCGCGGCGCGCTCGTCCGTCGTCAGGCGCGTAAGCGGCTGACGGAACGCCTCATCGTTCATCAGGCGATTGAACAGACGGCTCGCGGCGTGCCAGACTTTCAACGGCTCGAAGAAGACGGCGAGGTGAAGCGACAGGCCTGGGCCGTTTTCGCACAGATGCCAGGCGCCTGCGGGCAGCAGCAGCATGTCGCCGGGCTGAAGGATCTCATCGAACTCGCACTGCGCTCCAGGCGGCAGCATCTTCATGCCCGTCACCGGATGGGCGCTGCGAGGGCCGAAGATGCGCCAGCGCTTCGTGCCTTCGAGCTGGACGATGGTGAGATCCTGCGGATCGTAGTGATTGGCAAAGGCGCCACCCTCTCCGGTGGTCGCGACGACACCGACACTGCAGGTGTCCTGGGTGCGCGTCTCGATCGCCAAGCAGAGCTCGGCAAGAGCGGGAACGTAACGCTCGATCTGATAGGCGACGGCGCTCATGCCCTTGGCCATCATCGCGTCAAGCTTCACAGCGTCGACAAGGCCGGCTGTGGTGTAGAAGCTCTGCGAAAGCTGTTTGGCGCCGCGGCGCAGGCGCAGTGTGTCGACCGGAAAGTCCGGCCGCGACACGACAGCCTTGAACCCCTCCCAGTCGATCGGATGCCAGCCGGCATGGGCGCCGCGCACCAGCCGCACCGTGCTGTCGCGCTGCAGCGCGCGGAATTCCGCTTCGCTGAGCGGCGCGGCGAGTTCGGACAGTGTGGCGATCAAGCCTGCTACTTCGTCAACGCTTCGTAGGTCATGTTCTGAAACATCGGCAGCGCCATGCGGCCGCCCATGCGCTGACCCGCGGCGAGATTGGCCATCGCACCGGGTTCGAGCGGCATCGAATTCTGGATCAGGTAGATCATGATCAGGTCGTTCTCCGGATCGGCCTGCCACCATGTTCCGAAGGCACCCGGCCAGCCGAAACTGCCGACGCCGCCCTTGCCGAGGAAGCCGAGCTTGTCCGGCGCATCGATCACGCTGACGCCGAGGCCGAAGCCCATGCCGGCCCACATCGGGATCGCGCCAAGGAAGGGGATCTCGCGCTGCGCCGGGGTGAGGCGGTTGGTGCACATCAGTTCGACGGTCTCGGGCTTCACGAAGCGGGTGCCGTTGTATTCGCCCTTGTTCAGCATCATGCGCGCGAATTTGAGGTAGTCGTCGGCCGTCGAGATCAGGCCGCCACCGCCGCCGCAGAAACTGGGCGCGCTGTCGTATTGCTTGAACGGCACCGGCTCGAGCACGTTCTTCTCGTTGTTCATGCGATAGACGACGGCGGCGCGGCCGCGCTTTTCGACCGGTACATAGAAATCCGTGTCGAACATGCCGAGCGGCTTGAATATGCGCTCCATCAGGAAGTCGCGGAACGGCATACCGGCGATGCGGCCGACGAGGAAGCCGAGAACGTCCGTCGAGTGGCTGTAGTGGAAGCGCTCGCCGGGCTGGTAGAGCAGCGGCAGGGTCGAAAGCGCCTTCATCCAGGCATCGGAGGTCATGTCGTTGTTGAGTACGTCGCCGAGAACGCGGCCGTATTCATGCGCGATCGGGCCGAGCGAGGAGAAACCGTAGGCCAAGCCCGAGCGATGGGTGAAGATGTCGTCGAAAGTGATCTCGCGCGCCGCCGGCACGGTCTGGTCGAGCGCGCCTTGTGCGTCCTTCAACACCTTCATGTTCGCAAACTCAGGGGCCCATTTGGTGATCGGGTCCGAGAGCTTGAACTTGCCCTCCTCCATCAGCATCAGCGCGGCGATGGACGTGACCGGCTTGGTCATCGAGGCGATGCGGAAAAGCGTGTCGCGCTCCATCGGCAGCTTCTTGTCGATGTCGCGATAGCCGATAGTGTTGAGCTGGGCGATCTCGCCATGGCGGAAAAGCAGCGTGACGAAACCCGAAAGATCGCCGGCTTCGGCGATCGGGGTCAGCGTGGGCACGATCTTCGCGAGCCCTTCGGCCGAAAAGCCCTTCGGATTGGTTTCGACCTTGTCCATCGTCTTCTCCCTGTCACTGCACCACGGGCAGCACGTTGTTCTTGAGTTCCGCCAGGAAAACTTCCGGCATGGTGAGGATGGCAGAATGCCCGCCGCCTTTGAGGATGACAAATGCCTTTTGCGGCGCCTCGATGCCGTCGAACCATTTTCGCGCCAGATCGGGCGGCGTGGTCAGGTCATGGTCGCCGTCGAAGACGAAGATGGGCACCAGGAAGCGCGGGCCGAGCTTGCGGGCGTCGTAGCCGAGCAGCTCGTGGTAGAGCGCCTCGCCTGCGAAGTCCTGGCCGCGGAACATCGCGTAGATGTCGGTGAGCGACATGTCTGGCGAGAACAGCACGACGGGCGCCAGCGTGGTCTGGAGATTTTGTTCGGCCGGGGTCTCGAAGCGGTTTTGCAGATGGCGCTCGACATCGAGATCGGCTTCCGAGCGGTAGGGCGGCGGGCCGACGGCTTGCAGCTTTGCGATCCCATCATTGTCGTTGGCGGCTTTCAGCTTCGCCATCAGGCGGGCGTAGAGGACTTCCTCCTTCTCCTCCTTAGCGACGACCTGGCCGGTGCCGACATAGGCGTAGAACAGGCCGGGATCGCGCTTGACCATCATCAGGCCGAGCTCGGTGCCCCAGGAATGGCCGAGCAGGATCAGCTTCTTTTTGTGGAGATGAATGAGGAGATACTGCGAGAGCGCGATGCCGTCGCGGACCATGCGGTCCAGCGTCATCGGGCCTTCGTTGGTGCCGTTGCGGCCAAAGGTCTTGCCGCTGCCGCGCTGGTCCCACTGGACGACAGTGAAATCCTTCTCCCAGCCGCGGAACACCGGCGCGAGCGGGCTGAGCACGCTGCCCGGTCCGCCGTGGAGGATGAGGATGACGGGATTGTTGCTGTCTTCTCCGCGGATCGTCACCCACTGATCGATGCCGCCGATACGGACGAAAGCCTTCTCGTCGATAGCGCGCGGACCCGCGATAACCGCGGCCTGCACGTTCTCGTGCTGGCGATAGGCGCGGTAGCCGAGGCCGCAGAGTGCAGCCACGAGAAGGAGCGCGGCAAGCACGCCGAGACCGCGCAGGGCGATACGCAAGAGACGATCCCGTTCCGAGACTTCTGTTGAGAGCCTAGCGCGGCTGTCAGGCCGCGGACAGGTTCATCATGTCCTCGAAATTGCGGCGGTAGAATTTGTCGACCGTGACCGCGCTGAGGCCTTCGAGAGTCTCGTCGAACTTGCGCACCGGGTCCTTGCCGCCTTCGGGATGGGGATAGTCGGACGAGAACAGGAAGAGTTCGTCGCCAGCATCGCGGATCATGGCGCCGACATCCTCGCCCGGGAACGGGGTGAAGCGGACCTGGCGGCGGATGTAATCGCTCGCCTTCAGCGACAGCGTGCCGACCTGCGGATCGGTCTTCCTGAACATGCGCTGGCCGGCGTCGAGCGAGCGCAGGAAATGCGGCACCCAGCCGGCGCCGAGTTCGATCGCCCCGCCCTTGAGGCCGGGGAAACGTTCGAAGACGCAGTCGAACACCATGGCGGAGAGGAACATCTGCGCCGCGAAGGAGATCGTCATGTAGTCCTTCACGCGGAGATTCTCGCCGCCGCCGAGCCAGTCGGTCGGACGCGGCAGGCCATTGTTGTCGTAGGCCTTGGGCATCACCCGCGTGCCGCCGCCGATGTGCAGCATGAAGGGCAAATTTAGCTCGACCATCGTCTGCCAGACCGGATCGAGATCGCCATGGCCGGGCGAGCGGTCGCCGGCGGGCGAGGCGTTGATCCAGATCGCCTTGTTGCCGAATTTGGCGGCGTTTCTGATTTCCTCGACCGCAAGTTCGGGTGTGTCGAGCGGGACGACGGCGATACCCATGAGGCGCGGATCGCCGGAACAGAACTCGCCCATGGCACGATTGTGCGCACGGGCACCGCCATAGCGGAGCTTGGCGTCCTTCTCCGATGCGAACTGGGTCTGGGCGAAGGTCGAGAAGACGAGCTGGCGAGCGAAGCCGAGATCGTCGAGCGCCTTGCGCCGGTCGTCCTTGTCGAAGGCGCCATAGGCGGCCCAGCCCTTGGAACCGCCGATGATGTTGGCACGCTGTTCGGCCACGAGGGTCTCATCGAGTCGCGCGGCCTGCGCCTTGCCGATCGCCTTCTCGGCCATCTTGCCGGCGCCGCCGAGTTTCAGGCCCGGAAGCGCGTCGCGAATATCGGGATCGGCATAGGTTTTCAGCCAGTCGAAAGTTTCCATGATGTGGCCGTCCGCGTCGCACATGATGCGCGTTCCGGCGTATCCCATGACGTTTCCTCCCGAAGTCGTTGTTCTTATGAGTTCGAATTTTGGGTATGGACGGCCCGCAGGTCAACAGGATTGACGCTGGGTCAGCGATGCGCCTTGAAATCTCTGGTATTTACCGCCACAGAGAGGCGCCTTCGAACACCCCCCAGGGAGCGGCCGGACCATGGCATTTGACGGACTCATGAAGGGCAAGCGCGGCCTCATCATGGGCGTTGCGAACAACCGTTCGATCGCCTGGGGCGTGGCCGAGGCCTTGCACAAGGCCGGCGCCGAACTCGCCTTCTCCTATCAGGGGGACGTGTTCAAGAAGCGCGTCGTGCCGCTGGTCGAGCCGCTGAAGCCGGCGGCGATGATCGATTGCGATGTCTCGAACCAGGGCTCGATCGATGCCGCCTTCGAAGAGCTGCGCAAGGTGTGGGATTCGATCGATTTTGTCGTGCACGCCATCGGCTTTTCCGACAAGGACCAGCTCGACGGCCGTTATGTCGACACCACGCCGGAGAATTTCCGGATGACGATGGACATCTCCTGCTACTCGTTCACGGCCGTTGCGCAGCGGGCCGAGAAGATGATGCCGAATGGCGGCTCGATGGTGACGCTGACCTATTACGGCTCCGAGAAGGTTATGCCGCATTACAACGTGATGGGCGTGGCGAAAGCGGCGCTCGAAGCGAGCGTGCGCTATCTCGCCGAGGATCTCGGCAAGAAGGCGATCCGCGTGAACTCGATCTCGGCAGGGCCGATCAAGACTCTGGCCGCGAGCGGCATCGGCGACTTCCGCTATATCCTGAAGTGGAACGAGTACAATTCACCGCTGCGCCGCAACGTGACGATCGAAGAAGTCGGCAATTCGGCACTCTATCTTCTGTCGGACATGGGCAAGGCGGTGACTGGCGAGAACCTTCACGTCGATGCCGGCTATCACGTCGTCGGCATGAAGGCGGTCGATGCGCCGGACATGACGGTCTCGAAGGGCGATGGGGCTTAAGCTCCCGGACGGCATTACGCTCTATTTCGCGCGCCACGGTCAGACCGAGGCGAATGCCAGCGGCACACTGCAAGGCCATACGCGCGATACGCCGCTGACGCCGAAGGGCGAGGAACAGGCGCGCGATGTCGGCAAGGCGCTGCTCAAATACGTCCGCGATCCGCTCGATTGGGTGTGCAACCCCCTGCCCCGCGCCCGCGCGACGATGGAGATCGCGCGCGCAACATACGGCCTGCCGCCGGAAGGCTTTCGCATCGAAGAGCGGCTGATCGAGATCAACATGGGGAACTGGGAAGGACTGACGCATGATGAGGTCAAAGCGCGCTTTCCTGGCGCCTTCGAAGCGCGCAGCAAGGACAAGTGGAACTGGCGCGGGACGGACGGGTTCGAAAGCTATGCCGATGTCGCCATCCGCGCGGAAGATTTTGTGGCCGGGCTGACGCGCGACACCTTCGCAATGACGCATGGCGCCTTCAGCCGCATCCTGCGCGGGCTGTTCGCCGATATCGGCTGGAAGGGCATATCCGAACTGGGCGAGCCGCAGGGCTGCGTGTTTCGGGTACGTGGTAGCCTCGTCGAGCGACTCGACGAGTGACGGCATCATGGGCTTCCGCGATCTGACCCTCTATGTCGTCCGTCACGGCGAGTGCGAACACAATGCTGCCGGCTGGGCGGCGGGGCATGATGACTCGCCCTTAACGGCAAAAGGCCTCGAGCATGCGCGCGGCAAGGGCCGTGTGCTGGCCGAGATCGCCGATCTGTCGACGCTCGATTTTTATGCCTCGTCGCTGCATCGGGCGTGCACGACAATGGAATTGCTGCGCGAGGCGGCGGGGCTGCCCACAAGCGGCTATCGTGCCGACCGGCGGCTGATGGAAGGCAATATCGGGGCGCACTCGCGCCTGCCGGCAACGGAGATGCTGCGCTATCCGATGGAGTCGGTGGACCAGTGGCACTATGTCCATCCCGAGGGTGAGAGCGTGGCGGATGTCCATGCCCGCGTCGGCCGGTTCCTGGAGACGCTCACGCGCGACAGCGTGCTCGTGAGCCATGCGCTGACCAGCCTCGTGATCCGGGCTCACTATCTGAACCTTTCGCCCGAGCAGGCGATACGCTACCACATGCCCAATGCCGGCATTCTGCGACTGTCGATGGGGACGGAAGCGCTGTTCGGCCACGAGTAGTTAAGCCGTAGCCATGTCGCACAACACCTTCGGTCACCTGTTCCGGGTCACGACCTTCGGCGAGAGCCACGGGCCGGCGATCGGCTGTGTTGTGGATGGCTGCCCGCCCGGCATCGCGCTGAGCGAAGCTGATATCCAGGGCGACCTCGACAAGCGGCGTCCGGGGACGAGCAAATTCGTCACCCAGCGGCAGGAACCGGATGCGGTGAAGATCCTCTCCGGCGTGTTCCAGGACGAGCGCATGCCGGCGCAGGTGACGACGGGCACGCCGATCGCGCTGCTGATCGAGAATATCGATCAGCGCTCGAAGGATTACGGCGAGATCCGCGACAAGTTCCGGCCCGGCCATGCCGACTACACCTATCTGGCGAAATATGGCGTGCGCGATTATCGCGGTGGCGGGCGGCAGAGCGCGCGCGAGACCGCGAGCAGGGTCGCCGCCGGCGCGGTGGCGAAGAAGGTGCTGGCGTCGCTCTATCCGGGCATGAGCATTCGCGGCGCGATGGTGCAGATGGGGACGAAGACCATCGACCGCGCGAGCTGGGATTGGGCAGAGGTTGCGAACAATCCGTTTTTCTGCCCCGATGCGAGCGCGGTCGCTCCGTGGACGGAATATCTCGAAGGCGTGCGCAAGGCCGGGTCTTCGGTCGGCGCGGTGATCGAGGTTGTGGCGGAGGGCTTTCCCGCCGGGCTCGGCGCGCCGATCTATGCCAAGCTCGATGGCGACCTTGCCGCAGCGATGATGAGCATCAATGCGGTGAAAGGCGTCGAGATCGGCGACGGCTTCGCCGCGGCGGCGCTGACCGGCGAGGAGAACGCCGACGAGATGCGTGCCGGCAACGACGGCAAGCCGCGCTTCCTCGCCAACCATGCGGGCGGAATCCTGGGCGGCATTTCGACGGGACAGCCGATCGTCTGCCGCTTCGCGGTGAAGCCGACGTCGTCGATCCTCAATCCGCGGTTGACTGTCGATGTGAACAATGTCGAGACCGACATCGTCACCAAGGGCCGCCACGATCCCTGCGTCGGTATCCGCGCGGTGCCGGTGGGCGAGGCGATGATGGCGTGCGTGCTGGCCGATCATGCGCTCAGACACAGGGCGCAAAACGGGTAGAGGCGCATGGACTGGACCTTGCCCGCCAACCGCGCAAGCGTGCCGCGCGGCAAGGCCATCGCCAATCTCGAAGCCATGGTCGCCGCGCAGCCCGGACGCTTCGAGCCGCGGCTGATGCTGGCGCGGCTGCTGATCGACGCCAACCGAACGGACGAGGTCGCCCGCGTTCTGGCCGCGCCGCCGCCGGAGCACGCCGGTCAGGCGGCGCTTCTGCGTGGACGGGCCTTGCGTTATCTGGATCAGGCCGCAGAAGCGGTCGCCGACCTACACCTAGCCGTCGGCCTGGGCGTCATGGAGGCACAGAGCGATCTGGCGCAGGCGTTGGCGCAATGCGGCCGGGCCGATGAAGCACTCGCGACGGCGCGCAACCGTCTCGCCGCCGCGCCGGCCGACATCGCCTGCCTTCGGATCGCGGGCGCGATCATGATGGCGTGCGGCCTCTATGACGAGGCGGGCGCGCTGTGCCGCGAGTTGTGGTCACGCGGCGTACGTCACGCGCAGCTCGTCTGGACGATGGCGTTCGCCGCGCGCGCCGCAGGAGATGCGCAAACCGCCGAGGCGCTGCTCGCGCCCGCGCCCTGGTTCGCGCAAACCCGGCTCGATATCGACAACGATGCGCTGGCGCGCGAAATCCTGAACGACGCGACGCTGGCGGCCTCGCAAGACTACAAGCCGACTGAAGGCCATGTTCTGCGGATCGATGATTTCGATCGCTCGCATGGGCAGGCGGCGTGCGCGCTGCACGCCGCGGTGCGCATTGCGATCGAAGGCTATCGTGCCGAGCGCACAAGCCATGGCGATCATCCGCTGATCGCGGGTTGGCCCGAACGGCTCTCACTCGCATCCTGGGCGCTGGCGATGACCGATGACGGTTTCGAGAATTGGCACATCCACGGAAGTTCGTGGCTCAGCGCGGTCTACTATGTGCGCAATCCGGCGCGCGACCTTCCGGATCGCGCCGGCCATATCGGCTTTAGCGCCCTGCCCGCCATGGCGAAGATGCCTGGCTGCGACATCGAACAGTGGACGATAGCGCCCGAGCCCGGCCTGCTGATCCTCTTCCCGTCATGGTATGCGCACCGTACCTGGCCGACAGGCATCGCCGCCGAGCGCATCTCCGTCGCCTTCAATGCGATGCCGGGCTGATCAGGAATATGCCCTCGCCTCGGACGAGCCACTGCTTCGCAATGGCCTGACGACAGGACGAAGGCACGACGAGCCGCGGCGCAAATCCAAGCCTGCGCGGCGCGTCACCATTGGCGTGGAAACGAATTCGACGTCGTCACGAAAGGTAAATGTTGCCTTCCGGGTGAATGCCGTCGCTGCTCTCGGCGTCGCGCGCCGTCAGGACAAAGATCTGCGGGCACGACCAGATCTCCCGGCGCACCTCACGGCAATCCTGTGCATCAACCGCTTGCGGCATGTCCATTTCCCTCAGAGCCCCGAAAATTTCCCACGAACAGTATCAGCGATGCCCGAGCGGCGCGCGCTGGTCAAGCGCGCAGGATGTTGACGAAAATCGGTCGGCACACGCAAATCTTCCGCTCTCCGTCTTGCCTGCTGTACGGCAGGCCGGCGAGATGCGGCCGGAATCGGCGTGTTTCAATGCCACGCGAGGATGTCCCGGCCCAGGGATTGACCAATGGCGAGCTGCGGCTCGGAGGGATAGGCGTGAATCTGCGCTTCCTTGCGGCTAACGCAGGCGCGCACGGCATCGGCGAGCGCCGGAAAGTCGCTGACATTGCCGACGGAATCCAGCCAGCAATTGTCGAAGAAGGTGTAGCGGTCGTTGTCGCCGCAGCCGAACGAGGTGCGATCTGGCCGCGCCGCGGTCATCACGAAACGGTTGGGGCCTTTCAGTGCGTCAACGAAAACTCCGGAGAAGCAGGCAACCACGAACACGACCGTCGGGCGACTGCCGCAGGCATTGTCGAGCATGGTCGAGAGTTCGCGTGGCGCCAGGAGGCCTTCGTTCAGCACCATGCCGTCAGGCGAGCCGTGCGAGGTGAGATAGACGAAGCATCCGCCAGTGGTGCGGTTGGAGAGGTCCCACAGATCGTTGGCCAGTGTCTGGTTGTCGGAATGCTCCGTACCCGGATGCTTGTCCGACCGGACCGAGAACTGAAGGATATTGCCTGGCGAAAATCCCATCCTCACAAGGTCCGCAGCGACGTCGCGGCGACCGTTGTCGAAGACTTCCGATGGCGCACCGGAATGCGAATGCCAGTCACCGGCGACCACGATGGCGGCCCAATCAGAAAACCCAGCCGCAGCGGCCGGAAGACAGATCAGAGCCGCACAGACCGCGGCCAACACGGCAGATAAAACCCGCATGAAGCCCCCACCCCCGCCGCTTCGAAATCCACATCCGGTCAGGGACGCTCGAAGGCAGCAACCAGTTCAATATGCGACGACCAGAGGAATTGGTCCACCGGAACGACGGTGCTGATGCGGTAGCCGCCGTCAACGAGGATGCGGGCGTCGCGGGCAAAGCTTTGTGCATCGCAGGAGACATAGGCGATGCGCGGCACCTTCGAGCGCGCAAGTTCGCGCGCCTGAGCCTCGGCGCCGGCGCGCGGCGGATCCAGGACGACGGCACCGAATTTGGCGAGTTCGACCGCTGCCAGCGGCACCTTGAAAAGATCGCGGCGCTCGATGGTGACCGGCTTGAGACCTGAGGTGGCGCGCGCAGCGGCAGCGAGCGCCTCCAGCGCGGGCACATCGCGCTCGACGCCATGCACCCTCGCCTTCTCGGCGAGTGTCAGGGCAAAGGTGCCCACACCGCAGAAGAGATCGGCAACAGCCTTTGCCTTTCCGACGGCGGCGCGCACCTGTTTGCGCAATATTTCCTCGCCCTCGACGCTTGGCTGAAGAAAGGCTTCCGACGGCAGACTCACTCCGGCTTTGCCGAAGCGCACGATTGGCTGCGCGGCACCGAGCACCAATGAGCCGTTCCACAGAACGCGAACCGCGCCGAGCGACGCCAGCAGGCGGGTCAACGCCGGCTGATACTTCCGGCTGGCGCGGAAAGCGACGTCCAGACCGTTATCGCAAAGTGTAACATGTGCCTCGGCGTGCTCGCCCGGCGCCAGAATGGCGCTCATCGCCTCGCGCAGGCGCGGCACGAGCGCGACGAGCGCCGGCACGAGCACGCGGCACTCCTGCATGTCGACGACCGCATGCGATTTAAGGCCATGAAATCCGACTTCGACGGCGTCGCCGTGGCGGACGATCTTGAACACGGCGCGGCGGCGCGTTTCCGGCGGCACAGCAACGATCTCGCCAACTTCGGCGGCAACACCGGCATTTATCAGTGCACGGACGACGACTTCGCGTTTGGCCGCGCGGTAGTCGGCCTCCAGCATGTCCTGCATCGTGCAGCCGCCACAGCTTCCGACGTGACGGCAGAGTGCGCTCACGCTTTGCGGGCCGCGACGAGATATTCGCGATTTCCGTCGCCGCCTTCGATCGGGCTTTCCATGTGGCCGAGGATACTCCAGCCGGCCTGGTCCTCGATCCAGCTCGCGACGTCGGTGACGGCGGTTTCGCGCGCGGCGGCATCGCGCACCACGCCGCCCTTGCCGATGGCGAAGCGTCCGACCTCGAATTGCGGCTTGACGAGCGCGATCAGCCAGGCGCCCGGCGCGGCGAGCGCAAGCGCCGGCGGCAGCGCGAGGCGCAGGCCGATGAAGCTGACATCGACGACGACGGCGCCGGGCGCTTCGAGCAATTCATTGCGCGAGAGATCACGGGCGTTGACGCCTTCCCAGGAGACAACGCGCGGATCGCTGCTCACGGTCGGATGCATCTGGGCGTGGCCGACATCGATGGCGTAGACGCGCGCCGCGCCGCGCTCGAGCAGCACCTGGGTGAAGCCGCCGGTCGAGGCGCCGACATCGAGGCCGATGAGATCCTGCGGCGAAAGGCCGAAGTGATCGAGCGCCGCGACGAGCTTGAGCGCGCCGCGCGAGACGTAAGGATGCGGCGCGACGTATTCGATCTGGGCGTTGGGATCGAGGGTGCGCGAGGGCTTGCTCATCACCTCACCATCGACCTTCAGCCGGCCGGAGCGGATCGCCGATTGCGCCTCGGTCCGGCTCTTGGCGTAGCCGTTGCGGACCAGGAAGACATCGGCGCGGAGATCGTCGTCATTGGCGGATGGCATGTTCATATCCCAGCTCGTCGCTCAACGCAGCGTGCCGCCATCCCAAGAAGCACACCGCCGGATTGTCGATCGCCCGGCCCCCGCCGGTACGGACTCAAGAATGCCGATGCAGGCTGCCCGCGTCCAGCCTCATGCAGGTATCATTCGATAGGCGACGGGCGCGCGGGACGATAGTAGGAACTTCTGTGATGCGACCATGCGGGCCTGAAGCCTATTAACACCTGGTGCAGTACCACTGCCAGCAAACGACGCGCTCCCCAGGCGTCAATCAAGCGAGACAACATCCGAGCCGTTTCGGCGATTTCTGAAAATCTCTCGATATCGCCTAGAAATGCGTTCGCGAAATTTCGCGATCTCACGCTCCATCTCCATAAGCACTTCAGCAGCTTCATGGCTCATCGACGATTTAAACCACTTTAGCTGATACTCCCGCACGGCCTTGAATTGCTCTTGTATCTCGTCGTCCAGAAGAGAGGACTTTAGATAGAGCCTATCTAGCCCCTCTTCTAACCCGCTCCGCGCCCTGTCATACGGCAAGACCCAGTCCGGCATTTTCGTTGCTTCATCTTCTCTACAAGTTGCTTCCCAAGCTTGTTGGATTCGAAAGTTGTGAGTTGCCTCGTAGAGCCTATCTATCTCGGCATAATAATCTTCCAGTTGGCTCAGCTGTTTTTCTGTAGCCCACCGAGCTCGATCTTCTGCCAAATGCAGCCGCGCGTGCTGCAGTGCATTCCGGTTGGAAAGCCAATTGACAAGTAACGAGATCGCACCAGCGACAATGGCCCCTGATAACGTCGCAAATATGGGAAGCCAGCTATTCACGTGTTCGCGCGCTACCAGGAAATACGAGCGATCAGCCTATGCGATTTTTCCCGCTGAATCAGCTTCACTCTCGCGGCCCAGCGCAGCGAGAGCGACCGCCACGATCGCCTTCGCGTCGAGGCCGGCCGCCGCATACATCTTCTCCGGCGTGTCCTGATCGATAAAGCGGTCGGGCAGCACCATCGGACGGACCTTGAGACCGCGGTCGAGCAGGCCTTCGCTCGCAAGCTGTTGCAGCACGAAGGAACCGAAACCGCCGACCGAACCCTCCTCAATAGTGATCAGCACTTCGTGATTGCGCGCCAGGCGGCGCACAAGATCGGCGTCGAGCGGCTTGGCGAAGCGCGCGTCGGCGACGGTCGCCGATAGTCCGTAGCCGGACAATTTTTCGGAGGCGAGCAACGCCTCATGAAGGCGCGTGCCGTAGGACAGGATCGCGATCGACGAGCCTTCCTTCCAGATCTTGCCCTTGCCGATTTCGAGCGGCACGCCTTCGAGCGGACGCTCGATATTGCCCCAACCTTCGCCGCGCGGATAACGCAGCGCGGAGGGACGGTCGTCGATATGCACCGTGGTGGCGACCATGTGCACGAGTTCCGCCTCGTTGGCAGCGGCCATGAGCACGAAGTTCGGCAGCACGCCGAGATAGGCGATGTCGAAGGAACCTGCATGGGTCGGGCCGTCGGCGCCGACCAGACCGGCACGGTCCATTGCGAAGCGCACCGGCAGCGACTGAATCGCGACGTCGTGCACGACCTGGTCGTAGCCACGTTGCAGGAAGGTCGAATAGATCGCGCAATAGGGCTTCATGCCCTCGGCGGCGAGGCCGGCGGCGAAGGTCACCGCATGCTGCTCGGCGATGCCGACATCGAAGGTGCGCTTCGGGAAGACCTGGCCGAAGAGATCGATGCCGGTGCCCGAGGGCATGGCGGCGGTGATCGCCACGACGCGTTCGTCCTTCTTCGCCTCCATGATCAGGCTTTCGCCGAAGACCTTCTGATAGGCCGGCGCCTTGGAGTTCGATTTCTTCTGCTCGCCGGTGATGACGTCGAACTTGGTGACGCCATGGTACTTGTCGGCTGCGGCCTCTGCGGGCGCGTAGCCCTTGCCCTTCTTGGTTACGACATGGATCAGCACCGGGCCGTTCTTCATGTCGCGCACGTTCTCGAGCACCGGAATCAGGTGATCGAGATTGTGACCGTCGATCGGGCCGACGTAGTAGAAACCGAGTTCCTCGAACAGTGTTCCGCCGGTGACCATGCCGCGGGCATATTCTTCCGCCCTGCCCGCGGCGACCTTCATCGGACGCGGCAGGATCGACGCGACTTTCTTTCCGAGATTGCGCAGGCCGCGATAAGGGCGGCTCGACACGAGGCGCGCGAGATAGGCGCTCATTGCGCCGACCGGCGGCGCGATCGACATGTCGTTGTCGTTGAGGATGACGATAAGGCGCGCATCCATCGCGCCGGCGTTGTTCATCGCCTCATAGGCCATGCCGGCACTCATCGCGCCGTCGCCGATGACGGCGATGACGTTGTTGTTCTCGCCCTTGAGATCGCGCGCGACCGCCATGCCGAGGCCGGCGGAGATCGAGGTCGAGGAATGCGCGGCGCCGAAGGAATCGTATTCGCTCTCGGCTCGCTTTGTGAATCCAGACAGCCCTCCACCCTGGCGCAGCGTGCGCATGCGATCACGGCGGCCGGTGATGATCTTGTGCGGATAGGCCTGATGGCCGACGTCCCACAGGATCCGGTCCTTCGGCGTGTCGAAGACGTAGTGCAGAGCCGTGGTCAACTCGACCACGCCGAGACCGGCGCCGAGATGGCCGCCGGTGACGGAGACGACGTCGATGGTCTCGGTGCGAAGCTCGTCGGCGAACTGGCGGAGCTGGCGCTTGTCGAGTGCGCGAAGCTGATGGGGCTCATGAACTGAGTCGAGCAGTGGCGTTTTTGTGGGCAGAGCCATTGTTTTGTTCTTGGCGCTCGCTGTTGGTGCAGTGCGAAAAGGTCTGCCTTTTCGGGTTCCAAATCAAGCCGAACCGAGATCGGCCGGTTCCGTGCCGACCGGGCCGGAGGCGCCCTGGATGATCTTTTCGAGCCGGCCCTCGGCGGCTTTCAACTTCTCCTCGCAATGTGCCTTCAGCGCCTGGCCGCGCTCGTAAAGGGAGATGGAGGCTTCAAGTTCCACTTCGCCCTGTTCCAGGCGGGACACGATCTGCTCGAGTTCCTGCAGGGCGGCTTCGAAGGTGAGGCCGCCGACGGGCATTGGGGACGCATCGTCGTTTTTGGTCTTGGGTGTCATTGGAACTCGCATTAGGGGCTACATCGAACCTAGTCGTACCCGAGGGCGTCTGCCACCCGGAATCTCGAGCTGTCAGGCCACTCGAGATGCGCCGTCCTTTTCGCGTGGACAACTGTCTGATAAACGCTTTCGAAATTGTCCCGGCAACATCTTGCAAAGACAATCTGTCTTTGCGCATTTTGCACCCGCCCGCGCACTACCGGGCAAGCGTATGACTGTCCTAGGAATTTCCCGATGTCCGATAACAAGCACAGCCTCGAATCCCTCGCACCCATTGCCCGCGGCGAGACATTTCCAGCCTTCGATCCCAGGGGCGTGTCGCCGGCGCAACTTCAGCAGATTCTCGAGCAGGGCATAGCCGCGCACCAAAACGGCGACAAGGAACGAGCCGAGAAGTGCTATCGCCGGGTTCTCGACGCTGCCCCCAATCAGCCCGATGCTCTCAATCTGCTTGGTGTACTTGCGGCGGAAGCTGGGCTTTACGGCATGGCCGTCGATCTCATGGATAGGGCATTGATGACGCGGCCAAAGGATCCGCACATTCTCAACAACAAGGGTCATGCGCTTTCCGAGATGCGACGCTGGGACGAAGCGCGGGATTTTCTGGAACGAGCGATTGCGCTGAAGCCCGACTTTGACGAGGCGAAGTACAATTTGGGCCGTGTTTTGCGGCAGCTAGGGCATGTCGACAAAGCACTTCTGCTATGGCGTGACGTCTGGAAGTCGGACGACCGAGTATTTGCCGCGCTTGTTGGCATTACCGGAGTGCTAACGGACCAGGGCAAATTCGAAGAAGCGGAGCGCACCGCACGCGAGGTCATCGCGCATCTTCCGCATCGTCCTGCCGGATATATCGGCCTGGCCCATACGCATAAATTCACCAAGGACGACGGCACTCTGGAACAGATCGAGGCGCAACTAAAGAAAGACGACGTCCCGACGGAAGACCGTGTCGCTTTGCACTACGCTGCCGGCAAGATAAGCGACGACCTCAAGAGCTACGAAAACGCATTCAATCACTTCGACAAGGCAAACAGCATCGCGTTCCAATCCTACGACCATAAGAGGACCGAAGCCTATCGACGGCAGAAGAAGACTGTATTTTCAAAGCGTTTTTTCAAGGAACGACCGGATTGGGGATACAAGTCGTCGCTTCCGATATTCATCGTTGGAATGCCGCGTTCCGGAACCACGCTGACAGAACAAATTCTGTCGGCGCATCCGGATGTCTATGGGGCAGGCGAGATCGAATCGTTCGACAAGCTCGCTCGCTTGGCTGAAAAAATTACGCCATCCCGTGACGAATTCCCTACCAACATGCTCAAGCTGTCAAAATTCGGAGCAGAACTGATCGGGGAACGATATATCGAGGACCTGAGGCATCGCGCAGACCGGGCGGTATCTCGCATTTCAAACAAGATGCCGCATAACTTCGAATTGCTCGGCCTGATCGCAATCACCCTACCCGGTGCGAAGATCATTCATTGCCGACGCTCGCCATTGGACACATGCCTCTCGTGCTGGACGAAAAATTTCAATGACGCGCACGGATATAACCGTTCACTCACTGACGTCGGCAGGTACTATCGCGGCTATCATGATCTCATGCAGCACTGGAGAGAGGTACTTCCTCTCGAGATTCTCGATATCGACTATGAGTCGTACACGACCGACCTGGAAGGCACGGCCCGGAAACTGATAGATTTCACAGGGCTGGAATGGAATCCTAGGGTGTTGGATTTCTACAGCATCAATCGGCCCGTCCGGACGGCGAGTCAGTGGCAGGTTAGGCAGCCCATCTACAAAACGTCAGTCGAAAAATGGCGCAACTACATGCCATGGCTTCAGCCTTTGGTTGACGCTCTCGGACCGCTTGCGCAGGGCTTAGAATAATATTTCCTGTAACCCCTGTAATCATTATTCGAAATGGCAGGCCTCGAAGACCGGCTCTAGAAAAAATACTTTTAGATCAATGACTTTGTGTCAGAATTATCACACCCAGATGGCTAATTTCGGCCATTTTGGTTTCATTGTTGCTCCGTAACTCGGCACCGGCCTAGTCTCCCGCCCAAGTTGGTATTGGACCAACGCGCTGACCCAACAAGCGGGGGACCATGAAAATCCGTAAACTTTTGATGATTTCGACGACTGTCGCTGCGCTGACAGGTGCGTCGACTGTATCGGCCGATGCTGCGAGCACCTATGCCAGCATCTTCGGCGGTGCGAGCTTCCTGGGGCAGCCCCACATCTCGGGCAGTTCCTTCACCCACTACAGCACACGGTACTACATGTACTCGAAGCAGTCGGTGGATACGTCGTTCAAGACCGGCTTCGTCGTCGGTGGTAACTACGGCATTGACTGGGGCAACTTCCGCACCGAGTTGGAGCTGGCCTATCGTGAGAGCACGTCGGGAAAGCACGGCGTAGTGAAGACGTCATATGAATTGGACCTTCGTCACTACCCGACAACGTCCGGAACGATCAGTTTCAATCCGTACACGACGTCTAAATCGACGCGAACCGTGCCCACCGCTATTCGTCTGTCCGCGTATTCGCTGATGGCGAACGTCTGGTACGACTTCCATAACTTCGAAGCCTCGACGGGCCTTACGCCTTACATCGGTGGCGGTATCGGTATGGCGCAAGTCAAAATCGCTGGCAGCATCGACAACAGCCGTCTCTTTGAGAAGAACGATCAAGTCTTCGCTTGGCAGGTGGGTGCTGGTGTCTCCATGCCGGTGTGGTCTGGGACCAGCCTGTTTCTCGACTATCGCTACTTCTCGGCCGACTCGGCCCACCTGTACATCGAGCCGGGCTACCATGGTGGCGACGTGAACGCAGACTTCGACAGCCATAACGTGCTCGTCGGCCTGCGCTTCGCACTCTGAAACCAATTCCAAAACCTGTAGGGGGTTTTCCTGTGAATCACGAAAAAATCACTTCCAAGGTGCTGCGCACGTCGCTGCTCGCCGGTGCCGCGCTCGTCGCGCTGTCCACCGCCGCGCTTGCCGACACGGCAGTCGAAACGGTGGTCGTCACCGGTTCGCGCCTGACGCAGACCGGTGTGGCGGCAGCCACGCCGACGGTCTCGGTCAACGCGGCCGATATCGCCAAGTCGGGCCACACGGACATCGGCGCGGTCCTCGCGCAGATTCCGCAGGTGCAGATCACTGGCGCCGACCTGACGCCGACGAACTCGAACTTCCTGACGTCGGGCTTCGGCGTCTGGAACGTCGACCTCCGCGCTCTTGGCCCGGGCCGCACGCTCGTGCTGGTCAATGGCCGTCGCCAGGTTACGGGTTCGCCGACCGGCCAGGCCGTCGATCTCAATACCATTCCGACCCAGCTGATCGACCGTATCGAGGTCATCACGGGCGGCGCCTCGGCCGTTTACGGTTCGGACGCCATGGCCGGCGTGGTGAACATCATCCTCAAGGACAATTTCGAGGGTCTGATCGCCAACGCACAGGCGGGTATCACGTCGCGCGGTGATGGTGCCGACACCTATGGCGCCCTTACGCTTGGCGGCAACTTCCTGGATGGCCGCGGCAACGTGACCATTTCGGTCCTGTACGACCATTCCGGCACCGTGTTGTCCAAAAATCGGGACATTTCCAGCACGGACTCGACTCACGTTCCGGGCTTGCCCCCGCTGATCGGTACGCATGGCACGGTGTTCGGCTCTGCGGCATACAGCTCGTACGGTCTCAAAGGCCGTTATCGCATCGTCGGCCCGACAGGTGCCCTGTCTGGTTCGCCTGGATACGATATTGACGGCACGACCTTCAGCACCGCTGCAGATGGCTTTGACCGTAATCCGAACCGCTACATCCAGGTTCCCTTGAATCGGAAGGTGGTAAGCGCGGTCAGCCATTACGACATCACGGATGACCTTCGCTTCATTCTTGAAGCGACTTATGCGCTCTCAAGCTCTTCGCAGCAGCTTGAGCCGTATCCGGGTTCGTCGGAAGACGGATTGTCGGCTCCGGTTTCTGCCGGTGGTACAGGCATCCTGATCCCGGTTACCAATCCCTTCATTCCCGCGGGTATTCAGACCCGTCTCGCAGCCGTTCCGGGTGCGCAGGGTCTCTATTTCTATCGCCGCTTTGCCGACCTCGGAGATCGTACCGGTTCGGTCAATCGCGACATGGAAAAGATCACCGGCGGCTTCGAGGGTAGTCTCCCGCTCGGCGATTGGAAGTGGAGCGCCTACTACGAGTGGGGTCGTACGGCCGAGAGCCAGTTCAATGGCGGCTACTACGACAAGATTCGTATGCAGCAGGCGTTGAACTCGCATATTCCGACGGGCGCCGAACTGCTCGCCGGCATTACGCCGCCGACGGGTGGCGGCGGTGCGGTTTGCGACGATCCGATTGCACGTGCAGCGGGTTGCGTGCCGATCAATCTGTTCGGTGCCAACGCAATCACACCGCAAGCTGCAGGCTACGTTGGATCGCAGATAACCCTGCAGGACGAGGCAATCGAAACGGTTGCCCAAGCAACGGCCCACGGTACGGTCGTCGACCTGCCGGCCGGTCCGCTGCAGCTCTCGGTCGGTACGGAATATCGCCGCGAACAGGCGGATTTCGTTCCGGATCAGGGCAGCCAGGGCGGAACCGTTGCCGGTAACCAGCAGTCGGCTGTTCACGGTGCGTATCAGACGACGGAAGGCTTTGCCGAAGTTCAGGTTCCGGTCCTTGCCGATATGCCTTTCGCCAAATACGTCGAGCTGAACGGTGCGTATCGCTTTGCGCACTACAGCACGGCGGGAGACGCCGACGGCTGGCGCTTCGGTGGCAAGTGGATGCCGACCGACACCCTGACGTTCCGTGCGACCGAGTCCTACGCGACTCGCGCACCCAACATCTCGGAGTTGTTCAGCCCCACCGCGCAAACCTTCCCGAGCATTTCGAAGGATCCGTGTTCCAATCCGAGTCCGGGATCCTTCGTTGAGACCAATTGCAATGCGCAGATCGCGGCGCTCGGACCGGGGTATGGCGGTGAGCCCTCTTCTCCGAACTATAACCTTCCGGGTGGACAGGCGGCATTGCAGGGCGTCGGCGGCTATACGTCGGGCAACCCCACCCTCAAGCCTGAGACGGCGCACACCTTCACGGGTGGCGTGACCTATCAGCCGGAATGGTTGCCGGGGTTCCAGGCGACGGTCGACTACTACGACATCCGGGTGAACGGTGCGATTGGAAGCCTGTCGTCCAATGACACCCTGAATGCCTGCTATCAGGCGGATCCGGCCCTGTTTGCCACGAACATCTTCTGTCAGCAGATCATTCGTGCGCATGACGCGGGTCTGGGTCCGATCATCAAGCAGATCAACTTCCCGACCTTTAACCTGGGTTCGATCAAGACCTCCGGTGTCGACGGCAGCTTCGCCTACGCCTTCGACATGGCCGATCTTGATGACAGCCTGGCCGATGCGGGCAGCTGGTCACTCAGGCTCGATCTGACCTACCTCGACAGCTACACGACCGATCCGGGCATTGCCGGCACCACGCCGATCTACAGTGCCGGTACGACGGAACTGTCGCGCTGGAAGGGCGTGTTGCATGCGACCTACGAGAACGGTCCTGTCTCGGTCTCGACGACGTTGCACTACACCAGCCCGGTGCTTGTCGATAAGACCGGCACGGTTCCGCTCGACGATCCGGCGAACAAGGTCACGTCGTTCTGGTACCTGGACTTCCAGGCCGGCTACGACATCACCAAGACCTGGAACGTCTATGTCGGCGCGCACAACCTGCTCGACACCCGTCCGCCGGAAGTCTTCCCCGGCTCGGGTTACGACACGACCGGCACCAGCACGGACGCGAACGCGTACGATCCGATCGGCCTGTACATGTATGCAGGCGTGAACGTGAAACTCTGATCCCAAAAGGATCGGTGTAAAGACAACGGCGGCCCCAAAGGCCGCCGTTGTTGTTTTTGGGCTACCCTTTCCCCGAAGCAGGCCGGTGCGCCCTGCGCGCGCAGGACCGCGCTTCGAAGCGCAAAGTCCGCCAGGGGATTGGTTCGTGAAATCGGCTCGTCAACGCAACGTGCCGGCAGCGCGCAGCTTCGTCTTGCGGCACGAAGACTGTACGCCGGAGTCAGCTCAGGAGCGTGACCACATCCGCATGAGGTTCATGCGTACCGCTTCCAGCCGGACGCGGTTCTCCCATTGCATCCGGTTGCCTTCGAGCGCGGCGACTTCGTTGAGCTCGAACATCTGCGTGCGCAAATGCTGGTCCGGGATCAGGCTCTCGATGAAGGTTATCGAAACCAGGCGGGTGCCGGCGCGAACCGGGCGCACCTCGTGAAGCGTGGTCGAGGGATAGACGATCACCTCGCCCGGCATGCCCTTGGCCGCAATCGGCCGGTTGCCGAGATAGAAGACGAGTTCGCCGCCCTGATAACTCGCCGGATCCGACAGGAACACGGTGGCGGACAGGTCGGATTGGAGGCGCGATCCGTCGACCATGAGATGAGCGACATCGGCGTGGACGCCGTATTTCATGCCGGGCTCATAGCGCGCGAGCAGCGGCGGTGCGACCCGCTTGGGGAAAGCGAAGTTTCGAAAGGGTTCGGAGCGGGCAAAGGCTTCGGCCACGATACGGGTCGACTCGACCGCCCGCGGATCGGTCGCGTCGACCTGGAGATTGTCCTTGCTGAGATTGTGCGGGTTGGATACCCGGCCGTTCACGAAGGGCAAAACCCCGGCGAGCGCGGTCAGGCGGTCGATCTCCGGCGGTGTCAGAAAGTTCTTGAATTCCAGGATCATGGCCGGACTGGTCGCTTTGCGGCCCGGACGCTAGCAAATGGCCCGGCAGCGAACAAACACAGCATGGATGCTTGCGCGCCGGATTCGTCCGCTGAGATCAGAACCTCAACCCAATGGTCAGGAGATTGAGACTGAACGCGAACCACACGACCGCGACGGCAGCCAATGCGAGCAGTCCGTCGGTCACTTTGGTCCACCACACCCGGCCACGATCGCGCAGGGCATAGACGAAGTTCAGCACCGGAATAGGGGTCGCCAGCACCCCGATCAGGCCAACCAGCTGCACGGCGCGGAAGGCATAGTCGATGCTCGGCGGCAGGCTGGCGAGATGGCCGGTGAGCGTCAGCAGGAGCAGCGGAAACCCCGCCAGGAAGACGATATCGAGCAGCGCCGTCACCCGCGCCAGGCTGTAGACCCGGCGCGGCCATCCGGTGAGGGCAAGCGGGCGCTCGTAACGCCAGCGCAGGATCGCCTTGATCGGCCAGAACAGCACCGCAAGCGCCAGAACGGCGAATGTCGCGAAGAAGAGGAACAGTCCCGCCAAACCCTGCATCGCCGGCTGAAGCGCGACGATCGGTCCGAAATCGTCGGCGCCGATCTCAAAGACCTTGCCGTCACGCATGATGGCTTCGACCCGGCTGTTGCCGTCGACCTCTTCCCAGACCATGGGCGCGACCTCGCGCCAGTGCTTGGGGTTGCCGGCCGCATCGGTCAGCGCGGAAACGATCAGTGACCCCTTGTCGTCGACGGACACCGTCACCGGAGAAATCAGGCTGAGCAATCGCATGAAGGTGCTGTCGCCGCGGCGTGAGAGGGCATAGTCCCCGGAGACCTTCTGGCCGTCCGCCAGCGCGCTCTTGAGGGTCGGGGCGCTGGCGCCGGGCACACGCGGAAAATAGCGGTCCATGAAGCCGCGCAGATAGGCGCCGCGCAGGCGGGACGAACCGCCGTCCTTGCCGGTGCTGTTGACCGACAGGAAGATGCCCACCCGTGCCTTCGGGATCAGGGCCAGCAGCGAATGGAACACGCCGGTGTCGCCGCCATGCTCGAGAACGACCCAGCCGTTGCGATCGTCGCGATAGAAGCCGTGCGCCATCGGGAGAAGATGCGGAAAGACCTGAAGCGCAACGGCGTGCATCCGCACCGTCATCTCCGGCGACAGGATGCGGCGGCCGTCATAGGCGCCGTCTCCCAGATGCGCGAGCATGAAGCGCGCCATGTCGTCGCCACTGGCCGAGAGGCCGCCGGCCGGGCCCATCGAGATCATCTCGAACGGCGTCGGCGGGCCCGAAGCAAGCATGTACCCTTTCGCCATATCGCCCGCGAGCGCCTTCGGAAGCGGTTGAACAAAAGTTGCCTGCGCCATGCCGAGCGGCGCGAAGATGTGGTGCTGGATATAGCTGTCGAAAGGCTCGCCGGAGACGCGCTGGACGATGTAGCCGGCAAGGGTCGCACCGTAGTTCGAATAGGACGGCACTTCGCCTGGCGGAAAAATGCGGGCCGGAAGCGCACCTTTCAGGACGCTGTCCAAAGGCTCGAGGCTCGCCGGATTGCCGAGCAGGAGCGGGCGTAGTGTTTCCTCGAAGCCCGCCGTATGGGTCATGAGTTCGCGCATCGTGACCGGCTTGCCGAAGGCGGGCGGGATGGCGAAATCGAGGTATCGGTTCACATCGGCGTCGAGGTCGATCTTGCCCTGCCCCACCAGCTGCATGACCGCGGTCCAGGTAAACAGCTTCGAGACCGAGCCCGGGCGAAACAGCGTGCGCGCCGGATCGACCGGCTTGCGGGCCGATACGTCGGCGAAGCCGTAGCCCTTATGGAAGAGAATTTGCCCGTCCTTGACCACCACCACGACCAGCCCGGCCATGTCGTCCCGGCGCAGCGAGGCGGGAATCAGGCCATCGGAGAAGGCCGCAACGTCCGATTCCGTGAGCGTCGCGCCATGGGTTTCGACCGGTGGGAGCGGCCGCGCCGCCAGTTCGGCAGCCTGTTCCGGCGTGAGGGTCGGCTCTTCGTCCTGCGCCAGCGCCGGACCGGCCCATAGCGCAAGCGTCGCAATCAATGCCCGGATGATCTTCACGACGTCCCCACCATCTGACCGTCCTGAGATGGGGATGGTGCCCCTCGGCTGCAATTGTCGCAATGTCAGTATTGACGGCTACATCCGGGATTGAGGCTGGAAGTGACCGGAAGCGGCTCGTAGAATTGACCGAACCAAGAAACACACACGCCGTCCCCGTGACGGCCCAGGGCAGGCGGCGCCTCGGCGCCGGCGGTAAGTTTGAGCGTCTCCGAAACTCCAGCACGAACCGGGCGCAGCCCGTTGTGGCGGCTTATTCCCATCATACAGCGCCACGGCCTCAAATTCTGGGGCGGGATGTTCTTCATCTGCCTCGGACGGGTGTTCGAGGCGGTGATGCCGCTCTTCGTGCGCCAGGCAATCAACGGTATCCAGGCCGGTCACTGGAACCTGCTTGAGCCGGTGCTGGGCATCCTGGCACTGGCGGCGGTGCGCTATGTCTCGGTCGCCTATGGGCGGCAACTCGTGCGCCTTGTCGGGGTGACCGTCGCCTACGACCTTCGCGAGAAGCTCTACTGGCATTTCGAGCTGCAGGGGCCGCGCTTCTTTGCCCGCTTCCCGACCGGCGATCTGATGGCGCGGGCGATCAACGACCTGAACCTCGTGCGCCAGCTCATCAGCATCGGCTCGCGCACGCTGATCGTGCTTGGGTTCTCCGGGCTGGTAGCCTTCGCCTTCATGGTGTTCCTGTCGCCTGTGCTGACGCTGTGGCTGCTACCGGTGATGCCGTTCATCGCCGGGATGGGATTCTATCTCTCGCGCCGGATCTACGAGCAGTCGACACTGGTGCAGGAGGGCTTCTCGTCCCTGTCGGAATCGGTGCAGGAGAACCTCAACGGCATCCGTACGATCCAGACCCATGCGCAGGAAGATCGCGAGGTCGCGCGCTTCAAGCGGGTTTCCGGCGACTATGCCGACAATTACTTCAAGCTGATGGTGATGAACGCCGCACTGAACGCCTGGATGGTGGTGTTCACCGGCATCGCGGTGACGATCATCATGGGGTTTGGCGGCTGGCAGGTTCTTCAGAACACCATGACCGTCGGCACCTTCATCGCCTTCATGCTCTATCTCAATATCGCGGTGCAGCCGATCCAGCAATCCGGGCAGATCGTGTCGATGTTCCAGCGCGGCTCCTCAGGCGCGGCGCGGTTGTTCGAGATCTTCGACTATGCGCCGGAAATCCAGGATGCGCCCGACGCCAAGCCGGTGCCGAAAATCGCCGGCGACATCCGGATATCGCACCTGTCCTATACTTATCCGCGCCGCGCCACGGCGAAAGATGCGCGCGCCGACGATGCCCGGGCTGCGGCAACCGGCGTGGTCGCGCTCAAGGATGTGACGCTCGAGGTTCGTGCCGGTGAGATGATCGCAATCCTCGGCCGCGTGGGATCGGGAAAATCGACTCTTCTGCGCGCGATCGTGCGGCTGCTCGATCCGCCGGCCGGCAGCGTGTTCATCGACGGGCATGACGTGCGCGAATTGCCGATGAAGCAGGTGCGCGGCGAGATCGCCCTGGTACCACAGGATCCGTTCCTGTTCGCCGACGAGCTCGGCCGTAACATCGCCTTCGACAATCCGAAGCGGCCGCTTGCGGAGATCGAAGCCGCGGCCGAAGCCGCGGACCTCGAAGACACCATCGCCCGTTTTCCCGACAAGCTACGTACTCTGGTCGGCGAGCGCGGCGTGACCCTGTCGGGCGGCCAGAAGCAGCGTACCAGCCTGGCGCGCGGCTTGATCCGCGACACGCCGGTGCTTCTCCTCGACGACTGTTTCTCCTCCGTCGACACCGAAACCGAAGAACATATCCTGTCGCGGCTGAAATCGCTGCGCGCCGGGCGGACCACGATGCTGGTTTCGCATCGCGTATCCACGGCGCGACATGCCGACCGCATCATGGTGCTCGATGACGGCCGCGTGGCCGAACTCGGCACCCATGCTGATCTGATAGCGAAGGACGGCATTTACGCCCACTTCGCCGCGGCACAGGGACGGCGCGAAGCACTGACCCATGAGCTGGAGCGGGAAAAGGCGGAGGCTGCGAAGTGACCGACGCAACGCTCGACGACGCGCCGGCGCCACGCAAGGCCAAAGGGGCTTTCGACGAAGATGTCTACGGCAAGAGCCTGGACGTCGGGCAGGTGCGCCGCCTGGCGCACTGGATGCGACCTTATCGCGTGCAGGCCTTTGCCTCGCTCGTTCTGGTGCTGCTGTCGGCGATTGCCTCGATCATGGGGCCGATCACCATCAACCGCGTGCTGATCGACGGTATCCTGCAGCCGACCCACAAGCCGGAGGTCGGCGATCTCGGCACGCTGGCGATCCAGGATTGGCTGACCGCTCAGGGCCTGACGCCGCTGCACGCCGCCTGCCTGCAATATATCGTCTGGGTTCTGCTGGCGGCGGCGCTTGGGCGCAGTTTCGGCATCCTGTTCGGGCGAGCAACGCTGAATACGCTGCGCGATCTGCGCTGTGATCTGTTCGAGCATCTGGAGCACCTGCCCTCCAGCTTCTACGACCGGGTCGCCGTCGGCCGGGTGATGACGCGCGTCGCCAACGATGTGGAGACACTGTTCGAGCTCTTCGCCGGCTTCGGCCAGCTCGCCGGCCAGTTCGTGCCGTTCTTCGTCGCGATCACCGTCATGTTCACCCTGTCGCCGGCGCTGACGCTCGAGCTTTTGCCGGTGATGCCGATTGCGGGTTTCTTCACCTGGATGTTCCGGCGGATGTCGCGGCCGCTCTATCGCTCGATCCGCATGACGATCTCGCGGCTGAACGAGAATTTGCAGGAGAACCTCTCTGGTATCGAAGTGGTGCAGCTTTATGGCCGCGAGCGGATCAATTTCGAGCGCTATGCCGCGATCAACGACGAAAACCGCTTCAACGAAACCAAGGCGACGACGATCGAGAGCTTCTACGGCCCGTTCATCGACGGCATGAATTATGTGGGCATCGCCGCCATCGTGTGGTTCGGCGGGCATCTGGTGCTGCATGACCGGATGACGGTGGGCGTCCTGTTCCTGTTCACGCAGTTTCTCAACATGCTGTTCATGCCGATCGTGGCGATGGGCGAGCAATGGAACGTGGTGTTCCGCGCCATGGCGAGCGGCGAGCGCATCTTCCAGGCGCTGGACTGGAAGGAGGCGTTGAAGGAGCCGGAGCATCCGACGCCTCTTCCGCCCGACCTGCACGGCAAGGTCGAATTCCGGCACCTGAATTTCGCCTATCTGCCGGATCATCCGGTGCTAAAGGATGTCAGCTTCACTATCAAGCCGGGCGAGCGCATTGCCATCGTCGGGCCGACCGGTTCTGGAAAGACATCTCTGATCCGCCTGCTCTGTCGCTTCTACGACGTGCCGGATGCGAGCATCTTCCTCGACAATATCGATGTGATGCAGATCAAGCCGTCGGATATCCGTAAGCGGATCGGCGTTGTCCTTCAGGACTTCCACATTTTTTCAGGCTCGGTCTACGACAACATCGCGCTGGGCGATCCTGCGATCACGCGCGAAGCGGCGGAGCGCGCGGCGAAGCTGGTGCATGCCGATCCGTTCATCCGCGCCCTGCCGCAGGGCTATGACACGCCGCTGAACGAGCGCGGTCGCAACCTGAGCCATGGCCAGCGTCAGTTGCTTGCCTTTGCACGGGTGCTGGCGATGAATCCGGAAGTGCTGGTGCTGGACGAAGCGACCGCGAGCATCGATACCGAGACCGAACTGGTGATCCAGGACGCGCTGCTGAAGCTTACCGAGGGGCGGACCTCCGTGATCATTGCGCACCGTCTTCAGACCATCAAGGATGCACACCGGATTGTCGTGCTGAGCGAAGGTCGGGTGCGCGAAGTCGGGACGCATGACGAACTGATCGCCAAGGGCGGGATGTATCGCACGCTCTATGAGCTGCAATTCCAGGAAGCGTCGCTCTAGGGTCCGGACTCAATTGGGTCCACCAGATTAGTGTTGCGGCGATGAGGACTGCAGACAGAAAGGTGTCTGCCCGCTTGTCGTATCGGGTTGCGATGCGTCGGAAGTCCTTGAGCCGGCAGAACATGCGCTCGATGACGTTGC
>JAFEEQ010000002.1 GCA_018241025.1 Pseudomonadota bacterium
CGGCCTGGTGCTGCTTCAATATTCCGATGATCTGTTCTTCCGTGAACCGGCTACGCTTCATCGTCCGTCTCCTCAGTGGAACGGACTCTAGCCTCTAAACGGGGACATTTCCGGGGAGCACGTCAACGCCTATCAGCCTATTTCGCGCTTCTATTGAGCCGACCTCATCTAGTCGCCGACAGGGAAGTCCGCAGCGTGGCTCTCATCCTTCAAACTCCACACCAGCGTCACCGTCATTGGCGCATCCACCAGCGCGCGGTCCCTCAGCGCCGGGCAGTAATGCCATTTCGCCACGCAGGACACCGCCACGTCGTCGAGGCGGTCGGAGCCGCTCATGGTTGCGGCCTTGATGTCCCGCACTGTGCCGTCGGCCGCCAGTCCTTCGACGTCGTCCCGGCAGCCGAGCAGACGCTGCGCGGCTTAGCCGGATCGCGGCGGACTATGCGGTGGCACTACAGGCAACTCGATTGACCAAAGGCCAACGCGAAGCAGCCACGTTCCCCTCACTTCATCGACGCCAGATAGGCCGCAATGGCGATGCGGTCGGAGGGCGTCATGTGCGCGACCTCGGGCAGCATCTGCGCCACCGCCGGCCCGGTGCGGAAGCCGTGCTGCATATTGTAAAGCTGGCGCACGATATAGGTCGGCGAGCGCCCCGCCAGCGGCGGCGCGATGGCGCTGCCTTGCAGCTTCGCGCCGTGACAGACGGCGCAGGGCGCCGCGCCGTCCCCGCTTTCGACCAGCGCCCGGCCGCGCGCGATGCTGCCCGGCGGGACATAGGCGATCACCGGCGCGCGCCAGTCGCCGAGCCAGAACAGCCTGGCATCGTCGGGCACTTCCAGGATCCGGTTGCCGATCGGCTCGCTGCCGGTGCCGTCGCGGACAAGCGAGTAGAATTCGACCTTGGTCTTCGGCACGGTCGCCGCTTCCACCACCTTGATCCGCGAAACATAGGTCTGCGACGCAAAATAGGCCGCGGCCGCCTTCAACTCGTCCGCCATCACCGCCGCCGCCTCGTCGTGCATGGCGCCCGAGCACTGCGCGCCCTTCGGGATCGCGCAGCCGCGCCGGCCGGAGCGGAATTCGGCGAATTCGCGCTCGATATAGGAAGCGGAGAGGCCCGTGATCGCGGCGCTGTCCGGTCCGCCGACGCCGTTCGGCAGGTGGCAGAAGGCGCAGGCGAAAAGTTTGGGCGGGCGGCCATGCGCCACTACATCGGGCATCGTCGCGTGATCCTGCGGAAACCAGTCGGGCTCGCGCGCCGGATCGTCCAGCACCTTGGCGTCGATGCGCAGGGCCGAGCCCGGAACGGTCACCGTGCCCTTGAACGGCGATCCCGGCAGGACCTTGGCGACGACGAACGCCCAGTCGGGCGGCGGATCGTCTTTCGGCGCCGCAGCCGCCGGAAGCGCCAGCGCGAGCCAGCCCACAAGCATCCATCGCCACCGCATTGCCGCCGCCCTGCCCGTGCTTCGCTTGGCACGCTCGCAACGCGGCATGGAGCGGTCAAGGCCCGTCGGCCGCGGCCTTGTCGCCCGCTTCGCCGCCCGCCGGCGCCTCGTTCAAACTCCACACCACCTTCACCGTCATCGGCGAATCCACCAGCGCGCTGTCCTTCAGCGCCGGGCGGTAATGCCATTTCGCCACGCAGGCTACCGCCGCGTCGTCGAGGCGGTCGGAGCCGCTCGAGGTCGAAACCTTCACGTCGCGCACCGTGCCGTCGGCGGCCACGGTGAAGGCGAGCTCCGTCGTGCCCTCGTCGCCGAAGATGCGCGCGAAGAACGGATAGTCGCGGCGGCAATCCTGCGGCTTCGACAGCTCCGGCGGGCGCGAGACATGCTCGATCACCGGCACGCGCACGGTCTCTTTCACCACCTTCACCGGCGCCTCGGCCTTGACCTCGAGCTTCTCGTAAAGGTCGTAGACGAAGAGCAGCGACGAGCCGGTGGCGACCGCGCCTGCGACGATCACCGCCCAGAGATGGTGGCGGAAACGCTGGTGATAGAACACGCCCGAGGAAATGACGAAGACGAGAAACTCGATGACGATCACGACAGCTCCTGGCGCGCGGATGGGCGGCGCAGTCTAGCCACGGCGGCGCGGCGAGAAAGCGGCAAGACATCGCGTCCGCTTGCGTTGGGAGCAGATATGTAACATAATATGTTACATGAACCGCGACAGCCGCCTTTCCGGCATGCTCCACGTCCTGCTGCACATGGCGGAGCGCGGCGCGCCGCTCACCTCGGAGGTGCTGGCCAAGGCGATGGACACCAATCCGGTGGTGATCCGCCGTACCATGGCGGGGCTGCGCGCCGCCGGTCTCGTCCGCTCCGCCAAAGGCCATGGCGGTGGCTGGCAGCTCGCGCGTCCGCGCGACGCGATCACATTGCGCGATGTTCACGACGCGCTGGGCGGCCCTGCCCTGCTCGCCATCGGCAACCGCAACGAGGCGCCGGGTTGTCTCGTCGAACAGGCGGTGAATGCCGCGCTGGCGGAGAGCAGCCGCGCCGCCGAGGCCCTGCTGCTCGAGCGCTTCGGCAAGGTGACGCTGGCCGATCTCGCCAACGATGTCCGCAGGCGCATGGGGCGCAAACGTGTCGATCTGGAGCGCGCGCATGGCTGAACCGACCTTGCTGGCACCGTTCCAGGATCCGAAGCTGGTCGCGCATTACACCGACGGTCCGCTGCGCTTCGTGCCCGCGGTCGCGGCGCTGCACCGGATGGCGGGCATCCTGCTCGCCGAGCGCGCACCTGCTGATGCCCGCGTGCTGGTGCTCGGCGCGGGCGGCGGCATGGAGCTGAAGGCGCTCGCCGACGCGCAGCCGGGCTGGCGCTTCACCGGTGTCGATCCCGCCGCCGCGATGCTCGACGTCGCGAAACAGACGCTCGGCCCGCTCGCCGCGCGTGTGCAGTTCGTCGAGGGCTATATCGACGATGCGCCGGAAGTTCCGTTCGATGCCGCGCTCTGCCTTCTCACCCTGCACTTCCTCGACGCAGCGGAGCGCCTGCGCACGCTGCGCGAAATCCATCGCCGCTTGAGTCCCGACGCACCCTTCGTCGCGGCGCATTCGAGCTTTCCGCAAGGCGATGCGCGATCGCGCTGGCTGTCGCGCTATGCCGCCTTCGCCGTCGCCTCGGGCGTCGATCCCGCGATCGCGGAGAACGCGCGCAAGGCGGTCGACGCGCATCTGAACATGCTCGCGCCGGAAGCGGACGAAGCGCTCCTGCGCGAGGCAGGGTTCGGCGCCATCCAAATGTTCTATGCGGCGTTCACCTGGCGCGGCTGGGTCGGATATGCATGAAGGCGGTCAGCGCCGCACGTAATCCTTCGCCACCGCCACCACCTTCTCGAGCGGCTCGGCGAAGCCGGTATCGATCCAGCGCTTGGCGATCTGGATGATCGCGCCCAGCGTGCCGGCGAGTTCGAGCGGATGCGTGACGCCCGGCGCGAACAGCCTGGCCAAATTCTGCGACGCCTCGCGGCTGACCTCGCGCATCCCGGGCGCGTGATCGTCGAGATCGATCAGGAAGACGCGCGCCTCGCCGCGATGACTTTCGAGCGCGCGATAGAATCCGGCGAGCGCGCTGACCACCGGATCGCCCGGCGCGATGCTGCGCGCGACCTCGGCCATCAGCTCGCTGACCACCATGCGGTAGGCGTCGACGAAGATCGCCTCGCGGTTCGGCCAGCTCTCGTAGAAATAGCGCTGGGTCAGCCCCGCCTCGGCACAGATCGCCGCCACCGAGGCTTCGCGGCCATGCCGCCCCAGCACCAGCGCCGCGGCACGCACCAGCCGCTCCCGCCTTTCGGCCTGGCGGTCGGCGAAGCTCTGGCCGGAATAGCGGCGCTTTTCCTTGGGATTCGGCATTTTCGTAGCATACCCCTTGACAACCGCCTGTCATCTGACAATCTGACAATCAAGAATATCAGATTGGAGTACACGATGGCAGCGCAGACCAGCCACGTCATCAACACCCGCCGCGACTGGGCCGGCGCCTTCCGCGCGGTGCGCCATCTGCTGCGCGATCCCAACGACACACCGCAGGTCTTCCGCATCATGGCCGCCCTGAACGGTGGCACCGCGGCGAAGAACTATCAGCGTCTGCTCCGCACGGAAGAAGGCGGCCGCATCGCCTATCGCCGCCAGGAACTGGTCGAGATCCTGACCGACCGCGAATTCCTGAACCGCTTCGAACCCGGCACCGTCGGCGCCGCCTATCGCGGCTTCCTCGATGCTACCGGATTTTCGGCCGAAGGCCTCGCCGATGTCAGCCGCGAAGTAAACGGCCAGCGCCGGCTCGATCATCCCTATGCCTGGTTCGGCCGCCGCGAGCGCGACCTGCACGATATCTGGCACGTGCTGACCGGCTACAAGGCGAACGATCCGCTCGGCGAACTCTGCCTCGTCGCCTTCTCCTATGCCCAGACCAACGGCCTCGGCTGGGGCTTCATTGCGCTCTCCGGCATGCTCAAGAGCCTGCGCGAAGTGAACGGCAAGCTCGTGCGCCGCGCGGTGCGCGAAGGCTACGCCCATGGCCGCGCCGCGAAGTGGCTCCATCTCGAAGACATCGAAAGCCTGTTCGCCGAGCCGATCGAAACGGCGCGGGCACGGCTGAACATCGCCCATCCGGATGCCTATCTGGCGGCCAAGGCGGCCGGCGCAGACATGCAGGGTACGGCGCAGACCGCCTCCGCCTGACCCGGTCGCGAATTTGCCAAACTTTCATGGCCCTGTAAGTTTCGGGTCGAAAGTCGGCCATTCGCGCCGCCGGGGTTGGGATGAAATTCACCACTATCAAGCTTGCCGTCGCGACGGCGATCCTCGCGGCCGGTCTCGGCGCGTCGCAGGCGGCTGCGCCGGTCAATACCTCCGTGCCGATGAAGAAGGACGGCGGCGTCTACGTCGTCCCGGTCTCGCTCAATGGGACCGTGACGGTGGACTGCATCGTTGACAGCGGCGCCTCCGACGTGAACATCCCCGCCGGCGTGTTCGAGCGCCTGGTGCGCGCCGGCACGATCAAGCGCGAGGATATCCTCGGCTCGGCGGTCTACACCCTCGCCAACGGCTCGAATGAGCGCGGTCGCACGATCCTCCTGAAGTCGCTCAAGGTCGGCAACATCGTGGTCAAGGACGTCGTCGCCAGCGTCGGCGGCGAGCAGAGCAGCGCCCTGCTCGGCCAGAGCTTCCTCGAACGCTTCACCTCCTGGTCGCTCGACAACAACAAGCATGTCCTCGTGCTGGCCGGACTGCCCTCTGCGGCGCCCGAGATTCGCGGCGTGCGCTCGCCCCGGCCCGGCCCCTCCGGCGCCCCGCACGGCAGCGATCCGAGCAATGTCAGCCCGCCCTCCGAAGCCCAGCATCCCGGCACGCGTCGCGGCGGCAACCGCCCGCCGATGAATGACGGCGTCGGCGACGACCTGACCGCCCAGCACAGCAACTGAGCTGCTGACGCCCCCTGTCAGCAGGCGGCGCCTTTCAAGTCTTGCGCGCGGGCCGGTTCGGGCGTTGTCTCCCGTCTCCGAAATCCACCAGACGAGGCACCCATGTCCTTTGCGCTTTACGACGCGACCGTGACACCCATGATCCGCACGCTCACCAACCTGTCGAAGATCCTCGACAAGGCGGCGGCACAGGCCAAGACCGAAGACAAGCCGCTGAGCGACCTGCTCGAAGCCAGGCTCGCCCCCGACATGCGGCCCTTCCCCTTCCAGATCCAGTCGGCCTCCGATGCCGCCAAGGGCTGCGTCGCGCGCCTCGCCGGCGTCGAGATCCCGTCGATGCCCGACACCGAGACGAGCTTCCCCGAGCTGCAGCAGCGCATCGCCAAGACGATCGACTTCCTGAAGACGATCAAGCCGGAGCAGATGGCAGGCGCCGAGGATCGCGAGATCGTGCTGAAATTCCCGAACGGCGAGTTCAAGTTCAGCGGCAAGGATTTCGCCACCGCCTTCTCGCTGCCGAACTTCTTCTTCCACGTGACGACGGCCTATGCGCTCCTGCGCAACAAGGGCATCGCCATCGGCAAGATGGATTTCCTCGGCGGAGTTTGAGCCGCGTCAGCCTTCGCTGGCGCCCGTGCGGAAATAGGGCTCGACCGAGCCCTTGTACTTGATCGTCATGGCCCTGCCGTGGCGGTCGACCGTGCGGCCGACGGCGAGGCGGACCCAGCCCTCGCTCACGCAGTATTCCTCGACATTGGTCTTTTCCTGACCGTTGAAGCGGATGCCGACGCCGCGCTCGAGCAGCTTCTCGTCGTAGAACTTGCTCGACGGATCGGTGGACAGGCGGTCGGGCGGCATATCGGACATGGCGGGCGCGGCGGTGACGAGTTGCGGCGGGCAGCCTTAGACGACCGGCCTCCCCGGATCAACTTTCGCGCAGCAGGCTGACACCGAGGAGCACGCTGGATATGCGCCCGCCCTCCGCCAGGGGCAGTGCGATCTCCGAGTAGATGCTGCCGCCATAGCCGAGCCGGACCTGCGACAGCGCCGCGACAGGTGCCGACGCCTTGAGCGTGGCTTTCAGGATGGCGCGCAGCTGAGCCGCGATATCCGGCGCCAGTTCGGCGATTGCGGCGTTTGTCGCTTCGCGTCCGAAGCGCCGGATCAGGTCGAAGCCGCTTTGACGTATCCAGAACTGTTCGTTCGGAGGCACCGCAATGATCGCCAGATTCCCGGCCCAGTTACGCAGGTCTTCCGGCGGGAGGTCCGTGGCCGACGGCATCCCGCGGCCGGCACATTTCTGAAGCCATGCCGCGAGCAGGTCTTCGAGCAACGGCGGCAATCGCACCGTATGGGCGCCGAGGCGGCGAATCTGTTGCGGCTCATCCTTGAAAGGGCGCGGGTGGTTCAAGGCGCGTCTCCGGCGTCATCAGACAACGATGGGGCTGCGCACAGGAGGAAACAGCCAGAACGGAGGAAACTGGCAGGGGACGCATTCCTTCTGTGTGTCGCAGCCTTGACGCCCTCCGCATGCCAACCCGATAAAGGCTTAGCCTCCCGCGTCGCGCGGGCAGAATTTCGCAAAGGCATCCATGTCAAACACGGCCTGCCTGAACAATTGTTCCGATCGCACGTCGCGATCCGCACAAAACTTTAGATACAAGCCGGCACAACCAACAGTCAATAGAAAAATTTAGGGACACGCAATTGGCGGGCCCGGACCCTAAAATAAAGCGCAGCAGATCGAGCAATGTCGGGGAAGGCCCTGCCCTTTTCCGCATGGAATTCGGCGCGCGCATCCGTTCGGTGCTCGACGAATTCGAGAATCGCAACGCTGCCGCGGCCGTGGCCGAGGTCACACCCGAGCATCTGGCCTCCTACATCGCCGGCCGCGCCAAGCCGCCCTTCGAACTGGTCGCCCGCATCGCCGCGGCGCGCAATGTTTCACTCGACTGGCTGGCGACCGGAACCGGCCCGCGCGAACGCAACGCGGAGATTCCCGAAGACTATGTCGCGGTGCCGGTCGCGGCCGATGTGGAGGCGCGCTTCGGCGACGAGACCGTGCCGCCCTTTCTCTTTGCCCGCGCCTTTCTCGACCGCATCGGCGCGGGCGCTTCGCTCTCCATCGTCCATCAGCGCGGCAATGCGAATGAGCCTGCGATCCGCGATGGCGAGATGCTGCTTGTCGACGGCTCGGTGCAGCAGATCGGCGAGGACGGCCTCTACGTTTTCACCCGCGACGGCAAACATCTCGCGCGCTTCGTCGAGACCTTCGTCGACGGCCGCGTCGCGCTCAAGGCGCGCAATCCGGATTACGGCGTGCAGACGCTGTCGGCGCAGGAAGCCGCTGCCTTGACGCCGCTGGGGCGCGTGCTCTGGCGCGGCGCCGCGCTCTGACCGGGTTCCGCAAGGAACTATTTATCGGTTCACACGCTTACAAGGCACAGACGCCCCGGCGCGCGTATCCGCGTGCCCGCAAGCTGGAGACAATCATGAAATTCACACGTATCGCGGCATTGTCCGCCGTTTTGGCCGCCGGCATTTCGATGCCGGCCTTCGCCGCCTGGGATCAGGTCGGCACCGTCGATGTCGGCTACCGTGCCGACCGCGACGTCCGACATTTCGATTTCGGCGGACCGATCGAAAAGCTGCGCCTGCAGGCCGAACGCAGCGATATCTATTGTCAGAGCGTCCGCGCGACCTTCGGCAATGGCCGCACGCGCGAAATCTTCTCGGGCCGTCTGAGAGAAGGCCGCGCGAAGACCGTCGATCTTCCCGGCAATGAGCGCAATGTGAAGCGGCTCGACTTCCGCTGCGACGCTAGCGATCGACACGGCGGGCGTATTCGCGTCATCGCCGATGTCGGCCGCTATCGCGGCGACTGGATGCACGGCCCGAACTGGGGCGCGACCTGGGCCCATGTGTTCAACTGGGGCAGCAATGTCGTCAACGACTGGCAGTATCTCGGCAAGGCGAGCTTCGAGGGCCGCAACGACAGCGAGAGCACCTTCGCCGGTTGGCGCGGACGCGGCAGCGACGCGATCGCGCTCAAGCCGATCGACGCCAGCGCGCGCTGCAGCCGCATCACCGCGACCTTCGCCAACGGCCGCAGCCGCCAGCTCAACCTGCACAATGGCGATTACCTGCGCCAGGGCGAGTACAGTGCCGTCGACCTTCCGGGCGACAAGCGCAACCTCACCAGCCTGATCATGAAGTGCCGTGCGACCGACGCACGCCGCGTCACGATCCAGATCTATACCAGCAAATAAAGTCGGGCAGCGGAGCCGGTTCACGCCGGCTCCGCTCTGACGGCTAGCTGGCGGCAGCCATCGTGTCGGTGACGTCCTCGACGCTGTGGATGATCCACTTCACATAGCCGTCATCGCCCAGGACCGGCACGTTCAACGGGCTCCAGTAACGCGCACCGCCTTCGGCGCCGCGTCCGATATCGTATCTCTGAACGTCCATGCGATCGGCCGCGCGCGTCTTGAGCACGCGCAGCAGGGACTCGCGCAGGCTCGTCACGCAATCGTCCGACGCACTCGCGGAATTGTCCGCGAGAACTTCGAACAGCGGATGGCCGACGATCGCGTCGCGCGTGAAACGCGTGGCCGCGCAATACGCATCGTTGACCGCCGCGATGTCGAAATGCGTATCGATTACGAGATAGAGTCCGGGCGCCTTTTCGAACACCGCGGCGAAATCCACGGAATCATCCTTAGACGGATTATCTGATGGCGAAGCGCTCATTCGGCCGGTGCGGTGCGATACGCATCCAGAACTATTGGCGATGAATCCGCGCATCAAGACCGAAGACCCCCCTCATATTGGGGGGACCAATGCAGAAAGTCCGATGGTTTTCTACCGCTAGTGGAAATTGGCGCAGGCGTTGTTTGATTGCGTGCAGAAGTTTCCGCACATCGCCGTCTCAGCGCCAGTGATCGACTTCGATCCACCAGTCGCCGTCGAGCTTCTTTTCGTAGGACGCGTTGCGCACGCGCTTGCGCATATAGACGTTGAGGTCCTTCGCATCGGGCTCCTTGAGCTCGATGATCCGGTACATCGGCGGGCCATAGCGGAATTTCTTGAACGCCGGCTCGCGGCCCGGCCCCGACGACCACATTTCGATCCAGAGCTGGCAGCCGCGCATGTAGCGCACGCCGATCGCGCCAAGCGCCGCAAGCTCGTCGCGAATGCGCTTCTCGTCCGCCGGCCGCATCTGCGGCTGGGCCCAGGAAGGATCGCGCATCACGGTCTGGTCGTATTTCAGGCGGCAGAGATCGGTGCGCAAGGTTTCGAAAGCAGCGCGATTGGAGAAGAAAGCCTCCGACATCTCCTTGTCCGTCGGCGGGGTCTTCGCGCAGGCGCCGAGCAGAAAGGCGGCGACGATCGCGACTACGGCAAAATCGGCTCTCATCATCTCTCCCGGTCCGCCACCGCGGCGACAACCACACATGCGAACAGCACGAGGAGGGAGCCAAAGGCAAGCGTCATGGTGCTGGCTGGCGGCACGGTGTTATGGGCGCCGTAAACGCCAAGCAGGGCGGCCACGAGCATCATCGCCGCGATGACGAGACGCCGGCCGGTGGGCGCGCGGCTGCGCCGTAGATATAGCGCGAGACCCAATCCGCCGAGTACCAGGTCGACGACAAGGGCCGCCGTCGGACCGATATCGAGCCCGACCGACGGCGCGCCCGGTCCCCAAATCGTCAGCTCCGCGGAATGGGTGAGGAAGTCGATCGCCCAGTGCGACAGCACCGTCGCCGCAATGACCGCCGTGGCGGCCGAGACATAGCGCCCTTCGCCGCCGGACCAGGCCCAGACGAAGGCCGCGCCGGCAGACAGGAACAGCGCGCCAAGGAGGCTGTGCGTCCACGGAAAGTCGAAGGCCAGCATATGCCGGGCGGCGAAGTCGCCGGGCACGCTCGCGTCTTCGATATGCAGGACGACGAAGAGCCAGAACACGATGTCCAGCAGCAGGGCAGCGGTCACCAGCGTGCCGAGACCGACGCGCGGCGCGAACGCCTTCGCGATCAGTCCGGCCCCCAGATACCCTACCAGCATGCCCCAAACCTCGTGCGCGGCGTCAGCTTACATGAACGCGCGCAAAAGCGACCCTTTGGAGGCAGGGGCCGGTCGCGGATGCCGGAAACCGGAAAGCCGGTCCCCGAATCCGCGCCGTTTCACGGTTCAACCGTGCGTGATCTTTTCCGGCGTGAACCGGCCGAGCTGGCAGATCTCGTTCGTGCTCAGCACGCGGATCGTCTGCTGTCCGCCGCAGACCTCGTCATACGACGTGGAATACTGGAACCCGTTGAACCGCAGACCCAGGCACGGCGTGCGCAGATCGCTGCGATAGACCTTTCCGTCCTTCATGCGGAACAGGATGGTCTTCGGATTGACCACGGTCGTGCGGTCGATCTGGGTCAGCTTCAGGCAGATCGGCGCCTCGGCGAGCGCCGGCTGGATGGCTGCGCCGCCGAACGAGAGCAACGCGGCAAGAACTGCAATCTTCTTCATCATGATAGCCTCCACGGTTGCGCCCCCATCTGCATTTTCGCCGATTTGCCGGCGGGCGCATAGCCGGAATTCAGGCGATTTCCTTGACTTACGGCGGAAATTCGACACATGGTCCCGCCCCCTCTCTTCCGTATGGAGACTGGACCATGTCCACTGCCGGAAACATTCACGTCACTCTGCCAGACGGCAAAGTTCTCGACCTTAAAAACGGTGTAACGGGCGCGGAAATCGCCGCCTCGATCGGACCGGGCCTCGCCAAGGCCGCCCTCATCCTCGAAGTCGACGGCAAGCAGTGGGACCTCTTCCGGCCCATCGAGCACGACGCGAAGATCCGCATCATCACCAAGAAGGACCCGGAGGCGCTGGAGCTGATCCGGCACGACGCCGCGCATGTCCTCGCCATGGCGGTGCAGGAGCTCTATCCCGGCACCCAGGTGACCATCGGCCCGGCGATCGACGACGGCTTCTACTACGACTTTGCGCGCGACACCCCGTTCACCCCGGACGATCTGCCGAAGATCGAAGACAAGATGCGGGAGATCATCAAGCGCGACCTGCCGACCCGCCGCGAGGTCTGGCAGCGCGACAAGGCGATCGCGCATTTCAAGGGCATGGGCGAGACCTACAAGGCCGAGCTGATCGAAAGCATCCCGGCCGGCGAAGACGTCTCGATCTACTGGCATGGCGATTGGCACGACCTCTGCCGCGGGCCGCATTTCGAGACCACCGGCAAGATCGGCGATGCCTTCAAGCTGACCAAGATCGCCGGTGCCTACTGGCGCGGCGACGCGAAGAACGCGCAGCTCCAGCGCATCTACGGCACCGCCTGGCGCGACAAGAAAGAGCTCGACGCCCATCTCGAGCGCCTCGCCGAGCAGGAGAAGCGCGACCATCGCCGCATCGGCCGCGATCTGCAGCTCTTCACCTTCACCCCGGAAGTGGGTGCAGGCCTGCCCTTGTGGATGCCGAACGGCATGGTGATCCGTCAGGAACTCGAATTCCTCGCGACCCAGGAAGAGCGCCGCGACGGCTATCAGCGCGTCGCCACGCCTGAGATCACCAAGGAGAACCTCTACATCCGCTCCAAGCACCTGGAGTACTACAAGGAGGACATGTACTCGGCGATCGATATCGAGGGCGAGAATTACTACCTCAAGCCGATGAACTGCCCGCATCACCACATGATCTATCTCGCGACCCGGCATTCCTATCGCGAGCTGCCGGTGCGGCTGGCCGAGTATGGACACTGCTATCGCTACGAAGCGTCGGGCGGTCTCTCGGGCCTGATGCGCGTGCGCGGCTTCGTGCAGAACGACGCGCATATCTATTGCCGCGAGGACCAGGCCAAGGACGAGTTCCTGAAGGTCATGCGCCTGCATGCCCGCTACTACGACCTGATGGGCATCAAGGACTACTACATGCGGTTCTCGCTGCCGGATCTCACCAAGCAGCACAACTTCGTCAACGAGCCCGAGAAGTGGAAGAAGGCGGGGGAGATCATCCGTACCGCGATGCAGGAGTCGGGCTATCCCTATGTCGAGGCCGAGGGCGAAGCCGCGTTCTACGGCCCCAAGGTCGACTTCATGATCAAGTCGGTGATCGGCACCGAGTATGCGATCTCGACCAACCAGCTCGACTTCGTCGCGACCAACACCTTCGGTCTGACCTATATCGGCGAGGACGGGCAGGAGCATCCGGTCTACGTCATCCATCGCGCCCCGCTCGGCAGCCACGAACGCTTCACCGCCTTCCTGATCGAGCACTACGCCGGCAACTTCCCGACCTGGCTGGCGCCGGTCCAGGCCCGTGTGATCCCGATCAGCGAGAAGGCCTTCGACTACGCTCACAAGGTCAAGGACCAGATCTTCCAGGAGCCCGTGGTCAACGGAACCACCGGGCTGCGCGTCGACATCGACCTGTCGAACGAGCGCATGCAGAAGAAGATCCGCGACGCCCAGCTCGAGAAGATCCCCTACATGCTGGTGGTCGGCGAACGCGAAGCCGCCGAGGGCAAAGTCGCGGTGCGGCTGCGCTCGGGCAAGGATCTGGGGGCGATGCCGCTGGAAAATGTGATCGCCCGGATCAAGAAAGAGGCGGAATCCCGGGTGGATGTGGCCGAATAGCCCCTTGCGGAAACGGATTTCGCTCCTATTCTAGCTTGGTCAATCGCCGCCCGAGCGGCGCCTTGAGGATTTGCACCCACGCCCATGAACCGAAACATGTTTCGCGAGGCTAAGGTGACACTCCTCGCGAAAGGCGTTTGCGCGCGGGCTCAACACAGGAGAGCACCATAGTCCCCAGACGTTTTCAGCAACCCGACCGGGCGCCGGCCAAGGACGGCCCGCGGGTCAACGAGGATATCTTTTCCCGTACCATCCTTCTGATCGGCGACGACGGCCACAAGTATGGCGAGATCGGCCTCGATGAAGGCCGCGCCATCGCGGAAGAAAAAGGCTTCGACCTTGTCGAGGTTTCGCCCGAAGCGAAGCCGCCGGTCGTCAAGCTGATGGACTACGGCAAGTACAAATACGAACAGCAGAAGAAAGCCAACGAGGCGCGCAAGAAGCAGAAGGTCATCGAGATCAAGGAGATCAAGATGCGCCCGACGATCGACGACCACGACTACGACACCAAGATGAAGCAGATGAAGCGCTTCTTCGACGAAGGCGACAAGGTCAAGGTCACGCTGCGCTTCCGCGGCCGCGAGATGGCGCACCAGAATCTCGGCATGGATCTGCTGAACCGCGTGCACAAGGACGTCGAGCCCATCGCCAAGATGGAGCAGTGGCCGAAGATGGAAGGCCGCCAGATGATGATGGTGTTGGCGCCGCGCTAGGCGCCGACGCACCGAACAAACGAAAACGCCGGCAGCCCGCGCTGCCGGCGTTTTTCGTTCGCCGCGATGCTATTCGACCGAGCGGTAGGTCGCCGATTCCGCCGGCATCGCAGTGCGCGCCGGCGTCTGTGCCGCAACCCGCGCCACGACCGAGGCCGGCATGCCGATCATCGTCTTGTAGGCGACCCGGCCGTTGCGCACGATGATCATCACTTCCGCGCCGTTGTCGGCCGCATTCGCGGCGCCGAGGCCGAGCGAGGCGAGAACACCGTGACGGCGGGTGGCCTGGTCGGCCGGCTGGAACACGAAGCCGGTGCAGCGGTCGCGGCTCTCGATGCAGTCCTGGAGCGCGCCGTCGAGCAGGTCGAACTTGCGCGAGTCGCCATTCGTGTAGCGCTCGATCAGCCCGAGATAGGAGAGGACGTGGACATTGCCGGTGGTGGTATCGAAACCGAGCGTGCCGAGCTGCGAGGCGCGGGTTTCGCCGGGATGCACGCGGAGATAGGCGGAGGCGAGGTCGTCGAGTGTCTTGAGCGGGCTGGAAACGTCGCCGCGCTGCGGCAGGAGCGACAGGGCGCCGAACCCGACAAGAGCCAGCGCAACCACGGTAATTGCTATCGACGTCGCATAGCGGAACGAGCCGCGATGCTGCCCCTCACTCATGTGAACCCCAACGCCAACGTCTTATAGTTGCCCCAATCCTAATCCTGTTTTTGACGACAAAGGAAGTGCTTGGAAAAGAAATGGTAACCGGCCCGCGTTACGGATCGGTGACCGCGGCGCAGCAGGCTGCAACCATGGCGATATCGGCATTGCCACCGGTAAGCACGATTGCCAGCGTCTTGCCTGCCGCTTCGATATGGCCCGCGAGCACCGCCGCGAGCGCCGCGGCCCCACCCGGCTCCACCACAAGTTTCAGGCGCTGGAAGGCAAAACTGACGGCGCGCTGAAGCTCTGAATCCGTGACCGTCGCCACGCCCGCGAGCCTGTCATGAGCAATTGCAAACGGAATCCGCCCCGGCATGGGCGCCATCAGGGCATCGGCGATGGACAGGGTTCCACCCGGAGCCGCGACCCGCTCCCCGGCCGCCAGCGACCGGCGCATGCCGTCGAACTCTTCGGGCTCGGCGCCAAAAACCCGTGTCTGCGGGCTCGCCCCCGACAGCCCGAGCGCGACGCCGGTCACTATGCCCCCGCCGCTCACCGGAGCGACGGCAAGATCGAGGTTCGCACCCAGGGCCCTCGCATCGGCCGCGATCTCGAGTGCCATCGTCCCCTGCCCCGCCACGACCATCGCATTGTCGAAGGGCTCGATCAGCGTCGCCCCGGTGCGGCCGACGATCTCGCGCGCGATGGCTTCACGGTCGTCGGTCACCCGGTCGTAGAACACGACCTCGGCACCCAGCCGGCGGGTGCCCGCGATCTTCGTCGCCGGGGCATCCTTTGGCATCACGATCGTCGCCGGCATGCCGAGAAGTCCGGCTGCCGCCGCCACGCCCTGCGCATGATTTCCCGAAGAGAACGCGACCACGCCGGCAGAGCGGCGCGCCTGCGGTATCTGCAGCGCGGTATTCAGCGCTCCGCGGAACTTGAAGGACCCGGTGCGTTGAAACATCTCCGGCTTCAGAAAGACGCGCGCGCCGAGACGGTCGTTGAGCTCCGGATATTCCAGTAGCGGCGTGCGCACCGCATAGGGCGCGATCCGCGCGGCCGCGGCTTCGACATCGGCAAAGGTCGGGACGTACATGCGGGGCCTCATCGGATGCGCCACCATACGCATTTCGGGGGCATGCATGACGGCTTTCGCAATGTGGTGCCGGAATGGCAGCCCGGCGCAATTGCCGCATCGCGGCGCTTTTGGGGTTGGCAGGCTTTGCGACCCGGGACTATGGTCGCGCCGCGTCCGTGCGGGGGATCCCGGGCGCGCGCCGAAATTCAAATACGTCACGCGAGACTTCGCATGCTGAAGATCTATCAGCAGCAGAACGGCGGTCTGAGAGGCACCGATCTCTCGGAGGCCGATCCGATTCCGGCCGATGCGGTTTGGCTCGACCTCGTCAGCCCGACCAATGAAGAGCGCCGGAAGGTCAACGCCATGCTCGGCATGGAGCTGCCGACGCGCGCCGACATGGAAGAGATCGAGGTCTCGAGCCGGCTCTACCAGGAAGACGGGGGCATCTTCCTCACCGCCCTGATCCTCTCGAACATGGAGACCGACAAGCCGGTCGCCGACGTGATCAGCTTCGTGCTCACCCAGGACAAGCTCGTCACCGTCCGCTACATCGATCCGCAGCCCTTTAAGACCTTCATCGCGCGCTGCGAACGCGGAACCGCCATGCCGCAGCGGGCCGAAATGGTTCTGATGAGCATGCTGGACGTGATCATCGACCGCATGGCCGACGTGCTGGAGCGCGCCGGTGCGGAGATCGAGGCGCTCTCGCGCGAGGTCTTCCAGCCGCCGGAAGGCACGGTTCTGCAGTCGCGCGACTTCCAGGCGATTTTGCGCAGCCTCGGCCGCAAGCACGATTTGACCGGCAAGATGCGCGAAAGCCTGCTCAGCATCAGCCGCGTCCTGTCCTTCCTGACCCCGGCGATGGAAGGCAAGCCGAACAAGGACGTCCGCACCCACATCAAGACCCTGAGCCGGGACGTCCAGTCGCTCCAGGACCACACCAGCTTCCTCGGCAGCAAGCTCAACTACCTGCTCGATGCGACCCTTGGCCTGATCAACATCGACCAGAACAACATCATCAAGATCATGTCGGTCGCGGCCATCGTGTTCCTGCCGCCGACCCTCTTCGCCTCGATCTGGGGCATGAATTTCGCGAACATGCCCGACCTGCACTCCCCGGTCGGCTATCCCATCGCGCTCATCATCATCGTCATATCCGGCATTCTGCCTTACGTCTGGTTCAAGCGCCGCGGCTGGCTGTAGTCTCGCCGCATGCAGCACACCTCACGGGGCATCGCGCTCAAGGTCGGCGCCACGCTGGCCTTCGCCCTCCAGTATGTCGGGATCAAGCTCGCCGGACCGGTGCCGGTGGGCGAGGTCGTGCTGTTCCGCGCCTTCTTCGCCCTGATCCCGCTCTTCATCCTGGCCCATCACACCGTCGGTATCCCGGCGATGATCCGGACGGCGCAGCCGCGCCTGCATCTCACCCGCTCGGCCGTCGGCGCCACCGGCATGTTCCTGAACTTCGCGGCGCTGAAGCTCCTGCCGCTCGCCGACATCACCGCCTTCGGCTTCGTCCAGCCGATCTTCGCGGTGATCCTGGCGGCGCTGGTGCTGAAGGAGGTCGTCGGCCCCTATCGCGGCGCGGCGGTCGTGATCGGCTTCGCCGGCGTGCTGCTGATGATCGAGCCGCATGGCGGGGTGCTCGGCATCGTCGGCCACGGCTTCTCGCCCGGCGTTGCGCTCGCCCTGATCAGCTCGTTCGGCTCGGCCTTCGTCGTGATCTACATCCGCCAGATGAGCGCGACCGAGAAGAGCGAGACCATCGTCTTCTACTTCATGAGCTTCTGCACGGTGGTCGGGGCGCTGTCGATGATCTGGTGGCGCGTTCCGCTCGGCCTCGGTGCCGCCGCCTGGCTGATCGCGGCCGGGATCATGGGCGGCTTCGGCCAGATCGCGATGACGTTCAGCTATCGCTACGCCGAGCCCTCGCTGCTCGCACCGTTCGATTACGTCGCGATGATCTGGGCGGTCACGTTCGGCTTCTTCATTTTCAATGAAGTCCCCGCTCTGATGGTCATTATCGGCGCCGCCGTCGTGACGTCGTCAGGCGTCTTCATCGCCTGGCGCGAACACCGCCTCGGCCGCGAACTCGCAAGCCGGGTCGAAGCGGTTTAGAAGCCGCGTTGCGACCTTCAACGCAGGCCCTGGCAGTAACAGCGTTGGACTCGATGTGGCCGAACGCTGTGTGAAGCCCTACTTCGCCGGCTCGAGATAGCGTTCCTTGTCGACCGCCTTGGCCGGCTTCACCGCCACGTCGCTCGGCGCGCCCAGCGGACGCGTCCAGGCGGCGAATTCGAGCGCGATGCCGTCCGGATCGAAGAAGTAGATCGAGCGCACGAAGGTCGTCGGCGTGATCTCCAGGCTCGCCTGCATCGGCGAATCGTCATGGCTGATCACCCGGCTCGCCTGGATGCCCTTGGCCAGCAGCTTCTCGTAGTACTCGTCGATCCGCTCCGCAGGCACGTTGATCGCGACATGATTCATCGATCCGTGTGCGGACGGACCCGGCAGCATGCCCGGCGTCGCGCTGGCCACGCCCGGCGCCGCGTCGGGCGCGTTCGGGAACCAGAAGAAGGCAAGGCTGTCGCCGTTGCCGAGGTCGAAGAAGAAATGCTGGCCCATGCCGTTCGGCAGTTCGATCGTCTTGATCAGCGGCATGCCGAGGACGTTCGAATAGAAGTCGACGGTGCGCGCCATGTCCTTGCACACCAGCGCCAGATGATTGACGCCCTGGAAATCGAACTCGCTGTTGCTGGCCATGCGCGGCTCCCTGTCGGCTGAGGGCCGAAAACCTATCATGGCCCGGCGCGGAGCCGAACATAGAATCGCCTTCCGCTTGCGGAACGGAAGCTCCGACTCTTGAGCTACACTGCCGCATTGGTTAGCAATGGTGCGCCCGGGGAGGGGTGGTTCATGAGCGAAGCGCGTTCGGCGCCAATGGGCCTTGTCCTGGCCGCATCGACGGCCGGTACGGTCTTCGAGTGGTACGACTTCTTCATTTTCGGCTCCCTGCTCTCGATCATCACCCAGCACTTCTTCGCCGAGGCGGGCGAGACCCAGGGCTATATCTTCGCGCTCCTGACCTTTGCCGTGGGCTTCGCCGTGCGCCCGTTCGGCGGGCTCGTTTTCGGCTATTTCGGCGATCGCGTCGGGCGCAAGCGCACCTTCCTCTTCACCATCACGATCATGGGCCTGGCGACCTTCGCCATCGGCCTCGTCCCGGGCGCGAAGACGATCGGCGATCTCGCACCCTATCTGCTGATCGCGCTGCGCGTGCTGCAGGGCTTCGCGGTGGGCGGCGAATATGGCGGGGCGGCGACCTATGTCGCCGAACACGCCGCCGCCGACCGGCGTGGCGCGGCGACGGGCTGGATCCAGGTTGCGGCCACCATCGGGCTCTTCCTCGCACTGACGGTCATCCTTCTGCTTCGCACATGGATGGGAGAAGACGCCTTCACGGATTGGGGGTGGCGCGTCCCGTTCCTGATCTCGCTCGGCCTGCTCGCGGTCTCGCTCTGGATCCGGCTCAAGCTCGACGAGTCGCCCGCCTTCCGCCGGCTCAAGGAAGAAGGCCGCACCGCGCAGGCCCCGCTGTCGGAAGCCTTCCTGCGCTGGAAAAATCTGCGCATCGTGCTCGTCGTCCTGCTCGGCCTGCTGATGGGCCAGGGCGTGGTCTGGTACACGGCGCAGTTCTACACCCAGTTCTTCCTCGAACACGTCATGCGGGTCGAACCGCGGGTCATGAACCTTCTGATCCTCAGCGTCACGATCGGGAGTGCGCTCCTTCACATCGCTTTCGCCCGCATATCCGACCGCATCGGCCGCAAGCCGGTGATGCTGTTCGGGCTGGGCCTCGCCATGGTGAGTTTCATCCCCGGCTTCATGGGTCTGACCGAGGCAGTCAATCCGGCGTTGAGCGAGGCGATATCGCGCGCGCCGGTCACCGTCTTCGCCGCGCCGGCGGACTGCTCCTTCCAGTTCGATCCGGTCGGCCGGTCGCGCTTCGCAAGTTCGTGCGACATCGCCAAGCGCACCCTCGCCAATCTCGGCGTGCCCTACCGCAACGAAGCCGAGGATGCCGGCACGCTGGCGAAGATCCGGATCGGCACGACCACCATCAGCAGCATCGAAGGCTCGGTGCTGGCCCCCTCGGCGCTCGCCACGGCGCAGAAGAACTTCCTCGCCGAAGTCAAAACCGCGCTGACCGCCGCCGGCTATCCCGCCGAGGCCGATACGGATCGGATCGACATTCCGACCGCACTCGGCATCCTGCTGATCTTCGTGACTGCGGCAGCGGCGCTCTACGGCCCCCAGGCCGCGGCGCTGGTCGAGCTCTTCCCGACCCGCATCCGCTATTCGGCGCTGTCGCTGCCTTATCATCTGGGCGTGGGCTGGTTCGGTGGCTTCCTGCCCGCCATCGCCTTCGCGATCGTCGCGGCCACGGGCGATCTCTATGCCGGGCTCTGGTACCCGGTCATCGTCTCCGCCATCGGCTTCGTGGTGACGCTGCTCTTCCTGCCCGAGACGAAGGGCCGGGATATAAATAACTAGCCCCGTCATCGCCGGCCTTGTGCCGGCGATCCAAGATCATCCAAGCCCGCAATCGCCGCGCTCGCGCGGCGACGCACACTGGCGCCTCTTCCTGATGGTCTCGTGATCATGGGTCCCCGGAACAAGTCGGGGATGACGGATGAGAAGTTGGTCGGAGCTGCGGGTTATTTAGCCGCCGTCTCGGGCCTCTTCCAGCACGAGCTTGGCAATGAACTCCGATTTCGTCGATGCGTGCTGGATATCGTAACCGACGGGTTTCCCGTCCGCGCCCAGGTCGAGCATGATGTCTTTCTCAACCTCGATTGTCCGGGATGAGGGCAGCGAGCGGACCTCTACGTAGAGGCTATCGGTCGATCTGTCGTAGCGCGCTTTCACATTCAAAGCGACGCCAACTCAGCCCTTCACCTCGAGCGGCACGCCGGGTTCGTTCTTGCTCGAGCGGATCACGAGCGAGGTCTTCACGCTGGCGACGTTCTTCTCGGCCGTCAGGGTCTCGGTGACGAAGCGCTGGAACCCCGACAGGTCCTTGGCCACGCATTTCAGCAGGAAGTCGACCTCCCCGTTCAGCATGTAGCACTCGCGCACCGTCGGCCAGGCGCGGACGCTGTCCTCGAAGGATTTGAGATCGGTGTCGTGCTGGCTGGAGAGCCGCACGAAGACGAACGCCGTCACCTCGAAGCCGAGCGCCTTGGCGTCAAGATCGGCGTGATAGCCCTGGATATAGCCGGTCTTCTCCAGCGCCCGCATGCGGCGCAGGCAGGGCGGTGCGGTGATCTTGGCGCGGCGCGAGAGCTCGACATTGGTGATCCGGCCATTGGCCTGGAGTTCGGCGAGAATGCGCAAATCGATGGAATCGAGCTTGTGGTGCTCCACGGCGTGACCTTTGTTTTAGGGAAACGTAACTCGACGGAAACGGAGGCATTTAACCCTTTCGCCCCGGGCGGAGCAATAATATTTCTACGTCCGGATGGCTAGGGTTTCGATTCGCCATACCGCTTTTTCAAAGCCGCGCAGAGCCCATCGCAAGCCCCTGTCGGCAATGTGCAATTCGCGCGCTTGACCTTTGCGCGGGGGCTCCCGATATCAGTCCTCCAGCCAGGAGCGTGAGCTTGTGGAATGCGTGGCGTCCGCCGCGCCCATCGGCTTCCGCGAGTCGGAGCGCACATGTCCCATTCCAAGGTCATCATCCTGGGCAGCGGCCCGGCAGGCTGCACGGCAGCGGTCTATGCGGCGCGCGCCATGCTGGAGCCGACATTGATCGCCGGCATCCAGCCGGGCGGTCAGCTCACCATCACCACCGAGGTCGAAAACTATCCGGGCTTCGCAGAGGCCATCCAGGGGCCCTGGCTGATGGAGCAGATGCAGGCCCAGGCGGCGCATCTCGGCACCAAGATGGTGCAGGACACGATCGTCGACGTCGACCTGTCGCGCCGCCCCTTCACCCTCAAGGGCGATAGCGGCACCGTCTACAGCTGCGACACGCTCATCATCGCCACCGGCGCCTCGGCCAACTGGCTCGGCCTGCCGTCGGAGAGCAAGTTCCAGGGCTTCGGCGTTTCGGCATGCGCGACCTGCGACGGCTTCTTCTTCCGCGGCAAGAACGTCGCCGTGGTCGGCGGCGGCAATACCGCGACCGAAGAGGCGCTGTTCCTCACCAACTTCGCCGACAAGGTGACGCTGGTCCATCGCCGCGACAGCTTCCGCGCCGACAAGACCAACCAAGCCCGCGTCATGGCCAACAAGAAGATCGACTGCCTGTTCGACACCGAAGTGGTCGAGGTGCTCGGCACCGAAGCGCCGAAGGGCGTCACCGGCGTCACGCTGCGCAACACGGTGACGGGCTCGAGCCGCGAGCTCGCCGTCGACGGCCTCTTCGTCGCCATCGGCCATTCGCCGGCGACGGACCTGTTCAAGGGCAAGCTCGAGATGGACGAGACCGGCTACATCAAGACCGCGCCCGATTCCACGCATACCAGCGTCGCCGGCGTCTTCGCCGCCGGCGACGTGAAGGACAAGGTTTACCGCCAGGCCGTCACCGCCGCCGGAATGGGCTGCATGGCGGCGCTGGAAGCGGAGAGGTTTCTGGCGGGCGGGCATTGAGGCCCTCCCTCGTCATGGGCGGGTTTAACCCGCCCATCCATCGCGACCACAATTGTGGTCGCAAGTGACTCTCTTCGGCGCGCCGACGCGCGCCGGATGGGTGGCCGCCTCAAGGGCGGCCATGACGTTCTTGGTTTGGTTGAAAAGAAGCGTCACGAGACGTGCATTGCAGGATAGAGATGGGACCCGCATGACAGCGTCCCGAAAAGGTTGACGACGATGGACTGGGACAAGCTGCGCATCTTTCACGCGGTCGCTTCGGCGGGGAGTTTCACCCATGCCGGGCAGATGCTGACGCTCAGCCAGTCCGCGGTCAGCCGCCAGATCAGCGCGCTCGAAGAAGAGATCACCACCCCGCTGTTCCAGCGCCACGCCCGCGGCCTCACCCTCACCGACGAAGGCGAGATGCTCTACGCCGCGGTGACGGACGTGCTCTCGCGCCTCGCCCAGGCCGAAGAGGCACTCAAGAACGTGCGCGAAGCGCCGCGCGGCGCGCTCAAGATCACCTCCAGCCACGGCATCGGCACCTATTGGCTCGTGCCCAGGCTCGACGATTTCCTGAAGGAATATCCGGAGGTCGAAGTCCATCTCGTGATGGAGGACCGCGAACTCGATCTCGCCCAGCGCGAGGCCGACATCGCGATCCGCATGCGCGCGCCGGTGCAGGCCGACCTGATCCAGCGCAAGCTGTTCACCGTGCACTATCACATGTACGCGACGCAGGCGTATCTCGACAAATACGGCACGCCGAAAACCCTCGACGATCTCGCCGACCACACCATCGTCGCCTATGGCGAGACCGCGGCGCCCGAGATCCGCGAAATCAACTGGCTGCTCGAACAGACCCGCCGTCGTCTCGCCGGCAAGGGCCGCACGGTGCGGATCAACAACGTCACCGGCATCCTCTGCGCCACCGAAGCCAGCGTCGGCATCGCCGCGGTGCCGGACTACGTCGCCGCCGACCGGCCGCACCTCATCCGCGTGCTGCCGGATGTGCCGGGCCCGAGCTTCGACGTGCATCTGGTCTATGCCGATGCGCTGCGCCAGTCGAAGCGCGTCGCCGCCTTCCGCGACTTCCTCGTGAAGTCGTCGAAGGACTGGAAGTATTAGGTCCAATCTTCCACGGAACGTCATCGCCGGCCTTGTGCCGGCGATCCAAGATCACCCAAGCGTACAATCACCGAGCTTGCGAGGTGACGCACGCTGGTGCCTTATCCTGATTGGCTCGTGATCTTGGGTCCCCGGGACAAGCCCGGGAATGACGACCGAGTGGTTGGTAAGAGGCGCCCTAAATCCCCACCACGATCTTTCCGAAATGCCCGCCCGCCTGCATCAGCCTGAGCGCCGCCGGCAGTTCACCGAACGGGAACACCTGATCGACCACCGGCTTCAGCTTCCACTTGTCGATGTTCGCCGCCATGTCGTCGAACTGCTCGCGCGAGCCGACCGAGATGCCGTGGATGTGCAAATTCTTGCCGAACAGGATCGGAATGATCATCGGCGACGAATATCCGCCGAGCACGCCGATCACCACGATGCTCCCGCCGACCCGCGCCGCATCGATCGACTGGCCCATCGTGTTCTCGCCGCCGACCTCGACCACGAGGTCGACGCCCTTGCCGCCGGTCAGCTCGCGCGCCTTGGCGCCCCAATCGGGCGTGGTCTTGTAGTTGATGAGATAGTCGGCGCCGAGCGCCTTGGCCCGCGCCAGCTTCTCGTCGCTCGACGAGGTCGCGATCACCTTGGCGCCGCGCGCCTTGGCGAATTGCAGCGCGAAGATCGACACGCCGCCCGTGCCCTGCACCAGCACCGTATCGCCGGGCCCGACAGGCGCCTCGATCGCCACCGCGCGCCAGGCCGTTAGCCCCGCACAAGGCAGCGTCGCCGCCTCCTCATACGAAAGATGCGCCGGATATTTCGAGACACCCTCGGCGCTGAGCAGCATCTTCTGCTGCAGCACGCCATCGAGCGGTCCGCCGAGCGGCTGGAAGCGCGCCTCCGCCGTCACCGGCCCCGAGAGCCAGGTCTGGAAAAACAGCGGACACACCTTGTCGCCGGCTTTCACGCGCGTCACGCCCGCGCCGACGCTCACGACCTCGCCCGCGCCGTCGGAGAACGGCACCAGCGGCAGCGGAAACTGTCCCGCCATCCCCATCACCGTGATGAGATCGCGATAGTTGAGCGACGCGGCCTTCATCGCGACGACGATCTGTCCCGGCCCCGGTGTAGGCTCGGCGCGCTCGGCGACCCGCATGCCGTCGATGCCGTATTGCTCCTGAATTTCCCAGACCTTCATGTCGTGTTCTCCGAAATCTCGATTCCCGCCCTCATCCTGAGCCTGTCGAAGGATGGCAGTCCCGCGCGGCTCGTTCGGTCGGCGGGGACTGTGCGCGGCCTCGCGCGCGCGATCAATCGGTGCCGCAGCGTCAGCCCTTGCGTTGTCCGAAGCCCTGTCGTCTGTTCTTCCCCAGCTGCAACGGGAGAAAACAATGAGTTCAGGTTTCGGCGCCACATCCACCACCGACGACGTCCTCGCCGGACAAACCCTCGCGGGCAAGCGCGTGCTCGTCACCGGCGTCAGCGCCGGGCTCGGCGTCGAGACCGCGCGCACCCTTGCCGCGCATGGCGCCACGGTCGTCGGCGCCGCGCGCGATCTCGACAAGGCCCGCAGCGCGACCGATCCGGTGCGCAAGGACGCCGCGCATGGCGGAAGCCTCGAACTGATCGAACTCGATCTCGCTTCGCTCAAATCGGTGCGTGCCTGCGCCGATGCGCTCAACGCCGCCGGCAAGTCCTTCGACGTGATCGTCTGCAATGCCGGCGTGATGGCGACGCCGCAAGGCAAGACCGCCGACGGCTTCGAGACCCAGTTCGGCACCAACCATCTCGGCCACTTCGTGCTGGTCAATCGCATCGCCGGCCTTTTGAAGAGGAACGGCGGCCGTCTGGTGAACCTGTCCTCCGCCGGCCACCGCTTCTCCGATGTCGATCTTGCCGATCCGAATTTCGAACGCACCGAATACGCACCCTTCGTCGCCTATGGCCGCTCCAAAACCGCGAACATCCTCTTCGCCGTCGAGTTCGACCGCCGCCACAAGGCGCAAGGCATCCGCGCCACTGCCGTCCATCCCGGCGGCATCCAGACCGAGCTCGGCCGCTACATGACGCAGGAGATGCGCGACGCAATGATGAAAAGCGTCGAAGAGGCCAACAAGGCCGCCGGCAAGACGATGGCCGAATTCTCCTGGAAGACGATCCCGCAAGGCGCAGCCACCAGCGTCTGGGCCGGCTTCGTCGCAGCGGCCGATGCCGTCGGCGGCAGATACTGCGAAGACTGCCACGTCGCCGAAATCAGCACCGAACCGGGCCTGCGCGGCGGCGTGCAGCCCTACGCGCTCAACGCCGACAACGCGAAAGCGCTCTGGACAAAGAGCGAGGAGATGGTGGGGGAGAGGTTCAATTGATTTCACCTCCCCATCGTGGGGGTCGCTAGCGACAGCGTAGCGACGCTCCTTGAGCGACAGCGAAAGGAGCCGGGTCGATCTGAGCGAAGCGCGACGGGTGGGGAACTCACCGCGGCTCCCGTGGTATTTTTCCCAATTTCAAAAACATCGGCGATGGCTGCGGCCGGTCGCCGAGTTCGCCCTCTGCAACGCCGAGCGATTCAAATCCAAGCTTGAGATAGAATCCGACCGCCTCCGGCTTGGCATCGACTACGACCCCGATGCAGCCGATCTCCGCCGCCATCGTATGGGCCTGCGCGAATACAGCCTGCAGCAAGAGCTGGGCGATGCCTTTTCCGCGCGCGCGTTCGTCGACTGCGAGCCTGGCGAGACGCAGCACGGGCAGCGCATAAGCGGGGAGTTGCTTCCGCACGGCCGGAGGAAGCGCACCGGCGAAAATCTCGGAAGCCGCCATGGTCGCGAATCCGAGGATCGCTTCCTCGACCGCAACATAGGTCGAGCCGATGTGGTGGCGGAACTGGTTCTGACCGGCATAGCGCGCGAAGAACCGGTCCAGTTCGACGTTGCCCGATCGGAACTGCGTGCGGTCGTCATCCGGGCGCAAGCGCCGGATCGCGATCATGTGGGGACGTCATCCTTGAGCTTGCCGGCCATCAGCTCGCGCATCGCCTTGGTCGGCCGGTTCGGCTTCTTGAGCTGGCGCGCCAGATCCCTGCCGCCTTCTTTCGTCAGAACCAGGCGCGGCGGAATGATGATGTCGGCCGGCAGTTCGCGCAGCGCCTGCAGATGATGCAGCAGCGCCCGCTCGATCAGCGCACCCTTCTTCAGCCCATGTGCGTCGGCGTAACGCTCGATCTGCTCGCGCGTGTCGCTCGAGATGAAGGCGGAAATCTGTGTGTCGGTCATGGCAGCATCCAATCTACAGAAATGTAGAGAAAATTGACCCCATCGACAAGAAACCGGGTGACGTTATGTAGACAACTTGCCCGTGCTGTAATAATTTGTTACAACCTTAGGTCTTGAAACGTTCTCCGACGCCACCATTTCCGATCCACGTTAGTGCTGGAGGACCGCGATGATGCGGCGGAAGACCCGAAGGGTCTGCGGGGCACATACGGGAACGGGATGCGCCCTCGCAGGCATCCATGCAAAAAATCGAGCGTGTCGCGCCGGCGCCCATGGAGCGTCCTCGCAATACGTCGATTTGCGCGACGTTTCCCGGGATCGGCGATCTGGCGCCGTGTGCGATGTGCTCCGTGACAGGGGCCATCCCCGGCCGGCCCACGCCCTTCAAGTCAGCGCACGCGCGCGTCCCCTTGGCCAGGGCCGTTCGCGTGCGTTGCTTTATGGAGCAGGCCGCCGCTATTCCCGTCCGCCGCTGCGCCAGCGGGTGACGATGGTGTCGAGCGCCGCGCGCTCCAGGCGCTCGCTCTTCCACGATTTCGAGAAGCCGGAGTTCATGTTCTTCGGCACGGCCGTGCGGCCGAGCTGGTCGAACTTGATCCGCATCGGCATCGACACGCCCTGCCCCAGCACGATCGCCTCGCGGTCGCCGAGCAGCGGCAGGAAGTCGAGCAGGTCGATCATGCCCTCATAGGTGTTGGCGCGGATGACCTGCTGGTCGCGCTCGCTGGAAAGGCGCAGCGCCACCGCGGTGCCGCATTGCGACAGGATGTTGGGATCGAGATCGGAAGGCCGCTGCGTCACCAGGGCGAGGGAAAGCGAGTATTTCCGCCCTTCCTTGGCGATGCGCCCGAGCTCGCGCCGAGTCGGCACGAAGGTCAGGTCCTTGTCGGAGGCCGGGGCATAGCGGTGCGCCTCCTCGCAGACCAGCAGCATCGGCACCGCGCCGTTGCTCCACACCGCGAGGTCGAAGGCAAGGCGGCTGATCACCGAGATGATCACGTCGAGAATCTCCGGCGGCGCGGTCGAGAGATCGACCACCGTGATCGGTCTGCCCTCGTTCGGGATGCGGAACAGGCGCGACAGCACGTCGGTCATCGTGTCCTGGATGGTCAGGCTGCCGAACATGAAGTTGTAGCGCTGGTCGGCGACCAGGCTCTCGATCTGCGTCTTCAGCCGGCGATAGGGCAGCGTGTTGTGCGTGCGCTCGAGCTTGCCGAGCCGGTCGTCGATATAGGCGGTGACGTCGGAGAGGCGGAACGGCGTCGGGGTGTCGACGCTGATCACGTGGCTCGGCTCGGCGGCCTTGCGCACCCGGCCGGCCGCCGCCTCGGCATAGCGCCGCTTGGCGTAGACCACGGCCTCGCTCAGGATCTCGATCTCGGCGTCGTGATGCTGATCCTTCGAGGTGAGCGCCGCCGCCAGCTCGGTGAAGTTCAGCAGCCAGAACGGCAAATTGAAGTTGCTCAGCGTGACGCGCTCGACCATGCCTTCGAAGGCCGTCGCATACTCGTTGTGGACGTCGAGGATCACGACATGCGCGCCGGAATGCTCGTAGAGCAGGCGCTGCAGGATCGCCGTCAGGGCGCAGGATTTGCCCGAGCCGGTCGAGCCCACGACGATGAAATGCTTGGCGAGCAGGTCGTCGGTCAGAAGCCGCGCCGGCACGCTCGGATCCTGGAACAGCGTGCCGACCTTGATGCTGGCGATCGCCGGCGGGGCATAGACGCGGGTCAGGTCGTGGCGGTCGGCGAACAGCACCGGATCGCCGATCGAGGGCAGCTGGCTCACGCCGCGCTTGAAGGTCAGGCGCTTGGAGTTGTCGTCGTTGACGACCTCGCCGGCGAGGTTGATCTCGATCAGCCCCATCTCCTCCTCGGTGTCGAGGCCGGGCATCGGCATGGTCATGGCCGATACGATGCCCATCACCGCGGTGTTGGGCGTGACGATCTTGACCAGGGCGCCGATCTGCACGCGCGGATCCTTGGCCGCGACGGCCCCCTGCGCGACATGCTCGAGCACGGCAACGGCATGCGATCCCGCGACGGAGACGACATGGGCGATCCGCACCGGCGGCGAGGCCGGAACGCCGCGGCGCTCTTTCATCGGTGTGGCCGGCTGCGGCGGCGTGCGGAGGATCTGGTTCATGCTGCGCTCTTTCCGTCCGGCGGAAGGGTCAGGAACACCGTGGTGCCGGTGCCCGGCTTGGAGTCGATCTTGATGTCGCCGCCATGCTTGCGCGCGAGGCCGAGCGCGATGGTGAGGCCGAGGCCGGTGCCTTCCTGGGTGCGCGACAGATGCCCCTGGACCTGGCCGAAAGGCTTCAGGGCCACTGCGATCTCGTCGTTCGACATACCGCAACCGGTATCGGCGACGGCGAAGGTGACGCCGCCGCCCTGGCTGCGCATCGCGACGAAAGCGATGCGCCCGCGCTCCGGCGTGAACTTGTTGGCGTTGGACAGAAGGTTCACCAGGATCTGCTTGATCCGCTTGCCGTCGACCTCGAGCATCGGCAGGTCGTTCGGCAGCCGAACGTCGAGCGCCTGCTCCTTGGCCAGGATCGCGCCGCGGATGATTTCCACCGCAGCATCGGCGACGTCGAGCAGGTCGGTGGGCTGGCGGTTGAGCAAGAAGCTGCCGCTCTCGATCTTCGAGATGTCGAGAACGTCGTTGACGACCTCGAGCAGCCGGCGGCCGGACTTCGCGATATGGCCGGCATATTCGGCGCTCTGGGCCTGCGCCTGCGGTCCGTCCTTCAGGGACTGGATGACGTCCGAAAAGCCGATAATGGAGTTCAGCGGCGTCTTCAGTTCATGGCTCATCGTCGCCAGGAACGCCGACTTGGTGCGGTTGGCGAGCTCGGACTCGACGCGTGCCGCCTTCATCGCGACTTCGTTGCGCCGACGCATCATCATCTCGCCGAGCGTCTCGGAATACCGGGACAGCAGCGAGTCGCGCAGCGCAATCTTTCGCCGGCGATACATGGTCAGGCACTCGGAGACTCGCGCAAGAGTCTACGTAGGGAGGCATTCACCGAGAGTTAACGCAGATCCCCGATTTGTGCGCCAAAGCGTAAAGCAATCGCTAACGCGGTCAGGGCGGATTGTTCTCCTCAAGGAACTTCACGGTGGCCTGCAGCATCTGCAGCCGGGTCTCCGCTCGGGACAGCCAGTGATCCTCGCCGTCGAGCTTGACGAAGGTCACGGGTTTGTGCGCCGCGTTGAGGGCATCAGCCATCTCAATGCTCTGCTGGATCGGCACGACGGTGTCGTCGTGGCCATGGATCAGAAGGATCGGGACGTCGACATTCTCCAGATGGTCGATCGGCGAGACCTCCTTCAGCTTCGGGTCGTCGGCGCCCGAGACATCGAGGAACCGGTCCCAGTACCGCAATGTCCGATCGTCATCCGAGTGGTCCCGCCGCATGCGCCATTGCAGGAAGGCTTTCAGATCGGAAATACCAGCAACCGAAACCGCACAGCGATAGACGCCCTTGTCGAGGGTCGGACCGGCGAGGGCGGCATAGCCGCCGTAGCTTCCGCCGACAATACAGACGCGCTTCGGGTCGATCGTACCCGCTGCAGCCAGATGGCGGACGCCATCCGAGAGATCGGTCTGCATCTTGCGGCCCCATTGGCCGAAGCCGGACGACAGGAATTTCCAGCCGAAGCCGTCCGAGCCACGGTACTCGGGCTGCAAGACCGCGTAGCCGCGCGATGCGATAGCCTGCGACCACCAGTCGAAGCCGGGCATGTCGCGAACTGCCGGTCCACCATGCGGCAGGACGATCAGCGGGAGGCCTTTCTCCGGGTGGCCCTTCGGCAACGTCAAATAGCCGAAGATCGGCGTTCCGTCGGCCGCCTTGTAGTGAATCCAGCGGACTTCATTGACGTCCCCCGGCTGAATCCCGTTGTAGGCGGGCGCAAGAAACTCGGCGCGGTGCGCTTCCAGGTCGACCAGAAAATAAGACGAGCCGTTGTGCAGGCCGTCGACGCGCAGGATCAGATGCTTGCGATTGCCCGACCAGCTCTGGAGCTCAACGCTGTCGCCAACGAAGGCCTTAATGAGGCCATCCCAGCTTGCCTGATCGGCTTTGTCGAGGAACTTGTAGCTATAACCGTCTTCGACGCCGACTGTTCCGATGATCCTGTGGGTCTCCGGATCGTGCAAGACGTCCGACACGTCGTCTCCGAGGTCGACCGTCGGCTCCTCGACGCCGTCGCTGATGCGAATTTGCGTGTCGCGCCAATGACTGCCGGTGGAGACGCTGATGATGATCGCTTTTCCGTCGGGCGCCACGCCCTGGACGACAGGCGTCTCGATCGGAGACGTTTGCCGGTAGGCTTCGACGTAACCGCCGTTTCGCTTGAGCAGAAGGCGCCAGACCTGCGTATCGTTGTTGTAGTCGGTCATGCCGAGAATTTGGCCGTCCTGTCCGATCACCCAATCCTGCGTGTAAAGCGAACCGGTATCGATCAACTTCGACTGGTGCGAGGCGAAATCATAAGTAAACAGGCCGGCAACGCCGTGTTCGTTCAGGAATGTTATGCCAGTCATGTATACGACAGTCTTTCCGTCGACCGTCCTCGACTGCGGCAACTTCAGGACGACATTCATGGCGCGTTCGATGCGTTCGAGCAGCCGCCTGCTTTCATGGTTTTTGACGTCGTAGGACTGGACCATGAAATACTCTTGCCGCGGCCCGATGAGATTGTTGACGCTGCGTGTCGTCGACTGGGTGATCAGCAGATGATCATCGTCTGCCCAGGAAATATCGCGCAGCTTCTCGTCGCCAAGCTTCTGAACTCCCAGCACGGTCATCTTGTCGTCGAGCGCTCTGACAGCGATCACGCGATCGCCGTTCAGCGTTGTGACGAAGGCGAACTTGGTCGCATCAGGCGAGATGGACGGATCACCGAATGTCTGGAGCTGACCGTAATCCTCGAGCGGTGCAGCAGTTGTCACGCCGCCGCCGAACACAAGAACGGCGACAGCAAGAATCCATTTTGCGTACATGATCGCCCCCCGGCATCTCGACCCGATGCAGTCCCCCACAACTGCCAATGCAAACACAACACGACCGGAGAGGCTCCGACCCAGCCGCATCCTAGACGATGACAGGCATCACCTTGCAACCCCGAATGGTCGCCGCATTGTCGCTGGAATCTGGCGGGCCGCGACCGATAGCGATGAGCACTACGTTTTCGCCATAGCCCTCCATGCCCCTCTTCCTTGAGTAATCGAGACCATACAGCCCAACAGCCGTCAGTCGATATTGATACCTTCTGCACGCGCTTTCTCGATGGTTTCCAACAGCACGGCGCATTGTTTTTCTGTTGGAATTTTCATCGGCATCTGCATGGCGACGTTCAATATGCCGATCTCCTTTGGCGTCAGCAGACGCTTGGCAGCAAGCGTTTCATGGACAACGATCCATCTGGCCGCCGGGATCGCGAAGACCTTCGTCTGCGCCTCAATGCCGTTATCCACCTTTTGGGTATTCCGGGCAGCCCGCTTTTCAGACAGATGATCGTCGCGGGACAGACATTCGCCGTCGAACTCATCCGGCAGAAGGTCGGCAAACTCGTCCATATTTTCCAGCATCCGCGTCCAGCAGGCCTCACGCTTGGCCCATTCCGAAATGTTCGAAATACCCTGCATCGGGCGCAGGAGATCATCGTTCACACGGGAAGCCACAACCGCGATGGTGCTTTCAAGGACAGGACTTATCGCCTGCGCATTCCAGACCCGCTGAAAATCGAGACTCTTTTCCTGCCGCCTTGTCAGTTCGCTGAGAACGGCCAGCGTATAGGCGACGATGTTGGCGCGATAACCGTTGTTGTACCACGGCTGCGCTGACACAATCCGTTCAGTAGCACGGAATATGATCCCTCGCGCAACGGCGCGTTTGAAGTACGCTTCGTTGAAGCTGTCCGACGACTTGTCCCATTCCTTACCGATTCGGGCGGCGTAACGGGCGAAGTTCTTTTCGGCTCCAAGGTTCACGTATCGCGGATGGTCATCCCAGACGTTTTCGAACTTCGCAAGATCCGTCTTGGTCAGCATCTGCGGCTTCGGATTTTCCGCCTTGAACCGCTTCTGCTCGGCAGGGGTGAGTTTGGCCTGCGCATCTGCATACTGACCACGGGCGCGTTCATAAAACCATTTGGTTTCCCGCTGCGCACCTTTGCCCGCAGGCGCCCATAGGCGCCGGGAAAACTCCTCCGTACGGATATGGTACGCATGGTTTGAGAAGAAATCCGCAGCCTGAACCCGGTTCTGGGTATTGGCGTACTCGGAAATACGCGGAACGACCTTCTCGCTCTCCTCGTTATCAATTACGGACAGCTTCATCTGCACGAATATCTGCGTGAGGTCGGCTTTGTCCTTCCTGCGGGTGTGGAACAGCGACGCGGTGGTCTGACCGCCATTCACAATCTGAAGGTCGGTTATCTTGGTGATCTGGAGGCCGTCGCTAGTCCGCTTGGTTTCGACCCCTTGGGCCGTGGCTGTGATGCCGTTGTTGTAGGCGAAGAACATACCCGGCTCGGTCATGATGGTCGTGCGGATACCTTGGTTGACCTTCGCTCTGGCCTGAAGAAACGTGCGGACGTTCTGCTCCAGCAGCCTCGCGCCGAACTTCTCGTATATTGTCGAAAGGATCGGTCCCGGCATGACGACGAGATAGGACTGATAGGCATCTGTCCCCAGATGGGCTGGAAGGCAGGGTATGCCGGTTCCGAACATAGCCTCGAAGTCCAGGTCCAGCGCCTCTTTGTGGCTGCGGGAACTGCGCTGGCGGTGAAGGCGGGAGATATCCCAGATGTGAAAGCTCGTTGCGATACCGGCTGTCTCGGCATCCGCCAGCGCCTGAATCCGGTCGCTCAATGTGCGCTCGGAAACGAGAATAAGATTGAGATGCCGGATCAGCGATTTCCTGTCCGCGATTTGCCTTGCGAGGCCATATTCCGGCGACGTGATTTCCAGATCAGCCGCCAGATTCTTCCGCAGACTGGCGTCGAAGAAATTGACCACACGCTTGAACACGGCATCAACATCGGTGCGGGTAAGTGATGCCAACTCGGTACGGCTGTCGAAATCCGCGACGAAAAGGTTCAGACCGCCTTCGTCGTTGAACCAGTATCCGTCCACACGCATACCGCGCTGCGCCCGATAGTGCGCGAACTCGAAGCCTTCCGTGAACCCCGTCTCTGTCAGCTCGCGGGACACGACATCCATGAACTCGGCCAGCAGGAAGCTGCCGTTCGCCTCGGCCCCGGCCAACAAATCCTGGCGGAAATCATGGAAGAACTCTTCGGCGGTCGTTTCCAATCAGGGCCTCCGAAACATATCGGCTTCATCGCAGGAGAACGGCGCTATCGCCTCCAGCATGACGTCGTAGGAAACCTTGGTGATGCCGGGTGGAAGCTCCGAGCGGATCAGGCGGGGAAACCCATCGGTCACGCGGTATCCCTGAAGGCCGCCGACAATGAAGCGTGGAGCATCGTATTCCGCGAGCGGCACGTACCCCATGCCTGCGAGTTTGTCGGCGAACTGCTCGATGGCATCGGCATCCGCAAGCTCACTGTCGATCAGCCCGACAATGCCGTTCAGTGACAATGCCTGGCCAGCATCGGGTTGACTGCTCAGGCGCTGGGTCAGGAGAAACAGCTCGTCAGCAAGTGATTCCAATTGATCCTCGGACGAAATGCGGACGGTGCTGCGCTCCCGACCGGAAAGCGACTTCACCTCGATGGCCCGGTTGCCGAAAATGAAATCCTGATGGGAATCGTCAGGACCGCACCACGCGTCGACGGCAGCGACCTGCGGCAGCGTGTCCTGATAGAGAAGGCGCAGGACGTGCAGTTCGCCGAACAGACCGCGAACCTCTTCGGGCGAGAGCAGGCGGGCATTGCGTCCGGCAAGAAACGCCTTCCAGCGCCGCAGATGGGCAAGTGCGACGGCCAGTGCCGTCGCCGGGTCCGCGACATCCCTGAGGCTGCCGATGAGGGTTTCACACAGGCCAAGAAACAGATCGCTGTCGATATGACGGGCAAGCGTGAGAACGAACCGCTGCTGTCCGGCACGATCGCCGTTGCGAAGATCAACGCCGATACCATGCAGGAAAACCACGTCACGGCGGAACTGTGCGGTGTGATCGCCGTCCAGCTCGATAATCAACAGGCACTGCGCTCCGGCGTCACGGCCCCAGAAGATGGCAACACCCGTCGTTCCCGCGACGCGGAGAACACTGAGATCAGCCGCCGGTGTCGGAATGGCGTCCCACGGCACGGACCTACTCATCGTCATAGTCCTCGTCGGCGTCCGGATCGTCGTCCATCGAGCCGTACATCTCCTCCATCCAGACCTTGTTGGCGATCACCTCGATCTCGAAGTCAGCTCCGTACAGGCCGTCAGGGAAGCTCAGCCCCCATGCGGGAACCCTGTAACCGGCGAATGCAGGATTCTCGGTCGGCTCCAGAACATGGATCATCAACAGCGGCTTTTTACGGACCATGCGATAATGAACGTCAGAGGGCTTTTTCTTTTTGGACTTGGCATCCTCGGACGCCAGCTTCTCCGCGGCGGAAATCTGACCGTCAGTCAGGCCAAGCTTCTCGTCGCCGCGACTGGCGACGCGGTATCCTGAAACCTGCCATTTATCAGGCGTGGCATCGTTTTCAGCCGTCCGGTCCTGTGCGCCAAGGCGATATGCTGCCGGGTCGCCAGGCCCTTTCGAGATAAGCAGAACATCGGCTTTGGAGAATTTCGGCGCAATCTTGAGCAGGTACTCAACCGCGTCGGCCTTCCGCTTTCTCGCGGATTTGTGCGCCTTGAACCGCAACAGGAATTCATCGACTTTCCCGACATCAACGTCAGGAATGAACCACCCCTTTTCGGTCGGCTCCACTGTGCCGCCAAACTCGTCGCGCCAGTATTCCGCGATCAGCTCCTCGTTCTCCTGATTGACCTTGGGATCGAGAGGAAGCAGCCAGCTCTCCTGAAGTGTGCCGGTCAGATTCTGATTCAGAATGACCTTTTCACCGCTGCGCATCTTGTTGGCGGCAGTCACCATCAGGCTATCAGGGTGCGACTTCACATAGAGGCCGAAATCCCTTGGACTCATGTCGGCCTGACGCATCCGCGTGATCTGCTGACGCAGTTCCTCGGATGCCAGTGCAATGTGCTTATACCAGTTGATCGAGTCGTTCGGCAGCCATACCCGGCATATATCCTCATAGCCCGGTCGATAGCCGAACCAGCGCCCCATCTGCATCAGCGTGTCGTACATCTTGGTATTGCGGTACATGTAGCTGATTGTCAGACCTTCAATCGTCAGGCCGCGTGACAGACTGAGACCGCCGATTGCGATGGCGGTCAGGCCGGTGCCATCCTTCTCGTACTTCGCGAAATCGAGAACCTCGTCGCTCTTGCTGTTGACCACATAGGTGCGCAGGTTTTCGAAAACTCCCCAGAGGCCCGCTTTCACCTCATCCCAGGAGTAATTTTTCCCGCCAAATTCGTTGGCGGCGAACTCGGCATCATACGCGGTGCGCAGACGTGCCATGTGTTCGTTTTTCGATGATGCGGCTTCCGGCATCATGTAATTGGCTTTCACGGCTTCCCGCATCCGGTCGAGGCGCAGTCCGATGAAGCTCCTTACTTCCTTCTGAACGGATACGAAGCGGGACACATTGATAAGCATGGAGCAGTGTTTCCGCTCCTGACCTCTGAGGTTGCGGATGGCTCGCGCCACGATGAACTGATCCAGCGCATGATAGAGGCTGGGCGGCAGGTCCGCGACCGGGAAGCCGTTTTTATGGATGAACGGCAGGTATTCCTCGCAGTCCTCGATCTGCCGAAGGATCGCACTACTGCTCTCATCGTTTAGGAAAACCTTGTCCGGCCCAAAATATGTGGTCGGCGCATCCAACGAGTGAATGAAATCGCTCGGGAACAGCTCTTCGTAGGCATCCTTGTCGAAAGCTTCGGGGTCGATGAATATGTTGGCGAACGGCGTGGCCGTATATCCGACGTAGCAGTTCTTGGTGAACAACCGCAGAATCTTCCTTATCCACGCATTGGTGGCGGTCGGATTGATATCCGGCTTGTTGGTGTTGATCGATGCGTTGTCAGCCTCATCGTCGATGACCAGCATAGGGACATCGGCAATGCGGTCGCGTCCTTTCGCGTTCAGTTCCCGCAACCAGATGTGCAGAGCTTCGAGCGTCTTCACATTCTTCTTGATGACAAGAATGACAGGATTCTTGAAATCGTTCAGTTGCGCGCCGCTGACATTCGCGGTCTGCTTGTTGAAATCGGAGTTTATGTTCGTGAGCGTGACAGGGTTCGGGTAACTCCTGTCCAGCCCTACACCGATGTTCACGCGATTTTCCGGGTCGCTGGAGCGTCCGACAAATCCCTCATCGACACGCTGCTGCGTCTGCTTGCGCAGATTGTTGTGAATGCCTGCAATAACGATGATGAACTTGTATCCAGCATCCGCTGCCTTAGCGATCACGCCCATGTAGTTGGCAGTCTTGCCGGACTGGACATGGCCGATGACCAGACCACGGCGTTTCCATTCGCCTTCGCTGGTCGGGTCCTGGAGCAGGCCGAGAATTTTTGAACCGTCAGCATTGAGGAGGGTGTTGACGACGGTCGGTTTCCAGCCCTGACCGCGAAGGTAGCCACCGTAGGCATCCGCATAGGTGGTGCCAATCTCGCGCTTGTGAATCCAGTCCTCGTCGTGGGCGGCATCGACATCGATCAGTGAAACGCCCGCATTCATGCGCGATGGTATTGCAGTCTCGGCTTCAGTGATGATGTTCTGAAGATCGCCAGAGTAACCGAGCAGCGGCGCGAGGAGGGTGGCTTTGGCCGCGATCTCGTCGCGTGACGGCAGACCGTCCTGATCGTCGAACGCGCCAATCAATGCAGCCAGAACAACCTTTTCCTTATCGCCCTGCGTACTCAAGCGAATCCCCCCTGAATGTAATTCTCAACAATCTCACCGTGATCGTCAAAGAGTCGCGTCGATCTGACAATATCCCTGAATGCATCCGCATTCCCCGGCCCGTCACCCCACAGAGCGCGTCTGAGGTCGTCAAGACGGTCCTTCACGTCATCGACCTGCGGCATCTGGCTCACGTCGCGGGGATGCGTCGAATAATCCGAGTAGATCATCTCGACTGGCAGCGATGCTGAAACAGCTTCCAGCAGAAGGTCGAGGTGACGCACCCCTTCGCCGTCCAGTTTCTCGTGCAGGCGCTGTGCCAGCGGATGCGTCCTGTTCAGGGCATACCGGATGCCGGTCTTGTCGGCATATCGCTCCCACAGCGGCGCAGTGATTTCATGGAAGAGTTTCTGACCACGCCCCCGGTGAACGGTCGTGCTTGCACCTGAGACCTGCGCGATAATCTGCCGGAGCCGTTCCCTTACTGGCAGCGGCGGACGGGATCGCGACTTCTTGATATCGATGGTCCACGCTTCATCGAGGCTGTTCGGAAAGTCGATCTGAACGCGGGCCAGCTTGGTCGCTTCCCCCTTCGGTATCAGCCGGAACCAGTCACCCCACGCCATCAGCCTGCCGTTGCGGTAGATGTAGGCTCCCTGATTGGAGATGAAGTCGCTGCGATTCTGATAGAAATCGTATTCGCGGGCCGTAAGGTTCGAGTGGTGCGGCAGGATGTACGGTTGCAGATGCACCGCTGCCGATCCGATCCGCACAATCTCTTCCGGCAGATGCCTAGTATGAGTATTTTTGCGGCAGAAGGGATCAAAGGCTTCGACCAGATGTCCGTTCACCGTGATCGCAATGCGGCCCCGCCCCCGGATTTCACCGGCCAGAAAACGGTGGAAGACGAGCGCTAGATGCTTCTCCAGAACATCCAGCTTCTCATTCACGATCTCATCCCGGCGGTTGCCGGTTTCATCCTCCAGCAGGCGATCCATTTCCCGCCAGATGACGGCAGTGCCGTGTGCGCCAAGGTGGTCCACATAGGGTAGAGCTGCGATATCTTCTTCGTCGAGAATGCTGAGAATCCAGTCATCCGCCTGGTCGATAACGTCAAGGTTCCATTCAGCCCCTGACAGGCTGCCATCCTTTGCGCTCACGACGGTGAGGGAGCGGCATTGAGAGAAAGAGGCGGTCTTGAGACCGAGACCGAACCGGCCCAGGTCTCTAGGAGACCGTTCCATGCGCGGGTTTGCGGCCCCGTGCCGCATGGCCGCCAGAAGCTCGGCTGCGTCCATGCCACGCCCATTATCAAGGATGACGAGGACGGGCTGCGGAACTGATGGTTCGCAGAAGATATCGATCTTCGACGCATCGGCGGAGATGCTGTTGTCGATAAGGTCTGCAACCGCAGCTTCAAGCGAATAGCCCAGATCGCGCATTGAGGCAGAGAGGCAGGCCGCACTTGGCGGAAGCGGGATATTTCGCGCCATCAGCTCGCCTCACGGATATCATAGGAAAGTTTTTCCACCACGCCGGGTGCATCGTTTTTCAGCTCACATTCCCATACTGTGAAGACAGTCCATCCCGCCGCCGTAAGGGCGGCCTGGTTGCGCTCATCCCTGCCTACATTGGAAGCGAATTTCGACTTCCAGAACTCAGTTCTGGTCGAAGGCATCGTGGCGTTACGACACCCTTCATGGCGATGCCAGAAGCATCCGTGGACGAAAATCGCCGCGCGGTATTTCGGCAGGACGATATCAGGTTTGCCGGGAAGCTCCTTCGCGTGAAGCCTGAACCTGAAACCTGCACGATGCAGCAGCGAACGAAGCCGCAATTCCGGGCCGGTGTCTCGTCCCTTTATCCGGGACATGTTCCAGCTTCGCCGTTCGCGCGTGATCGTATCTGCCATCAACGGTCTTCTCGGATGGAATCGAGCACCTGCGCCACGATTTCCGCAATCTGCTTTGCAAGCTGCGGCGGGACGGCGTTTCCGACCTGATGGTACTGGGCTGTGCGTGGCCCGGCGAAAAAGTAATTGTCGGGGAATGTCTGAAGACGTGCCGCCTCCCGCACGGTGAGGCTGCGGCACTGCGCGGGATCGTAATGGATGAAATAGTGTCCATCCTTTGAGATGTGGGACGTGATGGTGGTGGAGACGTGATCCGCCAGTTGCACCCGGAAGCGATCCGAAAACATCTTGCCAGAGCGGCCAAGCTCGACATTCCTGTGCTCCGGCAGCAGACTCTCGGGAAAATCCGCCAGCTTGGGGCTGCGTCCTGTCTTCTGCGCAAAGGTGGCGGCGTAGAGATACCGCCTAAGATCAGAGGCCATATGGCTGCGCGCTTCGTGCGCGGTCAGCACCGAAAGCCGCTCGTCGTATAGGCTGCGCAACACGTCATGCGCGGGCCTACGCATAGGATAGCGCGCGGACGAGACTGCGCGGGGAGATTTCACCTCGATCAGATTATGGAAATCGAGAGCACGGGCGACCTCGCCTGCGTAGGTCGCGCCATTCAACTGGCGGCGGACATTCATGCTCGATATGGCCCGCAATTCACTCAGCCAGGCTGTCGCACTGTCCTTCTCCTTGGATAGACCGCTACGTATGGATGGAAGCGATCCTATCGTCTCCTGCACGGTCGGAGCCGCCATCTTCTTCAGCACTCCGGGGCGGACGTTCAGGTCACTGCGGATGCCGACAATGAACATGCGATGCCGAGCCTGAGGGATGCCGTATTCTTCGGCGCGCACGACAAATAGGCGAGGGTCCACTTCCTCGTTCGCCATATCCTCTTCGGCCAGTGAATACAGCCTGTATGTCAGGTCGCTCGGAGCGTCAGGAATAGCGGTATTCGGACGGGAAAGATCACGTACAATCCGCGCGATTGCCGATTTGCCTTCTATGGTCGCAGAAAGCAGACCCTTTACATTCTCCATCACGAACACAGGCGGGCGGTGGTCGGCAATGATCCTGAGATATTCGAGGTAGAGCGTGTGGCGCTCGTCCTTCTCAAAGTCAGATCGGCCCATCATCCTGGAGCGCCCGACAAGCGAATAAGCTTGACAGGGAGGACCTCCGACAAGCGCCCATCGACGGCTTCCACCGATCCGCTCCCGAATAATCTCCTGCACCTGCCCATGAGACTCTGAGCCGAGCGAAATCTGTAGAGCGGACGATGCCGCATGACGATGCGCGGCTGGATAGCGCCGGTAAAGCTGGTCGCGTGAAATATCTCCGGCGAGAAACGCATAATAGTCATCAGGCACTTCGCCTTCCGCGAACTGCCTGATGAAGTGCCGCAGGAGAAGGGTCTGATGTGAAAACTCGTCCCGCTCAATAGATACGACGCTGGTGAAACGAGAGCACCCTTTCTCGTCAACGCTAGAAGCGAAACCTTCCCCTAGACCCCCTGGCCCTGCAAACAGATCGACTACTTTGTAAGCCGGAAACCGCTGTTGGGCCTGCCCCCTGTGCTCACGCCCACGTACCAACATTTCTTCTCTCGTTCGCCCCCCGGCATACATACTCACTTCAGCCTTCTTCCGGCCTTTGACGTTCGGAAATCTGCCTGCCTCTAGTGCGGGCGCTGGAAAGCTTCTCGAACTCCTCGACGCTCATGACGACCACAACTGGCCGACCATGCTTCTCCACCTGAACTGGCTCTGCTCTGGCTTGATCCAACAACAGGCCGAAGCTGTTTTTGGCATCTTTTGCAGACATGGTTTTCATGTGATCAGCCCCGCAGCGGATAAGCTATTTTAGCTATTTCATCTGCGCTCGCAACGTCATTATTGCACTGCATGGTGAAGCGGTTTCGCCTATATCACCGTCGAGAAATTATGGCGCGGACATACCGCATTTGCGCGGCTCCGCCGCGCGATGGCGGGCAGCGCCGCGATATGTTGGTCTCCGCGCCGCCCGCCATCGATCACGCCCCATCCTGAAGTGTGCGTGGGGAGGTGGTCGGTGCATCTGTCGCGTGCTCCATCTCGAACAGGCCCTTTCCCTTTTCCGACCAGAGCGCCAATGCCCTCTCGCATTCCTCGCCTTTGAGCTTGTCAGCCATCCAGATGAGCGCCCCGAGGATGGTAGCGCGGTCGTCGCCGGTCAGGTCCACGATGCCCGCCTTGACGACGAGGCCGCCGAGTTCGATCAGGTGTCGCGTGCGCTTGCGGCGCTCGATCTGCCAGCTACGCATGTCATGCCGCGCCCGTCGCGCCTGATGCCGGTTGCGCGCTGCCCGATTGCGATGCAGCGCCGCCAGCGTCGCGGTCAGGTGTCGGCGAAGATCGCCGCGCCCGTCCCTGAAAGAACGCGGCCCCGCGCTTGGCCCAAGCCTCCCGCTTTCCGGCATCGGTGGTTTCCGCCAGCACGATCAGCGCACCGACCAGTTCGTCGGCGGAAAGCGCGTCGGCTCCGGTGGCGATCACCAGTTCGCCTAACTGCTGAACCTTTCGCGTCTTGAGTTCTCGCGCTTTGTCTTCGAGCGCCTTCAGTTCGGCGTCATAGTCTTTCGGTTTGCGCATGTGCCTTTCCTTTCCGGTCGCAAATCGTCGATGCGGAGAGGATAGTTTCGCGAGGCGCGGAATGCAGTAATGTCACCGGGACGGTCTGACACGGCGCGAACAGTCCCGAGAAATTCATTTCGAGGGCGCGCTTATACGTCGTTCCGACGTGCGCTCAGAGGTGTAGATGGTTGATCGCGATGGCGATCTATCATCTTCACGTCAAGGTCATAGGCCGCAAGGCCGGGAGCAGCGCGGTGGCGTCCGCCGCCTACCGTTCCGGCTCGCGGCTGCGCGACGAGCGGCTCGACCGCAGCCACGATTTCTCCGCCAAGCGCGGTGTCGTCCATTCCGAAATCATGCTGCCGGAAGGAGCGCCGGAGCATCTCGGCGACCGCGAACGGCTTTGGAACGAGGTCGAAGCCGTCGAGATGCGCAAGGACGCCCAGCTTGCGCGCGAGGTGGAATTCTCTCTCCCGCGCGAACTGACGCAGGCGCAAGGCATAGAACTCGCCCGCGACTTCGCGCAGGCGGAATTCGTCGATCAGGGCATGATCGCCGATGTGAACGTGCATTGGGATATCGGCGAGGACGGGATGCCGAAACCCCATGCCCATGTCATGCTCACCATGCGGTCGGTTGACGAGAACGGTTTCGGCCAGAAGGTGCGGGACTGGAACCGCACGGAGATGGTGGAACGGTGGCGTGAGCGATGGGCCGCGTTGGCCAATGAACGGCTTGCCGAACTCGACATCGACGCCCGCATCGACCATCGCCGCCTTGAGGCGCAAGGCATCCCGCTCGAACCGCAGAGTCAAATCGGCGCGCCCGCGCAGAGGATCGAGGGCGAAGGGATCGAGGCGGCCGACCGCGCGGAGATGCACCGCGAGATCGCCCGCAATAACGGCGCGCGCATCATCGCCGATCCTTCCTTTGCGCTGGACGCGATCACGCAGCAGCAATCGACGTTCACGCGCCGCGATATGGCGATGTTCGCGCATCGGCACAGCGACGGCATCGACCAGTTCAACGAAGTCATGGGCGCGATGCGCGGTTCGCCCGATCTGGTCGAACTCGGCAAGGACGGACGCGGCGAGGACCGCTTCACCATCCGCGACATGATCGAGGCGGAACAGCGCCTGCACCGCTCGGCGGAATTGATGGCGGGGCGCGAACGTCATGCTGTCGGTGATGCGGATCGCGACATGGCCTTGGCCCGTGCCGAAACGCGCGGCCTTGTCCTTTCCGGCGAGCAGGCCCACGCGCTTTCGCATGTCACGGACGGACGCGATCTTGGCGTCGTCGTCGGCTATGCCGGGACGGGCAAGAGCGCGATGCTCGGCGTAGCGCGCGAGGCTTGGGAAGCGGCGGGCTATGAGGTTCGCGGCGTTGTACTGTCCGGCATCGCCGCCGAGAATCTGGAAAGCGGATCGGGCATTGCGTCCCGTACCATCGCCAGCATGGAACATGGCTGGGAACAGGGCCGCGACATGCTCACCAGCCGCGATGTGCTGGTCATCGACGAGGCGGGCATGGTTGGCACGCGGCAGTTGGAGCGGGTGCTGTCACACGCCGCCGAAGCGGGCGCGAAAGTCGTGCTGGTCGGCGATCCGCAGCAGTTGCAATCCATCGAAGCGGGCGCGGCGTTCCGGTCGATCCATGAGCGTCACGGCGGCGCGGAGATCGGCGAGGTGCGCCGCCAGCGCGAGGACTGGCAGCGGGACGCCACGCGCGATCTGGCGACCGGCAAAACGGGCAACGCGATCCATGCCTATGACCGGCATGGCATGGTACATATTGCCGAAACACGCGAGCAGGCGCGTGGCGACCTGATCGAGCGCTGGGATCGCGAGCGGCAGGCCAATCCCGACGCCACCCGCATCATCCTCACCCACACCAATGACGAGGTGCGGGCGCTCAACGAGGCAGCGCGCCAGAAGATGCGGGACGCTGGTAATCTCGGCGACGAGGTGCGCGTCACGGTCGAGCGCGGTGAACGCCACTTCGCCGCCGGGGATCGCGTCATGTTCCTGCAAAACGAGCGCGGCCTTGGTGTGAAGAACGGCACGCTCGGCACCATCGAGCAAGTCAGCGAGAAATCCCTGACCGTGCGTGCCGACGATGGCCGTTCCGTCGCCTTCGACCTCAAGGACTACAACAAGATCGACCACGGCTATGCCGCCACGATCCACAAAGCGCAGGGCATGACGGTGGATCGCACCCACGTCCTGGCGACGCCGGGCATGGACGCCCATGGCAGCTATGTCGCGCTGTCCCGTCACCGCGACGGCACGGACCTGCATTATGGCCGCGATGACTTCGCCGATCAGAACCGGCTTGTCCGCAGCCTGTCGCGTGACCGGGCGAAGGATATGGCGACGGATTACGATCCGGCGCAGGCTTACGCCGAACGGCGCGGCATCACCTTCCGCGAGCGTGTTGTGGAGATCGTCAGGAAGATCGTGCCGGAGAAGGTGCGCGGCATGTTCGACGGCCTGCGCCTGCCAGCCGACGCCGCGCCCGGCGACAACGCCGTGCCGTCGCCACAGCGGGCAGCGCCGGAAAAGACCGTGGCGGCAGACCCGGAGGTCGCCTTGCGCAAGGCGCGCGCCGGCGCGCTGGTTCGCCATGCCCGCGCGTCCAATGCCATCATCGAAACCAAGCAGCAGGGGCTTGCACCTTCCGCCGAGCAGCGGCGCGAACTCGGTGAGGCACGGCGAGCATTCGATGAAGTACGGCCCCACGGCTGGCAGGACGCGGAAGCCGCCTACAGCAAGGACAACGGCCTCGCCCGTGAGGCGGGTGGTGGCCGGATCGGCCGCGCTATCCGCGCCCTCCAGCTCGAAACCGAAATCCGCACTGGGCGGAATGCTGATCTGGGGATCACGCCCAGCGCCCGCGTCGACCGCTTCGTGGAGCGCTGGCAGAACCTTAGCCAGAACAGCCAGCGCCAATATGCGGCGGGCGACTATTCCGGCTACAAGGCCGCGCGCTCACAGATGGGCGACATGGCGAACAGCCTGCAACGCGACCCGCAGCTAGAATCGCTCCTCGCCGGTCGCAGGAAGGACCTCGGCATCGGCGGTGACTTCGATACAGGCATGGGCATCGGCAAGGACCTCGCCCTCAGTCATGGCCTTGGCCTGGGCCGGGGGATCGGGCTGTAGGTCAGCGGCATCAGAAGCGTTGATTTGATGTCGGCGGGATAGCTGAAAGTCCGAGCTTATCGTCACCTTTGCACGGGAGGCAGATCGTCCCAACGGATGCGCAGGAACCGGCCAGTTCGCTTCGGCAAAAGTTTGCGGTCGATCATCCGCCCGGCGACCTGAAATTCCTCGTTGATCTTGACCACGAGCAGTTTGCTGAAATGCCGCGCCGTATCCACCACAACCACGTCTTTCGTCTTGAACGGGGTAATGGTCTTGATCTCGACGTGATCGTTCCCGAGCCTGCCGTCAGAACCCTGCGCATAGGTCTTGTTCAACTCGATGCCGTAGGTGATTGCGCCAAATAGCTCGCCGATGTCGCCATAGACGGAGAGGTGCAGCCCGGTTTCGAGGTGATAGCTCTCGGCAAGGGAAATCAAATCTTCAAAGTAGGGAATGATCGAGCGTTTCGCGTTCGGGTATTTCGCGCCCCACTCTTTGTAGCGCAGTTGCTCATCGATTTCGGACCATGTCACCCATTCTCCATCGTCGTAGAACGCGCGGTCTGCCCAGTCGATTTCCTCCAATTTCGTGCGTCCTTCATGCTTGCCTGTAGGGTTTCGGATTCTATGTCCATCCTATTTACCGCCGTTTCTTCGCCGTAGCACGACGACAGCTAAAACTCTATTGCACAAAGGCAATTCCTTCTTCTGTCTGGCTCAATCGCAATCAGAAACAGCCAGCAGGAGGCAGCGTCGCCATGCGTCAACCAGACCGTATCGTCCGCCTGAAAACCGTTCTCGCCCGCACCGGGCTTTCGCAGTCCACCATCTATCGCAAGATCGCCGAGGGCACGTTCCCGCCGCAACTCAAAATCAGCGCCAACGGCACAGGCTGGCACGAATCCGAGATCAACCGCTGGATCGCCAATCCCGCCGGGTGGAGGAAACGCAGTGAGTTCGATTTCGATGGCATCCTCTGATCGCGCCGATGATGACGGCACAGGCAGCGCACGCCGTTCCCGGCGTGTCAGGCCGCCCACGGCATCGGAGCAGCTTGAGGAGCTTTTGGGCTATTCGTGGCCGTTTCCCGGCAGGCCACCTAAGCATGACCTGTCCACATGGACCGTCACTGACGACTGGCCCGATCCCGTTCCTGTCACGGAAGCCGAGATCGAGGTGTTCGAGCGATGGTTCGGCGACCTGTTCGATGAACTCTTTGGCTCATCCGATCCTTGATAAATCCGGCAATATGCCGTATATAATCGAGGGAAGGAGATCAGCCATGCCCAGACCCGCCAGTGAAGTCGAAACCGCCCGCCTTGAGGCGCGCGTTCCTGTCAATGTCTATGAGCAGATGCAGCGCGCCGCACGGCTGCGCGGCATGACGCTCACCGGCTACCTCATCGCAACGGCGGGCGAGGATGCCCGCCGCACGGTCGAGGAAGCCGACGTGCTGCGTCTGGCTGCCGAGGATCAGATACGCTTTGCCAAAGCCCTGATCGATCCGCCCGCGCCCAACGCCCGTCTCGCCCGCGCCGCGAAGCGTCATGCTGAACTGATCGCGCCCCGGTGAGCGCGAGGTTTGCGATAGAGGCGCTTGCCAAAGCCCACCAGCGCAAGGCGTTCTCGTGTGGCAATGAGCGGATAGACCGCTATTTCCATGAGGCAGTCACGCAGGACATCAAACGTCGATACGCAACCTGCTTCGTTGCCCGCGACCTTGAGACCGACCGGATAGCGGGCTTCTACACGCTCTCATCGAGCAACGTGCCGCTCATGGCTGTGCCGGAACCGCTGGCGAGCCGGTTGCCGCGCTACCCGACCGTTCCGGCGGTGCTTATCGGCTGGCTTGGCCGCGATCAGTCCTATGCGGGGCTTGGACTCGGCGAAGCCCTGTTGTTCGACGCTATCAGGACAGTCGCCGAAGCGCCGATAGGCGCTCATGCCATCTTCGCCGATGCCATCGACGAACAGGCCGCAGCCTTCTACGCGGCCGTCGGGTTCACCGCGCTGATTGATCGGCCCAATACTTTGTATCTGCCTGTTGCGACGGCACAGCGCCTTTTGTCGGGAGAAACGTCGTGACATCTTCACGCGATGCCGAAAGTCAGTCTCGGGTGATGCAGCGCGCCGCCCTTTATCTGCGCGTCTCGACGGCGCGGCAGGCCGAGCATGACGTTTCCATTCCCGACCAGAAGCGGCAGGGCGAAGCCTATTGCGAGGCGCGCGGCCTGCAACTGGTCGAGACCTTCGTGGAGCCGGGCGCATCGGCCACCAACGACCGCCGCCCCGAGTTCCAGCGCATGATCGAAGCGGGCATATCGAAGCCCGCACCCTTCGATGTTGTCGTGGTCCACTCGTTCAGCCGCTTCTTCCGTGATCACTTCGAGCTTGAGTTCTATGTGCGCAAGCTGGCGAAGAACGGCGTGAAGCTGGTTTCGATCACGCAGGAAATGGGCGATGACCCCATGCACGTTATGATGCGGCAGATCATGGCGCTGTTCGATGAATACCAGTCGAAGGAAAACGCCAAGCACGTCATCCGCGCCTTGAAGGAGAATGCCCGGCAAGGCTTCTGGAACGGTTCCCTTCCTCCCATCGGCTATCGAACCATCGCCGCCGAGCAGCGCGGCGCGAAGACCAAGAAGAAGCTGGAAATCGATCCACTGCACGCCGATACGGTGCGGCTGATCTACCGGCTGGCCCTGCATGGCGACGGCACCACCGGCCAGATGGGCGTGAAGAACATCGTCAGCTACCTGAACCGCAACCGCATCTTCACCCGCGACGGCGGGCGTTGGGGCATCGGCCAGGTTCACCGCATCCTCACCCGCCGCACCTATATGGGCGAGCACGAGTTCAACAAGCGGACCAAGACCAAGGAATTGAAGCCGGTCAGTGAAATCGTGATGGTCCCCGTCCCGCCGATCATCGACCGTGACACGTTCGACACCGTGCAGAAGCTGCTTAAGGCCCGCAATCCCAAGGTCACGCCTGCCGCCGTCATCAGCGGCCCCACCATGCTGACCGGCCTGATCCATTGCGCCAAGTGCGGCGGGGCTATGACCATCCGCACAGGCAAGGGCGGGCGCTATCGCTATTACACCTGCTCGATCAAAGCCCGGCAGGGACCGACCGCCTGCGAGGGCATGGCGGTGCCGATGGACAAGCTGGACGATCTGGTCGCCAGCCATCTTGAAAACCAGCTTCTCCGGCCCGAGCGGCTGGAAACCATCCTTGCCGCCGTTCTCGACCGGCGGGAAGAATATGCCGAGCGCCGCCGCGAGCATATCGCCGAACTCAATAAGCGCACCACCGAATCGGAATTGCGGCTCAAGCGCCTCTATGACGCCATCGAGGCAGGCATTGCCGACCTGGACGACCCGGCGCTGAAAGACCGCATCGACGGCCTCAAGGCGATCCGCGATCAGGCCAAGGCCGACGCCGACCGGGCGCAGGCCATGCTCCAGAACTCAGGCCAGAAGGCCGTCACGCCGCAGATGCTGCGCACGTTCGCCAAGAATTCCCGCCAGAGCATCCGGCTTGAAGGAGGAGGCTATCGCCGCGACCATCTGCGCGCGCTGGCTCAGCGCGTCGAGGTCAATACCGGCGAAGTCAGGATCATGGGATCGAAATCCCGGTTGCTTCAGGCGCTGGTGTCGGGCGGTGGCGTAAACGCAGTGCCCACTCAGGGACTGAAGTGGCGGACAGGGAGGGATTCGAACCCTCGAACGGCTATTAACCGTTACACACTTTCCAGGCGTGCGCCTTAAACCACTCGGCCACCTGTCCGGGGAGCCCGTTCCGGCGGGCAGGCGGGGGAAATATCGCGGGTCCGCCCCAAAAGCAATCGGGCGGCCCGAAGGGGCCGCCCGACCGCAAATTTCGAAGGGATCAGTCCGTGCCGGAACGTCCGAGGCCGAGGTCGTGCTCGGCCGCAACAATCGAAATCGTGTAGCCGGCCGCCACGTCGAACAGAGTCATCACCACGACGAAGAAGAAGGGCGTCGAGGCGAAGCCCTTCAGGGTGATGAACTCGATCAGGGCGACGATGAAGGTCAGCAAAGAGAGGCCGTGATTGATGATTTCGCGCGAAGTCGTGCGCGTCGCCTTGATGACCTCGATGAACAGAAGCCCGATGGTCAGCAGGATGATGAAGTCGCCGAACGAGAACTGCCAAGTCTCCCCGGAGAACATCTTGATGCCGATCGAATGGGTGATGCTCAGAGCATCCTGGATGTTCATGTGGAACACCACGGCGCCGAAGAACACGATCAGATTGTAGATGATGAGCGGAACCACCAGCAGCGGAAACAGGCGAAGCATCGGAACTCTCCCCGAAGAAGCGCTTCCAGTGCCGGAAGCGGTCAACCACGCCGGAAACCCGGCCCCAATATAATGTAGCATATTGGGGCAGAAAGTGGGCGTCGTTAACGCTTTTGCAACGACTTGGTTAAATCGGCTTCGGCGTGCGGTCGCGGTAGATCATGTAGAGGTTGCGCGCATAGATCGGGATCGGCATCCCCTGCCCGATCAGAAGCGGCCAAGCCTGAATGTGCACGGCGTAGGAAAAGCTGATCAGGCCACCCACCAGGCTGCAATACCAGAATGCGACCGGTACGACGCTATGCCCGATCTGCTCGCTGCGCAGCCACTGGATCAGGAAGCGTACGCCAAACACCGCCTGGCCGAGAAATCCTACACCGGTCCAGACCGTATCGACCGGATTTGCGAGCGCGAGCGCGTAAAGATGCGCGAGATAGCCCATCAGAGTTCCTTCGTTTCCGCGTTCGGCTTGAACCGGCGCTGCAGCCAGCGGACACCGAGGATGTCCGTCACGCTGACGATCAGGCGGCCGAGATTTGTGTACTTGGAAGCCCCGGCGGTGCGTGGGCGGTGGTTTACCTCGACGAACCGCACTTCGTAGCCGTCGCGCAGCATCAGGGTGATGATGAAGCGATGAATATGATCGAAATACGGAAGCGCGAGGAATGCGTCCCGCCGGAAGGCCTTCAATCCGCAACCGGTATCGCTGGCGCCGTCGTTGAGCAGCCGCGCGCGCACCGCATTGCCGAAACGTGACGCAAGGCGGCGGCTGACGGTATCCCGGCGCTTGGCACGCACGCCCGACACCACCCCGATGGTCGCTGCGCCGGGCGCGCGCAGCAGCGCCAGAAGTTTCGGGATATCGGCCGGATCGTTCTGTCCGTCGCCGTCCAGCGTCACGATGAGATCGGAGCGGGCAGCACGAACACCGGTGCGGATGCCTCGGCTCTGGCCAAGGTTCTTTCCGTGCTGAAGAACCCTGAGCGACGGAATCTCGCTCTTCAGCGCCATCAGCGCCGCGGCGGTGCCGTCCGTCGAACCGTCATCGATGAAGATGATCTCGGCCTCTTCGCCGGAAACTGCCGCGGCGATCTCACGCGCCAGCGGGGCGACGTTGCCGGCCTCGTCCTTGACCGGTACGACCACGGAGAGTGCCACCGCCATGCTGAGGTTCCGTTCGATCCCGTCGTAGAATAGAGTGGCGGCCGGCCGCGTTTGACCCGCCTTGCGTCTTGCGGGCGCCTTATACAGGCCCGTGCCCTCAAGAAACAGGCTTGTTCCAGGATGACCCATTTGCCCGTTCCCACCGCATTGCCGATGACGGATGGGTTCAAGAGCCGTTCCAGATGAGCCTCGCCGACACCCCGCTGGCCATGCCTGCGAGCCCCGAAACCCGCCTGGGGCAGCTTCTCAGTTGGTGCGCGCGGTGGTGGTGGATCACCCTGACGCTGCTCTGCCTGGCGCTCTGGACGCCCGGCGTATTGAGTCTGCCGCCGCTCGACCGCGACGAAAGCCGCTTTGCCCAAGCCTCTCGACAGATGCTGGAGACCCAAAACCTCGTCGACATCCGGTTCGGTCAGGTCCCACGATACAAGAAGCCCGTCGGTATCTACTGGCTCCAGGCGGCGAGCACGGCAATCGCCGGGGCGGGCGATCACGATTCGATCTGGACCTATCGCCTGCCTTCCCTGTTCGGAGGGCTGCTCGCGGTCCTGCTGACCTTCTGGTGCGCGCGCGCTTTCGCGATTGCCGAGGTCGCATGGCTCGGTGCGGCATTGATGGCGACGTCGGTCCTCTTGACCGCCGAATCGACCATCGCGACCACCGATGCCGTACAACTCGCCTGCGCCATGGGAGCGATGGGCGTTCTGCTCCGTGCGTATTTGGCGGCACGCAATCCGGACCATCGCAGACCCGGAACGGCTCTCATTCTCGCCGGATGGGCGGCGTTCGCCGCCGGCATTTTGATCAAGGGACCGGTCGTCCCCGCCGTCTGCGCACTGACTGCTGCCGGGCTCGTTGCCTTCGACCGCTGGGACTGGCGCTGGCTGAAGACTTTGCAGCCCCTGCGCGGCGTCGGTCTGACCGTTCTGATCGTCGCGCCCTGGGCAATCGCGATCTCCATCGCAAGCCATGGCGCATTTTATGAGCAGTCGTTGGGGCACGACTTCGCCGCCAAGATCGCAGGCGGGCAGGAGAGCCACGGCGCCCCGCCGGGATATTACCTCGCCCTGGCCGCCGTGAGCTTCTGGCCGGCGATTCTGTTTGTGCTTCCGGGTCTCGGGGCCGCGATTCAGCGCCGGTCCGATCCCGCGATCCGATTTCTGCTGATCTGGGCGATTGCGAACTGGCTGATGTTCGAGTTGGTTCCCACGAAGCTTCCGCATTACGTGCTGCCCGCATATCCCCCACTGGCAATGCTTGCCGCCAATTGGATGCTGACGCCGAGCGCTGGTCGCGAACGCAACTGGCAATCCATCTTGTACTACCTGGCCACGGCCCTGTTCGTAATCGGCGGCCTTGCCTTGGCCGTGGCGCCGGCGCTGGCGACCTGGAAGTACGGAAATGGCGTCCCTGTCTGGCTGTACGGGACCGCCGCACTCGGCGTTCTTCTGGTGCTGGCCGCGTGCGTGGCCCAGCTTCGGCACCGAAGCCTTGGCGCTGCCGGGTTGGCGACGCTTGCAGTGCTTATTTTTTATCCAACTCTGACCGCTGGGGCAGGACCTCGCCTTTCGGATATCTGGCTAAGCCCGCGTGCCGCGGCGCTGGTCAAGAAGGATGGACGGCCCGGCGATCCGCCACCGATCTTCGCCGGATATACCGAGCCCAGTCTCCTCTTCGTCGTGGGCACCGAAACGAGACTGACCAACGGCGTCGGCGCGGCACAGGCTGCGGCGTACCAGGGCGGTCTCGTCTTCGTTGAAGACCGTGAGCGGCCGGCCTTCCTCGCCAGACTGGCCGAACTGGAGACCGATGCGACGAAGGTCGATCGCCTCGACGGGCTGAACTACTCCCGCGGCAAGCCGGTGCACATCACGGTCTACCGCGTGACGGCGACCCGCGACGTGATCGTGCCACCGGCCGAGTGAGGCCAGCGGGTCACACAGCGCGAATTCATGCACAGCCTCGTTGCACCCGGCCGGTTGAAGCGACCAGTTGCGTCGGCGTCTGCGCGCGCGGCCATCGCGACCGCGTCAGGCGTTTCGATGCGTAGCCGAATCACGTCGCCTGGAATGCATCAAAGTGCGATTCCACAAGGCTCGAACAAGTCGAGCCGCGTACCGCGCTAGCGCGGACGACAACGAACAGGGCGAGCAGACGCGCCACCCGATGGGATATCGCGCCGACCATTTCGATACGTGCGCGGCCGAACCGAACCGTGTTCGATCGCTTCAACCTACTCTTGACGTGGGAAATTAAGACTCTAATGATCGAAACACAGTCACGCCCACTGATGGGATGCCGTTGTGGTTTTCGCGCGGGCGACGACTTCGGAGCGTCTTATAAGACGATGAGTCTCCAGATAGCGCGGGGGCGCGAAGCCCGTCCTCCGCTCCGGTCGGTCCGCTCGAAGCAGGACGCCCGCCCCCAACTGAAAGAAGTCTCGACCGGCACGGTCGTACCGGCACCGGTCCGGAAAGTGGCTCTCCGCTTTCCCGTCAACGCCGAGACCCGCGCCTTCTACAAGCGCTTCTATCCCGATACCTCCTCGGTCGAGTGGAACGACTGGCGCTGGCAGATGCGGACCCGCATCCGCACTCTCGACGAACTGAACCGGATTTTCCGCCTTTCCGCCGACGAGCATGAGGCCGTTGCCCGCCACAAGGGATCCCTTCCGGTCGGCATCACGCCCTATTATGCGTCGCTGATGGATCTCGAGGATCCGTCCGAGCCGCTGCGCCGCACCCATATCACCACCGGTGGCGAATACATCCGCACCCCGGGCGAGGACAACGATCCGCTCGGCGAGGACCACGACACCGTCGCCCCCGGCATCGTCCACCGCTATCCCGACCGCGTGCTGTTCCTGACCACCGGCACCTGCTCGACTTATTGCCGCTACTGCACGCGCGCCCGCGTCGTCGGCAATCCGGGCGGCGAGTACAAGCTGTCGATGCGCGAATGGGAGCAGGCGCTCGCCTATCTCGAGGCCCATACCGAGGTGCGCGACGTGCTGCTCTCGGGCGGAGACCCGCTGACCCTGGGCGACGACAAGCTGGACTACCTGCTCGGCCGCCTGCGTGCGATCAAGCACATCGAGTTCCTGCGCATCGGCACCAAGATCCCGATGGTTCTGCCCCAGCGCATTACCAAGGAACTGGTCGCGATCCTCAAGAAGTATCATCCGCTCTGGATGAGCATCCACGCGACCCATCCGAGTGAGCTGACCGAGGAAACCACCGAGTCGACCTCCCGCCTCGCCGATGCTGGCATCCCGCTCGGCAGCCAGACCGTCCTCATGAAGGGCATCAACGACGACATCGCGGTGATGAAGCCCCTGATGCAGGGCCTGCTGAAGCGCCGGGTCCGTCCCTATTACCTCTATCAATGCGATCCGATCAGCGGCTCAGCCCATTTCCGCACCACGGTGGAGAAGGGTCTGGAGATCATCGAGGGGCTGCGCGGCCACACCACCGGCTATGCGACGCCGATTTTCGCGGTCGACGCCCCCGGTGGCGGCGGCAAGATCCAGATCGCACCCGACTTCGTCGTCGGCCGCGACGGCGACGACCTGCTGCTGCGCAATTTCGAGGGCGGCGTCTATCGCTACCCCGATCCGGGTGGGACGCTGGGTGCCAACAAGGCGCCAAAGCTTGCCGCCGAGTAGTTGAGCGAGCCATGAACGTAACGCGCCTCCCCCTCTGGGGGAGGTTGAACTGTTTGAGCGATCACCCCGGATCGGGGAGGTGACGATGCGCCTCGGCCTCACTTACGACCTCCGCGACGACTATCGGGCTCTCGGCTACAGCGAAGAGGAGACCGCCGAGTTCGATGCCGAGGAGACCATTGCAGGTCTCACGAACGCTTTGACCGGTCTCGGCTATCAGGTCGACCGGATCGGCAATGTGGAGGCGCTGATTGGGCGCCTCGCCGCCGGCGACCGCTGGGATGCGGTGTTCAACTACTGCGAGGGACTGAAGGGTCTGGCGCGCGAGGCGCAGGTTCCGGCGATCCTCGAAGTTTACGACTTGCCTTATGTTTTTTCAGACCCGCTCACCATGGCGCTGACTCTAGACAAGGGCATGTGCAAGCGGGTGATCCGGGATCACGGCATTCCGACTGCCGATTTCGCAGTGATCGAGATGCTGGCGGATGCCGACCGGATCGCCCTGCCCTATCCTTTGTTTCTCAAACCGATTGCGGAAGGCTCGGGCAAAGGCATTGGGACCAACAACAAGGTCGCAGATTTTGCCGGGCTGAAGGCGAGCGCCTCCGATCTCCTTGACCGGTTCCGCCAGCCGGTGCTGGTCGAGACGTACCTGCCCGGCCGGGAGTTCACTGTCGGCATCACCGGCACGGGCGCTGACGCCGAGGTACTTGGCGTCAGCGAGATCGTTCCGCTTGCCGGCTATCACGGCGACGGCTACGGCCTCGTCAACAAAGAGGACTGGCACGGCCGATTGGACATAGTCGGAGCACCGCCGGCGGAGGCGAAAGCGGCCGGCGATGTCGCACTGCGCGCCTGGAAAGCATTGCGTTGCCTCGATGGCGGTCGAATCGACATACGCTGCGACGCGGCGGGGCAACCGAACTTCATCGAGGTCAATCCGCTGGCCGGGCTGAGGCCCGACTATTCGGACATGTGTTTCATCGCCACGCGCGAGGGCGTGAGCTATCAGGAGCTGATCGGCAAGATCATGACGTCGTTCCGCAAACGTCATCCGGCTCTGAAGGGGTAGAGCATGAAGGTTCTGGTTCTACATTCCGACATTGCGCCGGACGCCCCGCCCGAGGAGATCGATACCATCACATCGGCCAAGGCCGTCGCGGAAGCATTGATCAAGCATGGGCACGAGGCGCCGCTCGCGCCATTTTCCGACAACGCGGACAAGCTTCGCGCCCTGCTGGCGCGCGAGAAGGCCGATGTCGTGTTCAATATGGTCGAAGGCATCGACGGCATTGGCCACCTGGCGCCCATCGCGCCGCGCATGCTGCGCGAAGCCGGTATTCCGTTTACGGGCGTCGATGCGACCGCGATGGCGCTGACCTCGGACAAGCCGCTCACCAAGCGCAAGATGCGCGAAGCCGGCATCGGCACGGCCGATTGGAGCGAAGGTCCGGACTGGAAGGGCCTGGAGGACAAGACCTACATCGTGAAGTCCACGCTGGAAGATGCTTCCGTGGGGTTGGACGATGGCTGTGTGGTTTTTGGGGCCGATGCCGTTCGGCGGCGCGCGGCCGAGAGCGAGCGCCTGCATGGCGGCCGCTGGTTCGCCGAGGAGTACATCGACGGCCGCGAATACAACATTTCGGTCCTCTCCGGCCGGGATGGTGAGCCGGTCATCATGCCGCTGGCGGAGATGCGCTTCGACGACTGGCCATCGGACAAACCACGAATCGTTGGCTATGGCGCCAAATGGGACGAAAGCCTCGATATCAACGACCAGATGGTCCGCGATTTCGATACCGAGACCAAGGACCCCGTGCTTGCGGCGAAACTGAAGAAATCCTGTCTCGGCGTGTGGAAGCTGTTCGGCTTCACCGGCTATGTCCGCGTGGACTTCAGAGTCACGCCGGAGGGCGAGCCGCTGGTGCTCGAGATCAACACCAATCCCTGCATTGCTCCCGATGCCGGCCTTGCCGCCGCCGGCGAACAGGCGGGGATACCCTACGACCAGCTCATCCTGCGTATCGTCGATACGGCACTTTCCGCCCCACGCTGATGGCCGTTCATCGACTTAGCCGGCAATACATCTGTACCCAGGGCGCCCCCGTCATCCATTCGGTGGATGCGGCGATCTTCAGCTTGCGCTACTTCGCCAAATGCATGGCCTGCGATTTCTGCGACGATCAATGCTGCAGCTACGGCGTCGACATCGATCTGGGCAACGTGATCCGTCTCGCCGCCTTGGGCGAGGAGTTTAGAAGCCGGGTGCCCGCATCGCGCGACGAGTGGTTCACGGCCGAAGCAATCGAGGATCCCGAATTTCCGTCCGGCCGCTATGTCCGCACCCGGACGAAGGACGGCCGCTGCGTCTTCCGCAATCCGGAAGGCCGCGGCTGCCTGATCCACGGTTACGCGCTCGACAAGGGTATCGACTATCACGACCTCAAACCGATCGTGAGCACGCTGTTTCCGGCCACCTTCGACTACGGCGTTCTGTGTGTCAGCAGCGAGGTCCACGACCGCAGCCTCGCTTGTAGCGGTAGCGGACCGACGGTCTATGAAGGCGCCCGCGATGAGCTTCGCTACTATTTCGGCGTGGACTTTATCGCTGAACTCGATGCCCTGTCGGTGGCCAACCTGCCCAACGGCTAGCGCATGGCCGCCAACGGAAAGAATGCCTCCGCAAGAACCGAAAGATTGGCAGGCGGTTCGACGATCATCTGTATGGCCGCGCCACGGACATAGGCCCGATCGCCCTCATCGGTGAGATATTCGACCGGCGATTTCCCGTCGACGCGGGCCAGAAACAGCATCGGAAGAAGGCGCGCCACGCGGCGGTCGATATCATGCGGCTTTTCCCAATCTACACCCGACAGGTAAGCCGTGCGCAGGGCATCGAACGCAGCGGCATAGTCCGCTGTCCATTCGGGATGCCACACCGCCTTAAGCAAAAAATGGTTCATACAGAAAGCGACATCGAATGCCGGATCGCCGTAGCAAGCCGTTTCGGCATCGAGAAATACCGGGCCATCGAGACCATGAAGGATATTCTTCGGGCTGATGTCGCCCTGCATCAGGGCAATCCGCGAACTGGCGATGCGCTCAGCCTCGGCGCGGATAGCCGGTGCAAGCGTCTCGTGTTTCCCGGCGGTGAACAGCAGATACGGCTCCAGGCGCAGCGCATGGAACTGGGTGTCGTTCGCGAAGGCAGCCGCGATATCGTCGCGGCCGGCAGTCGCGGCGTGAATTCGGGCCAGTAAGGCGCCAACGCGCGCGGCGAATGCGGTATCGACCTCGCCTTCAGCCAGCTGCCCCTTCCAGACTGGATAGGCGTCATCCGGCAGGTAGGCCATGGCAAATAGATGGCCCGCATGATCTTCGCCCAACACCTTGGGCACGGCGCCCGGCACGACGCCGTCAACGAGTTTTATCCAGGCGACCTCCGTTGCCGCGCGTTCGGGTGGCGCCTGCCAGTCCGCAGCCACCCGCAGCTTCGGCAGCGCGCGCTTGACGACCACGGATACGCGACCCGGAACGTCGACACGCCAGACGTCGCAGGATACCCCTCCTGCGAGCCGCACGGCCTCGAACCGGCCTCCGGGCGGCAACAGGCCCATCGCTGTCAGCGCATCGCCGAGTTGGAATTCGTCGCTCATTGCGGCCATATTCACCGAACGCGCACGACCGAACAAGAACGATGCCAGCGACCTTCACTGATCCCCAGACCCTCATCGATGCAATCATCTCGAAAGTCGGCAAACGGATCGTGCTTGGTCTGCCTTTGGGCCTTGGCAAGGCGAACCATGTCGCCAATGCCCTGTTCCAGCGCGCCGTAAGCGATCCCTCGATCTCGCTGCACATCTTCACCGCGCTGACCCTGGAACCCCCGACCGCCAAGAGCGATCTCGAGCGGCGGTTTCTGGGTCCGATTTCCGATCGTCTGTTTAGCGGCTACCTTCGGCTCGACTACGCGGCCGCCCTTCGCAGCGGGTCGCTGCCGGCAAACGTGCGCGTCGACGAGTTCTTTTTCCTTGCCGGTCGCTGGCTGTCGACCCCCGTCGCCCAGCAAAGTTACATCAGCGCCAACTACACCCACGCTGCCGACTATCTGATGGCGCGGGGTGTAAACGTCGTGGCGCAGCTGGTTGCAAAGCGCGGCGACAGGCTCAGCCTGTCCTGCAATCCCGACCTGACACTCGACATGCTGGACGCACGGAAGGAAGGCCGGGCGGATTTTCTGCTGGTCGGCGAGACGAACTCCGAATTGCCCTTCATGCCCGGCGACGGCGATCTTCCCGCAGAGATCTTCAGCCATATGCTTGAGGGCTGCGACTTCTCCCTCTTCGCCGCTCCGAGGGAGCCGCTTACGGCCACCGAGCACGCCATCGGCCTGCACATTGCCCGCCTCGCCGCCGACGGCGGAACGCTGCAAATCGGCATCGGCGCCGAGGGCGACGCCGCGGTCAACGCCCTGATACTTCGCCAGCGCGCAAACAACGTGTTCAACGACATCGTCAGGCGACTGACTGGCAGAGCGACAGCACTGTCTATAGAGGAGCGAGGTCCGTTTTCGGCAGGGCTCTACGGCGTCAGCGAGATGCTCGTCGAGGGCTTCCTCGATCTGATCGAAGCCGGTGTTGTGAAGCGCGCGATCGATGGCGTGCTCGTACACGGAGGCTTTTTTCTGGGACCGGCTTCGTTCTATCGCCGATTGCGCGAAATGCCGGCGGCGGATCTCGCACGCATCCAGATGACCCGGATAAGTTTCACCAACGCCCTCTATAGCGACGAGCCCGGCAAGCGGGCGGCGCGCGTGAAGGCCCGCTTCGTCAACAATGCGATGATGGCAACCCTGCTGGGCGCGGTCGTCTCGGATGGCCTGGAAGACGGAAGAGTGGTCAGCGGCGTCGGCGGACAATTCAACTTCGTCGACCAGGCGTTCGCCCTTGAAGGCGCCCGTTCGATCATCGCAATTCAGGCCGTCCGCGGCCAACGCGGCAAGGCCCTGTCGAACATCCGCTATGCCTACGGCCACAACACCATTCCGAGGCATTTGCGCGATATCGTGGTGAGCGAGTATGGCGTCGCGGACCTGCGCGGCAAGTGCGACGAGGACGTTGTCGCCGCAATGCTGGCGATTTCGGATTCGCGCTTTCAGCCGGAGTTGCTTCTCCGGGCGAAGGAAACCGGCAAAATCGCGAAGACCTACGAAATTCCCGCGAGCGCCCGTGAAAACCATCCCGAGCGGATCGGACAAGCCCTGGCTCCGTTCGGCGAGCATCTGCCCGCCTTTCCCTTTGGCAGTGACTTCACGGAGGTCGAATTGCGCCTGCTGCCGGTTCTCGGCCGGCTCCGCGATGCGTCGGCAGCCGAACTGGTCCGCTTTGCGATCGCCGGCCTTCGCGGCGGTGGCGATGCGGAGGCGATAGCGCGAATGGGTTACGACACGCCGACAACGCTGGCAGACCGGTTGATGACAGCCGTGTTCCGCGGCGCCATGAAAGCCTGACCCTCACACTCCCGTGATCCATCCCGGATCGCAATTCCCGTCAGTGCAACGATGCGTCGGTCAGGGTAGTCTGCGCAGGATCATTCGGGGAGAAAACGATGAAGATGCGTTGGATTGTGACGGCGGCCCTTTCGATAGCACTGGCAGGCTCGGCCGTTTACGCTGCCAAGCATAAGGCGGACGAACCTGGTTACATCGCAAAGGCGTTAGCGGACACCGGCCGGTCCGACGACGACCGCGCGCTCGACACCGAGCGCAAGCCTGCGCAGATGGTGCTGTTTGCCGGCATCAAACCCGGCAGCAAGGTCATGGATCTCATGCCGGGCCAAGGCTATTTCACCCGCATTTTCGCCAAAGTCGTCGGCGACAAGGGCTATGTGTACGCGTATTCACCCACGGAAATCGACGCATTCATCGAAAAGCGCCATCCTGGCGCGGATGTGACCAAGCAGTTTGCCGCGTATTCGAACGTGACTGTCCTGCATGCGTCAGTTAACGAGATCTATTCGCCGGAGTCGCTCGATGTCGTGTGGACGTCGCAGAACTACCATGACCTTCATGACAGCTTCTACAAGCCGGCCGACGTCGCCGTCATAAACAAGAAGATCTTCGACGTACTGAAACCCGGCGGGCTCTACATCGTGCTCGATCATGCGGCTAAGCCCGGTTCGGGCCTTAGCGCAACGGAGACGCTTCATCGCATCGACGAAGATGCGGTGAAGAAGGAAGTCGAGGCTGCAGGATTCAAGTTCGTCGGCGAGAGCAACCTGCTGCGCAATCCAAAGGATCCGCGCGACAAGCTTGTGTTCGATCCTTCAATTCGGCATCACACTGACCAGTTCATCCTGAAATTCATGAAGCCGAGGCACTGAACGCATGAAGCGCGCCGCATCCATATTGGCCGGGTTCGGCGCGCTTATCATGGTTCAAGCCGGAGCTGTGTCTGCGCCCGCTGTTCCGGCCGTGCCACAAGCTCAGCCGCTCGTGTTGACCCCGCCTTCTGCCGGCCGCTATCGCGGGTCCATCACCGAGATCAACGGGCCGTTCCTGACGCTGAAGACCACCGACAAGAAGACCATGACGGTCGGTGTGACCACGAGTACGCGCGTGATTCACAATCGACTGCTCCAGCTCTCCGACCTCCAGCCAGGCTGGTATGTCGGACTGGCCGCCGTCAAAGGCGGCGATGGCAAGCTACGTGCGTCGGCGATCCGGCTCTATCCCGAGAACATGCGCGGGCAAGGCGAAGGTGAGTATCCCATCGATCAAGCCAATCCATTGCGCCTTTTCGTCGGCGGCTCGATCCTGTCGGTCGCGCCCGGCGGGATCGGCGGGACACTGACGCTGACATTCACCGGCAACGCTCCGGACGAAAGCGGCGCCTGCACCGGTCACGCCACTGCCGTGGGCTGCGAAGCGACCGTCGAGGTCCTCTATGCGCGTGGCGTGCCGATCGTTTCGGTCGAAGAGGGTGATCCGTCGCTCCTCCAGCCGGGCGCGACGGTCAGCGTCCAGGTTGCGCCCGACATCAACGGCACACTGGTCGCCGCGGCAATCACCATCGAACGCGATGCGCCCATCGCGAAGGAATGACTTCTGCGGCGGTCGGGATACCTGCGTCAGAATGCGCGCCGTCTACCGGCCCATTTCTTTATTGCGGTCTGGACCCGCACCTTGAACCCGGCCGGGCGATGACTATCTCCGCTTGTGCCGGCGGCCGTCCCCCCATTTGGCTCCCGGCGCGGCCCAGTGTCCCCAAGCACTTGACCGGCGCGGGGTTTCGGCCCCGCGCATCCCAAGCAATGACTGAACGCCGGGCGCGCGAGTTGCCCGGCGTTTTTTTATGTCCACTTTTTATGCATAGCTGATCTGGCGCAACCGGGTTGTCGGGGCCATTTGTAGGGTCGGGCGAACCCAAGGAGGGAATTGACCCATGTCGTTCTTGAAATCTGCCACGCGGCTTATGGCCTTGGCTGCGATGACGCTTGGCCTGACCGCCTGCGGGATCAATGACATTCCAACCCAGGACGAGCAGGTCAAAGCGGCCTGGAGTGAGGTGCAGAATCAATACCAGCGCCGTGCCGACCTGATCCCGAATCTCGTCGCCACGGTGAAGGGCTATGCCAAGCAGGAAGAGACGGTATTGAAGGAAGTCATCGAAGCACGCGCCCGCGCGACGCAGATGACGCTGCCGGCCGATATCCTAACCAATCCTGACGCCTTCAAGAAGTACGAGCAGAACCAGGCGGCAGTCACCGGCGCCCTCGGCAGGTTGCTCGCGGTGAGCGAGAATTATCCCGACCTGAAGTCGAACCAGAATTTCCTGGCGCTACAGGCGCAACTCGAAGGCACGGAGAACCGCATCGCCGTCGCGCGCAAGGACTACATCGATGCGGTGCAGCGCTACAACACAACACTGCGCACCATTCCGACCCGTTGGACGGCCGCGATCTTCTACCCGGACGCCAAGCCGCGTGAGACCTTCTCGGTAAGTGCAAAAACTCAAGAGGTTCCGGAGGTCAAGTTCTGACCATGCGGATCATCCGCGCGCTCATGGCCGCGCTGCTGTTCGTCGCCTTTGCGGCGACCGGCGCGGCGGCGCTCGACTTCCCGCAACTGACCGGCCGCGTCGTCGACGAAGCCGGGATCCTGTCGGATGGCGCCAAGGCCAGGCTGACGGCGTTGCTGGCCGAGCACGAGCGTCAGACCGGGAACCAGGTCGTCGTTGTCACGCTTAAGGACCTACGCGGTCAGACCATCGAACAGTACGGCTACGAGCTTGGCCGGCATTGGGGCATCGGACCCAAGCAAGGCAACAAGGGCGCTCTGTTGATCGTGGCGCCCAACTCCCATGATGTGCGGATCGAGGTCGGCTACGGCCTCGAAGGAATGCTGACCGACCTGCAAAGCAAGCTGATCATCGAGAACGTGATCCTTCCGGACTTCCGCAAGGGTGATTTCGACGCCGGTGTGACCGAGGGCACGCTGACCATGCTCAAAGCGTTGGGTGGAACCCCGTCAGCAACCGTGCCCGAAGGCTGGCAGGGCGAAGGGTCAAGCGGCGGCAGCGGCGGACCTCACATTCCGATTATCGTTATCGTCATCGTCCTGTGGATTCTGTTCGGCCGCTTCTTCTGGCCGCTGTTCTTTCTGGGCGGAATTTTCGGCGGCGGACGTCGTGGCGGCTGGGGCGGCGGCGGATGGGGTGGCGGCGGCGGTTGGGGCGGCGGCGGGTTCTCCGGTGGCGGCGGCTCATTCGGCGGTGGCGGCGCCTCGGGACGGTGGTGATGCTCGACCCCGATACCCGCGCAAGGCTGTCGGCGGCGAGCGATGCCGTGCGCGCGAAAACGTCGGCACGCTTCGAACTTCTGATTGTGCCGGTATCCGACCGCTATGCGCTTTATCCAGTCGCTTTCGGCGCCTTTGCAGCGCTGGTCACCGGCGGCGCCGTCGCGTTGCTCTGGCCGGCCCTGGCTTTGCGTGACGCTTTTGCACTCGAAGCGGTCGTATTCGCAGGCGTATCGCTGCTGCTCGAGTGGCTACCACTGAAGCTGACGCTCGTCCCGCGCCGGCACAAGGCTGACCGCGCGCGCCAGTTCGCACACCGCGCCTTCGCGGCGCGCATACTTGCCGCCCAGGATCGCAAGCCCGGAATGCTGGTGTTCCTGTCGCTCGGGGAGCGGTGCATCGAGCTCGTGACCGACGATGCCCTCGACCGCAAAGTGGGACAATTGCGTTGGAACGCGATTGTCGCGGATTTCACGACCACGGCCAGGCAAGGAGACACCGGCGAAGCGTTGGCGGCCGCCGTCTCGGCCTGCGGCAAGGAACTGGAAAAGCATTTCCCGGCCCAATGAGCCTCTCCCTCAATGCCGGTAAGACCCCTTATAGTCCCGACTGTAAGGCCACCCGGGAGTTGCCATGCGTCTCGACGATCTGCGCCCGACCGACAATGTCGACGACCGCCGCGGCCGTTTCGGCGGCGGAGGCCGGCTGGTCGGTGGAGGCGGGCTGGGACTGCTCGCGATCGTCGTGATCTCGCTTCTGTTCGGCGTAGATCCGCGCCAACTGATCGACGACGGGAGCTTCACGCCCTCCGAACAAACGGCCTCCGGACCACGCGATGACGATGCCTCATTTCAATTTGCGCGCAAGATTGCAGGTTCCGCGGAGGACGTCTGGCAACCGCTTCTGCAGGAACGCGGCGTAACCTTCGAGCCGGCGGTTTTGACGACCTATGACAGCGCAACGCCGACCGCATGCGGTCAGGGGCTCTCTTCGGCCGGACCGTTCTACTGCCCTGGCGACGACCGCATCTACCTCGACCTGTCGTTCTTCAACGAGCTCAGCGGCCGCTTCGGCGCGCCTGGCGAATTCGCCCAAGCCTATGTCATTGCGCACGAATACGGCCACCATATCCAGAATCTGCTGGGGACAATGAATACCCATGGTGGTGGCGAAGGCGCGTCGGGAAATTCGGTGCGACTGGAGCTGCAGGCCGATTGCTATGCCGGCGTCTGGGCATATCACGCCAACAGCCAATTCCGGATTTTGCAGGACGGCGATGTCGAAGACGGCTTGCGTGCCGCAAACGCGGTTGGCGACGATACATTGCAAAAGGAATCTCAGGGTTATGTCGTGCCCGACTCTTTCACCCACGGCACGAGCGAACAGCGCGTACGCTGGTTCAAGCTTGGCCTGTCGCGCGGAGACATCGCCGATTGCGATACGTTCGGCGCCGGCACTCTGTAGGGCTACGCAGGCCGTCCGAAGAAAAGCACATAGCCGTCCGGGTCGGCGATTTCGAAGCCGAGCAGCCCGTCATGCGTGTTCTGCAGGGACACGCTGAACGCGGCATCTCGTGCGGCGAAATCCGCGGCCAAGGCATCGGGGTCGGGCACGAATACGAAGGCATCCCAACGCAGTTCGCGATGCCGGGTGGAATTGGGTTGCGGTGCCACGCCATCCTGGGACTTGAGAAAAATCTGGACGCCTCCGCGGCCGATGATGGCGAAGAACGGTCCATCGGCCGGTTCCTGAAAACGGACATCGAAGCCCAGATAGTGGCAATAAAATCCAACCGACCGCCCGACGTCACGGACGACGAAAAACGGCGAGATGGATGAGGTTTCGGGCGCGGTCATGTCTGCTCCGGTAGGATCGCAACAGGCTAGCCTCCGGGCGATGCGACAGACAACGGCGTCTCCCCTGCCGCAAGCAGGGGAGACGCCAATGGCCTACGCTGCCTTCGCTGTGGCCACCACGTGATCCGCCAGCTTGCCCGACAATTCTGCAAGATGATCGAACATCATCTCGTAGGTGCCGACGCCTTGTGTCAGCGAGCGCAGCTCGATGATCAGGTCGGAGAGTTCGGCGAGGGGCATCTGCGCTTCCACAGTGTCCCAACCGCGCCAACCGTCTCTTGCGTCATAACCCATGAGCTGGCCACGCCGCCCGCTGACCAGCGCATTGACCTTGGCAGTTGCATCGGAAGGTACATGAATACGCACATGCATGATCGACTCTAGCAGCACGGGCGCACAGTTCGGCATGCCCTCGCTCATCGCGATGCGCGCCGCGGTCTGGAAGGCCGCATCTGACGAGTCGACCGCGTGATAGGTGCCGTCGGTCAACGCGACGGCGACGTCGACCACGGGAAATCCGAGCGGACCGTGCTTCAGGTAGTCCACGACGCCCTTCTCGACGGAGGGAATCCATTGTCGCGGCACGACTCCGCCCTTGATGCGGTCCTCGAAGGTAAAGCCCGCACCGCGCGGCAACGGTTTGATCTCGAGATGCACATCTCCAAACTGGCCGTGACCACCGCTCTGGCGCTTGTGCCGGCCGTGCTGGGCAACGGCCTTTCGAATGGTCTCCTTGTAGGGAACGCGCGACGGCCGCACGTTGAGCTTCAGACCGTACTTGCTTTGCAACTTCTCGACCGCGACCTTGAGATGGATCTCGCCCTGCCCAACCAGCGCCATTTCCTGCAATTCGGCATTCTGGTCGAAGACCAAGGACGGATCCTCCTCGCGCAGCTTGGTGACGGCCGCTGTGAGCTTGACTTCGTCCTTGCGATCGGCGGCCTCGACTGCAAGGCGATAGACCGGCGTGAGCCGCTCGATCTCGACTCTCGGCGGAAAGGACTTGCCGGTCGTCAGCGTATCGCCAGTACAAATTCCTTCGAGGCGCCCAAGCGCGACGGTGTCGCCCGATTGCGCCTCGCCCAGCTTGGTCTGCGCGTCGCCACGAAGCTGGAAGATTCCGCTCACGCGAGCTTCGGCGCCGTCCCGACGGCGCAAAATGGCCCCATCCTTCAGCGTACCGCACAGAACGCGCGCGAGACTGATCTTGCCGCCGTGACTAGAGTGGAATGTCTTCAATACCTGAACGACAGCATCGGCAGATGCCTGCAATCCGATGCGCTCGGCCGCGGCCGTCACAGGTGGAACCTCATGGCGCAGCGCCTTCAGAAGGCGGCGGATGCCGTTGTCTCCTTCAGCCGAGCCAAGAAGTACGGGCACCACAAGACCTTCCGAGAGTTCTCGCGCGAGATCGCCGAACACCTCTTCTCTAGGCGGATCGACATCGGACAGTAGTTCTTCCATCAAGTGCTCGTCATAGTCGGCGAGCTTCTCGAGCATGGCGAAGCGCGCTTCCTTTTCGCCATCCCTGTCAGCGATATCAACGATTTCACTTGCGGCGTGGGGGCGATATATGTAGGCGCGCTCAAGCGCCAGGTCGACAAATCCGGTGACCGCTTCGTTCTCGACGATCGGAACCTGCCGCAGCAGCAAGGGTTTCTCGCTCGCATCCTGCAGCATCGCCAAGAGTGCCCGAAGCGAGCCGCTTGCCTTGTCGATCTTGTTGACGAATAGAAAGTGAGGAATGCGAAGATCGGAAAGCCGCTTCAGATAAGGCTGCAGCATCTGCAGCTTTGCCGGCTCCGGTTCGCAAACGACAATCGCGGCGTCGATACCGGGCAGCACATTCAATGTGTCGGCGAGGAATTCGATGGAGCCGGGACAATCGAGAAAAGTCAGGCTCTGATCCATGAAGGTGGTCGTGGCGCAGTTGACCTCGACGCTCATCTGCCGGGCACGTGCTTCGAGGCTTGAATCGCCAACGGTATTCTTCTGGCCCACATGGCCCTTTCGCTGCACCGCGCCCGTGACGGAAAGGATGCTCTCCAGCAGCGTGGTCTTGCCGCTGCCGTAAGGTCCCACCACGGCCACGGTGCGTGGTGCTCTGCCGCTTTTTTGTCCTGACATTGTGCGCCTCCAGCGGGTCTGTCTGCGACAAACCCCTCAAGGGCGCGGCGGGCGTGCATCCCGGAACTTCGGGTCGCGTCACGCGCCCCACTGATAAACGGAATGGTCGCGCCGTTGGCAGTTGCGCGCAAGATGCGGCATGGCAAAAATCAGGTAAGCTGAATCGTACTTTGGAGGATGCGTGCATGTGCGAACATCATGAGAAGCTTGGCATTTCGCGGCGCAACTTTGCGTTGGCGATGCTGGGCACCGCCGGATTGACGGCCTTGCCTCTCGCAGCACGCGCCGCCAGCGATGTCGCGGCTCTTGCCTTGACCTGCATCGATTTTCGCCTGGTCGACGATGCAACGCGTTTTTTCGACGGAATGCACCTGACCAACGACTACGATCAGGTGTCGCTGGCGGGCGCGAGCCTCGCCGCCCTGTCTGACAAATTTCCATCCTCGAACGCGGCGTTCTGGGATCATGTCGGAATTGCGAAGACACTGCACCACATCAAGAAGGTCATCATCCTCGATCATCGCGATTGCGGCGCATACAAGGTCGCCTTCGGCAACGATTTCGCTGCCGAGACCGTCGCGGAGACGGCACAACACAAAAGTGTCATGCAGAAGATGCAGGCCGCTCTAAATCAGAGGCACCCCGACCTCAGTTCGGATTTCTATCTCATGGCGCTCGACGGAAAAGCCGAACGCATTCTCTGATCGCGCGAAGTTTGCACCGCCTGCCGCGAGGCCGCAACGATCAGCATTGCTCGCCATAAGTTCTGGCATCGACGGAACTATACGGGCATGCTGCATCGATTGGTTCAACAGAGATTGGGGTTCAGATGAATTTGATGCGACTTGGGGCCGTGGCCCTTGCGACGTTAGCTGCCGTCTTGATTTTCACCGGTGGTGCAGAGGCACGCTGGCGGCCGAGCGGATCTTACGAGAGAACCTGCAGCAATATCCGCTTCGATGGCGACACCCTTCGCGCGCGCTGCCAGCGCCGCAATGGTTCGTGGAATTACACAATGCTCCGCCATGCCGATCGCTGCGGCGGGCGGATCAGCAACCAGAACGGAGAGCTTCAGTGCGGGCGCGGCGGCGATTGGGATCACGGGGACCGCGCTCGCGCCCTTCCGAGAGGCTCCTATGAGCGTACCTGCAATCACACTCGCATGGAGGGCAGCACGCTGAAGGCTACATGCCGGCGACGGGATGGCGGGTGGCGCATGACAACGCTCGATCGCGCTTATCGCTGTGACGGCAATATTGCCAACGACAATGGCTGGCTCGTCTGCCGGCGTTGGCGCTGAACCGGACCGGGCATCGGCGCGAGCCGATGCCCCCCCTCTATGGGCCGGGTCAATTCGCCTTCGACGGTAGCCGCTCCACATCGCGCGGACAAGAGAGTACACGCCAGTCGACCGGAGCGTCCGATCAACGCACCAACAGGGATGCAACCGACAGCGCAAAGAGCATCGTGTTGTAGCCGGCGTGAAACAAAATCGGCGGCCATAGCGAGCGCGTGAAAACCGCGAGCAACCCGTTTGACAATCCGACGCAAGCAATGATGCCTGTGAACATCCACCCCTCGGGACCTGGATGCGATGCAAAACGCAGGTGCAGCAGTGCAAACACCAGAGCACTGACCGGAACAGCAACCCAATAACCGGCCTTGCGCCCAAGCCAGCTCAAAAAGACACCCCGGAAATAGAATTCTTCGACGAGGGGCGCGACGATCCCAACGGCCACGAATGACACCGCAAGCTGCCAGAGCGGACCAGGTTCGATGAGCTTGTCGCCCGGTGCCGGATGAACCTCGATCACCTTGTGCATGACCAGCCACGCACTGGCGATTATCGTCCCGATCGCGAACGCCGCGCCGCCGAGCAACGCAAGAATCAGCAACGAACGACGAACCGGCCGAAATCGCGCCGCGAGAGCTTCGTCCGATACGCGACGCGCGATGCGCCAAAGGTAAAACAGCAACACGAGGTCAGCGGATATGGTCAGGGCATGCGTGACCCATGGCTGACCGAACAGCTTGCCGGAGATTCCCGGCCCCGCCTGAACGAGACCCGCATTCCGCAATGCCGGCAGCAGCATCACCATGGCCATCACGAGGAGCGCGAGCCACACAAGCGATGCCTGTACCGGCACAAACACATCGCCGACGAGGACATTTTCCCCGTCACGCCAACGACCCGAAGATGCGTCTGTCATGATCCCCCCTAAGGCGCAGCATAGCCGGGATCAGAGGAACCCGCTGTACCGCCGGCGCCACGAAGCGAGATTATCGCCCGATCTGCGGGGTCAAATTTCTATCATGCTGAATTGCGACTTGGCGAAACCGCAGGTCGGACAAACGAAGTCGTCAGGAATGTCCTCCCAGCGCGTGCCCGGCGAGATGCCTTCGAGTGGCAGGCCGAACTCCTCCTCATAGAGGAACCCACAATTTTCGCATTGCCAGGTGCGATAGGCCATCAATGCATCCGGAAGCGGATCGGCAAAGATTTGGGACCGCAGACGAAGGCCGCCTCTGTGCGTCGCGGTTCGCCGGCAAGCTCCAGGCCTTCGAGCCGCGGCAGCAATTCTTCCCAGAGGATACGCATCTCGAGACGGCCAAGATGCTGGCCAAGGCAGACATGCGCGCCATAGCCGAACGCAATCTGCTTGTTGGGCATTCGGTCGACCTTGAAGGCGAAGGGATCGTCGAACACCTCTTCGTCGCGGTTGCCGGACGGATAGGACAGAAACAACCAGTCGCCTTTGGCGATCTTGCGTCCGGCGACCTCGGCATCGTCGGTGGCTGTGCGCATGAAGTGTTTCACCGGCGTGACCCAGCGGATGCTTTCTTCAATGAACGACGGCAACAGACCGTTGATGTTCTGCTTGAGCTTCGCGAACTCGCCCAGATTCTCGGCCAGGGACCAAAGCGCGCCGGCGGTCGTGTTCGAGGTCGTATCGTGCCCGGCCGAGGCGACGATGATGTAGTATGACATCGCCTCGAAGTGACCGAGCGGCTGGCCATTGACGGTACCGTTGGCGATCACGCTCGCCACATCATCGCGCGGATGGGCGCGGCGATCTTCTGTCATCTTGTTAAAATAGGCGACGAAGTCCGCAACGGTCGCCATGATCGCAGCAAGGCCCTCATCCTCGTTTGTAGCGATCTTCCCTTCTCGGTTCATGTCGCTATCACCGGCCCCGAAGAGCTCCTGCGTGAGCTTGAGCATCAGAGGCTCATCGGCCTCGGGCACGCCCAGTATCTCCATGATCACGTGGAGCGGGTAGAGGAACGCTACGTCGCGGGCAAAGTCGCAGGTCCCGCCCTTCGCCGCCATGCGGTCGACGAAGCTTTTCGCGATTTCCCGAATGCGCGGTTCGAGCTTGCGGATGTTCTGCGGCATGAAATAGGGCTGGGTCAGGCGGCGGTAGTAGCCGTGATCCGGATTGTCCATCTGGACGAGCGAACGCACCAGATGCGGTGAGCCGCCCATCATCGCGCGTACCTTCTGATCGGCGGTGCGATTGGCCAGCACGGTCGAACGATCTCCGTTATGGAAGAGTTCGCTCTGCCGCTCGACTTCGAGAATATCGCGATGGCGGGTCACGACCCAGAACGGATCGAAGCCTTCCGGCGCGGCGACGTCGAGCGGCATCTCACGGCGCAGAAACTTGAACGCCTCATCGACCGGTGTCTGCGCGGCATAAGCCTTGGGGTCGATGATGGTCTGCGCGATGTCGGTCGGAATCATCCGGCTGCTCCCGTGGATCGGAAACGAAGTCTCGGATGATGGCACGACCGCAGCTTGATCCAAATCAAACCGTGGCCGGCATGACGCAGCGGAATGCGCTAGCGCAGATTGCCGCAGAAGCGCTGAATGCGACGGCAGGCTTCTTCCAGCGCGGCGTTCGAAGTCGCGTAGGAGATGCGAAAATGAGGGGAAAGCCCGAAGGCTTCGCCGTGCACCACCGCCACGCCTTCGGCTTCGAGAAGTTCGTTCGCGAAATCGGCATCGCTGGCGATGACCTTGCCGGCCTCGGTCTTCTTCCCGATCAGCCTTCGAACCGAAGGATAGACGTAGAACGCACCTTCCGGCGTCGGACATTCGATGCCGTTTGCCTGGTTGAGCATCGAGACGACAAGATCGCGCCGGGCCTCGAAGATCTTCTGGAATTTCGGGATGAAGTCCTGCGTGCCGTCCAGCGCCTCCACGCTCGCCCACTGCGAGATCGAGGCCGGGTTGGAAGCTGACTGCGACTGCAGCTTGCTCATGGCCTTGATGAGCGGTTCAGGGCCGGCACAATAACCGATGCGCCAGCCGGTCATCGAATAGGCCTTCGAGACGCCATTCATCGTGAGCGTGCGGTCGTATAGCCCCGGCTCGACTTCCGCGACTGTACAAAATTTGAACCCGCCATAAACGAGGTGCTCGTACATGTCGTCGGTGATGATCCAGACCTGCGGATGGCGCATCAGGACATCGGTCAGCGCTTTGAGCTGTTCGCGGGTATAGCAGGCACCGGACGGATTGCTGGGCTGGTTGAAGATCAACCACTTGGTCTTCGGCGTGATCGCCCGCTCAAGCGCTTCGGGCGTCAGGCGGAAGCCGTCTTCAAGCTTGGTCTCGACGATTACCGGCTTGCCGCCGCCGAGCAGCACGATATCTGGATAGCTGACCCAGTACGGCGCGATGCAGATCACTTCGTCGCCGGGATTCAGTGTCGCCATCAGCGCGTTGTAGATGATCGCCTTGCCGCCGGGCGAGACGAAGGTCTGGGCGATCGTGTAGTCGAGATTGTTCTCGCGCTTGAATTTTCGGGCGATCGCGGCTCGAAGTTCCGGGATGCCCTCCACGGCGGTGTATTTGGTCTCGCCGCGGCGGATCGCAGCGATGGCGGCTTCCTTGATGTTGTCCGGCGTGTCGTGATCGGGCTCGCCGGCGGCCAGTCCGATGACATCGCGGCCCGCCGCTTTCAGGTCGCGTGCCTTCTGCGTGGCGGCGATTGTGGGCGATGGCTTGATGCGACCGAGGGACTCCGCGAGGAACCCGGGCGGAAGAGGCTTTGCGGCTTGCGACATGGCACCCAGACACTTGAAACGGGCCGATGACGTATCAATCGCAGCCCTGCCCGCACAAGCGGAAAGGCCGCAAATTCGCTGCGCGAAAAGCCGCTATGCCGCTTTATCGCACCTCCTTTGGGAATATTCTGTCGCCTGCGAACCGATTCGGGGTCCGGCGCCATGAAACAGCTCCTGACGTTGATCGCCTGTATTCTGGTTCTGGCAGGGTGCTCGAAGCCGGCAGCGCCCGCCGGACGCTGGGAAGGCACGTTTGAGTCCCACGATACCTTTGTCGCCGCCCGGCTGGAAATATCCGGGGGTCTCGTGCGCATCAGCGCGCCCGACGTCACCGACGATAACGTCAGCGAAGAATCCGATCGGGAGCAAATGCGCCAGAACATGGCGGCGCGCCTTGCCGGTGCCTGGGGCGAGATCGAACCGCGCCCGATGGACTTCGATGGCACGACGTTCCGCAAGCCGGGTGGGATCGCGCCGCAGATCGTGTGGGATTCGAAATCGAATGTGATGACGCTTTACGTGTATCTTGGCGTTCGACCTGTCATCAAAATCCCCCTTCGCCCGGTGAAGGACTTCAGCGACGATCCCTGGACATCGCAGTAGGCGCCTAGCCGATCTGGCTATTTCAGAAATGAGAAGTAGGCCGCTCCAACGAGGCAAGCGAATGCCGCGACGTGATTCCAGCGAAGCGCTTCCCCGAGATAGGTGACCGAAAAAACCGCGAAAACAAGGAGCGTCACGATCTCCTGGATCGTTTTGAGCTGGGCCGCCGAGTAGACTTGATGGCCGAAATGGTTTGCGGGTACGGCAAGGCAGTATTCGAAAAACGCCAGGCCCCAGCCAGCAACCACGAGCTGCCAGATCGGGACATTCGGGAACCTGAACTGGCCGTACCAGGCAAATGTCATGAAGACATTGGAGGCACAAAGCAGCAGCACCGGGAAAATCATCGGCCAAGCCATGGGGTACCTTCGGGAAATGTGAGCGTTTACAGCATTCCTACGATGGACGTCTCAGGGCAACAGGTGTCAATATGACAGCGATTGAGCCTTCTGGAGGCTGTCATGAACTTGCGGTTGGCACCGTTCCTTCTTGCGGCATACGCGACATTCGCCGGCTTTCCCGCCGAGGCCGCAATTAGCGTCATTGGCAGTGGCCCGGCACAGCTCTGCTATCAAGCGGCAGACACCGGTGCCTCTCCTCTCGATTACATCTTCTACTGCGATCAGGCATTGGCGGGCTCCCTGTCGGCGAGTGATCGTGCAGCTACCTTCGTCAATCGGGGCGTGTTGAAGCTGAACATGAAGGCTCTCGACTCGGCGTCTCAAGACTTCAACGCCGGGCTCTCGATCAACGACCAACTCGGCGAAGCCTATGTCGATCTCGGTGCCGTTCTGATTGCCAAGCGCCGCTATGCCGAAGCCATCCCAATGATTACCAAGGGTCTCAAGCTTGGAACCAAGCAGCCGGAGAACGCCTATTACGACCGTGCGGTTGCATTTGAGGCTGTGGGAAATATCCAGTCGGCTTATGAGGATTATCGCCAGGCCGTTGCGCTGAAACCGACATTCACGCGGGCCGCCGACGAATTGAAGCGCTTCCGCATCGTCGACAAGCCGACAGGCGCCTGACCTCACATTACGGATATTTGTTTCGCGAGGTCTCGCTGCAGACACGCACCCGCGACAGACCATTACAAGTCACAGCTTCCGGCCAACACGCTCGGGGCGCACACTGTTTCTGCCGAAACCATCCGGTTTGTCCGTTCCCTCAATCGGCGCTCCAGCTCGGGAACGGTCAAGCGGGCGGTCGGGCCCGCTTCAGACGCCCCCAAGTCTAGGCTTGCTGCCCGGCCGCCCAACCCGGCCCCCCGTTCAGAAATCTTCGTTGTCGCGGCCAGGAAATACGGTGTAGGGGGAACTTGTGTTCCGGCTTCGAGCGTTTATCTAAGGAGGGGGCGGTAAGAGAGATTCCATGAAATTCCTTTTGCAGACGAGCTCCCTCGCTGTGCTGGCCGTTACCCTGGCCGCCTGTACAACTCCAATGCCTCAGACCATCAAGCCCGGCGATGTTCCGACGGGCTTCACCGCGCCCCGGACGCCGGAAATGGCCAACGCGCCGGTCTGGCCAACCACCGAGTGGTGGCAGGGATTCAGCGCCGAAGAGCTGCCAGGGCTGGAAACCACGGCGCAGGCCGAAAACCTCGACCTTCTGGCCGCCGCGGCACGGGTCCTTCAGGCACAGGCCAATACCGGCATCGCAGGTTCCGCCCTGTTTCCGACCATCACGGGTGGCGGTTCGGCCAAGCGGGCGGGAACCAATGTCTCCGGTGTTCCGGGCGGGAACACTGCAAATACCTACGGCGTCTCGGCCCAGGCCAGCTACGAAGTCGATCTCTGGGGTCTGAACCGTGACCAGCTGCGGGCGGCCGAGCAGAACGAACTCTCGGCCCGCTATTCGCGGCAGACGGTGGCACTGACCGTCACGTCCGACGTCGCGAACACCTATTTCGACGTTCTGGCCCTGCGCGAACGCATCACCATCGCCAAGCAGAATATCGATGCCGCGAAGCGCATCCTCGCAATCACAGAAGCGAAGGTGACGAACGGCGTGTCGTCCAACCTCGAACTCGCGCAGCAGCGCGCCCAGCTCGCGTCCGAGGAGGCGACAATTCCCGCACTCGAGGAGCAGGAACGCGAGGCGCGCTATGCGCTCGCCATCCTTCTCGGCAAGCCGCCGGAAGGTTTCGACGTCAAGGCGGTCAATCTCGACGGTATCGTCGCGCCGCCGGTTCAGCCTGGAATGCCATCGGCCCTTCTGGAGCGCCGGCCGGATGTTGCCGCGGCTGAGGCTTCGTTGCGCGCCGCGCACGCCAATGTCGACGCCGCGCGTGCCGCGTTCTTTCCCTCGCTCGATCTTTCGGCTTCGATCAGCCAGGCGTTCAATCCATCGAGCATGGCTTGGAGCATCGGCGCCTCTCTGCTGCAGACAATCTTTGACGGCGGACGTCTGGGCGCGGAGAGCGATTATGCGAAGGCCCAGCAGACTGAGCTGGTCGCGACCTATCGCAAGGCCGTTTTCAGCGCATTCAGCGACGTCGAGAGCGCCGTCGGGCAGGTATCTTCTTATGCCGAACGCGAGCGGCTGATCGCCGAGCAAGAGCGCAACGCCGCCGAAGCCTATCGGATCTCCGAACTGCAATATCGCGAAGGCGTAGCCGATCTCCTGACTGTGCTGCAAACCCAACAGACGCTGTTCAGTGCGCAGGACCAGTTGGTGCAGATTCGCCTTGCGCGGCTGCAGGCGGGCGTCTCGCTTTACCGCGCCCTTGGCGGCGGTTGGACGGTCGCGACAGACCCAAATGCGCCGCCGGACACCGGCTTCCGGCCGCTTTAGGCCAGCCGATGTTCGAAGGAACCCTTCAGGCGTGGCCCAGAATGCGCCGCGTCTGATAGCCTTTGGACAGATGCTTCGCCTCGTCGTCGCTCAGCTTGACGCTGACCGCGGCGATCGCATCGTCGAGATGCTTCATTTTTGATGCGCCGACGATCGGTGCCGTCACCGCCGGCTGGTGCAGCAGCCAGGCAAGCGCGATCTGCGCCGCAGACACGCCTTTCTCCTGCGCCAGAGCATCGACCTTGTCGCGGATCGCATAGTCGCTATCGAGGAACGCGCTTGCCGTCAGAATGTTCGCATCCGATTTCGCGCGCGTGGTCTGCGCCTCGCCGCTGCGGCTGCGGTTGCCGGCGAGAAAGCCGCGCGCCAGCGGGCTCCATGGGATCACGCCGACGCCCGCATCACGGCAGAGCGGAAGCATCTCGCGTTCCTCCTCGCGATAGACGAGATTGTAAAAGTTCTGCATCGAGACGAATTTCGTCGCGCCCGACCTCTCCTGCGTATGCAGATATTTCGAGAACTGCCAGGCGTACATCGAAGAGGCGCCGATATAGCGAGCCTTGCCGGCCTTCACAATATCATGCAGCGCTTCGACCGTTTCTTCGATCGGTGTCGTCGGATCGAAGCGATGAATCTGATAGAGGTCGACGAAATCGGTGCCGAGACGGCGAAGCGAATTGTCGATCGAAGCCATGATGTGCTTTCGCGACAAGCCACGGTCGTTCACGTCGTCGCTCATCACGCCGCAGACCTTGGTCGCAAGAACGACCTGATCGCGCCTCGCGAAGTCCTTCATTGCCTTGCCGACGATTTCTTCGCTGCGGCCGACGGAGTAGACGTCCGCGGTGTCGAAAAAGTTGATGCCGGATTCCAGCGCGCACTTGATGAAGGGCCGCGCCTCCTCCTCAGCCAGCACCCAGTCGCGCCAATTGGGCGAGCCATAGGTCATGCAGCCAAGACAGATGCGTGAGACCTTGAGACCGGTCGTGCCGAGGCGCATGTATTCCATCTGGGTCTCCCCCGGACGCTGCTTCCGGACGTCAGCTTACGCTCGCAGGTCGATGCGCGCAGATGAAATCTTCAAAATCCGAACATCTTGCCGACCAGCTTCGGCAAAAACCCGCGGAAGACCAGCGGCGCATCCGTCACGGCGAGATTGATGCATGCCGGCCCCGGATCGGCGGTCGGCTGGTGTTCGATATCGGGCGTCGTCGTCTGGACGTCGCCAGGCCCGTATCTGCCGGTCACATCGGAGAAGCTGCCGGTCAGGACGAGGGTCCATTCCTCGCCGCGATGAGTATGAGGCGCGACGCCTGCTCCCGGTTCGGCCCGGATCAGTCGCGCCCGCACACCATCCCGGGTTACCAGCGGATAGTGCGCAAGACCCGACACGATAGGCCGCCAGGCGATACCGTCGATATCGTTGCCGATATAGGCACGCAAGGGTGCGGGAACCGAGCTATCCAGGTGAGCACTGCGGACGATCGCCGCGGCCGGCTCGTCCAGACGCGAAAGGACGGACTGGTAAGCCTGAGCGCTCATGGCCACGGGCGGGATGTCTTCGAGAAGCGAGCCCCCTGCCGCCTCCGACGAAGCAACCACGAGGCGACACTGCCGGCACAGCGCCAGATGGGACGCAACCAGAAGCGCGACTGCTTCGTTAGCCGCGCCCGACGCATATGAGAGCAGCAGCTCCTCGCCAGGGTGATGCGCGATACTCATGGACTGTCTCCGAGTGCCAGACGCAGGCGCGCCATGGCAAGCCGTATGCGTGATTTTACGGTACCGAGCGGTAGGCCAAGTTCCGCTGCGATGGCGCTGTGCGGCTTTTCCGCGAGAAACGACAGCGAAATGATCTCCGCCTGCTCCTTGGGCAGGGCAGCCAAGGCGGTTCGAAGGCGATCTTCGGCCTTGCCCCAGTCGAGCGAGTCGCCAGCGTCCCGTTCGGCTTCGGGCTGGAGTGAGGGGTCGTTGGGATCGAGGTCGGGCCGGCGCTCGCGACGGATCGCATCGATACGCAAGTTTCGGGCGATAGTGAAAATCCAGGTCGACGCGGAGGCCCGCGCCGGATCGAACAGGGCCGCCTTGCGCCAGACCGTTAGGAGTGCCTCCTGTGCCAGGTCTTCCGCCAAGGGCGCGCTCGCCCCGAGCCGAACGAGATAACTCTTCACCCGCGGCGCGAAATGATCGAACACGATCTGGAACGCGGCCCGGTCGCGCGTCGCGGCGATGGCGCAGATGGCGGCATTGAGCCTATCGACTGACGGCAAAGTCATTGCCGGGCGCACAACAGGCCGGACCGCACGAAAAATGCGGGCGTTGCGGGAAACGGCGGGAATCGCAGCATAGGCCATCCTAGCCGGAAATACGGAAAAACGGCCCCGCCAGATCAGCACTGATCCGGCAATCCTGTATCGCCGTAAACCATTGATGCACAGCGCAATCTACACTGGCCAGGTGATGCATCGGCGGCTTAGGCCGCGCCGGCATGCGTTCCGCTATCGCGTTTTTTCGCTCCTGTTCGATCTCGACGAGTTGGAGAACATTCGGCATGGCCTCGCGTTGTTCCGTCTCGGCATCGTGCGGTTCGAGCCACAGGACCACGGCGACGCCAGGGATCTTCGCGCCTGGCTCGACGGACTTCTGGCTCGCGAGGGAATAGTGGCAGATGGTCCGAGGCGCGTACTCTGCTATCCGCGTCTCTTTGGCTACGTCTTCAATCCGTTGAGCGTGTGGTTCTGCCACCGTCGCGATAATACGCTCGCGGCAATCGTCTACGAGGTGCACAACACCTATGGCGAGCGACATGCCTACGTGCTGTGCGCGGGAAGCGACGAAGCCGTGGTGCGGCAGCGGGCGGAGAAAGTGTTCTACGTTTCGCCCTTCCTCTCGATGGACTGCGAGTACCATTTCCGCATTAGGCCCCCGAACGACGACGTGCTGGTCGCGATCAACGAGACCGAAGCCGGACGGCCTGTCCTCACGGCAACCTTCAGCGGTAAGCGGCAGCCATTGAGCAATGCGACACTTCTGGCTGCGCTGTTGCGCCATCCGCTGATGACCGTCAAAGTGATCGCCGCCATACACATCGAAGCTGTGCGCCTCATGTGGAAAGGCGTCGCGCGTCACGCGCACACTCCATCTGGCGCCCGGAGGGGCGATGTCGCGCTTCGAGCCCTTCGATCTTCCGACTGAAACGGAAAGCCTCCGCGCCGAGGTGCGTGCGTTCCTCGCCGAGACGATTCCCCATCGCACCGCACGGGAGCGCGCCGAGAGCTGGATGGGGATGGACAAGGATTTCAGCCGCAAGATGGGCGCGCGCGGCTGGCTCGGCATGACATGGCCGAAGAAATACGGCGGGCATGAGCGCAGCTTCGCCGAGCGCTATGTCGTGATCGAGGAAATGCTGGCCGCCGGTGCGCCGGTCTCCTATCATTGGATCGCCGACCGGCAGAGCGGTCCGCTGCTGCTGCGCTTCGGCACCGAAGAGCAGCGCCGTTCGATCCTGCCGCGTATCGCGCGCGGCGAAATCTGCTTCTGTATCGGCATGAGCGAGCCTGGTGCGGGCAGCGACCTGGCGGGTGTTCGGACGCGCGGCACCAAGGTCGAAGGCGGCTGGCGGGTGAGCGGGCAGAAGATCTGGACCTCCAACGCCCATGTCGCGACCTATATGATCGCGCTCGTGCGTACGCTGGAAGGCGAGCGCCATGCGGGGCTGTCGCAGCTCATGATCGACATGACCTCGCCTGGCGTGACTGTGCGCCCTATCGAGAATCTGACCGGCGCGGCCGATTTCAATGAAGTGTTCCTCGACGATGTCTTCGTGCCCGAAGGCATGCTGGTCGGCGAGGAAGGCAATGGCTGGAAGCAGGTGAACGCCGAACTCGCCTTTGAGCGCAGCGGGCCTGAGCGCTATCTCTCGTCGATCCGCATCTTCCAGGAATTCTTGCGCATCGTCGGGCCTAAGCCGAGCGAGAGCGAGCGCATCTTCATCGGCCAGGTGGCGGCCCAGATGTGGACCCTGCGCCAGATGTCGCTCTCAGTCGCGGGCAAGCTGTCGCGTGGCGAGGACCCGATGGCGGATGCAACCATCGTGAAAGATCTCGGGACGACGCTCGAGCAGGACATTCCGCGCCAGGCGCAGGCGCTGGCTCCGGCCGCGACGGATGCCTCTTTCGACGAGACGATGCGCTACCTCGTGCAGGCTTCGACCTCGTTTTCGCTGCGCGGCGGCACGCGGGAAATCCTGCGCGGCATCATCGCCCGCGAATTGGGCCTCAGATGAGCGAGTTGCGCGCGCTTCTGGCCGATACGGCCGCAAAAGTCCTCAGCCGTCAGCCGGTGGACGACGCGGCTCTGCGCGAATCCGGCCTGCTCGATGTGATGATGCCGGAAGCCGATGGCGGGTTCGGCGGCGGCTGGGAAGACGCTTACATAGTTTTGAGCGCGGTCGGCGCGCATGCCCTGCCCGGCCGGATCGCAGAGGGAATCACCAAGCCGAAGGGCGGCGGGATCGAAGCGATGGCGCTGGCGCGCGCCTGCCAGATGGCCGGCGCGATGCAGGCGGCGCTCAATCTCTCGGTGACCTATGTTCGCGAACGCAAGCAGTTCGGCAAGCCGCTAGCCGGCTTTCAGGCGATCCAGCAGCAGCTCGCGGTGTTCGCCGAAGAGACGGCGGCGACAGCGATGGCCGCGCAGGCGGCGTGCCGCGCCGCGGATCGCGGACCGGCGACGTTCGAGATCGGCTGCGCCAAGCTGCGCGCGAACATGGCGGTGGGCATAGCGACAAGCGTCGCTCATCAGGTTCATGGCGCGATGGGCTTCACTGCGGAATACAAGCTGCAAAGCCTGACGCGGCTCTTGTGGGACTGGCGCAGCGACAGCGGCAATGACCGCCACTGGGCCGAACGTCTCGGTGCGACAATCGCGGCGGCGGGCGCGGACGGGTTCTGGCCGGCGCTGGTTGCGCCGCCACATTGATTCACCGGCCCTGCACTTGTAGAGCCTTCCCATCGCCATTCACGGACAAATCCAATGAGCATCAAGGGCAAAGCTTATGTCATGGGCGCTTTCGAGCACCCGACGCGCGAGGCGCCCGACAAATCCACGCCGCAGCTGCATGCCGAATGCGCACGCGGCGCCCTGGCCGATGCGGGACTGAGCAAGGACGACATCGACGGGTATTTCTGCGCCGGCGACGCCCCGGGTTTCGGCGCGATGTCGATGGCCGACTATATGGGCCTCAAGAATCTCCGCCACATGGACTCCACCGAGACCGGCGGCAGCTCCTACATCCTGCATGTCGGCCATGCTGCCGAAGCGATCGCGGCGGGCAAGTGCTCGGTCGCGCTGATCACGCTGGCGGGCAAGCCGCGCACCGGCAGCGGTGGACCGCGCGGCGGCGGCTTCGCGGCGGCACCGGAAGCGGCCTTCGAGATGCCCTATGGCGGCACGACGCATAACCAGTACGCGATGTGCGCCACGCGCCACATGCACGAATACGGCACGACCAGCGAACAGCTCGCCTGGATCAAGGTCGCCGCCTCGCATCACGCACAATGGAATCCGCATGCCTTTCTGAAAGACGTGGTGACGGTCGAGGATGTGATCAATTCGCCGATGATCGCTACGCCGCTGCATCGCCTCGACTGTTGCGTCGTCACCGATGGCGGCGGCGCGCTGATCGTGACTTCGCCCGAGGTGGCCAAACAGTTGAAGCGGCCGAAGGTGAAGGTCATCGGCGCGGCCGAAGCGCCGAAGGGCACCTATGGCGGTAAGGTCGACCTCACCTTTTCCGGCGCGGCATGGAGCGGGCCGAAGGCTTTCGCCGAAGCCGGCATCACGCCGAAGGACATCAAATACGCCTCGATCTACGACAGCTTCACCATCACAGTGCTGATGCAGCTCGAGGATCTCGGCTTCTGCGCGAAGGGTGCGGGCGGCAAGTTCGTCGCCGACGGCAATCTGATCTCGGGCGTCGGCAAGCTGCCGTTCAACACCGATGGCGGCGGGCTCTGCAACAACCATCCGACCAATCGCGGCGGCATTACCAAGGTGATCGAGGCGGTGCGCCAGCTGCGCGGGGAAGCCCATCCCAAGGTTCAGGTCGCCAATTGCGATCTCGCCATCGCCCACGGCACAGGCGGCTCGCTCGGCACACGCCATGGCGCGGCGACTCTGATCATGGAACGGGAGTAAGACCGATGTCGCAACCGAGCGAAAAGAAGGCACCCGCAGTCCGCAAGATATTCCCGCCAGCGGTCAACGAAGAGACGGCGAAGTTCTGGAAGGCCGCGGAAGACGGCAAGCTGCTCTACGGATTCTGTCTTGCCTGCAACGAGCCACATTATTATCCGCGCACGTTTTGTCCGTTCTGTTTCTCGGACAAAGTCGAGTGGCGCGAGGCCAACGGCAAGGGCAAGGTCTACTCCTATTCGGTAATGCACCGCTCGCCGACAGGCCCCTACACCATCGCCTATGTCGAGCTTCAGGAAGGTCCGCGCATCCTGACCAATCTGGTGGACTGCGATTTCGACAAGATCGCGATAGATGCGCCGGTTTCGCTGGTGTGGAAGTCGAGCGACGGCGGCGCCCCGGTGCCATTCTTCACGCTCGGATAGCCGCGATCGCCTCACGAGTGCCGCCAACATATCTGGGTGACGACGATGAAGGTCCTGTCCGCTCTCCTCATTGTCGGTGCCATCGTCACGGTGGCCTACTGGGTGAATTACTTCATTGCCGGCGATGTGCGCGTGCTTTCGGACACCTGGTACACCTACTTTGAAGACGCTTTTCCCGCCGCAGACGGCTGGATGGCGCTCTGCATGTTCGTTTCCGGAATTGGCCTTTGGCGCGGCGAGCGCTGGGGAGCCTTGTGGGGTCTGATGGCCGGAAGCGCCCTGCTGTATCTCGCCGCGATGGATATCACTTTCAACATCGAACACGGGTTATACGAACTTTTGCCCTCCTCCGGCGCGATGCTGACCGAAGCGTGGATCAACGCGTCGTCGCTTGGCCTTGGAATTGCAGCGGTGATCGCAAGTTGGCGAAAGGCGTCAGTGACGGCCTAACCGTAGGACCGCGCGCAGACCGGGGTGATTATCTTCCAGCAAAAGCGAGCCGCCATGCAGTTTGGCACAGGCCGCCGCAATTGCGAGGCCGAGGCCGGAACCCTCCGTCGTACGCGCGGGATCGAGACGCACGAAGCGCTCGCGCACGCGGCCGCGATCGGCCTCGGGAATGCCAGGGCCGGTATCGGCGACGACGATATCGAAGTGAACGGCGGTTTGGCGCTCGGTCAACGTGACTGTTGCACCCTTGCCGGCATAGGTGGAGGCGTTGTGCAGCAAGTTGCCGACGGCCTGTCTTAGAAGCAGCGCGTGACCGCGGATGATCATGGGTCCGTTCGCGAGGTCGAATTTGAAGGTCTGTCCGGCATCCTCGAACATCGGCTCGAACAACTCGGCCGTGTCGAGCAGCAAGGCACTGACATCGAAATCCGACATCGATTCTGCCGAGAGTCCCGTTTCGGCGCGGGCGACGTCGATCAGCGCCGAGAACGTCGCGAGCGCGTCCTGCGTCGCGGCGCGGGCCTCGGCGAGTGCGTCGTCGCGTTCATTCGCATTCTCGGCCCTTTCGAGCGCGCGCTGGACCTGCGCAAGTGGGCGGCGAAGGTCGTGCGCCAGGCTATCGGTGATCGTCCGCATCCCCGTCATCAGTTCTTCGATCCGCGCCAGCATCGCATTGAGGGCATCGCCGAGCCTGTCGAAGACGTCGCCATGGCCGTACGTGACGACGCGGGCGTTCAGATTGCCTGCTGCGATCGCTTCGGCGGTGTCGCCGATATGGCCGGTGCGCCGGAGCAGATAGCTCGAAAGCCAGACGCCGCCGAGCGTCGAAGCCAGCGTCACGAAGGCGAGCGCAATCACGGACACTTCGATCAGGGCCTGGCGAAAGGCCGTGCGTTGCTCGCTGTCCTGCGCGATGTAGAGCGACTGGCCGGTGGGCAGCGTGCCGACGAGCACGTGCCAGGTCTTGCGCTTGCCACCGACCTGGGTCACGGCGACCTTCCAGCCTTGCTGCGTGCCGAGTGCTTCCTTCAAAGCCGGCACGCCCGCGATGGGCTTGCCATGCGCGTCAGTCAAAGCGTAGCGGAACCCCGAACCGCCGTGAATCCGCTCACGGCGATTGAAGGTGTCGATGAGCGCGGCGAGGCCCTCCTCGCGGGCGAGCGTGATCCAGTAATTCTGTTCGGCCTGGGCGGCCGCCTGGGCCTGGGAGTCGATGATGTTCTCACCGATACGGTCGACCGCGAACAAGGCCGCACCGAGGGAAAGGATCGAGGCGCCGACCAGCGCAAACAGAAGCGCCCAGGGACTCGTCCAGCGCGTCACGGCGTCTCCGACAGGCGATAGCCGGTGCCGCGCAGCGTGTGCAGCAAGGGCTTGTCAAAGGGGTCGTCGATCTTCTTGCGCAACCGGCTGATGTGGGTATCGACAACGCTGGTGTGAGGATCGAAGCGATAATCCCAGACCTGCTCGAGAAGCATGGTCCGCGTGACGACACGGTTCTTGTGGCGCAGGAAGTACTCGAGAAGCTTCAACTCGCGGGGCAGAAGATCGAGGCGCTGCCCGCCACGCGTTACCTGGCGCGACAGGAGATCGAATTCTAGGTCGCCGCAGCTCAGGGATGTCTCCGCAGAAGCGGCGGCAGGAGCCCGGCGCAGCAGATTGGCGAGCCGCGCCGATAGCTCGGAATAGCCGAAGGGCTTGGTGAGATAGTCGTCGCCACCGGCCCGCAGGCCCTTCACGCGTTCGTCGAGATGCGACAGGGCGGAGAGGATGATGATCGGCGTGGCAACATTGGCGGCGCGTAGAGCCTTGATGACCGAGAGGCCGTCCATGCCGGGAACCATGCGGTCCATCACGATGGCATCGAACTGGGACGAGGTAGCGAGATAGAGGCCGTCGCGGCCGTCCTTTGCGTGTTCGGCGGTGAAGCCTTCCTCACGCAGCCCCTTCAGGACGTAATCCGCCGTGTTCTGGTCGTCTTCAACGAGGAGAATCCGGCGGCTCATTTCCATGTCTTACTCCAGTTCGGCGGAAAACGGCGAGGCCGGCCCCCGGGGGAAGGGACCGGCCTCGTCTGCGGCACAGGCGGAGGGGAGGACGCCGGCGCCAGAAAAATCAACCGGCCGACTTGGCGGGCTTGCTCTTCTCGATGTGGCGGGCGTGCATCACGCCGTGACCTTTGTGCGAGGCCTTGGCGCTGACCTTCTGGACCTTGCCCGGCTTGCTGGAGGTCTGGGCCGTCGTGGTCGCCTTGACCGGCGCAACCGGCTTGGCGGCGGTCATGGTCGGCATTGCCGGCTTGGAGGCGGTGGTGACCGCAGACTTGGCCGGGGTGGCGGCGGGCGCCGCGACAGTGGCGGTCGCGGTCAGGGCAAGGAGGCCGAGGCCTGCGACGAGGGAACGATACATGGGGTTTTCTCCAGTTGTTTGGCGCGAAACAGCTCGTTTCGTGAGAAGGAATATGCGGGCGCCCTCTCGCCCTGCTCTGCCAGCCAACTCACAAATCTGTAAGGTTCAGCGCGGCAGCGCGTTCGCCTTGCGGATGATGGAGAAGTCGAGGCCGGAGGCCACGATGGCATCGATCACCGGCCAGAGTTTCGGGACGATGCGCAGCTCGATCCCGGCATTGGCGTGGAGCGCGAGGAGATCGCCGATGGGTTCGACGGAGAGCGGGCGCACCGTTTCTGTCGTTGCGTAGTAACCCGCGTCGCGGTTGTAGACGGCGAAGGGTGCCGGATCGAAGCGATAGACGTACATCGTGCAGGCGCGCATGCGGTCGAGCCAGACGGTTTCGATTGCGTGCATGCGATTGACTGCGCCCATCCCGAGCAGCGTGCGGCCGATATCGCTCAGCGGCCTGTCGTTTGCCCAGCAGCAGGCGCGCGGGCAGTGCCGCGGAAACCAGAAGCCCGGCGCGTGCCCGTCATCGACCGCCCAGACCATCGGCTTGCGGTCTTCCGGATTCGCCGTCGCGGGGATGTGCGGGACGAAGACCTCGATCGTCGGATCTTCGGAGAAGTGGAGAAGCGATTGCATGGCAGGGTGGCCATCCTTCGGCAGGCTCAGGATGAGGATCTTGAAAGGATGAGGGTTGAGCTTAGTCCCTCGTCCTGAGCCTGTCGAAGGACGGCTCAGAACAAATCGCCCTGCCGCGGCGGCGGCGGCTTTTTCTGCTGCTTCTCCATGTCCATGTCGATCGTCGAGGTCTTGAGCACGGACTTGATCGTGTCGACGTCGGCGGGCACTTCGCCGAGCCAAATGGGCCAGTCGGCATCGTCGACCAGGGCCGGCATGCGGTCGGTGATCGTGGCGATCAGGGCGTTGGGCGGCACCGTGACCATGGCGAAGGTCTCGAGCGCTTCGTCGCGCCTGGTCCAGCGTTCCCACACCACGGCGATGGCGACGGCGGCGCGGCCGCGCGGGGTGATGACGTATTGCTGCGTTTTCTTCGGCGTGACTTCTTCGCCTTCGTTGAAAGTGTTCACGACGACGAGGCCGCGGCGGTTGAAGAAGGCTTCGCGGAAGGTCGGCTTCTCCTCGATGGTCTCGGCGCGGGCATGGATGAACTTCGTGCCCATCATCGGATCGGCGGCATAGGGCGGCACGAGACCCCAGCGCATGCGGCGCGCGGCGCGCCGGCCCTCAGCATCGAGACAGATGACGGTGGCGAAGCGCATCGGCGTGACGGTGTCGGCGGCGCTTGCCGGCGCGCCGATCATCTCGGCGAGCGTGACGTACTCGCCCCAGCTCATCATCTGCGTGAACTTCCCGCACATTTGCGCGCCGCCTCAGAATCGCCTTTCAGTGTCGCATGGTGAGTCGCAAAGAGTGGAATGCGCTGGCCGACGATTTCGAGCGCGAAGTCTGCGATATCACGCGCGAAACCGGAAGCCGCGAGATCGATCGCATCCTGCGCAAGCTGAAGCCTTCGCCGGAGCGTTCGGTGCTGGTCGATCTCGGCTGCGGGATCGGGACGTTCGTCGAGCGCTACGGCGCACGCTTCCGGCACACCTATGCGGTGGAGCATGCGGCGCGGATCCTGGCGCGGGCGCGCAAGCGTATCGGCCGGCGCGAGGACATCACCTTCATGACCTCGAACATCCCGCCGGCGGTCGCGCGCATCGGGCGCAAGGCGGATCTGACGGTGTGCATGAACGTGATCACGATGCCGGAGAACCGAATCCGCGCGCAGATGTGGCGCGGGATCGCCGGCGTGACGCGCAAGAAGGGTCATGCGCTGATCGTCGTGCCGTCGATCGAATCCGACCGGATGGTGGAACGCGTCGCCTATGGCACTTCGCTGGCCGACGCGAAGAAGGATGCGCCGGACGGGCTCGTCGACCGCGGCGGCTCGCGGCAGAAGCACTTCGCGCGCGACGAGCTTCGCGATGTGCTCGCGCTGCACGGCTTTGCGGTGAAGCGGCTGCTGCGCGTGCCCTATCCCTGGCAGAAGGAAGGCCTGCGCAAACCGCGCAACGCCGGAACGCGGATGCCGTGGGACTGGCTGGTGCTGGCGGAGCGGGTGTGAGGCGCTGACCGCGTGCTGGGTTGGTCGAGGTGCGGCGGTATCCATGCGGGACTGCCGCCAGGCTCGCTGTCGCTCATCTGGCCTTCGCACGCTGTCGCTACAAAGCCCCTCCACCATCCGCTGCACGGATGGTCCCCCTCCCCCATAACGATGGGGGAGGAACACTCAAGACAAAGCCCGCACGGTGCGCACCGAGCGGGCGATGTCTTGATCGATCTATTCGCTGGCGCTCCGGTCGCCACACGGGCGCCCAACAGGCACTTTCGATCGAACCCTCGGCCCACAGCCTGACAGGACCGCCCTGACACCTCCGGCCGGAGGTGTGATCGACGGATCTTCGCCTTATGGCGTGCGCGTGACCCGCACGGACCTGGATTTGTGCCACGTCAGATTCGGATACCCATGGCGCTCCTCAACTCCTGCGGGAGATGTAAGAACGCAACAACTGTGTTCAAGAGGCAACAGTGAGTATTTTCCTGACAGATTGTCAGGCGCCAAGCGCTTGGACTTCGAAACAAAACCCTCGCCCTTCGACAGGCTCAGGGTGAGGGTCATTGTGGAATTGGACCGCGCAGGCCTGCCGCGCCCCCTCCACCGTCCGCTTCGCGGCCGCTCCCCCTCCCCCGTAACAACGGGGGAGGAACGGCGACACGCTACCGCCCGATCCGTCCCGTCACCGGCATCGAGCTGGTGAGGCCGCCATCGACGGCGATGTGCTGGCCGTTGACGTAGCTCGCTTCATCGCTCGCGAGGAACAGCGCCATATAGGCGATCTCCTCGGGATGGCCGTAACGCTTCAGGGGATTGAGCTGGCCAATGCGATCCTTGGTGCCGCGCTGCTCGGCGTAATCGAAGATCGGCTTGGTCATGCCGGTCTCGATGATGCCGGGACAGATCGCGTTCACCCGCACGCCGGTGCCGGTGAGATAGTTCGCCGCCGTGGTGGTGAGATTGATCACGCCGGCCTTCGATGCGCTGTAAGGACCGCCGCCCGCGCCGGAGCGGATGCCGGCGACCGACGCGGTGCAGACGATCGAACCCTTCTTGCGCGGGATCATCACGCGCGCGGCATGCTTGATGGCAAGAAAGACGCCGATCAGGTTCACGTCGAGCACCTGGCGCCAGTGATCGGCGGTGAGCTCGAAAAAGGGCGGCTGGTTGCCGCCGGAGATGCCGGCATTGGCGTAAATTGCATCGAGGGCGCCGAACTCACCGACCGCGGTATCGACGAAGTGCGCGACGTCGCGCTCGTTCGACGCGTCGGCGCTGAGCGCGATGGCGGTGCCGCCATTGTCCTTGATCGCTTCGACGGTGTCCTTGACCGCGTCGGCGCGATCGACGGCGACGACTTTGGCGCCTTCGGCCGCGAACAGTTTGGCGCTGGCGCGGCCGATGCCGCTCGCGGCGCCGGTGACGATCGCGACCTTGCCTGTGAGACGTCCCATGGTGTTTCTCCCGATTTTTCCGCCTTCAATCAAACAAAGATTGTCATGGCCCGCAACCGCGGGCCATGACAATGAGGGTTGAAAGACGGATTTGGACGGCGCCGCGTCCTATGCCAAAAGGCGCGCGCAATTCTTGTGTCCAGTGCAATGGCCCCCCGTTCGGCCGTGCTCGGCATCGACCGGGGCGGCTTTCAATTCGGCGTCACCACCATCTTCGAGAACGTCTCGTTCCAGCTGGACGAGGCGCGCACGGCGCTGGTCGGCGAGAACGGGGCGGGGAAATCGACGCTGCTGAAATGCCTGATGGGCGAATACGAACTGTCGAGCGGCAGCATCGTGCGCTCGCGCGGAACGCGGGTGGGATATGTGCCGCAGGAGATCCCGAGCGAAGGCGGCACGGAGACGGTGCGCGAGCGGCTGGAGCGCGCGCTGCCGCCGGATGCGCGCGACGATCTGTGGAAGGTCGACGTGCTGTTCGACGAGCTGCGGATTCCGCCGGAGGTCGCCGAGCGGCGCTTCGGCGAATTGTCGGGCGGCTGGCAGCGGCTGATGCTGATCGCGGCGGCGAAGCTGTCGGAGCCCGATCTCGTGATCCTCGACGAGCCGACCAACCATCTCGACCTCGAGAACATCAACAAGCTGGAAGGCTGGCTCGAGGAAGACCGGCTGCCGATGCTGGTGGTGAGCCATGACCGAGAATTTTTGGAACGAACCACGACGCGCACGATCTTCCTGCGCAAGGACGGCGCGCACACCTTCAAGCTGCCCTTCGCGGAGGCGCGCGAGGAGCTGCTGCGCAAGGACGCGCTCGACGCCAAGCGGCGGGCGCTGGAGGACAAGGAAATCGCGCGGCTGGAGAAGGCCGCGGCGCGCTACAAGGCGTGGGGCGTTCTGAACTCGAAATTCCACAAGAAGCAGCGCGCGACCGAGAAGCGCATCGAGCGGATCGAGGACAACGCAACGGACGTCTTTCGGCCGAAGAACCGCAAGCTGGAGCTGAACGACGAAGCGATCGACGCCAAGATCGCGCTGCGGCTGTCGAATCTCGTGGTGAAGACGCCCGACCAGTCGCGCACGCTGATCACCATCGACCGGCTGGTGATTCCCGCGGGACAACGGGTGGCGCTGCTGGGACCGAACGGGAGCGGGAAGTCGACGCTGCTGTCGATCCTGTCGAAGAGCTACGACCCCGAGCAGGAGCACTACGACGGCCGCGCGGCGGTGCGCTACAACCCGGCGACCAGTCTCGTCACCTTCGACCAGCGCATGGCCGACCTTCCGCTCGACATCTCGCTGCGCGAATACATCAGCCGGGTGAAGACGGTGAACAACGCGGCGGCGGTGGCGATTCTGGCCAAGGCGGGATTTCCGTTCGAGCGGCTGGACGACAAGATCCGCAAGCTCTCCTTCGGCGAGCAGACGCGGCTGCTGTTCCTCTACATGAAGCTGACCCGGCCGAATTTCTACCTGCTCGACGAGCCGACCAACCATCTCGACATCGAGGGGCAGGAGGATCTGGAAGAGCAGCTGGAGCAGTCCGACGTGTCGTGCATCTTCGTGAGCCACGACCGCTATTTCACGCGCACGGCAGCGACTCGGTTCATCGAGATCAAGCGCGGAAGGCTGGTCGAGATCGAGGATCCGGAGGCGTTCTTCGACGCGCAGGTGGGGTGAGCGGCGGTTGCTTAATGGGCCGTTCTTCAATCGTCATGGCCGGGCTTGTCCCGGCCATCCAAGAACACCCATGATGCAAAGGCTGCACGCCCGTCGCCTCGTCCTGCGCCGTTCGTGATCCTGGATCCCCGGGACAAGCCCGGGGATGACGATCTTTTTGTTGAGAGATATTCGCCCATGCACCTCTCCAAGCCCCGCGTCGATGTCGGGCTCAACACCAACAATCTCGATGCCATGCTGGCGTTCTGGCAGGGCGAGATGGGGGTGCCGTTCGATCATGTCCTGCCGATCCGGCGCGGGCAGAAGCAGCACCGGCACGACTTGCTGGGCTCGGTTTTGAAGATCAACCACTTCGAGTCGCCCCTGCCCCATGCCGCGCCGGCGGGCTATGCCGAGGTGCTGATCGCACGGCCCGGCCAGCGCGAGATTCGCGTCGCGAGAGACCCGGAGGGCACCGCCGTCGCGCTGGTGCCGCCGGGGACACTGGGTATCCAGCAGGTCGGCATCAAGCTGAAGGTGCGCGACCTCGAGGCGCATAAGCGATTCTATCGCGAGGGCCTCGGCCTCAACGAAGCGGCCCATGCCCATGGCGCGACATTCCAAGCCGGCGAGACCATGATTCTGCTGGAGGAATCGGATGATGCACCGGCCGACGCGGGCTTCCAGGGCGCCGGCTTCCGCTACATCACCTTCCAGGTCTTCAAGTGCGACGTCGAGCACGCGCAGATCCTGAAGCATGGCGGGCGCGAGGCGATGGCGCCGACCACGCTCGGAACGACTGCTCGCATTTCGATGGTGCGCGACCCCGACGGCAACTGGATCGAAATATCGCAGCGCGCTTCCATCACGGGCTCGCTGGAGTAGCGCCTTCGGCTTTGCTACAACCCCGCGCCATGGACATCGAACCGATCGCGACGCTGGAGCTGACCCGCTGGACGGGTCCCTTCGACGACGCGACTCGCGCGGCCGCGCAGGACGCGCTGGAGAGCGGCAAGGTCCTCTATTTTCCGAAGCTGCCCTTCCTCGTCGGCAACAGCGAGAATTCGCTGCTGACCGATGCGCTGTCGAACGGGCGGGCGAAGAACATCAGCCGCGATCCGGACGGAAAGATCCAGGGCGATGCCGCTTCGCCGGAGGACAGCGCGCGGCTTTCAGTCATGATGGGCCGCTTCGCCGAGCAGGCGCGCGCGCTCGTGCTCACGCTCTTTCCCGGCTATGCCGACCGCATCGACCAGGCGCGCACCTCCTACCGGCCGGTCGAGATCGCCGGGCGCAGCTACAGCCCGCGGACCGACGACAAGCGGCTGCATGTCGACGCGTTTCCGTCGCGGCCGCAGCGCGGACGGCGCATCCTGCGCGTGTTCTCGAACATCCATCCGATGGGCGGTGCACGCGTCTGGCATGTCGGCGAGCCGTTCGAAGCGGTGGCGCAGAAATTCGCCGGCAAGGCGCGGCGGCCGCTGCCGCTGGAGCCCTGGCTGTTCGACCTGCTCGGGATCACGCGTGGACGGCGCAGCGACTACGACTATCTGATGCTCGGGCTCCATGACGGCGCCAAGCTCGACGGCGCCTATCAGAGCAATGCGCCGCAGATCGAGTTCGCCTTTCCCGCCGGCACGACCTGGATGTGCTTCACCGACCAGGCGATGCATGCGGCGCTGAAGGGCCAGTTCTGCCTCGAGCAGACTTTCCACCTGCCGATCGAAGCGCTCGCCCATCCCGAACGCTCGCCGCTCAGGGTGCTCGAGCGGATGATGGGGCGGGAGCTGATCTGAGCTTCAGTTCCAGAACGCGGCGATGCGTTCGCCTTCGGCGCGGCCCTGGACCGCGCCGGCGAGCGCGACATCGCCGCGGCGGCGCGAATCCATCAGGTTGGGTCCGAAGGCCTCGCGGCAATTCGCATCGGGGATGATGAGTTCGGCGGCAACGCCGGCGGCCCGCAGCGCCGCAACTTCGGACTCGGCCCGCGCCTTCATGAATTCGAGACCGAGATTGCCGATCACGGCGATGCAGAGCACGCGCTCGTAATTCCGGCCGAGATCGAAATTCGTTCCGGAGCGCATGCCGCCGTCGATGTAGCGGCGGCCGTGGATGGTGATCGGCGGGAAGATGCCGGGAACCGAGCAGCTCGACGCGATGGCGTGGCCGAGATCGACGCCCGACGATTCTTCCCAGACGACGAAACTGCCGTCTTCGGCATCGACCGCGGTGCAGGCGAAACCGTGCGGCCAGGTATCGCCGGCGATGGAGCCGAAACTGGCGATGAACTGCTCCTCGGCCATGGTCTCAGCGGCAAGCGCGAAGGCGCCGATCTCCGACAGCAGCGCGCGGGGCATTTCGCCGGTGGCGGGACGCTGCGCCATCAGGCGCATCAGGGGACCAAGATCGGGCGGCGCGCGATCGGCCTTGGGGCCGCGCTCGCGTGCCGCTTGCTCGACCTGCGCACGGACGAACGATTCGGCCGGGCGGCCCGTCGCCAGTGCCGCGCCGACGAAGGAGCCTGCAGAGGTGCCGACGATGCGATTGGCGTCGGCCAGGCGCACGCCGCGCTCGGCAAGGCCGGCAGCCAGTCCGAGTTCCCACGCAATCCCCACGGGTCCACCGCCGCCGAGTATCAGTGCCCTGCCCGCCATGTTCCCGTTCCCGCCCTTTTTTGACAGCGGCAGCATGGCCTTAAGACCCGGCGACGGCTAGAGTTTTGCCGGGATGAGCACCGCACATGACACGCAGGACGACGCCCGCGCGCGGGTTCGGACCGAACGCAAGGCGCGCAGCCTTCGCCTGATGGCCGAAGGTCAGTGGACGACGCGGGAGGCGGCGGCACTCGATGCCGAGCTGCGCCGCATCGATCTCGGCGACGCGACCGACGCGGTGATCGACGGTTCGGGGCTCGAGCGCATCGACAGCGCGGGGGCCTGGCTCCTGGTCCGGACCAAGCGCGACTGGGAACAGCGCGGCACACGTGTGGCGCCGATCGTGCTGGACGATGTCTACAACGCACTGCTGCACGCGGTGGAGCACGAGCACACCGCGCCGCCGGTGACGATCCACGACCAGCATACGCTGCAGGCCTTCGTCGGACGCGTCGGCAAGGCGACGGTCCACGGGCTGCAGCAGGGCGTCGGCATTCTCGGCTATCTCGGCCGCGTCACCGTCGAGGTGACGGAAGCGATCTACCATCCGCGCGGCAATCTGAAGTTCGCCGCGCTGGTCCACCAGGTGGAAGAGACGGGCATCAATGCGCTGCCGATCGTCGGCCTCCTGTCGTTCCTGATCGGCATCGTGCTCGCCTATCAGGGCGCGGACCAGTTGAAGCGCTTCGGCGCGGAGGTGTTCACGATCAACCTCCTGGGCGTCGGCCTCCTGCGCGAGCTGGGCGGTCTCGTGACCGCGATCATCGTCGCGGGGCGTTCGGGTTCGGCGTTCACGGCGCAGATCGGCACGATGCGGGTCAACGAAGAGATCGATGCGATGGAGACCATCGGCATCAACACGGTCGATGCGCTCGTCCTGCCGCGCATTCTCGGGCTCGTCATCGCCCTGCCCTTCCTCACCTTCTATGCCGACGTCATGGGCCTCCTGGGCGGCGCGGTGATGTGCTATTTCGACCTCGGGATCACCGTTCCGGTGTTCATGCGCCAGCTCCAGGATGCGATCTCGGTCAACACCTTCATGGTCGGCATGATCAAGGCGCCTGTCTTCGCCTTCATCATCGGCCTGGTCGGCTGCTTCGAGGGCCTGCAGGTGGAGCGCAACGCGGCGAGCGTCGGCAAGCTGACCACGCGTTCGGTGGTGGAATCGATCTTCCTCGTCATCGTGCTCGATGCCGGGTTCTCCATCCTGTTCTCGATCATAGGGATCTGAGCGATGGAGAAGGACGTCGTCATCAAAATCCGCGGACTGGTCAACGGCTTCGGCTCGCAGATCCTGCACGACCATCTGGATCTCGACGTCTATCGCGGCGAAGTGCTCGGCGTGGTCGGCGGCTCGGGCACCGGAAAGTCGGTGCTGCTGCGCTCGATCATCGGGCTGAACCAGATCCGCTCCGGCACGATCGAGGTCTTCGGCAAGGACACGTCGAAACTGAACGACATGCAGATGCGCGACATCGAGATGCGCTGGGGCGTGCTGTTCCAGGAAGGCGCACTGTTCTCCTCCCAGACCATCGCCGAGAACATCCAGGTGCCGATGCGGGAATATCTCGACATGCCGCAGCAGCTGATGAACGAGATCGCCTCGATGAAGCTGTCGATGGTCGGGCTGCCGGAGAACGCGGCGGTGAAATATCCCTCGGAGCTCTCGGGCGGCATGAAGAAGCGCGCCGGCCTCGCACGGGCGCTGGCGCTCGATCCCGACATCGTCTTCCTCGACGAGCCGACCGCCGGCCTCGATCCGATCTCGGCCAACATGTTCGACGAGCTGATCAAGGATCTGCAGAAGAGCCTGAAGCTCACGGTGTTCATGGTGACGCACGATCTCGACACGCTGCGCGCCACGACCGACCGGATCGCCGTCCTGGTCGACAGGAAGATCGTCGTCGGCACGATCGACGAGCTGCGGAAAAATCCGCATCCATGGATCCAGGAATATTTTTCAGGCCCGCGCGGGCGCGCCGCGGCCTGATTTGGGGGAGAAGCGATGGAAACCAAGGCAAACTACGTCGCCGTCGGCGCCTTCGTCCTGGCCTGCATGCTGGCGCTGGTCGTCACCGTGCTGTGGCTGGCGGGCGTGCAGTACAGCCAGGAATACGTCTACTACACGACGAAGTTCACCGGCTCGGTCTCCGGCCTCGGCAAGGGAACGGTGGTCCGTTACAATGGCCTCGAGGTCGGACGGGTGGAAAATCTCGGCTTCGCGCCGAACGATCCGTCGAGCGTGATCGTGACGCTCGAAGTCCGGCCCGACCTGTCGATCTACAACGACGCGACGGCGTCGATCGCGAGTCAGGGTCTGACCGGCGGCTCTTATGTGGAGATCATCGGCGGCAAGAAGCGCGCCGAGGAAGACAAGCTGCCGCAAACCACGAGCAAGCCCTATCCCGAGATCAAGTCGGTGCCGTCGACCTGGGCGGTTCTCCAGGAATCCGCGCCCGAGGTGGTGCACAAGGTCAACCTGATCGCCGACAAGCTGAACAAGCTGCTCGATGACAAGAACCGCGCCGCCTTCAGCCATATCCTCGCCAACCTCGATACCATCACTTCGACGATGGCCGCGCGTTCCGCCGATCTCGATGCCACGCTGCGCAACACCAACGAGGCGACGCGCAACCTGGCGATCGCCTCGCGCGACCTCGATCCGACCTTGAAGCAGGCCAACGCCACGCTGCTGAAGCTCGACAAGCTCTCCACCGACGCGGACGCCGTCGTCACCGGCGACGGCATCGCCCAGCTCTCGGCACTGGTCGCGGATTCGCGGCGCCTCGTGACAAGTCTCACCAGCCTTTCCGATCAACTCAATCGCGAGCCGACCCGTGTGATCTTCGGCGACCGGCGCAAGGGGTACACTCCGAAATGAGCGACATCCTGTTCAACCGCCGCAGCCTGTTCGCCGTCGCTGGCGCCGCCGCAGCACTCTCCGCCTGCTCCAACCTGATCGGCCCGCCCGAGCCGCCGCCGCTCTATCTGCTCAAACCCACGCCGCCGCCGGCGAACGGCGGACCGCAGGCGCCATGGCAGTTGTCGATCGTCCTGCCGGTCGCGCCGCAGAGCATCGACACCGACCGGATCGTCATCCTGCAGCCAGGCGACCGCATGGATTTCTATGCCAACGCGGCGTGGCAGGATCGCGTGCCGTTCCTTGTGCAGAGCGCGCTGATCGACGCCTTCGAGGCCGATGGGCGCGTGAAGGGAATCGGCCGCGACACGGACGGCCTCAAATCGGACTATCTGCTCGAAAGCGATATCCGCGACTTCCAGGCGCAATACAGTGTCGCTGACGGCATCCCGACCATCGAGGTGCGGATCGTGGCGCGCCTCATCGCGGCCCGTGGACGCTCGATCTCGAGTTCGCTCAGCGCCCGCAGCGAAGTACAGGCGAGCGAGAACAGCATCCCGGCGGCGGTGACGGCGTTCAATCAGGCCCTGGGGGCTGTGATCCACCAGATCGTCGACTGGGCCGCCACCCAGCCGGCGCCGCCAAAGCCGCAATAGGGAACTTTCCCCGCCGCGCCTCGTTTTCTTCCCAGAGAATATGGGAGATTTACGATGCTGCGTTGGGCGCTTTTCTTTCTGTTGATCGGTCTGGTCGCGGGCGTGCTGGGTTTCGGCGGCATTGCCGGCGCGTCCTTCGCGATCGCCAAGCTTCTCTTCTTCGTGTTCATGCTGGTGTTCCTGGTCCTGCTTATCGCGGGGCTGACCGTGGCGCGACGGGTGAGCGGCGGGTGAGGCGACGGCCATGAGCCAGGCCTTCCGTCTCGGGTTCGAGCTTTATGCCGGCGACGAAAAGGCCTCGGCCAGCGATGCCCATTGGGCGCTGAGCGCGCTCGATCCGTCGACGCCCGTGCTGTGTGGGCGGTTCACCGCATCGGACCATGCCGAGATTCCGTATCGCCTGTGGCCGGCGCGCCGACCGCGCGCGCTGATTCTTCTCTTGCATGGCGCGACGGACTACTCCGGCGCTTTCGACGAGATCGGCCCGCGTTTCGCGGCGGCAGGTCTCACTGCACTTGCCATCGACCAGCGCGGCTTCGGCGCCACGGCTTCGCGCGGACAATGGCGCGGCAAGAACCGCATGATCCGCGATGCGATCGAGGCGGTGCATTTCCTCAAGCGGCGCGCGACGGCCGATCTGCCGGTGTTCATCCTCGGCGAGAGCATGGGCGCGGCGCTGGCAGTGCATGTCGCGGCGCGGGCTCCCGATCTCGAACTCGCGGGACTTGTCCTGTCGGCGCCGGGCGCGATTTCCGGCACATGGCGGCGCGTCTTCGGTTCGTTCCTGACCCGCGTGCTGCGCTTCCTGATACCCAATGCCGGCTTCATCATCGAACGGCTGAACGCGTGGGAGTTCACGCCCGCGGCGGCGATCCGCCTGCTGAGCGATCCGATGGTGCTGCGCCGGGTGAAGCCCGCGATGCTGTTCGGCCTGTTCAAGCTGTCGCGCAGCGCGGTCGACGAGGCCGAACATGTGCACGTGCCGGTCCTGACCATGGTCGGCAGCCGCGAGGACATCCTGCGGGTCGCCTGCATCGAGCGGCTGCATGCCGGACTTTCCGGGGTGAAGATGTGGCAGCGCTTCCGCGACGGGCCGCATCTGCTGCTGCACTGGAAGCACAGCGACCGCGTCATCGGCACCGTGCTGCGTTGGCTCGACGCGCGCCTGTCACGCCGGGTGTATAAAGAGCCTCGCCTGATTCAATCCGCGTGAGGAAGCATGCGAATTCTGCCCGCCGCCTTCGGCGCCCTTCTGCTGATGACCGGCCCTGCGCTGGCCGATTGCGATCTCGCCGCGCCGGATGCCAAGGCGGCCGGCCCGGGCTGTGCCCATGCCTGGATGGACAAGAACCTGCGCCTCAACGATATCGTGACCGTCGGCACGCATAACAGCTACAAGGCCAAGATCCCCGACAAGATCATGGCCCTGATCCGCATGGGCAAGCCGGCGGTCGCCGACGGCCTCGATTATGCGCACCGTCCGCTCGGCGAACAGCTCGACAGCGGCGCGCGCGCGATCGAGATCGACGTGGTCTACGATCCCAAAGGCGGGCTCTATGCCCATCCGGCCGGCGCCAAGATGACCGGCGAGGTCATGCCGGACGACTGGACCGCGGCGATGAGCGCGCCGGGTTTCAAGGTGCTGCATGTGCAGGATCTCGATTTCCATACGGTCTGCATCACCTTTGTCGCCTGCCTGAAAGACCTGAAGACGTGGTCGGATGCGCATCCCGACCATGTGCCGATCCTTGTGACGATGAACGCCAAGGACGACGCGATCCCGATGCCGGGTTCGGTGACGCCGCTGAAATTCGACGCCGCGGCCTATGACGCGCTCGAGGCCGAGATCCTGTCGGTGTTTCCGCGCGAAGCGCTGGTGACGCCGGACAGCGTGCGCGGCGATGCGGCCACCTTGCGCGACGCGATCCTGACGAAGGGCTGGCCGACTTTGGGCGAGACGCGCGGCAAGTTCATCTTCGCGCTCGACGAGCATGGCGACAAGATCAAGCCCTTTCTCGACGGTCATCCGTCGCTGAAGGGCCGGGTGATGTTCGTCGATGCGCCGATCGACTCGCCGGAGGCGGCGTTCCTGGTGCTGAACGAAGTCACGGACATTCCGGCGATCCGCGATGCGGTGCATCGCAACTTCCTCGTCCGCACCCGCGCCGATGCCGACACGGTTGAGGCGCGCGGCAACGACACGACGCGGCGCGACAAGGCGCTGGCGAGCGGCGCGCAATATGTCTCGACCGATTACATGGAGCCCGATACGCGGCTCAGCGGCTATACGGCGCGGATGCCGGACGGCGTGATCGCCGCGTGCAATCCGGAACGCCGGCCCGAGCGTTGTGCGGGAATGCCGGTGGAATAGAAGATCTCCCCATCGTGGGGAGCTCGGCTCGAGCGGAGCGAACGCCGGGTGGGGGCTTCGCCATTCACTTCCCCACCCGAAATTGCTACGCAATTTCGACCTCCCCACGATGGGGAGGTAAGACGATCACCGCATCGCCTCTTTCCACGGCGTCAGGTCCCAGCCGGGATAGCGCAGTTGGGCGCGTTCGATCGTGGTCGGGGTCCAGAACGGGTCGCCGGGACGCTGCACGCCGAAGCAGGCGAGTTGTTCCGGCGTCGCGTGGTTGAAGATGTTCGCCCAGGGCTTGGTGTGATGGAACTGCCAGGCGGTGAAGCCGATGCTGTCGTCCTTCGCCTTCTTGAAGCAGGTCATCAGCGCGTAGCGATGGCCCTTCGGCGCGGTGAGATTGGTGCCGCGGTGATAGACGTCGATGCAGTAGGGGATCGCGGTGCCGGCGGTCGAGGCGCTGGAGCGGCCGCGCCTGGTCAGGTCGGTCTGGATGCGCTTCTGCACGTCCATGTCGCGGCTGAGCGAATCCACCGGGCTCGACACTTCGGCGGCATCGGGCCGGGTGACGTAGTTCATCGGGCCATGCGCGTCGCTGACGTCGCTGAAGTAGCAGAGGATCGTCACCGTGTTCTTGGTCGCGTCTTCGGACGGGACAGTGAGCGTGTGGTTCGAGAAATCGGTGTGCCAGGGTTGGTCGTAGTCGGAATCGCCGGTGAACTTGGCCCAGGATTGGCACTGGTAGACGCGCACGTCATCCGTGGCGAGCGCCTCCTTGGCGAAGGCGATCAGCGCGGGATGGACGCCGATGAGGTTGAGCGCCGGCGAGCACTCGATCGGGACGGGCTGGATGTCCTTGAACTGCGAAGGATGGAAGCGGCCGACTTCGCCGGCCTGTTTCTTTTCGAGACCGGCGTCGGCGCCTTCACGGCCGAACACGGCATCGAAATCCGCGACGACGGCGGCGACCTCCTCCGGCGTGAAGAAGTCCTTGATCACGACCGCGCCGTCGCGGCGCCAAGTCTCGACTTGTTCGGGGGTGTAACGATCCTGCACGCCTATGCCCTTTCCTGCCTAGATATGGCCGGGGGGCAGAGACTACTCGCGCGATGGCCGATGTAAATTGCCGGGCAGGTTCCGCGGGCGGAAACCTCAGCGCTTTTTCTGACGCTGCTTGCGGGCGGCGTAGCGGGCGTCGCGGGCGGCTTTCTGGTCGGCGAGGAGCTGGACGAGCTTGTCCGCTTCCTCGCGCTTGGCCTTCTCGCGTTCCTCGGCCTCGAGACGGACGGCTTCGAGACGTGCCGCTTCTTCAGCTGCCTTGCGATCGAGTTCGCGCTGGCGCTCGGCCGCCTTCTCCGCTTCGCGCGCGGCGTTGCGAGCGTCGCGCTCCTGGGCGATGCGGACGCGCTCGGCCTGGCGGGCGGCGAATTCGGGATCGTTCTGCGGCGCCTTGGCGCGCACACGGTCGAGCAGCGCCTGTCGGGCCTTGGCCTGATCCTGGAGCCGATCGTTGAATCCCTTTTCCTTGAAGCCGCGCATGAAGCCAGTCTGATCCTGAAGATGGTTACGGAGGACGCGAACTACTCCCCCGCACGGGGTTTTTCAAGGCGGAAATTGCCGTGCGGCGGACTTGAAATATGAGATAAGGCGCCATGCCTGCGCCGATTTTGCTGCTTCAAGACATTCACGTGACGTTCGGAAACACCGCACTGCTCGACGGCGCGGCGCTTTCGGTCGAACCGGGCGAGAGACTGTGTCTTGTGGGCCGCAATGGCTCGGGAAAATCGACGCTGCTGAAAGTCGCGGCCGGATTGATGGAAGCCGATGCCGGCACGCGCTTCGCCCAGCCCGGCGCGACGATCCGCTATCTGCCGCAGGAACCGAGCCTCGCCGGCTATGCCGACACCCATGCCTATGTCGAAGCCGGGCTGATGCCGGGCGACGACCCGGCGCGCGCCTATTACCTGCTCGGCAAGCTCGGGCTGAGCGGCGCGGAGACACCGGAAACTCTCTCCGGCGGCGAGGCGCGGCGCGCGGCGCTTGCCCGCACGCTGGCGCCGAAGCCGGACATCCTCTTGCTCGACGAGCCGACCAACCATCTCGACCTGCTGGCGATCGAATGGCTCGAAGGCGAGTTGAAATCGCTGCGCTCGGCGCTGGTGCTGATCAGCCATGACCGGCGCTTCCTCGAGAATCTGTCGCGCGCCACGGTGTGGCTGGATCGCGGCGAGACACGGCGCCTCGAGCAGAGCTTCGCGGGCTTCGAGACCTGGCGCGACCAGGTGCTGGAGCAGGAAGAGATCGAGCGCCACAAGCTCGACCGCAAAATCGCGATGGAAGAGGACTGGCTGCGCTATGGCGTGAGCGCGCGGCGCAAGCGCAACCAGAACCGTCTCGCCCGGCTGCATGCGATGCGGCGCGGACGGCGCGAGGCGCTGGGTCCCACCGGCAGCGTCAAGATGACGGTGAGCGAGGCGGAGCAAGGCGGCACGCGCGTGATCGACGCGAAGCGCATCTCCAAGAGCTTCGGCGACAATTCCGTGGTGCAGGATGTGAGCCTGCGCATCCATCGGGGCGAGCGCGTTGCCATCGTCGGGCCGAACGGCGCCGGCAAGACGACGCTGCTGAACATGCTGACCGGGCGGCTGGAGCCCGACAGCGGCAATGTGAAGATCGGCATCAATGTGACGATGGCGCGGCTCGACCAGACGCGCACGGTGCTCGAGCCCGACGATACGCTGGCGAATGTGCTGACCGGCGGGCGCGGCGACCATATCCTGGTCGGGACCGAGATGAAGCACGTCGTCAGCTACATGAAGGATTTCCTGTTCTCGGCACAGCAGGCCCGTTCGCCCGTGAAGGTGCTGTCGGGCGGCGAGCGGGCGCGGCTGCTGCTCGCCAAGGTGCTGGCGCAGCCCTCGAACCTGCTGGTGCTGGACGAGCCGACCAACGATCTCGATCTCGAAACCCTCGACCTGCTCGAAGAGATGATCGACGAGTATCCGGGCACGGTGCTTCTCGTGAGCCACGACCGCGATTTCCTCGACCGCGTCGCGACCTCGGTGCTGATGGCGGAAGGCGGCGGGCGCTTCATCCAGTATGCCGGCGGCTACAGCGACATGGTCGCGCAGCGCGGCAGCGGCGTCGAAGCGAAGACGGTGGAGAAGCCTGAGAAGACCGAGACCCAGAAAGACAAGCCCGCGCGGCCGGCGCCGAAGCGCAAGATGAACTTCTCCGACAAGCACGATCTCGAGAAGCTGCCGGGGCGGCTGGCCGAACTGGAGAAGAAGATCGCGCTGCTGGAGCAGAAGCTCGCCGCGCCAGATCTCTATGCGCGCGATCCCAAGGCGTTCTCGGCGCTGTCGCAGGAGCTCGCAGACGCGCAAGCGGCGCATGCGGCAGGCGAAGAGCGCTGGCTGGAGCTTGAGATGCTGCGCGAAGAGATCGAGGGCGGCTGACGCCTCGGGTTCAAGTGAAGCGCGCGCGCAGCCGCTGCCAGCCCTGATAGCTCCACATCGCCAGCGCGATGACGCCGATCGCGGCGAGCAGGTTGGTCAGCGTCGCGAGAGCACCCTGGCTTTTCGCGTCGCCCATGGTTCCGCCGGCGGTCGAGGTGAGATCGAGATACCAATAGTTGTCGTCGGCGATCTTGTCGGCGATGTCGGCCGCGTCGGCGACTTCGGCCGAGGCAAGCACGTTCTTGCGGCCCACCATGCGGTAATCGAGCGTGAGCGTGTCGCCGGCGCGGTCTACCGCCATGGCATAGCTGAACCCGGCATTGCCGAGCGTGACGGACTTCGGCGCCGGCGGTGCGCGGCCCGGCGTCACCAGCTCAATGACATGCTCGCGATCAACGGGATAAGCGAGCTTGTAGGGTGTCGTGCGCGTGCCGTTCGGGATCTTGTCGAAGCTGTTCATGCTCGAAGCCTTGACCTCGAACCGCTCGAGCAGCTTGCCGCGCTTCAGGTCGGAGGCGGCGAGGCGATAGAACTCGCGCACCACAATACGGTTGCGGTCGCGGTCGTCGGCGATCTGGAGCGGCTTCAGCCGCTTCAGGCCGGGATACATGCCGGCATAGAACTTCAGATAGTCGCTTTCGAGCTGCGCGGCGGATATCGAGGCGATATCGGCGCGCATCGCATCGGCCTCGCCGTCGAGATAGGTGGTCTCGACACTGAGCGTGAGATCGGCGTGCTCGTCGTCGCCAAAGTCATAGCGCTCGACGGTGCGATAGGTCGGCTGCGAAACCTTGGGCGGCCGGACCGGATCGAGGCGCGCTTGCCCCGCCGCAAGCGGCAGCGCCCAGCCATAGTCGAGCGCCGCGAGCCTGGGGAAACGCCCGCCCTCGTTGGAGCCGGTGGGGTCGAGCCAATAGGATTTGCCCTTCAGCCGGACCTGCACGATCGCGTGGTCGAAGGCGGTCGGCGAAGGCGCGACCTGGCTCAGCGAGGGCCCGTCGTCCATGTCGGTCAGCGAGACATGGGCTTCGATGCCGAGATGGCGCAGCGCGGCGGCGAGGAGCTGCGACTTGTCCTTGCAATCGCCGAAGCCGCTGCGGATCACCTCGGCCGGCGTCCGCGGCGTGTAGGAGCCGGCGCCGATCGACATGCTGACATAGCGCACGCTGTCCTCGACATAGCGCATGGCTTCGGTGATCCGGTCTTCAGGCCGCGGATATTTCGCCGCGATCGCATCGAGCCGCGCGACGAGTTCGGGCGTGAGCGCATCGCGGCCTTCGTAGAGCGGCAGGGCCCAGGCCACCACATCGGACCAGGATGCCATGCTGGAGACCGAAATCTCGCCCCAGGTCGGATACCAGTCCGGCGTGCCATCCTCGCCCGGCACCGGATCCGGATCGGTTTCCTGCCAGGTGTAGACGACATCGTCGCCTGCGCGGGACAGCGACGGCTTCAGCGCGGTGCTGCGGCTGCGCAAGGTGAGCGGCGCGCGATCGGCCGGCCACAGGATTCGATAGCGCATCAGTTCCAGCGGCACGGACCATTGCGTCGTGACATGGCCGAAGAACTGGCCCGGCCACAGGCTCGAATCCGACACCCAGCTATAGGCGTAGTCGACAATGTCGCCGACCTCGACGCCCTTGATTTCGACATGGACGGTCTTGTGTCCGTCGAAGATACCCTTGTCGAGGCCGTTCTCGCGGCGCAGGACCTGCACATCGGCATCCTTCAGCCGGTCATAAATCACGCCGTTGCGGATAACGCGGACCTGGTGGAGCACGACGTGCTCCTGGCTCGGATCGAAATCGACATCGAAGCGCGCGGCATCTTCGAGGCCGGAGCGGTCGGTGACCTTGTAGACGTTGCGGCTGTAGAAGACGTCGTGGCCGTGGCCGGTCTTCACCTGGCTGTCGAGCAGGAGGTAGTAGACCCCGTCCTCGACCTGGCGCATGCGCGCAGGCCGGGGTTGCGGCACGGGAACTTCGCTCACCCATGCGGGCGGCGCGGCGCGCGCGACTTCGGCGGCCCATGCCGTGGGACCGGGCAAGCAGAACAGAACGACAGCAACGACCAGGCGTGCGAATGAGCGCATCGCCGAACCCCAGGAGCCACCGCTCTACTGTCCAAGACCGGCGGCGAAATGCAACCGGCGTCCGCGACCGGACCGGGCCGGATTCCAAATGACTACGTCGCGGTGTCGAAGTTCGTGCATCCGATTTCGAAAATGTACGCATCAAACCGTCCGACATGATGCGCACGACGCGCATCGCCGCTCTCCAAGGATATTCCATGATACTTAACCATCGCCGGGTGCGCAGCCGCCTGGCCGCACTCCTGACCGCCACGATGCTGGCCGGCCTGCCCGCCCTGGCGGCGCCGCCATCCACCGTCCTGCCGGACACCGTTGCCGGGAAACTCGGCGGCGAACTGATCCGGCATATCAATACCGACAGCCCCGCGCGCATCGCGCAATGGGCGCCGACCATACTCTCTTCGGCGGTCGCCGACGGCGACAAGGCCGATCTGCTGAAAAGCCTTGCCTCCGCGGTCCGCGACAGCGGCGGCGTGGATTTCGTCGACGCGCGCAACCAGGGGCCGATGCTGGTCATAACGATCAAGGGCCACCGCACGGGACGGCTCGCAGTCCTCGTTCTCGCCTCCGATCCGGCGCATCCCGACAAGCTGGCGCAGGCCGCGCTCCTGCCCATCGACGATCCGGCGTTCTACGCCGGCTGGCCCAAGGGCCCGGTTCCGCATGCCGAGGTCGCGCGCCTGGCCCGCGACGCGCTGGACAGGCTCGTGAAGGGTGCAGACTTTTCCGGCTGCCTGACCGTGACGGACGGCGACGAGACGATCCTGGACGAATGCCGCGGCCCCGCCGAGCGCAATTTCGGCGCGCCGAACGACCACGAGACGCGCTTCCATATCGGATCGATCGACAAATCGTTCACCGCCGTCGCCATCGCACAGCTTGTCGAGGCGGGACGACTGTCCTGGGACACGACGCTGGCGCAGATCGTGCCGGACTATCCCGACCAGGATGCCGCGCGCCGGATCACGGTGTGGCAGTTGCTGCACCACACCGCGGGGCTCGGCGACTATTTCGTGCCGGAGTTTTTCCAGAACCGCGAGAGGTTCGTCGATCCCGCCGACTATCTCGATCTTATCGCCCGCCAGCCGAAGGTGGGCGAGCCGGGCAAGGACTGGAACTACAGCAATTCCGGCTACATCCTGCTCGGGCGCATCATCGAGAAGGTCTCCGGTGAGAATTATTTCGACTACATCCAGCGCCACATATTCGTGCCGGCTGGCATGCGCGACAGCGGGTTCGACAGCGTGGAAGACGTGACGCCGAAGCTCGCCACCGGCTACTTCCTCGACGGACCGTTCTCGACCACCTGGAAGGCGAACGCGATGACGCTGCCGTTCAAAGGAAGCCCGGCTGGCGGCGGCTATTCCACCAATGCCGACCTCCTGCGCTTCGCGCGGGCGCTGAAAAGCGGAAAGCTGGTCGGCAAGGCGACGCTCGACAAAATGTTCGCGGACGAAGTGCCGGCCGGTCCGGGTGGCTATGCCGCCGGGTTCGGCGACCGGCTTTCGCACGGACTTCACATCCGCGGACATGCCGGCGGCGCGCCGGGCATGAGCGCCGACCTCGCGATGGTCTGGGAGACGAATGGGGCCGTCGCGATCACCAGCAACGAGGGCGAAACCGCGACAGCCATGCTGCTCGCCGAGCGCATCGCCGATCTTCTCGCCGCCGAAGGCGCCAGGCCGTGAGGCGCGAAACCAACGCACAGGAGAAACACCATGTCGCCTGAAATCTTCATTCCCTTCGCCGTGACGGCGATGCCGGTGCTGATTGCGCTGATCACGATGGGCTATCGTTACCAGCAGACCCAGGCCCGCTATCGCACACTGGTGCAACTTGCCGACAAAGGCGTGGCATTGCCGCCGGCCCTGCTCGAAGACGCGCATCCGCCTTATTCCGAGCGGCGCCGGGCGCTGGTTCTGATCAGCGGCGGCCTCGGCCTGATGGCGATGCTCGTCGCGCTGCCCTTGCAGCTCGATGGCGGGCAGAGCGTCGCGAGCCTGTGGGGCCTCGGCCTCCTGCCGCTGATGACCGGTCTCGGCTATCTCGCGAGCTGGTGGCTGAACCGGCGTGACTGAACCCCATGCCGAAATGCGCGTCGATCAGGCTCTGGTGGCACGTGTGCTGCTGGACGGGGATCGGCGCGCTTTCGAGCAGTTGATGCGGCGCCATCAGGGCATGATCCGCGCCCAACTCCGGCGGTTGGCGAATGGCGACATGGCAAGAGCCGACGACCTGGCGCAGGAAACCTTCCTGACGGTGTGGCGTAAGCTTCATCAGTATCGCGGCGATGCGCGGTTCTCGACCTGGCTTTATCGCGTGGCCTACACCTGCTTCCTGCAGGCGCGCCGCAAGAACTCCTGGGCAGAGGTCACTGCACCCGAACCCGATCGCACGCCGCACGCCGCTGCCGCAGAGCTTCGGCTCGATGTCGAACGCGCGATGCGCCAGCTTTCCGAAGCCGAGCGGACGGTGCTGCTGCATTGCGTACAGATGGGCCTCAGCCAGAGCGACGCCGCCTATGTGCTCGACATGCCGCTGGGCACGGTGAAGAGCCATATGACGCGCGGCAAAGAGAAACTGCGGGCCTCGCTCGCAGATTGGCGCGAACCGTCACGGGAGAAAATCGGATCATGAGCGAAGACGATTTCGTCGACCGCCTGTTGCTGGATGCATTCGAGGGGCCGGTGCCGGATGACGGCTTCAGTGTCAGCGCGATGCAGCGGCTGCCTGTAAGCCGCCGGCATCGGATCTGGCCGTTGCTCCTGGGTGTCGCGGCGGGCGGCTTTCTGTGCTGGACGAGCCTTGCATCCGCGCCGGTGTGGCACGCCGGCTGGGCGGACTGGCTCGCCGGCGAGTTGTCGGCGCGATCCATGATCGTGCTGGCGGCGATGGTGGGCCTCTCGCTGCTGACGCTGGCATGGACGATGGCAGAAGCCGACGACAGGCGTTGAGCGCATGGCCCGCAGCCGGCAATCGGGACGTTCTAGTCCCTTGGGACGAGAGTCGACGAAATGCTAGCCCCGTAAAAAGGGGGAAGGCTTGGGATCGTCACTCGGTAAGTTGTGGCGATCGGATTTGAGTTGGGGGGCATATGAAGTTTGCAAACATCGCGCTGGCCCGTCTCGCCTGCATGGCGACGACCGGGTGCGCATACATCATGAGAGGCACGTCTCAGACCATCGAGATCACCACGCCGCGCGTCTATCGCGCCGACTGCACGCTCACGCGCGGCAGCCGGACCTGGACGATCACGACGCCGACGGTACTCAAGGTTTCCAAATCGCGCGAAGAAATCGATGTCGACTGTACCGCGCCCGGCAAGCCGACTCAGAACGGCTTCATCGAGAGCTTCAATGGCCGGCTGCGCGACGAATGCCTCAACGTGCACCTGTTCGCCAACCTTGCAGAAGCCAGACGGATCATCGAAGCATGGAAGATCGACTACAACATCAGACGACCACACTCGAGCATAACGGGGAGCACGTCACGACTAAGACCGTCGCCGGAACGTCACACTCTCCGTATGACCTTCATCCCAACTGCGGCCCGGAAGGTCTTGGTCCGTTGATTGAAATCATCCATAAAGTGCGAAGCTGACGACTAGGCTTTTCCGCGCCGGCTCCCGCCGCCAATGAGTTCGGCCGCGAGCAACGCCGCCTCTCGAACCGCGGACGATTTGTCTTGCCCAAGCTTGTCGAGAGTCCGCTGAACCGAGGCTGAAATAGGCTTACTTGAATTTACATACCCGATAGCGAACGCAATACTAGCGCGTACAGACGGAGACCGATCACCGGCGTAGCCCAATAAGCTAACTACTTCCTTTCTAGATCTCAATTGACCTAGTGAGGTAATGATTACGGATTTTACTTGGGAACTTGTCTCGACATCGAGTGCTTTTAGTAGGGCACGCGCAGACTGCCGGACAAGCAGCCGTTTAGGTGTTCCCAATTGACCAAGTATGAATGCAGCTACTTCACGCGTCCGAGCATGCTTGTTCGCCAAGAGAGCGACTGTGCGCTTGAAGGTGGCAGCCCCCCCTCGAAGCTGTAACTCCCTGGCCGCAGCACTTCTTACGATGACACTTTTGTCTTCAAGGAAGTCAAATAGATGTTCTGACTTGTACGCTTTAATGGCAGTCGCCACTAGCATACGGATCGCTTCGCCCTTGGAATCCACGCCAGAATCAATCAATCCTTCCTCCGAATTTGACGCGCTAGTTACCGCCGTTTTCGCCTACAACCCCACGCTTTCTGAGTGGCTATCACTTGGTCTCGCCGAAACCGGCTTTTGTTTTTATCCAGCCACGAGCAGCGATCATCTGGTTCCTTTCCGCACATTCGTTGACCGGAGGCGTAGTCGTTATACTCTCCTACAATTTGGGTATCAGCAACATTACCCTTTTGCTGTCATAAGATAAATTAGCTCTTCGATAGTAGAGCCCACGGCATAACCCGCTTCAGCACCCTCATATGCACCATAAGCTGTGCCACCTCCTGGCTCCGCTGCAGACCCCAGTGCACCACCAAAGGCGCCGCCTATGATCTCGCCGATCGTGCCACCTACCGGCCCGGTACCCGCTTGGTCGTAACCTAGTATTGGGCTTCCGTTAACATACGCATACGTATTGATCCCACCCGCCAACCCAATCGGATCGCTCTCGACATATCTTCCGATGCTCGGATCGTAGTATCTAAACCAGTTCTGGTTCAGCGCGGTCTCGGGATCGACATACTGTCCGGGGAAGCGCAGCGGCATGGCGACCGTGCCGGTCACGGAAGTCGGATTGCCGAAGGGATCGAACACGCCGTCCCACACCACCGCCGCCGAGCCGTCCGTGATCTTCTGCGGCCGGTTCAGCTGGTCGGCATGGATGTAGTACACCATCGGGCTCATCCCGCTGTGATCAATGAGGGCGACAGGCATGTCGTCGAGCCAGATGTATTCGCGGAGCGCCGCCCCGGTGCTCGCGTCGGCTTCCTCGATCAGGTGCCCGGCACGGTCATAGACGAACTGGATGGTCGAGCCCGATGCCGTCTTCGCCGCGCGCTCCTCCAGCGCGTTGTAGACGTAGGAGCCCACGGCCGTGCCGTTCAGCTTGGCCGTCACCAACCGCGAAGCATCGTTGTAGGTGTAGCCGTAGTCGTTCGAGGGATCGCGGGTGTCGTCCGTTATCGATCCGTCCGCGGCATAGGTGAGGCTCTGCACATTGGTGCCGGTCGTGTGACCGTGCCGAGCCGGTTCGACGTCGAGGGATAG